>JAPOWQ010000045.1 GCA_026707585.1 Chloroflexota bacterium | reverse complement strand
ACACGATTCGGACGCGCCATGATGCGCGGGAGTCACTACGGGAACGTGATCAAACACCTCGAAGTTGCACACCTCACAGAATTGCCAATTCCCATGCTCGACGAGCTCATTGGCGAGACGCATGACCACATCGCCGAAGCCTTGACGGCACGCGACGAGGCGTACCACATGGATACGGCTGCCCGGACCCGATTTGCGAATGCAATGGACGATCAGCCCAATATGGCATCCGAAGACGGCTACACCGTCCCTGCATCGCGGCTCTTCGGAGGACGCCGCAGGCTGGAAGCGAAAGCACATAGCCCAAGTTCGACGTTCATTGCGCGCACATATCAGCGCAACGCCTCGGACGTCACGGCGTTGAAGGAAATTGCTCAGGTCTACCTACCTAGCCGGTTTAAGCGTATCTACGGTGAAACGGGCACCACATTCGTTGATAGTGAGCCAATCTTCAGGATCAATCCCGAGCTAACAAAGTTTCTGGCGCCAGCAACCAAGATCGACTTCGACTCTTATATGGTCCAAGATGGATGGCTACTCATGGCTCGCTCCGGACAAACTTACGGGATCAATGGGCAGGCTATCTTGTCCAACCAATGGCATAGAGATAAGGTGCTCACTGAAGATATAATACGAATCATACCGAAACCCAATTGCGTTCGGTCGGGCTACTTGCAAACCGTCCTCTCACACCCAACGCTTGGAAAGCCGCTCGTTGTGAGTCGTGCCTTTGGAACTTCCGTTCCACACCTGGCACCAGAAGATATTGAGCAACTCCCGATTCCGAGACTCGCGTGCGATGTCGAAAACGAGATAGCGGATGCGGCAGAACAAGCGAGCGAGTTGCGGATGAGAGCTGACGAGTCGGAGAATGCGGCCGTCGCCAAGCTGGAAATCGAGCTAGCACAGAAGCTCGGCCTGACTCTCGACGATAGACGTCGTGGGCCACAGCGTTTTTCACAAGTGGCGTAGCCAAGGTCTGAAACGCCGGTGCCCGAGATGTCCCATCGATGACGTCAATCCTTCTCTTTGACGCAAGTCCACGGAAACAACGCCTCTGTGCAATATTGTCCGCAAAGCACTTGTCTAAACGCGGCTAGACTTAGGCACCGAATGTCAGACTCGCCCGAAGCTGAGACTGGGGAAGTCAACGCGAATAACGGTCTCCGCTAATTCAGATCAGATCAAGCAGCGATCCAGCCCTAAGTTCACTCGGTATGACACGGGTACAACGACCGTAGATCACGAGATCGATAGCCATGATGCGGACAGAGGCAATGGTGAACTATGCTAGTTTTGCAATGACATTCTTACTCGCAGAAGAGATCTCCACACGACGTCAATTCATGACCTAATCCCGAGCTATCAATTCTAGCCGTCCAAGGAACTCTGTCGCCTCACAGACTTGCTTCTCGTCGACGTCCCATCCGAATCCCTCCGCACGATCAACAACGTCCTGCTCAGAAAGACTAGAACCACTAGCCGAAATCACAAAGTGTGTCTTCGCGGCAACAGCCAAAGACCAATAGCCCATATCTCCACCTGCACGTTTGATCTTCTTTACCGCCATGTCTATTGCCTCAGACTCTACCTTCAGATCACCTTGAATGGCATTGGCAACATGCCGACCGTCGGCGGTCAAGCTGTAGTCATATCGTTTACGTTGGAATCCAGCCGAGTCCACAACACCAAAAGTACTCACCGACTCAGACACAATACCCATTCCGCGCAATTCTCCCAACGCCATCTCTAGCTTTGGGGAGTAAGGCCCGTAGTAGTGGGGACGAAACCCAAGATCTTCACCAAGGAGCTTCGACATAAAATACGCATTCTTCTGGAGGAACGTTTTCCCACGCATATCAGAGCCCCATGCCGCGAGCATGAGAAGCAGAGTTGTCCGCAGAGTCATGGGCCACCTCCGGCGTGTCTACGAATCTCCGTCTCGATTTCGGACTTGATGCGGTCATGTCTGGACGCAGCCAACTTCCGGCCGGCTGTCGACTCATCACTATCTCGCGGAGCATAGACGGTCAGCCAGCGTTCCTGTAAGGCTTCTTCCACAGTGCTGAAAATCGTCGATGATTCTGAAAAAGGCCGCCCTCTATTACCATCATAAATCTGAATCTCAGACTCACTTGACTTTGGCGACCAGCCTATTGAGTATTCATGCAGAATGACATACTCAGCTTCACAGCCCAAGATATCTGCAACTCTATCTTCAATTCCCTTCTTTGCTTCTGGCTTCACACCCTCCACTAATGCCCGAAGCGAATCTGACGAGAGATCGTTGACACGAGTCGTGAAGACTTCTTTGAGAAGTCGACGCTCAGATAGCTTTGCGAATATCTTGGCGAACCAAGTGCCAGTCCAATTCGGACCCCTCGCCTCGGATACGATCCGCAAGTCATCGCAGGATAAGTAATTTTGCAAATATGCATCATCATCAGAATACAGAAATGCATCCCTCAGAAACCCAATTTGGTCGACTTCAGTTCCGAGCTGCAATGCGCGCAGAATCATCGCATCGGTGATTCGACGAACTCTATGGCTATAGACCTGTGAGTTCATATAGTACTTGGCTAATACAAACTGTTCTAGAGCTTCGACACCTCCATATGTGAAGGCTATATAGGTGTCAAATTTGTCTTCTATACTGCAAAGAGTATTGTGCAGCCTATCGATATCATAAGTGCCGTATTCCACTCCGCAGGCGGCACTGTCACGGAGGAGATAATCCTGCTTGTCGGCATCGGCTGGGCCTGTGATTATTTGAGTCATCACCGTAGTTTCAGCTGATCCAGTCAAAACTTCCAGAATCTCCTCAGCGTATTTGGGTGAAACATGGCGGCCGATTTGCTCGTCTGAGGAGATGATACGGTGACCAATCGCTTCGTGAATTGGCAGGCTTGACCCTGACGACGCGTCGGTATTGAGGATTTCGAGCGCCTCTTCGGAAATATGTGAGAAAGGTCCATGCCCTAAGTCGTGAAGCAGGGCTGCATGTCGCACGAGCTTCTGGGAATCAGGCTCGAGGTCGAGCTGCCTGGCCATTCTGCCTGCAACATGTGTCACACCTAGCGAGTGTTCAAAGCGTGTATGGGTAGCACCTGGATATACCAGAGATGCGAGTGCGAGCTGCCGAATTCCTCGAAGTCGCTGGAATACCGGCGTGTCGACCAGATCCCATTCCTCCTTTGCCAATTCGATGAACCCATGCACGGGATCTCTGACCTCTCGGGTCGGCAAGTCTTCATACCGTGCTTGGCGTTCGTGATCTGTAAGGTACCACCCTCCAGCATAGAGGGAATCAACTGCCTGAGCCTGGAGTGCCTGAGCTTGAGGTCACGGAGTGATAAGGGTGGCAGGCTGCGACCGACCGCAATGGTTACGGCCGGAGCCCCTTCGGGTAGCTCAAAGTAGGCCCTCGACGGACTTCGGGTTGACGAGGTGAGGAAGGTGCGAGGGGAGGGCTTGGGTGCCGGGGGGGTGGGCATCCGCTGACGGGTGCACGGAAGACGGGCGGGTCGGGGACGTCGCCCCCGTTCGACAGGCTCAGGGCAGGCTCTACGCAAGAGGGGGCGGAGGCGGCGGGTGCGGTCCGGAGGGGTGGGTGGCGGGGGTGTGGTTCGACACGGTGCTCCGAGGACTCCGCACCGGCTCACCACGAACGGGGGGTGGCGGGCGGGGGGTGGTTCGACACGGGCTGCCGAGGACGGCAGCCCGGCTCACCACGAACGGCAATGCAGGCCCTAGGCCGTTGGAGCGGTGCGGTGGCGGAGTTCCTGGAGGAGGTCGAGGAGGGTGTCGTTGCGGCCGGCCTGGTCGCGTTCGTAGGCGTAGCGGATGACGAGTTCCATGGCCCAGCGTTCGCCGGTGAGGGCGCGGTCCAGGACGGTTTGACAGAGTTGATCGAGGTGGGCGTCGGCCAGCGTGGTGAGGCGCTGGGCGAAGGTTTTGGCCGAGGCGGGCTGTGGGAGGGTCATGCGCGTACCTTTCGATGTCGCGGTGGGCTGGGGCAGTCGGCGACGAGCCGACGCCGCAGGGTGGACGGCGCGGATTGCGCCGGGTTGGGGGGACTGGTGGGTGGAGTGCGTTGCGCTGCCGGCGCAACGCGCCTGAGTGACCAGGCGTGCCGAGGTGGTGGCCCGCCTGGCGTGGATGGATTGGGGGGTGCGGTTCGGGGAGTGCGGGTGGTGGCGCGCTGGGATGCGGGAGGAGTCATGGGGTCAGGGGGTGGTTGGACAAGCCGCCGATTATACTCTAACTGAGTACGGCTTGGCAACACTGAGCCTTGGCTGGCCGCTTGTGCGACCTGTTGCGTGACTGGTGTTCGCTTTTTGTTTGGTATCATGGGGTCCCGTATTGCCCAGGGTGTTCCGCTGGCTCTTCCCGATACCGAGCGTCCCGCCGCGTTGCGGACGGCCGTGCATGAAATCGAACGGCGCTGGGGGTTGCATGCCGCGGGGCGGCTGTTTGGGGTCAGTCCGCCAGAGGCCGGGTTTTCGACCGGCAGCGAGGCGCTGGACCGGGCGACCGGGTTCGAGGGGATTCCCAGGGGGCGGCTGAGTGAACTGACCGGTCCGCCGGGCGGCGGGGCGCTGACGCTGGGGTGGCGGGTGCTGGGCGCCGCGCTGGATGGCGGGGGGTTGGCAGCTTACGTGGACCTGCCGGGGACGTTTGCGCCCACCGCTGGTGTGGCGATGGACCTGGATTTGTCGCGGCTCGTGGTGGTGCGGCCGCCGGATGCCGAGATGGCTCTACACGCGAGTGCGACGTTGCTGCGGAGCCAGGCCTTCGAGGCGGTGCTGCTGGACCTGGAGTCGGCGCGGCCGCGCGGCAACCGGTGGTCGCAGCTGGCCGATTTGGCGGGACGCGGGGCGGCGAGCCTGATCGCGGTGACAACGACCGGCAACCAGCGCGTTGCCGGGTTGCCCTACCTGGCCTCGCTGCGGCTGGGGGTGGCCTGCCGGGGCTGGCGGTGGCAGCGCAGCCGCCTGACGCAGGTCCCGATGGGATTGACGCTGGAGGTCCGGGTGTTGAAGTCGCGCAGCGACACGGGGGTGCAGCACCTGGTGATCGACTGTCCGTTTCTCAGGAGGTCTGATGGACCGCAGGACGTTGTGCCTGTGGATTCCGCGCTTTCGGACCACGGTGGAGGCGCAGACGCAGCCGTCGTGGTCGGGGCAGCCGCGGGCGATCTACGCGAGGCAAGCTAACCAGCGGCGGCTGATCGAGGTTTCCGAAGCGGCTGAAGCCGCGGGCTTGCGCCTGGGGATGGCCGTGAAGGAAGCGGCGCAGCGCTGTCCGCAGGGCGTTTACGTGCCTGACGATCCGCCGCGGTACGGCCAGGCGTTCGCGGCGGTGCTGGACGTGCTGGACCGGTTTTCGCCGGTGGTGGAGGACGCCGGGGTGGGCCTGGCGTTTGCCGACGCGGCCGGCCTGGCGCCGCTGTACGGCCCGCACGCGGCGCTGGGCGCGCGGGTGCGCCGCGACGTGGAAGCGGCGACGGGTCAGACGGCCCAGGTCGGACTGGCAACCGGACGCCTGGCGGCGGAGGTTGCGGCGCGTACGGCGGGCAATGTGGGCGTGGCCGCGGTTTCGGGCGACGACCGGGCGTACCTGGCCAGCCAACCGGTCGACCGGCTGCCGCTGGACGAGCGGACGCTCCGGCAGCTGCGGATCCTGGGCGTGGCCACGATCGGCGCGTTCGCCGATCTGCCGACTAATGCCGTGCGAACGCGGTACGGGATTGAGGGCGCGCGGGCGTGGCGGCTGGCCTGCGGCGAGGATCCGCACCCCCCGCGGGGACGGCCGCGGCCGATCGTCCTGGATGAGGCGATCGACTTCGAGTGGGAAGAGCACAACGTGGACCGGCTGACGTTCGCTCTGCATGCCCTGGCGCAGCGCCTGGCCGCGCGGCTGGCGAGGCGTGGGCTGATGGCGCAGCAGGTAGGCAGCCGGATCGAGCGGGCGGACGGGACGGTGCAGCGGTTCTCATTGGATCTGCCTGAGGCGTCCGGCAGCGCGGCCAGCTTGCGGGACGCGGCCCGGTGGCGGCTGGAGGCGTGGGCCGGGGATGCCCAGAGAGACCTTTGCGAAACCCTGAGAGGTGATTGCCAGGAAGACCCTCACCCCAACCCTCTCCCAGAGGGAGAGGGAGAAAGAGCGGCCCCGCTTTCTAGGTCGAGGCGGGGTTATGCAGGGGTTTCCCAGGGTGAGTCCGCCATGCCGGAGATTCCGCTGGACCGGCCCGGGGTGGTGCGGATTGCCCTGGACGTGCAGCAGCTGGTTCCGGGGGCCGGCACGCAGCGGTCGCTGCTGGGCAACCGGTCGGAGCGGACGGCGCGGGCGAACCACGCGATCAGCCGGCTGCGGGCGCAGCTGGGGGACGACGCGGTGTTCCGCATGGAGCTATGCCCCGAGGCCTGGACGCTGGAGACGGCGGCTCGACGAACTGACGCCTACGTTGAGACGGGCGCCCAGCGCGACGCGCCAACAACCTCCCCGGCGTGGCTGGCCGGGTTGGCGGGGACGCGGGGGCTCACGCGCCTTTTCACGCCGCCGCGGCCGGTGCGGATCAGCAGGATCGATGGGGCCGGCCGGGTGACGCTGGATGGGACAACCCGGAAGGTCGTCGCTCGCTACGGGCCGCAGCGGGTGCAGACG
Organism: Chloroflexota bacterium; assembly: GCA_026707585.1. Taxonomy (GTDB): domain Bacteria; phylum Chloroflexota; class UBA11872; order UBA11872; family UBA11872; genus UBA11872. The sequence continues at coordinate 32,523 of JAPOWQ010000045.1, read as the reverse complement.
GAGTGGTGGGCGAAGCCCATGGACCGTGATTACCTGCACGTGCGGCTGGACGACGGGCGCGGGCTGGCGCTCTACCGCGAGCGCGCCGAGTCGGGCTGGTTTGCGCAGGGGGCCCTGGATTGACCCGACCCGCGTACGCGGAGTTGCACGCGCACAGCAACTTTTCCTTCCTGGACGGGGCGTCGCATCCCGAGGAAATGGCGGCGCGGGCCGCCGAGCTTGGGTTGCGGGCGCTGGCGATCACGGATCACGACGGGGTGTACGGCGCGGTGCGGTTCTCGCAGGCGGCGCGGGAGCATGGCCTGCGCCCCATCGTGGGGATGGAGGCCAGCATGGCCGGGGGGCATCACCTGACCCTGCTGGCGCGCGACCGGGAGGGCTACGCCAACATCTGCCGGCTGGCGACCGCGGCCCACCACGACCGGCCGAAGGGAATGGCGGAGCTTGATCTCGACACCCTGGCGCGGCACACGCGGGGCGTGGTGGGGCTCTCGGGCTGCCCGCAGGGGGCGGTCGCGTCCGCAACGCTGGCTGGCGACAGCCGCCAGGCCGTTGAGCTGGCGGGGACGCATGCCGAGATGTTCGAGGCGGGGTGCTTTTTCCTGGAACTGCAGGATCACAGGCTGGAGGCGGAGCACCTGGCGAACGCCGGGTTGCTGGAGGTCGCGCGGGACACGGGGCTGCCGCTGGTGGCGACCAACAACGTCCACTACCACGACCGGGCGCGGGCACGCTTGCAGGACGTGCTGGTCTGCATCAGGCACACCGTCACGCTGGAAACGGCGGGACGGCGGTTGCGGCCAAACCACGAGTTCGTGCTGAAGTCCGCCGCGGAGATGTCACGGCTTTTTGCCGATGTGCCCGAGGCGATCAGCAACACCGTGCGCGTTGCGGAGATGTGCGATTTCGACCTGAGCCGGAAGCTGGCATACGGCCTGCCGGCGTATCCCACGCCGGAGGGCGAGTCGGAATACCGCTACATGGAGCGGTTGGTCTGGGAGGGCGTGCGGCGGCGCTATCCCGACCTGGACGCAACGGTGCGGGATCGGGTGCTGCAGGAACTGCGGTACGTCGAGGACCAGGGGCTGGCGGGGTATTTCCTGACGGTGCGGGACCTGGTGGGCTTCTGTCACCGCAACGACATCCTGGTCAACACCCGCGGCTCGGCGCCGGGGTCGATCCTCTGTTACGTGCTGGAGATCTCGATGGTGGATCCCATGGCGGCCGGGCTGATGTTCGAGCGGTTCATGTCGCCGGATCGGGACGAGCCGCCGGACATCGACCTGGACATCGAGCACCAGCAGCGCGAGCGGGTGATCCAGTACGTGTACCAGCGCTACGGCCGGCGGCGGGCGGCGATGGTGGCGAACGTGATCTGCTTTCGCGGGCGCTCGGCCATCCGCGACGTGGGCAAGGCGCTGGGGCTGCCGCTGGCCCAGGTGGACCGGTTGGCGCAGCGGTTGCAGTGGCATCCCAGCATTGCGATGCCCGACCCGGACCAGGCCGGCGGGGACCTGCCGACCGAGGTTTCCAGCCGCGTGGGGCGCGATCTGCTGGAGCTGAGCCGGGAGATCGTGGACTTTCCGCGGCACCTGGGGATCCATACCGGAGGGATGATCATCTCGTCACGCCCGCTGGACGCCTCGGTGCCGATCGAGCCGGCGACGATGGAAGGGCGCAGCGTGGCGCAGTGGGACAAGGACGACTGCGCGGACGCCGGGCTGCTGAAGATCGACCTGCTGGGGCTGGGGATGCTGACGCTGGTGCAGCGGGCCTTCCGGCTGATCGAGCAACGGCACGGGCGGCGGCTGGCGCTGGCGGATTTCACCTTCGACGACCCGAAGGTCTATGACGCGATTTGCGCGGCCGACACCATTGGCCTGTTCCAGGTGGAGAGCCGCGCCCAGATGCACGTGCTGCCGCAGACGCGGCCGCGGTGCTTCTACGACCTGGTGGTGCAGGTGGCCATCATCCGGCCGGGCCCAATGACGACCAAGATGCACCGGCGCTGGATCCTGCGTCGCCTCGGGCAGGAAGCGGCCGATCCCGTGTGGCCCGGCCTGGCCTCCGTGCTGCAGCGCACGCTGGGGCTGCCGATCTTCCAGGAGCAGTGCCTGCAGATCGCCATGGTTGCCGCGGGGTTCTCGGCGACCAAGGCCGACGCGCTGCGACGCGCCATGAGCCGCAAGCGTTCCCTCGCGCACATCCAGGCGTTGCAGGACGACCTGATGCGCGGCATGGCCCGCAACGGCATCCCGGCGTCGACGGCGGAACAGATTTACGCGCAGATCGAGGGCTATGCGGGGTATGGGTTTCCCGAGGCGCACTCCTGCGCGTTTGCGCTCCTGGTCTACGTCTCGGCCTGGCTGAAGGTGTATTACCACGCGGAGTTCACCTGCGCGATTCTGAACAGCCAGCCGATGGGCTTCTACAGCCCGCATACGCTGGTGGGCGACGCCCAGCGGCACGGAGTGACGGTGCGCCCCGTGGACGTTCAGCGCAGCCGCTTCGAGTGCACGGTCGAGTCGGACAGCGCGGTACGGCTGGGGTATCGGTACGTGGAAAGCCTGGGAGACGACCACCGTGAGCGGTTGGACGGCGAGATTGCCCGAGGGCCCTATGGCTCGCTGGAAGCCTTTTGCCGCCGGACGCGGTTGCCCAGCAACGTGTTGGAAGCGCTGGCCACGGCGGGGGCGTTTCGGAGCCTTGGGCTGAACCGGCGCGCGGCGCTCTGGCAGGTGCAGGCCTTTGCGTCAGCCGCCCAGGGCGGCGAACTGCCGGGGCTGGCGGCGGACCTGGAGGAACCCGTCACGCTGCCCCCGGCCGACGCGCTGGTGCAGGCGCACATGGACTTTGCCGCGACCGGCCTCTCAACCCGCTGGCGCGGCCTGGAGTTTCTGCGGACAACGCTGGCCGAGGCGGGGGTGCTGCGCGCCGCGGACCTGCCGGCCCTGGCGGCCACCCGGCCGCGCCCTCGGATCCGTCGGGTCTCGATCCCGGCGGCCGTTCCCCGGCCACAGGAACACTCCCCCCTAGGGAAGCAGCGAACCGGTGGATGGCGCCGGCCCCAGCAGAGCGCCGCGGGACGCTACGGCCAGCGGGCCCGTCGTGCCGGCAACAGCTACGACGGCCGAGGCAGCGGCCGACAACTCCAGGGCCTGGGCGATAGCGGCGTGCCGGACTCGCTCCGCGAACAGGCCCGCACCGGAATCATGGTCACCGTGGCCGGGATCGTCCTCAACCGCCAACACCCGCCAACCGCGCGCGGCTACACCTTCCTGTCGCTGGAGGATGAAACCGGGCTGGTGAACGTGATCATTCGCCCGGACATCTTCACCCGCTACCAGCGCGCGATCCTGGACTCGCTGGTAATGATGATCGACGGCGAACTCCAGGACGAGCATGGGGCGGTCCAGGTGATGGCCGAAACCTGCTCGCCGGTCACGTCCGACTACCTGGGCACGCCGCCATCCCGTGACTGGCAGTAGCCGCTGAACGCCGAGGCGCCCGCGCCGGCCGCGCCGGACCCGACACGCCCCGCCTCCCGGCCTGGACGCACAGGACCACGGGCGCCCCAGGATGACAAGAGGACGGTCAGGCGGTCGGATCGGTGCGGGCGTGCAGCTCTTCCAGCAAGTCGAGCTGCGCATCCTCGCCGCCCACCTGGCGCGCAAACACATTCCGCACCACCAGCGCTACCGCCCAACACTCGCCGCCCAGCGCCTTCGCCATGATCGTCTGGCACAGCGCCTTGTACTCGGCGTTCGCCACCGCAACCAGGTGCGTGGCAAGGGACTCTCTGCCTCCCGCTTAACCTGGGCCATGGCTTCCCGTCTCCTTCTCCGGGCTCCCGGTCCTCGCCCGTCCGTCGCCAGCGGCCACCAGCTGTCGCAGCAGCGCCCGCTGGCCGGCCCGATCACCCCGCCAGGCCGTCGGCGGCTCCGGGGCGCCCGGAGCGCTGTCCAACACCTTCCCCCAAGCGTCCGGCCACACTCCCGCTTCGCTCGCCAATCGTCGAGCCTGAACGCGCCGCGCCAACGCCTCGACCAGCCGTCGAACCCGCGCGCCCATTGCATCCCGCGTACGCATCGACTCAGGCGCCGACATCGGCGGGCTCCTTCGCCGGCGGCGACGCGAACCCGGCTTGACCCAGCGCCTCCCGCACAATCGCCGCCCGCACCTCCGGGGCGTCGATCAGTTCGTCCAGCAGCATCTCGTCCTCCACGGCCTCGGCATCCTCGATGCCCAGCTTCTCGCGCATCGCCCAGCGACGGGAGGCCAGCCGCGCGCTCACCAGGCTGGCGGCCAGCGTGCCTTGCGCCACGTCATCGGCGGGACCCAGCGGATCCATTCGCACCCGCACGGCGCGATAGCCGTCGATGTCCTCCGGACCCAGCCCAATCCAGCCCTGCTCGTCCTCGGCCTCGAACACGAACACCGTCTCGCCGATGCGCGACTCCACCAGCCGCCACATCAGCCGCACGATCCGCTCCAGCGCCTGCTCCGCGTGCCGGGCGATCTGCTGGAACGAGACCCGCGCCGTGTTGATCAGCTGATTCAGCAGATAGCCGCTGGCGTTGCCGTCCGGCGGAACGCCGAACAGCACACTCGGCGCACCGGCCTGGTCGATCATCGCCCGCGTCTGCGCAATCAGTTCGTCCAGGTCCGGCGGCGTGCCCTCCCACTGCAGAAAGCTCAGGTCCTCGCCCTGGTAGAGCGGGAGAAGCTCGCCCGGCCGAAAGTCCAGCGACCGCGGCCGGCCGTCGTTGCCCAGGCTGGGATCGACCGGTGAGAAGTTGGTGATCTTGGGCGTCGGATAGGCGTACAGGAACAGCGCGTTCTGCTTCATGGTCAGCAGCTGATCCAGCAGCGGCACCAGGTACTCCATGGAGGCCAGCATGGACACCCCCGCCTTGGCCGGATCGCGGCTGGGCGTCTGGTCCCCGTAGGCCTGCACGTAGGGAATCGCTCCGTACCCGTGTCGACCCCGGCGCACCAGGTGCCCGTCCACCAGGTAGGCAAAGTACTCGTCGTCCCAGTACTCCACCACGCGGGCGGTCACGCGCGGCGCGGCGTTGGGCGCTGCCGGCGGCCCGGCCGACCGGTCCGCGGCCCGGGGTGCACCATCGGCCGGAACCAGCCGCCCGCTCCGCCGATCCGAGATCAGCCCATACCGCCGCTGAACCAGGTGTCGCGGCCGTTCGGCAATCTCCAGGCAGGCCTCCAGCCCCTCCTCGCCTTCCAGCGGATAGAACGTCGTGACGTCCACGTCCCGCCACGCCAGCGGAAACCGCGCCGACTTCTTAAAACGCTCCGCGCGCTGCAAGAACGTCGCTGCCGACTCATCGGGCTCGCCGGCGCGTCGCGGATAGCCCGCCCAGCGGTCCGGCGCGTACAGCAGCTTCAGCACCCCCGCGCCGTCCGCCACCATCGCGTCGATCAGCATCCCGAACACGTCGCGCGCCGCTTCGCTGTCCATGCGCCGCAGCGCCGCGTTCGTCCAGCGGGCCCGCAGGTCCGCGCTCGTCCGCGCCGCCGCCGTGGGTTCGGCCGGTGGCACGTGCACCAGCGGGCGGTTGGCCGTCAGGCTGCCGATCACCCGCTTCAGCTGCTCGCGCGCCACCGGCGTGCGCACCTCGCGGGCGCTGCTTCGGTAGGCCGGCGGAATATCCACCGGCGTTTCCATGTACCGCAGCCGCCGCAGGCGTTCGATACGCGCGTTGCGCTCGCCGAACTCCCCCAGCAGTTGCTCCTCCAGCTCGCGCAGATACGTCTCGCTCGGCGGCAGACGCTGCGCTTCAGACTCTGGCATTCGCCCCACTCCAGGTCCGACCAAACGGACCCACGGGACATCGCTGGCAAGCTGCGCGAGTGTACACGATCCGCATACGACCGGCAAGCCAGGTAACGAACGCTGACTGGAGGCTCAGCCTGATCACCAGGATTGATCTGTGGCCGCGATAGGCCGTTCCCGCCGTTGCTCCGGGCTAGCCGTCCCACATGTTCGGCTTGGTGATCATGCCGGCACGGTCTGTGAGCCGGGCTGGGAACTGGCACTCAGGTAGCAGACCGCCATTGTGGCGTGTCAGCAAGCGCGCAGTGGCGGAGGTTGAGCCTGTCCACATAGACGCATGCTGGTTGACCGCGCCGCCGGCCTCGTTACGCGCGCGTGTGCACTGACGTCAATGCCCAGGTCGATCCATACCAACACAGCGCTTGACGCCAGCCGGCGTGGCCGCCAATCGCTCTGGGCTACCCGTCCGCCCCCGGAATCGCGTATCCAAGATCGTCGCGGATTCCGGTGTGCCTCTAACGTGGCAGCGACCGCCAGCACGAAGCGCCGCGAGACGGGGAGGCGGATGGCGTAGACGTTGAGGAGCCGACGCCCGGTCGAACCCCGCCTCTCCCTGCCGCCCGGATATACTCTGGCGCCGGTTACCCAGACCGGTTCGGCCCGGCGGCTGCGGTACCGTCCCGCCCGCTCGCAAACGGAGGCGCGCCTTGGCAGAGCAACAACCTGTCTCCACCAACGGCCGCGCTGGAGGCGACGACGCTTCCAACGGCGTGCTGGAGCAACTCACCGACGACCAGCTCCGCTGGATCTACCAGATCATGCGGCGCATCCGCCGCTTCGAAGAAACCGCCGAGGAAGCCTTCCGCGCCGCCAAGATGCGCGGCGCCCTGCACTTCTACATCGGCGAGGAAGCCACCGCCACCGGCGTCTGCGCCGCTCTTGACGACGGCGACTTCATCACCAGCACCCACCGCGGCCACGGCCATTGCATCGCCAAGGGCGCCCGCATGGACAAGATGATGGCCGAACTCTTCGGTCGCACCACCGGCTACTGCGGCGGCAAGGGTGGCTCCATGCACATTGCCGACATCGAACTCGGCAACCTCGGCGCCAACGGCATCGTCGGCGCCGGCATCCCCATCGCCACCGGCGCCGCCCTGGGCTCCAAGCTCCGCAAGGACGGCAAGGTCACCGTCGCCTTCTTCGGCGACGGCGCCGGCCCAACCGGCGCCTTCCACGAGGGTGTCAACGTCGCCGCCACCATGAACCTGCCGGCCGTCTTTGTTTGCGAAAACAACCAGTACGGCATGGCCACCCACGCCGACTTCGCTAACGCCGCCCCCATTCACAACCGCGGTCCCGCCTACGGCATCCCCAGCGCCTCCATTGACGGCAACGACATCTTCGAGGTCTACGCCACCGCCAAGGAAGCCATTGATCGCGCCCGCCGCGGCGAAGGCCCCACCCTCATCGAGTCCCGCACCTACCGCCACAAGGGCCACACGGTGCTGGACCAGAAGAACTACCGCACCAGGGAGGAAATCGCCGAGTGGGTCTCCCGCGACCCCATCGAGCGATTCGTCAGGGCAGTCAACGAGTCCGAGCGGCTCGACGAGGATGACTTCCAGGCGATCGACGGGCAGATCGAACTCGACATCGAACACGCCGTGGCGTTCGCCGAGGCCAGCCCCTGGCCGACCGTCGACGTTATCGAGCGCGACGTCTACGTGGAGTAACCATCATGGCCGTCACCACACCCCAGGCGCCCGAGACCGCCACCCGCGAAATCTTCATGAGCGAGGCCCTGCGCGAGGCCATCGACGAGGAAATGACCCGCGACGCCACCGTGTTCGTGGTGGGCGAGGAAGTTGGCGTCTGGGGCGGCGCCTACGCCGTCACCCAGGGCCTGCTCGAGAAGTGGGGCCCCGACCGCATCGTCGATACCCCCATCGCCGAAGCCGCCATCGCCGGCTTGGGCATCGGCGCGGCCCTCACCGGCAGCCGGCCCATCGCCGAGTTCATGTACAGCGACTTCATGGGCATCGCCATGGACCAGATCGTCAACCAGGCCGCCAAGAACCGCTACATGTTCGGCGGCAAGGCCAAGCTGCCCCTCACCTACCGCGCGCCCTTCGGCGCCGGCACCGGCAACGCCGCCCAGCACACCCAGAGCCTCGAAGCGTGGTTCGTCCACGTCCCCGGTCTCAAGGTCATCACCGCCTCCACGCCCTACGACGCCAAGGGCCTGCTCAAGTCCGCCATCCGCGAGGACAACGTGGTCATCATGTTCGAGCACAAGGCCATCTACGCCATGCGCGGCCACGTGCCCGAAGGCGAATACCTGGTCCCCATCGGCGTGGCCGACGTCAAGCGTGAAGGCGACGACGTCAGCGTCATCACCTACGCCCGCCAGACCCATCACGCCCTCGAGGCCGCCGAGCAACTGGCCGCCGAGGGCATCAGCGTCGAAGTGGTCGACATCCGCTCGCTCTACCCGCTGGACACCGACACCGTCCTGCGCTCGGTCCGCAAAACCCACCGCGCGGTGGTGCTCTACGAAGCGGTCCGCTTCGGCGGCTTCGGCGCCGAGATCGCTTCGCAGATCCAGGAGCTGGCGTTCGACGACCTGGATGCGCCGGTCCTGCGCGTCGGCGCCGCCCACGCGCCCGTCCCCTTCTCCGAACCCCTCGAACAGGCGTCGTTCCCCGACACGGCCCAGGTTGTCGAGGCCATCCGCCAGTCCCTCCAGGGCGTCTACTAAACCGTGGCTACCGCCGTCCGAATGCCCCTGATGGGGATGACAATGGAAGAAGGCGCCGTCACCGAGTGGCTGGTTGACGAGGGCGCGGAGGTCGAGAAGGGCCAGGAAATCCTGGAGTTCGAGACCGACAAGATCAACGCCCGCGTGGAAGCCCCGGCCGCCGGCATCCTGGGCGGCATCGCCGCCGGACCGGGCGACCTGGTCAAAGTCCAGGGCCTGCTGGCCTGGATCCTGGAACCCGGCGAAACCCCGCCGGCCGAGGATCCAAACCCGCCGGCCGCCGCCGCAGCCGCGGCGCCTGCTGCCGCGTCTCCCCCGCCCGCCCCCGCACCGGTCGCTGCGGCCCCCGCCCCACCGCCGGCTCCTGTTGCGCCAGCACCCGCGCCGGTGGCAGCCCAACCTGTCGCCGTCGCCCCGGTTGCCGCGGCGCCAGCCGCGGACGGCCGCATCAAGGCCTCCCCGCTCGCTAAGCGCGTCGCCCGCCAACTCGGCGTCGATCTCGCGCGCGTGGTCGGCTCCGGCCCCGGCGGCCGCATCATCGAAAAAGACGTAACCGCCGCGGCCGCCGCTCCCGCTGCCGCGCCCATGCCGGTTGCCGCGGCCCCGCCGTTGGCCCCCGCCGCGGCCGCGCCCGACGTGGCCGCCGGACAGGTCATCCCGTTGGAGGGCGTGCGCCGCGTCATCGCCGAGCGCATGCTGCAAAGCCTGCAGGGCAGCGCCCAGGTCACCCTGGTCGCCGAGGCCGACGCCGGCCGCTTCCACGAGCTGCGCACCGAGCTCGCCAGCCGCCACGAGTCGGCCCTCGGGTTCCGCATCAGCTACAACGACCTGCTCATCCGCATCTGCGCCCACGCCCTGCGCGAGCACCCGCGCGCCAATTCCAGCCTGGAAGGCGACGCCATTCGCCTCCACGATGTCGTCAACGTGGGCCTGGCCATTGAGGCCGGCGGCGACCTGGTCGTCGCCAACGTCAAGCAGGCCGACCGCAAGTCGTTGGTCGAAATCGCCTCCGACCTGCGTGGCCTTGTCGACCGTGCCCACGCGAACAAGCTGGACCTGGACGACATCACCGGCGGAACGTTCACCATCTCCAACCTCGGCGTCTACGGCATCGACGCCTTCACCCCGGTGCTCAACCCGCCCGAATCCGCCATTCTCGGCGTCGGCGCCCTGCGCGAGAAGGCCGTGGCCCGCGACGGCCAGGTGACCGCCGAACTCTCCATGACCCTCAGCCTCACCTTCGATCACCGCATCATCGACGGCGCCCCCGCCGCCCGCTTCCTCGCCCGCATCCGCGAACTCATCGAACAGCCCTACCTGCTCCTCTAGCGCCCTGACACACTTCACACGTCGGCGTCTATGGGTCGCAGGCGTACTTGAGTTCGCTGAATCGCCGCCCGCATAGCAAACGATCGGCCGCAGCTGAGTGAGCCCCTTGCACGGCCAGCCGGATCGCTAGAGGGGTCCGATCTCTGGCGCAAGCGGCTCACGCTTCCCACGTACACCGTTGCTGAAGCGGGGCGCTACGCGCAGGCCAAGCCGTAGACCGTTGGCTACTGGTTCCGCGGTGGCGACACGTCTGGCCGGCGCTGCCCGGCCGCAAGGCGGGGGAACGCCTGAATTACTTCGAGGCGGTGGAAGTGGCGTTTGTCGCCGCGTTTCGGAGCTATGGCGTCCGCTTGCGGAATCTGCGGGAGGCGCGCGCCAACGTCCAGGCGCTGCTGCAGGTTGAGTATCCGTTTGCCACCCGGCGGTTCTACACCGAAGGCACGCGGGTCTTGCGGGAATGGGGCATCCGTCAGGAGCTGTCGGAGTTCGCCGAGGTCGTAATTGGCGACGAGCACGGGCAACTGGCCGGGGCCCGCCTGCTTGGCGAGAAGTTTCATACATTCGACTATGAGCGCGGTCTGGCGCTCCGCTGGCACGTGGCCGGTCGGACTTCTCCAGTACAGATCGATCCCCGCATCTCGTTTGGCGCCCCGAGCGTGCATGGGATTCCGACCTGGGCCATGCGCGGCCGCATGCTGGCAGGCGAATCGGTTGCGGAGATCAGCGACGACTTTGGTCTTGGCGAGTCCGAGGTGATCGTCGGCCTGGAGTTTGAGGGACTGGGACTCGAGGCTGCGTGACCTTCTTCTTCGATCGGTGTGTGGGCGTCCAGATCCCGCGGGCCTTGCATGCCTTCAAACGCTTCCCCGTCGAGATTCGCTATCGCCAGGGAGTGTTTGGTCCGGACCGGGCGACGCTCCCGGATGATCAGTGGATGATGCCCGTCGCACGCGACGGCTGGATCGTGGTCACGCAGGACTACTGTTTTCTTCGTGTGGCCGCCACGCAGGAGGCGGTCAGGCAGCACAAGGCCGCCGTGTTCTACTTGTGGGGCGCCAACGCGCTGGCCTGGCAAACAACCCGGATGTTCCTTTGGGCGCTCCCCCGGATGATCGAGCGCCTTCACGACACGGACCCGCCGTACGTCTATAGAGTCGAGGGAAGCAGCAGAGTTCGCGCCGTATCCCTGTGACCACCTGGCCTGGGGCACAGGCAAGACTGGCATGATGCGGCGGACAGCTTGAGGCTGGTGCGTCATGGACCTGGTTGAGTCGCACGTACACATCTGGACGATTCGGAATCCGCGGTTTGGCCGCCACCCCGAGTCCGATTTCACGCCCGACCTTGAAGCCGCGCCAGCGGACCTGTTCCGGGCCCAGGATGAGATTGGCGGTGTGGCGTGGACAGTCTTGATCCAGCCGCGCTACTACCTATGGGACAACTCGTACCTCATCCAGGCGGCGGAGGCAGATCCGGACCGACTGGTCGTCGCCGGACGCGTCGATCCGTTGCTGCCTGATGCACCCGACGCCTTGCGCGAACTCATGCAACACCCGCAACTCCGCGGCATCCGTCTGGCCCCCAACACCGATCCGGCCAATCGCTGGCTGGATGACGCATCCCAGGACGCACTTTGGGAAACGGCCGCTGACACCAACGCCACCATTGGGCTCCTGATCAACTGGCGACTGCTCCCGCAGGCCGACGCGATGGCCGCGCGGCATCCCGGCGTTACCGTGGTTATCGACCACCTCGGCTCGCCCGACTACCGCGACCCGGACTCGCTGTCCAACCTGCTGGCGCTGGCTGACCGGCCGAACGTGTTCGTGAAGCTCTCCGGCTATCCCAACGGTACGCGAGCGGCCTATCCCTACGCCGAAGCTCATTCCCTGATCGAGCGCGTGTACCGCGCCTACGGTCCACGGCGCCTCATGTGGGGCACCGATTGGCCCGTTTGCCTGACCGGCGCCACCTACAAGCAAGCCTTCGACTCGGCCTGGAACCTGCCCTTCCTCACCAGCGCGGACCGAGAATGGATCTTCGCCCGAACCGCCATCCGTGCGTGGAGCATTGGTTAGGAGTGGCGAGCGAAGAGGTCGTGGCCAGCGGGTCGTGGCCAGGCGGGAGAGTCGATTGCGCGTTGCAGCCCGCTAAGCATCCGACCGACTTCGGCTGCGAACGCATGCAGTGGAGTCGCCTGGTCGGGCGAAGCCCTCCCCGGGCGTTGCGCCGGGATCAAGATCGTTTCCATCTCCGCCAGCGAGCCGCTGGCCATTCCGAGAAAGTCGAGGAACCCCTTTGACCCGCGGTGTCCTGCGCCTTTCGCGATAGTGGACGCAACCGAAACCGTCTCGCGGCGCACTTGGCTTGTCGTCCCAACCTTCTCGCCTGCCCGAAAGCGGGCCGAGGCCTGATAGACCATTGCCGCCAACTCAAGCACTCTCTTCCGCACCGCCAGGACTTGATACCTCTTTGCCACGCTCATCATTCCCAGCGTCGAGCTTGCGACAACCAGCGCCACCCAGGCCCTACGACCTCTTCACTAACGACTAACAGCTATCCACGGGCCACTACTTAAAGAGTTTCCGGGCGCAAAGCCGGGCGGAGGCCTTGCACCCGGATGAGGTGCGCGAAACGAAGTCAGTCGGCCTGCGGTTGCCACTCCAGGTGCGGGCGTTGGCGGTCGGAATCAGCCGGATCGACGATATGCACGACGGCTCGTCCCGTGCGCGGGACAGCAGCGGCTTGAAACCCGCGTTGGCCACCGGTACCGGGCGCTTGCGGGTTCGCGACCACTCTCAGCTTCGCGAACCTCAACTTGCCTCCAAACGCGCAACGTCGTTCAAAGGCCGGTGCAACGCCAAAAGACGCCTACACCAATCCGCCCGGTGGTGAATGAGGACCCTCACGCTGGGATCCAGTTCCGCCTGCTGGAGCAACGCATCGGCTAGATCACCGCAACGCCCAGTCAACGGACCACAGCCTTCAGTCTCCGCGCGCAATGCGCTTGAGAGTCGGTTGCGTTCGCCCGAGGCGCAGCCGGGACCTCTATTCGGCGTGACTTTATTTTCACGCACGATGGAAAACCGTTGAAATGCTTACAGACGCAATTCAGTCGATGGTCTAGCCGCGGGTAATGTTCGTCCCTTCACGAGGCCAAAGCCTGAGCGGCGCTCGTCACCCTCCGCTTAAGCGGCGCGCCCGGCCGGAGCGAACTCCGGCCGGGCGCAGCCGTTTCCGTGGCGCTCAAGCGCCGCGAAAGTTACGCCGCTATGTGTATACCGGCGCGGCCACGTACGGGGCAGGGCCGTCGTACGTGGACAGGTGCTGCACACCCCAGTCCTGGCAGGCCTGCAGGGACTCGGCCGGCGACTGGTCGCCCACCCAGCCCTTCTGACCACGAGCGCGGTGCTGGAACCACCACTCACGCCAGGTGTTGAAGGGGTACAAGCTGCGGTTGTCCGGTCGGTCGGCGTAGACCTTCAGCCACTTCATCCCCTCCGGCGGCGGAGCCACCGAGGTCGGGGCGGCAATGGCGGCCCGGTGCACCGGCATGTGACCGCGGTCGATCCCGACCCGGCCCTGGTACTCCTCGCCACCGAGGAACACCGCCAGCGCCGTCGACTGCTCGATCGAGCCGTCGCGCTCGGCGCTGTTGGTCACCAGGTCCGGCTGGTCGTTGGTGCTGTGGCCCGGCGGACCGCCGCGCCCGGCGATCACTTCCGGCAGCAGCGTCCAGGTGAAGCGGTCCTTGATGCGCGGAACCGCGAACCCGGTCGAGTACACCCGGCCCGACGGCCAGATGCCGATCTTGCCGGCGGCAAACGGGTTGCCGAACTCACCACCGAGCTCCTTGACCTGGTCGGCCGGCGGCGAGGTCTCGTGCACGAAGATCTTGTTGATCAGGTATTCCCAGGCCTCGCCGGCCTCGGGCAGGTCGTACATGGTCTTCGACAGCGTGTCGTTGAACGGCTTCTTCATGCCGTTCGAGTACATCTGCGGCATGTACTGGAACTCGTAGTCGTCGCGCGCCCAGGTGCCGTATGCCCCCGTGTCGGGGTTCGTCATCTTGGCGTCCCACTCCGTCCAGTCGTCCCAGGTCCATCCACCGTCACTGTCCGGCAGCGTCACGCCGGCGCCCTCGGCCAGTGAGATGTTGGCCACAAACCCGCTGATCGCGAACTGGAAGGGCATCCCGAACTGGGGGCCCGTCATCAGTTCCGGCTGCGGGAACGAGTGGTCGATGTTGTTGAACGTGTACGCGTCCGGGAGGAAGTAGTAGTCCTCGGGAACGAAGTCGTCACGCTTGGCCAACTCGCCACTGATTTCCGTAAAGGCGCCCTCTTCGTGGAAGCGCAGGAAGTCCGACTGCGAGAGCAACGCCACGTGCGGCGCCGTCCCGGCGGCGAACTGGATCGCCAGGCTGTCGATCAGGTTGGCGGCCGGTTCCAGCTTCACAAAGATGTCCGGTCGCTTCTCGGCGAAGCGCGCCAGGCCCCACTGCATCGCCGCGCCACGCGGGCCGGCGGTGTGGTCCGTGACGAACCGGATCTCGACGTTCTCTGGCTGCACCATTGATTCCTGGGCCGCCATGGCCGGCGTCGCCGCCGCCACCGGAGCCGATGCCGCCGGAGCCTGCGCCGCGGGGGCCTCAGCCGCCTGCGGCGCCGCAGCCTGCTGCGGGGCAGGTGCAGGTGCCGGAGCCGCCTCTTCCTCACCACAAGCCGCCAGCATCACCGCCGACGTTGCGCCAATCCCCATTCCGGCGACAAAGCGCCGACGGGTCAGGGCTGGAATATGCATACCCTTCTCCTCCGCCCCCGCCAGACTCCGTCCCCTGGGGGCCTAGCTGACCTTGATAGCGCCTTCAGGAACATCCGTGCGGATTGCACAGCCCAAAAGCAGTATGTGGCCAGCGACATTCGCTCGCGTACGGTGCGATATCCGGCGCGGCCGTGTCAAGTGATTCTTGGGCCGCACTCGGTGTGCCCGCCCACGGTAGCCAACCTAGTCGATCGCGATCCGCTCGGACGTGTTGCTTGACGCCCCATCCTCGCGTTCATCAACAGCCTGAATGCCGGCGTCCAGGACCTCGCGCAAGCTGATCAGGGCCTCCCGAACGGCGCCGCGCATGTGTCCGCCGGCCTTGCCCACGCCAACGCGCGGTCGATCAATCTCAATCGTGATACGAATCGGACCTGCGTGGACGTGACCGCCCGCGCCGCTCCGCTCCTCGGTTGTCATTCCAGATCCCTGCCTGCGGCGAAGTAGGAATCCTCAGTATATCCCTGAGATCGTGCCGTCCGGCGGCATCACACGTCGGCACGGGCCCGCGTTTCAAGTCGGCCCCGTAGCGGTCGGCCGCAATGCGTACAAAAGTTCGCCGGCGCTTCGTTCAGCCGGCCGCACGCCGGGCACTCCACGTCGGCGGCTACCTGGGTCCCGCAGTTGGAGCAGAAATTCGCGTCGTCCGGATTCGAGTGGCCACAGACCTGGCAGGCGAGGCGACGCCCAAGGGCAACCGCGCCAGCGGCCAGGGGTGTCCGCGCGTTGTTGCGCGTGGTCCTCAGCTGCTGCTCGTCAAGGCTGAGCGCCTGTGCCAGGGCCTGGATATCTTCATCCGGCACAAAGGTGATCTTGCCGGTCTCCACATCGCTCAGCCACGGACGGTCGCGTCCAATGGCGGCGGCCACCTCAGCCTGCGTGAGGCTGTGCAGGCGGCGAGCGTTAAAGATCAGCCCGCCCAGCGCCCCGCGGTCAATGTCGTTAAATGCACGTTTTTGCAGCTTGCGCCGCGCCACTGGCGTCCGATCACCCGGCTGCGAACCTTGCGCCGACCCTAGCACGGTGCACGCTCATTCCCCCGGCAATTTGGGAACAAACGCCCACGACTCGCCGTCTCAAACCTGATTGATCGCCGCCGGTGGCCCGGATTGTCGCGACATTGCCATCGTCGGCCGCAGCCGCGACCCAACGCCCGGCGTGGCGTCGGCTAGGGAATCGTGATCTCATCGCCCACCTGCAGGGCGTCTGGATTCACGATGCGATTGGCCTCCACCAGGTCGTCCACCGTGACGTTGAAGCGCGCGGCGATACCCGAGAGCGTGTCGCCGGGCTGCACCACGTAAACCGTCGCGGTTGGGGTCGGCGTGGGCCGGGGAATCGGCGTGGCCGTGGGCGTGGGTTCCGGCGTGGGCGTGGCGATGACCTGGTCGAACGCCGTGTTCGGATCGTCCGGCGTCGGCGTGATCGCCGCCGCGGGCGTGGGCGTCGGCGCAACGCTGGACGACTCGTCGTCCCGCGGCCGCAACAGCACAACCCAGAGCAGGAACACAATAAAGGCCACGACCAACAGGCCGGCCAGCAGTTCGCCTCCGCGGGCGAAGGTGCTCTCCGAATCCTGCATGGCTACCCCCGCCGCGCCTACTCGACCAGCAGCTGCGCCGAGCGGGTCTCAACGACCGGCGCCTGGCGGCCCATGCCGAAATAGCGGAAGCCAAGTCTCTGCATACGAACCGGATCGTACAGATTGCGGCCGTCCACCAGCACGTCCCCGCGCATAGCTTGCCGCACCGTGGCCCAGTCGAGTTCGCGAAACTCGTTCCACTCGGTCGCCAGCACGATGGCGTCCGCGCCCCTGGCGGCCTCCACCGCCGATGCCTCAAACCGCACCGAACGGCCCAGGACCGCTCGCGCCTTGGGCGTGGCGACCGGGTCGTACGCCCGAACCTGCACCCCCTCGCCCGCCAGCAGGTGCGCAATCTCGATCGCCGGTGCATCGCGCACGTCGTCGGTATTCGGCTTGAACGACAGGCCCAGGATCGCGACCGCGCGCCCACGCAGGCTGCCCAGGGCCTCGCGCAGCTTGCGCACGGCCGCTCGGCGCGCGTCGCGGTTGATTTCAATCACCGCGCGCAGCAACTGCGGATGCGCCCCGTGCACCGACCCCATGTGCTCAAGCGCCCGCACGTCCTTGGGGAAACAGCTGCCCCCCCACCCCAGCCCGGCGTTCAGATAGGCCGGCCCAACGCGCGCGTCCAGTCCCATGCCGCGCGCCACCACCTCCACGTCGGCGTCCAGCGCCTCGCAGATTGCCGCGATCTCGTTGATGAACGAAATCCGGGTAG
Organism: Chloroflexota bacterium; assembly: GCA_026707585.1. Lineage (GTDB taxonomy): Bacteria > Chloroflexota > UBA11872 > UBA11872 > UBA11872 > UBA11872. The sequence continues at coordinate 15,512 of JAPOWQ010000045.1, read as the reverse complement.
CCAGGAAGGCATTGGAGGCGTACTTGATCATCTCCGCCGTTCGCAGGTCGGTCACGATCACGGGACAGTCGAACGACCGATACAACTGCGCAACCTGGTCGGCGGCCGCGGCGTCGGCCGAGCCAATCACCACTCGGTCCGGGTGCAGAAAATCCTGCACCGCCGAGCCTTCGCGCTGGAACTCCGGATTGGATACCACCGGAAAGCGTGCGCCGTCCGCGCGGTGTTCGTGAATGATGCGCGAGATCAGGTCACTGGTCCCGATCGGCACCGTACTCTTGGTCACGATCAGCGCGCCCTCCGAGAGCACCGGCGCCAGCGCCACCGCCGCGCTGTCCACGGCCAGCAGACTGGCCTCGCCGGCCGCGCCCGTGGGCGTGTCCACCGCGATGAACACAAACTCCCGCTCGGGAACCGCGACTGAATAGTCGGTGGTAAACGTCAGCCGCCCGGCGGCAACGTTGCGCGCAACCAGCGACTCCAGCCCCGGCTCGTAAATCGGCACGCGCCCCGCGCACAGCCCGGCGATCTTGGCCTCGTCAATGTCCAGGCACGCCACGTCGTGCCCCAGGTCGGCAAAACACGCGCCCACCGAGAGCCCCACGTACCCGGTCCCGACGATGCATATGGCGCTCATGCCGTGATCATCGCACCTTAGCCCAGGCGGAAACGCTCACGCGCCCGCCTGCTCCGCGAACTGCTGCACGTTTGGCCGCCGTCCGATCATGACAAACACGTCGTGGGCGCGGGTCCGCTCCTCGCGCGCCGGCAGGAATTGCTGCTCGCCGTCGCGCCCAATCGCCATCACCTCCACCCCATGTTGTCGCACCCCCACCTCCCCGATGGTCCGGTCCACGTGGGCGCTGGCCGCGCCAATCGCCACCTCCTCGATCGTCATGCCCTTGGACTTCGCGTCCAGCAACTCCGAAGGCGCCCAGGCGACGGTGGACAACACGCGCCACCAGATGACCGCTGACAAGATACTCAACCGTAACCGCGCCGGTAGATCCGATGGCGCTGATGCCGGCGCTGATCAGCACCATCGCAAAAGCCCCGCCGCCCTGGTCAAGCGGAAAGATCTCGCGGTACCCAACGGTGCTCAGCGTCACGACCGCCATGTAGAGCGCGTCCAGCGGGGTGGCGGCCGCCACCAGCATGAAGCCGATGGCCCCAACGACCGTCAGGGCCAGCATGGCCCTTAGGCCCCACATCACTCGCCGGGCCAGACCACGCGTCGCCGCGGCTTCGTGGGCCGGCGCCGGGCGCGGGGGCGTCAACACGCTAGGCGCCGGGACTCCGAGCGGCCGCCGCGGCAGGTTCGCGCGGTGAGAAGCGGATGCGGAGTTGGCCGTCCTCCAGCCGCGCGCCGCCGTGGGTCATCCGGGCGAGCACGCGCGGCAGCACGATATTGCGACGGGCGGCGCCCATGCGGACCACCAACTCGTCCCCGCGACGAATTAGGGACGCGTCGGCTTTATCCAGAAACGGCGCGGGGATGCGGAATTCAAACCCACCGTCCACCTCCGCGATCTCGTACGGCTTGTAGTCGATCAGCCGGTCCGCCGGCTCACAGGTCGCGTGCATCTGGGCGCCCATCACGCGCAGCCGGTCAAGCCCGACGACCTCGTGGGCAAACTGGTGGATTCGCAGGATCGGAATCGGGTCGAACATGGCGTGGATGTCACGCAGGTAGGGTGCCTGCGTGGCCCGCCGCTGCTCCGCGAAACGCCCTTCCGCCTCTTCGGGTACGACCCGGTTCACCACCACGGCATCAGTGATGTGGTCGTACAGCGTCAGGTACGTGTAGCTGCGCTGGGCCTCCCGAATCACCATCTTCTCCGGATTCACCACCAGGCGCACGGTTGTCGTGTTCGAGGCCGTCAGCGTGTCGTGCAGCTGTTGCAGTTCGTCCACCAGGTCGGTCATCGCTTCGAACACGTCGTCCTCGGGGAGCGGCAGGTCGGTCACGCGGCGCGCCATTGGTCGCACCATCCGGGCCAGGTGGCGGTTGATCGGCAGCAGCTTGTCCAGCCACCAGCGGCCGACTTCCGGAAACGCCAGCAGGCGCAGCGTCTCGCCCGTCGGCGCGCAATCCACCACGACGACATCGAATTCGCCGGAGGACGCATGCCGGTTGACCCACAGCAGGTTGGCCAGCTCTTCCATGCCGGGGAACACCGCAATCTCCTCGGCCAGCACGTTGTCCATGCCGCGCCACGTCAGCACGGCTTCCACCCAGTTCTGCACCGTGCCCCAGTACGTCTCCAGGTTGTAGTAGACGTCGCATTCCTGCGCCCACAGGTTGTTAACGACGGGTCTGGGAACCGGCCCCAGCGGCGTATCCAGCGAGTCGCCCAGGCTGTGCGCGGTGTCGGTGCTGAGCACCACGGTCCTTAACCCTGCGTCGGCGCAGCGCAGCGCCGCCGCGGCGGCCACGCTCGTTTTGCCTACGCCGCCCTTGCCCGTGTACAGCAAGATGCGCGGCGAACGCTCAGCCATTGACATCGTCGACGGTGTCCATCGGGCGAACGTACATCAGCCAGCGGTCTCGCGCCGTAATCCGCCCCACGGTGGCGGCCGCCGGGGCGCCGGCGCGCTCAAGGGCCTGCCGCAGGGCGGCTTCGTCTTCCGGTGGAATGGCAATCAGCAGCCCGCCGCTCGTCTGCGCATCGGCCAGCAGTATGCGCGCCGGCCTGTCCACCGCCGGATGCCACTGCACGTCGCCTTCCAGCGAGGCCAGGTTGCGCTCCGTCCCGCCCGGCACCTCGTCGGCGGCAATCAGCGACCAGACCTCGGGCAGGCTCGGAACCTCGTCGGCGTAAACCTCGGCCGAGACCCCGCCGGCCTTCAGCATCTCGCGCAAGTGGCCCAGCAGGCCGTAGCCCGTCACGTCGGTCACCGCGTGCGCGCCGTGTTCGCTCGCGGCCTTGGCCGCGACGGCGTTCAGCGTCGTCATCGACTCGACCGCGGCGTCCAGCGCGGTCTGGCTGGCCGCGTCGAACTTGCCGGCGGTCGTAATGATCCCCGTGCCCAGCGGCTTCGTCAGCACCAGCAAGTCGTCCGGACGTGCGCCTGCGTTCGTGCTGACGGCGTCCGGATCCACGGTTCCCAGCACCGCCAGGCCGAACTTGGGTTCCGGATCGTCTATGGAGTGCCCGCCGCCAATCACCGCCCCGGCTTCCCGCACCTTGTCAGCGGCGCCGCGCTGCACCTCGGCGAGCAGGTCCAACGGCAGGGTCCCGCGTGGCCAGCCGGCAATGTTGAGCGCCAGGAACGGTGCGGCGCCCATGGCATACAGATCGCTCAACGCATTCGCGGCGGCAATGGCCCCAAAGCTGTAGGCATCGTCCACGATCGGCGTGAACACGTCCGTGGTGAACGCGATGGCCAGATCGTCGCGCAGGCGGTAGACGGCCGCGTCGTCCATCCCCTCCCCCCCGACCAGCAGGTCGGGCGAGACCATCGGCGGCATCAGGCGCAGCACCTGCGCCAGCTCGTCCGGACTGAGCTTGCACGCTCAGCCGGCGCCGTGCGCGTACCGGGTAAGTTTGAGCGGCGTATGTTCAGGGTCCATCTCTGAACCGTAGCGTAACGCCGCCGCCCGCAAGCGCCGTTGTGGCATTCGAAGGCTGCAAGGAGTTCTGTCGTGTCACCGTCCCTGCCGCGCCGCCCGGCCGCACACTGCGTCATTGCTGCGGCCTTGCTGATCGCGGCGCTTGCGGGGAGCGTCGGGCGGGCCGTCGCCGCACCGCCCCCGGACGCCACGCCGGTCACCGGCGGCGCCTTCTTCGAGCGGTCGGACGGCGACGGCGTGGGCTTCGCGATCCGCAACTACGCGGAGGGTCCGGCGTTTTATTCGGCCTACCTTCGCTTCGGCGGCGCCCAAACCCTTGGGCCGCCGGTTTCCCGGCCGTGGATTGGTGACGGCGGTTTCGCCTTCCAACTGACCCAGCGTGCGCTCCTCCAGTGGTCGCCCACGGACGGACGCGTGGGTACGGCCAACCTCTTTGAGCTCCTCAATCGCCCAGAGTTCGCTGCCGAACTGCGCGCCCGTCACATCCCCGCGGTTGAATCGCCGCCACCGCTGCCGCCCCAACTCGCGCAACAGGCCCGCCTGGCCTGGATGACCGACCGGGCCATTGCCGAGGCGTTTGCCAACAATCCGCTGCAACTCGGCAACCAGGACGCCAGCATCGAGTTCCATGGCCTACCCATGTCGCGTCCCGTACGCCTCGGGCCCTTCATCGTGCAGCGTTTCCAGCGCACCGCGCTCCAGTACTGGGTCGAGCAGGTGGACGGCGGTCAGCCGGTTGGCTCCGTCGTCCTCGTCAACGCCGGCGACATCTACCGCGACCTGGCGCTGCCGCACGAACGGCTCGCCGCACCCCAGGCGCCCGACCACGCCGCCGTCCTTGACCTGCGGCTCGAACCGCCCGGCGAGACCGACCTCGTCCCGGCCCCGGTCGCGTCGCGCGCCTACAACACCGCCAGTCACCGTCTGCGCACCGCCCTGGCCTTGTTGGAAAGCGTCGACGTCAACGCCACCGCCCTGGAACTGGCCGAAAGCGCGCGACTCGCCATCGACTTCGAACCCATGGCCGAGGGGCTGCTGGCCACCTTCCATGCGGCGCGCGGCATCCGGATCAACGAGAGCCTGAGCACCGAAGACCCGCTTCCCCTTGCCGCCGTCCTGGCGCACGAGCTCCGGCACTTCGAGGACTTCAAGCTCGGCCGGCTCGGCCAGAATACCCAGGATTGCCTGAACGCCGAGGCCCGCGCGCTGGCACGCGAGGCTGAAACCTGGAACGCGCTCAGGGCCGCCGACGATCGCGCGCTCCGCGAAACCCTGCTGGTGCGTGTCGAAACCAGCCGCGCCACGGTCTTCGCCGAGGGTCCGGAGGCTATCGTCGCTCTGGCCCAGCGCCTCTACCACGAGGTCTGCCGGCAACCAGCGAGCCCCGTCGCCGCGGCCTAGCGCCCGGCCTGCCGGCCCTGGGCCCGCGAGCAGCACGTCTCCCTCACCGACCGCGTTGATGCGCAAGCCGGCGTTCCCCTGGTCGTAAGCTATGGGGGCACTTCACTCCTTAAGCTTTGGACCGGGGGCGCACGGCCTGCCGGCCCGCCCCTCGGCCTGGCATCCGCGTCGATGCCATGCCCCTTGAACGGTCTCCGTGAACTCATCGCTTTACCAGACGCTCGCCGACCGCGGGTTTATCCATTCCGTATCCAACGCGCCCGGCTTGCGTGCCGCCCTCGACCAGCCCAGCGTGTTCTACGTCGGGTTCGATCCGACCGCCCCAAGCCTTCACACCGGGCATCTCATCCCACTCGCCCTCGCCGCCCACCTGGCCCAGGCCGGTCACCACCCGGTGCTGCTGGCTGGCGGCGGCACTGGCTTGATCGGCGACCCCACCGACCGGTCGGAAACCCGCGCGCTCCTCAGTGCCGAGCGTGTCGCCGCCAATACGCAGGCCGTTCGCCGCCAGGTCGACCGTCTATTCCAGAACGAGCAGGCCGACGTCGCGATCGTCGACAACGCCGAGTGGCTGACCCAACTCCGCTACCTCGACTTCCTGCGGGATATTGGCCGCTACTTCAGCGTCAACGAGATCCTCGCCACCGAGACCTACCGGGCGCGACTGGACAGCGGCCAGGGCCTGAACTTCGTCGAGATCAACTACCGCCTGTTGCAGGCCTATGACTTCCTCCACCTGTTCCGCGAACACGGCTGCATCCTGCAGATCGGCGGCAGCGACCAGTGGGCCAACATCCTGGCCGGCGTCGACCTGATTCGGCGGATCGAGGGCAAAGAAGCCTTCGGCCTGGTCACCCCCCTCCTCACGACCAGCACTGGCCAGAAGATGGGCAAGACAGCCGCCGGCGCGCTGTGGCTTGATCCTGAGCTGACCTCGCCCTACGACTTCTTCCAGTACTGGATCAACATCGAGGATGCGTCGGTGGAACGGACGCTGGCCCTGCTGACGCCGCTGCCGCTGCACGAGGTCCGCGCGCTCGCCTCGCTGCCGGGCGCCCAAATTCGTTCCGCCAAGGAGCGGCTCGCCTACGAGATCACCGCCAGGGTCCACGGCGCCGACGCCGCCAACGCCGCGCGGGACGGCGCGCGCGCCCTCTTCGGGCGCGACGGCGGCTCCACCGCGGCCGCGCCGCAAACGCGCGTCACCCCGGATAAACTCGCCGCCGGCCTCCGCATCGTCGACCTGCTGCTGATGTCCGGACTTGCCGGATCGCGCTCGGCGGCGCGGCGGCTGATTGCCCAGGGCGGCGCCTACGCCAACGACTGCCGCGTCGATAGCCCCGATACGATCTTCCACGCGGATGCCTTTCGCAACGGGGAGTTATTGCTGCGCTCGGGCAAGAAGCGCTATCACCGAATCCTGCTGGGCCGTGAGTAGGGGTGGATGCGTGTGAACTGGTCGGCTAGCGAGATTCGGCGCGTGGACGCCCAGAGTTCAGGCGACCTGTGGGAGCGCTTTCTCACCGCCATGGTGGCCTACTGGAACGAGAGCTTTCCCAGCGAACTCAGCCACCTGGAGTGGCACGAACTGTACACCGAACGGATTCGTCGCCGCCTGGAAGAACGCCCGACCTGGCTCTGGATGTATGAGCGCGACGGTCGCACGCTGGCCCTCACCAACTTTCATCTCGACGGCGGCGTGGCGCAGGTTGCCGAGGTCTGGGTCGCTCCGGATTCGCGGCGTCACGGCCTGGGCGCCTTCATGATCCGCCAGATGCGCCGCACCCTGCGCCAGGCTGGGGTGACGCGCATGGCCGTTTCCGTTCCCACGAACGCCACGGTGGCCGCCAGCATCGACTTCTGGCGCGATCTGGGATTCACCGAAGTCGCCGTGCACCTCGAGGCCACGACGTTCGGTCCAGACGGCGACTGAGCCAGTTCGGGACTCCCTGATCCCGCGGCCCCCGGCAGCGCCGGCGCGAGTGTTTCACGTGAAACATCTCGTTGGCAGCCCTCGTTCCCGTCGCTACCCTCATCCCGCTACGCCCCATTGAGGATCCCCCGATGGCTGCCCCATCCGTGCCTCCCGGTCTTTCCAAGCGTCGGGTACCCCTGCGCAAGCCCATGACACCCGAGGACCTCGCCGACGCGCGCGTCCGCGACGCCCTGGGCGAAACCGGCCGCTGCGAGTGGGCCCAACGGCATGACGGACTCCGGCAGTACCACGACGACGTCTGGGGCGAACGCCCGGCCAACGACGCCGAGTTCTTCGAGCGCATGCTGCTCGAAATTTTCCACGCCGGGCTCAGTTGGACGCTGATCTGGAATAAACACCAGGGGATTCGCAACGCCTACCACGGCTTCAACGTCAACGCCGTGGCCACCTACGGCTCCGCCGACATCGCTCGACTGCTCGACGATCCCAACGTCATTCGCAGCGAGCGGAAGATCGCCGCGGCCATTGAGAATGCGCGCACGGTGCAGGAGATTCAGGACAGCCACGGGTCCTTTCGAGACTTCCTGCTGGACTTGCCAACAAGCACCAACGGCAAGATCAACGCGCTCAGGAAGTCGTTCAAATTCATGGGGCCCGGCACGTCGCGCGCCTTCCTGGAATCCGCCGGCTTGGTGGCGCCCCCGCATCACGACTATTGCTTCAAGGCCCGGCGCGTCGTCTGGTCCGCCGACTGAGCACGCCGCCTTGACCACCGTCGCGCTTGATGACCTGCGCCGGTTTGGCCGAGCCGCGCTGGCCACCCGCGGTGTGCGCCCGGCCGACGCCGCCCTGGTCATCGACGTCATGCTGGAACAGGACCTGCGCGGCCACGGTCATCACGGGATCGTGCTGTTGGCGCTGCGGATTCGCGACCTGGACGCCGGCCGCGCCCGCGCCGACGCTCGCGTGGAAGTGCTGGCCGACCTGCCGGCCTTCACCGCGCTCGATGCGCACGGCGCCCTGGGTCCGGTTGGCGCCGTCCAGGCCATGGACGCCTGCATTGCCAAGGCCCAAACCCAGGGCGCCGCCATGGCCTCGCTGCGCGACATGCCGCACTGGGTCATCCCGGCCTTCTACAGCATGCGCGCGGCCGCGGCCGGCCTCATCGGCTACTGCACCTGCTACACCGACCCCTCGTTCGCCCCGGTGGGCGGCGCCTCGCGGGTGCTGGGCAACAACCCCCTGTCCTACGCGATCCCCGCCGATCCGCGCCCGCCCATCGTCGTGGACTTTGGCGTCTCCGCGTCCACCGGGCGGATGCGCGAACTGCTGGCCGACGGTCAGCCCCTGCCGGATGGCTGGGCGGTTGATGCCAGGGGGCGACCGCTCAGCGACCCGGCCCTGGCCATGGCCGAAGGCGTGTTTCTGCCAATTGCCCAGCATCGCGGATACGGTCTGGGCCTCGTGCACGAGCTGCTGGCCGCCACCCTCAACGCCATGCCCATCGCCCTGGAGTCCCCGCCCGGCCGCTACGGCGGCTTCTTCATGGTCGCCCGCGTGGACACCTTCCGACCGCGCGACCAGTTCCTCCGCGACGTCAACCACGCCCTCGATCGACTGACCGGCGGTCCCGCCCTCGATCCAACCCGCCCGATCCGCTATCCCGGCGAGCGGTCCGGCCAGGCCCTGCGCCGCAACCTGGCCAGCGGCCACGTCGACCTGGGCACTGCCGCCTGGGCGCGGGTCCACGAGGTCGCCGCCCTCACCAACGTCGCGCCTCCCGAGCCGCTGGCCTAGCCGTACGCCACCCAATCCTCGAGGCCACGGCGCCGGCTACGGGCCGCCCGCGGCATCCCGTCGCATCAGCATCACGTGATCCAGCATCAGGCGCGCTTCCCCGCCCGCCTCACCATTGAAAATCTCCAGCTCCAGCGGTTGCCCGGCCACCTCCGCCAGCGGATGCACGATCACCTCGAATGCGTCCGGGTTCGCCCCTCGCCAGGCCGCCACTACGTCGCCCCCGGCCCGTAGGCGCACCTCCACGTTGCCCTCCGGCGCTCCGGCCAGCAGGAACACCAGGTACTGATCCGGCCGGGCGCTGAAGGCCGGTGAGACGGCCCGTCCAGTGGTTTCCCATTTGCCCGGGTAGTAGGTCGTCAGGAAGCCGGGCCCCACATGTCCGAACACCGGTTCCTTCCCCGGCGCGCGGGAGAACGGCACCTGCGCGTGGTTCGAGACCGCCTTGCCTTCCTGGCGCCAGCCGTCCAGATCGGTCTCGAACCGCCCCAGGAACTCCTCACCGACGTACGGTATGCCGTCAACGAGAATGCGGTTGCCGGCAGGCTCGGTCTGCGAAAAGCGCTGCACGGCCCGCAGGTCCCGGCCGGCAAACCGCTCGTTGACCCACTGGTGATCCGCGGCATCGAACGGCATCCACAAGTCAGGACCGACCCTGACCGCGTAGTTCGCCTGCGCAAGCGCTTCGGTTTCACCGCCAGCCGCCGGATAGACACGAAAATTCACACCCCGCCGCTGAAGGTAGCCCGCCGGCGGATAGCGGGCGTGGCCGATTGTTCGCTCGTGGTTTGGGTGGGGAAGGGATTTCGGGCTATCACCGCGTCGGCCAGGCCAAAGTGGTCGATGACTCTCAGGTCTGGCAGGTAGTAGGGTTGGATTCCGATTCCGCGCAGAGCGCTCACGGCATCGCTGGGTATCTGGGAACTGCTCCTCCCCTCGTAGGGTTCCCAGAGCGCCATTTGTGCGTCAGCGTATCCACGGTGTTGCGGAAAGCGTCGCCCAACGGCCTGCCGTATGGTTTGCTCACGCAGATCGTTGAAGATTGCAATCAGCGCCGGCATCCCCGGCGCAGCCAGCAACCACCCGGCGTTCTTTCCATTGACGACGATGTGCCCGGTGTCGTGACGCTCGAACTTTGCGGCTCCTTCAATCAGCAAGAAGCCCTGGATCGAACTGGAATAGAACAGCACAGGCACGAACAGCATGATCGCGCACAGTCGCGCTCCCGGCCTCGGCAGCTGCCGGAACAGCCGTAGCAGCCTGCCGGGAAGCCCGGCGCCAAGCTGCACGAGGCCATCGGCGGCGGGCACCGCCAGCAGGGGCCAGTAGAAGTCCAGCGGCCGGTATTCGAAGCGGTCGCCGCCGATCTCCAGGAGGTAGGCCATGTGCGCGCCCACGCAAAGCACCACCAGGCCGTACACGCCGCCGCCTTGCTCGCGCCAGCGCGTCCGCAGCGCCACGCAAGCCAATGGAATAAGCAGATACAGCCCGGTCTCAATGCCGGCAATCCAGAGGTAACGAAAGCCGGACTCATACCACGGTCGAACGTGCTTGGCGTAGTACGTGTTCGGCAGCCATTCGCCGTAGTAGCTGTGCCGGGCCAGGAAGTGGCCGCCGACCAGGAGAGCAAACGGCCCAACCAGCGCCAGTACCTCGCGCCAGTCCAGCCGCTGCGCCGTCACCCAGCGATGCGCCACGAACCAGCCGACGCAACAGGCCGCCAGCAGCAAGCCTTCCGGCCGCGTCAGCGCCCCCGCCGCCAGGCTCAGCGACACGGCCGCCAACCCCCAGCGGTTCGCGCCGAAGACGCTCAGTACCGCCACGGCGGTAAGGGTGAAGAACGTGAACTGCCGCGTCTCCAAGCCCCCGCCTGACGTCCACACGGCAAACGTCGCGCTGCTGCACACCAGCCCCAGCGCCATCCACGCCACCAGCCACCGCTGCCGCAGCAGCGGCAGCCGCGCCACCCACCACAGCATCACCGCCAGCGTCCCCGCCGTGTAGATCACCGACAGCCACTGCGCCGCGTGCTCCGGCCGGATTCCCACCAGCCCCCAGATCGCCGCCAGCTCCAGCACCCAGAGAAAGTTCGTGTACCCCTCCACGTACTCGCCGGGATTGAACACCAGCCCGTGCCCTTCCAGCAGATTGCGCACGTAGCGAAAGCTGATGAAGGCGTCTTCGCTAAGGAACCAGCCGTTCCTGGCCAGCCAGCCCAGCAGCGCGAACCACGGGAGAAGAGTCAGCGCCACGACAATCGCGCGCCCGCTAACCTTCGATGACAGTCTCCGCCCTAAGCCCATGCTGTCGTACCGGTCTCAACTCTGTCGCTGATCATGAACGCCTACCGTAATCGACATCTTCAGCCCCGCCATATCCATCGCAATCTCCGATCATTGTGCGCTCGGCGCCTCTCGACGAACTAACATGACATGATCGAGCATGAGACGAGGTCGATCCCCAATCTCATTATTGAAGACCTCCAGCTGTAGCTGTTTACCTGCGACTATACTCAGCTCATAAAGAACTAGATCGAACGACTTTAAGCTCTCCCCGCGCCACACGGCAATCTGGCTTCCGTCAGCCAGCAAGCGCACTCCGACGTGCTCGCTGGCCTCACCGGCGATTAGGAACATCAGAGACTGATTAGCACTTCCCGTGAATCTCGGGGACAATGCGCTTCCCTGTCGCTCCCACTTGCCGGGATAATAGGTAGTCAAATAGCCCGGCCCGACATGACCGAAAGCCAGCCAATGGACCGTACCGAGATACGGATTCACTTCATGATTTGACACTCCCTTACCCTTGACCTCCCAACCGTCCAGACTGCCATTCTCGAATCGTCCCAGGAATTGCTCGCCGACGTAGACGACGCCGTTGGCAATGATGCGGTTGTCGGCTGGCCTGGTCTGCGAAAACCTATTCACGGCACGCAGATCAAGACCAGCGAATCGCTTGTTGACCCACTGATGATCCTTAGCATCAAAGTGCATCCACACGTTAGGTGCTATATTGAATGTATAGTTTGATGTGCGCAACGCTTCGCTTTCGCTTGCCACGGGGGGATGTACGCGAACATTGACACCGCGCCCCTGAAGGTATCCCGGAGGTGGATCTCGGTCATGAGCCATGCGTCGCTGGCTGCTGCCAGGTTGGACGGAATTGCGAGCAATAGCAGCATTGGTAAGTCCCAACGTATCAACTAAAGCTAAATCTGGCACGAAGTACGATGGGATCCCTATGGCGGCTCGAGCGTCCACAGCATCGCTCGGGAGTTTCGGACCGTTTACCGTGTCGTAAAGCTTCCAGCGCTGAATTCGTCGATCGGCAAAGTCGCGATGGACGTGGACTCTCTCACCGACGATCTGACTTTCGTATTGCGACCGCAGGCTGTTAGATATGGCAACAAGCGGAGCTGTGGCCGGTGCGGCCAGCAGCCATCCGGCAGTTTGGTCATTCAGCTCAATAAATCGCTGAAAGACACGGCCAGGTCGGTGCATCGTCAGGCCCTCGAACAGCAAGGCGCCCTGCATTGCGCTGGCGTAGAAGACGCAGGGCACGAAGAGAAGGACTGCCAACGTCCATGTTCCGACCCACCGCAGGCGCTCGGATAGTGAGTGCAGCTTCACCGACAGCCCGGCGCCCAGCCGCGCCAGGCCCTCGGCGGCCGGAACCGCCAGTAAGGGCCAGTAAAAGTCCAGGGGCCGGAATTCGAAGTGGTCGCCGCCGATTTCAAACAGGTAGAACATGTGCGTGCCCAACAGCAGCAGAATCAAGGCATAAGTCCCGTCCCGGCCCTCCCGCCAGCGCGCCCGCAGCGCGAGGTAGGCCAGCGGCAGCAGCAGATACAGCCCGGTCTCGATGGCTGCTGCCGACAAGTACCGATAGCCGGACTCGTACCACGAGTCCACGTGCTTCGCGTAGTACGTGTTCGGCAGCCACTCGCCGTAGTAGCGGTAGCGCGCCAGAAAATGGCCCCCAATCACGACGGCAAACGGTCCCGCCAGCGTTAGCGTCCCGCGCCAGTCCAGCCGCTGCGCCGTCACCCAGCCTTGCGCCACGAACCACCCGACACAGCAGGCCGCCAGCAGCAAGCCTTCCGGCCGCGTCAGCGCCCCCGCCGCCAGGCTCAGCGACACGGCCGCCAACCCCCAGCGGTTCGCGCCGAAGACGCTCAGTACCGCCACGGCGGTAAGGGTGAAGAACGTGAACTGCCGCGTCTCCAAGCCCCCGCCTGACGTCCACACGGCAAACGTCGCGCTGCTGCACACCAGCCCCAGCGCCATCCACGCCACCAGCCACCGCTGCCGCAGCAGCGGCAGCCGCGCCACCCACCACAGCATCACCGCCAGCGTCCCCGCCGTGTAGATCACCGACAGCCATTGCGCCGCGTGCTCCGGCCGGATTCCCAACAGCCCCCAGATCGCCGCCAGCTCCAGCACCCACAGGAAGTTCGTGTACCCCTCCACGTACTCGCCGGGATTGAACACCAGCCCGTGCCCCTCCAGCAGATTGCGCACGTAGCGAAAGCTGATAAAGGCGTCGTCCGTGATGAACCAGGCACTCTTGGCCAGCCAGCCCAGCAGCGCGAACCACGGCAGAAAGGTCAGCGCTATTGCGAAATGCCTCGTCCGCAGCCCTGGCCACCGCCTACGTTGCATGCTCACCCGGCCTCGGCGTCTTCTGTTGCAAACGGGGACGCGGGGTCCGCGACTACCCGGTGAAAGCACGCCGCGGAAATGACGGCATCCATGATTCAGGGCCGACCACTACCGTGCAGCTCGCATGCGCATATGACTTAGATTCACCGTCAGCAGCGGAGTATAAGCGACTATTCACAACCTGCCCCGCAAGTGGCCCGCCGGCGGCATGCGGTCATGAACTATTGTTCGCTGGAAGAAGAGTTGGCGCCATCACGCAATGGCTCGTCCGCCGCCCTGGCAGCCGCCTGCGCGGCATGCTCACCCGGCCTCGGCGTCTTCTGTGGCAACGGGGACGCGAGGTCGGCAGCTATCCGCTGAAGGCAAGCGGCGGAAATGGCGGCGGTCGAAGTTCAAGCAGATGATCTGGAGCTGCTCGCTGCTTCCCGTCGCATCAACATCACGTGGTCCAGCATCAGGCGCGCTTCCCCGCCCGTCTCACCATTGAATACCTCCAGCTCCAGCGGTTGCCCGGCCACGTCTCTCAGCGGATGCACGATCATCTCGAATGCGTCCGGGTTCGCCCCTCGCCAGGCCGCCACTACGTCGCCCCCGGCCCGTAGGCGCACCTCCACGTTGCCCTCCGGCGCTCCGGCCAGCAGGAACACCAGGTACTGATCCGGCCGGGCGCTGAAGGCCGGTGAGACGGCCCGTCCAGTGGTTTCCCATTTGCCCGGGTAGTAGGTCGTCAGGAAGCCGGGCCCCACATGTCCGAACACCGGTTCCTTCCCCGGCGCGCGGGAGAACGGCACCTGCGCGTGGTTCGAGACCGCCTTGCCTTCCTGGCGCCAGCCGTCCAGATCGGTCTCGAACCGCCCCAGGAACTCCTCACCGACGTACGGTATGCCGTCAACGAGAATGCGGTTGCCGGCAGGCTCGGTCTGCGAAAAGCGCTGCACGGCCCGCAGGTCCCGGCCGGCAAACCGCTCGTTGACCCACTGGTGATCCGCGGCATCGAACGGCATCCACAAGTCAGGACCGACCCTGACCGCGTAGTTCGCCTGCGCAAGCGCTTCGGTCTCACCGCCAGCCGCCGGATAAATACGAACATTCACACCCCGCCGCTGGAGGTAGCCCGCCGGCGGCACGCGGTCATGAGCGATGAGTCGTTGATCGTTAGGTGGGGTGGCCGGGTTGCGAGCCACGGTCGCGTCCGTCAATCCATAGATGTCGGTAATCCTCAAGTCCGGCACGTAATACGGCGGGACGCCCAGCGTTCCCGTAGCCATCATGGCATCGCCGGGAACAATTCCAGGTTCCGCGTTCTCGTAGGGTTTCCACCCGCGCACCAGGTCGTCGGCATACGCCCCGTGCTGCGAAGAGCGTTGACCCACGGACTGTCGTCTGCTTCGCTGGCGCAGGTCATTGGAAATGGCCACGAGCGCGGGCATGCCCGGCGCCGCCAGCAGCCAGCCGGCGTTGCCTTCATCCAGGGCGACGTATGGCTGGTACGCACCCTCGGGCCCGAACATCGCCTCGCTTTCGAACAGCAGGACGGCCTGGAGGGCGCTGGAGTAGAACAGCAGCGGTACGAACAGAACAATCGCGAACGTGCGCGCTCCTGGCCACCATGGGCGTCGGGAAGGCTGCGGCAGGACCCCGACGACCTTGGAGCCAAGCTGCACCACGCCATTGGCGGTGGGCACCGCCAGCAGGGGCCAGTAGAAGTCCAGCGGCCGGTATTCGAAGTGGTCGCCGCCGATCCGCAGGACATACACCAGGTGGGCGCCAACACAGAGCAACACCAGGCCATACGTCCCGTCCACTGCCTGCCGCCCGCGCATGTGCAGCGCCGCGAATGCCAGCGGAAGCCATGCGTACAGTCCGGTCTCGATCGCGGCGGCCCAGAGGTAGCGAAAGCCGGACTCGTACCACGGTCGAACGTCCTTGGCGTAGTACGTGTTCGGCAGCCATTCGCCGTAGTAGCTGTGCCGGGCCAGGAAGTGGCCGCCGACCAGGAGAGCAAACGGCCCAACCAGCGCCAGTACCTCGCGCCAGTCCAGCCGCTGCGCCGTCACCCAGCGATGCGCCACGAACCAGCCGACGCAACAGGCCGCCAGCAGCAAGCCTTCCGGCCGCGTCAGCGCCCCCGCCGCCAGGCTCA
>JAPOWQ010000042.1 GCA_026707585.1 Chloroflexota bacterium | reverse complement strand
CGATCCCGAGCGTGAGCCTTACCAGCGTCAGCGGTTCCGGCGGCATCGCGTGGTCTGGCGACTGGTGGAATCGCATCTACGTTACGGGCGACAGTGATTGGGCGCTGATCCTGGGCGAGCGGATGGCCGTATTCACACGCGGTGAGGTCGTGGTCCATATCTCGGACCTTCCGGACGATGTCGCTTGGTGGGTGGAGTTTGAACGGCTTGGCGAGTTCAAGCAACCGTAGGCACGTCCGGTCCTCGTCCATCGCACCACTCGCAGGTCCCGCTGTTCGCCCGCGGGAGACGATGCACCGTTGCCTCCGCACGTCCAACGGTCGCGTGAGGACCAATCCATTGGTCGTACCGGCCAGTGGGACTCACGTGATTCCCACTGGCCATCGTTACAGAACCCGCAATCCCCACGTTGCAGCCGGGCGCGGTTGGCTCTACAGCTGTTGTAGACCCAGAAGCTGGCGCCGTCCGACCCCCTGGCGTCGGTCATTGGACCTCGGGGGTGCGTGCGAGCAGGCTCGGCCACTGGAGGACCTCTCGACACCGAGCTCCAGTCGATACCTGCGCCGTACACGGCTCGCTCGTTCCTGCAGGACGCGCGTGAAGTATCGGCGCGTCGTGGGGTGAAAGGTGTCGCCGTCCGGCGGAGCCCCAGGATCAAGGACGCGAGATCGGCGGGGCTCGCGCAGCCGTCGGTTCCAGGCCGAGATCTGGTGCTCGCGTGTGCCTTCGGCTCAAGGTAGTGTCCAATTCTGGATGAAGGCCTCGCAGGTCCTTGGGTCCTCGTCGGTGATACGAGGCTTGCGCACAGGCCCTCCTCATAGGACCTGCACGTTGGCGGACGCGATGCGATGTCCTGGGGGCGTACAGAGCATTGAGGGTGATTGCAGAAGTGCATGTGGATCGTGGGCCGGGTCGTATCAGGTGGCAACCGGGAGGTGTGCCAGCAGTCTGCTGTAGTGGAGCAAGCATGTGGGCAAAAGGCTCGGTTGCAAGGCGGAGGACACGCCTTCTCTATAGGAACGGCATGTTTGCCTACGGTGTGCGTGGGAGTTTCGAGCAACGGCCTCGGCGAAAACGACACGTTTGCATGGGGAGCAAAGGCCGACGGGACCTGGGAGGCGCCGATTACGACAGGGGTGGCGCGTAGTGGACGGGCGCCACCGCCGCTGCCGGTGCTGCCCCACGACCTAGCGTGAGCGCAAAAACCGTAGGGAACCGCGAGGGTATTGAGCATCTATCCCAGGACGCGAGCCTCGGGCATGCGCCACGACGGCTGCCGCCCGGCTGCGGGATCGCCACGAGGCCTTAGAGCGGCGCGTGGCGGGCCTTCTAGTTGCCGTTGACGAACGCCCCTCGGCGGCTATCGTTGGGCTGCATGCAAGGAGTTGTGGGTTCGGAGCTTTTCGGCAGGCAGCCACCGATGGTCAAAAGCAATTGCCCGCTGCCGACCGGTGCGCGATGGTGCGGGGGCCGGCGCGCAGACGGCCATTGGCCCTGCCTCTTGGCGGGCCGTGACAAGGGTGCCGAGGCTAGGGTGATCTCGGTGGAATGTAGCGGCGTGCCTCCGTCCCTGGCCCCGCATGGCTACGGACCGGTTGGCAGAATTGCACGGCGCGAGGCGGAGCGATGGCGGACTGCAGGCAAAGGAGGCGTAGCCCAATGACGACGGCACGACGAAGATGCAGAAGTGCCCAGCCCGAGTCGAGTGACGCCGCCGGCGCGATAGACCACCGGTCCGAGCTGTGGCGCATGGCCGACGCCCTGCGCGGCAGCATGGACTCCGCCGAGTATAAGCACGTCGTCCTCGGCCTCATCTTCCTCAAGTACATCTCCGACGCCTTCGAGGAACGCCACGCGGTCGTGCTCGACGAATGGGGTGAGGAAGCCGCCGAGGACGAGGACGAGTACATCGCCGAGAACATCTTCTGGGTGCCGCCTGAGGCGCGCTGGTCCGTCCTGCAAGCCCAGGCGCACCAGCCCACCATCGGCACGGTCGTCGACGACGCCATGGTCGCCATCGAACAGGACAACTCAGCCCTCAAGGACGTGCTGCCCAAGGACTACGCCCGCCCAGCCCTGGACAAGACCTGCCTGGGACAGGTGGTCGATCTGGTCAGCAACATCAAGGTCGGCGGGGCCGAGGCCCGCGCCACGGACGTGCTGGGCGGCGTCTACGAGTATTTCCTGGAGCAGTTCGCCCTGACCGAGGGGCGCAAGGGCGGTGAGTTCTATACCCCGCGCAGCGTGGTGCGGCTCCTGGTAGAAATGCTGGAGCCCTACCAGGGTCGAGTCTACGATCCATGCTGCGGCTCGTCGGGCATGTTCGTCCAGTCCATCGAATTCATCCAGGCCCACGCCAGCGGCAACGGCAACGGTGGCCGGGCGGCGGCCGACATCAGCATCTACGGCCAGGAGTCCAACTACACCACCTAGCGCATGGCCCGGATGAACCTGGCCATCCGTGGCATCGAAGGCCAGATCGCCCACGGCGACAGCTTCCATAACGATCGCCACCCCGACCTGCGCGCCGACTACATCCTGGCCAATCCGCCCTTCAACGTTTCCGACTGGGGCGGGGATAAGCTGCGGGACGACCAGCGGTGGGCGTACGGCGTGCCGCCGCTGCGCAACGCCAATTTCGCCTGGGTGCAGCACTTCCTGCATCACCTGGCGCCCCGAGGGATCGCGGGCTTCGTCCTGGCCAACGGCTCCATGTCGTCCAACCAGTCCGGCGAAGGCCAGATTCGCAAGAACATCATCGAGGCCGGCCTGGCGGACGGCATCGTCGCCCTGCCCGGCCAGCTATTCCGCTCCACCCAGATTCCGGCCTGTCTCTGGTTCCTGCGTCGGGGCCGCAGCGGGGAGCACGGACCCCGCATGGACGAGACGCTGTTCATCGACGCCCGCAAACTGGGCCACATGGTGGATCGCACGCGCCGCGACCTATCGGAAGAAGACATCGCCCGCGTTGCCGATACCTACCACGCTTGGCGCGGCAGCGGTGGAGCGGGCGAGTACACCGACGTCCCCGGCTTCTGCAAGAGTGCGACGCTAGAAGAGATTCGCCGGCACGGCCATGTGCTCACGCCCGGCCGCTACGTCGGTGCCGAGCCGCAACCGGACGACGGCGAGCCCTTTGAGGAAAAGATGGCCCGGCTCACCAGGCAATGGCACGATCAGCAGGCGGAGGCCGCGAGGCTGGATGCGGCGATTGAGGCAAACCTGGAGCGGTTGGGGTTTGGTGCGAATCAGGAGGGCAACGGCTCATGAATTCTACAGTCGTCTTCGATTCGTCACCGGCTAACTGTATCGCCAATGTGCATGACCTTTCTGACTGGGCGGCCACGACGACTCTCGAAACCCAAAGGCGACTTGAGGCGCTAGAGGGAAGTACATGACGGTCGGTGAAGTCATACGCCTGCGGGCAACCTACCAGTCTGGCATCTCGGTGGTCGCGGACGGCTCTGAAGACGGCTACGACGATGTGTCGTCAGGGCAGATAGCCTCAGTGAAGATGGCTCTGAACTCGGCCAAACACCGATGGGGAGAGCGACATAGGGAACCGAACGGCCCGCCGAGAAGCAGCCAGTCAGCGCTGCTGTGGTCCAAGGGCTGGTCTTGCGGCGCGTGTCGAATTGAGAGGGAATGGCGTCAGTCGTGAGCAGGCCTGCTCAGTCGTGCAAGAGGAGCCGTGCCAACCACAGCGGTCCGATGGCGGGAACATCCTGCCGAGGCCCATCAGATGGACGCAGCGATTGAGGAGATCCTGACGCGGTCGGGGTTTGGGACTTGGGGGATTTCTGATGAAGCTGGATCTGACGCCTTTGGAAAACGCAGTGGCGCAATTGGAGGATTCGCTCGTTCAGTACGAGTCCGACATAGTACGGCGGTATCCGATGATCCAGAACCAAATGCGGGCCGGGGCTATCCAGGCATTTGAAGTCACCTACGAACTCAGCGTCAAGATGATGAGGCGCTACCTGGAGCAGATTTCGGCAAATCCTGCGGAGGTGGATCAGCTGGACTTTCGAAACTTGCTCAGAATGGCGATGCAACAGGAGTTGTTGCATTCCGAACCAGACGCTTGGATACGGTATCGCGCTGATCGTGGTGCCACCAGCCATGCTTACAACGAGGCGAGGGCCGAGCGGGTCTTTCAAGGCATCCTTGAGTTTCTGCGGGAGGCCCGTCATTTGCTCAAGGGATTGCAGG
This sequence comes from Chloroflexota bacterium, assembly GCA_026707585.1. Classification (GTDB taxonomy): domain Bacteria; phylum Chloroflexota; class UBA11872; order UBA11872; family UBA11872; genus UBA11872. The sequence continues at coordinate 35,235 of JAPOWQ010000042.1, read as the reverse complement.
AAAAGAATGAACGCCTCGACTAGCCCGGTGGACATCAGGATCGACCATCTTGAAGCCGTGCAATGCATCCTCCGCAAGCATCTGCCGGCGGGTGTCATGGTCTCGGTGTTCGGCAGCCGCGCCAACTGGACCTCGAAGGACTCTTCAGACCTCGATCTGGCAGTGCAAGGCACCGCCGCGATCGACCATGAAACTATGGCTAGGCTGGAGATAGCCTTCGAAGAGTCTGACCTGCCATATACCGTCGATGTAGTTGACCTGAACCGTATTGGAGAATCCTTCAGGCAGATCGTCGAGTCGCAAAGAACTCTTCTTCCCATGGACGCAGATGGCAACAAGCCGATGCCGACGACTGGTTGGCACGAGGTTACGCTTGGGAACTTCGCACCTTTCGCCTATGGAAAGGGTCTCCGATCGGACGACCGAATCTCGTCAGGAGATGTACCGGTCATAGGCTCAAATGGAATAATCGGTTATCACGATAAGCCACTGACTGATGGGCCAACTATCGTCATAGGAAGAAAGGGGACTGTCGGTGCTGTTTACTATTCCCCTGCTCCCTGTTGGCCGATAGACACGACCTTTTACATCACAGGTGCCGACTCTGGCCTTTTGAGGTTCAGATACTACGTTCTCAAGTCACTACCTCTTCAGGAAATGAACGCCGACAGCGCAGTGCCGGGACTCAACCGCAATGACGCACACGCTTGTCTGGTGCGAGTGCCGGTTGAATCGGAACAACGCGCCATCGCCCACGTGCTCGGCACGCTGGACGACAAGATCGAGCTGAACCGCCGAATGAGCCATACCCTCGACGCGATGGCACGAGCGCTCTTCAAGTCTTGGTTTGTGGACTTCGACCCCGTCCGCGCCAAGGCCGCCCTCAAGCAGCAAGCCCTCCGACATGACGCCGCCTCTGTCGGGGGACCAAGGGCGGCTAGCGCCACGCCTGCCGGCGAGTGGACCACCGAACGCGCCCACGCCTATCTGGACGCCATGGACGCGCAGATCGTCGACCTCTTCCCTGACCGGTTGGTGCCCTCGGAGATAGGGGAGATCCCGGAGAAGTGGGAGGTGAAGGCAGTAGGTGAACTCGTCGAATTTGCCTATGGTAGGGCTCTGAGAGCAGTAGATCGAAAGGACGGCTCCGTTCCAGTGTATGGCTCTAACGGGCAGGTTGGCTGGCACGATAAGAAGCTCGTGGCGGGGCCAGGCATCGTTGTCGGGAGGAAAGGCAACCCCGGTGTCGTTACGTGGGCGCATGGTGATTTCTTCCCAATCGACACGACGTTCTATGTGGTTCCACGGGATGACAACGGAGGACTGCCCTTCCTATACTTCGCCCTGACTGGCCAAGACCTTCCGTCCGTTTCAGCAGATTCGGCGGTGCCAGGCCTGAACCGAAACCTAGCGTATATGAATAAGCAGCTAGTACCTGACAAGCGCGTAATAGCCAAGTTCAGCGACCATGCCGGTGCTATTTTCTTTCGCCGTCACCGCTTGGCACTAGAGTCCCAGTCTCTTGCTGAACAACGGGATGCGTTGCTGCCGCAGTTGGTGTCGGGGGATTTAAGTTCGGGGCGCAACCCAAAGTCCGGCCGAAACACCGCGTGAAGATAGCCGAGAGAATAGACAGAGCCATTGTTCTCGCGAGAACCACCGCCGAATTACCATTGGATGGCAATTCGGTAACGGCTCGTGCCAAGATAGTACTACGGCTCGCGCCACGCCCCCGCGTAGTCATTGAGTTCGATTTCCCTAGAAGTACGCACGATCAGGCAACTGCGTACAACGCGTCGAACCAGATCCAAACTAAGCACTACCTTGACATTCGGATCTCAACTGGCGCGAGCATACGAACATTAGTCGGGGGTGAGTGGCGGATTGGCGGTCGCGACAGTTGGTGTGGCGGAATGCTCATTCCCGCCACGCAGCCCGTGACAGCCCTCAATGAACCCGCGCGCATATATCGCTGCAAGTTCGCCTTGATCAATTTTCCAAGTCTTTGGGGTGCTCACGACATACACCGACCTACGAGTGACAGTAGTAGCATTATTGTTCAGCGAATTCGATTGCACGCTGACCCGTGGTCGATTGAGTTGACGGGTGTCGATGCCGTGATGAGCTTGGATTATCAGATGAGGAGGATCGGGGGGTCAGCAATCACTCATGCAGGATGCGTTGCGAGAACTGACGGGAGCGGCTTCACACTTGAAGAACTTGAGGTCATTCTGGACGCGTTGCATTTGTTCTTATCTTTCGTGCGTGGTTCGTACTGCGGGATCGGGTTCTTGTCAGGTCAAGATTCCCAACGGAAAACGGTATGGAAGCAGTGGGGAACCCGAGAAGTCGAACCTTGGCACGGCCCACTATCGACTTGGGTGTGTCAAGGAGAAAGTGAGATGCTATCGGCCGTGTTTGGTGGGTTCTGGCAGCGATTCACCGATCCTGTATGGAGCGATACCATGTCACAGGTCCTCCGTTGGTACCTGCGGAGCAATGAAAGCAGCGAGCCCGCTGTCGGCATCATCCTCACTCAGGCAGCTCTTGAGCGATTGAGTCACGCGAAAAAAGATCAAGGAGCAGGTGCCACAGGAGACCGGATCGCGGCCGCCCTCAAGGAGGCTCGAATCGATCCGCATATCCCTTTACAATGCTCGGCGCTGATAGCGCTTGCTCAGCGGCGTAGTTGGGCGCATGGCCCGCACGCCTTCGTGGAAATGCGAAATGATTTAGTTCACTCCAAAGCCAAGCTTGGGTTAGTTCCGGTAGAGGCCTACGCCGAAGTTCAGAGCTTAGGACAGTGGTACATTGAGCTAATGTTGCTGCACCTATTCGGCTATTCGGGCCGGTACGTCAACCGGCTAGAAAATAGGGCGGGTCAGGGACCAACAATTCAGCATGTGCCCTGGGCCTTCATGCTCAACGGGAAGTCATGACTACACTCACCGAAGCCCACGTTGAACAGGCTGCGTTCGATTGGCTGTCCGCCCTTGGTTGGAGCGTGGCGCATGGCTCGGACATCGCGCCGGACGCTCCTGACGCCGAGCGCGGTGACTTCGACCAAGTGATGTTAGAGCGCCGCCTTCGGGACGCCCTTGCCAGACTAAACCCGGACCTGCCCAGCGATGCGCTGGACGATGCGTTCCGCAAGCTGACGCGGCCGGAGGGCTCGGCCCTGGAAGCGCGCAACCGCGCCTTCCACCGGATGCTGGTGAACGGCGTCGAGGTCGAGTACCGCGATGCCGAGGGCCGGGTTGTCGGGGACCAAGTTCGGATCATCGACTTCGAGAGCCCGGCCAACAACGACTGGCTGGCGGTCAACCAGTTCAGCGTCAAGGAAAACCAGCACACGCGGCGGCCGGACGTGGTGCTGTTCGTCAACGGCCTGCCGCTGGGCGTGATCGAGCTGAAGAACCCGGCGGACGAGGACGCCACCATTCACACGGCGTGGAACCAGCTCCAGACCTACAAGGCCGAGCTGCCCACTCTGTTCGCCATGAACGCGGCGCTGGTGGTTTCGGACGGACTCGAAGCCCGGCTGGGCACGCTCACCGCCGGTTGGGAGTGGTTCAAGCCCTGGCGCACCGTCAGCGGGGAAACGCTGGCCGCCGGCGACCTGACCGAGCTTCAGGTGATGCTGCAAGGCGTCTTCGAGCCGCGTCGATTCCTCGCCATGGTGCGCGACTTCATCGTGTTCGAGGACGACGGCGGCGCGTTGGCGAAGAAGATGGCGGGGTATCACCAGTTCCACGCGGTTCAGGTCGCCGTGCGAGAAACGGTGCGCGCGGCGGGATTGCTGGAGGGGCGTGTCTACGAGCGTGCAGGACGCTACGAGGCCGGACGCCGGCCGGGCGGCGAACCGGGCGACCGCCGGATCGGCGTCGTCTGGCACACCCAGGGCGCGGGCAAGAGTTTGACCATGGCCTTCTACGCTGGGGCGATCATCCGCGAGCCGGCGATGCAGAACCCGACCATCGTGGTGCTCACCGACCGCAACGACCTGGACGATCAGCTCTTCGGCACCTTCGCTCGCTGCCAGGACCTCTTGTGACAGCCGCCGGTGCAGGCGGCGGACCGCGCCGACCTCCGCCGCAAGCTCTGGGTGAACGCCGGAGGCGTGGTGTTCACCACGATCCAGAAGTTCTACCCCGAGGAGAGGGGCGACACCCACCCCGCGCTGTCGGACCGGCGCAACATCGTGGTCTTCGCCGACGAGGCCCACCGCAGCCAGTACGACTTCATCGACGGCTTCGCCCGTCACATGCGCGACGCGCTGCCCAACGCCTCGTTCGTCGGCTTCACCGGAACGCCCATCGAGCTGCAGGACGCCAACACCCGCGCCGTCTTCGGGGACTACATCAGCATCTACGACATCCGGCGCTCCGTTGAAGACCGGGCCACGGTGCCCATCTACTACGAGGGCCGCCTGGCCGAGCTGGAGTTGGAAGAAGATCTGCGCCCGCGCATCGACCCGGACTTCGAGGAAGCAACCGAGGGCGAGGAGATCGAGCGCAAAGAGAAGCTCAAGACCAAGTGGGCGCATCTGGAGGCGGTGGTCGGCGCGGAGCAGCGAGTCAAGCAGATCGCCGAGGACATCGTGACCCACTTCGAGCAAAGGCTGGCGGCGCTGGACGGCAAGGCGATGGTGGTGTGCATGAGCCGTCGCATCTGCATCGACCTCTACCGCGAGCTGGTTCGCCTGCGCCCCGGCTGGCACGACTTCGATGACGCCCAGGGCAGCATCAAGGTGGTGATGACCGGCGCGGCGTCCGACCCGGTCGATTGGCAGCCGCACATCCGCAACAAGGCGCGGCGCGAGGACCTGGCCAAGCGCTTCCGCGACCCCAACGACTCGCTGCGGGTCGTGCTGGTGCGCGACATGTGGCTGACGGGATTCGACGCGCCCAGCCTGCACACCATGTACGTGGACAAGCCGATGCGCGGCCACGGGCTGATGCAGGCCATCGCGCGCGTGAACCGGGTGTTCAAGGACAAGCCGGGCGGACTGGTGGTGGACTACCTGGGCCTGGCGCAAGACCTGAAGAAGGCCCTGGCCACCTACACCGAGAGCGGCGGCAAGGGTGAGACGGCGCTGGACCAGGAAGAGGCCGTGGCGGTGATGATGGAGAAGTACGATGTCTGCCGCGGGCTCTTTCACGGCTTCGACTGGTCGCCATGGACGACCGGAACCGCGCCGCAACGGCTGGGCCTGCTGCCGGCCGCCCAGGAGCACATCCTGGCCCAGGAGGACGGCAAGGAACGCTGCCTGAACGCGGTGCGCGAGCTGTCGCAGGCGTTCGCCCTGTCCGTGCCGCACGACGAGACGACGCGCATCAGAGATGACGTGGGATTCTTCCAGGCGGTGAGCGCGGCTCTTTCCAAGCGGGCGGCGGGCGAGGCGCGCCCCGAGGAAGAGCTGGATTTCGCCGTGCGCCAGATCATCTCGCAGGCGGTGGCCGCCGAGGGCGTGATGGACATCTTCGCCGCTGCGGGTCTGGACAAGCCGGACATCTCGGTACTGTCGGAGGAATTCCTGGCCGAGGTGCGCGGCATGCCCCACCGCAACCTGGCCGTGGAGCTATTGGAGAAGCTGCTCAAGGGCGAAGTGGCAACGCGGCGGCGCAAGAACGTGGTGCAGGCCCGCTCCTTCGCCGAGATGCTGGAGAAGACCCTGCGGCGTTACCAGAACCGGGCGATCGAAGCGGCCCAGGTGATCGAGGAGCTGATTGCGCTCGCCCGCGACATGCGCGAGGCCAACGCCCGCGGCGAGCAACTGGGGCTCTCGGAGGACGAGCTGGCCTTCTACGACGCGCTGGAGACCAACGACAGCGCCGTGCAGGTCCTCGGCGACGAAACGCTGCGTGACATCGCGCGGGCGCTGGTGGACACCGTCCAGCGCAACGTCACGATTGACTGGACCATGCGCGAGAACGTCCGCGCCAACCTGCGGCGTCTGGTGCGCCGCATCCTCCGCAAGCACGGCTACCCGCCGGACAAACAGGAGAAGGCCACGCTGACAGTCTTGGAGCAGGCGGAAGTGCTCTCGGAGGGCTGGGCGGCGACCTGAGAGGAGCGACCCTCCAACGCCTACCTAAAGGACCAGCCTGGACCTCAACAGAAGGTTCATAATTGTGGCCAGCTTGCTAGGAGTAATGAGACCAGCGCTACGTGAGGTGCACCCACTCGATCTCATAGTCGTCTGCGCTGACCCATTTCTCGTCCGCAACCCAGACTTGATCAATATCTTTTGGCCGTTGGCTGGACACAACTATTTTCTTGATCTCTTCGTCGGTCGGGCCAAACTCAGGGTCGCCAAAGAACTGGACCAAAAGCGACCTCAGGCAGTCGGAATAGTCGGAAAACTTCTCAGCCGCAGCTGATGCCTGCCTTCCAAACTCCTCTCGGAATCCATCGTTCGCCGACTCTCGTTTCCGACGAAACGCAGCCGGATCGTGGTAGTCAATGCTTCCACAAACTATGACTCCTATGCCGCGCGTTGGGGTAGTTTCATCTCTCTCCGACTCATGCACAGCACGAAAGTTCCAGGGAATTGGCGAAGATCTACCGATGCCACCGAATGATCTCGCTTCGTCAGCATGTGATGCAATGTCGCTGGCGATAGTCCTTGCTATGGCTGCAACATCCCGGTCTCTTTTGCCGTGCAGGGACACTTCTTGGACTGACAGCTGATACAGCGAATCCGAGAAATCATCTCCGTGTGACCGCAAGGCCTCCGACAAATACTCCGACAGGTTGTGCTCGTTCCTATGATTGGCGAGGTGTTTTCCTGGCGGCCATACAATCGATTTGCGCTCGATGACTATAGAGGGTTCACCTTGAGCCTCTAGCAACACTTCCGGTGCCGGTCGGTCCCGTATCTCCACATCCAGGCACTGTGATCGAAAATACGATGTGCCGTGCTGCTCGTTGTACGCGACTACGAAGGGTGCGAGTTCTCGCCACTCGCAAGGCCCAGCGGGTGGTAGGCACGTGAAGAGCATCGTTCACTCCATGAATCCGAGCTCCTTGAATCAGACGATGCTATCACCCGTCGCTAGATCTCGGGACGAGGATAGGCCAGGCGGGCGGTTGGGTGTCGTTCCAGAGCCGCCAGCTCCAGCCTGGCGGCGGGCCCGTCGCCTTTCGGTCCACGCCCACCGATGGCCGCTGGGCGATCCGCGTTCTGACCGACGATCTGGGAACGTTGGACCTGCGAGAGCCAGCCGAAGTGTCCACCATGTCCCCGAACGCCCGTCCACGATGTGCCAAGTCTGGACAGGACCCGGGACCGTGGGAGCGCGAGGGAGCTTCGCCGCCTGTGGGAAGCCAGCGAGGGTCGTCAAGCCTCCGTGGTAGTCCGGCCGGCCCAGGCCGCGGATGCCGCATCCAACGTCTGCGGCACAGCGCCACGGGACGCTCGGCTCGTTCGGAATTCGCCTGCCAGCCGAGTCCATGAGACGCCGCAGGGTTGGTGGCACGGGCGTTCGCCCGCTTGGACACACCGCAGTTTTCGGTCTGCGTGTCAACGATCGGCTGCCGCCCCGCCTTCGGCGCCTTCGGCGGCGCCCGGCCCGTCTACGTCCGGGTCGGCGTGTACTCCACCACCAGCCGCACCCACGATCATTTCAGGTGGGACCCCGCCGGGGGCCATTGACCAGGAAGGCTAGAGTCGAAAGTCCCGCGGCCAACCGGCGCGTGATTGGCGTCGCGATCACTTCCAACTCCGTTCAGTTGTCGGCCGGCACGGGTTGCCAGCCCGCGACAGTGGCGACGGCCGTGCCGTCCACGTAGACGGTGAAGCTGTACGCCGCCGCAGGCACCGTGACGGATGGCGCGCGTAACGCCACCTCGAACCGCACATCCGTCACCGCCCCCGGCACGTCGATGTTGCCCACCGGAAAGCCCACCCGTAGGGCGACGTTGTCGGACAGGTCGACTCACGACGCCTCGCCGTCGGGGGAAGCCTCGTCCAGGCACGCGGACTGCCCGACGCTAACGTGATGTGATCCCCACGCGCGTAGGGGGTAAACCCCAGGCGCGTCCCCAGACCGCGGTCTTACGCGCTCACCCTGATGCCCCAACAATGGCGGAGTGCAATGCCGCTTGCGGTGCTCGGTACGGGCTGCTCAGGTTAATGGCGGGGGCGCTGACACTGCTGATGCTTCCAGGCCGGGTGATCCGGTCAAACGGTGCCGAGACGGGCTACACAAGTTCGGGAATCAGAAAGCGGCGCTGCGTCGGTGGCCACAGTTGCTGCGCGCGGACGCGACCGACGGACTGCGAAACCCGCACGACTGGCAAGCCCATCTAGAGACTCAACGAGATGGCGGTGGGACGAAGAGTCGCTTGCTCCCCCAGTTCAGGCACACTCTCGAACTCGCCGAACTCAAGGATTCGCACATGCCGCAATTCAGCTCCTTGCGCGCGCTCGGTGCTAGTGATCGGGTGTCCGACGGCGTCGGCTGTTCGTCGGTCACGGTATCTGAGAACCGAGCGGCGACCTGTGCTTCCTGTGCCGAGGTGATGCGGCGGATGGCGCGACCTGCCGCCAAGCCTACGGGGATACGGAATGCGCCTGCCGTGATGCTCAGTAGCCCCGCCCCTGCATACCGAGCGTTGAGCTCGTGCACCCACGCCCGATATGCGTCATCCCTGGTCAGGTGCTCAAAGGTCGACGGCGAGCCTGCGCGAGCAATCAAGGCTTTGGTGTCCGTGCATGGCCATCCACAGTCGAACGCCGAGATCGAGGCCACCTGGGTGACCAACGCGAGTAAGCCCAAGCACAGAGCAACGCCGGGCGATAGCAACCATGCGTGCCGCCGTATGGTGGGTCGACCATCGGCGCCTGCCGCGACCCATAGCCGTCGAAGCATAAGATGACGTGACAACGAATCCAGCACCTGCCAAGACGATCGCCGGCACTGCCCGACTCCACCCAGTGCCGAAGCTCAGCGCCAGCAACAAGATCAATGTGGAACCTGCGGAACTTCCGAGGGCGCGAAGAACCGCACGTTCGGGTGAAATGCTGACGTCCGAACCGAGCGCATTTGCAAATGCTCGGCCCAGCCAAGCCGCAAAAGCCGGGACTACCGAGAGCATCGCGAGTACACTGGCGACGAGAAAGACTTCGCCCCGTATCTCAGCGACGACGCCTGTGTTCACCCAGGCTGGATCGTGCGCCACCCGTCGCAGATCCACAGGCGTGAGAAAATACGTTAGGCGTCCAAGGGCCCCTGCCGCAGCCAAGAGCAGAGCGCCTTGTGCGATAAGCGCTACGGCTGGGATCAGGAACGCGGTCCGAAGCAACGCGCGTGCCGCGCGGGCGACTTCGGCAGTAGAGCGATGAGTTCCACGCTCCGGCGTGCGGAACAGGGTTGTCAATTCGGCGAGCGTGCTCGCCGCTAAGGTGCGCGCCCCCAAGCCTCGCACAGACAATGGCTCGTGTGGTCAGCCGCAGTGGCGACGCGATGCATGTTAGCCAGCAGACCGACGATATTGAGCGCGCTACGGGTTGCGAAAATGCACATGGCGCTCATGGGTCAATCATCGCACTCAAGCCGTACCAGTTTACCGACTAATTGAGCGTTTGTGGACCAGGATGCCTGCGGTCGCTAGCCCTCCAGGTAGCGGGCATACAGCCAGGAAAGGCCCATCCCGAGCCAAGCGCCCACCAGCAAGCCGCCCATGCCCACCCACGGATCTGCTTCCGGCAGGATGGGGGCGTCGTAGACAACACAGACGGAGTAGCTGCCGCTCCACACGGTCGCTGGGTGCCGCGAGAAGGCATGCAGTGCGACGAACCAGATGACAGCCGCGACATCCGCCGGCCAGCAGAACGTAGCGCCAGAGCCGATGCAGCGGGCGGCCGTATCTGAATACCTTGGGCAGCAGGCAGACGCCGCTTGGAGTATCCATGTGTGAGCTGCGGGCGGAGATACTGCGCTTGAAGGATTCCCGGCCCCCGCAGTTCACTTGATCCCCAAGGGGTCGCGGTCATATCTGCCCCGTTTGCAGAAGTCACGGGCGTCAGCGACTTGGCGCGCCGTGCGCTCAACGAGGGGGCGCGCGTACGCGGCGGCCTTCACGGAGCTCAACCGGGACAATGTCCAGACGAAAAGGGCCGGGAACCAGGCGGCTTATACCTGGGCGCCCAAGGCAATGCTCCAAAATGATCAGGGCCAGCGGCGCACCTCGTCTGTGATCCCCACGCGCGTAGGGGTGAACCCTTTCCCTATAGGTTCAGAACGAACCTCAGCGTAAAGGTTCTTGATTTTGTCCAGCTTGGTAGGCCTACGGGGACTGTACTGCGAACTTTCCGCTGGGAGGTCTCCCTGTAGATTCGGGTAACAGAATGGGCGCAGGCGTTCTTGTCTGCGCCCTTTCATCCGAGTGAGGAGAGCCGAATTCTCCTCGTCAAGGGAGAGGTCGACGTTCGGCATTCCTCGTAGAGCGACAGCCGCGTAAGCCTCGTAGGCGGTCCATCAGCTTCGCGTTGTCGAGCACGCTGCCGCGGGCGGTCCAACGAGGAATGCGACAGATAGGGACGAATGTTGCGCCTTCAGACGGGCCGGGAGCGTCGCTGCGCCCCCTACACTATTACGAGTTGACCCTTCCGAGTGTGCTTGATTGAGCAGCCGGAGCCGCCGGGGTAGGAGCGAACGATGGTGCGTGAGCTGACGCTCTTCGACGACATTGAGCGTACGGATCATCGGCCCTCGACGCGAGCGAGACCGTCCTTCGATTTTCTGAACACGTCGGCTTGGCCTGCCTGCCACAACATGCGCGACACGCTCGAGCAGTGGTTCGAGCGTTACCCGGACAGCTCTAAAAGCGACCTTCGCGCACGGTTCCGGAAACGCGACCATAACCACGGGTCCGCTTTCTTCGAACTCTTTCTGCACGAAGTCTTCCGCCGACTGGGGCTCTCTCCCGAGGTGCACCCCGAATCGCAATGTGGTCGCGGTCGGCCTGATTTCGCAACCACGAGTGGCAGCGGCGGCATCTCCTACGTCGAAGCCAATGTTGTCGGCCTCAAAGGATTCATGGCCGAGGACCCGCTCGAGGATGAGGTACTTGATGCCATCGATGCGTTGGCTGTCGAGCGACCGACGGGAATCGCACTGCACGCTCGAACTCGTGGGAATCTGGCCCAATCTCCGCCAATTCGTCGAATCAAGGCAAAGGTTCAGCGGTGGGTTGATCGGATCGACGGGAAATTCAGAAGCCCGGGCAGCATTGAGGCGGAGCCAAGCCTCGAAATCTCTCACGGGAGCTGGGTTCTTACCCTGGCGGCAATCCATCGCTTCGAGCATGACTCTAAGAGGTTGATCCATAGTGGTCCTGGTAAGGGCGGGCCGTCGAGTGAGGGCGTTGCTCTGCGTAAGAACGTGCTTGCGAAAGCAAAGCAGCACCGAGACCTCAATCGGCCGCTGATTATCGCAATGAACACACAGAGCGGCTTCCAGGATCGTGAGGACGAGCTATCAGCGCTTTTTGGTCAGAAATTGGTGTCATGGCAGGAGGACGAACACGGCAACGTCGTCACGCTCCCACACGTGTCGCGTGAGCCCGACGCGGTGTGGTGCAATCGCGCCGGGAGTCGATACCGCCGGCTGCACGGTGTGCTGTTCTTCCGTGGTGCCTGGCCGTGGACCGCGCATAGCGTCACGTCCCATCTGTACGTCAACCCATACATCCAAGCTGATGTTCCGCGTGAACTACTGCGGCTGGGAAGCGCCCGTGTTCGGAACGGAGAGATTCGATGGGAAGCGGGTTTGCCTCTCGGCGACTTGTTGGACCTGCCGGAGGACTGGCCTGGCGAACGAACCCCAATCTTCTCCGCTCACTGAACGTCTCATTCCCCACCCGTGCGTCGAACTGAACGCCCTGCTTGGGTTTCAGTTCTCTGGGCCCAAGCTCGTTTTCCTGCGCGCGATCGGCCTTGTCGTCTGTCACCGCAGCGGCGTCGCTTGGCCCAAGGCATTCGTAGAGCCTGACGACGGCCTACTATGCCGGCGCGGATGGCCCATAGGACAGCGCTGGAGAACCCGACGGTCGTCGTCCCCACCGACCGCAACGACCTGGATGACCAACTCTTCGGCACCTTCTCCCATTGCGAGGACCTGCCGCGCCGGCCGCCAACCCAGGTGCAGAGTCGGTCCGACCTGCGGAACGGCAGCGTCCGGCGACGACGAGGCACCCACAACAGCCCAATCATGGGAGGGACCATACGGAACAGGAAAGTCCTCGGCCGGCCGAGGACGAACCAACCCCAAGATGGCGAGTCCCTTCGATAAACCTCGGAACGTCAAGCTAGTTTATGGTAGCGCGGTACCGCCGGACGCTACCATGTGATTGCCAAACAGTTGGAGGTGACCCGTCGGATGCTGTACAGCCCAACCGCCCACCGGAAAGTTGTCAGTTCGGTATGCCCTGGCACACTCGAAGAGGCTTGAACTGCCAATAGAGTTGGCGGTGCCAAGGGACTATAGAGCCACCCGCCAAATCAATAATATAGTACCATCTATTGCCCACTCAGGCCCAGCCGGAGCGATAGCAGTGCTTAAGTTCTCCAGGCTATTGAAGCCAAGACATATCGCGATCTCATGAAGCGCGTAGGATAGCGAAGTTATGTTGGAGAACGGCATTTGGACGATCGTTGGAGCAATACTCGGAGTTGCGTTAACAGTTCTAAAGGACTGGATATGGGATCGACTACCGACTCACGGAGGCATTCGCATAGATATAGGAGAAGAACGAGGTCCAGTTAGCCGCGAACATGGCTTTACTGAGAAGGCTGTGAAGATAACCGTCAATAACCAAAGTGACAGGGCGATCGATATTCAGGATGTTCGACTCATGTTTACCAAGACACACGGCGTCCCAGTCATGCCTAATGCCCCACCACCTCGATCCCATGATTCACTTCCGACAACTTTAGAGCCTGAAACCACCAAGAGCTGGTATTTTCCTGCCGAGAAGCTGGCCTCTCTACTGCAATCCTTGTCACCTAAAGAGGTATCTGATAAAACTGTGGCAAAGCTACGACCACGAGTCACAAGTACAACTGGCAGAGTCTACCGAGGATCAGACTGGCGATTCTCAATTGACGTCGCTACCCATTGGCCATGAACCCACAGCCACCCGATGAGGCTGCGAGGCAAGCCGGATGTGCATCCTCGCCGAGGCCCGCATCGGCTATCGGGGGGAGGTGGGGGAGACGCAGGGAGAGTAGATCGCCGGTGGCAAGACGATCCCTATGTTCCTTCGTGCCTCTGCATCACACGACAGAAATCGAGAGGCGGCTATGCGCCGACGGGCTACCGAGCCATATCTCGAAGACGGTGCTACCTACCGTAAGCGATGGTGGGCCTGGCCTGACCGCAAGCCGTACCATCTTCAAATTGACGGTTGTCCTATCTGGTCGGAAGGTTCTTCTCAGTGGTTGGTGGCCGAACAGAGGTGAGCGCTGAAACCGTGATTCGCGAAGGGCAGGTGCTGACCGGTCCGCAGTTCAGTGAGCCGATGCGGGTGGAGACCGTTCGGACGAACGGAATCGGCTCCGTGGACGCGGGTCTGGTCGGCCAGCGCACGGAGCGATTCCGCCGCGTGACCCTGACGGCGGCCGACATCGCAAGCCTCAGCATCGCGGATTCCACCCTCGCCTACGACGGCGACGGACGGCTCCTGCGACTTGGCCTCCAGGCGTACGCCCTCGGCATCGCCCACGAGTTCGATCCGTACTTTGGCCTATCCATCTCGCGGGTCGACCCGTTGCCCCACCAGCTGGAGGCCGTCTACGACTACCTGCTCAAGCTCCCCAGCGTGCGGTTCCTCCTTGCCGATGACGCCGGTGCCGGCAAGACCATCATGGCCGGCCTCCTCGTCCGGGAACTCAAGCTGCGGGGCCTGGCCGACCGAGTGCTCGTGGTGTGCCCGGCGAACCTGGCCTTTCAGTGGCAGCGAGAGCTCCGGGAGAAGTTCGACGAGCGGTTCTTCGTCCTGAAGGGAAGCGACATTCGGGATCAGTTCGGCATCAACCAATGGCTCGAACAGCGGCAGGTCATCACGTCACTCGACCTCGCCAAGCGGGACGACATCCTTCCCGGTCTGCGGCAGGTGCGCTGGGACCTGGTCATCGTCGACGAAGCGCACCGCATGTCGGCGCGAGACGAGACCCATAAGAGCCAGCGCTACCGGCTGGGCGAGCTGCTGCGGGACAGCGCCGACAACCTGCTGCTGCTGACCGCCACGCCGCACAAGGGCGACCCGCACAACTTCACCCTCTTCCTCCAGCTCTTGGACCAGGACGCCTACGCCGACGTGACGTCCATTCGGAAGGCGATGGACCGCAGGCGGGCGCCCTTCTACCTGCGCCGTACCAAGGAGGCGATGGTCTACTTCCCGGAGCGCCAGCCGAACGGCGCGTGGGCAGCAAGGCCCGTATTCACCAAGCGCATCACGAATACCGCCGACTTCACGATGGATGGCCCGGAGTTCAATCTTTATCTGGCGGTTACTCGGCTCGTGAAGCGGCAGAGCCGCCGCGCCGCGGACCAGGGCGACGACCCGCGAGCACGCGCTGTTGGCTTCCTCATGTCGCTATACCAGCGGCGTCTCGCCTCCAGCGCCCATGCCATGCGCCGCTCGCTGGAGAATCGGGCCAACCGCCTGGACGAGGGCCTCAAGCAAGCCCAGGACCTTGCGAGGACAGCGCCGCCGGACCTACCCGACTGGGAGGACCTGGAGGAGTTGGAGGACACCGAGCGCGAGCGCCTCGAACAGTTGCTGGAGGCGATCACGCTGGCCGGGAACGCCGATGAGGTTCGCAGGGAGATTGCCGAACTCCGGCAGCTCGCAGAGCAGGCTGCGACCGTCGAGGCGACAGGCCAGGAGGCCAAGCTCACCCGCCTCAACGACATCATGCGGCAGCAGGGATTCTTCGACGACCCCGACCAACGGTTGCTCATCTTCACCGAGTTCAAGGACACCCTCGACTACCTGGTCGAGAGGCTGAAGTCCTGGGGGTTCCGCGTTGGTTCCATCCACGGCGGAATGCGGCCAGGCTCGCGCGACGAGCCGGGGACGCGCCTCTACGCCGAGCAGCAGTTCAGGGACGGCCACATCCAGGTTCTGGTCGCTACCGAGGCCGCTGGCGAAGGAATCAACCTCCAGTGCTGCCACATCCTCTTCAACTACGACATCCCCTGGAACCCCAACTGGCTCGAACAACGCATGGGCCGCATCCACCGCTACGGTCAGCGCTTCGACTGCCTCATCTTCAACTTCGTCGCCGCCAACACCATCGAGGGGCGGGTGCTCCAACGGCTGCTGTCCAAGCTTCAGGAGATTCGCGACGCCCTCGACGATGACGCCGTGTTCAACGTAGTCGGCGAGGTCCTGCCCGCCGCCCAGATGGAGCGAATCCTCCGGGAATTCTACGCGGGAAAGCTGGGAGAAGAAGACTTAGAGGATCGGCTGCTGCGTGACGTGGACGAGGGGCGCTTTCGGGAGATCTGCCAGACAGCACTCGAAGGACTGGCGGCAAAGAAGCTCAATCTCGAGATGCTGGTGGAGCGCCGCGCTCGTGCCCAGGAACGTCGGGTCGTGCCCGAGACGATTGCCCGCTTTATGTCCGAAAGCGCGCGGGACGTCGGGTTGACCCTCGACCCGGTGTACCGCCTGTCCCACACGTTCCAGCCGGGTCGGACGCCCACGGTGCTGAGGCGATACGAACGGGAGCCGGACTGGAGCCTTCCCGATCTCGTCGCTCGCTATCCCCGTCTGTCGGCGGACAGGGACACAGCGGAGCAGCACAACCTGGAGTGGGTCACGCCGGGCCATCCGCTATTTGAAGCTCTGCGGCGTCACTGCCTCGAAACCGGCCAGGACGCCTTTGCCAAGGGCGCCTGCTTCCATTCGCTCGACCACGAGACTCCCGCGCGGATCGACTTCTACCGCGCCCGCGTCGTGGACGGGCTGGGGCGCGTCATCCACGAGCGGCTGTTCGCCGTCGAGCTCGCCGAGGGCGCCCTTCCTCGTCTCCGCGAGCCGGACGTCCTGGGCAATCTGAGCCCCGCCGACGCGGATCCTGACGATCTGCCCTCCGTCACGTCACTCCCGGAGGCGACTGACTGGCTGAACGAGCACGCATTCACGCCCTTCATCGAAGAAGTCACGGCCGAACGAGTGACCGAAATCGACCGCATCGCCGAGCACGTTGAGCTATCGCTGACCGAGGTGCTGCAGCGCATCGACCAAGAGATCGGCCGTGCTTCGGACGACGTGGAGAAACAGATCACCGGCGCCGAGGGGCGACTGGCTCAGGCGGACGCGCGACATGACGAAGCGATGGCCCGGCGGGAGCGGCGACGGCGAGAGTCGACCCAGCAGCGGGCGCTCACCCTGCAGGGCGTCGAACGGCTTGCCAGCGTCTTAGTCCTGCCCCATCCCGAACGAGACGCTCCCGACGTGAGACACCTGCGACCCAATCCCGACACAGAATCAACCGCCATGCAGGTGGTGATGGAGCACGAGAAGGCCCAGCGGAGGCAAGTTTTCGACGTTCATGAGAAGAATCTGGGCTACGACGTCACCAGCCTTGATGTGGAGTCGGGGGAGCTACGCCTGATTGAGGTGAAGGGCCTCGCCGCTGAATCCGGAACCATCCTGTTGACCCCCAACGAGCGCCGTGTGGCCGAGGACCGCCGCGACTGCTATTGGCTCTATGTCGTCACCAACTGCGCCGCCGAGCCCCAGTTGCAAGAGCCCATCAAGGATCCTGCCCGGTTCCCCTGGCACGAGGTGAGCAAGGTCCAACACTACTGGCTGGAAGTGGACGCCATGACCCAGCCGATGATGGTGCAGGAGGAGCCGGCAGAATATCGGACCGACGGTGACTGATGGACTTAACATCGGGTGGCGCTATCGACAAGTTGCTAGCTCTCCACACGCTTCGGAACCTAGGAATTGACGTGGCAGATTCCCCTGAGGCACTTCAGCAGGAACTCAGGTCGGCGTTTCTGCCTCACGTAGACGCTCTAGAACTTCATCGGCGCGTATCGGAATTCAGGAAGCTCAACTTCCGTGAGATGTCATACCAAGAGGTCTCAGAGGCCATCCGTCGCGTCATCATGTTTGAGACGCCGTTAGGAACGCACTCTGTGTTGCAGGTCAATGGCGGTAACTACCCAGCTGGAACCAAGTTCTATAGGGTCAGACGGATTCCAAAGGGAGATCACATAACCCCATTGCGGTCGATGTCTAAGGTTAGTGATTGCTGGGAGCCTCCTGGGGAGTGTATACGCATAGGCAGGCTGAACAAGGAGCGGGAACCGATTCTCTATACGTCACCATTGGATCCATCCGTTGCCATTGGTGAGTTGAGAATCCCCGAAGGGGAGTGGTTCAGCCTGATCTTGTACGAGGCGGTCAAAGACATAAGCGTCGCGACCATAGGGGGCCAGCCTGACATTACAGGGCTCAACAACGACGACGCACTCAAGATCGAGATGATCCAAGGATTCCTGCGTGACGAGTTCACTCGTGACGTTGGACGAGGAACCGAGTATCTATACCGGATATCGGAGATCATCGCGAAGGACTATTTCGATCTACCGCCTGCGATGCAAGACGCTTGGTGTTACCCGTCAATAGTGGACAAGACAAAGTTCAATGTGGCATTCCGACCCAACATGCGTACGAAGCTGCGATTGATTGGCGTGGAGATAGCCAAGGTCAACAGGATGGACGACAGGGGCCTATTGCTCAGCGTGGGGATGGTGGCAACTAAAGGCGATGGCAGCAATGACCTTGCCTACTACCACATCGGTTCTCCCAAACAACGGGAAGTGTTCCCTTGGATCGCCCAGAAAAAGCCTGCTCCTAGCCGGGACGGCAATGGAGCCACGCCATGATACCCGCCGCCTGCAAGCGCCTGGCGGAGGTGGAATTCCCCATAGCTGAGGTGTCGCGGCATGCGGCGAGGGAAAAGTCGATTCGGCATGGGCATCCATCGACGCTGCATCTGTGGTGGGCGCGGCGGCCGTTGGCGTCGTCGCGGGCGGTGCTGATGGCGCTGTTGTTGCCCGACCCGTGCGATGAGCATTGTCCGCCGGCATTCAAGGCGTGTGCACGGGAGATACTGCTGGCGATGCGGACCCGCCCCGGCGGGTGGGACGAGCAGGTCAAGACGGACGAGGGGCTGCGGCGCATACTGCTGAAGTTCATCGCGGACTTCGCCAACTGGGACAACTCGGCAAACGACGACTACCTGCAGACGGGCCGGGCGTTGGTGCGCGCCGCGCACCCGGAGGAAACGCCGCTGGTAGTCGATCCCTTCGCGGGGGGTGGCTCAATCCCGTTGGAGGCGCTGCGATTGGGGTGCGAGGCCTTCGCCAGCGACCTCAACCCCGTCGCCTGCCTCATCCTCAAGGTCATGCTGGAGGACATCCCGCGCCACGGCCCGGGGCTGGCCGGCGAGTTGCGGAAGGCCGGGGCGGAGATCAAGGCCAAGGCGCAGGAAGAGCTGGGTGACCTCTATCCCACAGACCCAGACGGCGCCACGCCCATCGCCTACCTTTGGGCGCGAACCGTGCGATGCGAATCGCCGAATTGCGGCGCCGAAATCCCGTTGATGCGCTCGATGTGGCTATGCCGGAAGCCCAGCCGCAAGTGGGCGCTGCGCCCCAAGGTGGTGCGCGATGATAGCTCAACTCGCGTGGAGTTCGAGATTTTCGAGCCGGAGTCCGATAGAGAGGTTGCCTCTGGGACTGTCATGCGAGCCAGGGCGACCTGCGTCTGCTGCCAGGCTGTGCTGCCGCCAGACCGGTTGCGCTCCCAGCTTGCCGCACAGCGCGGTGGAGCGGATGCTGTGTTCAACGAGCACGGCGCCCGCATCGGCGGCGCGCGCATGACGGCGGTGGCGATACTCAAGCCCGGAGAGCGGGGCCGCCACTACCGGCTGCCCACCGACGCGGACTACGTAGCGGTTCGCTTGGCGCACGCACGCGTCGCGGAACTGCTGGACGGCTGGGAACGGGACGGGAGGCAGGATCTATGCCCTGTGCCGGATGAGCCAACGCCTGTGGGCGGCGGCTCAGGGGCGGGTAGAGCATTCAGTGTACAGCGGTACGGGATGTTCCAGTGGGGCGACCTCTTCACGGCGCGTCAGAAGGCGGCATTAGCAAAGTTGATTGGACTGGTTTCGGATAGCTCCTGCTCGCCAGAATCACGCGCAGTATTGGCATTAAGTGTCAGTCGTTTCGCAGATATATCGAACAGCCTTTGTCGATGGGAAAACAGCAAGACCCAGGTGAGAAACTTGTTCACTAGGCAGGCGATTCCGATGGTCTGGGACTTCGGAGAAGGCGGCTTCTTTGGTGGGCAGGCCGGTGACTATGCAACAACGCTTGGTACGATGATTAAGGTGATTGAAAGACGCGTTGAGAATTCGTCGAACGGCCAAGTTCAGCAAGAGGACGCTTCAGACTGTCCTTTGCCGCACCAATCCGCAGATCTCTGGTTCACTGATCCACCCTATTATGACGCTGTTCCTTATGCCGACCTTTCGGACTTTTTTCTCGTCTGGATCAGGCGTGCTTTGCCAGACCGTCTTTTGCTGCGGAGCTCCATTGATGCCAGCAATCCACTGTCGCCCAAGACACGCGAAGTCGTACAGGACGAGACCAAACATGAGGGTGGTCGGCAGAAGGATCGAGGTTGGTTTGAGGAGAGGATAGCGGAGGCATTCGCCGAAGGCCATCGCGTGCTTAGCAATGAAGGTGTGGGTTCCGTTGTCTTCGCTCACAAGACAACCGAGGGTTGGGAAGCATTGCTTTCTGGCATGATCCGGGGTGGCTGGACAATCACCGGCTCCTGGCCAATTGCGACTGAATCAGCCTCACGGCTCAGGGCCAGAGACTCGGCCGCTCTAGCCACCAGCGTCCATCTTGTCTGCCGCCCAAGACCAGAAGCTGCACCGGTTGGCGATTGGGCCGACGTACTAGGAGAACTGCCAGAGCGCGTCGCGGACTGGATGCAGCGACTCCAGGGTGAAGGCGTCAGGGGCGCGGACCTGGTGTTCGCTTGCGTGGGCCCGGCGTTGGAAATCTACAGCCGCTACCACGCCGTCGAGACGGCTGAGGGCCGGGAGGTTGGCCTGCCGGAGTACCTCGAAAAAGTGTGGGAGGTCGTTGGGCGCGAGGCGCTTGAGCAGGTGCTGGGCACTGCCGAGGCCCAGGCCCGCAACGGTGCCGCCGGTGCACTTGAGGAGGACGCGCGCCTGACCGCGCTCTTCCTGTGGACGGTGCAAAGCACGTCGGACGAAAGCGGCAACGGGGCCGCGCCTGACGATGACGAAGCGGACGGCGAAACACCGCGGAGAAGAGCAACCCGATACATCCTGCCCTTTGACGTGACGCGGCGGTTTGCCCAGCCCTTGGGCATCCACCTGGACGACTGGGAATCGCGCATCATCGAGACGAAGAAGGGCGTGGTGCGGCTGCTCCCCGTCACGGAGCGGGGCAAGCAGCTCTTCGGCGAGTCTGGAGCGGGCGCGATTGCAGACGAGATGGGATCGGCAGCAAATGTCAATCCTCAGCTTCGCTTGTTCCCGGAGGACGCGCCGCCGATACGGGGCCGGACGCGGCGGCGCGGCAGGTCATGGACACTGACCGACGGCGACACGGATATCGGGTTGTCGGCGACCACGCTGGATCGCGTCCACGCCGCCATGCTGCTGCAGGCGTCGGGCCGCAGCCAGGCTCTGCGTAACCTCCTGTGGGCCGAACAGGAGCGCAGCCCCGACTTTCTGCGCCTCGCCAACGCGCTGACCGCCCTCTATCCGCGCGGCAGCGAGGAGAAGCGGCTGCTCGACGCCATGTTGCTCGCTATGCCGAGACAATCGACGAATCAATGAAGCACGGAGGAACGAGATGACGACCGACCATGAACTCCTCAGCCGGATCACCGCACGTCCCGATGTCTTTGGCGGAAAGCCCATCATCCGCGATATGCGGATCTCGGTAGAACTCGTGCTGAGCCTGCTGAGCCAGGGGGCCACCCACGAGGAACTCCTGGATGACTATCCCGGACTGGAACCGGACGACATTCGCGCCTGCATCGCCTACGCCCACACGGTAATCGCGGGCGACACCCTGGCGCCCGTCTCAGTGGCGGCGCCGTGAGATTCCTGGTCGACCGATGCGCCGGTCGGCAGCTGGCGGAGTGGTTGCGCCACAACGGTCATGACGTTGTTGAAGCCCAGACCCTCGGCTCGGATCCAGGCGACAGGGCTTTGCTGGAACGAGCAGGAGCAGAAGACCGGGTTCTCGTCACCATGGACAAGGACTTTGGAGAACTGATCTACCTGCGACGAGTTGCCCACGCGGGACTGATCCTCCTGCCCGATGTTCGAGTGCTCCAGCGAATCGAAGCAGTTCGCGCAGTAGTCGAGGGTCACCATCAAGCACTCGAAGAGCGAGCTGTCGTCACAGTGCGCGGCGGACGAATCCGGATATCCCATCCGCCGCCATCTTGAGAATCAGAAGGGCGGAGTTATAACGATGCAAGCCTGGTACAAGGTCGTAACCCCGCGCCAGGAGGTGCGCGAGGGGCGGTCTTTTAGCCCGGACGAGTTCGCCATCGCTCTGGAGCAGGTGGTGGCGGGAACGGCGCCCCCCGACTACAGCGGTCCAGCGCAGTTCTTCTCGCGCACCTGCTTTACCCGGGCGCTGACGGAGCATTCTGGCATGGTCCTGCGGAGGCTTTCCGGTAGGACAGAGAACACGTCGCCGGTCCTGACGTTAATCACGCAGTTCGGAGGCGGCAAGACCCACACGCTCACGTCCCTGTACCACCTCGCGAATGCCGGCCCCAAGGCCGACTCGTTGCCGGGTGTCGGGGATCTGCTTAGGGCGGCGAATGTCTCCGAGGCACCCGCCGCCCGCGTCGGCGTCTTCGTCGGCAACGCCTGGGACCCCGCACCGGGACGGGAAACACCCTGGATCGACCTGGCTCGGCAGTTGGCCGGAGACGCCGGCGTTTCCGCCCTGGGCAGCGCCGCCGAGACAACGCCGCCCGGGACCGAGGCGTTGGCACGGGTGTTCGCCGCGGCGAACGCGCCGGTATTGCTGCTGTTCGACGAGGCGCTGAATTTCGTGAACCGGCACCGCGGCATGGCGGATTCCTTCCACGCCTTCCTCCAGAATCTAACCGTCGCCGTCACGGGCGCGACTCATGTGGCGACGGTGATCAGCCTGCCCCGCAGCCAGATTGAGATGACCCAGTGGGACCAGGAGTGGCAGGACCGCATCACCAAGGTCGTGCGCCGCGTCGCCCGCGACCTGATGGCGAACGACGAGTCCGAGATTAGCGAGGTGGTGCGCCGACGGCTGTTCGATGATCTCGGCGGCGTGCGCACGCGTCGACGGATCGCCAGAACCTATGCGGAGTGGTGCTTCGAGCGAAGCGCGCGTCTTCCCCCGGAGTGGACGGCCGTGGACAGTGCGATCAGCGGCGCGAAGGCGCCAGACTTCCTGCGGGTCCGGTTTGAGGCCTGCTATCCGTTTCATCCGGCGACGCTCTCGGTGTTTCAGCGGAAGTGGCAGGCGCTCCCACAGTTCCAGCAGACCCGCGGTGCGCTGGCGATGCTGGCCCAGTGGATTTCGTGGGCGTCGCGCGAGCAGTTCCAGCAGGCGCGGAATGAGCCGCTGATCACCTTAGGCTCCGCCCCGCTGCATGTGCCAGAGTTCCGGGCCGTGGTCCTCGGCCAGTTGGGGGAACAGCGGCTCGACGCCGCCATCGAAGCGGACGTTGCCGGAGATGCGTCCCACGCCGGTGCCCTTGACGTGGACACCAAGGGGGCGCTGCGCCAGATTCACCGAAGGGTTGGCACCGCCATCCTGTTCGAGTCGTCCGGTGGGCAGTTTGACAAGGTGGCCCACCTGCCGGAGTTGCGCTTCGCCCTCGGTGAGCCGGACGTGGAGACGACGACGGTGGACAGCGCCGCGACAGCGTTGGAGAAGTCCGGTTTCTTCATGCGGACGGTCGGCGCGGACGGCTACCGCATCCACCATCAGGCCACGCTGCGAAAGGTCGTCAGCGACCGGCGCGCCTCGCTCGACGAGGAAAGGGAGATCAAGCCTGCGGTTCGGAAGGTCGTGCAGGAGGAGTTCGCCCGGGGCGCGCCGGTTCCGGTTGTCTACTTCCCGGAGAACGGCGACGCGGTGCACGATTCGCCGCGGCTGACGTTGGTCGTTCTCGATCCTGCGGAGGAGTGGCCGGGAGACGGCCAACTGGCGGAGCGCATAGCCCGGTGGACCAGGGAACGAGGGAACTCCCCGCGGCTCTACCCCGGAGCGTTGGTTTGGTGCGCCAGAAAGCCGGGGCGCGAGCTGAGAGAGAGCGTGGAACTATGGCTCGCGTGGCGTCGGGTGGCCCAGGAAGTGTCGAAAGGCGTCCTCGGCACTGAGTTCGACCAGGCTAACCGGGCCGAAGTGCAGACCAGAGTCCGGGATGCGGAGGAGGCGGCGAGGGACGAGGTATGGGCCGGGTACCGCTTTGCGGCGCTGGGAGACAGGCAAGCGCCGGCGGGATTGAAGGTTATTGACCTCGGCGCGGGCCATTCCAGCGGTAGCGAGACACTGTGCGGTCGCGTTGTGAACGCGCTGAAATCGGGAGCACTGCTCAACGAGTCCGTGGGCGCCGGATACATCGATCGGCATTGGCCCCCCGCGTTCAAGGACACGGGTGCCTGGCCGCTCACCAGTCTGCGCCAGAGCTTCCTGGACGGAACGCTGACGCGCCTCATGGATCCCGACGCCGTGCTTCGGGGGCGGATTCTCGATTTCGTGAGCGTCGGCGACTTTGGCTTGGCATCCGGCGACAAGGGGGACGGCGGATACGAACGCGTGTGGTACCGGGAGCTGGTAGGAGCGGACGAGGTGGCCTTCGAGTCAGGGGTCTTTCTGCTGACGAAAGCGAAGGCCGAGCGACTCCGCGCCCCAGCCGATGACACGAAGCCGGTGCAGCCGGGAGGCCAATCAAGCCCGGGTACCGAGACCCCCCCGGTTTCCGAGCCGGATTCTGGCGAAACCCAAGTCGTGCTGCCCATACCGACAGGCCAGAAGGCGACGCTCACGGTCAGGGGAACCGTCCCGCCGGAGGTATGGAACCGGCTTGGCACGAGAGTTCTGACGAAGCTGCGTTCCGGGGACGACCTGAGCGTGGGCATCGAGTTCTCGGTAAGCGTCGATGCGGGCTTGGCCCAGAACATTCAGTTGGAGCTACGGCAAGCCCTCACTGATCTCGGACTACAAGAGCATGTGTCGGTAGATACCTCCTGATGCCCTTGATGTCTCTTGGATGCGGACGCGTCGATGCCTCGGCCACTTGTTCACGCTGTACGGTGCCGTCGCGCCTGGTAGGGGCTGGGACCGCAGGGGGCGGAAACTCAAAACTGGCCCCATACATGGGAGGTAGAAAGAGGCCATCACGGAAACAGCGATGGCCTCTTCCGTTTCCACAGTAGCCTAACTCGGCCGCGCCGACTGGTGCCCGCTCCTGTTCCAATGCCCACTCGAACGGGGGCAGCGCCGGGGCCTGAGCCTTGCGGCTGCGGCGCTTCGGCTTCACCGGCTCCTCAGCCATGAACTCCGCCCAGGACAACAGCGACGGCTGCCCTTCTTCGGCCTCGTCGGGATGACCATTGGTCCCGTTTCCATTGACCGCCAAGGCCTCACCGCGTATCTGGAGGACGTGGTCGACCACCTAGCCCTTCGTCCTCGCTGGCTCTGCCGACCGTTTCGACGCAAGCGGAAGGCGCAACCGCAAATGAACGCCTACTTAAGCAGACGTGAACTGCGTGGATTCAGCGCGCAAAGCTACGTTCCACTTGAAACAGATACGAGTAGGCAGTGACCTGGTTCGAGTTGCCGCCTATAGAGCTGCCAATGCCTGAGACTAGCCCCAATATTGAGAGCACCGCGCCGAGTATGTCGCCCATGGCGACCGACCAAGCGCTTCCAGCAAGCCCGCAAGACCACGAGGGGAGGTTCCTCCCGAACGCTTTGCGAGTAGAGCGTTGGAGCTCGTGAGCAGAATCGGAAATCTCCTGGCGTCGTTGTAGGAGAAGGGACTCTCTGTCTTCGGCAAGGTCTATCTCGGCAAGCTCAGCCATGAACCCTCGCAGGTCGCGCACATACGCTCGGTGTGCAGCCAGATTCTCGGTTCGGAACTGGAGGAGCTCGTCAAGAGGCACCGAATCCAAATCGAAGCTGACGGGTTCGAGGTCGAAGGCGATTACCCGCTCACGCGATGGCATTCGCTCTCTCGAAAGAGTATCGATCAGGTCCTCAAAAGCACGCCTGTCATTGGTTGCCGGGTGGACAGACAGGTCTTGCCTGTTGCCTGCCGAACGCGCAAGCTGAGCGAGGATGACGAGAATGGTCGTGCGTACCGTCGGGTGCAGCGGTATCGAGACTCGATCCTCACTAGGCTTAGCAAGCCCTTTCCTCCGGAGTTCGGATACCAACGACTCGGCAAGTTCAACGTCGGCCCCGTAGCCTATGCGGGACTGTGACAATTCGTGGAAACGGTCCGCTCTGGGAAGATCGTCGAATACGCCGTTCGCAAGCAGGCCACTGACGGCCTCTGCCAGTCTCTTCGCCGTCTCTTGGTCTATCCACGTCTTGGGTTCGAGCACTTCCAGCAGACCCTGGTCTTCAAGCGGCGCGGCCAACACGGGGTCGGCGAGACGGTGCCGCCCGTACATATAGTCCGGCAGCAGGATGGACACCTTATCGAAGAACAGGAGCAGCGATTTCACCCAGCCGCCTTCGCCCATGCCCCAATAGGGCGCGGGGTAGTAGTACGCGACATCCAATCGTTCGCTCATCCGATCCGCCGTGCGATTTGCATTGCTATGCGGCATCCTGTATCAGGACACGCCCACCGTTACGCACCTGGATGCTCACGTCATGACCGTCGAGCAGGGACATCCCACCAGTGGGGGTGCTGCCGGTCGGGTCGGCCTTGATATTTCTCGGCTGGCCGTCCCAGAACACGATCACATCATGGACATCGAAGCTCACAACGTCATCGATTGCCAGGAACGCCCGGCCCATGTGTGAAAACAACAACCCCAAGGCAGCAACCACGGCGGTCGGCAACGTCAAGGCGCCAGTGTAGCCGGTGTCGATAACGGTCTGGATGTCGCGCGTCCGCCCTTCCGGGCCCTACAGCTGAAGGGTCAACACCGCTTCATAGGCAGAATTCACGGCCCCTACGATCACTCCCTCCTCCGCAGCGACCAGGCCCCGAAGCTGCGAAGCGCCCGGTACCCGACTCACTCGACCAAGACATCGACAGCGCCGGGGCGCTGCGCTCTCAGACGGTCCGCTGCGCCACTCTCACTGTCGGCTATTGCCCGATCCCCGGTCTCAACATCGATTGCGACGTACTCACCGTGATGGCCGGCTTCGACCTGCGGCAGGAAGTCTCGCTCGTATATCTCTCTGCCCAGGCGGGCTGCCTCTTCGCGGGGCCTGCGCTGTCGCGCCGGGGGATCTGCGGTCGTCATCGCCGTTCCCTTTCAGTGCGTTCTCATACACATATCGTCTTACCCTTTCGCTGAGTCTCGCGGCAACGAAGAGTCCCCGCACACATGGCCCAAGCATGGCCGCACGGGAGCAGTATTGCCTGAACGGCAAAATGGCCGCATACATGAGTGTGCGGCAGAGGTCACCTGGATTTGGTGTCCTCCCCCACGTTTGGGAGCTAGCGTCCCGCTCCGAGCCGCGCCGGCTCCCGATCCAACACTCGCTCGAACAGGGACAGCGCCAGGGCCTGAGCCGTGCGGCGGCGGCTCGTGGGCTTCGCCGACGGCTCGGCCATGAACTCCGCCCAGGAGACAGGAGCAGAAACGGCACGACCTCATAGGGGGCAGAAGGCGGTCATGAGGCGAGGGTCAGCGCGTCACCCACCGGTTGTCCTCACGGTCGGGGAGGCAGCGCGTGCAGGCGTGCGTCACCCGCCTGTTCCGCGTCCACGCCCACTCCCAGGCATCCTCGAATGTGGCGATGGGGTCGGAGTATCGGCAGTTCTCCGGATGGCCTGGCTGTAGCCCGCCATGCTGCCCAAGGTACGGGCAGCCGACCGCATGGACGTTGGCCTGGCTCGCCGATCGGTGCACGTAGACGCGATAAGGGCCAGTGCCTCGCGGTGTCACGCGTCCGCCCCTCATTGTCGACGGCGATCAGATCGTGGCCCCGGGACTGGCACCCGAAGATGCTCTACGCAGCCCGCAGGGTCGATCACTGTCGCTTGCGAAACCACTGCCACACCGCGCCTGCACCTTCCGTTCCCTGCAGGGGTGGGCGCTGCGGCGTCCAAGTCTCTCATGCGTCTCCGTTTCAAGGTGTACCCCTCCAACTGCTGTTCTTCCAGTTTGCGGGACTTCGGAACAGCAAGAAAGATCGCACGCGGGAGCGTAGGTCCCGAAACGCGAATGAGCTCCATACATGGAGAGTCAGAGGAGGCCATCGCTGATGCCGCAATGGCCTCCTCCGTATCCTCCATAGTCTTATCCGGCTGAGCCGGCAGGCTCGACGGCTCGCTCCTGTTCCAACGCCTACTCGAAGAGAGACGCCGTAGCGGGCTGCGGCCTCCGCTTTCGGCCCCTGGACTTGACTGGAGCCTCCGCCACGAACTCTGCCCAGGTGAACAGCGATGGCCGCGGCGCCGACCCCTTGTGGTGGTGCCCGTTACCGTTGGCATGGTGACAGTTCCCCAGGTCCGGCTCGACGCTCGGTCCGAGGCCTATGGCTTTGGGATGGCCGTTGCCGGTCACGCCGTTGCTGTTGACGTCGACGGCTTCCGGCTCTGCCTCAACCGCCTGCCAGCCGTCGTCCACCAGCAGCTCCTTGGCCGCGGCCGCGGCACTTGTGGCTTGTGCGAAGACATCCTCGACGGTCTCGCCGTCCGTCGCCCCGTTGCCGACCTGGCGGGCCAGCGCCAGCAGCAGGTCGTCGCCATCGTCGCCGTAGGCGGCCAGGCCGTCCTCGGGCAGTTCCCCCTCGACGGCCAGAGAGCTCTGCAGCTTCTTGGCCACCAGCTTCAGCGCGTCGGCCTGGAGGGTGTTCCGATAGGCGAAGAACACGACCTTGACCGGGCGGGTTTGGCCGATGCGACACGAGCGGCGCGAGACTTGCCGCATGGTGCGGACCGAGTAGTCGGCCTCATACCAGCAGATCGTGGGGAAGTCCACCAGATCGAGGCCGGTCTGCACTAGTCGGGTGTGGCAAATCAGGACATCGATGCCCGCTGTGACCTTCCGCGCCACCCACGCCTCGCGGCGTTCCGGGGGCACGGCGGCGGCCTTCATCACGGCGACGTGGAAACAGTGCCGGATGAGGATGTCGTCCATCCGTTCGGTAATGTCCCGGGTCCCCGTGTGCGTGGCGTAGACCAGCACCCGGCGGCCCGCCAGGCGCTCCCCGGCCCGCAGGCGGCGAGCGCCGCCACCTCCGAGTCGAGTCTTACCTAGCGCACGACCTGCAACTGGTCGATGACATCTCATAAACGGCCCTGAGAGCAGAGTCTCTTCGCTGACGGCGACGCCTCTCCGTCGCGCGTCTCGAGCAGTTGCGCTAGCCGTGAATCACGCAGACGCTCGCACCTACGCCCACGTGTAGCCCGGCGTCCAGCCGCCTGCCGAGCAGCGGGCTGACACCGTCGGAGACGTACCTCGTCGACCCGCAGATGCTGCTTCAACTTGGCCTGAATCTGCCGAGGCCCTAGAAGAAATGTTGGCGGATGTTGGCAAAATGTTGGCAATCGGCCGTTTCCGGCGACTTCTGAGACCCTCAAAAGGGGCTTCCCAAACCTGGTGGGCCGGGTGGGTCTCGAACCCACGACCTTCGGATTAAAAGTCCGCTGCTCTGCCAACTGAGCTACCAGCCCATCTGAGCTTACCCAGCGACGCGCAAACTGCCTGAGCCTGCGCCTGCCGGCGGCTTCGCATAATGCGCATGGATTGACGGGGAGGCGGAGGGACGAATGGGCGTACTGGACGGCAAGGTCGCGATCGTGACCGGCTCGAACCGCGGCATCGGCCGCGGCATCGCTCGTGGATTCGCGCTCGCCGGGGCCAACCTGGCGCTGGCGGCCCGAGACGCAGCACTGTTGGAAGAAGCCGCCGACGAGTTTCGTCGACTGGGCGCCAAGGTCGCGGCCATTCCGACGGACGTCACCGATGAAAAAGCCGTGAACGCCCTGATTGCTGCAACCCTCGAGCGCTTCGGCCAACTCGACGTGCTGGTCAACAACGCCGGCGTCGCCGAACACGCCCCGCTGGTGGACATGACGCTGGACGCCTGGCAGCGCACGATCGACGTCAACCTCACCGGGCCGTTTCTCTGCGCACGCGCCGCGCTGCGGGTGATGGCGGCGGCCGGGCGTGGCCGCATCATCAACGTCGCCAGCATCTCCTCGCAGCGGGTGCGACCGTCGTCGGCTTCCTACAGCGCCTCCAAGTTCGGGCTCTGGGGTCTCACCCAGGTCATCGCCCTCGAAGGCCGCGCCCACGGCGTGTCGTGCAGTTGCCTAAACCCCGGCAACACCTGGGTGGAGCGCCGCACTGGTACCCAGCGTCGCGAGGATGAGGAACCAATGATGACCGTGGACGAGTTGGCCACCGCCGCCGTGACCATGGCAGCAATGCCGGACCACGTGAACATGCTGGAAGCCACCGTCTTGCCCGTGGGCCAGCCATTCATCGGCCGCGGCTAGTGTGAGGGCGGCCGTAGTGGGGTGGACGCGAATGTCTCACGCGAAACATCGGTGAGAAACGACATCGCCCTCTCCGACAGCCGGCGCCCGACCACCGGTCGCTGATCGCTACTCCCCGGCCCGGAAGCGTTGAAACTCGCCGGCGATGTCGGCGTCCTCATGGTCGCCGTCGTGGATCACGAAGCGGACGGTCTGGTCCCAGGGCTGTTCGGCGGTGATCTCGACTGCCTGCATGCGCATAGTGCTGATGCAGAGCGAGCCGTAGTCGCGGACGAACCAGGGGGCGCCGTCGAACGAAGCGTCGGGCAGCACGCCCACGCCGGCGATTCTGTCGAAGGCCAGGGGGCCGTGGGCATCCACCCAGTCGGCGGCCTGGTCGAAGATCTCGCCCTCGTTGGTGCGGCCCTCGGAGTCCTTGATCACGCCGTCGTGCGTAACGTGCAGGCGGTCGGCCAGGCGGACGCCGTAGTAGCTGTGCTTGGTCGGTCCAATGGTCACGCTGCCCGGTGACTTGGCCGAACCGGCCACGGGCTTGCCCGGCAGCGGCGTGCCGTCCGCCAGGCGTCCAGCCGGAGCCGAGGGTCCACCACCGGGGACGAGCTGCGAGCGGATGGTCAGCAGGTTGGAGACGTCGCCGGGCTGGATGTCGGTGGTGCGCGTCTCAACCAGCATGAGCCGGCCCTCTGGATCGCTCCAGTCCGGGGCGCCCCGCCACTCGAGAGTCTGGACCACGCGCAGCTTGTCCGCGGCCAGTTGCTCCCACGAGGCGTCGACTTCGCGGATCGCGCCGGCGGTGCGGCCGCCGTAGGCGCGTTCGATGTAGAAGTTGTAGCCGCTCACCTCTTCGGCGGCGATCCAGATCGAGCGGTGGTGGGGGTGGTCCACCGGCGTTTCGTCGGTGACGGCCTGGCCTGCCGGCGTGTACACGGGGTAGAGGTAGTTGCGCGTGTGGCCCTGGTTGAACGCCGTGATGAAGCGCCCGTCCCAGCTCACCATGCGGCGGGACTGCAAGACGTCGATCGTAAACGCACTCATGGCCAGGGTCCTTCGGGCAAGCGGGCTCGAGCGGCCATTATGCGGCGCTGGCCGCTCCGCGGCATTTGCTAAGGACGATGCCTTAGGAGGAGCTCCGTCTGCGAGGGGCCGAGGCTCGCCGGTATTCAGCACACGACAGCCGGGGACAGTAGGGTAAGCGCCGAAGGATTGCGCGCCGGGGAGTGAGCGGGTGCCCCTGAAGATCAGCTACGACCTGCCCACGCTCCGGGGAGACCTGTTCGGCGGGGTGACGGCGGCGGTGGTGGGGCTGCCCGTGGCGCTGGCGTTCGGGGTGGCGTCGGGTCTGGGACCGGTGGCCGGGCTGTACGGGGCCATCGCGGTGGGGTTCTTCGCGGCGGTGTTCGGGGGGACGCGCTCGCAGATCTCGGGTCCTACCGGCCCAATGGCCGTGGCGATGGCGGTCATCGTCACCACGCACGCACAGAGCCTGACCGAGGCGTTCACCATCGCGGTGATGGCGGGACTGATCCAGATTCTGCTGGGCGTGCTGCGCATCGGCCGCTTCGTGGGATATACGCCGTACTCGGTGATCTCGGGCTTCATGTCGGGCGTGGGGATCATCATCATCCTGGTGCAGACGTTGCCGTTCCTGGGGACGCCGGTGGCCGCGGGCGGGCCGTTAGGGGCGGTGCAGGCCTGGCCCGAGGCCGTACGCGACATCAACTTCGGCGCCCTGGCCATTGCCGCCGTGACGTTGGCCGTGGGGGTGGCCTGGCCGAGCCGGCTGCGGAAGTTCCTGCCGCCCACGCTGGCGGCGCTGCTTGCAGGGACGCTGCTGGGCGTGCTGTGGCTGACCGATACGCCGGTCATCGGGGAGGTGCCGACCGGTCTGCCGACCCCGCGGTTCCCGGAACTGGCGCCGGACGTGCTGGTGCGGGCGGTGCAGCCGGCCATCATCATCGCGCTGCTGGGATCGATCGACAGCCTGCTGACCTCGCTGGTCGCCGACTCGATGACGCGCACGCGCCACAACCCGAATCGGGAGTTGGTGGGCCAGGGCATCGGCAACGTTGCGGCCGGGCTGATCGGGGGCCTGCCGGGGGCCGGCGCCACCCTGGGGACGGTGGTAAACCTGCGCGCGGGCGGCCGCACGCCCGTATCCGGCGCTCTGCGCGCGGCCATCCTGCTGGCCCTGGTGCTGGGCCTGGGTCGCTACGTGGAAGCGATTCCGCACGCGGCCCTGGCGGGAATCCTCATGAAGGTCGGCTGGGACATCATCGACTGGCGCTTCCTGACCCGCATTCATCGGGTGCAACGGGAACACCTGCTGGTCATGCTGATCACGCTGGGGCTCACGGTGTTCCTGGACCTCATCACGGCCGTGGCGATCGGCCTCATCGCCGCCGGAATGGCCAGCGCCCGCCAGTTCGAGCGCCTGCAGATGGACAGCGTCGTCTCGGTACCGCTACTCGACCGGAGCTTCTTCGGCGCCCAGGACGACGAAGAGACGGCGGATGCCTTTTCGGCGCGGGTCGGCCTGGTGGCGCTGCGGGGCAGCTTTACGGTGGCGTCGGCGAACAAGCTGATCAGCACGATCAGCGTGGACGTGCGCGATCACGAGGTGGTGATCCTGGACTTTTCCGACACGGTCTACATGGACGACAGCGCCGCGCTGGTGGTGGAGCAACTGATCGATAGCGCCATTGCCGAGAACACCGAGGTGATCGTGATGGGCCTGGAAGGACGGCCGGCCATCACCCTGCAGGCGCTCAACGCGCTACAGCATGTGCCGCCCGACCGCTTTGTGAAGACGGAGGACGAGGCGAGGGTCGTCGCGCAGCGGCTGCTGGCGGCGTAGCACGACGTCGGCAACTGCGCCCGCGTCGGGGCCTTAGCCGGCGCGGGTGGATCAGGCGGGGGGCACCTCGCTGAGGCGGCCGGTCGCGCAGTCGTAGATGAAGCCGCGGATGCTGTCCCGGTGGGGGAGGAAGGGACTGGCCCGGAGGCGGGCGATGGAGTCGCGGACGTCCTGTTCGAGGTCGGTGAAGGGTTCGAACGAGAACGGCGGGCGCAGGCCGGTGTCGGCTTCGACGGCGTCCTTCAACTCATCGTCCGTGAAGGTCTGCATACCGCAGTCGGTGTGGTGGACGAGCATGATCTCGCGGGTGCCGAGCAGGCGCTGGGAGATGACGAGGGAGCGAATGGCGTCGTCGGTGACGACGCCGCCGGCGTTGCGGATGACGTGGGCGTCGCCTGGCGCCAGCCCCAGCGCCCGGTACACATCCAGGCGGGCGTCCATGCAGGCCACGACGGCCAGCCGACGGGCGGGTTGGGCATGACCGGCTTCCTCGCGGAACTGAGCGGCGAAGCCGGCGTTATTCGTGAGGATGTCGTTGACCGCAGACACCCGAACCTCCGTTAGCCGATGGCCGCTTCCACCGCGCAGAGCCGCGCCAGGTCCGCGGCGCGGTTGGTCTGTTCCCAGGGAACGTCGGCCAGGTCGTCGCGGCCGAAGTGACCGTAGGCGGCCACCTGCCGGTAGAGCGGCCGGCGCAGGCCGAGGTCGCGAATGATCACGCCGGGGCGGAGGTCGAAGACCTCGCGGACGGCGGCTTCGATGTCGGAGTCGGGAA
Source organism: Chloroflexota bacterium (assembly GCA_026707585.1). Classification (GTDB taxonomy): domain Bacteria; phylum Chloroflexota; class UBA11872; order UBA11872; family UBA11872; genus UBA11872. The sequence continues at coordinate 1,816 of JAPOWQ010000042.1, read as the reverse complement.
CGGTTCCGGTTCCAAAGGTCTCGATGTTGACGGAGACCGGCTCGGCCTTGCCGATGACGTAGGCCAGTTGCAGCTCAAACCTCTGGGCCAAGCCGGCCGCGACGACATTCTTGGCGACCCAGCGGGCGGCGTAGTTGGCGGAGCGGTCGACCTTGGTCGGGTCCTTGCCGGAGAAGGCGCCGCCGCCGTGGCGGGCCATGCCGCCGTAGGTGTCCACGATGATCTTGCGGCCGGTCAGCCCGGCGTCGCCCATGGGACCGCCGATGACGAAGCGGCCGGTGCCGTTGACGATGAAGCGGGTCTCGTCGTCGATCCACTCCGACGGGACGACTTCGCGGATGACGTTCTCGACCAACTCGCGCTCGATCGTGTCGCTGTCGATCTCGTCGGCGTGCTGGGCGGCCAGCGCGACCGTGTCCACGCGGGCCGGCTGGCCGTAGCGGTACTCGACGGTGACCTGCGACTTGCCGTCGGGCCGCAGCCAGGGAAGCGTGCCGTCCTTGCGCACGGCGGCCAGCTGGCGGGCAGCGCGGTGGGCCAGGGCGATGGGCGCCGGCATGAGTTCCGGCGTCTCGTCGCAGGCGTAGCCGTACATCATCCCCTGGTCGCCGGCGCCCAGGCCTTCGAGCTCGGCGTAGTCGCCGTCCAGGTCGCGCACTTCCAGCGCTTCGTCGACGCCCATCTTGATGTCGGCCGACTGTTCCTTGACGGAGACGGCCACGCCGCAGGTCTCGGCGTCGAAGCCGTGATCCGAGTGGGTGTAGCCGATTTCGCCGACGGTGCGGCGCACGACCTTGGGGATGTCCACGTTGTCGCCGCCGGCCGTGATCTCGCCGAACACCAGCACCAGGCCGGTGGAGGCCGCCGTCTCGCACGCCACGCGGGCCTTGGGATCGGCCTGGAGGTAGGCGTCCAGGATCGCGTCCGAGACTTGGTCGCACAGCTTGTCGGGGTGGCCCTCGGTTACGGACTCGGAGGTGAACAGCAGGCGGGCGGCCTGCGCGAACGTGCTACTCAATGTGCTCTCCCATGCTGTCGCCGAGTGTGGGTGCCGTGCGACCGCGGCCTGACTACGTGCCTTCCTGCCAGCCGGACAGGTAGGCGGCCTGCTCGGCGGTGAGGGTGTCGATTGCCACGCCCATCGCCTCGAGTTTCACCGAGGCGACCTGGCGGTCGATGTCGGCCGAGACATCGTAAACATCCGGCGCCATGTCGTGCGCGTTTTTGGCCAGATGCTCCAGGGCCAGGGCTTGGTTGGCGAAGCTCATGTCCATCACGCTGGCCGGGTGGCCCTCGGCGGAGGCCAGGTTGATCAGCCGGCCCTGCGCCAGCAGAAAGATTCGGCGGCCGCCGGCGAGGCGGTATTCCTCCACGAAGGGTCGAGCCTCGGTGACGTCCTCGGCCATGTCCTCCAGCGCCTCGATGTTGATTTCGACGTCGAAGTGGCCGGAATTGGCCAGGATCGCGCCGTCTTTCATGACCTCGAAGTGCGAGCGGTTGATGACGTGCTTGTCGCCGGTGACGGTGATGAAGACGTCGCCAACGGCCGCAGCCTCCTGCATGGGCATGACGCGGTAGCCGTCCATAACGGCTTCGAGCGCGCGGACCGGATCGACTTCGGTGACGATCAGGTGCGCGCCCATGCCGGCGGCCCGACTGGCGAGGCCGCGACCGCACCAGCCGTAGCCGCCCACCACCACCGTGCGACCGGCCAGCAACAGGTTGGTGGCGCGAACCACGCCGTCCAGGGTGGACTGCCCGGTGCCGTAGCGGTTGTCGAACATGTGCTTGGTCATGGCCTCGTTGACGGCCACGA
>JAPOWQ010000010.1 GCA_026707585.1 Chloroflexota bacterium | reverse complement strand
CGCATTCACGCCTGCAACGGCACCGACAGTTGCGGCCATTGGACCCACCCGCCCAGGGAAGCGACCACCCAGCCCGCCCCCACGGCCACCGCCACCCCCACGCCGACGGCCACCGCCACGGCCCGCCCCACCCCGGCGCCCATCGTGGGACCGCCCGGCCAGGTGCAGTCGCTCAGCACCAGCAACCGCACCGCGACCTCGGTCACCGTCCACTGGAGCCCCCACCGCGACACCGGCGGGCGGGCGCTGACGGGCTTCGGCCTGCTGCGGCGCGAGCAGCCCAACGCCTGGCCGCCGCACGACCAGGCGACGGTGGTGGGGGCGGCCAGCCGCCGCCACACCTTCACGCGGCTCAAGTACGGCCGCGGCCAGGGGGTGCAGATCCGGGCCTGCAACGGCGCCAACAGCTGCGGCGCCTGGTCCGCCGAAGTGACGGTCACGCCGCTGCCGGGACCCTTGCCCACGCTGGCCCTGCCCAAGACCACCATCGCGATTGGCGAGCGGATGAAGATCGGGGCGAACGACGTGCCGCGTGGGGCGGTGGCCTACATCCGGCTGGAGGGGCCGATCCAGCCGGCCGGCCGCTGTGGGGCGAGCGGCACGGCGCGGGTGGCGCCGCGGGCGCCGTCGCCATCGCCGGGCCCGGGCTACTACGACTCGATGTGGATCGACGGCTGCACGCCGGGGGGCGACGCGGTGGTGCGGCTGGAATCGCAGGACGGCTCAGTGCTCTACGACCGCCGCGAGCTGACGGTGGCGGCGCAGCAACCCGGCCAGGTGGCGCGGCCGGTGGTCAGTCCGCGCCAGGCGGCGTTGCACGTGGCCTGGGAGGTGCCCAGGGACGGCGGCACGCCGACGCACTACGAGGTGGGGTATCGGGCGGGCACGACCGGGGCGTGGACCGAGATGGAGGTGCGCGGCCGCACGGACACGACCATCAGCGGGCTGACCAACGGCACCAGCTACCAGGTGCGGGTGCAGGCCGTCAACAAGCACGGCGAGGGCGGCTGGTCGTCGACGGCAACCGGCACGCCGCAGGTCGACGCCGCGGCGCCGGGGAACCCGGGCTCGGGCGAACCGACGCTGGCGCCGCCGGCGTGCGATGAGATCCCCGACCCGGGATCCACGTCGCCCACCAGCCTGGACCAGCCCACCAATCTGCACGTCAAGCCGTTCCGGAACCGGCGCGCCGTGCTCTCCTGGAATCCGGTGGCGGGGGCGGCAAAGTACGTGGTGCAGATCCGGCAGCGCACGGCGACCGGCTGGGGCAACTGGCTGCCGCCGGATCGCCGCTCGGGGTACTCGATCAGCGGCGAGGTGACCACCCACAACTGCTACACCGTGGATCTCGACCGTGTGATCACGCCCACGAGCGGATCGGCCGAGGGCCTGGCCCACAGCGTGGGCTACGGCCTGCGGCTGCGCGCGGTCAACGGCAGCGTGACTTCCGCCGACAGCACCGAGGCCATCATCATCGACAGTCCCATCATCGAGGCCAACGGCAAGAGTCCGGCGGGAGCGCCGCAGGTCAAACTGAAGTGGCTGGCCATCGGGACCATCCTGGGCAGCGACTATTCGAGCGGCACGTACGCGTTCCACCACCGGCGCGTCGGCGGCAATCACCAGGAACTGGGATGGTCGCTCCTGACATTCGATCCAGTCCAGGTCTTCTCCCAGTCCTCGACCAACCCCGACACGATCAAACAGCTGACGATGGAAACGGTCTACGCCATCCAGTTGCGCTATGAGGGGACCGGGCCGCAGCGGACCTCCACGGTCTTTGCGGCGCGCGACGCCTATGCCTGGCCGTCTGCTCGAACCGCCGGCAGCGGCGAGCGGGTGGCGACATTTCCCCTGCACTACCGCGTCAAGAACCGGACGTATGGATATCGTATTTGTCGAGATGGATACCCAGGCAACTTTACCCATTGGAAGAACCTTGTAAGGCATGCGCTGGGTCAGTGGCAGTTAGCCACGAACGGCCTAATTAGCATGGTGTACGAAGGTGATAACTGCGCGGATTACCTGTCAGTACTGCAGCGGATAAAGGATCGATATATCCATGTGTATGGACAGAAGTTGACCGACTCTCAGATAGCGGACTTAGATAAGTTTCTAACGTCACTCGACATATTGACCACAGCGCAAGTCGACGACAAGGAGCTAAACGAAGTCATTATGGTTGACCAAGAGGAGGCCGATCCTGATACCGGAAAGGGTCGTACCGGAATCTATGGTGGGCTACGAAAGATGGGTGTGTTTCCCGGATTCAGCGAGCGGCTCGGCATCGCCACATGTGTCTTCGCTGACCCCGATGAGAATCGTGGATCGACGGCGTGCGCGTGGCCGCGTCATGAGAATCCAGAACAGGGCTGGGTCACGGACATCCTGCTGCCGTGGGACCGGTTCGAAGATGACATCGCGAGAACGTCCATTCCAGGTGGCCTGGATGCCGACGGCGGTGTCACGGTCGACCGGGATGACGTGCGGTTCAATACCTGCGGCGCAAGCGTGCTTGGCGCATATGAAGTCTTGGTGCACGAGGCGGGGCACGTCTTGGGTATTCGAGACGCACGAAGCGTGGTGGCCGGATGGGACAACGACATCGTGTATCACCACCCGTCAATCTACGAATCGGTGATGAGCTATGAACGTGTTGCGCTCAGAACGACTGGTGTTACGAATAGCAGTCTGCCCGACGATCCCGACTGTTCGCCGCATCCCCTAGACGTGCTGGCGATCTTTGCGATGTATCAGCAGGAGTCGCCCGGGTGAGTGCGAATTGGCTGCGTCGTGGCCTGTACCTCGCCCTGCTGATCGTAGGCAGCTTGGTTGTGGGTTGTGACCCAACGATCGGTCCCGACGGTCGCACACTCGAGTACTCGCGGTGGGCGAGAGACCAGGGGCCGGGCAACAGTCCTGGGTTCCCGTGCGGACCGCCAGGCGGCGGACTTCCATTCAAGGTGCCTCCGCCTCGGAACTTTGTCGACTGGAGTCCGGACGGCATGCAGATCATATTTAACGACGCCAGCCTGGTGCAGATGGTCGACGTCGACGGGACCCGGCTGCGGCGGCTGGCCGACTCGAATCCCGGCTATCCCGACGTTTCTGACCATGCCCACTACGTCACGGAGCACGCCGAGTTTTCGCCGGACGGGCGGCAGATCGTCTATGCCAGCTGTGAGTATCCGACCGAAGGGTTGACTGTACGACGCGACGCGCCCCGGACGCCGCGGGGCGAATACCACTGGGAGATCGCGACAGTGGATGTCGACGGGTCGACGGCGCAGCGGCTCACGACCAACGGGCGCGGCGACTATCTGCCCAGTTGGTCGCCCGACGGCCGCCGCATCGCGTTCCTGTCGGGAGACCGCAAGTACCACGCGACGCGACTTCAGCTTCGCACGCTCGCGGTCCAGGCCGCGGATACGGAGCCCCAACCCGTGCTAACGAACGATGCGTACCCGGCCCACCACCCGCCGCGGTGGTCGCCGGACGGTGCGCGACTGGCCGTGCCGATTGCAGGCCGGCTCGACCTGGTTGCCGCCGACGGGTCCGAGAGGTCTACGGTCACGGGTGGGGTCATCAGCCGCGTGTCCTGGTCACCGGACGGGCAGCGATTGGCTTTTGCGCGGGAACACCGTGAAAGTGCGCAACTGGTGACCGTGTTGAACGACGGTTCGGGCGAGCGCGTCCTTCGGTCGATTGGGGATCTACAGGAACTGACAACGATCATCCGCGAGACCAGGGTGCCCTTGCAGGTCGCGTGGTCGCCGGACGGCACGCACGTTTTGTACGGCTGTGGCCCTCGACTGTGCGTGGTGAACCTGGACGGCGAACTTGTGGGGCGGACGCCGGCGGAGTTCGCCAGCGAGCGGGGACGGGCGGCGGCCGCCTGGGCGCCGGACGGCTCGCGGCTCGCGGTACGGGCGGCCCGCAACCCGACGGCCTACGGCGCGGTGGTGCTGTACACCATGGCGCCGGACGGCTCGGACGTGCAGGTCCTGGTGCGCGGTGGGGTGGCGATGGTGCCGGCGAACTCCGGGTACGAGAACGCCGAGGCGGCCAAGGCCGCCTGCCGCGGGGGCTACGTGGTGCCTGATCCGGCGAGTAACCCCGGGCTGGTGGCGGACTGCGAGCGGCTGCTGGGGCTGCGGGACCAGCTGGCCGGCTATGTCCTGCTGAACTGGGGCCCCGGCACGCCGCTGGCGCAGTGGGCGGGCGTGCAGATCAGCGGCGAGCCAGCGCGGGTCTCGGGGCTGAACTTCCGGTTCCGGCACGCGGACCACTACCTCGGCGGCTGCCTGGATCCCGGATTCGCGGCGCAGCTGGATGAAGTCAGCAATGTCAAGCTCTGCGCTACCGGAAACGGGCCGTGAGAGTCCCAAGCGCCGCGTCCCACCTGGGTCGTCGGGTGCTGCCAAGTGTGCTCATCGGGCTGCTGCTGGCGGCGCTGACCGTGAATTGCGCTGGAAGCGAGACATCGGCCGGCGCGTCGATGACAGCGTCGGCATCGGAGGCGCGTGAACCCCTTGGGATGGAGGGCGGCCCGGCCAGGGTCGCGGCGGTGGCCTCGCAGGGTCCGG
>JAPOWQ010000012.1 GCA_026707585.1 Chloroflexota bacterium | reverse complement strand
AGGGGACCGACTACACGGCGGGGACGCTGGCGAGCATCACGATCCCGGCGAACGCAACCACGGGCACGGGCACACTCACGATCACGCCGACGGATGACCAGGTGGTCGAGGGTGACGAGACGATCGTGATCCCCGGAACGACGACGGTGGGATTGAGCGTGAGCGATGCGACGGTGACGCTGACGGACGACGGTGCGGACATCACCCTGAGCGCGAGTCCGTCGACGTTGGCCGAGGACGACAGCGCCACCTCGGTGACGGTGACGGCGACGCTGAGTGGGGGGAGCACGCGGACCGAGGCGACGGTGGTGACGATCGGGACGCTGGGCGGGACGGCGACGCAGAATACCGACTACACGGCGACGACGCTGACCAGCATCACGATCCCGGCGAACACGGCGAGCGCCACGGGGACGCTGACCCTGACGCCGACAGACGATCAGGTGGCTGAAGGCGACGAAACGATCACGATCCCGGGGACGACGACGGTGGGTCTGAGCGTGAGCGACGCGACAGTGACGCTGACGGACGACGACGCGGACATCACCCTGAACGCAAGTCCGTCGACGTTGGAAGAGGACGACGGGGCGACCAAGGTGACGGTGACGGCGTTGCTGACCGGGGGCACGCGCACCGAGGCGACGGTGGTGACGATCGGGACGCTGGGCGGGACGGCGACGCAGAACACGGACTACACGGCGACCACGCTGGCCAGCATCACCATCCCGGCGAACACGGCGAGCGGGACTGGGACACTCACGCTGACGCCGTCCGACGACGGGGTGAAGGAAGGCGACGAGACGATTGAGGTCCCGGGGACGGCGACGGGATTGAAGGTGAGCTCGGCCAGCATCACCCTGACCGACCGCAAAACCAGTCTGAAAGTTGACGGCGCGAAACTGAGCATATCCGGCCCTTCGGCGTCGGTGGCGGAGGGATCTGCCGCCGTCTTCACCGTCACGCTGTCCAAGGCGGTGGCGGCGGACGTGACGGTGGCCTGGTCGGCGCCGCTGGGGACGGACGCGGCGGAGACCGCGGACCTGTCGGCCACGTCGGGGACGGTGACGTTCGCGGCCAACTCGGCGGCCAACGCCACCCAGACCATCAGCATCACGGCCACGGACGACCAGCTGTCGGAGACTGCGGAGTCCTTCACGGTGACCCTGGGGACCATCTCGGGAGACCTGTCGGACCGGGTGTCCCTGGAGAGCGGGTCGGAATCGGCAACGGCGACCATAGCTGCCAGCGACCCGATCACCGTGGAGCTATCAGGCCCGTCCACTGTCGACGAGGGTGATTCCGCCACCTACACCGTGTCGCTGACGCCGGCCGGGGTGACTCCGACGGCCGACCTGACGGTGAGCTACGGGACGGCGGACGGGACGGCCACGGCGGGCGACGACTACACCGCCGCCTCCGGCACGCTCACCTTTACCCAGGCAGCGGCGGGGGCGCAGACGGTGGAGGTGCGGACGACCGAAGACATTTTGTCAGAGGGCGATGAGACCTTCACGGTGACGATGTCGAGTCCCAGCGGCGGCGGCGGGCCGGCGCCGAGCCTAGGGACGGCGTCGGTGGAGACGACGATCGCGGACAACGAACCCGTCAGCGACCCCCCCAAGACAATCCCGGCCTTATAGGGAACATAGCCATCGGGCTCAGCGTCTCTCCGGACAGCGTGGACGAGGGTGACGGCGAAACCAACTTTACGGTCACAGCCACCCTGACCGGCACGCCGCGGACTGAAGACATCACGATTGGCCTCAGTCTGGGAGGTACGGCGAACAGCTCCGATTACACCGCCCCGGCGACGGCCAGCGTGACCATCCCGGCCAGCCAGTCCAGCGGCAGCGGGACCCTGACGCTCACCTTGATCGACGACACCGATGTGGAGGGCGACGAGACCATCATTGTTGGCGGGACCTTCGAAGCCCTGATCATCGACTCTGCGCTCATCACCATCCATGACAACGAAGCTGCGTATCTGAGCATCAGCGGGCCATCTGACGATGTGGACGAGGGGTCGAACGCATCCTTCACCGTCACCCTGTCCAAGTCTGTGAGCGCCGACGTTACGGTTGCCTGGGGAGCCACGGCAGGGACAGCTGAGGATTCGGACTTCACGGCAACGTCCGGCACGGTGACCTTCCCGGCCAACTCCGCGGCGGGCGCGGCGCAGACCATCACCATCCCGGTCGCCGAAGACAGCTTGTCGGAGACTGCCGAGACCTTCAGCGTCTCGTTGGGGACCGATACCGGAGACGAAGCGGCTAACGTTTTTGTCAAGGCGACCGCTGCCAGCGCCGAGGCCACCATTGCCGCGAGCGACCCGATCACGGTGAACATCAGCGGGCCATCGAGCGTGGATGAGGGGGACACGACGGGCAGCTACACAGTCTCCCTCTCGCCATTTGGCGTGGTGCCAACGGAGGACCTAACGGTGCGCTACGCCACGGCCAACGGGACGGCCACGGCGGGGACGGACTTTACGGCCACGACAGGGACGCTGACGTTCACGGGGACGGCGGCGGGAGCCCAGGCCTTTACCGTCCAGACCACGGAGGACGACGTGGACGAGGGGTCGGGGGAGACGTTCCGCGTGACCCTCACCAGTCCCGCCGGCGGGGGCGGGCCGGCGCCGAGCCTGGGTACCTCGTCGGTGCGCACGACCATCGCGGATGATGATGCGCCGTCCAGATCTCGACCTGCGAAACCGCCGTCGTCGCCGGAGCCGACGCCTACGCCTGTCCCGGCGCCCACCGGCTTCACTTTGGATGTCAGCCCCAGCAGCATCGCCGAGGACGCCGGGCCGACGACGGTCACAGTCAGGGCGACGCTGAAGGACGGGACTGCCGGCAGCGAGGACGTTGTCGTCACTCTGACGCTGTCGGGGACGGCTGACGCGTCCGATTACACAGCGACAAACCTGGCGGGCATCACCATCCCCGCGGGTCAATCCAGCGCGACCGACACGTTGACTATCACGCCGAAGAACGACGGAACAATCGAAGGTCCGGAGGCGATTTCCGTCGTCGGCAACGCCCCTGGCTTGGGTCAAGCAGCGGACAGCATCACCCTTGTCGATCCCACCGGCGACGGCCGAAGCACTGCCTCTCTGAGCATTGAGTCACCCTCGACCGAGACACCGGAAGGCTCCAGCGCTCAGTTCACCGTCACCCTCTCGCGGCAGGTAGACGCCGACATCACCGTCGCCTTCCATGTGACCCCCGGCACCGCGGACGCCTCCGATTACACCGGGCCGTCGCGGGGCACCGTCACCTTTCCGGCCAACTCGGCCGAGGCGTCGACGCAGACCATCACCATCGCCACCAACCAGGACATGCTCTCCGAAGGGGCGGAGACTTTCACAGTCGCACTTGGACCAGTCTCGGGCGACCTTGCATCCCGTGTGTTGGTGAAGCCGGGCAGAGGCTGGGCCACGGCGAGGATCGCGGCGAGTGACCCGATTAGCGTCAACATCTCGGGGCCGTCGAGCGTTAACGAGGGGGACGCGACGACCGTCTACACGGTGTGGCTGTCCCCGTTTGGGGTGAAGCCAACTTCTGACCTCACCGTTAGCTACGGGACCGCCAACGGCACGGCGACGGCGGGGACGGACTACACAGCGATCACAGGGATGCTGACCTTCACACAGGCGGCACTGAGCATGCAGACATTCAGGGTCAGCACGTTGGAAGACACCCTCGACGAGGGTGCCGGAGAGACGTTCGCCGTTTCCGTGTCCAGCCCCGCGGGCGGCGGGGGTCCAACGCCGAGCCTCGGCGCCTCGTCGGTCACCACCACCATCGCGGACGACGATGCGTCGCCCACGCCCCCGCCGGGGACGACGCCCACGCCCCCGCCGGGGACGACGCCCACGCCCCCGCCGGGGACGACGCCCACGCCTCCGCCGGGGACTACGCCCACGCCCCCGCCGGGGACGACGCCCACGCCTCCGCCGGGGACGACACCCACGCCCCCGCCGGGGACGACACCTACGCCTCCGCCGGGGACGACACCCACGCCGCCGCCGGGGACGACGCCCACGTCTCCGCCGGGGACGGTGCCCGCGCTCATTTCAGGGACGACTCCCACGCCCACTTCCGTGACGACATCCGTGCCCACGACCGGGACCACTCCTGCGTCTACCTCGGGTACGACATCCGCGACCCTCCCGGAGTCGGTTACCTCGCTTGCTCAGCAGCTCACAACCACTCTGCGGCTCACACCTGCGTCGCGCAGTGACCCGGCGCAAGCCGGGTCCGAGTCGATTGCCTCAGGCGCCGCAGCGCGAACGACCGCTCAAGCATCCCTGGCTATCCCTCCGTCATGGCTTTCACCATGGCCTTGGTTCCTGCTGCTGATCGCAGGGCTGATCGCAGGGCTTATCGCGGCTGCTCGCAGACGCAGGAAACGCGCAAGCTACCAGGGAACCTGACCGCACAACTCGACAGGCATTCACAGCGGGGTCTTCTCGCCCTACAATCGAAACTCACAACGACATGGATAACTCAGCTGTGTAATCCCGCAGAATCCGGGGGCCAGGCATGGATGCTCCCTTAGTAAGGGTCTGTACCTGATTCGTCGGCCTCCATCCACTACCCTAGCGGCCACTAGGTGAAAATGCCGGTGGCAGAATCAACGTCGTCGCCAATGTAGCGGCGTAGCCTCGTCCCAATCCCATCGTGCGATGCGCCGGCATTCTGAGATCGACAGGCTCGTTTGACCAGAGTCTGTGGATGTCCGAGGCCACTTTAGCGCCGACTGTACGGCGGGGTCATGTCCATCGCGAACCGCGCGGGACCGACGATGGTTTGCGACGTTGTGTCGGTGGGTCAACTGCGCCTCGCACTATCGCGCGGACGACTAGCGCCTTGCTCGATTTGGCCTGACGGTCATCCTGAAGCGTGACGCCTGGCAAATCAGCGCTCTTGACAAAGCGCCGTCGCCGATAGCAATGCTGTGCAGCCGCTCCTCCAGGAGGCGGCCGAGTGACCCTCGGCGGTGCCTACGCCGTGTTAGGTCCTGGTGCTAAAGCACTAACGGCGGACGCGAGGCTACGGATGAGCAAGGCGGTCGAATCGCCTCAGGGAGGCGACAAGAGGTACGTAGCGTCGATCGAGGAATACGCGCCCCGGAACGGTGATGAAGTCGCCCGGCGGTGGCGGTACAACCAGCTATGGTGAGGAATCGTATGCAGAATCGTTGCGAGATTAATTGCGGAGTAATGGAGCCTCAGGACATTACGTCGATTGAATAGATGGTCCAGTTCCTCTCCGAGAATTCACGTGTCTTGGAAAAAGTTGAGTGCGGAAGTTCCTCCGCTACGGAGGCGCAAGTCATTGTTGATCATGAGATCTTATAGCCTTGAAGCTTGAGCAAGCCAACGTTGAAACCTCGCACTTCTACGTCGATGAAGGTCCAGTCGACTTTAAGCTGAAGTTCTTGGGCGAGACTCGTACAATGCTGCGCTCCGGTGGTTTCGAGAGCGCTTTGTTGTTTGGATGAGCCATTTACGATCCAAGCGGAAGTGGCGTACGGAAGATCCAAAACTTGGAGGGGGCATCGACAGATGCCAATTGAGACTCTGTCGGCCAAGAGAATCGCCTTTGTTAGGCACGGGACGCGCACGTCATAGACAAAGTAGAGCGCTGGCTCAATTACAATACAGAGTTTCGCTGGGACTTACTCCGTAAAGAAATGTCTAATGGGTGATAGGTTTCTACGTCGCAGCGCGTGGTGTAAAGCTCAAAGGTGGGCGTCTTGCCTTGGAGTTCCTCGCACGGCGACGTATGCTGTGAAGCAACTTGGACTGTCGCCACGATGCCGGATGCACGGCAAGCCCCGATAGGGACCCTTAGCCTTGGCGATCTCGCGGGTCGATGTTCGGTCGTCCGACGACGAGTCTGCCGGGACCAGGCGCTCAGCAGCGAACCTGATTAGGTGTGTGGCGAGCCTGGTGAATGCGGTGGACAAGGGATTGTCGGATGAGGTGTCGCCGTACGGACTCATCCCGTCGGAGTTCAACCTGCTACGCACGTGCGCTGAGAGCGGACCGTGCACGGCAACGCAACTAGCGGAGATTCTGCCTGTCGACGCATCCCGGATCAGCCGAATGGTAACCCGGCTGGTCAATCTGGGCCTGCTTCGCAGGCAACGATTGGGCAGTGACCGACGGGTTGTCCTACTGCACCTGACCGACAAGGGGAGTGATCTGACGTCGCGCGTGGACGAGCAGGTCAAGGAGCATGTCGCGAGGCTCCTCGAAGGCGTGAGTGAGGACGAGATGGGCGTCTTTACGCTGCTTACGTCCAAGATCACCGCGAACTATGGAGCGCTGAGAGAGTCGCGCTAGCCGGAGGCACCGGTTGGCCCGAAGGCCCTGGCTGAGGCCTGTGGGGTGAGTGCTTGAGCACGCGAGCCTTGGTCTTGCCGAGAATCCCTGAAACGCCGCCTGACAATGGTGCGGCGGCGGACCGGCGCGAACTCCTGGCGAAGCGTCCCTAACTGCGTCGGGCTAGCAGGGGTTCAGGATGCGGAGTCACCCCGTGGCTTGTAGGCCAGGCACTCGCCGTAGGCGAACGCGCTAAAGGCGCCGGGGTGGCGACTCCACTGATCAAACGCGTGTTCCACGTTGTCGAGGTGCCGGTGGGATATCACGCCGTATTCCGTCGCCGCCTCGCGAACGGCAGAGGAGAGAAACCAGTCCCGGATAACCGCCCAGAAGAACGCAACCTCTTCGGCCGTGGTATGGGACGTGAATGAAGCCGTCGGCCGGAGGTCTGTGAATCCCGCTTCAAGAAGATGACGCTTGAGGTCCCGTCCGATATGGGGATGGCCGTCGTCAGCCGTGATGAGTTCCGCGAACGTGATCCAGGCGTCGCCGAGAAGTTCGAAGTCTGGAGCCACGAACGAGGAACTGATGATCCCTTCGCGGACGGAAATGAGCCCGCCGGGCTTCAACACCCGCTTCACCTCGCCCAGCACGGCCTGAGTGTCGGGAACATACGTAAGGATGGAGTGGCCGTGTGCGAGGTCAAAATAGTCGGCGTCGAACGGTAGCTGGGTCACGTCGCCAACGTGGAAGGTCGCGTTGGCGTGTCCGCCTGCTTCGGCTACCGATCGGGCCAGATCAATCTGCGCCTGCTTGATATCGATACCGTGCAGTTCACCGGGCGCAATAGCCCTGGCGAGGCCGACCGAAATGGTGCCCGGACCACACCCAAAGTCTAGAACCCGCTGACCGGGCTGCAGATATGGGAGGAGATGCGCGGCGTGGGAATAAACCGTATGCCCTTTGAGGAGGCGGAGCATGGGCTCGCTGAAGCCGCACGTGTACCAGGGCATGGCCGACGTGGGCTCAGTCATGATTCAGAGTTCTTGCACCCTTGAGACGGACGAGGGTCGCATCCCTTTCGGTTTGAAAAGTCTGACAGCGGACTGGACGCCGGCTTCCAGGCGACCAAATCGCCGCTAGCCACGGCTGCGACTGCGCCCGGGTGGTCCTTCCACTTGCCGTAGCCGATCTGGTGGCAGAGCGCTGGCGTTGCCTCGCCATTCCAAATGGCCGAGTCCCTGATCTTTGACGCCAAGAACCATTGGTGAGCGAAGTGATGGATGCATGCGAGCTCGCTAGCAGTCGTAGAGGTCTCAATCGACGCACTCACGCGAAAGCTCGTCAATCCGACCTCGACGAAATGCGCCTTCACGTCCATTCCCTTCTGCGGGTGAACCTTGTCCACCGCAGACAGATCACCAAATGAGTCCCACGCTTGTCTCAGCAGGTCGAAGTCGGGACGCGCGAACGACGCGTCAGCAATCACTTCACGGGCGGCGATGATGCCGCCGGGCTTCACGACCCGGTTCACCTCGCGCGGGACCACCTGGGCATCCAGAACGTGCATCAGCACGTCACCACAGTGCGCAACGTCAAAGCAGCCGTCCTCATGCGTAAGGGCGGTCACGTCGCCAGCGTGGAAGGCTGTATTGTCGCGTCCACCGCGCGGCGAGAAACTCCGCGAGGTCGAACTGCAACTTCTCCACGCAGATGCCGTGAATCTCGCCGGGAGATGTCGCCTCGGTAAGCCCGTTCGAAATGGCCCAGGGCACGCATCCAAGGTCGAGAATCCCGTGACCGGGCTTCAGGTTTGGGAGCAGGTGGGCGGCGTGTGCTGCAGCGGAGACATGTAAGGGCGCCTGGAGTTTCTCCTCGCAATAGCCAAGCGTGTCGTCGGCAGTTCCAAACTCCAGATTGATCATCCGTCACCCCAAGATCCCGGCATTATTGGGCTTCGTTCGGAGCCCATCGCGCGAAGCGTCAGCGGACGCGCCCAGATCCGCGACAGCCTGACGATATTGCCACAGACTAGTGCCTCTGGAATAGGAGTGAAGTGAGATTCACATTGGCAGCCGCCCATGCGCGCGGCCGCGCCACTGTTCTGGTCGTCCGGTACTCGGGACTGTGGGCCTCGGAACGCTTTGGGCTCACGCTGGACGGCCTGGACCTGGATAACGGGAACGTGCGGGCTCGCCGCGGCAAGGGCGGCAACGCTCGGCACGTGGCGGCGGGCCCGGGCATGCTGGCGGCGACTCTCGACTTCTGACGAACGGATTTCGCTGCGCATGCAGCGCCAACTCCCCTCGTATGTCCCTGCGGGGGTTGTGCGGCGGCGGACCGGCGCCGCAAGTGGACGGTAGGAGCGTTGTCGGCCGCAGACTATGTGCCGGAGCCGATGATGCGCAGATTCGCTTCCGATGCTCGACCCCCGTCCCGACGCGACGACTGTGTGAAGACGAATTGATATACCGTGTTGAGGTGCTGGTATCTTTATGACGCGAGCGGTTGTAACACGGGGCTTTGAGCATCGGCTCGTGGAGGGCACGGCGGTGCGACGACGGGGCCACGTGAAAAATGGACGCCCCCGGTTTCTTCTGGCGCACTTCGTATCCAGCATCGGGAGCTAGGGCGCGTCGTCATCTGGTGCGCGACACGGGCTAGGGACGATCCTTGAGATCTGGTGGCCGGGCCCACTGTCGCAGTGCGAAAGTGGCGCGGAGCGAAGTACCGCGCCCGTGGGAAACCAAGGTCCGAGTACTAAAGTTGTCGGCGGCACCGATCGTGGAGGCGTGCGCAGGCACGGTGTTCGAGTCTGACCACCGTGGCGGAGTGGCTGCCGGCCTCGAAGGGTTTGGACGCCTGAGCGGGCGGACGTGGCCGTGGCGTTCGGGACCTCGATTCGCCGGGAACGGTCCATTCCGCCGTGAGTCGGACCGTCTGGGCGCCAAGCGAGACACTCGCGATCTCGCGAACGGCGGCCGAGGCCGTGCCTCGGACGCGTGCTGCTCGGGTGCTAAGGGTCGTGGATCGTTTCGCCGCAACGGCGATATGGTGGGGCGCCAACGCTACCTGGCGGGCCACTACGGCAGGGGATCTCGTCGCCTACGTTTCCGGACTTCGGGACAACGCGGGCATGCGCCGGGACCCCTCGGCAAGATCCCCCCGAAACTTGAAGGAAGGGTCGTTGGAGCGGAAGACGGGATTCAAGAAGGCAAAGAACTGTTCGGATAACTTGATGCCGGATGGTTCCGATTGACGCCCGTCCAAACCTGTTGAAGGCAGCTACGGATCGCCATTGATATCCTTCGGTGGCGATCCGTAGTCTTCAGTTTCTTACACAGATATGGCTGATAGATGTCCATGATCGGTTCGGTCGCTTTCGCGCTCGCTCGGAACGTGTCGCATGACTCGCGTCGCCCGCGCCACAGGTCGATACGGCAGACAAAAGAGTCTCGCGACGGCCAAGTCGGCAGCGCTGGCGGAGTGATGAACATCCTGGCCGACCTCCGTAGAGCTCTGTAGTTCTGACTAGTCTGGCCAAACAATGAACGTGTGGTGCGATTGCTCAGCTTCGCGTCTTCGGTGAGAACTCATGCTTCCCGTGTAGGCGCTCACCAAAACCGCCGACGCTTTCTGGGTGCCTCATGCGCGAGGTGCCAGCCCGGCGCGACGGTGTCCGACGCCGACGCGCGGCTAGTACGGATTGAGTCTCTGCACGCGCCTAGGTGAACTCCAAGGAATCGGTCGGTGTAGCTCGTTCGGTCTTCAGTAGCGAGATGGATCGCTCTTGATGACGCGAGTTGCGTCCGGTGCGTCGGAACTAGGAGTCGGAGATTCGAATCCCTCCGGGCGTGTCACCCTCCCACAGCTGTCGGGCGACTATCGGGCACGCCGGCTGGAACTGTGCTCTCGGCGTTGCTCTAACTTTGCACTACCAACAGTCTGAGTACGTACGCGACGTATTGCTCTTGAGGGCGGCCTGGGCTCGTTGGGAAACAGCGGACAGAGCCGCGCCAAGGCCGCGTGCTGGGCCCAAAGCGGGGCTTGGACGTAAACGTCTGTCGTCACCTTGATGCCCGCACGGCCCGTGGCTTCGCTGACCACACTGGGCAGTGCCCCGGCACTGAGGAGCAGGCTGGCAAAGCAGTGCCGCAGGTCGTTGAGGGGCCGCGGATCCAGTCAGCCCTTCCTCAGCGTTGTTCGAAACGCCCGGGGAGAATTGCGGGGATCCCACTCTATTCCCTGGCTGGTGGTAAAGGCGAAGTCTCCGTCCTGACAGGCGGCGCCGGCAGCCTGACGACGCTTCTGGATCATCGCCCGCTGGTCGCGAAGCACGGCGACGACCGCCGAGGTGATTGCGGCCTGCAAGCGGCGGTCATGGTGGCCCTACGTGTGCGGCGGAATGATCGACATCGCAGGTCGGCAGCACCCCGCGATGCCCACCCACAACTAGGCGTGGGCGGCGCACGCGCAACTGCGGCTGCGGACGTTCCCGCGCATGCCCGCCACTTGGGAGCCCCCGGTGATGGTGAAACCGAGGTGGCAGGGGTTGATGCGGGGGGTTGCGAGGATGCGGTAGCGCGGGGTGCGGGAGGATCAGTCGGATTCGGAACAGACGATGGACGCGAACAGTCAGGCGATCCAGGGGTTGTGGTGCTGGCTGAATGACCGGTTTGGGGCGGTGTGGGCGAGGGGGGCGACGTCGTCGACTCACTTTCGGATTACACAGTAATGTTTTCTTTCCACAAAACGAATGCACTAAATCCTCAATGTCGTCTCAGTTATCTCTAGATCGCATAAGATTCCAAATCACGCCTCTAGATCAGGGGATGGAACTCATTCTCACTGCTAGCTCTTACGTCTAAGTTCTGTCCTGATTAACTCGAGAAGAGCTACAATTGCCATAACTGAAATCGGCACTAGTATCGTTGCCGAGCGAACGTCCTCAACTATTCTCTCTATTACATACTCCGTGAGCTTCAGTACACCGAATGCGGGCGCGACCACTAGCGACGCAGGCACGATCATCTGCCGGTAAATCAATCGGATCACGTCGCGCGTTATCGAGCTTCCAATAGTGAGGCGGAGGCGTGGATACTTCAGATCTGCAACAAATAACCCCAGAAGCGCGCATATCAAAAGGGCAACATCATCGGCACTAGAAAAGGGCTGATCAAGAACGTTGATCCTCTCGAGAGTTACGACGAACACATAGAAGAAGAGTGAATATACAACCGCCAGAAACATCGTTCCTGACATGAAGCCTAACCGAGTAACGGCTAGTCTCAGTGCGACGGCACCCACAAGGAAGCCGCTTGCGTAAATGAGCAAGCCACCTATCTTGGCTCCGGTGGAACCACTCCACGTCGTCCAGCTATATGCACCAGCAATAGGCACGGCAACAAGAATGAACATGATAGTGGGTATCAGGCTCTTCAAATGCCACCTAAACAGATCTACTCTAAACTTCCTCAAAGCCCTAGCATGGTCATGGCTGTACTCATCAGATATATATATCTTGCAGCTGGATAAGAGGGAATAGAGTAGATCTCGTGCATTGTAGATGTGCTTGGAGTTGGAAGGGACAGCAGGTTCCCTGGATATCCATAAGCGGATGTCTTTGCTCACTTTCTGCCAGTGAACTGAGTATTCGTCAAGGCGTCGAAAGTCACTATGGCGCAGTGGATGGGAGTACCAGAATAAGTCCTCGGTCGTAGCTTCAGCATTAGGCCAATTGTCCAGAGACAAAAGCTCAAAAAAGTCATCTGTCGACATAACCTGCCATCTGGGCTGTCTCTCGTCTGAGCCAGGAAGTCCGATGCGTCTGGCAAACGTTGTCATGACGTGACGAAGTTCATCTCTGTCGAGGTCTCGAATTGAAAGATCTGAATCGTGGCTTTGCACTGAATTCGTCATGTGAGCGCAGTGTGTATAGTTCTTTCTGATCAGTTGTGTGGATAAACGAAGCGGTTGTCGGGCGAGCTTATGGCGAAGATGGCTGCGTTGTGAATTCTTGTGTCCATTGTCAATAGGTCGCTTTATATGCCACCCGTTGCCTTCTTGAGATAGTTCGTACAGCTAGGAGGTCCACAACTGCTATCGGGGACGGGTGGACTTGCCACCGTGGACGGTGGGTTCGGCGCACCATTGGAGGCGGAGGAGGGCAAGAGGTTCAAGGATGGACTCGGGAAGGCCGAGGAGGTCGGTTAGGACGGCCTGATCGAGGGCTTTGCGGGCGGGGTCGTGGTAGGCCTCGTTGGCGGGCAGGAATTCGTAGTCAAGAAAGTCATTGAAGAGCTTGCGCGATAGTTCGATCTGTTTCTGGCTTAGTTGGCGGAAATCCAGAGCCGAGAGTTCAGGCAGCTGGGTAATGGTCATAATCGAACGGCCTTGCTGCTGACGTCCGCCCGTCCACCAGAAGCTCATCAAGCCAAGAGTGGAGTTGGCCCAGAGAGCAATGGCCTCTTCAGCCGCCGGACTTTGAATTCTGTAATTCGGCCAAGCGCGTCCGCCGATCGATCTTTCGGGCGTAAGGCACGCCGACAAGCTCTGTGAGTTGAGACGGAAGTCCAGGGTCAAGTGAAGCCGGGTTGCTGAGTCCCATACGTCAAGCGCCCTGTTGTCGCAGCCGTTCCGGACGCGGCCTTCCGTGTCCGGCTCTACGCGGAGCCGCCGCTCACGTTTGGCCCCGTGCTGCCAGAGCATTGGGTACGTCGAGGCCACGCCGTGTCGCGGCATCACGTCGAAAGGACCGCGGGCGGAGCCGTCGGAGTTTCTACCGTTGATGTCGCGGTGCACCAGCCCTCGGTCGCCGAGCTCGGCTAAAGGGGCAATGGGAAGACTCCAGGAATCACGTACGCGCGGGAGGTGCAGCGAGCCATCTCTCAAGGCCAGCGCGGCTTGCGCGACACTTGGTTCTCGAACTGCGACGCAGCCGCTGTCAGCGAGTGTGGCGCGGATGAAACAGCCGACTGTCTCGTCGCCAATCTGAATTAGCCCGCTACTAAGTTCAGGTAGTCGTTGAGCCGCGCGAGCGATCTCTGAGGCTTCAGCCAGACTTCGAGGCCGCCTGCCGAGACTTACGTAGAGCGTCCCGGCCATCGACTCGTCCGTACGGACCGGGCTCTCCCGACGTGTTGCGACAACAAGCGCCTCACCGAGGCTGGTGTCCGACGAAAACGCACTCGCGGTGTCGCCGACAGCCGCAATTGTGACGATGGTCAGATCTCGGTAGGCGCGAGCAAAGAGCTGTCGGGCCGACGACCATGCGCTACCCGATACAACTGCTAGGGGCAGGACCAGGGCCAGGACACCTCCCGGCTTAACCTTCGCGTGCGCGAGGTCGATGAAGTTTGAAGCCAGTCCGGCGTTCCCGTGGCCTACAGGCTGCTGTATGCATCCGCGGATTCCGCTGAGCACCTCCGACATCCTTCGCTGCTCGTCTTCGCCGGTGGCGAATCCAGCAAACGACGGAATCGGGACGTTGTTTTGTGCTGCGTGGTTCGTCGGGCTGGTGAACGGCGGATTCATGATCGTGAGATCGACCGAGGACTGGGGCAGGTGGAGTTCGTCGCCTTGTCGCTGCCGACCTGGCGACGTATCTGAATGCGGATGCTCGCCGCGGCCCCGAATGGCGTGCTGACCAGTACCGAAGAGAGAAGGCTGGGCATCCTTGAGAATCAAGTCCAATGAGCCGATGGCAGTTGCGCGTCCACTTGGGTCGTCGGCTTCGGGATCGCCGTAGGGCATGGTGTGGATTCGGGTGCGGTCAAACGGCAAGCCGGGATGCGCACTGGATAGCGTGGAGGCGGTGAGATGGGTGGCGGCCGGCATGATGTCCGCGCCGATGAGGGCATGTTCCATCATGGCGGCATGGAGGGGCGCGTCGTCGCCGCCGGCGCGCCGATGACGGGACGCGACGGCGCGATAGGCGGCGGCCAGCAGCGCGCCGGTGCCACAGGCCAAGTCGGCGATTCGCAGATTGGTGAATGCTTCAGGGTCCGGCCAGTCCACATCCAGCCGGGCGGCGGCAAGTTCGGCAAGAAGGGCGGCGGAAGCCGGCAGGGTATAGAAAGTGGCCAGAAACTTCCGGTCGGCGATGAGGCGTCCGAACATCTGGCCTGAGAGGTCGTGAGTAGTCGAGGTTCCGATCTCGTGCAACGCATCCGCGACTTTGGCCAAGTGCTCAAGAATCGACGTGGCCTCGCGCGGCGAGACCGGCGACATCAAGTCGACGGCAATCTGAAAGATCGGCCAGTAGTTGATCTCCCGCAGAATGCGGCGCCATTCCGCGACCACAATGGAGCGGCTCAGGTGCTTCAGCGGGGACTCCTGGCGCAGATCGTCGAATGACCGAACGCCGAGCTCCGCGGCAGCGAGGGTGGCGTGGAAGGTCATGGCGTTAGCCACGATGGCCATGGCCATGCGCTCGGTCTGCTCGCCCGGTTGCTGGTGGAGGACGGCAGCCCGTCGGCGCAATATGCCCTGCGGTTGCAGCAGCATGGCTTCGAGGCGACCGGCGGCTTGTCGGACGCCGACTTCGAGGATCTGGGTACCGCGAGCGATACGGCGTTCGGACAGCGCGGTGTGCTCGATGAAGCCGGCAAGGTCATCGACTCCGCCGGCGAGCCAGCCGCTCGCGGGCCAGCGGTCCGGGCCTTCGGCGCCCTCGGTGAAGACACAGTAGTCGAATGCGGCGTCGTCTACCTGCCGGGGTAGGACGGCCTGGTTGACGCCGCGAAGCTCGACGGGCACGCGCAGGGCAACGGCCTGCTCGATTACTTCACCTGTGGACGCGACGGATTCGCCGAGCCGGTCGATGGCGTCGCGCTCAACTTCGCGGGCGGGGTGGTACTCAGTCTCGATAACGACGGGCAGGCCGCCTGGATGCTGGATAAGGATGTCGGGTCGATCGCTCGGCGCGCCAGCCAGCACTCCGGTCTGTTCGACGCCGATGCCGTGCCGCCAGCGCGGATGCTTGCCGCGCAGCAGGCGGGCGAGTTCGACGTTGACGGTGTGTTCGGCGGTGCGGGGCATTCGCGGCGAGGCGGAGGTGGACGAGACAGCTTACTTGGGGAGGCTTGATTGCCCGGGCATGTGGTTCGACACGGGCCCCCGAAAGACCCCGGCCTGACTCATCACGAACAAGTATGTTCTTCGAGGTCTGTTGCGCGGAAGACGGGCGGGTCTCAAACACTGCCTCGACGAATTGCCGTAATTGTTCCTACGAATCATCTCTCTATTGCTATCATTCATTTCCGATTTCATCCTGTAGTTCCTGGCATATGACTTCGGATTCGTTGTTCTTTCTTGCCTCAGCCAACCTCTCTACTACTGAGACTCGGAACTCTCCGCTCTTGATCTGACTTACCGCCTCTTTCCTAGCCCAATCAATCTCGTCGGCCTGCATACAGAAGGCCACGGTCTCTAACCTACGATCTCTGATTTCCGAATTACGAATGGACGTGGCAGCCTGTAGTGCCACATGCGGCAGAGTCTGCTGAATACCGCTGATCATTATGTCAGTCTTCGTCTTGTGATCATTGTGCCTAGTGTTATCGAGGTCAACAAGCAGTGTAGACGATTGACGAAGGCCTGCTATGCCCAGCGCATCTTTTTGAGTTGGGCTCTCAGTCGGTGTAGGGATTGGCGAAGCGGCTTCTGGAACTGGAGTTGTTGGTATAGGTGTCGTAACCTGAGTCGGTCGCAACAAGGAGCTATCGACAACGGTAATATTGCCTACATTTACGTCGCCTGCTATGTTTTGTTGATTGCCCATGATTCTCTGTTGAGGCGCAATGTTAGCAGATTGCAGTGTTGCGCCTTGTTCTACGTTGATATTCTGTATGTCTCCCGCATCATCGGAAGTGCTATTCGTGAGGTAATGCCTGATAATGAGTGCACTGCTAATGATGCCAAAGAGAACTCCAATCAGAACGATGTTCCTACGAACTCTCTTAGTCATTGCGAGACTCCTCGAAGTCAATCCCCAGCGTATCAGGACGCTCGCCAGCATCGTTGCAGAACTGCCAGGACTCTTCTATAGGTCGCTCGGAGTAAGCGCCGACATTCACTCGATAAATCGGAATTCTGAAAAGCTCATTGCCATACTTATCTAATGGTATAATGGCTATCCAGGAAAAGTGCATTCGTTCAGAAGTATTGTTTCTTATAGTAAGGCTTGTAGAGAATCCCCAACACTTGCCTTGTTCTTCGACGCCGCTCCAGCGCCAATTGAGCGTTTGGAATCTTGGCAGTGGTGCGAGGGGACAGTCGTCACCCTTCGAAGAGCAACGATAGTCGCCGAAATGAATGTTGGAGAGATTCCCTCGCAGATAGGCAGGCCAAGTATCCTCGGCAATTACAGTCATTGCGACTACCTGCGCTAGGTCCTCGTCGGCACCGCGGGCAATTGCGGTGCGTCGAACAAGGTCGAAGGCCGAATGCGCTTCGGGTGACTTCAGGTATTGTGGTGAAGGTTCGCCGTCGAAGGCCCAGGCGAAAGCTCGTTTTACCGCTTCACGATGATCATCTTTGCATCGCTCTTCTGCCTGACCTTGGTGAACCTTCTGATAAATTGCTACATTCTCATCTCTTCCAGCGAGACGTTCAAATGCGTCGTTCAAGTCAATGCACGTAGTCGGCCATTGGGCCGATACTGTAGTTATACCTATCGTTATAACGATCGCAGCAAGCGTAAGCAAGCGTAAGACTCGCACTGGCAGTAGCTTCCCTAGGTAAAGGTGTGTCGAGTTTACCATTTACTGAACTTTCGACGACGAGCGGAGATCGCTCCCTTGCGTACGGAGACTGGGATCACTTGGTGTCGCGAGGTGCTGGGGGCGTGATTAGAGGCGGTCTTCCGCGAAGTCGAGATCGGCTGGCCACGAACGGGTAGAGACTTGTGGTGTGGATAGAGCGGAAGACGGGTGGGTCAGAGACGCCGCCCCTACGCAAGAGGGGACGGGGACGGTGGGATGACGCAGGGGAGCGGAGGAAGACTGGGTCCCGGCTGAGCACGCCGGGATGACCTCTTAAGATGACGCAAATCCGTTTGGCGAGGGGTTTCTGAAGGGCTTGTTGATTGGGAGTTGGCGGGGCGGACGGCCGCGAAGGTTGGCGGGGGAGCCGGAGGGGTGGCGGGCGAGTGAGGTGCTGATCCGGCATTACGACTCGATCGTCAGAAAGAGTTTTGCGGCGGTCTCGGCGTACACGGGTGAGGCGATGGAGGTGGGGTCGGACGAGGTGAAGGTGCTGGGTCGGGCGGATTGGATTGAGGCGAACCTGGTGGATTTCGAGCGGTTGCTGGCGCCGCTGGCGGTGGCGTATGGGCAGACGCGGTCGGGTTCGGGGGCGCTGGGGCGGGTGGCGGCGTCGTCGATGATTACAGCGGCGCCCATGAGGCCGCGGGGTCCGGTGAGCTGGCGGCCGATGACGATGTTGTTGGCGCGCGAGCCGTTCCACTCCTGGAGGCTGTGCAGACCGGGGACATCATTTACACGTGGTCGGAGACATGGTTTACACATCTGGGCATGAGATGGAGGACCGGGATGTGCCGTTTGCGGAGCGACAGGTGAGCGACTTGCGGGCGGAGTTTGTGGCGTTGGCCAGCTAGCCGGGGGCCAATCGGCGGGCGCTGTGCCAGCGCTTCGAGATCTCGGCGCCGACGGGCTACAAGTGGCTGCGGCGCTACGCGGCGGAGGGACCCGCCGGGTTGCAGGACCGCTCGCGCCGCCCGCGGCACAGTCCGGCGCAGACGGCCCCGGCCATCGAGCACGCGGTGCTGGCGCTGCGCACCCAGCACCCCACCTGGGGGCCGCGCAAGCTGCGCGTGCTGCTGGCTCGCCAGGGGATCCAGCCCCTGCCGGCGGCCTCCACCATCACCGCCATCCTGCGGCGGCACGACCGGCTGGACCCCGCGCGGGGCGCCGGCCAGCCGCGCGCCTGGCAGCGCTTCGAGCACCCCTATCCCAACGCCCTCTGGCAGATGGACTTCAAGGGCGGCTGGCCCTGTGGGCCGGGGCGCTGCCATCCGCTGACCATCCTGGACGACCACTCGCGCTACGCCCTCGGCCTGATCGCCTGCCCCAACCAGCGCACCGCCACCGTGCGCGGCCACCTGGTCACGGCCTTCCAGCGCTATGGCTTGCCGGACCGCGTGCTGGTCGACAACGGCAGTCCCTGGGGCAATCACCCCGCCCATCCCTACACGCCCTTGACGGTCTGGCTGCGGCGCCTGGGGATCGCCGTCAGCCACAGCCGCCCGTACCACCCCCAGACCCTGGGCAAGGACGAGCGCTTCCACGGCACCCTCGAGCGCGACTTCGGCCGGCAGCCGCCGCGCCCCGATCTGGCCGCCTGGCAAGCCAGCTTCGACGCCTGGCGCCACGAGTACAACCAGGTGCGGCCCCATGAGGCGCTGGCCCTGGCCGTCCCCGCCAGCCGCTATCGCCTCAGCCCGCGGCCCTATCCGGCCGAGCTGCCGGCGCTGCCCTACGGCCCCGACGACGAGTGCCGGCGGGTGGGGCTGGGCGGCCGGGTGTCGTTCCGGGGCCGGCGGCTGCGGGTCCCCAAGGGCCTGCGCGGCGAGCTGGTCGCCTTCCGTCCCACGCCCACCGACGGCTGCTGGACCATGCACTTTATGACCGACCACCTGACCACCATTGGTCTCCGAAAGCCCGTCTAAATGTGTAAACCATGTCCCCGAACGTCTGTAAACCATGTGTCCGGTCTGGACAGAGGCCGAGCTCGGGTTTGCGCCAGGTGAGGCCGTCGTCGGATTCGGCGTAGCAGAGAACGACGCCCCAGATCTCGCGGGCGGGGAGGTGTTGGCGGCGCTGGGGGTCGTAGAGGTCTTCGGGGGCGGCTTCGTACCAGAGGCGGTAGCGGCCCTGGTCGTGGATGAGGGTGTAGACGCTGTCGACGATCCAGTTTTCCCAGGGATGGTCGCCGCGGATGAAGGGGTCGGTCCTGGTGGCGGGTTGGAGTTCCAGCCGAGTGCCGCGGGGGACGGTCCCGGAGCTGCGTGTGAGACAGGAGTTGCCGTCAGCCGGATTCCACGATCGGCGTTCGACTCTGCTGGCATCGAGTCCAGACGGCGCGACGCCGAGTCAGGCGGTGGGCTTTGGGGGTTGCCTTCGCATGCCGGCGGAAGTGAGTCATGTGACAAGGGCCCACGGTGGGCAATGTCGGCGAAGTTGTGGGACTTTGGAGGAATGAGCCTCTTTCAGAGCCGGCCGGGAAGTGGAGCGGAGTAATGGCGTGTAGCCTCGTCAGAAAGTCTCCTCACCCTAACCCGCCGCACCCCTACACAGTTGCTCAGTCCCAGCAAGCTCTGCGCCGTCCCGCCCGCCCTCGCAATGCCACCACGTCGGCCGGCTTCCGCCGCAAGAATGGCGAGTGGCTATTGAATGTCGGAAGTCGCTGCTAGGGATGCATCCCGTCGGGCGCATCGCATCGGTAAGATTGTCCAAGTTGATTCAGTCATCGGTCACGTGATTCGCGATCGGCATTACAGAGCAATATTGGACAGGCTGGCGGAAGGTCCAGAGCCAGACACGTTCGAGCTATGCGCTCAGGATCTTTTGCGCAAGCGATACCCTCGACTCACGCCCGTCGAGGGCGGCGGCGACCTGGGAATGGACGGCCTGGATGCATCGGGCTCCGAAGGACCAACAATGCTTGTCACGACGACAGCGCGAAGTGTCAGAAGAAACCTTATATCGAATCTTCGCAGTCACAAATCTCAGAGTGGGAGTATTTCCGCACGACGTGTCATAGTCGCGACAACCCAAAACGAAACTGGGCCTCTTAAGGACAGCCTCAGCGGCGCCGCAGCCAACGAAGGTTTTCGGCTAATTAACGTCCACGGCCGCCAGTGGTTCGCGGACGAGCTCTATCGTTCATCACGCTGGACGTGCGAACTTTTGGGACTCAGCGGGGAGTTGCCTGCGCTTTCGGCAGTGCCGTTATCGTCACGGCCTACGAGCAACCTCCCGCTAACCGGACGTGAATCGGACAGGAATTGGCTGGAGGATAGTTCCGACGACATCGTGATCTCGGGTCATCCAGCCTCGGGAAAGACGCACCTGCTACGGCAGTTCGTCGACAAGGACTGGCTGTTCTTGGTTGACGCAGACAGCAGGCGAGTTGCAACCGCGGTGCGCGACTTAGAGCCTAAAGTCATTGTTGTCGATGACGCGCATGCTGCCTTGGAAAGTCTCCGCAGCCTCCGCCATTTGAGATTAGAGATAGACGCTGACTTTCGGATTGCCGCTACGACTTGGCCCGGCGACAAAGATGAAGTAGCAGGCGCCCTCGGCGTTCCTCAAGGCTCAATCCTAGAGCTCCGATTGCTGACCCAGGACGAGATACTCGAAGTTGTCCAAGCGATGGATATCACTGGGCCGGTAGAGCTTCAAAGAGCGATAGTGAAGCAATCAGGCGGACGGCCTGGGCTTACGGCAACACTCTGTGACTATGTCCGAAGAGACGGAGCTAGAACACTTCTGACAGGAGAATCTCTTCTTCGCGACTTCAGAACAATGGTG
This sequence comes from Chloroflexota bacterium, assembly GCA_026707585.1. Classification (GTDB taxonomy): domain Bacteria; phylum Chloroflexota; class UBA11872; order UBA11872; family UBA11872; genus UBA11872. Next base: position 18,974 of record JAPOWQ010000012.1, on the reverse strand, counting down.
AACCGTGTTGGTGATCCTAATCTCATGTACGTCCTCGCCGTGATGGCTCTGTCGGGAGATAGAGGTGCATCTTTAGTAGATGTGCAGACGATCCTCGGATTGAACGTCGTCGAATCGCATACGTCAATGGCTCGCCTGGGACATACCGGTGTGTTTCGAATTGAATCTCTCACTGGTAAAGCTACGATATGGCCACGAGAACTACGATTTGCAACTGTCGGCGATGCATTCCATTCGCCCAAGGCTTCTGTGAATATTCCTCTAGATCTTGCAATTCGGAGCCTGGATGGAGAGGGCGTAGTGGGTTCCTTAGTCGGTGCGGCACGCATGGGTGCACGAGTTCCTGCGAGGACCATTGAGGAGTTCCTGATCAGATTTGGTGAAGTTGATGATTTCAAAGGATACGTCCTGCTTGGTCGGCGGGAGGCTAGTTTTGCACTCGAGGTTCGACCGGAATGGCTAACGGAGATAGCGCCGTATTCGCTCTTGACTAGTCCGGCGGAGACGATTCCAATGTTGCTTGTGCGGGCCGTTGGAGATCGACGGCCCTTGCACTCTCATCCCGATCATCCGCTACGGATTCTTGAGGATTGGATCGAATCGGCCCCATCCACGGATGATCAGCAGTTCGACCGACGCAGGCTGCTGGCGAATGAAACGGTTCTATACGGCCATGCCGACGGTAATCCACAGGTCGTCATTCAGGCCCTGTGCTTGGCCATGAGCCCGAAATTCGAATCAACCAGTGTGGATGCTGGATCGGGAGACACGATAACTCTCAAGTCCGGACTGGTCTCGGGAGCCTGTCTGGACGGGCTGATCGAGATTTGGCCAACTATCCTGGAGTCTATACCAGTTTCGGGTCCAGATGACTACTCGGTGCTCTTCAGAATGCTGCATGACTGGGCCTACGCTGGTGGACTGGAGCGTGCACCTCCAGCGGAAGTTAGGGATGTGATGGGCTCGCATACGAAGTGTATGGCGACCGATCTTGCAGGAAGATTCTCGCATCACCCGGGCATACTTGCAGAGATCCGAGAGTTCTTGCGACGAGCCGGTTTCGATGCTTCCATCAAGGTTCCAGAGGTCTTCGCAGTCCTATTCCCAGAAGAGCACTTCTTGGCCGGAGTGGGTGACCTTGATAGGCACGTCGACAATCTCGATAATCAGGAGCGCGCATGGCGTAACAACGCGCGAGTGTTGGCAGTCGACCTCGAACCGCTCGGACCAGACAGCGTACTAGGCATGGTTCGCGACTCAATCAAGACTGCTACGGAGGCCGGCGGAGGGTGGCCCGATATGACAGGCGATTTCATTGACGAGATTGCCCGAACGACTGACCAACCGTTTGCATGGGCCGAATGGGCAGTTACCGAGAACCTAGACTCCATCGTTGTCGAGCCACTGCTCCGTAAAGCGAGAGAGAAAAGCCCCGAGCAAGGTCCTCCATTGGTGTTGCGCGCGCTCGATTCAGACTCGGCTCAGGCCGCAGCTGTGGTCGTTGTTCTTACTGTAAATGAGCCGCTAAACGAGGAGCTTGAATCTGCGCTTGAAGTCCTCCCGAGACTAGGGAACATGGGAAACCTACTGGAAGGCGTTGTCCGCCGTGGTCGGAGTCCCGCGAACACACTACGACTTCTGCTCCGTCACCCATCCACCAAGGTCGCCGAAATCACAGCAGTCTGTCTATGGCTGAGTGGAGATAATCGTCATGTCCCTGATGTTCTGTTTGATGACTGGAGAGCAGCTATAGTTCGTTCACCGGGCGAGGCATATATGCTCTCAGTCATCTTGGCAAGTGACGCAGACTTATGCTGTGAATGGCTAATTTCTCGTATTGAAGATGACATATCGAGCGATACACACCGGTTCATCCGAGACCTAGACGATGCCTTTGGCGGGCTGTCCGTCAGTCAGAGAAAGAGCATTCTGTCGGCCATGGCAGGGAGGGACAGCTTCTATTTTGCACCTATAGTTGCGAAGTTGGTTGGTGATCATACTGAAGTCTTGGAGATCCTTCTTGCCATGGATTGTCTGTCAGATTACCATGAGGCTGGATTTGTGGGAGTGTCGGAGAACAAGATCAAAGTAGCTTCGAAAGCCGGATGGTCCCCTATCCGAATCGCACAGGCCATTGTTAGTCCTACAATGATCGTCTCGGTATGGCACGGTCCCGAGTCCGCTCACTGGCAGACTTGGCTAGAGTACTTTAAGAGGCTATCGATGTCGCCTGATCCCAGTGTAGCTGCGGTAGGACAATCTGGGTGCGAGTGGATCCGGACGGCAATCGATGAGGCTAGCCAGCGCGAACTTGACGAGGAAATCTATGGGCGATAGGAGCAGAGTCTCTCAAAAGGCTAGGTGGTTAGTGACGCCTGTTTCGACCTATGGATTGATGAGTCCGTGATAAGCAGGATGCGGAGCCACGCGAGAGTTGTCTGAGCTTCGGCTGCTATTCCCAGCAGGCGCGCGATGTCGCGTTGGTCCGCCTCGATCCAGGGGATCAATGGCCCAGCGGTGACAGGACATCAAGGTCCGGTCCTGGAAGTCGCGGTGTATGACTTGCGCTTGGTCTAGCTGTCAGGGTTCAAGGCCACGAACGTCGAGCGTTGGGAGCGTTTCCGGTATTCCCTTGTTACCTCGTACACGGCCGTACTGAGTTCGGTTGGCGCGGCTGGCGTGCTGTAACGGCCCAAACGTGAAATTGAGCCAAACCGCCACTGTCGCCTCACGCTGTGCCCCGGCGCTGGGACCGGACTCTCGCACAAGCAACGTGTGCCAAGTACTCATCCCTAGAGTGCGCACAGGGGTGCGCGTTCCCATAGCGCGCTGCGAGTATTAGCGAACGGCGCACGTTATCTGCGGCGTCCCCGCCTGCGCCCACAGAGCCTGAAACTGCGCCTGCTCGTCCCAGCCGTCGTAGACGTCAGACACGCCAATGGAGCCGAGAATCCGGCGATGCTGAGGTCCCACGTAACAATAATCCGCCATCGGCTCTTTCGGAACCTGCGCCTGTACCCGCGTCCCGTCCGCTGCACACAGCTCGCCCCGTTCCAAAGCCGCGGCGAACTGACCGATCTGCCCGTGTGCTCATCCTAACCCTTGTACTTTCCTAGGAGATGAAGCAGTAGTCGCCGCACCTTCGAGCACGAGGGCGGGTGCAAATGTCTCCCCGGGAGGGACGGAATAAGGAGACGGCGATGGACGCGTGGCAAGGTCTGCTAGTGCCGGAAGGGTGAGATGCTCCTGATCTCGGCACGACGAATTGGCATTTCTTACCGGTGTCCAACTTACATTCATGACATTACCAGTAGATCGCGATTATCTCTGAGTCCAGATACCTTTCGCACCGGGATTCAGGGTGATCGCCGCCGACCGTCGAACCACCAGGTTCGACAGCTTCCTTAAGCTCTGGATGTCCCATAATCAGAAGTCTAAGATCGTGCGCTACATCGCGGGGCGTCTCGACCTTTAGCGAGTTATCCACTATCTTCGTCACCTCTGCAAGAACTGGCCGGTAGCCGTCGACGCTGTCCATCCAATTCTCAGCGTACGACAGCCCGCAAATCAGATCCTCGATGAGAGAGGCCTCGATTTCTAGTTTGTGGTATCCGGCAAGCAACATCACGTAATGCCTGAGCAGTAGCTTTCCACGTTGTGCGTTCAGCATCGTCCGCGTACCATTGACTGTCGTCCCGGCCGTAGCTGTACGCACTCCTCTCTTGAATCCGGACATAAGTTCATCGCCCAAACTCTGGATCATTTCATCAAAGTCTAAAGCCATACCGGAGAATACGTCCGCCATCTTCACCGGACTCCACTTGTCAGCAAGGCCGTCTGTCGCAAGACGGCAGAACACCGTGTACCTGCCCCGGGAGAATAGCAACCGTCTGATGTCCTTCCAAAAAAGATCGTTTTGCGTAACGCCTACGAGAAACACGGGATTCGCTTCGTGCTGTGCGTCGATAGGCATCTGATTGAGAAGTGACTGATGCACCAATACGGCACGATTGGAAATCCGCATCCATTTGAAATCCACGAGGCGCCCTCGGATGGGGACGAGCCCTACGAGTAGGCTGTCGAGAAGGCGTGCAACTGATCGTATCTCAGATAGCTGGACGGCGACTGCGTTCTTGAATAGTTCCTCGTTATCCTCCATCAGCCCGACGAGAGTCGTGATGATGGAGGACATTCGGAAAATGGGATCAGCTTCAAGTTCTACTTCAACTTCCAGAAGTTCGCCTCGATAGAGTTTGCAAGGGTCAACCAAGAACCCAGTCATGTCAGTCGAAGCAAGCAGTCCCTCAAGGCCGCGAGTCAAGTCAACTGTAGGCGGTTCTCCTGGGTTGGTAGTATGCAACGCCAAAGACGAGCGTTCAATGTTGTATAGATCCTTGAAGCTACTTTGAATGGTGGCTTTGCGCGATACCTGAGATGCCTCAACCTGGCTAGCTTGCATCATTGTGCCGAGGTTGGCCTTGGTTCCGCTCAATCCGACACCAACTGAGCCCTTGATCTCACTATTCTGAGAGGAAGTCTGGCTCTCAGTTGATTCGGTAGCAATCCGGCCCGTCCGTGAGGCCAGTATGCTTAGGACTGAAACCTCATCGAGGTAAATGAACTCCCTCCGTTCACGGCCGAATTCGTGATTCGGATCGCGGCTCTTTCGGCGTCGGAACAGACTCGACAGTCGCGACCCAATGCTCATTCACCACCTCCACTTTGCCTGATCTCTCGGGAGAGTTCTCTGTAGCGGGCTCTTCGCTGATAGCCGCCTATGTAGTCCTCTTCATAGATTACACGTCGGCCGTCGTCAACAGCCAGCAGGGCTGCCTCAGTTAGGATTGCTGCCAGCTCGGCGGCGGACCAGCCTTCTGTTTTTGTTGCAATAGCTCCATGTGGAAGTGGGTTTCGAGTGTTTAGCCTGCGGGCAGCCGTGGTGAGAATCTCTTCTCTATCGGATTGGTCTGGGTAGGGGAAATGTATCTCCCAGTCGAAACGCCCAGGTCGGAGTAGTGCCACATCTAGGTCCTGCCGGCGATTTGTCGCAGCTATTACAACGACATTAGCTTTGGATGAGAAACCGTCCATAAGGGTAAGCAGTTGTGCCACCACGCGCGTAGATGACTCATGCGACTCGTCGTCGCGCTGCGCCGCGACACTGTCGATTTCGTCGAAGAATATGATCGCTTTGTCGCTGTCCGCGGCTTTATCAAACAACTTCCTCAGTAACTCCTCGCTCTGTCCAACCCACTTGCTGAATATTTCAGGGCCGGAGATCTTGTAGAAATCAGCTCCAGATTGATGGGCGATAATCTGGGCAAGAAAGGTCTTTCCGGTTCCTGGCTTGCCAGTGAACAAAACGCCCTTTATGGGGCGAGCTCCTATTTTCGACAACGCCTCACGGTTCTGGAGCGGAACCTCGATTAGTTCGTGTGCCCTTGATACAACTTCGTGAAGACCACCAAAGTCTTCGAATCCAAGTTGAGTTCCCTGGGGAGGCTTCCAGAGGAATTCATCTGTTACACTCTCGTCGAGGGATGGAAGATCTATGAGGCTAATCGGTGTTTTGGAGAGAACGCGAACGACACCTTGCAAATCTCCTGCTTCGACCGTGTTGCCAACCTCATAGTTGACATCGGTCGTCGGGACCTTTCTATGTTGGCTTCCCACCGTGATAACTGTGTAGGTTTCGGATTTTAGCCTAACGACGCCGATCCACTCTTGATCAGGCCAGGCATTCTTGGGAGTCTTCTCTGCCTTTTGCCGCCCGTCCTCGGTGACTAGGAGTAGCACGTCTCCCGTCTCATAGTCCTCATCCGGCTGATCCAGCCAACCAGAAAGGCCACTTCGCAAGTCAAAATATACTCGGTGGCCGTCCTCAGAAACGGCTGTAACCTTCGCGAGTTGTCCCGTTGAACCGAGTTGCATGGACATGTCCCCCGTTGCTCAGCTTTCCTCGTTGCGGGCTATGGAGTCAAGGAGTTGCCGGGCCTAGCTAATGCGTAGCTATCACCGGCAGAACTCTAGTGCATTGCGGCTGCTCACCTATCCCTCGGGGGGAAGTACCCAGCATCTCGGCAGGCGTCGTGGGTCGCTTGATCTGTCGGCATGCACGTCGTTTCGGGCACACCTCTCTAGGAGAGGTTCCCCGGACGTATTGGAAGCGAGATTCGAGCACAAATCGTCAGCCCTGGAATTGTGCGATCTCTTTCGCCAAGCGCACTGCAGCACTGAAGTCCCAATCTTGGCTCGCAATGATTGCGACTTCATACTGCCGGTCATAAGTAGCCCGCACAACGACCAAAGCCTAGCTGACATACACACCATTCTCCCGTCCTCCAGCAGTCACCATGCCCCCGTAGACGAAGATTCCCTGGCTCCTCAGATTCCTGATCTTGTTTGACCAGAAGCCGTGCCAGAACGGCTGAGAAGGGTCGATAGACGAATCCGGCTCGTCCGGTGTTGCGCGACGTGGCTCGAACGCTGGCTCGAAAGTTGTTTCGATTGGCCCGGCCAACCGACGCAAGCGTCCTTGCTGTGATTCGGCACGCGACCGGACCGAATCGGGCGCCCCTGCTTTTCGCATGCCCCGCAGAATGCGAGAGCGTTGCTTCGATGAACTATCGGACCGTGCCCATTGTCAATCTCTGCTCCGATTCTCGCCTTCGAGTCTCGGTTTCCGCCAGCGTCCGAGCCGTCCCTGCTACGGCGTCGGGGCCATGTCTACAGCTCATGGCATCCCCGGCTCGTGAACTGGTCGCTCGCAATCTTCAGTCTCAGAAGGGTCCAGCGTCCGTGCCTCCCCAGCGCCCCGGGCGTTCTCCGATGTCGTAGCGTGGGTCCGCGCTGGATCCCAACCGATACGACGCTGACAGCGGTGCGCGAGGAGTCACGGTGCGCTGCGTGCTTTGGCGTCCCGGCGATGCAAGTTCCTCGGTCGATTCGACCGAGAGCCGAACCTGCTACGCCGCCGACGAGTTCCACGGCGCTGCAGCCAGCCACTGCTGTCGCCTCGTGGACCGATCTTTGCTTCCGCCGGTTTTCTTCCCCTGCCTGGGCTCATCGCCCCGATCCCGGTCCTCCGTCTCGCGCGAACTCACCGCATTCGTTCCAGCCGGATGCGTCTATCAAGTGGTCGTGGTTCCTTTCGGTTAGCCATCCGTGCCAGCATCCCTACCCGCAGTTGTTACTCGACACTCGGAGAACTCTCCAGGACTGCACAGTCGGACACAGCAGCTAGATGGCACGCCGGCGCACGCGCCTCGCCCCGTAGATTCGCGTTCCACACCCCCATGCGACCTGTCGCCTGCAACGCCCGATTTCACATCTCCGGCCAGAAACTGATCGATGGTCCGCCTGCACTTCCTCGTTGTCGCCTAAGGTCCTGCGACCGTTCGCGCTGCCAGCCGTGGTATCGATGCCTGACAAGTGGGGCATCCCGGGCTAGGTCTGGTTCGGCAGTCTCCGTATCCCAACTCACCTGCGACCCTCAGCTTCAATGTTGTCTCGGTCCAGCGGTCCTCGGCTGACTGAAGTATCTGTCGGGATACGCAGGAACTCCTTCAGTCCAATCACCCGTCGACCTCACCTTCTCCGCCGGTAGCGTGCACCTTGGGCGAATGCCGTCTCTCAGCCAAGAGCTCTCCCTAGGGCCCCGGGCAATGGTCGTCGTTGATGGCTCGGCGCCCACAAACGCACGTTACAGAGTCTTGGCCGCATTTCGACCTGCGGAATTGATCCGACAGTCTGTCGTCCAGCAAACCCTCGTCGTTTACGAATTCAGAAAGCTTCGATTGCCGGATCCGATTCGACCTCTCATCCTGATATGCGCGACCGCCTGCCTCGGAGAATGATGTGCCCATGGGGTTGGGCTGAAAGCTCTTTAGATTGCTTCTGCACCTGCTCGGTCGCGGGAGAGTCGCTCAAGCAGTGGCGCATACATATCCTCGTCCTCTCCCGGGTTTCGGATAGCCTGACCCGGCGAACGCAATTCGCAGTTCGAGCAGAATCCATCCATGAACCGCTGGAGGAGAGGCCCTGCGCGGTCATCTTGTTCAACCGACGATATGCCGCGCAGCCGGCAGGTCGTGCGCCAGCTCAGTTCAGCAAAGAATGGCCCGACCCTTGGTCCCGAACGGTCTCTGAGGAGCGCCAAATACTGACAGACCTCCTCGCACGTAGCTCCCAACAGCGCAAGATCGGCAGCCTCGTCACGGAGAACTGGTCGCACCAGCTCCGCGTCCGAGGGCGAAACGGGCGCGGCGCCGATCATTTGCTCGACAAATTCGTTCAATTCCTGGCTGCTCTGATGATTGAACGGACGTGGCGCTTGGGCCCGTCGATGCAGGTCAGGAGCGGTCGGTTCCTCGGAAATGCGCTCCGCAGTCTCGCGTAAATCGTCAAATCCATAGTGCGCAGCTATCCGAGAAGCTTCTTGCGTCAGGCTACTGATCCTCGTCTGATCGCCGAGCACGGAGGCAGCCTCCGCAGCTGCGTTGAGTGCGATTGCCGCGCCGCGAGGAGCGCCGAAATCCGAGTAGGCCTTAGCTGCGTGTAGCGCAAGCTGAAGGGCGTTATTCGCTTGCGTACGAGTCGATTCGTCTTGATCGCCTGACTGAATAACGGCTAGGCTGGTGTTCAGGACGATGAAACGCGCAAGAGCGATCTGTACCCGGGCCACGACCAAAGGTGACTTCGCAGCCTCTGCCAGTCGGAGCGCTCTATCGTAGAGATTGGTGACTTCGTCGAAGCGAGCAAGGAAGTGGCTAGCGCGCGCGAGCCTGGTCGCCAGAGGAACTACGTTACCGAAACTCTCTAAGATCCTGAGTTGCAATCCCTCTGACCGGAGCTCAGTCTCTACAGATCGGCTGGCGAGATCTGCTGCTGCTACACAGGCTCCGGCTGCAACAGCCAGCGCATCCGCTGCTTCCGCTTCGGTGAGGAGTTGACGCGCTTCGTCCTCGAGTTGTGGCCAGGCGACCGGATCGAAGCTACGGACCAGGCGAGCGTCGAGAGAGAGAAGGCGGGCGCTGAACCCAAGTGAGTTGTCATGGCCGCTGACGCTTGCTGCAATCCTGTTGCAGGCATCTGCCATGTCCTCATCGCTGAGGTGTCCGAGATTGTGCTCGACTTCGGCGAGTATCAGGTCGGCGACGGCCTGATCGACGATCGACGGTGCTTGCGCAGTAGCGAACGCACGTGCCTCCTCCAGTGATTCCGCTGAACCGGTATATGCAAGCGCGCGGACCCGTGACTCCCAGACAGACCGGCGCTCACGGACTCGGTCAATCGGTAGGGGATCAAGGAGCTCCTTGAGGAACCCGACGTCGCCTCGACTTGCGAATGCTCGTGCCAATGGCTCAATCACGTCTATCGCGATAGACCAGTTTTCACCTTCGCAGGCCATTTGGTAGGCCGAGACCGGATCCTCGCGGTCCTGATACCACCGCGCGAGTGCGGACCTCGCGTCTTGAAGGGACGTCAGGCCGCGGTCCTCAATCCAGCGCTGGCTGAGAAACTCGCGAAACAGGCTGTGTATCCGGAAGGTCCCAGCTTCCTCCTCGGCAAGGAAGTACGGACCGTTGGCAAGCGTGCGCAATCGCCTGCCGCCGTCAGTTCCGAGAAGTTGCTGCGCTACCGAGGCGTCTAGTCGAAGCGGCACCGAGCAAACCAATAGGTCGTCTTGAGCACGCTGCGAGAGTTGGCCGAAGTAATCGGCCGCGAACAGGCGGTAGATCCGGCGCCGGTCCCCGCGCGTCATGTCAGTGAGAGTTTCGATCGATACGTTCGTGTTTGCCGAGAGCCACGCTCGGATGATGGCCAAGGCCGCGGGCCAGCCCCCTGACCGCTCATGCAGCAGATCCGCTCGCTCGTCGTCCAACCCAGGAACGGTCTGCGCAAGGTAGCCCTTGGTTTCGCAACGCGAGAACTGCAGGTCCTCGGCTGTCCAGCAGGAAATGCCGCCCGAGTCGGCGGCTGACTGGATCGGTGCTGGTGCCCCGCGCCCGGCGAATAGAAGCCGCAGCCATGGGGGCGCACATTGCGTCAATCGATCAAGTAGCTTCGCGCCGTCGACGGTTGCTTTGTGCACGTCGTCGAATACGAGCAGCACCGGTTCGGATGCGTCGGCAGTCGCGTTGTCGACAAGCAGTTCGGCCAGTTGATGCGGGTGAGGGACGGCCAGCGGCGCCACCCTGCTGTCCATCACCTCTGCTGCCTGTCGTGATCGTCGCACGGCGGCCCATGCTTGCCATCCGAACCGACTGACGTGCTCACCAACGGCCGCGACGATACGTGCGATGAGCGATTCCGCTGACCAGTTGGCCTCAATTGTCACCCAAGCAGTCGGATAGCCAAGTCTGTCCGCCACTTGGTGCAGAAGGGTTGTCTTGCCGTAGCCGGGTTCCGCGGATAGCAGCCCGCGGCCGCGAATGCGGAGTTGCTCCGCCACAGGGGTCGTAAGCGCCCGTGGCAACGCTTCCTCCGCGGTCGGGCGAATCGCGCCGCCGAGCGGAAGCGGCGGCGCGGACTGCTCGATCTGCTCTATGACGTTGGCCGCGAGGTCTACGTCATCTGCGCCACGTGTGACAAGCGGCGCGCAGTCGCTGGGAACCTGTTCGCCCGGTCCAGCACCAATGATCGCTGTGCGACCCGCACCGTGTGCCGCGCCGAGTGTGACAAGCGCAGCGATCGCGTCATCTCCGCTCCACCGGTCGGCGGCTGGTCGAGCTGCGACCAGCGCTCCACACGATTCGGCGAGTTGAATTGACTCTGCGACCGATCGAATAGTGTTCGGATTGCGGTAGACGACCGAATGACCGGATGCTTGAAGCGCTCGCTCTATCCCACGGGCACGGTCACCCGTGCCGATCACGACCACCAACGCCGGGTCTCCTGGAACCTGAGTCCGCGGAACGAGCGGCAAGGGATTCTCAAGCCCCAGAAATCCAGTGAGCGCGGAAACGCAGGTGTCGCTATCGGTGTAGCAGTACAGCCACGGTGAGCGGAACAGATTCGGGAGGTCCCCTGGATCTCGATCCGACATCAAAGCGACTGGCTGTCGAAGTGCAAGGCTGATTCCGAGCTCGAAGCACACGTTGCCGTTCTCTGTGCCGATGTCGTATACCGCACGCTCCGACCCCTCGATCATTGCGGAGATACGTGCGAGCAGGATGCCCTGCGGGACTTCTCCCCGTGGCGTGATCGGATCCCATCCATAGTTTCGGATTGCGCATGAGACCTTGGTCTCGTAAATGGACAAGTACGGCTCCGAGTAGGGAAACCCAACAAAGACTCGTTGACCCCCGTTACCGCGAGACACTGTCATTGGAGACCCAGGTGGCGAGGTATGTGACTTTCGACCGTTGGGAGATTATCCGTGACATTGGTGGGTGCGTGGTCGGTGAGACTCAGAACTTCCGGGGCGGCGCATCGTCCACGCACGGACGGCCCGTCGAAGAGTCAGACGGCCGCTGGCCGTTACTGACCACAGACGTGTGAGACTCAGCTAAAGGGCGGGCGGCCTGGCCGTACCCGGTCCGTTTTTCGTCCGGATTGACCATCCGCGTGGCAACCAGCCACACGCCGGCGGTCCAGACCGGCCAGGCGGCTGCCAGCGTCAGAACCCCGAGAGCGACGCGATAGTTCTCAAAGTGCATGGCGATCCACCGATTGGCCTCAGTAGGCGTGACGGCGAACAGCACGCCCACGCCCTCGGCACCTAGTCAGGAAACCAGCGATCTCGCACTGTTCGCAAAGCTGAATCCGACCGCGGCAAGGATCAGGACCAACGCTGCCTGCTCGGTTCTGGCGCCGGGCGCGGCGACGTCGCGGTAGAGCGTCGGATCCAGTCGAAGGGCGCGGAGCAGCTGGTTCGTGAAGCCGCAATCCATGACTAACGGCCTCGATTCCGTGCGGCATCTGGTAGCCAGTTTGTCACGCGTCGCCGACAAGCGCTACGCCGCCTCTCCGAGCCTCCGAGCCTCCGGGCCTTGTCGATGATGCTCAGGCCGACCGCCTCGCTGTAAGCGTCGAACATGCGGGCGATACAGCAAGAGATATAGACACAGTCAGACGTTGCGCGACCTAACCCGCGCTGTAGTTCCGATACCCGACCACATGCAGGCTCAGGCCGGCGCCGCGGCAGATGCCATCGAGTTCCAGGCTCAAAGGAGGAAATTACGCCGATTTCCAATCGAGTCGTCTTCGCGCAATTCTGCCCGCGAGGTGCCCTTGCAAGGCTGATGAGGGCGCATTGTGACGTCTTCTGCGCGGAAGGAAGGAGCCCGCGAGACGGTAGCCGCTGAGGCTAAAGATCTCGAGGTCAGATTGTCGAACTAGCGTCGCCGGAGGCATTCCTGCGAACTGACTGTCTTCGAGATTCGGTGACTCCAGCTTGGGCACCGCACCCAGTCCGGCTGGAGTCACGAAGTCAGCCGGTTGTAGCTGAGATTTAACCGTTCCAATTTGACGAGCGATATTAGCTTACGCGGGACGGGCGCCCTCAGGAGATCGTCCCTTAGGTCGAAGGCATATGGCTCGAATAGCATCCCCAACTCGTCCGGATTCCCACTAGGCAATCGATTTCCGTTCAGATTCAGTCACTCGAGGTCTACCAGAGATCCAACCTCGGGCGGGACTCGTCCTGTCAGACGGTAGTCCGTGAGGTCGAAGAAACTCAGATGGGCGAGTATGAGACGCCGCTTCTGTGCAAGTGTGGTTTCGGAAAGCGGGGATGAGGTTAGACGCTAGGACACCTCGTTCCCGGAGGCGATGGGATCGGAAGATTCTGGTGTGGTGGTAGGGGGAAGTGGATCGACTGCCGGTCGGATGTAGAAGCGTTTGAATTCCTCACCGCTCTCTGGATCCCGAAGGAAAAACATGGCCTTGGTGATTCTCACGATCTTGCCGTGCCGACCATCGTTGTCCACTACGGTCTGCCCAACGATGAACTCGACTTCGTCATCGCGCTGCGGCATGGCGTTTTCTCCACCGGCCAGTTTAAGCGCCGCAGCCACCTGATTTAGGTTCACTTCAAAGAACTCGCGCCCCGACGTCACCCGCGACGGTTCAAAAATGGCATGCAGCGCGGACTCAACCTCGACGTAGCGATCCACACGCCGAGCGATCTCACAGGTGAATGGCGCGGGCACGCCCGTCGAAAAGAGCTCGTCCAAGCGCGCCTGAACGTTCGCGCGACTCGTGCTGCCGATCTTGACCAGGCCCGGCATCATGGGGTTGGTCGCGACGTAGACAATGCCGGATTCATCGGTCGCTTGGGTTTCGTCGCTCGTCATGAATCTGCCGCGCTTGCTCCGGCCATCAACTCAGAGGCCGCGACACGCCAGTATAGGGACCGCGGACGAGTGACTTGCGGCATGCCGCTTCTGCAAAGTCCGTACACCGTCGGTAGCGGGTCGCCTAGCGCCTGCCGTTCAATGTCGTATCAGGATGTCCGGCGCGTGAATCTGCTCTTGGCCATGCCACCCCTGGACTGAGGCCGTCTTACAAGCTTGTGTCGAGTTAGGCACTTGGTTGCCACCCTTATGCTCGCCCGGCCGCCGACGGGCGATTGCCCAGCTCGCAACGAACGGGAATGGGTCCGCCGTCGGCTAGCTCAGAGCTGGCTCGCGACGACCGGGGATGGGCCGGATTGGTTGCCCCAAATGGGCCGGTCATGGCGCCTCGGGGTCGTATCGGGGCGCGAGTACCGTCTGGTTCCCTCCCACCAACCGCGGCCCCACCACGCGGTAAGACCCCGCGTCATCCCTCGCCTGGTTGCTTCAGGTGGCGAACCGTTGCACGCCGGGAATCCGGAGTCGCGGGACCTACGGATGCGGAGGCCGTCCGTGCTCACCGTTGGGGCCGACCTGGCGCCTGCACGCTTCGATCCGGGCCCACGGCATCAGCGCGTCGAGGAGCCGCCGGAAGCGCTCCCGGCACGTCTGGCGCGACTGGCCGTCATCCGCCACGTCGACCAATGCGTGGGACGGGTGCCTTCACCGACTGTCCGTTGCTCCTGAGCATATGCACAGGCGGCGGGCCCCGACCCTGGAATAGATCGGAGCTTTTCCAGGGCACAGCGAGCGCAGTCTCACTTGCATTTGAGAGTGTCCAGATCGCCGGATTGCAACTAGACACGGAGGTCGGGTGCACCCTTCCGGCTTCAGCGCTCCGGTCAGCTTAGAGACCGGAGCCGCGCAGAAACTCTGAAAGAAGGAGGCTGACGCCTTACTCTCGAGTACATTCGGAGACGTTCTGCCGAGCCGCCACTGCCGAGTGCACCGCCGCTGCGAATTCGTGGATCCGTGATCAGCGTGATCCTGTAGTTGGAGCTGCCGTGTTCGCCTCCACGCCCAACGCGCATACGACCTCCGTGATCCGCGACAGGCTTGCGGACGCATAGTCGGTCGCCTCATACCGCTGGATCTGCTGCTCCTTCAGGCTGAGCCGCTCCGCCAGGTCTTTCTGGCTCAGGCCTTGCGAGATGCGGGCCTTGATCAGCGTGGCCGGCAAGTCGGCGACCACGTTCAGGTCCTTGATTTCGAAGTTGCCAGCCTTGAGGGATTCATACTCGCGCAATTGCTCCTCAAGATCTGCCAGCTGGCTTCGCACGGCGTTCTCCCGCGCTTTGGCGATAACGGGATGCACGCCTTCGGTTTCTCCGGAGCGCTGCCTCAAGCTGGCGAGGGTCTGCGAGAACCGCTCCGCCTGATTCTTGGTGATCCGATACTGCCGTTCGTTCTTGATCATGCGAGGCCTCCGAGGTCGATGGCGACGATCCCCTTGGCTCTCCCGGTCTCCCTGTCTGTCTGGAAGAACTCCAGAAACGACAGGCCGTCTGCGTCAGCGATGACCGAGGCTGGGAACAGCTCTCCCCTGTATCTGGCCTTCTGAGTGGCTCGCCCCGGGTCGAAGGTCAGGAGCACGGGATCGAGGGCCAGCGGATCAACGCCGGCCTCATCCCAGCAGGCGTCGTAGTCGTTGGGTCTGGTCTTGCTCGTCACGAAGCTCCCATCGAGATAGACAGTCTGGCATCCCGCGCCTTTCAGGTTCTCCAGCGCGGCCTCGAGACCTGTCATGAGGTACCGCCTCCAAGGTGAGTTCCCGAATCTGACCATCAACTCGTCCCAGCGGGCCCAGTGCAGGCCGGGCGGAAGGAGTCCATTGGTATCCAACTCGGGGATCATATACACAACGATATTATTGTGTGCAAGTCCTGTCCATTTGTTCGGTCATCGTCGTACGTCCGCCGGCGTAACGCCGTCTGTGAAGCGTCCTTCAGCCTGTGTTCTCCAACGCGTCCACACTCGACCGTCTTCCCGTCTCGGTGCGCGAGGCTGCCGCCCATTCTTCTTTGCCCTACGCCCTCGGCGTGGCCTCGTTCCCCCTTGCACGTCGCGGGACCTGGTGCGCTGCCACGGGAGCGCATGCGGTCCTGGACCGGCTGCCGAACGAGTGGATGCTTCGCCGGGCGACGCGCATTGGACGGCGCGCAGCGAGCGCGCGAACGCTGGCAGTCAACGTCGGCCAGTTCGGGCTGCGCATGGAAAACGGCGAAGCCATGGAAACTGTCAAATCGCTCGCCGATCCGGAACGATCCGCCGTCTGTGGAATCCCGTGCCACCAGGGTCGGCTCACGCCCCGGCGTGATGGCGGCCAGGATTACGGATTCCTGTATTCCCCGCGAGCCGCCGAGGCCTGATCGTAAGTGCCGTGGCTACTTCATCGGGTGTCAGGCTGCGTGGATCCGTCCAGCCGCGTCGCCAAACGCTGGCGGGGCGGACGCGTCGAGTGGACACCTGTCTGAGAAATCAATCGCTCCGCGCGGCCGCGTCGTGCCCCACTGGCAAGCTCGCCGGCGTGCTTCGATTCTCCAAGCGGCGCCAACTCGACGGACCGCATGGCCGCCTATTCGCGCTGCAGGAGCTCTTCGTGCACGCAGGCGATGTCTCGCCTCACGCCCTCCCTCCACGTGAGCGCCCGTTGCTCGAGTTCGCCGCGCGCGGCTTTATCTTTGAGGGCCAGCGACCGGGAGCCAGGGCTGGGTCGCTCGCCCCTCGGACGCGTCGACCTATCACTGGTGGGCGAGACGGTGGATGGCCAACGATGGGCACCACGCAGGCCGGAGACCCTTACCGGCCGCAGGGCGCAGAATAGAGGGATGACGTAGGTAGACCCATATAGTCAGACGACGCGAACGTGCTTGTTTTGTCGGAACATTACGCGCACGACGCATTCGCCCAGGTTAGCTATGCCGCGGAATGTCGCGTGTGCGAGACGACGGTGGCAGGCAGCGAGGCGATGGGGTCTGCGATGTAGGGAGCGACGCTGGATGCGCCGCGTCGCCGTGTCCAGCGAAGCCAATGTGCCTCGTCGAAGTTACCCGGCACTTATCGAACGATCCAGAATGACCTCATCGACGCGGCCACGGGCGACGTGACTTATGTCTCTCCGCCGGCCAACGGCATACCGGAGCTTATGCGCGACCCTGTCCAGTGGCTAAACCACCCACACGACGTGCATCCCGTGATCGGCAGCACCATCGCGCAGCTTCAGTTGGTGAACATTCATCCGTTCCTTGATGGCACCGGCCGCACGACGCGGCTACTGTCGATGTGATGGACTACCGGCCCGGCTACGACGTCAAGTGACTCGTTGCGATCAGCGAGGACGACAATCCGGGTCCGACCGCCTTCTGCGGCGCCGTTTAGGGCGTGCGGCGGATGTCGATAGACATGACTCGGTGGATCGAGTTCTTCACGCGCGAGTTGGCCACAGCTCGCGGAGGTAAGGCAGCGCGGAGAGCACGCCACGCGACAGGATGTGCTCGGGCGACGCCACATTCTGACCGTGCGGAAGGTCATGGCAGTCGGCGTCGTCCTGGGCCAGGGTCGGCTGACGATCGCCGACGTTCAACGCCGCCGTTCCGGAACTCCGCCTCACTTTCTGAAGCGGGATCTCCGCGTGTTCGTAGAGCATGTCGTGCCGCGGCGTCGGGGACGCGCGAACCGCGCGGGATTACGTGCAGGCACGCGGCGCGGCCTGAGCGCAGGTCGGCACTCGCGCCAAACTACCGCCACCAGCGAGTGCGCCTGACGCCTCGCCGCGCGGTGCCCGCTGGCGTTAGGCGCGCGGGCGGCCGCTGGAATCGAGCGGTCGGACCTCGCGCAGGTCGAAGCCCGTCGCCACGGTGGAGGTTTGATCTCGCGGCTGGATTGGTTCAGTCGATTCCAACCACACCGCCGGCGTGGACGACGTACCGTCGCAGTTGGGACCGAGGGCATCGCGCAAACCCTCGCTGTGGGGCTGGGCCCTGGGGCCCCGACTGCGACGTCCGGGGTGTCCTGACCGGCGGACTGGCATGGTGCCGACGGCGCTCTGATGACGACCGCCAACTACGCCTTTGCATCGGCCCCCGCAGCGTTCATGGTGGGTCGGCGGCGGTGTCTATGATTCGCGGAGCGCCGGCGAATTACTGAAACCTGGATAGGCGATCCAGCGCGTCGCGGCCAGACTGGCTCTGTCGCGACCCCGCGCACCACCTAACCGACGCGGGCCCGCGACAGCGTTTGTAATGACTGGGCGCTGGGAGGGCGTCCACGTCACAGGAGTCTGGTCGACGACGCGCTGGGAGGTCGCAATCGTCGTCCGTTGGCGAATGCCCGAGCGACGGGAGGTCGCGTTGGGCGAGAGGTTTCATTGTCGGCGGAATGCGCCGCCGGCGGGTATGCCACCACCTGGTGGTTCGCGGCCCGCCGGCGACGCCACGCGGCGGGCCTTGGCCGTCCTGCGAAGGACGGAAGGAGGAGCGTCGTGGTTTCAGGATGTTGGCGTTGGCTGTCGGCGGCAGCGCAACGCGTGGTTGAGCGCGGCTCGCGGCCGGCGCCGTCCGTGGCGCGGACGGCCGGAGATGGCGCACGCCATGTGGCGGGTCAACCCCGCCAGACGCGGGCCGTGGCCGCGCGCCAGGTCCCCTACGGCGAGCGACCGGCGCGCAACCGGCAGTTGACGCTGCTGGCGGAGCTGCTGGGGACGGACTGGCGGCAGGCGGTGCCGGCCCGCTTCGGCGTCGCGATTGGCGACCTCAATCGTCGCCAGGCCGCGGCCGCGATACGCCAGTTGACCGGCGGGATTCGGCCCCCGCACGTGGCGCGCGGCACCTGGCACCGGGTGGCGGTGGATCCCGACTGGATCGAACGCCCGCGCGGCTCGCGGCGTCAGGCGGCGACGCCGGCTGCGGACGGCACGGCGGTCGGCCAGGTGGCCGGCGAGCCGCCGCTGCCGATCCAGCTCAAGGCCCTGCGGCTGTTGGGCGAGCGGGTGGGGCTGGACGTGGTCGCCGCCGCGCCGGCGCGCTACGGCTGTGACCTGGGTCGGCTGGACCGCCGGACGGCGGCGGCCTGGATCGCCGAGCTGACGCCGCAGGTGCTGGAGATGCCGGCACACACGACCACGCGTTGATCGCACGGATTCGATAGGCCCCGTGAGGGGCCGGCGCCCGCATGGGTGGTGCCGGCCCCTGGAGGGCCGGGCCCATGCGGGCGTGCCATGACCAGACCGAACGGGAGGACCCCGATGGCACGCCGATGGGTTGCGAGTCCATGGGAGATGGAGACCGAGCTTCGCGAGGGCACGACCACGTCGCCGCTGGTGCCGTGGGCGGCCGGGCAGCCGCTGCCCGGCCAGGCCCGGCGACGGGAGGGCCCGGCGCCCTGTGTGATTCCGATCGCCGAGGCCGTGGTCGCCGCGCTGCGCGGCGACGTGTTGGAAGCCCGCACCGGCGTCGAGGAGTCGACCGGACTGTGGGTGCGGCGGCGGCCGCGGCGGCACACGCGCGGCGAGCGGGTGCTGCGCTTCGCCTGGCCGCGAGTCGAGGGGCTGCGCCGGCTGGATGTCGACCTTGGATTGGTGGTGTTGCTCGAGGCGGTGGCGAAGCGCACGCGGGCCACCGACTTGCTGGACGCCTGGCA
>JAPOWQ010000005.1 GCA_026707585.1 Chloroflexota bacterium | reverse complement strand
GCCATCTGGTCGCCGTCGAAGTCGGCGTTGAAGGCCGTGCAGACCAGCGGGTGAATCTGAATGGCGCTGCCGCTAACCAGCACGATGTCGAACGCCTGGATTCCCAGCCGGTGCAGCGTGGGGGCGCGGTTGAGCAGCACCGGGTGGTCGCGGGTGACCTCTGCCAGCGCATCCCAGACCAGCGGCTCGGGATGCTCGACCATTCGCTTGGCGCTCTTGATGTTGCTGGCGTGCCCGTCGTCCACGAGCTTGCGCATGACAAATGGCTTGAACAGCTCAAGCGCCATCTTGGTGGGCAGGCCGCACTGGTTCAGGTTGAGATGCGGACCCACGACGATGACGGAGCGGCCAGAGTAGTCGACGCGCTTCCCGAGCAAGTTCTGGCGGAACCGGCCCTGCTTGCCGCGCAGCAAATCACTGAGCGACTTATAGGGATGATTGGAGGACCCGGTCACGGCGCGGCCGCGCCGCCCATTGTCAATCAGCGCGTCCACAGCCTCCTGGAGCATGCGCTTCTCGTTGCGCACGATGATCTCGGGAGCTCCGAGCTCGACCAACCGCTTGAGGCGGTTGTTGCGGTTGATCACCCGGCGGTAGAGATCGTTCAGGTCGCTGGTGGCAAAGCGCCCGCCGTCCAGCTGAACCATGGGCCGCAACTCAGGCGGCAGCACGGGCAAGACGTTCAGGGTCATCCATTCCGGCCGGTTGCCGGAGCGACGGAAGGCTTCCACGACCTTGAGCCGCTTGGCGGCCTTCTTGCGACGCTGGATGGAGTTGGCTTCCAACTCTTCGCGCAGAAACTCTGCCAGGTCATCCAGGTCGACGTTGGCAATCAGGTCGTGAATGGCTTCCGCGCCGATGCCGGCCTCGAAGACATCACCGCACGTGTGGGTCAACTGCTGGTAGCGAGGTTCGGAGAGCAATTGGTGCAGTTCCAGCGTGCTCAGGTCCTTGCTGCGCTGCTCGTAGAAGTCACGGGCGTCGCCGACCTCCAGCACCCTTTGCTCTTCGATGCGGGCGACGGTCTGTTCGCTCTCGCGGCGCTCGACAGCCTTGGTGGCGTTGAAGCGGTCGCGAGCGCCGGACTTTTCGGCCTCGAAACGGGTGGTCACCTCGGCGATGGCCGCTTCGGCCGTCGAATCGAGCCTGGCCAGCGCGTCCTCCGAAGGCACTTCGCCGGCGGCTACAAATGGTGCGGCCAGCCAGCTGAGGGTGGCGTGGTCTTCGAGCTTGCGCTGGCCGACGGCCGCCAGCAGGTTACGGACCGTACCAGTCTCGGTGTTGATGGATTCCACGCCGGCGCGGGATTCCAGGTCCAGCCGCTGCAACTCATCCTTGAGTTGCAGGTCGAGCTGGGCCGTCTGATCTTCCAGACGCTGCTGCTCCTCCGCCAAGCGCAGGGCCACCGTGTCTTCGATTTCCTCGATTCGATCGGTCAGGTCCCGATCGGCGCGGCCGAGCGCCTCGTCGCGGGCCTCGTCGTCCAGATCAGTGACGATGAAGGAGGCGAAGTAGACGATCTTTTCCAGGTCGCGCGGCGTGATGTCCAACACCTGGCCAATGCGGCTGGGCGTGCCCTTGAGGAACCAGATGTGCGTGATCGGCGCGGCCAGCTCAATGTGCCCCATGCGTTCGCGACGCACGCGGGAGCGGGTGACCTCGACACCACACTTATCACAGATGATGCCGCGAAAGCGCACTCGCTTGTACTTGCCGCAGGCGCATTCCCAGTCCTTGGTCGGACCGAAGATGCGTTCGCAGAACAGCCCGTCGCGCTCCGGCTTGAGCGTGCGGTAGTTGATCGTCTCCGGCTTGGCGACTTCGCCGTACGACCAGGATCGAACCTGATCCGGCGAGGCCAGGTGGATCCGAATAGCGCTGAACTTGTTGACCTCAACCATTGGTTCGGGTCCTCCTACAGGCGGTATTCGCGGCCCTGGATGTTGATGCCATCCAGGTCAGGCAGTTGGTCGTGCATGTGTTCGCCGGCCAGGGCGATTTCTTCCTCGGCGTCGTCCAGGATGTCCACGGACACGCCAAGGCTCTGCAGCTCTTTCACGAGTACCCGGAAGGACTCCGGGATGCCGGGTTCAAGGATGGTTTCGCCCTTGACGATGGCCTCGTAGGTCTTGACGCGGCCAAGTATGTCGTCGGACTTGACGGTCAGCATTTCCTGCAGCGTGTGGGCGGCGCCATAGGCTTCCAGCGCCCAGACTTCCATTTCTCCAAAGCGCTGGCCGCCCATCTGCGCCTTGCCGCCCAGGGGCTGCTGCGTGATGAGCGAGTAGGGCCCCGTCGAGCGGGCGTGGATCTTGTCGTCGACCATGTGCCCGAGCTTCATCATGTAGATGACGCCGACGGTAACTTCCTGGTCGAAAGGTTCACCCGTTCGACCGTCGTACAAGACCGTCTTGCCGTTGGCCGGCAACTCGGCTTCCTCAAGAGCGGCGGCGATGTCCTCTTCATCCGCGCTGTCAAACACCGGGCTAATCGCGCGGAACCCAAGCTTGTCGGCGGCCCAGCCCAGGTGGGTCTCCAGGGTTTGCCCGACGTTCATGCGGGATGCAACGCCCAGCGGGTTCAAGATGATGTCGACGGGCGTCCCGTCCGCCAGATAGGGCATGTCTTCCGCGGGCAGGATCATGGAGATCACGCCCTTGTTGCCATGGCGGCCAGCCATCTTGTCGCCGACCATCAGCTTGCGCTTCGAGGCCACGCTGACGCGGATCATCTCGGTCACGCCGGCCTGTAGGTCGTCGCCCTCCTCGGCCGAGAACCGCCGGACGTCGATCACGCGGCCGTATTCGCCGGCCGGCACGTGCTTGGAGGTGTCCTTCACCTCCCGCGCGTCGCGCCCGAAGATGGCGCGCAGCAGCCGGTCCTCGCCGGAGAGCTCGGTCTCGCCCTTTGGCGTGATTTTGCCGACCAGCACGTCATCCGGCCCGACCTCCGCGCCGACATAGACCACGCCGGTGTCGTCCAGGTTGCGGAGGGCCTCTTCGTTCTGATTCGGAATGTCGCGCGTAATCTCCTCGGCGCCGAGCTTGGTGTCGCGCGCCTCCACTTCGTACTTCTCAATGTGGATCGACGTGAACACGTCGTCCTTCAGCAGGCGCTCGCTGACGACGATGGCGTCCTCGTAGTTGCCGCCTTCCCAGAACATGAAGGCAACCACGATGTTTTGCCCGAGGGCGATCATGCCGTCGGCGGTGGCCATGCTCTCGGCGATGGTTTGACCCGCCGTGACCTTGTCGCCAGCGGCCACCACGGGTCGCTGGCTGATACACGTTGCCGTGTTGGAGCGGTCGAACTTGCGCAGTCGGTAAACGCGTTCGCCTTCGGCGTCGCCCTGATCGATCGTGATTTCGCGCGAGGTGACCTGCGCGACCTCGCCGTTGGCCGCGGCCAGCACCATGTGCCCGGAGTCGCGCGCGCTGGCCTCCTCGATGCCGGTCGCCACCAGCGGCGCCTCAGGCGTGATCAACGGCACGGCTTGTCGTTGCATGTTGGCGCCCATGAGCGCGCGATTGGCGTCGTCATGCTCGAGGAAGGGAATCATCGCGGTTGCCAGGCTCACGATTTGCTGGGGCGACGAATCCAGATACTCCACGTCGCCCGCGTCGGCCTCGAAGAAATTCGGACCGCGGCGTACCGAAACCCGATCGAGGACGATTTCGTTCGCGTCGTTGAGTTCGGTCTTGGCCTGGGCAATCGTGTGGCGCTCCTCTTCGTCGGCGGCCAGGTACTCGATCTCGTTGGTCACCACCGGGCGAATGCGCACTTCGAGCTTGTCGGCTCCGCCGATTTGACCGATGGCCTCGGCTAACGCGGCGTCGATCACGTCACCGGCCTGCGCCAGCGGCGGCTGGCCGGCGGCTGCGACGACAGGCTCGTGCAGCGTGCGACCCACCAGCATCGTGGCGTCCCGCGCCGGAATGCGCGTGACCACCCGCCGGTAGGGCGTCTCAATGAATCCGTAGGAGTTGACGCGCGCCAGGGTTGCGAGGGTGTTGATCAGGCCGATGTTGGGGCCTTCGGGCGTCTCGATTGGACAGACCCGACCGTAGTGACTGTAGTGCACGTCGCGCACGTCGAAACCGGCGCGCTCGCGCGAGAGGCCGCCGGGCCCCATGGCGCTGAGCCGGCGCTTGTGCGCAAGCTCCGCCATCGGGTTGGCCTGGTCCATGAACTGGGAGAGCTGGCTGCCGCCAAAGAACTCCTTGACGGCGGCGGTCACTGGCCGGGTGTTGATCAGGCCGGACGGGGTGGCCTCCGCCGCGTTCTGAATGCTCATGCGCTCCTTGATCACGCGCTCCATGCGCAGCAGCCCAACGCGGAACTGGTCGGCCAGCAACTCGCCGACCGCGCGCACCCGCCGGTTGCCCAGGTGGTCGATGTGGTCGGGCACGCCCTGCGTCACGTTTAGGCGCACGATTTCGCGCACGATGGCGACGAGGTCGTTCGGCTCGAGCGTGCGCGTGCTTTCTTCGGTCTCGAGCTCCAGGCGCTTGTTGAGCTTGTAGCGCCCGACCGGGCCGAGGTCGTAGCGGCGCTTCTCGAAAAAGGTCTGCTCGATCAGCGAGCGCGCGTTGTCAACGGTGGCCGGGTCGCCGGGGCGCAACCGTCCGTAGAGACGGATCAGGGCTTCTTCGGTATTGACGACGCCGTCACGACGATCGTCTTCGATCGTCGATTCGATAAACCCGTGCTCCGGGTCGCTATCGACATCCGCGAAGGCCGCGAGCAGCGCCGCGTCCTCGCTCAATTCAGGCTCGATGGCGCGCAGGAAGGTGGTAACCGGCAGCTTGCGCTTGCGGTCGATCTTGACGTTGACGACGGACTGATTGCTGGTTTCGAATTCCAGCCAGGCGCCGCGCTTGGGAATGAGCTTGGCGCCGAAACGGCGGCGACCGGTGGCCGGGTCGGCCTCGGCGGAGAAATAGACGCCGGGCGAGCGCACCAACTGGCTGACGACCACGCGCTCCGCCCCGTTGTAAATGAAGGTGCCCTGGCGCGTCATGAGTGGGAAGTCACCCATGTACACGACCATTTCCTTGATTTCGCCCGTCTGCTTGTTGTGCAGGCGGGCCTTGACGCGCAGCGGCGCCTGGTACGTGCGGTCCTGCTCGCGGCAAGCCTCTTCGTCGTACTTCGGCGTATCGAACGCGTCGTCCGGCACTTCGAAGTGGAGCTCCAGGTTTTTCCCCGTGAAGTCCTGGATGGGCGAGATCTCAGCGAACAGTTCGCGCAGATACTCGTCCTTGAACCGTTCGAACGATTCGAGCTGCGTTGAGACGAGGTGCGGCATGTCCAGGATGCTCGGGACCCGCCCGTAGTGCCGCTCGTCAACGCCCGAATGCATGCCGTTTGAACTCATGAATCGCCTGCTCCTTCGTTCCCCGGCGAGCGGAATGGACGGCGACAGGCGATGCCGCCGCGACTGCGCGCAGGACGAGTGCTCACGTACAACCAGAAGTAGAGCGGATCGGAAGATGCAGCATGCCGACGCACACAAATCGCGCTCGTCTGGGATGACTGCGGGCAGAACTGCGTCAGCGCGTCACTTCCGTTTTGAGAAAAGGTGTTCGTTGGTCGCAAGGCGCGAAAACCCAACTGGCGTACGCCAGTTGGGTAACGAATCTTCAGTTGCACCGCAGCCGCGCGGCTATTCGGACACCCCCACGTTGGATAAATCCTAGCACACCGCCTCACCAACACAAAGCCTGGTCGCGAGGCGCGTTGTCCCGTCATTCGCATGCGCGGTCTATCTCCTGCCCCGATGAGAGGGGACGGGAAGCTGTCCGTTCCGCGCAGCGCCCCATGAACGGAGCGTGTCGTGCGCGCGTCCGCTAGCCGCGGAACCGGAGACGCGCCTCGATTCCAACACGATCGGCGACTCAGCCCAGCACCGTATTGACCCAGCGCCGTCGTGATGTAGGCTCGACTTGAGGAGCCGGACCTCTGCCTGGCCTGGCGTTGCCCAACGGCGCCCTAGGGTATAGAAGGCTCTGTAAACCCTCGTTGCCCTGAATGACGGAACCAGGGTGTGTGACGGTCGTGGTCGAAGACCCGACGCCAGAAGACTCGTCATCCATGTCAGGGGGATTGTTGGCCGGGAGCGGGCCTGGCCGGGTAAACCGGTCCTCGAACCGCTCCCGCCGAAGCATCTCCGCTCTGGCAACGTGCGTATCGCGGGCGGTGGAGGCAGCGCATTGACCGTGCATTCTCGAGCCGAACGCAAGGAACCCACCGTGGCGCAGCGTGATCTGACGCGTCGACGGGTCTTGGGCCTTGCCGCGGCGGCCAGCGTCGGCGCCTTGGCTACTGCCTGCGGCGAGCCTGAAATCCCCAAGATCCAACCGCCAGTGCTGCCCTCTACCCAGCGCGCCGAGTCCGCGGCCACGCCCCGACCCACGGTCGTGGTCACCGCGGGCGAGCGCGCGCCCAGCCGCGAAGGCAGCTTGCCCGAGGCGGGCGCCAACCGCCCGATCTCCATCGCGCTTCCCACCTTCGCGGGCGGCAACTGGGACGTCGAACCCATCCTGCTCTCAGCCGAGCTGGCCGCCCGCCAGGACACCGATGCCCGCTACAAGTTCACGCGCACGCCACTGCCCTCCAACTTTGGCTACCGCTGGGACTACGCGGCAACGGTGGATGACGGCTCCGGCAACGCCCGCACCGACCTTGTCATGCTTGAACAGTGGGACTTAGCCAACCTGGTCGCCGGCAGGAAGCTGCTGCCCCTGGACGAACACCTCGCCAGCGACTCCACGTTCAATCCGGGCGGCTACTGGCCCGGCGTCCTGGAAACCGGCCAGGTGGAGGGCGTCCAGTACGCCCTGCCCGTGGCAGCCGCGCCCTGGATCACGATCGTCAACCGCGATCTGGCCGCCGCGGCCGACTACCAAATCCCGCCGCGCAGCGCCTGGGACGGCCAGGCCTTCGTGGAAGCCGCCCTCGCCATGCATGGCGATCCCGAAGCGCCCGGCGGCAGCGACGCCCTCGGGCTGCTTCTCAACGTCGAACCCATGTGGGGCGCTCCCGACCAGCTGTGGAGTTGGACTCCCAGCTTCCTCTTCCTTCAGTCCGCCCTCGGCTCGCTGCCCGACAGTCAGGGCTCGTTTGCTTCCTTGCGCTCGGACCCGGCCAAGGCCATCGCTGAGGTCTATTACGACCTTGCCACCACCTACGGGCTCGCGGAAAGCGCCGAGAGCAGCAGCGGGAACCTCTGGTACCGCTATGTCCAGGGCAAGATCGCCATGCTCATCATGAACCTTGGCGGTCTCAGCTTCGGCTGGATGACGCGCAGTAGCGGCCCCGATAACGTCCTGTATCCGTTCCCCCGCTTCGGCGGCGGCGGGGCGCCCGTCAGCATCTGGATGATGATGGGCATCGGCAACGGGACGCAGGAACCGAAGGTCACCTACGACGCCCTTCGCGCCCTCGACCGCAACACCCAGCGTGTCGCCAATGTCCCCACCCAGCGCCTCTCGCCCGACGAGTTGCGGCATCTGTTCGCCGGCTACAGTGAGGAAGCTGCCCAGATGGTCGTCGACATCATGCAGACCGCCACCTACATCACCGTCGACCGCCCGCAATGGGGCGCCTTCGTCAACCAGCTCGACGCCGGCATCATTCGCGACGATCTTTCCGCCAACGAAGCCCTCAGCGCCCTGATCCAACGGCTCGAAGCGCTCGGCGCCCGGATCTAGGTCGGTACCCGCGTGCAGCTGCGGATCTCCTGGCTTGCGAAAGGGCCGTTCGTGTGACCGAGCAGCAGGACCTCGGCTTCACCTTCGCCTGCGTGATTAATGCGCCCGTGGACCGCGTCTTTGCCACCGTCGCGAAAGAGGCCGCCATCAGCAGCTTCTTCACGGACGCATCCAGCGGCCCATTAGCCGCGGGCAGCACCGTCCGCTGGCGGTTCGGGGATCTTGAGATCGACGTGAACGTCGAGGAGGCGGTCCGCAACCAGCGCATCGTCTGCAATTGGCCCGCCTCCCAGAATGTCGGCTACCGCACCACGTTCACCTTCACGTTTGCAGCAGACGGCGAATGCACAACCGTCCACGTCAGCGAAACCGGCTGGCGTCGCAATGACGCCGGCATCGCCAGTGCATTTGACCAATGCTCGGGCTGGACCCACTTCTTTGCGAGCCTCAAGGCCCGGCTTGAGTACGACGTCGACCTGAAGCACTTTTTTGCGGATTAAGACTGGCAGGTCGCGGATCCGGCCTGGACCCAAGCCAGGTCAGGCGGCCACAGGCGGGCGCTGGCGTCCGCTCGGCTACCTGGGTGCGCCGGCCGGGGCAACCACCTCGCCGGGGCCCGACGGCCGTGGCGGTCGCTGGCCCTATTGGGTCGGGGCGAGAGGACTTCAGCCGACACAGCAAACTCCACGATTGAGCTTGTGGGTCTCGACGAGTGGATCAAGCGACTGCGAGATGCAGCGTGAGGAACGGCCTGGCGCGGGTGCAGCCTTGAGCTCCGAGTCATTCGCGAACCGCTCGACGGAGCCCCAGACACGCCACGACGTAACGGCCCGGCCCACGGTCGATTCGAGTCGGCGGACCGGAGCGGACCCGCGCCGATATGACGCCATCAGTGGCGCGAGGAGCGTCAAATTTGAACCGCGGATGCTTGGTGCCAAGAGTCCAGGGGCTTCTTGGGTGCTTTGGTCTCCTGTCATGAGGCGCGCGACAAGCTTCCAGACCCGACGCATCTGACTCCCGCCGACACAGGACATGAAGCGTCCAGTGGCTCTGATTCCCATATCGGACCGCGGCCCCACCTCGTGGTCGGCGGTAGGCTCCACCATCGTGGTCAACTGATCCCACAGGTTTCTAGCGGCGGACTTGCCCGAACGTTTCGCTCGCGGACACGGCGCCTCGTGTCCGATGCGCAGACTGCGATTCACGGGCATCCCTGTCCCGACCGAGGAGAGCCGCATGCGAGCCGTAACCGGTTCTCGTCTCCTTGGACTTCGCAGAGAAGTCCGACGCGAATGACGACGATCTGGACGAGCCGCGACTTTGATGTCGGAACGCGGCACCACGTGATGCAAGCTCGGTCGAGCGATCCGCCGGGCTTGGTCCGGGGCCGGTGTGCCGGAGCCGTGCCAGGGCCATCCCGAGACTTCGGACCATTTGGCTCGACATCTGGGCAATCAGCCGGTCGAGTGGTTTTCGATCCGGTGCCGCCCAGTCGCTGCCGGCCGGGGCCTCGACGACCTGGTGCCTAACCCTCGACAGCAGGCGAGACCTGGCGCCGGACGCCGACCTCGGGCGGACTGGGAGCGACGTGTGGAGCACGCGATTCGCCACCTCCAGAGCGCCTGGGACCTTCAGGACAACACCCTGTGCCGACTTGTCGCCGTTCAGGACCTGGCAGCGCGCAAATACCATGGGCACCCGGGTGCTGAGGCTCTGGCCCTACGCGACCTCGTCAACGAGGCAATCACCTTGGCGGACGATCTCCTGGCGCCCCAGCACGCGACGTTTCTTCGTCGCTGGGTGGCCACCGGCAATATCGCGAAGGTGGCCCGCGAGATGGGCAAGGACCGGTCCCACGTTTCGCGGGACTACCGACCACGGGTTGTCATGGTCGTGACCGACGTGTTTATGCACCTTACCGGAACTCGAAACAGCCGAAGCGGGATCGCGCGAACGCGACGGTCCCCGCGTGCCGGATAGGACCCGGCGTTGACCAAGTTGGATGTCGCGGGTTCGAAACCCGTCCCACGTTCGTGACAGATTGCGAACGGAATACTCGACCGACTGGCGGCCGTTCGAGACACCCAGCGTTCCGCTCGAAGCCAGCACGCGCCCGCAGCGCTTGGTTGACGGTCGCTCCCCAGCCGCGCCATACGTGCGTGGGCCGGGTGGACGCCTGTGAGAGGAAGGGCCGACGCACAACGATTCGATCCCACGTACCAGGACCACCCGGCGCTAACTGGCGACTCTTACCGGGCAGGGTTTCTCGCCGGAAACCGTGCGCCTCGACCGTGAGAATCTCGCGTGATTCGCCGCGTTTCTGGGCGGCGAGCCGACGCTGGACGAGCTCACCCTCGAGAGCGCCCTGCGCTGTCAGCGGCAACTGCAGCATCGGCCCCAAGAGGCGACCGACCTGCGGCGATCGACGGGCGGGCTGTGCCCGTACACCATCCACCAGCACGGCCGCGCGCTGCGCAGCTTCACGACCTGGCTCTGGCGCCACGGGTACCTGGAGGGCAATTGCCTGGCCGACTTCCCCTCGGGCCGCCTTTCGGAGCGGGAGGTCGATTCGCTGAACCCGGCCGAGCAGCAGCCGGTGCTGGCCGCCATGGACAGGCACTCCTACGCCGATGGTGGGGGCTCGCCGTCAGTACACGTTCGCCTTCGAATCCGGCACGCGCCGCGCATCGACGCGCACTCGTGGACCGTGTCCCGGATCGCCGGATCCCGATGCTGGGCCCGACCCGTGCATGCCCACTGGCCGTCACGGATCGTCGACAGCAGAGGTGCCGACCCGTCACGAGACGTTGACCCTGAATGTGCAAATCGTGATGCGAATGTCACTCGGATCAGGCAGATCGCCACCAGGCGTCGTCACCGCTCCCGCTGGTCCGAACGGCCGAGCGGCCGGGACGCAAGCGGTTGACCAGTAGGCCTGCTCGGCGGAGTTTCTCGAGTCTCATTTGGCACCGGCCAACACTTGCCACTTTCGTTAGTCCGCGACTGCGAATGACTTTCCCAGTCAGGACGACCAACATCTGGCCCGAACGTCGGCAAATTGTTGGCAGGCCGTAGGGTTCGTTCTTGAGTCGGCTCAGCCTGGCCTAGCGGTCCTTGGCTCCGGATTTCGGCAATCTGTACGGCCCCGGCGATGGATCTTATGAGGGTCGGTCTAAGGGTCAAGAACAGCTCAAATGGTGCCCGGCCAGCTAGCCTGCCAGAGCACGGCGAGCGCACAGCCACGCTCTGCCGCACTGCACGGCCGCCGAAAGCGAGTTGGTGGCGCTGCATGACCGAGCATGCCGCCGTCGAATGAGGAGTCTCGCGCTGCTGGAAGCCCCACCGCGGTCGGCTCACCAGTAAGTAAGGACGCACGACACGCATCCGCCGCGTTACGTAGGACTTCGCAGCCTGAAGCGGACGAAGACCCGGCCGAGAGATCCGGAAATTGAGGGGCTGGTTCAGGCAGGGTGGCCCGGGCGAGCGGAGTGGCTCGTCACCTGCCCAAGGCCTCTCGAATAACTCGCGGTCTCATCGAAGGGAACTCGGCGGCAAGAAACAGCTCAAGCGATCAGCCGACCGCCGTCAGTCTGTGATCACATCGAAGAGTCGCATGAGCGGTTGCCCGATATTCAGGTTGAAATCCAATCCACCGGCGACGGAGGCTGCGTTAGAAATCCCAAAGCGATCGCCGCGGCCGGTGAGACCGAACAATGCCAGGCCGGACGGCCCGAATCTTCGACCGGCGGTGGGATGTCGATGGATTTGACGCCGACGAGGCTGCGGGACGCCTCGCGAGCCTCGATTATTAATCCACCATTGGCCGGACCCCGCAGAATTCCGCCATCCGCCCCGCCCGCACCTAGATGCTGGCCGCCAATCAGGACTCCGACACCATCGTCTCCTTCCGCATCGACCAACAAACCTGCTAGATCCACCCCACCGGCCACGCTACACAAATCCCCAACCCAGTCTGCATCAAGCCCCTGCCAATACCGTCCAAGCCGCCGTCGGGCACACTGCCGCTGTCCTGAACACTCGCTCCACCCGCTCCCCAACGCCGGGCGTGCAGATCTGTTGCTGTGCCCCGGCCTGTCGAAGTCGTCCCCGCATCTGGTAGCGCAAGGACCGCACCCGGCATACAACCTACGGAATGATCGCGGGGGCAAGCGGCGCGACGAATTCCATCACCAGCCTGCTGAGGCCCAGGCCTAGGTTGAACTCGAACCCCTGCGCGGCCGGAATCCCGTAGCCGTACGCGGTAAGCCATGGCCCGGCCACGGCCACGCCGTAGTCCCAGCCAGACGGATAGGGCTGAACGATCATGACCATCAGCTTGGAGACCAGGATGATCACCACCGTGGCCAGTCCCAGCAGCCCCGCGCTGGCGGCAGCCGCGGCAGCGACCGTGCCAAGCGCTCGTCCGCTGCTCAATTGCAGCGTCTCGCGCACCGACAGGAAGGTTCCCAGCAGAACCCAGGCCGCCAGCAACGTCCGCACGGTGCCCGCCAGCAGCATCACGTTTGCAGTCCCCGACCCGATCCTCAGGGGCTCAGGGTCCGCCGGAATGACCCACTGGAGCGTGAGCAGCGACGGAACCAAGACGCCCAACGCTCCCGGCGCCTGCGCGAACGCGATAGCGCGGGCCGTTTGGCCGAGATCCCGCGCCTCGGAATCGCTCGTCGCCAGCCACGTACCGGCCAGCCGGAGAAGTCCTGCCCAAAGCGGCCAGGCCGCGAGATGCACAATCGCCACAAGAATGGCGTAGAACACGAACCGCAGCAGGTCTGCCTCGAACGTCGTGTGCCGTCCAGTCCCCCAAGCCAATGGCAACGTCGAGACGGCGCCCAGGGCGGCGCCGGTTCCCAGCGCCGCGAGCGCCACCACAGCCGCGGCCTGACGAGTGCTGGCGCCGGGGGCCGCGACGTCATGGCCGAGCGTCGCGTCCAGCCGCAGGGCGCGGTGCATCCGGCTGATCAGCCCGTGGCCCATCGCCGCCGCTCCTTGCTACGTGATGAACTCGATCACGGCACGAAGGACGAGGCTCATCACCTTGTCGATGAGGCCGAGTCCGAGGTTGAAGTCAAACACCCCATAGGCAAAGGTCGCGACGATCCTGCCAAGCGTGTGCTCAGGCCAGAGGGTCCATACGTTGACCAGCACAATCGGCGGTCCCAGCAGAATTGCAGTAGCCGCGCCTACGCCGAATAGCGCCCCGAGCGTTCGACCGTTGCTGAGCCCCAACGTCTCGCGAACGGCGAGAAAGGTCCCTACGAGCACCCACACCGAGATCAGCGTCCGAACCGTGCCCCACAGCGGCGCCGAGATCCAAAAGATGACGAGGCTTGCCGCGAAGAGAACGCCCGGCGCCTGTGCGAACGCGATAGCGCGAGCGACCTGCCGGAATCCCGACGCCTCGCCATTGGGCGCTCCGAGTCGCGCGCCAACCAGCCACAGCCCTGCTGCCCAGACCGGCCAGGCGGCCATATGCGAAATGGCGATAAGCCCGGCGCCGCTGCCCCCCAACCAAACGCCCTGGGTGCCGGCGGCTACAGCCGTCAGCAGAACCACCAGCGCCGCCTGCCGCGTATCGCCGTCAGGCGCCGACACCTCGCGGTAAAGGCTCGCGTCCAGCCGCAGGGCACGGAGCATTCGGCCAATCAGACCGTTACCCATAGCCGCCCTCGCGTCCGCGCCGCCTCTGGCGGTCAGTCTGTCACGCGCGAGAGTGCGCGGCCATCCCGCCGCAAGTAGCGCTCATTCACGGCGTGCGGCCGGTTCTTCCACGTGAGTCCGTTGCGTTACCCTCCGTCACTGCCGGAAGGCAAGAATCCCGGCGCCTCCTGGCCTTGAACGCGCCCGGATATGCGCCGAACCTCTCGCATCCGAAGTCAGTTAGGCAAAGGTTTCCGATGGACGAAGTGAAGATCTGGGCGCTCGATGGTGACTCGAACGTCACACCCTTGGTGTCGAAGGACCAGACCGATACTGAATCGTTGCTGGAGGAGACCCTCGTCAGGAACCCCGACCTGCTGATTCCCGGACTGAGGCTCGTCGGCCGGCAGACGCCGACGGACGGCGGGCCGCTCGATTTGCTCGGGGTGGATGAGGACGGCCGACTGGTCGTGTTCGAGTTGAAGCGCGGGACGCTGTCGCGCGACGCCGTGGCGCAGATCATCGACTACGCCTCCGACCTGGATGCTAAGAACGACGTCGCCTTGGCCGAACACATCGCCGCCAACTCCGGCGTGGGTGGTATCGAGCGCATAGATGACTTCGAGGAATGGTACGGCGAGAACACGGAAGGCCAGAGCCTCGACGCCCTCAGGCCGCTGCGCCTATTCCTCATCGGACTGGGGGCCGACGAACGAACGGAGCGGATGGTGCGGTTCCTCGCCGAGAACACCGGCATGGATATCTCGCTGCTGACGTTCCACGGCTTTGCCTACGACGGCAAGACGCTGCTTGCCAGGCAGGTCGAAGTGGAATCAGCCGCAAGACCCGGCTCGGGTGGGGGAAGACTGACCGCCGAGGAGACAAGAAAACGGCTGAATAGAAATCTAGAGGCCTCCGGCATGTCTGACACATTCAGCGCGGTGAAGCGCATGTTCGAGACGAAGTGGCTTCGGTTCAGTACAAACCAGGGAGTCTGGGGACTAAGTGTCAAATACCAAGGACTGACATATGCACGCATTTTCCTAGGTGAGAGGAATGAGAGAAACGTGTACATAGCCTTCTTCCCACGTGCCAAAGAACTCTGTCCAGACGAGTTCAGGCAGCCGCTAGAAGAAATCGGACACTCGACTTGGCCGAAGAATCGAGAGCCATTGGATGACCCCGCCACCGAGATCCATTTCCGGTTCACCGCCGAAGAGTGGGAGCAACACAAGGAACGCCTGTCCGCCCTGACGACGGCTGTCTACGAAGCCTGGAAAAACAGCGGCCAATAGCGGGCTGTGGCCTTCGCGTCAGCGCCCCGGGGTTCCTGGGCCGTCGTGCGCTGGCGGCCTGACCGTACCCTGGTGCCTGTCGGACGGGCGCGGTCATCCGCGCGCCAGCCAGCCGAGACCCTGCGGCTCAGCCCGGCCAGTCAAACCGGCACTTATCGTCGCCGGCTCATTCCCAAGCTCTGGTCCCCCTAAGTGTGACAGGGCAGCCGCACCCGAGGTGGACGGTTAGACCGCTTCGCTGAGCCTTCGGTCGTAGTCGATGATGTTGACGCCGTCGGTTTCGCTCCAGGCGTCAATCAGGCAGGCGAAGAGTTCTCCGGGATAACCGTCTCCGACAATCACGTCGCGCTGTCGGGCAAGTTCGTCTGCGGCTTAAACCAAGCGCATGAATGCAGCGCCATGTTTGCCGCCGCCGACGCCACCGGCCACGTAACCCACAGATCCCAACCTTTGTAAATCCAACTGCTGCCGCTCACCTCGCTGTAAGTCAACGCGTGGCGCCATCTTTGGACAGTCGGCCGGAGCACCCGCCCTAGATGTCGCCCACGCCAACGAGCGGATGCAAGACCGACTTGGACTAGATGTACAAGACCATGCCGCGTTGACCAACGGAGCGGTGGTTGAAGTCGAGCCCCACGGCGATGTCCATAGCCGAGAGTCCGTCGTCCCTGAAACTTGCGATGAAGCCTTCTCGCATACCCACAATGCCTCGGCAGGTGATGCCGCGAGGTAGCTGTAAGGCAAGTCCTGCCAGTACCCCAATCACCAGACCGAAGTCGACAAGGCCGACAAGCGTCCGGGCATCTCTTAGCCCTAACGCCTTGCGATGCGCAAGAGAAGTCCGTCGAATGTTCCTGCCACAAGGTGCTGAGATAGGGGATTCTCGAACCGCCGCCACGCGCGCTGCTACCCGGCCCTGTCGATGGGATCCAGGATGTCGTGCAGGCGCGGGACTGCCGGCCGTCACGACGATCACGGCAGTCCAGCGACGTCTTCGGGGCAGGTGATTGCGGGGCTTCGTCCCCTGGTCCTCGCGATGTCCGGTTGAGGACTGTGGTTCGGGGTGTGCGCCGAAGGCGATGCCACTGGGCCGACAATGCGAGACGACTGGTAGAGACCGCGTGCAAACGGCAATCTCGCAATCGGAACGAGCAAGTCCGACCCACCGAGGGTGTGTCCTAGCCGTCGGTCGGACTTGGCGTGACACGACGAGCGGCGACTTTTCGCTGCGGCTGCCTCACCCCAACCAGAGCTGGCCAATCGAAGCCCTGGTGATCGGCGCCAGACTCGTTCACCGTGTGGAAAGGACGCTGGACAACCTGAGCCTTGACGATGGCAGGCTGCGTAGGGGGAGGCGCTGGGGGCATGCCCCGGCTGACCCATAGCGATTGGCGGACTGGTTCATTCACGCACCGTGCCGTCATTCGGCCCGTGCGTTGACCGCCATGGACGGACAGACGAAGGCCGACGAGCGAGGGTGCGTCGCCGCACGAACGGGACGACCCGGGACCGGCAACACTCGCCGGTGCGTCAGGTGCTGGTCCCGTGGACCGCCGATCCGAAGACCCGTGGACAGTCCCCGGTGCCGTCGATGCGTCCGGCGCTGGCGGCGATCATCCGCCCAATCGCGACGCGCCGCCGAGTTCGGCTCCGGGGCTGGACGACGTCTCACTTGTCGCGAAGCGGTAGCCGACGCGAGGCTCGGCGACGATATAGGTCGGGTTGCTCGCGTCGTCGCCGAGTTTCCGGCGAAGTCTGGTCAGGTGGGTGCGAATCACCCGTATGTCGCGGGCGTCGTTCGGCCCCCACACGCGAGCCAGCAACTGTTCGTGGGTGACGACCCGGCCGGCATGGATGGCGAGTTCGGCCAGCAGGTTGTACTCCGTCGCCGTCAATGGCACCGGCCGACCCGCCACCGATACGCGGCGTTCGGCGAATGCGATGGTGAGGTCACCCAGGACCAGTGGCTCGGTGGGCTCGACGCCGGCTGTCGCCGTCCGCCGGCGGAGGGCCGCGTGAATGCGGGCGGACAACTCCGTGGGTGAGAAGGGCTTGACAATGTAGTCGTCCGCACCCATCTGGAGGGCTGTGGCCACGACCTCATCGCGGGCGTAGGCCGACAGAAAAATGACCGGGATGTCGGCGATGGCGAGGATCTCCTGCATGAGTTCGATGCCATCGGAGCCTGGCAGCACCAGGTCGACGAGCGCGAGCTGGGGGCGCTGCCGCCGCATGTGCACCAGCGCCTCGGCAGGTTCCCCCGTGGCAATGACCTCGTAGCCTGTCTTCGCGAGTTCGTCTCGGACGAACCGGAGCAGCAGCGGATCGTCATCAACGGCCAGGATGCGTGGACGCCGGCGTTGCGCCTGCCCGACCCGTACATCGTGAGACGACGGCCGGGGGACCGTCTCTGCAACTGCCGGGATGGTGAAGGTGAAGCGCGCGCCGCGTCCCGGCCCGTCGCTCTCGGCCCAGATGCGGCCCCCGTGGGCCTCGACGATCCCGCGGCAGATGGCCAGTCCCAATCCGGTCTCGCCGATTCCGCCGCCGGACTTGCCGTCCTCGCGGCGACTGAACTTTCGAAACAGGTGCGGCAGGCGATCAGCTGGAATCCCGATGCCGCGGTCGATCACCGAGATCGCCACGTGGACGTCGACGACTTCGGCCGTGACACGAACCGTCGATGACTCGGGCGCGTGCCGGGCCGCGTTGGCCAGCAGATTGCTGAGCACTTGCACGATGCGCGAACGATCGGCCTGGACCCGGGGCAGGTCCAGCGGGAGATCAATCTGCGGGTGGACCGGCCGAGTCCGCTCAGGACGGTCCGTCGCGCCTGGTCGACGAGGCTGGTGAGATCCGTGGGTTCGGGGGTTACCGAAAAGGTGCCGGCGTCAATGCGCGCCATGTCGAGCAGGTCGCTGATCAGGTCGAGCATGTGGGTGGCCTGCCCGTCAATGATCCTGAAGAACTGCTGCATTTCGGCGGCGTCAAGGACAGACGTGGCGCCGAGCACGGCGGCGGCGGATCCCTTGATGGAGGTCAACGGAGCCCGCAGTTCGTGACTCACCAGGCCCAGAAACTCAGCCCGCAGCCGCTCTTGCTCCTCCAGCGGCGTCATGTCTTGCAGGGTGACGATCACGGACTCGAGATCGCCCGCCTCAGAGAAGATGGGCGTGGCGTTGATCAGGGTCGTGACACTCCGCCCGTCGGCGACCTGCATGACGATCTCCGCCGCCCGAACCGTCTCACCGGTACTGAGCGCTTGGGCCAGGGG
The DNA here is from genome assembly GCA_026707585.1 of Chloroflexota bacterium. Lineage (GTDB taxonomy): Bacteria > Chloroflexota > UBA11872 > UBA11872 > UBA11872 > UBA11872. The sequence goes on along the minus strand of JAPOWQ010000005.1, from coordinate 22,296 downwards.
CAACTCCTCAATTGAGACCGCACGAGCGTCGGCGCGCCGATAGGTCACCACCTCGAGCAGCTGCTCCGCTGACTGGTCCGGGTTGCGGAGGCCGTCGACGATCCGCCGCGCCTCTCGGTTGACCGACACGGGCAGGCCCACTTGCGCGTCGAAGACCACCACGCCTACCGGTGAGGTGTTGACCAGCGTCTCAAGGTCGGCCCTGGCGCGCTGTTCCTCCCGGTATCGGTGGGCGTTGGCAATTGCCATGGCCGCGTGGGCGGCGAACATTCGGAGGGTGTCCTCGTCCTCCTGAGTGAACGCCCGCCCGTCCTGCTTGTCCGAAACGTTGACGTTGCCGACATGGCGTCCTCGGTGGCGAATGGGCGCGCCCAAGAAGCTGGTCACGGGCCTCAGCGGTGGGCCAATGGCGGGAAGGCCGACGGTCGTGAGATGCGATGCGAAGTTCGCGACCCGCAATGGTTCGGGCAGTCGGGCCAGGTAATGGAAGATCTCAATGCCATCCGGCACTTTGAGCATCAGTTGGTGCTCGGTGGCCGTGACGCCGGACGTAACGAACGCCTGGAACTGCCCGGCATCGTCCACGACGACGAGGCATGCCCGGCTGGCCCTGGTGAGCGAGCGCGCCGCGTCCACGACCTCCTGAAGCACGGTCTCGGGGTCGAGGTCCTCGGTGATGCGAAGACTGGCCTCGCTCAGGTTCGAAGGGCGCTTGCGCAGGGCTTGGTTCTGGCGCCGCAGGTCGTCGACTGGAGTCAACCGCGCGTCCGACCTGGTTTTGGGGTGACCGCGGGATCGACGGTCGGCCGCCCGTCGCACTGTCGGCACCGCACCGGCCGACGCGTTTGGCGTGGCGTCGGCCTGGGCCTCACGCCATGAATGGTCACGAGGTCGCCACCGTTCTGTTACCGAAAGTGCGTGTCCGTTATCGTACTGTGATCTCTCGTGCGGCATCGTGGGGCTTTGATTCCGCCACTGTTCGGACACCCGATGACTGTGCCTCGTGTGTGCTGGCCGGCCGCGGCGGGCACCCGCTGGCGGCCACGAGGGTTACAAATACGAGGCTCGGCGACGCAGATTCCGCACTGGCCCTGCCTGCCAGTCGCCGCGAGGTCCCGACAGCGACTCGACGAGTCGGCGATGTGGGCGCGGGAACTCGCACCGATGGTCCAGTGTGGGCGCTTCTGACGAAGGTGCCGGCGCGGCGGGCACGACCGGCGGCGGCGCTTGTCGGCGCGGCGCAGCCCGGCGCCTGCCCGGCTAGGTTGCCTGGACGCGATGTCGGCGGCGCTGATCCATCTGCCCCTGCTGATCTGCGGTGTGCTCGGGCTCGTGAGCCTCGCGCGCCGCGGGCGGGCCGCGTGGCGTGACCCGACCCAGTGGCTGGCGGTGGCCGGCTTCAGCGCGTGGTCCCTGCGGGCCGGAATCGACGCCGGATGGCTCTGGCTGGCGGACGCAGGGGTGTCCGCCGAGGTCCGACACCTGGCGACTGCCTGGCTGCGGGTGGGCTGCGTCCTTGCGGTGGGCTTCCTGGTCACGACCTTCGGTATCCGGGAACGCTGGCGACCAGCGTTTGGGATCGGGGCCATTGGAGCAGCGGCGCTAGTCTGGTGGCTCCCCGGGCACGGTGCAATCCCGACGCCGCATTCGCAGACCTCGTGGTGGGAATGGTGTGGCCTGGGGCTGTATCTCGCCTATTTCGCGATGGTCTGGGGCGCCCTGCTGGACCTGGGACGCTCGCGCTATCGCGTCGGGCTGTCACTGCCGAAGCAGCTGCAACTCCGCTTGCTGCACGCGATGTCGGGGGCGGCTCTTGTGCACCTGGTCGGCGAATGTGTCGCCATCGTGGGCGTGCAGGCCGGACTCCGGGGATTCACACCCGAGGGGGCGGAGCCAGGGCTCGCGCTGCTGCGACTCGCCTTCGCCCTGCTGTTCTGGCTGGCGCTGGCGCCGCCCGACGCCTGGCTGCGCTGGGCCGCCCTCAGTGAGGCGACCGAGGTCCGGGCCTTCGCGGCAACCTTCGCGCTGCAAACGAAGCAGGATGTGGCGGCCGGATACGACCTGGGCTGGCGGACGACCCTCCTTGCTCTATCGGAGCAGGTGACTCGGCGCCTCGGCGCGGGTTTCGATGAGGTGGCCCACGTGCGGCTGGCGGCAACCCTGCTGCACACCGACTTGGTTGTTCGCACCCTGCGCGAACCGGAGGACGGTGGCCGCCCGGAAGTGTACGGTGGCGTCGAGTGGGCGGCGGACCCCGGCGTGCACTCGCTGGTGGCCCGCACCGTCTGGGTGCCGGCGAATGTTCTTGTGGCCCTGCGGGAAGCCGACGGGGCCGCGCCGACCCATCGAGGCGCACGGGTGCTCAAAGTGGTGGATCGGTTCCTGAGTCTCACGCAGGCCCGCGACCTCGGCGACCTCTCCGACGCGCGATCAACCTGCGCACTGACGGTCCTGGCTGTGGAGTTTCCGGCCTGGGACGAGGTCGACGCCCTGCAACGTGTCGTGGGGTGCTGGGGTGGTCGGTGAGCCGTCGTCATCCGACAGCTTGACCGCAAGCGGCCGGTGCGGACGAACGACGTCGCTACGCCATCACCGAGGCGGAGTCCTCGCGGAGCTCGACGTTCCGCCGTGATCTCGACGAAGGCCGGTGGCGAACGCCGTGAGCGCGTCGCCGTCAACACCGGCTTCCGCGACCGCATCCACGACCGCGGTCGGCGCCCCGGCTGGCAACACGCCATCGCGGTCACGCGCCAGACCGCTGGCCCGGTCGAAAGTAGCGGCGAAGCCGCATGCCGAGCGCAGACGATCGGGACGTGGCGCGGGACGGCGGCGTGCCCTCGATGCGCGACGGCCACCGCTCCGGCCGTTCCGCGAAATGCGCCAGCGCGGCTCCGAGGGCTTCGGCGTCAAGTTCGTCAGCCGGCGACGGTGGATCGGCTCCCGTCAGCACGTCGTCGACGGATCGGCCACGGTGCCGGAGGAGCACGTGCGCGCATTCGTGACAGATGACCGCCAACTGCAGGCGCTCGGAGCCGCCGGCCGGATAGAACACCACGTGCGACGCGTTGGTCGTGATGCAAGCACCGGAGATCCCGCCGACGGGCAGCCGGCTGTCGGGAACGGCGTCGATGACAATCCCCAGGCGCGAGTCCAGTCGCTCGAGGAAGATCTCGGGAGTAAAGCGACGACCGCTGAGTCCCAGTTGGCGGAGCAGCGTCCGGGCCTCCTGCAGCGCGTTCACTCCCGCGGGCCGCGCTGCTCCGAAATGCGCTGGGCGAGCCGGATCATGTCCAGCAGGATTTGCCGGCCGTCCGGACCGAGTTGCTCAGCCGATCGAAGGGCAACCTCAATCTCAGACGCCGGAGCGTCCGCGGCCGGCGGCTCGTTCGTCGGCTCGAAGAAATAGACGGGCGAGACGTCAAAAAAGCCGGCGAGTGCGGCAATGACCTTGCGGCTGGGATTGTCCTGGCGCCCAGCGAGCATGTTGCGCAGGTACGAGCGCGAGACGCCGGTTCCGCGGGCGATCTCGTCAATGCTGTACGCGGTGTTGTCGGGCTTGCGATTGGTGACGAGGAGGTATTGCATACGCAGGGCCATGTCGGCGAGTCGCCTGCCCAGGTGCTCACTATTGTGATCTTCCATCACAATTGTATTGACAGGGCCTCCCGCCCGTCACTACGATATTCGGCCGTCATCATAGTGTTCCAATTGGCCATGTCAATCCGCGCTCCAACAGAGCCGGCGACTGCCGGGTTTCCGACGGCGGAGGGCACGGCGCGCGCTGCCGTCTCCGACGCCAACTCGCATCGGCGGCCCCTTCGTGTCCTGGTGCTCGCTGCGGATCCGCGGACGGCCGCCGGAATCCGGCAGCGGCTGGAACGCCTCCCGGCCGTTGACATCGTAGGGAGTGTGCCGAATGCCGATGCCGCCGTCGCGCGGTGCGCCCGTTCGCGGATCGATGTCGTCGTCGCGGTGCCGACTGCAGCATCGGCGTCGGCACGGGAGCTTCAACGCACGGCGGCCATTCGGGCGAAGTTCCCCGCGACGCGGGTGGTGCTGGCCGTTGGGAGCCACGACCGGCTGTGGCCATCGGTCGTCGCGCGGCCCGACGGGCTGCTGGCGGCCGCCGCGCCGACCCCGGAGGTGGGAGCCGTGGTGGGCACGGCTGCGGCCGGGCACCTCACCATCGGACGCTCGCTGCGTGAGGCGTTTTTTGACGCCTGTGCGCCAGCCGCCGCTGAGACACCGCTGGACGACCTCACGCCACGGGAGCTGCAAATCCTTGCCCGGGGGGCGCGCGGGCTCACCTCGCGCGAGATTGCCGCGGAGTTGCACCTGGCCGTCAACACGGTGGACAAGGCCCTGACCGTGACTTACCGGAAGCTCCGGGCGCGCAATCGAACGGAGGCCTGTCTCATCGCGGCCCGACGCGGCCTGTTGCGCTAGCGTCGCCGGGTTCGCTGGCGATGCGTCGCGCCGCCGCGCGACGCGTGACGGCATCGGGCGTCCGCTCAACCCGTCCTGCTCCGGCAAGCCGGCGGCCGGTGCACGTGTGCTCACACCGACGCGGCGGCGATGCCGCCCGGCGACGTTTACGGAATCCTGGATACCCCGTGGCGACGCGTGCGCCTAGCGTGGCTCCAGCGCGCAGACGGCGCGCACCCCCACGCCGGCGGCGGCGTCGCGCCTCCCCGACGCCGCCGCCTCGCGTCACCAGAGGAGTCCCAACCCAACGTGAGCGACCAGGGAACGGCCCTCCCGATTCGGGTGCATATGTGCCTGCTGCGGTCGGCGGAGATCCAGGAGTTGCGCACGGCCATGCATAGCCTCGGCGACCGCCGACTGGAGCTGGCCGGTCTCACCACCGACGGTTCGGATGCCGCCGGACACGTGGCGGCCAGCCAGTCGGACGTGGCGATCGTTGGGGCCGAACTCTTCCCGGACGATGCCGGGAGTGGTCTGGTGGCGTTCCTGACCCACGTCCACGCCCTCGGCCGGCGGGCGATGGTGCTCATCGAAGTGTGGGACCAAGACCTGGGAGACGAGCTCGAGCGCTTGTCTGCCGTTGCCGAGGTTGCGGTGCGCCCCATCGACGCCGGCCAGGTCCTCACGCGCGCGCTGGCCATTGGGGAGGCCGCCCGGGCAGCGCGTGGCCGAGCTCGGCAGAAGGAGACGGCTGCAGCGGAACGCCTGGCGGAGCGGTTGGCCGTTCCACCGGCCGGCCGATCCATCGTGTGTGTGACCGCCCGGAAAGGCGGGATCGGCAAAGACACCATCGCGTCGAACTTGGCCTGGGCCATTGCCGAACGCAACGTGCCCGTGCTGCTGATCGGCGGCGATCCGAAAGACGACCTGGCCGCCTACTGCGGGGCTGATCCGGCTCCGGGCGTGGCGGCCTTTCTGCGCCAGCCCAGTCGCGACGGCTTCGCGGCCGGCCTCCAGCGCTTCCGCAACTTCCACCTGATGGTGGGATTGGCCGACGACCACCTGGCGGCGCAGTGGAATGCGCGCTTCGACCGCGACGAGCCGAATCTCATTCGGGAATTACTGGTGACAGCCCGCGACTTTCCCTATGGAGCCGTCGTGGTCACGCTGCCGACCGAGTACAGCCACTGGCGCTTCCAGCCGTTGGCGCGGGCGGATCGCGTCCTGTATGTGGTGACGCCGGCGCAGGCGGACGTGGTCAACGCCATCCGCGATATCACGATGGTTCGACGCGACGTCGGACCGGAGTTCATGCCCGAGGATCGACTCTTCCTGCTGCTCAACCGGGTGCGGTCGGGTGATCGCCGACGGATCGCCGAGATCGCCACCATGATCGCCGAAGGCGTTGGATTCGACGTGCCGCTGATTGGGACTGTCCCCGATGCGCACCCGTATATCGCGGTGGCGCAGAGTCGCGGCGAGCTACCGCACAGTTGGATGATCGACGAGCTCGAGCCCTTTCGCGCGGCCTTCGACAATCTTGCCGAGCGGCTGGGTCTCACGCGGCCGCGGATTTCCCGCGACGACGGCGACGGTCGCGGGCTCGGCGCGCTGGTCCGACGCGTGCTGCGCGGCCTCGGGCGAGATTCGGCGACGCCACGCCCCACCGCGACCGCACGGGCCAACGAGTTGCTGGTATGACCGCGCGTCGACGGGCCCTGCTGGCGCTCGCCTTCGCGGCTCTCGCGACCGCGGTTCCGGCGTCGGTCCTTGCGCAGACCGATCCGATCACCTTTGCCGTCGAATCGCTCAAGGGCTTTCTGGCCGCGATTGCCAGCCTGGTCGTTGCGGCGGCCATCGGGTGGAAGGCCATTGCCGCATGGACCTCAAACAGCGTGGATGCGCAGATTGATGCTCGCCGGTTTGCCATGCAGGCCTTGCTGATCTACGGGCTCGTGATGGCTTTCAATTTCGGACTGCTGCAGAGCGCCGTGGAATTCCTGGTCAACACGTTGGGCGGTCGGACGTGACGGATCCAGCGCCTCGGTTTGTTATTCCTGAGGACCTGGAGCGCGTGCCGACGCGTTGGCCGCTCGGTGGGTTTCGCCTGACGAGTCGCGAATTGTGCTGGCTGTTAGTTCTCGGGGCGCTCGAACTTGGGTTGCTGAGCGTGCTGGTCCCCCTGGTTGGAATCGGACCGCTGGCCGGCTTTGCGCTGGCCGTGCCGGTGCTCCTGGGCTGGTCGCTCATGCGGGTTCGGGTCAACGAGGTGCCCCTCGACGGGTATCTGCTGGCCATGGCCCGCTACTGGACCGGCCCACGACTGCTCGGTCGCCGGCGCCAGCCGCGCACGCGGACATGGCGGGCTTCGCTTCCGGAACCCCTGTATCGCGTTGACCTGACGGAGCCGCAGCCAACGATCATCACCCGCCATGGATGGGGATTCCGTGTTTCGCGTTGACCAGCCAGCCGGGGTGCCGGAGCCGCGCAGCGACGTTGATACTGCGGGTCACGACGCGGACCCGGATGCGCCGGCACAGATTTCGCTGGGCATCCGCGAAATAGGGCCGCACGGCATCGTGCGTGCTGATGGGGCCCTGATCGCCGTCCTTGCGGTGCGACCGCTGAACCTCGAAGTAATGGTGGCGGATCAGATCTCGGCGGCGGTGGCCGGCCTGGCCCAATTCCTGGCCGGTCTCCCGTGTCCGATCCAGATCGTGCTTCGTAACCGCGCGTTCGATCCATCGGCCTATCTGGGCGATGTCACCGATCGCTGGTCGGCCGCGTGGGATCAGAAGCTGGATCGCCGTCGTCGCCTGTTGGGCACGCCGGGCGGCGGAGCCGACGGTGAGGCCGGGCGGCCATCCACGTACGCCCAGGCCCTCGAGGCCGCGCACGGCAAGTGGCATCTCCGCCACGTGCGCTGTTTTGTGCTGGTGGCGCACGACGCACTGGAACCCCGCGGCTCGTGGTGGTTGCGGCGTTCGGCGCGTGACGGCCAGCCGATGGATTCCGGCATGGGCGATAGTCGACTGCAGATGATTCGCGACGGTCTGTCGCGAGCCGGCCTCGCGAGCCGGCGTCTGGATGGCTTCGACCTGGTCGACCTTGTCGAGGGGCTGTTTCGCCCGGCCCCGGGGGCGGGCCAACGGCTGCGCCATGTGCTGGATGCAGCGCCGTCAAGCGCCGAGGCGCGGTTTCGAACCGACGCGCCACCGGTCACGCGGGTGGGGTTCGACCTCGCCGACCCATTTCCAGAGTGGATGGCCGTCAAGCCGGACCAACTGGTCATTCAGGGCCCCGGCCCGGACACGCGCCGGCTGCGCGCGCTCGCCCTTCGACGCTTTCCCCGCGAGGTAGGGGCTGGCTGGCTCCGCTGGTTCACGACGCTGAAACACGACTTGGATCTGTCGCTGTTCATCCGCCCGGTGGACGACCGGGAGGTGCGCCGGCGGCTTTCCACGACGGAGCGTGAGTTGCTCGGCGAAATGGCGCGTGGCGAGGACGTCAATCCTGAGGTCGTGCGGACCTCACGTCAGCGCTTAGAGGATTTGGACGACGTGCACGAAGCGTTTCGGGCGCGCGAACGGTACATGCGGACCTCGGTGGTGATCGGCGTGGGAGCCGACTCGGCGGCGACCCTCGAGCAGGCCACCTTGGACGTCGAGGCGGAATTGGCGGCCCACGGCATGGGGGCCTCGCGCGTCGTCGGATACCAGCAGGACGGTCTCCGCAGTCTGCTGCCGCTGGGCGACGATCGGCTCGGTCGTTGGCGTGGTCTCACGACCGGCCCGTTGGCAGCGGCCGTGCCCTTCCACGCGCCCGGCCTGACCGAGCGCGGGGGCATCTTCCTGGGCACGACCGTTGGATCAGGACGAGGCCATGCGCCGGTCATCATTGATCCATTTGGGCCGCAGCATGAGAACCCCCACCTGGCCGTCTTGGGTCAGAGCGGCGGTGGCAAGAGCCACTGCGCCAAGCAGATCGCCCTCGGCCTCTGGCTGTCTGGCGCCAGCCTGACCATTCTTGATCCCAAGGACGAATACGGCGCACTGGCCCGGGTGTGCGGCGGCCGGGTGCTACGGCCGGCCATGGCGACCGCCCACGCCATCAACGTCTGGGACCTCGGCGGCGTGAGCGACGCCCGCGGCTTCGCACGTGTGGCAAGTGGGCTTCGCGGCTTCTGGCGACTGGCGCTGAGCGGACTCAGCGACCAGCAGGGCACGATCATTGATAACTCCATTGAACCGACCTACCGACGCCGATCCATCGACGCGTCCGACCCGGCGACATACCGCCGACCGTCACCAACAACGTCCGACTTTGCGCGCAGCATCGCGGATCGCTACGGCGACGACGCGATGTATCGGCAGGCCGCGCTCGACCTGGGGGAGCGGCTGCGTCGCTTCACCAGCGGGCAACTGGCAACGTTCTTCGATCGCCCGACCAACGTCGAACTCGACAACGACTGCACCGTGTTTGCGCTCCGCGATCCGCGTGCCGATCAGGCCGATATTCTGCCGCTCGTCTACTACGTCATTCTGCTGCACCTTCGAAACTGGATGGGCCGGGAGTCGCGGCGGCGCGTCATCGTTGTCGACGAGGCTTGGACGCTGCTGCGATCTGAACAGGGTGCCGACTTTCTCCTCGAACTGGCCAAGACGGCGCGAGCGCTGCAGACGATGCTCCTTCTGGTGTCGCAGGACGTCTCAGAGCTCGTGGAGAACACCAAGACTCGCGCGATCCTGGCAAACTGCGCGGCCACGCTGCTGTTTCGCCAGCATCCGGCCCACGAACGAGCCCTGCGCGACGCCTTCGCGCTGACGCATCAGGACTTAGCTACGCTCGAGCAGGCGCGGCGTGGCCAGGGACTGGCAATCATCGGGGCCGGCGAGCGGGTGGCCCTGGAGACGCCGGCCGTCCGGCTCGACGCCAGGCGGACCCGTCGACGCGTGGAACCAGCGGCGCCGACGCTCGACTAGTCGTGACATTGCGCGGCTGGCTGGCTGCCCTGGCCCTGGGTCTGGCGGCCTTTGTATTCGGTGGGGTGGGTATTCCGGCGCCGGCCGACACGTCCACGGTAACCGACACCGACGAGCCGGACGTGGTCACATCGGGGGACGCGGCCGGCCGCATCGCCGACGCCCTGGCTGATCCGCTCGGCGACCGTCTGGGTGAGATGCTTCGAGAAACGTTGAACGCACTGTTTCCGCCCGTGTGGCGTCACCCGGAGTCGGCGGCCGCGACCGCGAGCCTCGGGGCCACCAGCTCACTGACGCATATGTTGCAGGCCCCTATGGGCTGGGCGTGGGAGTGGATGCTCACCGTGCCAGACAGCATCGAGCCGGCTCCGGGCGGGGAGCTTGATCAGGCGTTTGCCGCGGTGCCCGGCGGGACCGCGCTTCGAGACTTCTTCATCCCATCGAAGGCCAACCAGGCGTTGCGCGATATGTGGGAACGAACGCGCGATCTCGCCTTGAACGCCAGCACGCCGCTGGTCTCGTTGGTGGTGGCCGTCTTTGTTGGATTTGCGCTGTATAAGGTCTTTGTGGGCGCGCCGGTCGATCTGCGCGCCTTCGCTGGTCAGACCGTGATCGCCGTTGGCTTCGCCCTGGGCAGTTACGCCATGGTGGAGGCCCTGCTGCAACTCAACAATCTGCTCGTCCAGACATTCGTGGCGCTTGGCGGGGACGCCATCAATCGCGACAGTCCGCTCGAGCTCTTTAGGCGGTGGGGCTGGGGTGAAACGGCGACGGCGGGAGTCTTGGAGGGACTTTGGAGTGATCTGTTCCGGACCCTGTTGTACCTCGTGCTCCTGCTTGAGGTGGCCCTGCTGGCCCTGAAGTTTGCCCTGCGACTGATCTGGATCTGGGTGCTGGTGGTCGCAGCACCGATCGTCATGGTGCTGAGCCTGCTGCCATTCGCCCGCGGCTTGATGGACGCGTGGATGAAGCGCGTGGCCCAGGTGGTTTTCGAGAAGGCGGCCATCGTGTTTGGTCTCGTGGTGGTATTTGGAATCGTTGCCGCGCAGCCTCCGAGCCTTCTGTCGATCGCGACGCTCATCGTCAGCTTGGGCGTGGTTCTGCAGTTTCCCCGGTGGCTCATGGCGGGACTGGCCGAATTGCCGGCCATTACGCCGCAGTCCGTGTGGGGACGCAGCGTCCATCACTACCTCACGGTGCGCAATCTGGTGCGCGACGCTCGATCCGTTCCGAGATCGGCAGGTGCGCTGCGCGGACCGGGTCGCTGATCCCGACGCAGTAGACGTCCGACATCTCTGCACCTGCACTCGGCGCTGTGCTTCGGCACACATTGACCGCAGCTGCTCGAATTCTGGCGCGTGTCCTCGTGTCACGCCTAATCGAGCAGATGCGCGAGGTCGAGCCGTCCGTCAGGTGGCTATTCGTCGGTGTTGTTGTGATCGGCGCCCTGCCCGCAGCGGTGGCGCTGGCCATGGGGATGCTGCTGCAGACGGCCGTCGCCGGGTCCTTCGCGGCCGGACATCTGCAGGCGGACGAACATGCCAAGGGATGGCGACTGCATGGCGGATCTGAGGGATCGGAGGTTGGAACCGAGTCTACGGGCGAATGGCGATGGCCGATTCGCGGACGCCTGACCACGCGCTACGGTGGGTGCACGTTCGTTATGTGTCCGCACTGGGGCATCGATATCGCCGGATCGCCGGGCACCCCGGTGCTGGCCGCCAGAGATGGCGTCGTTGCTGCCATTGGCTGGGATCCCGCCGGCTACGGCCACTACGTAGTCCTCGCGCATGGCGACGGCTGGCAGACGCTCTACGCGCACCTGCAGCCACCTGACGGCAGCAACTCTAGGCTGCGTCTGAAGGGTAGCGTTCGTCGCGGCGATCCAATCGGTGGTCTTGGGAGTTCGGGCGCATCGACAGGTCCGCACCTGCACTTCGAGGTTTGGCGCGATGGAGTTCGTGTTGATCCTAGTTCGGTGTTTCGGAGCTAGGACTAAGAGACCCACGGCCTTCTAAGTACCGGGACGACTAAGTCAAGTTTCGCGAGGCGCACTAATAGGACAAAATCCGAGAGGTCTCGCTCTCCAGTCAGTCTCGGATTTGTAGTACGGTGCTTGCTGACTTCGCCGCTTGTTTGCCGTGTAGATCCACGCATGGAAGGATCACGAGGGCACCGTGATGCGGGTTATGTCTGGCCTCTCGCCCGTCGGCAGCACCATCATCAATCTGTGCATTAGCCGCTTTGGGGTTGACTGGGCCAAGCCCAGCCTAGGCTAAGGCAGGGTCGGGAAGGAAAAAGCACCCACGCTGACGCCCAGACTCAAGGTGATCGCTAGCATCGTGGACGGCCAATGCCAGCGGTGGTGGCAGGGGATCCTCGACATCAGGAAGTTGGCGGACGTCTAGCAGCGATCCAGGTCAATTAATCGCTGACAGTTGCTACAGCGTCTGCGTCCGCCAGTACCTTCCCTTCGATTCCAGGGTCGCAGGTGTAGTTCTCGTCCCCACCTACATTCGGTGCACTCATGATAGACAAGCCGTCGAGTTGCCCTTATCGAGTGCCAGGGGCTGACTCTCGGCACTTGTACCCTCCTCAACTACTGCATGCCCTGTGCCGGGTCTTTGCCGCGGTCTGCCGGATCACCGTGTGTCGCCTCATCGTCAGACTTCGCCATCGGTGGCCTCCGTGCGTAGCGAGACGGTCAGCGTACGGAGCGATCAGCGGGCTGCCCAGCGGTGCCGTCTTGCGTGCACGGTAACCCTAGACACGCCAATCGGCGGGTGCAGAATGCTGTAGAGCAACCTAGGACGTGGACTGCCACTCGATGCCAATCGGAATCGTTGGTGTCCTTGGTGACCTGCAGAGTATCGCGCAGGGGTAGGCCGGGTCGGGTGCAACTGTCGGCAAGCAAGCCAGCGTGCAACCTCAATAGCCTCCGCCTGAGACCGGCCCTTGGCGGTCTGCCGCCGATGGATGTACGAGATCGTGTACTTGCTGCAAGGTTGATTCTTGACTATTGTGGCGAGACGCGCCGTCCATAGCGTCGGATCATTCGTCCCGCGCGACCTCGCGTCGCGTCAATTCATAGAAGGCATAAAGTAGCGCTGGAATCGCCAGAAAACCTAACAAGTCAGATGCCGAGTCAATCGATATCTGCGACACAATACTCACTATTGCCTGGACGGTTCCCAATGCCAGCCCAGTCATAAGGCTGAAGGTCGCAATAAATCCACGCCCAATTTCTGTGATCATTGGGTTGCGATACTTAGCAGATGCAACCATCGCACCGTAACCCAAGCTCATGAAGAGCGAGATACCAAAGAGATACTCATCTGGAACGCTTGACCAGCCAGTGCGGTTGAATACAAGGACCAGAGCATAAAAGTAATAGATGATCAGCAAGGGCGTAGTCGCAACGACGAAACTCGCCCCAAATCGACGACGTAGAGGCACCAAGACAAGTTGCGCAATAATCATTCCAGAGGCCATTGACACAATTCTCGCAAGACCAAGTTCGAATGATCCAGGTGGCGACACAAAGTGCCACCCGATCAATGCCAGTGGTCCGCCCGCATACGTGAAGCCGAACCCAGCCACGATGCGCCACCGACGTCGACGCTGCCGTCTCCTGTGTGCATCGAGCATCGTCTGGTCAAGGGAGATCCGATAGGCGCCGGCAATGCCTTCGAGTATCTGACGTGGCGAAAGCACGATGTCGTCCATCTGTGGCAACCGTACGCGGTCGCTTATCCACAACTCGAGGCTGTCCGTCGTGGTCCGCCAGAAGACCGCTGATCGCGCGAAGCGTGGAAAGTCAGAGTGTGCCAGCGGTAGGGAGCACCACCGCAGTTCTTCGGTTGGAATACTGCCACTTGGCCAAGAATCCGTCGCGAGCAGCCGCTTCACTTCGTCGATCTCCACAATCTCCCATTCGGACCTAGCAGACAGCGTGTCGTGTGCACCGAGGCTCGTCATGAACGTGCGGATCACATGGTGGAGTTCCTTGGTTGTGAGGTCGGACGGCATCGCGCGTGCGAAGTCTTGCTTCGGGGCGGCGGCGGATTCTCCCACGAGCTGCCGCTGCCTCCGCGGTGCCGCAAGGATTCGTGTGGGTGGCCTCGCCGGAGTCCGAGGATTCCTCTAACCGTCTGTAACCCGATCTGGAGATTCTGGCACCATCCACGCCGTCCACCGACTACCGGGTGCTAGTCGTCAGCCGCTGCCATCCCCACCAGGCGGACCACCCACGGGTCCCCAGTGCTTATCCCGTTCGCGCTGTTCGTCGGGGTCATCCAGCGTCCACGGCTTACGCCGCCGGCGACGTGCGGCCGTAAGCTCACGAAGGCTCGGATCCTCACGTGGGTCGCCCTCACCGGACCGCATCGCCACAATGCCGTAGCCCACAAGAACCGCGACCAAGCCAACCACTCCCACGACCTGTAGGATCTCAGCGACGCCCCAGATCGCTGGGCCAGAGACCGAGCGCACAGCCGGTTCCATGCCCTGAGTATCTCACGCTGAACAAAGCCCCTCTCATCACAGGCCTTCGTCAGGCCGTGGCCGAGGGTCCGCTGGTTCAGTCCTTCCCAGCCGCAGATTTGCGAGCCACTTGTCCGGGACGGGCGTTCCGCACGTTCAACGTGCTTCTGCCCACGCACCGCGAGGGCAATCCCGGAGGCGATACGGTGCTCTGTGCATGCGTGGCTACCGGCCTCTTTCGGCTCGCAGAACCCGTTCCAAAGGGGACATCGATTAGTCGTCTGAAAGTCCAGCGGCAACTACGAAGTTCGGTAACCAGTGTTCCAACCTCGCACCGCCTCACCGATTCGAAGCTCAAACTCGAGGTCGTCAGTGAGCTGCTCACCATCGAGCACGGCGACGACACAGGCGATGCAATCGTCCACAGTGGTCAGGTCGTCGCGCGCCTGCGTGCTGCGCCAGGTTGGCGGTTAAGGCCAGACGACGCCGAGGATGCCGGTGAACTGGCTGATCGACCGTATCCTGGACAGACATGCGTGACAGCTCTGTCGGAAGGTGTATTTCTTGGGCGAAGTGACCTGGAAGACGTCCAGCTTCTGAGGATTTTCCAAGGCCCGGCGAGAACAACGGCAACGGAGAAAAAGACAGATTGTGGATTCCGAGTGACGCCCGGTACCGGGGCAGGGCGACACGTCGTTCTGAATTGCGCTAATGCACCACAATGTAGGCCTCGGTAGCGCACGCGTGGAGACGACCGCCAACCGCCGCACCTCGAATCGCGTGGATGCGTGCTGTTGGCTAGGCTGCTCGTAGCACCTTGAGTTCTTACAGCCATAGCGGCAGAGGTACGGACTTCTGCCTTCCCACCGACTCCTCGTGAGGGCACCCTCAGACCATGGTGCTCGTGTAGTCAGAAGGTGTAGATGCCTCAGGCCGCTGCGGCGCCCATTTGAGGGCACCGACCGAGGCATCGCACGCCACGCCTGGTGGTCGTTCGCCGCCTACGAGCGCTGGGTTGATTACGCCCTTCGCCATCGCGCGGAAGGTTATCGCCTGCTTGCTCCCAATTGGTCGTCCTGCCGAGTGTCCAACGGCTCGCGCACCGGAGCTTTCGCCGCATCGCCTTCGCGGACGTGCATGCGACGCGGGGACTCCTCCGGCAGGCGATCGAGCAGGCCTCGGCGATCTTGACCCCCGCGGCAGGCCCTCGCCTTGCAGTTGTTCTGCGAGGGGCAGACCACAGGCGCGATGGCGTCCCGGCTGGGCCTGCGCAGCCGCCAGCACCTCTGGGCGGCCTACCGGCGCCCGGCGGTGGAAGCCGCGACCCGCGAGTTCTTAGCGTTGGCGCAGGAGGAATTTCCCTCGAATTAGGGTAGAATTTTCCTGCCATTGTTCCTGGAAGGGGGCAACGGCCTGTAAACCGGCCTCAGCGCCGTAACAGGTTCGGGATGGCTCGCGCGGGGTGCGTGTCACCGCGGTTCTTCTAAGCGCATGGGTGCGTAGTTCGAGTCTCGCTTGACCTACCATGCTGGATAAAATCAAGAACCTTCACGCTGAGGTTCGTGCTGGATCTGTAGGGAACGTCTACCCCCGCGCTCGTGGGGATATCACCGGAATGGGAACTATATATCTAACTTGACATCATCGCCGATGGATTGGACGACGGAGAGAGGGCTGGAAACCGAGAGTGCCGACGGATGACTGGACCCGGGCGCGTCCATCGCTGCGGGATCAGCCTGATGGCGCTGGCCCGACGGCGTCCGGTGCGCCCGCTGTGACAGCCTGGAGGTCGCTCCCGTCGCCAGCAGCAAGCCCATGCCCTGGCGCTGTCGCTCCTGCCGCAAGAACTTCTCCTTCCGCACCGGATCTGTGATGGAACGCTCAAAGATCAGCCTCCGTAAGTGGGCGTTCGCCATCTACCTGTGCACGACCAGCTTGAAGCTGCACCGCGACCTGGCGATCACGCAGAAGTCGGCTTGGCTCATTGTCTACCGCATCCGCGAGGTCCGGGCTCGCGCAGTCAGCCACGTCAACCGCAGCGTCCTAGCCGCGTTCATCTACGAGCACACGAAGCTGGACGCAATGGTGTACACCGACGAAAGCCCTATCTACGACCACCTGCCGAACCACGAGACAGTCCGCAAAAGCGTCGGGGAGTACGTCGCCGGCCAGGCCCACAGGAACGGGACTGAGTCGTTTTGGGCGATGCTGAAGCGGGCGTATCGCGGCACGTACCGCCATTTCAGTCCGAAGCACTTGCAACGGTACGTCGATAGAATGGCTACGCGGCATAGCCTGCGTGAGATGGACGCGGCGGAATTGGTGGCCGAAGTCGCCGCGCGGATGGTTGGGCGGCGGCTGACGTACGCGATCCTCATGGCTGGCGGGCCGGCGTATCCGCGGCGCTGAGTCGCTACTGCGGCCACTGCCACCGAAAGAAGGCAAAGAACGCGCCTCCCGCCAGGGCTGCGAACAGCGTGGCGCCGATCCACTTGGCGAAGCCGACCACGGTCTCTAGTCGAATGACTCGCTTGTCGAGTTCCTGCACGTTCGTGCTGACGGGCGCGATCTGTTGTTGCACGAACTCACGGTCTGCAAGCGACTCGGCGCGTCCGAGAAAGCGCTCGAATGTTGGGTCGCGTGAGGGGCGATCAGGGCTCAGCTCTTGGTTGGGGACGGTCATTCGTAGTTCCCCAGCCACTCCCAGATTGAGCGGTCGAAGTACCCCGAATACACGCCGTTGAGTCGAAAGACGACGCCTGTCTTGGCCGCGTGCAGATCGGCCCCTTCGGGTGGACGAATGCCAATGGTCGTCGCGATGGTTTGCGCAAGATCCGCGCTTGCGACCAGGTAAAACGTCGGCGACGCTTTGTAGGCCTTGTATCGCGAGGTGATGGCGTCAATGACCTCAGGGTACGGCTCTTCCAGCAGGATTCCGAAGACACGAGGACGCGTGGCATCAATGGTCATGGCTCCTCCGGGCAGGCAGAATGGTGGGCCAGACTACCTGAAGCTGCGGCCGTTGACGGTGGCGTTCCTCCCTTCACGTTCGGAGCCACTGACCTTGATAACGGCATGTGCTTATCTGACTACTTGGCTTGCTGCTGGCGCTCAGAACTCGACCGCCAGCAGGATCAGTTCACCCCCGGGCCTAGGATCGCTTGACACGTTGACGCCGGTGTGGCAGTCTTTGTATCCTTTTTTGTGAGGTTGGTAGGAGGGCCTACGCGATGCCGCGTCCAGGGCTAGGCACGACAGCATGCGGCGACGCTCGATGAGCAGAAACCAGCGATTCACCGAACAGATCTGGCTCAACCATATCGACGCTGAGCGCAGCGCTCAATACTACCGGCTGACCAGCGACAGGTACCGTCGGCGCCATTCCCTGATGGTCAGTGGCGTCGGCGTCGCCACGATTGCGGCCGGGGCTCTCAACACCGCGGGCCATCTCTCGTCCCAGGGGTGGGTCTACTGGCTGGGCCTCGTGTTTTCGTTTGGCGCCGGGGCCGGCGTGCTGATGCTGATCCGACTCAATGACGCCCGAACGGTGGCCAAGGCTGAGAGTGCGTACGCTTACTTTGCGATGCTGGGACGCGATTGGCAGCGGGCGTGGGACAGCCCCGTCGATGATGAGACGACCCTGTCGATCCTCACCGAGCGCATGGCAAACTCTCCGGAGGTGGGGGTTGCGATCGACGATCAGCTGAATGAACGCTGCCACATTGAGGCGGTGCAAACCGTGGGCCGGGGATACGACGCGCAATATGCCGCTGCGTAAGCGGTCGGTGGTACGCAAGGGTGGCGGCCCGACACCTCGACCTCCATCCCCGCCGCCACCACCCCCACCCAGACGATAGGGCCGTGCAGGATACGGAGGTGCCGGTCCGTCGATACAGCGAGAACCTGACGCAGCGCGCGGCAGCTGATCGCCGTTACGCAATCTTGCGTCACCGCATGTCCGGAAAACTTGAGTCCTTGCAGCGCAGCCGGGATCACGAATTGGACGAGATCAGCAGGGGCTTCTTTTGGGAGCAGGTAGATTTCGACGAGCTCATTGCTGAGCTTTGGGAGACTGAGTCAGCGCGGTCGGCCTGCCGTGACTTGTCGGCCGAGGCCGAGGAGCTGGAGACGTCGCTGAGTGCCCAGGGTCTCGGGGCGATCATCCAGAAGCATGTGGAGTAGCTGGCTGCGGATGAGATTCATGTTGGTAGTCACCGACCCTGTGTGTCGCATGTGCCAGGGTCACCCGCGGGGCGCCTAAACCGGAGTTACGTGCACCGCAGGGAGAAGCCGATGGCCAAGGGTCCAGCACCGAAGCGACCCTCCCGTCTACCCGTGGTGGTGCGGCCGAACACGGCGACGCAGGAACAGTTGGTGAAGGCGCTCTTGCGGCCAGTTCCGCCTCGCCCGAAGCCCCGCTAACCGCTGCGAATCGACCTGCCGGTGGGACCGGGTGGTTCTTGAATCCACGGCCCACGGATCCTAAGTCCGCTGCTCTTGGCTGTTGAGCTATCGGCCCATCGGCAGGTCGATTCGCTTCCCTGTGTCGAACACTGACGACACAGCAGTGGCCTGCCCGTCGCGGCAGCGATGCACCGCAGCTCCCACGGCTCAGTTGCTAGACCTCGGCGCGGAAGCTGAAGATTCGGGATAGCGAGGCGCCCCCCAGATAGTGTCCAGACCGGACACATGGCTTACAGACGTTCGGAGACATGGTTTACACATTTAGGCGGGCTTCCGGAGATCGATGGTGGCCAGCTGGTCGGTCATGAAGTGCACGGTCCAGCAGCCGACCGTGACGGTCGGGCGCACCGCGACCAGTTTGCCCTGCAGGCCCTTGGGAACCTGAATGCGACGGCCCTGGAACGACACCCGCCCGACCAAGCCCACCCGTCGGCGCTGGTCGTCGGGCCCGTGGGGCAGCGGCGGCAGCTTGGCGTTGAAGAGTTCCGGTGGCTGGGTCGAACGGTGCATGCCCACGATCCTTGGCGGTGGGCCTGTTGTTGGTACCAAGCGCGGAGGATGAATGAGAGATGATGGCATGACATCGGCGAAGTCTGGTCCTAGTGCCCCGACAATCGTCCTGACCCTGGTCGTCCACATGCTGCTGGCGGCCTGCGCGGTTACCCCGGCATCAGCCCCGCCGCCCGACCGGACACCACGGTACGTGCCGACGGGTGTGTGGCCTTGAGTGTTTCCAGATCGGGCGAATCCTGCGTCCGCTGCGACGGCGTTTGTTCAACCGGACGGTCCAGTCTCGCTCGTCAAACGCCTGGAGGTCGTCTTTGCCTCGCCCGGCCTCGTAGTCTCGCAGCCAACGGAGGCCTTTCCGTGGCCGATCGGTGGCTTGGCCGTGGCCGACCGCCACGGCGTGATTCCGGTTTACGTCTAGGGCGCAGGCGCGCACGTCGTTCTTGACCTCCAGCACCCCGTTGACGCAAGCGGCTTCTCGAGTGGCCTCCTCAGCGCCGCCGTCGATCCCAATGTTCACGCCCATCCCTTTCTCTACCTGCACTTCACGATGCGTCTTGAGCACGACGACGGATGTGAAATGACTCGACTGATGCGGGTTCCTGTCGTCGGCGAGCAGGCGGTCCCCGATGTCAAGTTTGTGCTCCTTGAAATACCGATGCGACCGCATCCGACCTATGGGTGTGAGAGCAGCAGTCACTATGGCAGGGCCGTTCGCTTTGGCCCGGACGGCTTGCTGTATCTCAGCATTGGCGACGACCATTGTTTCACCTGACCGCAGAACCTGACGAGCCTGCACGGCAAGATCCTCCGCATAGACGTTCGCGGGCGTCGACGTAGCGTCCCTATGCCGTCCCCGACCACAACCCGTATTTCGGGCGCCCCGGTGCGAGACCTGAGATCTGGGCGTAGGGGCTCCGTAATCCGTGGCACATGGCCCTAGATCGGGTCACCGGTCGGCTGTCGGTTGGCAACGTCGGGCACGACCGCAAGGATGAGGTGTCGATCGTCACGACCGGGGCGAATCTCGGCCGGCCGGCGTTCGAAGGCGACACCTCCCGTGCGCTTGACGAGTCCATGACCACCCACTATGGGCCGGACATCGTGGCGTACGACTGCGACGCGAAGACGAGCCTCATCCGGCCCGTGTGTACCTACCCGAATGCGGACGGGGCATGCGACGTCATTGGCGGGGTGGTGTATCGGTGGCCAGCGATCCCCCACCTCGCGGGCACATATGTCTTCGGCGACGCCTGCAACATGCGAGTGTGGGCTCTCATCTCGGACGAACGCGGCGGGCAGCGACGTATGGAAATCGCTAATGTTCGGAATCCGATCAGTTCATTCGGCACCGACGCCTCGGGTTAAAACTACGTGGTGACGATTGACGAACGACTCCTGAAACTGAGCGACATCAGCCTGACGAACCGGTAAGGCCCACACGGCCCCTGTTACTGAGAAATATCTAGCCATGTATTTGATTCCGTCCTCTGACACTTTTGCAGTGCGATATCTCGCTCGTGGCAGCCCTTTCCCCGACCACATGCTCGAACGGCAGTTGGTCTCCCTCCTTCGACAGATCCTCTGCCGGCAAGACCAAGAGCTTTGGGGGGACCAGCCTGAAATCGAGGCCGACTATCGCCGCCGATTTGGAATCTGCAGTATCTGGCCGACAAAGAGGGCGTCGGGATCAACAATGCTGTTTGAGTCCATCAGATCGTTCCACCGTCACGTTGAACCGGCGAGCGACTCCCGACAGCGTGTCGCCCGGCCGCAAGGTATAGGTGACAATTCGCGCGGGCGGCGTAGGCTCTGGCGTGGGCATAACGACGTCATTCGACTGAAACCACCCAAGTTGCTTGATGGCCCACACACTAGGAGGGATCGCCACGACGATCCCAATTGTGATCAGTACGACCGAGATTAGGAGGTACGCGGATCGTCTCTCCCTGTTCACCACGGTCGTTTACCGATGTCGATCAACGCCAGGTGCGTACCGGACTCAATGCTCGGCCAGCGCCCCTCGTCGCGGCGAAAACACGTCGCCGTCCACAAACGGAACAGGACAGTTGAGTCGATAGTCTCGAGGCAGAGGCAACATTCGAATACGTGCATCGGATCTAGATCGCCACTCGGGCTACGGTGTCCCCGGCGGTGAGGGCGTTCATGTAGGCGAGGATTAGTGCCTTGGTGCGATAGTGGCCGTACTCAGCTTCGTCTTGGCGCCTGACGATGGGAAAGGTATCGAGGATGTAGCGGACGTCGTCGCGGGTGAGGCCGTAGAGGTGGAAGTAGAGGGCATCGAGGCGGGCGCTGAGGTGGCGGCGTTGTGCGGGGTCCCAGGGGAAGGGTGGGCCGTGGTGGCCGAGGTCGCGGGCGAAGGGAACCATGTCGTGGGAGGTGTAGGTGAGGCGGAGGACATAATCTCGGACTAGATCGGCGGCGGTGAGGTCGCCGAAGCGGCGGTGGTAGGCGTCGGGCGCGATTAGGGGGAACTGCTCAAGGAGGTAGAGGTTCAGCGTTTGTCCATGCACTTTCTGACGAGCCACGAAGTCCAGAGCGTAGCTATTGAGATTGGCGGCTAGCAGGAGGGCACAATCCTTGTAGGCGTCTGCTGAGTCCTCCGTATCCCCGTTGGCGGGCAGAAAGATCGGCGTCTTATTCCCGAACGCGGATTTTGGGAACAGAGAGGCGATTACCGTCCGTCTGTTGGTAGGCGCGGTAATTTCCTTGAATCCGAGCACCCATTCAAGCGGCCACGGCCACTCATAGGAATCTTCGCTCACCCAGAATTGCGGGTCCGGCGACCAATTGGAATCTGAGTGCTCTTCAAGCGTGGTCTGGCGTGGACGGGCGGGTCGGTTCAGGTTTTCGGGATTGACGACCACGCTGGCGGCGCGGTGGTCGAAGGCCTGGACCATCTTGCCCTCGTAGAGCGGCACACAGAGATCATTGCCGCGCTTCCAGCGGTTGCCCTGGACCGGGTAGAAGCCTTCGTCTTCGAGTTGGGCGGCGGTGCGGAAGAGGTGGGAGTCGTTGGTCATGTCCAGCATGCGGACGTAGCGGACGGGCCAGACGCGGTGCTCCTCGTCTCCGGAGCGGTCGACGAGGACGGGGTGGTCCTGGTAGATGCGGCGAGTGATATCGGCGTCGCGGCGGGTGCGGAAGACGGGGGCGGTGCCGGTGTTGGGGTTGACGCGGGCGAAGTCGTCGGGCGTGAGGGTGAAAGCGCGGTTGGGATCCTTGATGGTGTCCGTGTCATGCAGGAAGAACGAGCAGCGAGTCTCGGGGAACGTGCGCTGCGGGCCGCCGACGATGAGGGCGCAGAACTTGAAAGAGGCGTGGATGTCTTTGAAGAAGATCTTCCGGTTCTCGAAGTCATAGATGCCGGCGACGCGGCCGGTGGTGGAGACGGACTGGAAGAAGCGGGCGGCGG
>JAPOWQ010000048.1 GCA_026707585.1 Chloroflexota bacterium | reverse complement strand
TGCTTCTTGCCTCAAGAGCCCGGCGCAACTTCACTGTTAGGTCATCGGCGTGCGCAGCGACGTCGTGCCCAAAGGAAGACCGAGTCAATACGAGGGTCTCTGGAG
Source organism: Chloroflexota bacterium (assembly GCA_026707585.1). Taxonomy (GTDB): domain Bacteria; phylum Chloroflexota; class UBA11872; order UBA11872; family UBA11872; genus UBA11872. Next base: position 40,484 of record JAPOWQ010000048.1, on the reverse strand, counting down.
CCAGAGCATTTCCGGTCCGCATGGGAACGTATGACGAGTATGGATTGTAAGTGTCTCTGGTTGTCCACGGGATATGGGCAATAGAACCAACGATGGTAACTGCAATGGCTATGTGCTGCATTCGGAAACTGCTGTCGATGCTATCTAGAATTGAGCTGGCAAATTGTAAGCACTTTCGGATCTTTTCGCCCATGTCTTCTTCGACCATAGCCGGAAATCCCACAGCGTCATCGTCTGAACCATAAGCGGCGTTCAGCCGGACCCCTATCGATCCTGTCTCTGTGAGCCGAACTGACGCGCTGCTTTGAGTGAATTCAATCGAGTCCATATAGGATTGAATTTGAACTCCGAGATGTCGATCAAAGAGACGGTGGTCACCGTATACTATTGCCATTTCGATTTGTTCTTGAAGCTCTGTGCTCTCCAAAGTAGCGGGTCTAATGATCTGCTGCTCGGGATGTCCGACCACGGCTACCGATAGTCTGGTCACGTCGGTGCTGTACCAGTTGGCTTGATTCGAGTCTTCGCTTGCTAGGTAGGACGCTCGGGATGCAATTGAAGCTCGATCTGCATCGTTCATGACTGCTCGTACATCGAATTCATGAATTGCTTGAGAAACAAGCCGTTGTAGCTCTCTCCCAGTGCTGAAGTACTTTGTGAGTGCGCCTTTATTCCAGTCTTGCACCTCGGAGATGAATCCTTGTTGCCTACTGTCAGACTTAGTTGACTCTTGGATGAATGCGAAAACTGGTATTCGCTGAATGGCTTCGTTGTATTCTTCGTGAGTTGCGGATAGACCTGACGATTGGATCGCGCCATATCGTTCGCCGAGAATGAGGATCATTGCATCAGATTCCCGCACGCCTTGAAGGCATGCGCCTTGCGGGGTTGATGGAGCGGCTTGAAAATCTTCGGCCATGACCGGCTCGTGATTGAATGTTCGAACGCCCTCTGCCGCAGCTTCGCGAAAGTGCCTGAATCCCTTGATCACGGAACTTATGAAAACTCTCAATTCGTCTGACTCTCCGCCCAAGAGTTCAAGCCTAGATTAGCATGGCTCTATCAGTATTCAATACTTGGCCACTTGTGGCGCCATCCTGAAGCTTGAGGTTTACTGGATATGACTAGGCGGCAATAACTCAGCAATCGCTGGTTTGCCGGACATTCATGTTCGCGATGACCCGACTCACTCAGCCGCAGGTTGACACTCCGCCCCGCCGCGCAATTAGCCCTCACTTCGGCTACCGCCGGAGCCACAGCTTCCTTGGTCTCCTGCACCCTCTGGTCACGAACCGCCCGCCCGAAGCGCTTCAGAATCTCGTGTCCCTCCGCCCATCGCGCATCCCCTTCGGCCACGCGAGCTACCGAGTCAGAACAACCGCAACGATCACCCCAGCCGTCCCAACCAGATTCACCACTGCAACCAGCAGAGTGCCAACGATCCATGTCTTGAGATTCGCAGAGTCCGCCTTGGTCGCGAAGTTCCGCACCACCTCGTCGCGGATACCGTCCTGCACCTCCCGCAACTCCACCCGCGTCAGCGGCACGCCTCTTGCGTTCGAGTCGGCCATTCAGGCATTCCCCCGTAGCGGCGCGACCACCGCGCCCGCTGAAGAAACCTCGTGCCGCCCCGGCATCGCTCGAAGCCCGAAGCGCCCTCCACAACCCCGTCACGCCGGCTCACGTGCGATTCGCCAGACTCACCAGCACCTTCCGGGCAATCCGTCCGCCGGCGCGTTTCTAGCAGTGCCAGCAACGCATGCCCTACTTGCACGGCTGCCATTGCCATCATTGCCAGCACCCACCATCCCCAGCCCCGGTCCGCCCCCATCCCCGTCATCCCGGCGTCTTCGGCCGGAAAACAGCAACCAACTCGCGCTGCCCAACTGAAGCCACCCCGGGGCAATCCAGCCCGACCAAATGCTCCCCTTTCCTTCTCCGACTCTCATTGCTCACTTCTATCACCTCACTCCTCGCACTCTCGCCCTGAGCCTGTCGAACCACACCCAGTCCACGCACGCCTCCCGAGCGCACCTCCCCTTCCCATTCCCCCTCTCACTCCTCTGCCCTCTCACCTCTCCCCTTCCGACGATTGACTTCCCCTCCCCAATAGTGTACTCTACTTGTGTAATCCTCACAACCCCCACCCCAATGCCCACCGCCTTTCCCGTCCTCGCTTTCCCGTTTCCGATTTCTCTCACTGCTCACTTCTCTCAGCTCACTCCTCGCTCAGCCCTCCACCGCCTCCTCCCTCTTCTCAAGCTTCTCGTGCTCCCCTCCTTCCCCGCCCGCCGGCCCCTTTCCCTTCCCGTTCCGCTCTCACCCCTCACTCCTCTCCGCTCACTCCTTCCTCATTCGTCGCCGACCCGCCAAAAAAACGCGCCTAAGCGGGCGGGCGGGGGGCCGAACCCCTTCGGGACCTATCCGCCTGTTGCACCCACAGTATACCATTTGTGTACCTGGGAGTCAAACCGGCTGAATATTCGGCCACTCGTCGGGACGCAGGCTATTAAGCCGTTCCCACACATTCAGACGAGGTATGACAAAGCTGTTGAAGGTGTATACGGCGTGTGTGGTAATACTGACTGCCGGCCTGGATAACAGGTTGGCAAGTGAGCTTTGCTCGCGGTGCGAGCGGCGGAGTGCAGGCCTCGTGAGAGATCGCCGCCGCTCGCACCATCGCCATGCCGCAGACGGTACCAGACGGCCCAAAAGCACGCTACGCGGCTTAATCGGCATCGTCCGGCTGCGTGGGAGCGGCTGCCCTTACTGTCCACAGTTTGTCTACGTCTCACCTCTTGCGACCCATTCCTGCCTGTGCCTACGCTGATCGTGGCCGATCTTGGCCGTTGGGCACTCGGGAGTCTGGTATGAGCAAGAAGCAGCTTGCGGCGATTAGTGACGGGCTTGAAGAAATCGACGAGACGCTTGGCCGTCTCTGCGACATTCTTGAAGAGCAGTTACCAAGTATTGAGCCTGATTTTGAACCTTTTGACGAAGCGCCAAGTGAACCTGGCTACATTTGTGTGGATGGCGGCTTTGTTCATTTGGGCGAGATCACGGTCGAGGAAATTGGCGATGCCGAAGTCATTACCGATTCTGAAGGAAATGAATGGCACCGCGTGACAGAGAATTGTTGGTCAGACGCATAAAATACAAGAAAGGCCCTGGGTCTCTGTGCCCAGGGCCTTTTTTTGTTCCAAGTTCACTCAATCCACCATGCACCAACATTAGTAAGACTTGCTACTTGCTTCTTGCCATTATATACACTAAAGACTCCCTTCGATCCTGACAGCCGAGTACCGTAAACACGAATCACTGGCGGCCAGCTAGCTGTCAACATTGGTCGAATCTGAAAACAGTACGTTGAACCTTCGACTTCCTCATCAGGCATTTAAGTCTCCTTTGGACCTCTATTTGCCTTTCGCAGCATCGAATTCCTCAAATCACTGGCAGCAGGCCGGTTTTCGCAGCTTAGGATTCTAAGCAACGATGAGTGGGCACTCAGGACCGGCCCGCCGCCTAGTGAATTGTAGCACGAAATTCAAGAATGCTAGAATTGTGCGCCACAGGAGGCGGGTGCGCCTTTGTTTGCACCCATGTGTCCTGGCGGTCCTACGCGGCTGCCGGATGTGCCTCCTGTGGCAAGGACACAACTTCGGCGGCATGGCGTAGGACCGCCTCTGTTTAAGGGAGTAGATCGCTATGTTGAAACGAGTCATCCTTGTCCTTTCGAGCGCAATCCTGATCCTCATATCCTGTACTGCTTCAGAGAATTCAATCGACGTTGACCGAACGCACATTTACGACAAATCATTTGTGGAGATTGCATGGCAGAACGCTGTCGGGATCGACCGGACCCTTGAAACGATTCGAGAGGAGTCTGTACAGCTTGCAGACTACCTGGCTGCGCCACATGCGTCAGAAGTCAGGCCGCCATTCGATCTTTCTAGGCTTGAAACGGCAGCTCGGCGCTGCATCATGCATCTAAATGAGTTGGCGACACTTGAACGAATGTCTGTTGCCGACGACCCAATTGACGCGCCATACCCTGTATTGGGCTATGGCCTACATCGTACCAGTCGGTATGACATGGTTCGCGGAATACTGTCACAAGCTTGTGTCAATATCGACTCAGCACTTGGTCTAATGACTGCCGGGAATACGACCGAGAATCTACGGGTACAGGAGCAGACCTTCGTCGAAGTGTTGAGACGGATGAACATTGCAACTCATTCGTTTCAGCTTGCTATCATCGAAATGCCGCCAGTTGAGAAGCCTGAGTGGATAAAGTAAATCAATGAACCGCCCACTACTACCTGGCTCCGACACGCTACTGGACTGAGGCTGGGAATCGTGCGACAATTGCTCACCCTGACATTAGAAACGGATGCTTGATGCTCACTCCACACGCCGACACGAACATTGCCTTCATTTCATGGTCGATGCGCCTATCAGAAGGCCATGATGGTGAAGAAAACGGTGGCATTGGTGAAATACGAGACATTTTTGAAAGCGATCAGGAGATTTCCAGAAGCATACGGGATGAAGAACCGCCGCAACGTGATGACCTACCCGAAGATGAGCCAGAGGACGAATAGCAGAATCTCAATACCCAGAAACACACTCAATCCAGTGGCAACCCAGGCTCGAATCTTGACACGCTTCAAATTCGCTGTCTCTACTATGCCAGCCCGACGCAGTACCTCTTTCTTGAAAAAGTGCGATGAGTCATAAATATAGTCTTTGTAGATAGGTTGTATCAGAATCATCTTTAGAGAGTCGAGCGTGTGAGCAAATGCGCCACCAATAATTCCCACTACGCCAAAGGCGACTGCTGCGAAGAGCAGCGGATTCAGTAGGTCTATACATGGATTCACTGTCTGCACGGCAATTGGGACACCCACGGTCACAGTAGCCATAACCGTGATGATCCGCTGGATGCGCGTATCAATGGCAGCAAATCGCCGAGCAGCTAAGTCAATTGACGGCAATACGAACTGTAGTGCATTGTCTATATTTGACGATAAATCTTCCGGTCTGTTTTTATATGTACGCATGTCGGATCCTCCTGAAGTGACGACTGCCAAGCTTAACACAGGGCCTATTCGAAGGTCAATAGATGGTCGTCAATGTCAAGCTTGACACCATGCCTAGTATCTCCGCTACTGAACGCTTCGTTTATATACTGCACTTGACCGGAAATGCAAGATATGTTATACTTAGACATCCTGTTATAGGAGAGGTAATATGCAATACCGCTCCCCGAGTCGGAATGTTAGAAGTGTCTATGATGTATTGGAAGCCTTCCCGTCAGAGCGCGTATGTGTAGACCACTTGGCTCGGATGCGATGGCCGAATGGTGAAGTCTGTCCGAACTGTGGAGTCGTCGGTCGCGCCTATAAAGTAAAGCTCAGATTCAAGTGCTCGTACTGCAAGACGTTCTTTTCGGCACGCAAGGACACGATATTTGAAGAGAGCAAGGTTCCCCTGCGCAAGTGGTTCGCTGCAATTTTTCTGTTCACATCGAACAGGAAAGGAATTCCATCAACGCAACTGGCGCGTGAGATCAGCGTGAAGCAGGAGACGGCATGGTTTATGTTATCCCGCTTGCGCCAGGTGGCTGATAACATGGCAGTTGAAATTTTGAAAGGGATTATTGAAGTCGATGAGTGCTTCATCGGCGGGAAGGAGAGGAACAAACACGCAAAAAAGAAACTGCACAACAACTGGATGCAGGGGAAGACCATTGTTGTTGGAGCCGTTGAACGCAATGGGGCGGTCATTACTGATCGCGTTCCCTATCGTGACCGGAATTCCTTGCAGGCATTCATTATGCGGCGCGTGTATCGCGGATCGACCGTGTATACGGACGAGCATGGAGCCTATAAGCGTCTTCCCCAACACAAACACAAAAACACAAATCACAGTATTGGACAATACGTGAATGGTGATGTTCACACTCAGACCATTGAATCGTTCTGGGCCATTGTCAAGCGAGCGCACAAAGGCATTTACCACCAGTGGTCACAGAAACACTGCGATCTCTACCTCCGGGAGTTTGAGTTGCGCTGGAATCTGCGGCGACTACCAGACGGTGATCGCCTTGATGTATTCTTGCAGCACGTCAACGGCACGCGCCTTACCTACGAGGACTTGAAACATGGGCAACGGAAACAACTGCGAAAGCGTAAAGCCAGGCAATTGCGAAAGGGAGTCACGCGGCGAGGCCGAAAAAAAGGAACACAGCGAAGAAGAAAGTGAAGCGTTTGACAGTTTTCTGACGGCGATCCTGCGTACGCCGCCGGACTCATTGCCGCCAGTACCGGATATGCCAGAGGATGACGAAAAGGAATAGGGCGGGCCGAAAGGCCCGCCCTTTCATTTGACGGTTAGCTAGAAATGGCTTAGCGTTGTTGGGGTGACAGCCTAAAGAAAGGCCCCTGATGAACAACGACACAGCCAGAGCACAATACAGTTATGATGATGTTGAAAGCCTTATACAAACAAAGCTCCGGCGAGCGTTAGAGACCAATGACTCTTGGATTGCCAAACGAGCCACTCGCAACGTTCTCAAGTTCATTTTGGATTTAGCTCGACTTGCAGAAACTAGTGTAATCGAAGGAACAGTCTTTACGCCAATAATGCTTGCGACGACTAAAGAGCTAAAGCCGGAATACCAAGGAACCCAGCCCAAGCATGTACAGGAAGTTGTGGATTTGGCGCTTGAATTTTATTCACAGGTATATGAAAAAGAAAAGGCTGATGAGCTAATAGAGAAACTTCGACATGAAGAATATCCTGCATGAATTAGGGTAACGGGGTCGTAATTCAGTCTGCCCACTCTTCCCTAGCTGGCAAGCGTAGTATGCAAATGCCCGCCCCGTTCAATGAACGTCACGGAGCCAGGGCTTGCCAGCTAGGGAAGAGTGGGCACAAGCATTTGCTATCATTTCAAGTCCTTGTCACAGGATTTGTTGTAATGTCTAAGAATCCTGATCGCCCTTTCAATATCACCTGTACGAAGTGCGGACACGCTTTCGTCAAGACCCGTAGGACCGTTTACGACAGACCCTTTCTCATCTGCCCCAAGTGCAAGCATCACTTCACTGTCACCCCCGACGATATTGAAAGGACGTTTGAGCGAAGTCAGGACTTCGCAGATATAGCTAAGGACCACGGAATCGAAATGTCGGTTTTGCTGTATGACTTTCCTGAGCCAGACGACGAGGAAAGTTAAGTTGTTATGGTGCTGTTTCGTCGATACCCAATTAGACTCGCGCAAAGGCCGCGACATTGTGTTACCCTCCGCCGCTTACCGACTCACAGCCTGCGCAGACAGCCTGACACGGCTGCTGGCGGCTTCCGGCCCATAACGGGAGGAAGCGCCGGTGTCTGCGCCGCAGGGACGGCGGGGAAGCGGCCTTACGACCGGCTGATCAAACTTCGGGTGCATCATGTGGGTAGGTCCCACCCCTTCGGGGTTCGGCCCCCCGCCCGCCCGCTCCCCCCTTCACCCCCCACCAAATTCCACGCCCAGAAACCCGCCCTGCGCCTCGACCAATCCCCGCCACCGCCGACTTCGCTGCCCCGGTACACCCCTCGCAACATAAAGTGACCCCGACCGACGGGACCGGAGACCACGCGTGTTCGAGGAAGAATTCCGCACCTACGACATCGACGCGCCCGAAGTTCGCGCCCTCCAGCGCGCCATGCCGCAGGAGACATTCGCGCTGGTGGAAGGCCTGATGGGCCGCTGGCAGCAGGCCGGCATGCCCCTGCGCCCCGCCCGGCGCGGCTTCGCCCTCCAGGCCCCCCACGGCGAACGCCTCACCACCGTCGCCTGGGTCTACGCCCCCGACCGCCGCCACCCCGTGGCGCGAATCGAGGTCGCCCTCGACCTGCTCCTGCGCCGTGGAGTCGACGCCGAGCAGATCGACCAATTGCGCGACGATCTGACCCGCTTCCCAACCCACATTCCAGGCGACTCCGAATCGCTGGTGGAACTGCCGCTCAGCGTCGAATTGGGCGGCGCCGACATGGAACGCCTGGCCTCCGCCCTGGTCCAGTTCGGCCTCTCGCTCGCTTGACCGCCACGGACCTCGACGACAACCCACAGCCGGCGGTGGCCACCCGCTGGGCCACCATGGCCGTCGTCGCCAGCGGGGTCTTCATGGCCACGCTGGACGCCAGCATCGTCAACGTCTCGCTGCCCACCCTCGTCCGCGAGCTAGACGCACCCTTCGACCGCGTCCAGTGGGTCACCCTGGCCTACGTCATCGCCATCACCAGCCTGCTCCTGCCCGCCGGACGTCTGGCCCAGATGCGGGGCGCCAAGCGGCTGTACCTGTTTGGTTTCCTGGTCTTCACCATCGGCTCCCTCCTCTGCGGCCTGGCGCCGAACGTCGGGGCGCTCATTGCTTTCCGGGTAATCCAGGGCATTGGTGGCTCAATAGCCCAGGCCCTGGGACCGGCGCTGGTCGTCACCGCCTTCCCGCCCAGCGAACGCGGCAAAGCCATCGGCTTCATCCTCTCGGCCGTATCCATCGGTCTCGTCAGCGGGCCCGTGGTGGGCGGCCTGATTCTGGGATCCCTGGGCTGGCCGTTTATCTTCCTGATCAACGTGCCGATTGGCGTGGCGGCAATTTCCCTCGGCGCTCGAATCCTGCCCGAGGGCGCACAAGGCACCGGCGGCCGTTTCGACCTGCGCGGAACCATCCTGCTAACGATTGGCCTGACCCTGCTGGTCGTGGGCCTGAACCGCATCCAGACGCTCGGCATCGCGTCCCCCATCGTCATCCTGTTGGTCGTGACGGGCATTGCCCTGCTGCTTGCGTTCGCCTGGTGGCAGACGCGAACGCGCTGGCCGACGATCCAGCCGGCCATGTTCCGCGTGCCGGACTTCACCGCCTCGATGTTGGCCGGCTACCTGGCCTTCGCCGGCGCCGCCACCCAAATCCTCCTACTGCCGTTCTACCTCCAGCGCGTGCTCGAACTCCCGGTCCAGCAGGTCGGCCTTCTCATGGTCACAGTCCCGGCCCTCATGGGACTCCTCGGCACACCCGCGGGAATGCTGGCCGACCGCACCAGCCCCCGAACCGTCGGCGCCCTAGGCATCGGCCTCGTCGCCGTCGGCCTCGCCCTGCTGACCACGCTATCGGCCGACACCACGCCCTGGGCCGTCGTTCCCCGCCTGGCTGTGATTGGCATCGGCATGGCCCTGTTCAACAGCGGCAACGCCAGCATGCTCATGGGCGCCGCCGCCGCCGAGCACCGCAACCAGGCCAGCGCCGTGCTGGCCCTGGCCCGCAACATGGCCCAGGCCACCGGCCAGGCCCTCTGGGGCACCATCTGGGCCTCGATCGTGGTGTTGCAACTTGGCGTTCCCGGACCGGACGCCGCCGCCGGCCCCGACACGGTCAGCGCATTCCGAATCGTCTTCGGCGCCGCCGGCGCGGTCGTGCTCCTGGGAGTCGTCGTAACTGTCGCGCCGCTGCTGGCTTCGAGAACCGAGCGCTAGAAGTGTCGGCGCAAGTCAACAATCGGTACGTCAGCCGCAGCCTCTGGCATCTCCTGCGGCGCCGCACCGGGACGCCGCGGGTCTGGCGACTCGTCGGGCCCAACGCCGCGCAGCCGCTGGAGCAGGGCAATGCCCTTGCGCGTGTCGCTTGCGATCCGCGCCGGAACCTGCGTCCGCAATCGCAACCGAAAACACCAGTACGTAAAGTCCTTCCAGTCAACCCAGCGCACTCCACCAGCCTCCCTCAATCCGCGCGCTGCACGGTAGGTCGCCAGCAATTCCTGAAGCGTTTTGCCGTAGACCATGAAGTACGCGTCCACGGCCCCACGATCAAGCAGATGGGCCTTCCCTGCCTCCAGTTCAACCGCGTGCACCACAGCTTCCTCGACGTCGACTCCATAGAAGTGATTGAGGTACGCCGTGTATCGGGCCTCTCCCAGCGCACTGGCGAACGTGTCGCCGGGCACGAATACCGGCGGGCGCCCATGGAACCGAAGCTCATCCCGCTCCACCCTCGGCACTGCGTCCCGCCGGGTACTGGCGATGCGGTCGATCAGCAGCACTAGGTCCAACGCCTCGCCCGCCACGAGATATGTGAGACGACGCCCCTGGTGAACTTCATCCGCCAGTCGCCATTCACCGCATGCCCGCAGGGCTGCCAGATACCAGTGCGAACCGGCCTCAAGCTCCGCGTCGAAACGGCGAAGCGGATCAATCGCCGCCACCGGCGATTCGCCCGGCGTGACGATGATCGGCTCCGGCGGTTGGTCCGACAGTGGGAAATCCGTTCATGCCTGCACCCCGGCGTACCATGCATTGTGCTCCTCCACCGCGATCGGCATCGACCCACGCATGCGCTACCGGATCCACTGCGACGGCGCCTGCCGCGGTAACCCAGGCGAAGCCGCGGCAGGCGTTGTCATCTATGACGCTTACGGCGCCATCGCAGGGCGAATCGCGTTGCGTTTGGGTGTGATGACGAACAACCAGGCGGAATACCAGGCAGTTCTGGCCGGCATGCGTCTCGTTGAGCAGCTTCGACCCAGCGCCATCGAGTTTCGGCTCGACAGCGAGTTGGCCGCCCAGCAGCTGTCCGGAGCCTGGAAGATCAAGAACGCCAACCTGCGTAACCTCGCGGCCCGAGTGCACGCAGCGGCGCCCAATGACGTGCCGGTCAGCTACGTGCACGTCGCGCGGTCCGAAAACTCGCTCGCTGATCGACTGGCGAACTGGGCCCTCGACCGCACCTCCCCGGACACCCCGAGCGAGTTCTAAGCGCCGCCGCCGCCGCAGAATCGAATTCCAGACCCAAAAATTCTCGTGGGGACCGGTGGTTTGCTGTTGACAGGCGGTGGGGAATGTGATTCACTTTTACGGCCAAACAGTCACTGTAGTGGTGATTGGTGGGTTGTTGTGGGGAACAAAGGGGTAGGCTTCGGCCGAAATACGGGTCATGGCCAGCTTCAAGGGGACTTTTGTCCACCAGTTGGACGCCAAGGCGCGTCTTGCGTTCCCCAGCCGACTTCGCTCGCAGATTCCCGAGGGGGGCACAGTGACCGTCAGCGCCGAGAACTGCCTGACGTTCTATCCGGCCGCCTTGTGGAGCGACGTGGAGCGCGAGTTGGGCACGCTGGATCCCTTGAACCCCGACGCCCGCGATACCAAACGACAGATCTTCGGATCCGCCGAGGACGTCACGTTCGACAAGCAAGGTCGGATTCCGATTCCCATACACCTACGCGACCACGCGGGACTGACCAAGGAAGTGGTCGTCATGGGCGTGGGTGACGTGATTGAACTATGGGACGCAGCGGCCTGGCAAAACCGTCACGTGCGCATCGTCGCCGATGCGTCCGACATCATGCGGCGCGCCCGCGGAGGCGTACCGCACTCTCCTTAGGGTGTTCTGTGTGGGGCGCGGCGCCTCCCCCGCGCCCCACACACACCGAATCCCATGACGGCCGGGCCCAGTCGGCACGAGCCAGTGCTCCCCGAAGCGGTGGTCGAAGCGCTGCGGCCATGCCTGAACGGGCTTGTTGTGGACGGGACAGCCGGACTCGGCGGTCACACAGAAGCCTTGCTAGACGCCGGGGCCACGCGTGTTGTGGCTATCGATCTCGATCCCGACGCCGTTCATCAGTTGGCCAGGCGTTTTCGGGACGACCCTCGGGTCCAGCCGATACATGCCAGCTATGCGGACCTGCCGCAAATGCTCGGGGCCGAACGCCCGACGGGCGTCCTCCTGGATCTTGGGATGTCGTCGCGTCAGGTGACGACAGCGGAGCGTGGTTTTTCATTCCGCCTGAAGGGTCCGCTGGACATGCGGTTTGACGCGACGGCCGGCGCGCCGGCCGCGCGACTGGTGAACCGCCTTCCCGAAGACGAGTTGGCCGCGCTATTGCGCGACTATGGCGAGGAACGCCGGGCGCGCGCGGTGGCACGGCGAATCGTTGCAAGCCGTCCGCTCGAATCCACGACCCAACTCGCCCGGGTGGTGGCGGGAGCGTTTCCCGGACGACGACGGCTTCATCCCGCCACGCGGACTTTTCAAGCCCTTCGTATCGCAACGAATGAGGAGCTTGAGGTGCTGGACCAAGGGCTGGCTGGAGCGCGCCTCGCGCTGCGAGCGGGAGGGCGGCTTGCAGTGATCGCCTTTCACAGCCTGGAGGACCGGATCGTCAAGCGCGCGTTTCGCACCTGGGCAGGCGATGGTGCAGGAGAGGTTCTGACGCGACGTCCTATCCGATCTGGCCGAACCGAGTCCCGGCGAAACCCGCGTGCACGGAGCGCTCGGCTCCGCGTCTTTGCCAAGGCCAACGGCGACTGATGGCCCTTCGGCAGGAACCCCTCCTGCGCGACACGGCGTGGGTTGTCCGCGTCGGGCGGTTGCTGCCGACTGCCATCCCGCTCTCACGACTCGTGCTGGTGATCATTGTCGCGGCGTTTGTGCTCGCCATGGTGTGGGTTCAGCAGACCCAGACGCTGGTGCGCCTCGGCGGTGAGATTCAGCGACTGGAGCGCCAGCTCGAGACGGTCGAACTAGAACGGCAGCAGATTCTTGCGGAGTTGGCTGTTCACAACGACCTTTCGCGAGTACAGCGCATTGCGTACACCGAACTCGGAATGCGGGAGCCGCGCAGGCCCGTGTTCGCCCGAGCACAACCGCTTCCCCCTGGCGTTTCATTTGATTTGCCGTTATGGGCCGCGCCAACGCAGTCGCTTGCTGAGTACCCGTGGTGGGAATCCGTGACCCGAGAGATCAGTGCGCGAATATCACGGCTCGCGGAATAGCTCTCAAGCGCCCTCGGACACGAGTGAGCCACCCGATCCGTCACGGCGGCTGGTGGTCATGCTTGGCGGCGCCGTAGCCGCAGCTGGCGTTCTGGGTTGGCGCCTGTTCGACTGGCACGTGCAGCAGTCCACCGAACTGTCGGCGCGCGGCGCTAGTTCGTTGCTCGCACGGAGTGAAATCACGCCGAGGCGCGGAAGCATTCTTGACCGCGATGACGATGTCTTAGCCATCAGCCGAGGCGCGGTGCGGGTCGTGGCCGACCCATTGGCGATTCATGAATCGTCCGATCCCTTCGAGGTTGCCGATCGTCTGAGCAGCATCCTGAATCTGGATCCCGCTACTGTGGCCGAACGCCTGGGCAACCCAAACCTGCGCTACTCGGAAGTCGCGCGAGGACTTGTCGATGAGCCCGCGCGGGCGGTTGCGGAGGCGATCCAGGACGAGCAGTTGCCGGGCATCCGCCTGGATCCGGATCGCGTTCGCGTCTATCCCAACCAGGAGCTGGCGGCACACGTTCTGGGATTCGTGGGCGAAGGCACCGCGCGTCCCGGTGACATTGTGGGTCAGGCCGGGGTTGAAGCCTGGTACAACGACGTGCTGGGCGGGCAATCCGGACTGGTGAGTTCCGACATTGACCGGCTTGGCCGCCGCATTCCGATCGGCCGCTATGCGCTGCAGCCGCCGCGCCACGGCTCGCACGTGTCGCTATCCATCGATCGCACGATCCAGCACATCGCCGAGCAGGAGCTCGAGGCGGCGATTGAACAGTTTGGTGCAACAGCGGGCACGATTCTCATTACCAATCCTCGAACCGGCGAAGTGCTGGGCCTCGCCAACCGCCCGACCTATGACCCAGGCCGCGTCCACACCTATCGCGAGTTTGGCCCCGAGTTTGCGAATCGTGCGTGCAGCCTGATCTACGAGCCCGGCAGCACCTTCAAGCTGGTGACCATGGCGGCCGGGCTTGACGTTGGGGCCGTACGACCTGAGACGACGCACAACCTCCCCGGGACTGTCGACTATTTCGGGCAAGAGTTCAAGAACTGGGACGAACGCACGTATCCAGCACAGACGATGGTCAGCGTCCTCCAGCACTCCAGCAACACCGGAACCATATTTGTGGCCGACACCATTGGCGCCAACACGTTCTACGAATACATCGCGCGCTTCGGCTTTGGCACCAGAACCGGGGTCGACATGGCGGGCGAAGTGCCAGGCATTGTCCGACGTCGCGGAGACCAAGGTTGGTTTCTGCCGGATCTCGCCTCCAACTCGTTTGGCCAGGGAATATCCGTTACACCGCTGCAACTGGCGACGGCAGTCGGCGCCATCGCGAACGACGGCGTGATGATGCGACCGCATGTCGCCCGCGCGGTTACACATGCCGACGGACGCCGAGAAACGATTGCCTCGCAACCGATACGCCGCGTCGTGTCGCGGGAAACAGCCCAGACGCTGATCAAGATGATGGAAGCCGCAGAGGCGGGCGTGCTGGAAAACCTTGCCCGCGTGCCCGGCTACCGAACTGCAGGCAAGACCGGGACGTCCGAGATCGCCTCGAGCGGCCGGTTTCTGGAGGACACATCAATTGCTTCGTATATCGGCTTTGGGCCGCTTGAGCTCCCACAAGTGCTAACCCTTGTAATCGTCGAGCGACCGCAGGCTGCCTTCTTTGGCGCATATGTCGCGTCTCCGACGTTTTCGAAGGTGATGAGCCGCGTGTTTGCGCATCTCCGCGTGCCCCCCCGCTCACCAAAGTCATGAGCACACGCACGGGTCAGTGGCTTACCGGACGGCTTCCCAGTTGGCCGGCACGAGATCCTTATCTGCTGCTCCTTACGTTTGTCTTGCCGCTTGGGGGCGTGGTTCTGGTGGCGAGCGCTCGGGTGCCGGTGGTGCTGGGCGAAGACTCCGTATTTGAACGCGTCTCGGTTCAGCAAATGGTCCTGGCCGGCGTTGGCGTTGCCCTGGCGCTGGGACTGAGCGCGGTGAATTACCGCCGCTACGCCAGGATCGCACCGTTTGGCCTGGCTGGCGTGTTGATTGCTCTGGTAGGCGTGCTCTTCGTCGAAGATGCGACGAGTCTCTTCGCGGCACGGCGCTGGTTTCGCGTGGGGAGTCTCACACTGCAGCCCAGCGAGTTCGCAAAGGTCGGCATGGTGGTGATGCTGGCGGCACTTGCGCAGCACTTCGGCGGCCGAATCCGCGAGCTGCGCGTCGCCATTTTCGTTATGGGTGGGGTCGTTGCCGTTGTGGTGCTCCCGATTGTCTTGGAGCCGGACTTGGGTGCCGCCATAACCATCGCGTTCGTTGGCTTTGTCATGATCTTTGCCGCGGGCGCCCGCCTTTGGCACCTGATCCTGGGCTTCGCCGCGCTAGTACCCGTGGCACTGATCTCGATCTCGCAAAACGCCTATCAGCGGGAACGCTTGCTCACGTTTCTCAGCGGCGATCCGGATGTATCTCGCACCGGCTACCAGGCCGCACAGGCACAGATCGCGATGGGCTCGGGCGGGATTACGGGTCGCGGACTGGGTCTGGGCACACAGAAGTTCCGGCTGCCGATCCCGGACTCCGATGCCGTGTTTGCGGTTTTGGGTGAGGAATTCGGCTTCGTGGGCACCGGTTTGGTCTTAGTGCTCTTTCTGGCGCTATTTGTGCGCGGAATTCAGATCGCCGCCGCCACCGATGACGTATTTGGCCGCATGCTGGCGATTGGCATCGTGACCCAACTCTGCTTCCAAGCGTTCGTGAATATGGCTGTTGTAACCGGGCTAACGCCGGTGACCGGGATCACGCTTCCCTTCATCAGCCGTGGCGGCTCATCCCTGCTCGCATCCATGATCATGATGGGCGTCCTAATGAACGTCGCCCGCCAATCCGACCTCGGGCGAAACGTATGAGACTCGTGCTCGTTGGCGGTGGTACGGCCGGCCACATATTCCCCACGATTGCCGTTGCACAACAGGTCGCCGCAATGGCGGGATCAACGGCCAAGCTCACCGCTGTGTGCGGATCCCGGGATCTGGATCGGTTGCTTTACCGTGACGCTGACCTTGAATTACTTCCGCTCCCGGCACGCGGCCTGGTGGGCGTCGACTGGTGGCGGCTGCCGTGGCGAGCCTGGCTGCTCATTCAATCGCTGTTCTCGATTTGGCGCGATTTCAGCCGACAACGTCCGGCTGCAGTCATCGCCAGCGGCGGTTACGTCAGCGCGCCGGTGCTTTTGGTGAGTTGGCTGCAACGCATTCCATCGGTGATTTTCTCGGGCGATGCGGCGCTGGGCTGGGCAACCCGACTCATGGCGCCGCTTACGTCGTCCGCCACCATTGCGTTTGACGAGGCACGCCACCAGATCTGGCGCACGCCGGTCGAACTGGCCGGATATCCGGTTCGCGCCTCGTTTGCCGAGCCCGATGCGAGCAGAGGGCGCGCCGAGTATGGCGTAGCGAACGGTGAACCGTTGATAGTTGTCATGGGCGGCAGCCAGGGCGCACATGTCATCAACGAGGCGCTGCGAGCGGACCTCGCGCGCTTGCTCCCCAAGGCGCATGTGGTGCATTTGAGCGGCCGACCAGACTATCGGTCACTGAGGAGCGAACGCGACCGTCTTGATGCTTCGCTGAGACCGCGATACCACCTGCACGCGTTCGTTGAGCACGGGTTTGCGGACCTGCTGGCCGCGGCCGACATTGTTGTCGGCCGGGCTGGCGCCACCTCGGTGGCGGAGCTAAGCGCGGTAGGAACGGCCGCTGTGCTGATCCCCGGCACGTTTGGCGCCGGACATCAGATTGCGACTGCCCGGGCCATGGCCACTGCCGGCGCGGCCCTGATGCTTCCGGAGGCGGAGCTGTCGTCCGGAGGCCTTGTTCGCACACTGCTGGGATTGCTGACCGAGCCGAAGCGCCTGCGCGCGCTAGGCGCGGCCTCGAAGTCGCGAGGCCAGCCCGACGCCGCCGCCCGCATTGCGGCGATCGGCCTGCGGCTTGCGGGCTATTCATCGACAACGAACGAATGACCCCTCTGGAGATCACAGACCCAGCCGTGCGCCATGTCCACATCGTGGGCATCGGCGGTAAAGGAATGAGTGCCATCGGTGCGGCATTGCTGGACATGGGCAAGACCGTGAGTGGCAGCGATCTCGAGCGTTCGCCGCAGGCGGAACGTCTCAGTCGCCGCGGCGCCCGCATCAACATTGGGCACTGCGCGGATCACATTGCGGACGCAGACATGGTCATTCACTCGTCCGCCATTCCAGCAAGAAATCCTGAACTGGCCGCGGCACGCGCCGCTGGCGCACCGGTCCGTACGCGGGCGGCGGCGGTCGCTTCTCTGTTCAACCATCGTCGCGGCATAGCCATAGCGGGCACCCACGGCAAGACCACCACGTCAGCCTTGACGGCAACGATCCTGCACCGTGCCGGCCTCGCGCCCTCGTTTCTCATCGGTGCTGACGTCCCGTCGCTGGGTGGAATGAACGGGAGAGTCAATACCGGAGCCTGGATGGTGCTGGAGGCCGACGAGTTTGACGACGCTTTTCTCTCGTACCGGCCCCGCGTGGCCGTCCTTACTCACCTTGAACCGGATCACCTGGACTTCTTCGGCACTGTGGATCGCATGGTTGCCGCGTTTGCGACGTTCGTGGATCGGCTGCCCGGAAACGCCATACTCATTGCCCGCCGGGATGTGCCACTGCTTCGTTCAGTGGCCGAGCGCCATCCGAGGGAGGTGATCTGGTTCGGCCCTGGCGGCGATTGGCACATCGAGCATTACCAGCCAGGTACTCCGGGCCCGACGCTTGACATCACAGGCCCTCGCGGTCCGCTGGTGGTACGGCTTCCCATGCCGGGTCGCCATAACGCCCTCAACTCGCTTGCCGCTCTGGCAGCCGCGTCGTTGGCCGGTGTTGACCCAACTGAAGCCGCCAGGGCGATTGAGGGCTTCCAGAGTGCCGAGCGCCGCTTGCAGCTCCGTGCCAACGCGCAAGGCGTCTCACTATTTGAAGACTATGCGCATCACCCCACGGCCGTGCGTGCAAGCCTGCAGGCCGTGCGCGAGTTGAAACCGCGTCGGGTACTCGCGGTCTATCAGCCGTTGCTCCAGTCCCGCACGCGAGAGCTCTTTGACGACTTCCTAGACGCGTTCGGCGACGCCGATCAGGTGCTGCTGGCGGAGATTCACTCGCCGCCGGGGCGCGAGGCACCTATTGGGATCCATTCGGCAGACCTGGCCGCGGCGCTTAGGCACCCCAACGCAGCGGCGCTGCCCAGCTTTGAAGCAATTGCCGATCGTGTGCTGTCCGAGGCAATGGCTGGCGACCTGATCTTGGTCATGGGACCGGAGTCCGTAACACCGTTGGCCGACCGCTTGGCCGCAGAAATCTCGCCGGTTACCACCGAATGACTGGCCCAACGCACTTTCCGTCAAGGCTCCGAGTTCGCACCCAGGAGCCCATGGCTCGACACACGTCATTTGGCGTTGGCGGACCCGCCGATTTCTGGGTAGAAGTTCGGAGCCTGGACGCGCTCCGACTAGCGCTGGAGTCCGCAGATCGCCTTCAAATTTCGCGAACGATCCTGGGGCATGGCACCAACATCCTGGTAGCGGACGCGGGCATCGAAGGTCTGGTGATCCACAACCGGTGTATGGACTTTGAGCCAAACAGGGCCGGCGATCGTATCCGCGTCGCCTCGGGTCACAGCATGGCACGCCTGGCAGGCCGCTGCGCACGTCTCGGGCTGGGCGGACTCTCCTTCGCCATCGGCGTTCCGGGAACCGTTGGCGGCGCCGTTTATGGAAACGCCGGCGCTTTCGGTTCCGATGTTGCCGCCGTGCTGGAATCTGCCCTCGTCTGGCGGCGATGCGACGAACGGGAAATGGCTGCTGACGAGTTTGCATTCGCCTATCGGCACAGCAATCTTCAGGGTGACGGCACGAATCCAGCTGTGCTGGCCGCCTCGTTTCGCGTTCAGACGGCGAACCCAGTCGCTCTTCGCGCCGAGTTGCTGACGCTGGCACGGCGACGCCGCGCCACTCAGCCCCAAGGGCAAAACGCGGGGTCGTTCTTCATGAATCCGGATGGCGACTATGCAGGGCGGCTGATTGAAGCCACGGGCCTGAAGGGCAAGGCGCTAGGCGGAGCCTTTGTTTCGCCGATCCACGCGAACTTTCTCTCGGCCGGACCGGGTGGGACGGCTCGCGACGTGCTGGACCTGGCCATCGCCGTGCGCGAACGCGTGGCCGAAGCCACGGGCGTTCGGCTGACACCCGAAGTTCGATTTCTGGGCCGCTGGAACAGCCACGTGCAGGCGCTTTTTTCATGACCGAGGTACACGCCAGCCTATTCACGAAGGTCTTGTCGCTCCTCATCGCGGGATTCACGGCCGGTCTGCTGATTTGGCTGCTCAATTCGCCGGTGTTCAACGTGCGAGACGTGGTCGTCCATCGGGCCGATTCGTCGCCGCCGCCGGCGGTCGATCCGGCCGCTATCGAGAAGGCTGCGCGTCCGCTCGTGGGAATGAACGCGTTTCGCATCGACGCAGCGGCGCTCCAGCGGGCAATTCGGGACATCCCAGGCGTTGCAGACGCGTTGGTGCATGTGAGGATTGACGGACGGGCCACGGTGACGGTCGCGTACGAAGCGCCAGTCGCCAACTGGATTGTCAACGGCCAGAGCTACCTCGTGAATGCTTCCGGCGAAGTTCTGGCCGAACAGTTCGAGCCTGGCATCCCGCTCACGATTGAAGACGACTCGCCGACGGGGCTGGCCTCAGGCGCACTGGTAAACGTGGGGGCGCTGTACGCCGCTCATCAACTGCAGAGCAACCTGCCGCTGCTTCGCGTGATTCCCAGCCGCATCCACTATTCGGCGGGAAGGTTGACCGTGGTCGACCACGCGGGTCGGGAGCTGGATTTCGGCGACACTCTGCACTTGGACGCAAAGTTGATGGCGCTGCATGCCGTGCTGGAGCAGGCAAACCGCCTGGGAGAGCGGATTGCAAGCGTAGACCTCCGGCCAGTTGAACGGCCGACGTATCGGACGGTGGACGCCCCCCCGCTGGCGAAGTCTCGGGAGTTGCAGGAGCCCTAGGTGTGTTATGTAAACTGTTGATTCTGGCACGCGAGGCAGAGGCGAGAGTTCGGGCATGAGCCGCAACCGCACCTTCGTGGGGCTTGACGTGGGGACGACCAAGACGTGCGCCGTGATCGGGCAGGAATATCGCGGCGCCCAGCTCCACATTCTCGGTGTGGGTACGGCTCCCTCGTATGGGCTGAAGGGCGGCCAAGTAGTTGACGTCGTGCTTACCGTGAAGGCCATTGACGAGGCCATTTTTCGAGCCGAGAAAGTTGCGAAGCTGCGAGCCTCACAAGTCGTCACGGGGATTGCAGGCGGCCACTTGCAGTCGCACAGTCAGCAGGGCCAAGTTCACCTGCCATCGAACGAGCGTGAAGTTCGCGAGCGTCACGTAGGAGCCGTTGTTCGCGGCGCGACGCTACTGAGCCTGTCCGAAGACCGCGAGGTCGTGGCCGTCATTCCCAAGACCTTTGCTACCGACCACCTGACCGATGTGTTGGATCCGCGAGGCTTGACGGCACGCCAGCTGTCAGTTGAGGCGCACGTGGTTACGGGAGCGACGAACGCCATGGCGAACCTGGAGCGCTGCGTGGATCAGGCAGGTCTGTCCACGCAGGGCCGCGTGCTGCAGCCACTGGCCTCGGCGCGCGCGTGTCTGACACCAGAGCAGCGGCGCGAGGGTGTGGTGCTGATCGACATCGGCGGCGGCACAACCGATGTGGCGCTGTTCGTGGATGATGCCTGCTGGCACATTGCCGTGCTCCCTGTGGGAGGCGCGCTGGTGACGGCGGACATTGCCCGGGGTCTCCGGCTTCCCACTAAAGTCGCTGAGGCGCTCAAGGTTGAACACGGCAGCGTCGCGGTCCCGCCTGACGACCACGCAGCGACCGTCGCCGCACCGGGATTCGACCACGGGGCACCGGTGGCCGTGCGCCGGCGCGATCTATCCGAGGTTGTCTCCGCCAGAGTGGAAGAGTTGCTACACCTGGTGCGCGACGAGATTACACGTAGCGGCTACTACGACTTTCTCCCAGCGGGCGCGGTTCTTACCGGCGGCGGTTCGCGCATGGCCGGTCTCCGGAATCTTGCGAGCGAGATCCTGGATATGCCAGTGACGATGGGCCAGCCCCGCGCACTTTGGGGCCTGGGCGAGAACCTGCGAGTGCCCGAGTTCAGCACCGGCATCGGTCTTGTCCTTACGGCAGCTGCGGCCGAGGAAGCGGATGGCTGGGTAGCCGGCGCAAGCCGCCGGCAACAGGGCGTCCTGGACCGGTTGGGCGGATGGATGCGATCGGTGGTCTCGCCGTCGACCGGGTGAAAGGCACTCCCAGATGATTGTGTTTCGGCATAATGGCGTTACTGTTGTGGCGTTGCATCGTGAGCGGTCTGGCCGTCCAGTTTTGGCGCGCCTGGGAAGGGTGAGTGGACATGGCCGAGAGTGACGGCCGCGGTGGAAGTCGGATTACGCGGCTGACGGGTTCCGATGGTGAGCCGCGCCCGGCGGCGGCGGGTCGTGAGTCGCGTCACCCAATTGGCGGTGACTCGCTCGCCGAGCTAAAGGTCGTCGGCATTGGCGGGGGCGGAAGCAACGCCGTTGACCGGATGATTGAAGAACATGTGCTGGGCGTTGAGTTCATCGCGATCAACACTGACGCACAAGCGCTCGTTCGATCCAGTGCATCCACCCGCATCCGGATAGGGGACAAGGCCACTCGGGGACTTGGCTCGGGTGGCCAGCCCTCCCTAGGTCAGAAGGCCGCCGAAGAGTCCCTGGACGAGATTCGCGAAGCTGTGGAAGGCGCCGACATGGTCTTCATCGCCGCCGGCATGGGCGGCGGCACCGGCACTGGCGGCGCGCCAGTGGTGGCGGACGTGGCCCGCGAAACGGGTGCGCTAACGGTGGGGGTCGTAACTCGACCGTTCGATTTCGAGGGCAGTACGCGCGCCCGCTACGCCGAGGAAGGCATCCGCAATCTGCAAGAGCGTGTTGACACCCTCGTCATGATTCCCAACCAGCAGCTCTTGGCGGTCGCCGACCCAAAGACGTCCGTGACGGAAGCCTTTGCCCTGGCCGATGACGTGCTGCGCCAGGGCATCCAAGGAGTGTCCGACTTGATCACGCAGCCGGGCTTGATCAACCTCGACTTCAACGACGTGCGCGCGGTGATGACTGAGTCGGGTACTGCCCTGATGGCCATCGGCGAGGCTCAGGGCGAAGACCGAGCTACCGACGCGATGCACCAAGCTCTGAACAGTCCGCTGCTCAATGTGTCAGTGGACGGCGCGCGAGGCGTGCTGCTGAACTTCACCGGCGGCCCGGACATGACGCTTCACGAGGTGAATGAAGCCGCCGACATCGTGGCCAAGGCGGCGGAGCCGAATGCCAACATAATCTTTGGAACGGTGATTGACGAGGCCATGGAGGGTCGCGTGCAGGTGACGGTGATTGCGACGGGGTTCCAGACCGGCACGGCCGAGGCGCGCGCCACCAGGCGGCGCAGTTCCCGGCATTCACGCAGCCCGGTGGTCCGCGAACTCGATTTCTCCAGCCACTCGCGCGAGTCGAGCGATATGGAGATTCCAGCTTTCCTGCGTCGCCGCTCGGAGGGCCGCTGACCCACGCCCAGGGCGACATGACGCAGCCTGATGTCGCCGCCGGGATGGCCGCGCGGGTGGCAGCCATCCGCGGGCGAATCGCCTCGGTCTGTCGAGACGCCGGCCGCTCGCCCGAAGCCGTGACGCTGGTGGCCGTCTGCAAGACCTATGACGCCACCATGGTGCGCCACGGCCTGGCCGCTGGCCTTCTAGAACTTGGCGAGAACCGGGTACAGGAAGCGCAGGTCAAGATCCCACAGGTCGGCGGCGGACGGTGGCATCTGGTGGGCCGCCTCCAGCGCAATAAGGCGCGCGTTGCAACGCGACTATTCTCGCTGATCCACTCGGTGGATTCGGTGCGCCTGGCGCGCCGCCTGGAGGCTGTGCGCGAAGGCCGTCCGTGTGACGTGCTGATCCAGGTCAATCTCACCGGTACGCGAACGCAAGGTGGCATTGAGCCTTCAGGTCTGTCGGAATTGGCGTCCGTGCTTGACCGGGAGACGGATCTGACCTTGCGCGGCCTGATGACAATAGGTCCCATGGGGGGTGGCGTGGCGGCCAGCCGCGCCTGCTTTCGCCAGTTGCGTGAACAGCGCGACGCCCTGCAAGTCAGCCTGCCCAACCAGCCGATTGCCGAACTGTCCATGGGCATGACCGACGACCTCGACGCGGCGCTGGTAGAGGGCGCCACGATCGTCCGCGTTGGACGCGCTATCTTTGGGGCGCGTTCCCCGGCTCCGGACCCCTAACACAGCGTGCTCGTAGCACTCGTCCAACTTCTCGACTGGCTGGTGACGATCATCGTCTTGGCCATCATCGGTCGTGCAATCCTCTCGTGGTTCGTGCGCGACCCATCACACCCATTCATGCGACTACTGATCGACGTGACGGAGCCGATTCTGGGTCCGATCCGACGGGCACTACCGCAATCCTGGATGATCGATCTCTCACCGCTTATTGCGATCCTGGTCATTCAGGTGCTCTGGAACCTTGTGCGTTCACTCGCGCTCGGATGAGCGATCGATGACAGAGCCTCCAGATGCCGACCACAATCCGATTATGCGTCCGAGCTACGCCACGAGCGCAGTCCACCGACCTGCGGCGACTACCTGACGGGTCGCTGGCCGCTCGAGTCGCCGCACCGCGGCTCGACGGTCGGACCAACCGCGCATTGATTGATCTCTTGGCGGAAACTCTGGACCTGCGGCGACGCGATGTCAGCATTGAAGGCGGCACATACGCTCGCGACAAGAGAATCGCCGTGACCACCGACAATCCGTCCGCCGTGCAGGCGGCCATCAGTCGCCTGGGGGCCCCGGGATGATCCAGCGTCCGCGCGGTACCACCGACCGCCTGCCGGACATGGCGCCTGCCTGGCGATTGGTGACCGAGACCTTTCAGCGCCAGTGCGAATTGCGCGGCTTTGTGCCGATAAGTACGCCGACGATTGAGCGAAGTGAGCTGTTCACGCGCACGACCGGCGATGCAACAGACCTTGCGCAGAAGGAGATGTATAGCTTTGAGGACCGTGGCGGGGACTCGCTTACGCTTCGGTCCGAAGGCACGGCGCCCGTGGTACGCGCGTACGTTCAAAATGGCCTCCACAACCTGCCGCAGCCCGTGAAGCTCTACTACATCACTCCCATATTTCGCTACGACCGACCCCAAGCAGGACGCTATCGGGAACACCACCAGATTGGCGCCGAAGCGCTGGGGGACGCCAGTCCGGCCGTCGACGCCGAGGTGATTGATCTGCTCTGGTCCACGTATCGAGCCCTAGGAATCGACGACCTGCGGCTGGAGTTGAATTCGCTTGGCGACCCGGACACCCGACCTGCATATCGGCAGGCGCTCGTGGACTACTTCACGCCCCTGGCCGACCGATTGGACTCGGAAAGCCGCGAGCGGCTGACGTCCAATCCCCTCCGGATTCTGGATTCTAAGAGCCCGACAGTCACCGAACTCTGCGAAAGGGCGCCCCGGTCACTCGATTATCTGGGCGAACCCGCGCTTGCCCACTTTCAGTCGCTGCAGGCATTGCTGGAGTCACTTGAGATTGCATACACGATTAACCACCGACTGGTACGCGGGCTGGACTATTACAACCGCACAGTGTTCGAGTTCGTTCCACCCGACGCCGGATCGCAAAGCACGGTGGGCGGCGGCGGACGCTACGACTATCTGGCCGAGTTGATTGGCGCGGCCCACGTGCCGGGCGTTGGCTTTGGCAGCGGCATCGAGCGCGTGTTGCTGAACCTGGAGCGTAGCGGTACAACCGCGCTTCCGCCTCAGCCCATCGACGTATACGTTGCGCCGCTGGCCGATGCTGCGGTGGCGGAAGCGATGCGCCTGGCTCGCCGGCTGCGGATTACAGGCGTGGGCGTGGAATGCGGCTTCCGAGGCGCGAGCCCGCGCTCGCACCTGCGTCGCGCGAGCCGTTCGCAAGCGCGAGTGGCGGCTCTGATC
Source organism: Chloroflexota bacterium (assembly GCA_026707585.1). Lineage (GTDB taxonomy): Bacteria > Chloroflexota > UBA11872 > UBA11872 > UBA11872 > UBA11872. Next base: position 15,536 of record JAPOWQ010000048.1, on the reverse strand, counting down.
GGACAGCGGGAGATGGAACGGGGCGTTGTGGCATTGAAGCCGCTGAATGGCACTGCTCAGGTCGAGGTCGTTCAAGCCGAGGCGGTTAACGGCATTCAGTCGGTGCTGGCCGAAGAGACATGATCGCAGTAGTTGATTACGGTGCGGGCAACATCCACAGCGTGGCTCGCGCGCTGGTTCGCGTGGGCGCGACGTTCGCGGTAACCGACGATCCAGCAGTGGTGGCCTCCGCCGACGCCATTGTTTTGCCCGGTGTCGGTGCCGCGGCCGACACCATGCAAGGACTGCGCAACGCACGCGTGGACGAGCCCGTGGTTGCGGCCATCATGCGCGGCGTCCCATATCTGGGCATCTGCATGGGACTCCAGGTCTTGTTTGATCGCAGCGAAGAGGACGACGAGACGCCGTGCCTCGGCGTGCTTTCGGGCGATGTCGTTCGCTTTCCCACAGGCTTGGAAGTTCCCCACATGGGTTGGAATCAGGTGCGACAGGTTGAGGACTCTCCCCTGTTCACGGGCGTGCCGCAGGACTCCAACTTCTATTTCGTGCACTCCTACTACGCTCGGCCTGCAGATTCGGCCCGCGTATCCGGCACGACCGACTATGGTCTGGAGTTCACGAGTGTTGTACGTCGCGACCACCTCTACGCAACCCAGTTTCACCCCGAAAAGAGCGGTCTTGTGGGACTACGGATCTACGCCAATTTCATTCGTCTGGCCGGCCAGACTCCGGCGCCTGAGTTCGACTGACCCATGGATATCTACGCCGCCATCGATATACGCGGGGGCAAGTGCGTCAACCTCATCCAGGGTGACTTTGCCCGCGAGACGATGTTCTACGAGGATCCACGCGAGGCCGCGCGCTACTTTCTGGACTGCGGGACTGACTGGATCCACATTGTGGATCTGGACGCCGCACGCAGCGCTGTGCGCACGCACGGCGCAATCATCAGCGAAATCATCCGCCTTGCCGGCTCCGTTCCTGTGCAGGTCGGCGGCGGCATTCGAGACCTGCAGGCGGTCCGCGAAGTTCTCGACGCCGGCGCAGCCCGGGTTGTCATTGGCACCGCCGCCGTGCGCGATCCCGGCCTGGTACCTGCTGCGGCAGAGGCGTTCCCAGGTCGCATTGCCGTGGGCGTGGATGCGCGCCACGGCCAGGTCGCAATCGAAGCGTGGGCTGAAGATAGTGCAATGACGGCGACGGAACTGGCCGCAACCGCAGAGAACGCGGGCGCGGCGGCGCTGGTTTTCACCGACGTGAACCGCGACGGCATGCTGGCTCAGCCGAACTTTGAGGGCACCGCAGCGTTGGTTCGACGCCACGGTCAGCACCTGGACGTGATCGCTTCCGGCGGGGTGCATAACCAGACCGACGTGGCGCGACTCGCCGAACTCGGGGCCGCCGGGGTGATCATTGGACGGGCTCTGTACACCGGCGCGGTGACCCTGGCCGACGCGCGACGCGCTGCTCGCACCTAGCCATGCTCACGCGCCGCGTGATCCCCTGTTTGGACGTGAAGAACGGGCGCAACGTTCGCGGCGTGCGCTTTTCGGCCGACATAGACGCCGGAGACCCAGTCGAACTCGCAGCGCGGTATGACCGCGAAGGCGCCGACGAGCTTGTCTTCTACGACATCACGGCATCGGCCGAGGGCCGCAGCATCATGGTGGACCTCGTGGAGCGCGTGGCATCGCAAGTCTTTATTCCGCTCGCGGTCGGCGGCGGTGTCCGAACGATTGACGATATGTATTTGATGCTGCGCAGTGGCGCCGAGAAAGTCTCCATCAACAGCGCGGCGCATCAGGACCCCGACCTGATTCGCGCCTGCGCCGATCGGTTCGGTTCGCAATGCGTCGTGCTCTCGATTGACGCCTTGCGTGACCCAAACAGCGATCCGCCAAGCTGGACGATCTACCTCAACGGCGGGCGCGTACGAACCAACCTGGACGCCGTGGAAACCGCGCAGCGCGGACAGGAACTGGGCGCTGGCGAGATCGTACTCAACAGCATCGATGCGGACGGAACGCGCGAGGGCTACGACGTCGAGTTTCTGCGAGCCGTTACCGATGTCGTGTCGATCCCGGTTATCGCTTCAGGCGGGGCCGGATCTCTTGAGCATTTGCGGGACGCGATCAGGCAGGGCAACGCGCACGCCGTACTGGCCGCGTCGATCTTTCACTTCGGCGTCTTTAGCGTGCAAGAAGCCAAGGAGTTCATGGCAGCGGCGGGCATCCCTATGCGGCTAGACCCATACGGCTAACTCAATAGCTGCCAGGTGGAACCGCGCACAGGCGCCCGTCGAAACTTGATCAGGCCAGCTTGAGGCAAAGGCGCCTTGCGGCGATCGACGAGCCGTTAAGCCCCTGCCAAAGCAAGGCCCCGGCTCGGTACGTCGGGGTTCTGCCTATTCGTCCTCGGCCGAGCCGCGAATCAGCGAGTAAATCCAGTAGAGGAGTCCGATGATGAGACCTCCGAACGAGACCCCGATCACGAGATAGAAAACCACTGTCTGCATGCCGGACTGCCTCCAGTTGGGCCCGTAGGCGATTGGGCTGTGCTGGCTCGGACGATGTGGCCCTGCCCAGACGCCAGACGGGGCCGTTCACGCGATTATGCCTAACATCCCTGATTTGCGCATACTGCCGAGCGACGGCTCCCACGCAGCACGACGTTGATACGGTCGCCGGGCCGCGCTACGGAGCTGTGCGATCAGGTGACGGCTGCTGATTGGAGCTCCGCGGCTCCGGAGCAAGCACTGGGGAGTCCGAGGCGGCGTGCACGTGCGCACGTACCTTGCCCAGCACAACCACGCTCAGCAGAAAGTAGAGCCCCATGAGGGCAAACACTGCACGGAATCCATAGCCCGGCGCGATCTGGTTCACGACATCGAGCGCTATTCCGGCCGACAGCGTTGCCAAGGCGTCGCCGCCGGCCGTAGCTACGTTCGTCAATCCCATGTAGAGCCCTGCCGCGCGGACATCGGGAACCAGATCGATCGCTGCGGCCCAGTCCGCGGCCGTAAAGAGCCCAAGGCCAATCCCCAGGAGACTGGCAAAGGCAACGACCTGAATGAAGTCTTGCGCAAACACCAGCAGGACGGCCGACCCTAGACCAAGGCACGAGCCTGTCGCTACCAGCCGCAACCGACCAAAGCGGTCGGACGCCCAGCCGGCCGGAATGCTCGTGAGCACGGCAAGGATCAACACGGTACCCAACACAATAGTGGTCTTGCCCTCAGGACTATCGTCGCCTAGGCCCTGCCGGAAAAAGAGCTGAAGAAAATTGTCCATCGACTGCAAGCCCATGAAGAACAACAGGCGCGAGCCCATCAGCCACACAAACGCCTGTTTTCCGCGCAGTTCGCGAATCCGGCATCGCACTTCCCGCCACACAGGGCCGTACGCTTGCGGTGGCGGCGGTGGCGATTCCCGCACGAAAGCCCAGGTCATCAACGACATGGCCACCAGCACGATGGCAATCGTCAGCAAGGCCAGAAACACCTGGCCTTCGGCCAGGAACTGTCCGGCGACCGCGGCGCCGAGGATCGTACCGATGAGATTGGCAACGCCAAAGAACCCCGAGGCTCGGCCCCGGGCTGACGCTGGAACCTGATCCGGAATCACGCCCTGGTACGGCCCGTGAGCAATATTTCCGCCGACCTGGACACCGACGACGGCCAGGAATAACAGCCAGTAGAAGGGCGTCAGCCCTATGACCACGAGGAACGGAATCACGAATAGAACGCCCGCGAGCATGAACGGTCGACGGCGCCCCACCCGGAACTGGGCCCTATCGCTCACCGCACCCGCAAAGGGCTGCACCACGATCGCGATGGCGAGGCCCACGAAGACGATGGCCCCGATTGCGGTGCCCTGGAGATCGGAGCCCACCATCTCGGGCACTACCGAGGGCAAGACCTGGATATTCACTGCGCCCCACATGAATGAGAGGCCAACCCAAAACAGGCTGATGCGAGTGAAGAACCAGCCTGAGGGGCGCGATTCAGCGACCTGTGCGTCAACGCTCATGGCATCGCAGCCCGCCGAACGTCTCGTCGCGCTGTCAGGCCGCCCCTGCCTCCTGGTGAGACCATTCGCAGTCCCGTGCGCGCCTGACAGGAAAGGCTAGCCGAGCGGCTTCCTGGAGACCAAACAGCCAGCGCCACCAAACGCCGACGGCCGTCCGACCCGAGGCTGACGGCCGCTCCCGCCCTGGCCAACGATCACGGCCTGCCCTCATATAGACTTCGCCCACTGTCGTCCCTGAGACTGCCCGTGCCAGCCAACCCCATTACGTTTCTCGTTCTCGGAACCGGCCGCATGGCCCACCGGCACGCGGCCGCCCTGGCCAGAATCCGCGCGCAGCCCGAGGTCATCGATGGTGACGAGATTGTGGTTCGCCTCGGCGTTTACGGCCGCACGCCTGAGCGTCTGCGCGAGGTCTTTCACGCCTATGGCGCCGACTTCTCAAGCGACCACCTGGAAGGCTCGGTTGCCCGATTTGACGTGGACGTGGTGGACAACTGTCTTGTGAACCGGCTGCACTACGAGCCGCTGATGCAGGCCATTGGCGAGGGCAAGCATGTATTCACGGACAAGCCGCTCGGCGCCACGCTGGAAGAGTCCGAGGACCTACTTGCGGCTGCCAAGACTGCCGGCGTGCGGCACGGGATCATCCAGAACATGCGGTTCCAGGGCGGACCGCAGGCAGCCAAGGCGATTCTGGAGTCGGGCGACCTGGGCACCGTGTTTCATGCACGCGTGGTTTTCGGATACTTCGTTCCGCCGCTAGTTAGCAATCGTCCGCCCTGGTTCTTCAAGCGCGAGGAATCGGCCGGCGGCGTGGTGCACGACATGATGGCCCACTTCTACGACCTGCTCGGCTGGCTGGTCGGCCCCATAACCAGCACGCACTGCCTGACTTTCGAGGGCATTACTGATCGCGAGGATCCGGAATCAGGGCCGTTCCACAGCGACGTCGAAGACTCCTGCGCGGTCAACCTGCGGTTCGAAAACGGTGCAATAGGCCAGGTCTTTTCGAGTTGGGTCCGCCGCCGCCATGAAGACGTGCCGACCATTGAGATCGACTGCAGCGGCGGCGGTCTGCTTGTAACAGCCAACCGCTGCTGGGTGCAGCGCGGCGACGGTCCGCTGTTCTCCTACGACCCGGCCGCGGAACAGGGAGACCCCCTCGACGGGTGGGACGCGGTCACGACGACCGCCGTCGACCCGTTTGAAGTCCAGCTACGCGCCTTCGTGCGCAGCGTGGCCACCGGCGCCGACTACTCTCCGGATTGGAACGAGGCGCTACGCACCCATCGCTGGGTTGAGGCGGCCTATGAGTCGGCGGAAAGCGGGCGCGAAGTTTCGATCCAGCAGAGTTAGGCGGACTCGCTGCGGTCGCCGTCTCACTTGCGGGTGACTTCAATCACGTCGCCTGGCAAAACTGCCCCGCCGTGCGTTACGACGGCCAGCATTCCCCGGCGGCCCTCTATCTCACCCTGCAGGCCAGGCCGAAGCGCGTCCATCTTGTAGCACGGCGCGCACGGATGCGAGATCAGCACCTCGGCGTCGACTCCAAATCGGAGCCTGTCGCCTTCGGCCAGGTCGGCCACAGCCAGACCTCGGGTCGCGATGTTCTCGCGAATGTCGCCGGCCCGTAGCCCGAACTCGTCCAGCGTCTCAACGTCCATCACCAGGACTTGATTTCGCTTTTCCGCTCGAGCATGGCGATCGCCTTCGATACCCAGCCCTTCAATCAGGTTGAGACTGGACATCCCCTCGTTACGCCCCGGGCTCGGTGAAACCCTAACCCAGGCCACATGAGGCGGAAGGCTCACTGGGAATTGAGAACGCGCATCAGCGCGGCGTGCGCCTCGCGCCACAACTCGGCCCGGTCGCGCCCCCGACCGGCCGCGGTTCCCGCCAGGTGTGGTTCGAGCGACAGGTAGGCCACCGCTTTGGGATCGGCAGAGCCCAGCACGTCGGCCAGTTGACCGTCACCTGCGCCCGCGGGCGCCCAGTCGGCGATGCTGGTGTCGTAGTCCTTCACGTGGATCATCTGAGTTGCCGCGCCAAGCACAGGCCATGCGTCGTCAAACGGAGACACGCCGGCTCGCACGAAGTTACCCGGATCGAAGCACATGCTGATCGGTGCCCCGCCGAGCGCCAGAAACTCGGAACAGGCGACGGGAGTGTCATCGTACAAATCGTGCTCGTTTTCGAGACTCAACGTGAGGCCCGGACCTAGCGAGACCAGGTGTTCGGCAAGACGCTGAAACTTGCCCAGTGCCGCCGGGCGATCAGCCGGGAGTGGATCCCCTTGCACCGGCTGAAATCCGAAAACCCGAATGTAGTCCGCATCCAGGATATGAGCCGCGCGGACCGCGCCCTCGAGCTGCTGAACCTGAACCTCTAGATCCGAATCAAGGGGTGCCTTTCCCACCGGCGATCCGATCTGCGAACAGGCCATCCCGTGGTCGTCCAGCATGCGACGCATGACTTGCAGCTCGGCATCGGACATTTCGACGATGTTCTTGGTATTGCCACCCGGCAACTGAACGCGTCGTGGCTCCAGCGCGTCGACACCCAACTCTGACATCACTCGCAACTGAACCGACAGTTCGTCCGAGATTTCGTCGCCGAATCCGGATAATCTGAAGCGCATGAGCGTATTGTGGCATCGAATCGGCGGCGCCGCGACGCGGGCCGCCGTGCGACGGAACTGACGTGCCCGCGATCATTGGCGTCACGTCGGGGGATGCGTTTCGCGAGCGATCAGCCGAAGGCGTGCCCAATCGGCCCCACGCCGCTCTGAAGCAAGACTACCTGGATGCAGTCGCCGGCGCGGGCGCGATTCCGCTCGTCGTCTCTCCAGAAGCCACGTCGGCAACTGATCTGGTGGTGTCGCGCATCGACGGACTCATGCTGGTGGGCGGCCTGGACGTGGATCCCGCCAACTACGGGGAAGCGGTGCTGAACGATACTGTCGACCCGAGCCCGCAGCGCGATGCGCTGGAACTGGCCCTGCTCCGGAGTGCGCTCGGTCGCCGCGTGCCCATATTGGCAATCTGCCGGGGTCACCAGCTACTCAACGTGGCACGCGGCGGAACGCTCTGGCAGGACCTTCCGACCCAGCGACCCGACGGCCTGCGCCACAGCCAGCGTGGCGATCCGCACTCGGCCGGCCACGAACTCCAAATCGCGGACGGGTCGCTGCTGCACCGAATCGTTGGGTCCCAGCGCCTGGGAACTAATTCATTCCACCATCAGGCCGTACGCGCGCTCGGGCAGGGACTGCAACCCACGGCGTGGAGTTCCGACGGACTGGTTGAGGCCCTTGAGGACCCGACGCATCGATATGTCTTGGGGGTGCAATGGCACCCGGAAGAAATGCTGGACTCCGCTTCTCACCGTGCACTATTCGAAGCGCTTGTGGACGCGGCCGAGGAACGAGCGGGCAAGGAGAGTCACTGACACCCTCTACAATGGGCCCAGGCCGAGGTGGCGGAATCTGGTAGACGCGCTAGCTTGAGGGGCTAGTGGCCTTCGGGCTGTGCGGGTTCGAGTCCCGCCCTCGGCACCCGACGACACGCGTCCAAACCTGTTGGGGAGCCCGAATCCGGGCGCCGCGGGCAGGGGACGACGGCCACGAATCCGGCGTCGACGTGACGCAAGGCTACTAGCCTCGAGGGCTTACGCAGGCCACTAGCCTGCGCGGTCGAAGCTGACGCCCACCGCGCGGTCCCCGCACGGCGCCCGCCGATCCGCCGCACGCCCGGCGCACGGATCGGGTCCGGCGCCGGCGGAAAGGCCGCATCATGCCGGGCATGTCCCCGCCCATCGAGTTCGATCTCGCCGACGCCGTTGCCCTCTATCTGGACCACTGTGAAGCCGAGGGCTTTGCCGCCTCCACGCTCGCCCTGTATCGCCTCGTGCTCGGGAAGTTCGTCGCCTTTGCCGCGCACCGCGGCTCCACCCGGACCTCCGATCTGACCTTGGACCTGGCGCTGGTCTGGCAGCGCTACCTGCGCACGGAGCACGTCAAGGCGCACGGCAGCCGCCGGGGATCGACGTCCGGCCGCCTGGCGCCGCACACGGTCCACGGCTACTGCCGCACCCTGCGCACGTTTGCCGGCTGGCTCGCCGACTACACCGACCGGCCCGCCAATCCGCTCGCCAAGCTGCGGCCGGGCCGCCTCCCCAAGAAGGACGTCAAGCCGCTCAGCGACGAGGAGCATCGCCGCATCATCGAAAGCCTCGATCCCCGCACGGCCACGGGCCTGCGCAACCTGGCCCTGGTGAGCGTGCTGCTCGACACCGGGCTGCGGGCCTCCGAGCTCTGCCACCTGCGCCTGGCGGACCTCAATCTCGCCACCGGCGAGGTCCACGTGCTCGGCGGCAAGGGCGCGAAGGACCGCGTGGTGGCGCTCGGGCGCCGGAGCCGCGACGTCGTCGTGCGATACGTCCGCGTGTTTCGCCAGGCCGGGGACGTGGCGGCCGAGCCGCACGCGCCCCTGTTCCTGAGTCATCGCGGCCGCCCCCTCAAGCGGGAGGCGCTGGCCCGCATCGTCGACCAGATCGGCCGGCGCGCGGGCGTCGCCCCCCTCTACCCGCATCGCTTCCGCCACACGTTCGGCGTCGCCTACCTTCGGGCCGGCGGCGATGTGCTGACCCTGCAGCGCATCCTCGGCCACACCACCCTGGTGATGGTCAACCACTACCTGCACCTGGCCACCTCCGATGTCGTGGCCCGGCACCAGGCGCACTCGCCCGTCGATCGCCTCCCGAACTTCCAGGCCTTTCGTCGGCTCCCGCGCCGCCGCAAGCGCGGGCGCGCCCGCCTCGTGGCCGCCGAGGGCGGGGCCATCGTGGTCCAGACCGAGACCGGCCAACTCCTGGAGGTGGTGGGGTGATCGGCCGCCCCAGCGCGTCGACACTCGGCGCCGAACCGTCGTCGACGCAATAGGGAATCCTGGGTAGCCAGCCCGCGGGCCCACACGGAGGCTGAGACATGCCCAGCGCTGCCACGGTCAGCCGCGCGTCTGCGCGCCCCGGCCGTCGGTCCCTGGACCAGTGGGCCCGGCTGGTCGACGCCTGCCTCCGCCATCTGGGCGACCCCGTGCGCCTGCGCGAGTCGCCGCTGGCCACCCACACCGGCGTGGGCGCCTATGCGCGGCAACGCTATCCGCGGCATCCGCACGGGAAGGTCCTGGCGCTCCAGGACCTGCTCTGCGAGGCCGTGGATGCGTCGCTCCCTGCCCTACCGGCAAAGAAGCGGGACTTTCTGGAGCAGTACGCGCGGGGCGAGACAATTGCCGCGATCGCCCGCACGATGGGCATGAGCCGCTCGCATTTGTCGCGGGTCTACCGGCCGGTTGTGTGCGCGATGGTGGCGATTGCCCTTCGAGCCGCGATCGAGCGGATCTCGGCCGCTCCACCCGGGTCAATGAGCCCGATCCGTCTTGTCTCGCCCACAGTCGACGCCTCGAGAAAAAATCGTGGTACCGCACACGTGGCGGAGCTCAGGCCGTAGGTGTCGAGCTCTCATCGCTCAGTCAGCGCGGGTCATCGTGTCGCGGCTCCCCACGCGTGGATCGAATGCGAGCGACCCCGCCGAACGTGCGGCACGAGTCATAGCCGAGGATTGGTGAGGCGTCGGCGATGCGGGCATCCGGAGCACTGCAGGGCGATGTGCCGTTGGTCGGCCGTGGCCGACCCAGGGGCCGCCCGTCGCGCAGGCCATGCAGCACTGCTCGGTGGCCGCGGGTCGGTGACCGCTGGCGCGCTCGAGCTGCTCGGGCGCTAGCCGTTCGATATCAGCGACAAGCCGCAACCGGCCGCGGATCTCCGGTGGCGAGCGGTCGCCTCGCACCGACCCGGATGGCACGCCATGGGCCGCAGAGGTCTGGAATCCACCCCCGGCCATGCATGGCACCGGTCCAGTTCGTGAGAACTGACACGGGGATCGATGCGCTCGTGATCGAGCCCGTCGCCGACGCCGACACGGCACGCGAGCCGCACGGAATCTCACGCTGCCTCCGCCGGTACCGCGCGACCGCGTCGGCCACGCGCGCGGCGCGGCGCTCGGTCAGCGGGACGCCGGGCCTTCAGGGAACAACGAGTCGCCGACGGTCGATCGACCCGTGGCGCATGTCCGGCGTCGGACGCAACGCCGTGTCGACCAGATCGCCCTCGGCTGGTGATGGGTTTCCCTGACGTGCCGCCTAAGCCGGGCACGCGATGGCCCATGCCAGGGTAGCCACGCCGGAGACGCGCTGGCCGACAACGGAAAGTCGACTTGCACCTCGAAACGTGATTGCCCCCCACTCGCCTGCGTTGAGTATGGGTCGGGCGACGTCAATCTTCTGTCGTCCCACGTCAGCGGGACGCGGTCGGTCCAGGTCGTGCGGAGCAGCGGCCACAGGCCTCCGGGCAAAGTGTCGTCGGCGATCTGCCTGACCCTGCGAGTTCAGTACCTCGTACCGCAACGTTGTGGGCACGAGCATCTGCCCCCGAGGTCGCACGACGGGACACACCTGGAGACTTCTTCAGCACGCTGGGTAATCGTCCACCCAGCACCGTTCAGCCGCCTGCCTCCCCACAGACCGTCATCAGCGGGCCTCTCACTCAGGCCCGTGCTTTGCGAATATGCCGACCCTCGGTTCTAATCGAGAACTGCCACGAATGGCAACGGGTTGGTTTGCAAGAGCCTCTTCAGCTGTGCAAACTCACCGACAGTCTTGCCCTGACGCACCTGACCGCCCTTGACATTGATGGTGCTACATGGCTTTGCATGCCGGGCATTACTTGGCTGCTCGTAGGAGGCTCACATGCGGCAGAAGATAACCGGCAATTCTGAACCAATTCTAGTTGCTGCTATTTCCCAGGCCCAGAACTCATCGAGCACACGATGACCCCTCCCACTCTGATGCAATTGGCGATGATATTGAATGCGTTGGTAATTGTCTGGATCATCAGCGCCTACGTCGCCACAGCCGTGTATACGGCTATCGTGGCATCAGCGAAAGGATACAGCTTCAAGTCATGGCTTGCTGGAGGGCTGCTCTTTAGCGCTGTCGCCCTCATAGCGGCAGCCGGATTGCATGATCGGAGAGAAGCATGAGAAGGGAACACCTGCGCGGCATCGGTGGACACCTCTTATTGTTATTGACCATTATTGTAGGTGTGACGATCGGCATGTCGCTGTACTTGTTTGGCTTGACCATCGTGCGCAGCGCAGGATTGCTCCCACGTGCCGACGACAATCAAAACAAGAACATTGTGATTGTTGAGGATTCCATTGAATGGAAGCTGATCTCGCAGACCAATGACGAAACGCGTCTGTCATTTAGATTCACGGTACGCAACCCTACGAATGAGGAAGCCCTCGTAGACGTGTATAACCTACGCATTCTGTTTCTTGATGCTGAAGGATATGCCCTGGCTCGCTACAATTGGTCTGACGACTTCACCGTGCCGGCCAATGGTGCGTACACGTACAACGCACCACATGACCTACAGCGTGGCCTCGGAGATCAAGTGTTCTTCATTGAAGTCCTCGGCGTGAGATCGACATGAGAACGAAACGCGTCACTCTCATTGCGGGCGTCTTATTCGTTGCATAAATCTTATCTGTTGATGCCCGTCTCTATTGGGCTCAGAATGTGGCAATGCAGGCAATCTAGCAGAACAGTGATCAGTCGGGACGCCTGCTTGACCTTGAAGAGCGCGTCCGCAGCATTGAGGAGAGGAACCAACAATGCGAAAGAGCATCCTGTTGGGCATCGGTGCGCTAATCTTTGCGATTCTATCCTTAGCTATTGTTGTGGTCCTTGCTAGGACGATCTCCTCGCTGGTGTTGTAGCAGGCGACAGTTGAAGCGACGATCCACGGCTCCGACATCGATCGAGCTATGGTGCCGGCTCAGGAAAGACAGGTGACGACAATCGAGCACGATGGAAAGACAGGAATCTAATGGCCGGCTGGCCGGGCGGTGACTATCCACCACCAAGACCAGACGACATGCCCACTGATGAATATGTCGAGTCGTGGTTCGGTGGTGGGTTGTGTGGGATCCTTATAGGTTTAGGAATCCTCGGCCTAGTTGCCGGTCTTGGGTATTTGATTTGAATCTTCTAACAAGAGAGGACCTCACGCCGAAAGGCGCGGTACTTTTGCTATGACATGTACTTAGCCGTCGCCGGTTGCCCTCGATGCTCCTGTACCAAACCGCCACTTCTCAATTGACAGTTTGTTGCTGTACGTCTCGCAGACTAGCGCTATTGGTCCATAGTGCGGGGTAACCCACACAACGAGATGCGCCAACCCCTTATCTTGGTGAAGCTTGTGTTGGAAGCCGCCGGCCACTTTCCGCACAATCGAATCTTTGGCCGTTTCAATGTAGTTCGCCGTTGCGGTCGTGAACGAATGGACGTTTGTCGCTTCCGTCAGTACTGGATGCCCGCGTGCAATGTAGGTGCCGTCCAAGCACCATTCTGTCATTGACCAGAAAACCTTGCGCTGTGTGTATTTGATGTACGCGCAGGTGTCGTCACTGGACATTGCCACGTTCGGATTAATTTCATCCGGCTAGGCGCTGGGTACTGTCACCATTCGCACATCAACGCTCCCGTGCTCCACAACGCCACCTGAGCTCGGTGGAGAGGCTGTGAAGGTCTGGCAGATCAGTCCGCCGATCGCAAGGGGCTCAAGGATGAGTGCTTCGGGCACCGAACGTTCCGTATGTACGGTCCCGATCAATAGGGATGCGCCGACTGCTGTAACCATCAGGACAAACACGATGCGAGTAACAGATCGCCACATGGCAATCCTCCTCGGTTCAACTCACTAGGAGAGTCGTCATTGACACTGATGCCGGTGAGCCATGCACCAGCCGGCTCATATAAGATTTTGGCAAACAATCGCAAGCAATGTACATGCGTTCCTTTTCTACAAATTGCAGTTGTTTCTTACTTTATTCGATGCCCGAACGGCGCTGTTGAGCCCCGCTGAGACGCGTCGTCTCGCGCTCATCGGTACACGGTGAATCCCACCGGGGCCCGGGTTGGCCAACAAGAGCACAAAGAAGGCCCGATGCACGCAGCCTCACCCGTAGCGCACACTTGCGTAACCAACGGCAACAGCCTCCAAAGCGTAATGTTGCTCATGACACCCGAGCCGCGTTGAATCAAAAGTTGCGCTAGTCACCATTCGGAATGATTGGAGCTTTCGAGGAGATTGCCAGTGCACACGATCGCTGCCAGCGGCCAATCCTCGCCCAATCGAGGACTCGTAGGCCCGTAGGATGTCCGAACAGCTCCAGCGCGGGAATGCGTCGCCCATGCACGACCACACGCTCGATCAGGAAGCGCTGGCTGATATCGTGCAGCGTGTTGTCGAAGTGGCGCAGCCCGAGAAGATCATTCTTTTCGGGTCCGCCGCACGAGGCGAGATGGGCCCAAACAGCGACATCGACCTGCTGATTGTCAAGGACGCCCAGGACACACGCGGCCTCGCCGCGCGAATCCACCGCAAGCTTCGCGGCGTGCGGATCGCCGTCGACGCCATCGTCGTCGCCCCGGCACACCTCGAGCGCTACAAGGACAGCCATGCGCTGGTGATTAAACCCGCCTTGCAGGAAGGAACGGTGGTCTACGAAGCCGCCTGAGCGTTTCCCACCAGACGACCCGCGAGAGTGGCTCAATCGCGCCCGCAGCAATATGGCCAGAGCCGCGAGTCGTCTCCCAGCCGTCTACCTCGAAGATCTCTGCTTCGATGTGCAGCAGGCCGCGGAAAAGGCCATCAAGGCCTTGTTGATCGTGCGTGGCGTTGAGTTTCCCTATGTGCACGACATTGGCCTGTTGCTGACACTTCTCGAGGACGCGGGCGAGTCAGTGCCAGTGACAGTCCGGGAAGCCGAGCGGCTCAATCCATATGTCACGACGACCCGCTATCCCGACGTGGCGCAGCCCGTGTCCGAGCAGGAGTACACAGATGCCGTTCGAGTCGCGGATTCGGTGGTTCACTGGGCTGAGGCACGCATCTAGTCGGTACGACCTGCCGGCGGCTGGCGTGAATCGGCCGAGCACACTGTGTCCATTGCTGGGATTGCACCCGAATATCGGCAAAACAGGCGCGGCCAATCCTGATCGCTCAGCCGGTTTTCTTTGGCACCGTCGGCGCTGGCTTCGCGATGCACGCAGTTCGCAGTTGGATCCGCCGGGCGCCCGAGATACCCGCTGACTTAGCAATTAAGCTCACAGACAGCACGAATCCGCTTCGGAACGTTGCCGCCCGCGTACACCGCTAGACGCGTGCGGCAATCCAGGTGGCGACTGTTCGGAGTCCAAGACTTCATCCAAGGTGACAGGTCAGACTGCGGGACGAGCATTCGCACTATGGATGCGTTGCCCGAGGCGCCCACCCAGGCAGATTCGATAGCTCAGGCGGGATCACCGCGACAATTACAGATTTCTGGATTCCAAGCCTTGGGTTTCGTGCGGACGATGACCATGCCGTGAGCGAACGAACGCACCAACAAACGCCGCTCTGTGCCGGCGCCTGCGGCCTTTCCACGAAACACGACGTCCGGGACGACGTCCGCCGAACCGTGCTCGCGACACAGCGAATGACGCCGTTCCCGAGATTGCCGTTGTGTCAGTGAGCCATCGGCCAGCGAGTCGAGCCGCTGTGCCGCATTCGTTCGACCAGCACGGCTCAACGAGTGCTGGTGGAGCACTCTCGGGATCGATTGGGCACGTGCTGGCACCGAGCACTCGCGGCCCGAAGCACCCAACTCGGACGCCGCGACCGTCTACGCTAACCGCTGCGTCGGTCGTGGCCAACTCCGGCACCCGGCAGATCGGTCTTCGGCGGGAGCTGCCTTCGAGGGAACACGCGCGGTCCGCCCTCGACGCCAACAATTCTTCGGGCACTCGGATCGCCAGACACTCCGACCTGGCACCGCGTTTGCCAGGTCTTTTCGGCGTCCGCATCGGTCAGACAGCGCAGGGTCGACGTACGCCCGCTGGTAGGCGCGTGAGCCTCGTCTGTAAGCCTGCGCGCGCACGCTCCCATGCAGAGGAGCGTCCGCGTCCGACGCACGGGCGTGGCCACCTGCGAACATCCCAAGACTGTCGGCGTCGCTACGGCGCGTCGCAAGCGAACGAGCCGCCACGACGGGCTCGCAAGAAGGACACGTCATCCCTCGTCCCGGCGAAGAGTCGACCCGAGCGACCGTCCCTCGCGCCGCCACCGCGCGCCCAATGCCGGTCACCGTGCCTGCTGACGGCACCTGCGACCCGGTCTCGACGACTGCTGACGGTCGACGCGACGTCATACGTCAAGGATTGCGCTTTCCCGCGCGGCAACCCATACGCCTGGCGCGGGCCACCGTCGCGTGGCGGTTCTCGGACCGTCGACGAGCGGCTCTCGAAGGATCGGGCCGCTCCCGAGTGCCCAGATCTCCGAGTTTCCGCAGCTGCGCATCGCCCAACGTTAGACCCGGGTCCGTTTCTCCTGCAGATCTCCACACCC
>JAPOWQ010000061.1 GCA_026707585.1 Chloroflexota bacterium | reverse complement strand
GCGCACGCCGATGACCTAACAGTGAAGTTGCGCCGGGCTCTTGAGGCAAGAAGCACGTTTTGATTTTAGTCGCGTCGATGATTGTAGTCGTTTGGCGAGAAGGACCGGAGTTCGCCAGATACCGGTCGCCGTGTGCGAGAGGTGGATCACCTCGCCGATGCGCCCAAGGCTTACACTAGACTCACTTTTTGCGTGAAGTTGAAAGCCCCAGCATGCACCTCAGATCACGACGCATTATCGAGCTGGAAACTGAGTTGAACGCGCTGAAGTCCTGCCTGCGGAAGTGGTCGATCGCGTTTCCGGGTGACGGAGTTGATCGACGGCCGGGAATTTCGCAAGTGCGAACACTGCCTTTAGCGTCTTATGACGAGCTCATGACAGTCACCGTGCCACGTGATCCAGATATGGGGCACAGCAGGACGATCTCTGACGCGCTTTAGTCCCGCAGCACCTCGGTTCCTGATCACCCGCCCTATCCTCCAGGTAGCGTGCGAATCTCGGTTTTGGGACACCCGCATTGTACGACTCAGTGCAGCGCGTTTGGCCAGCTAAGGATTGACAGCCAGTAGCAAGGATTGGGAACTACCGCAGGTCTTCCGGTAGGATAAGGGCAAGCGCGGTTCGCGAACCGCCCCGACGGTGGACGGGCTCGCGTAGAACGGCGGGCGGCAATTGGGACGGTTGGGCCTAGGAAACCTGGTTCTCGCAGGGGACGGGATCAAACGGATTTGTTGAAGTGATTGGGGGCGGTGGGTTGTTTGCGGGTCGGATGTAGAAGCGTCTGAATTCCTCATCGCTTTCTGGATCCCGAAGGATGAACATTGCCTTGGTGATTTTCACAATCTCGCCGTGCCGACCATCGTTGTCCACCACGGATTGGCCCACGACGAACTCGACTTCGTCATCGTCGCTCTCCGGCGTTACATCTTCTCCACCGGCCAGTTCAAGCGCGGCAGCCACTTGATTTAGAGTCACTTGAAAGAACTCGCGCCCCGATGGCACTCGCGACGGTTCAAACACAGCGTGCAGCGCGGACTCAACCTCCGCGTAGCGTTTCACGCGCCGTGCGATCTCGCAGGTGAATGGGGCGGGCACGCCGGTCGAAAAGAGCTCGTTCAATCGCGCCTGAACGCTCGCACGACTGGTGCCACCGATCTTGACCAGGCCCGGCATCATGGGGTTGGTGGCGGCGTAAACGATGCCGGATTCATCAGTCGCTTGGGTCTCGTCGCTTGTCATGAGTCTGCCTGGCTTGCAGCGGCCATCAATTCGGGGACCGGGACGAGGAATTATAGTGAATTTGAACAGTTTCCCTTCCGTTCATGGCAATTGGTTCTTCACACGACGGACAGCAGACCGGCGCGCGACTGACCAACGGACGCTTGCCCAAAATCTGCCAACCAAGACTTATCGCGCCCGGCCTCTGACCCAGGCTTCCTCTGCCTCGGAGGTTCGAGTCAGGTGTAGTAGATGTGCGACACCGCACCCGCCCGTTCGACTAGCTCAGGAGGGTGGCATCGGCAAGTTTGGGACACGCGCACCGTGAAAGTCAGACTTCCGGATCGTCTCGGAGGATTCGCCGGTTAGAGCATCGTGGTTCGATACGGTTGGCGGGTACGCCGGCCCAGCTTTTTACGAACGGAGAGACGCGAGCACGGCAGTGCGCCGCGGATGGCCTCCTGCGATGGCTGGTGGGTTTTATGGTCCCCTTCAAAGGTCTCAGGACAGGCTCTGCGAGGATCGCGAGACGCGGGGAGGTCGCGCGGACTGCGACGGAGAGCGTGGCGGACCTACGAATGCGCTCCGCCCAGGCCGCCTGAATCCGGCGCGACCTTGCGTCGCGAGCCGTCTGGCTAATTCGGCACAGCGAATCTTACGCCCTGCACATCGAGAATCAAGCCGGTGGCACCCGGCGGGACGTCAAACACGACCCGGACATCTTTGCTGAGCCCCGGCTGAATCGTCTCGAGCCCGCCGAGAACCTCCGGTCCAGACTCTTCGCCGATGAGTGCCGTATGCCCGTCGCTGGACGTGTCGTATTCGACTCCGGCGGGAGTGTTGAGCGAGAAGTCGTGCGAGTTGAGCGGAAACGACCGGTTTCCGACATTCGCAAGTCTGAGCGTCAGAATGCGGAACTCACCCTGCGCTGTCTCGCTTCCGAATGTTCCGCCCTGAATCTCGGTGGTTTTCTCCTGGGCAATGAACGTGATCTCCCAGTTGCCCTTACGGGCTGCCGCTCCGATCGACGGCAGCGCTTCTTGCGCAACCGATGCCGCGCCGGTCTGCGCAGTTGACGACGAGCTCTGCTCGCCGGTCGAGACGACGACCTGCTCCTCCTCGGGAGTATTGGCCACGGCAAGCACGATTATGACAATGAGTAGGACACCAACGGCGACTATTCCGAGACAGCCATAGCGGAGCACTCGTCCCATACTGGACCTTCATAGTTGGTTTGAACTGGATTCGCGGATCATATTCGACCGACTACCGGCGTGCAAAACGTACACACCATCGCCGTTGGCGGCGCACGATGAGGGACATGTCTACATATCTGAGCATAGGATCGAGTGCAGACGAAGCGTCTCACTCAAGGAATCGCTCGCAGCGTGGCTGGCCTTCAGCGAACGGATAGCGGTGGCAGAGCTGGCCGGACGGCGGGGGATTGCGGCTAGACCTGCCGGGCGGGTGGAAGAGGACGATTCACGAAGCGCCCCTACGGGTGAGGGGCTGGCCACGAACGAGTTTGGGCTTAGATCGACTGGTTCATTGATCCTCTGGCGGGAGGAAGGGGTTGAGGAGGGGGGCGCCGGTGGGGTGGAAGTGGCGGGTGTTGCGGGTTACGACGGTGAGGCCGGGTTGGAGGGCGGTGTCGGCGATGAGGAGGTCGGCGTCGCTGTGGCCGAGGGTGGCGGAGAGGCGGTTCCAGCGGCGGGCGGTCGAGGGGACGGAGGAGGGTGCCCACAAGGGGACCCATACGGGAGCGGACGCGGGTGCCGCGGGCGGGTCGGGCGCATCGTAAACGGAGTGATGGGCTTTGGCGGGTCGAGCGGAAGAGGCCGGTCGGGGACCGGCCTTTTCCAGGGATCGGCGGCCGTGGGGATGGAGGAGGGTGCCCACAAGGGGTACCCCTACCGGATCGGAGGCGGGTGCCGCGGGCGGGGGATGGGGATGGGAGGGCGGCGAGCGAGGGAGTGTCGCTGCGGGCTTTGCGTGGGTGCTGGGGCTGGCAGCCACCCTCATCCCAGCCTTCTCCCTCAAGGGCGAAGGAGCAAGATAGGACGCGCTGGCGGGTTGGGTGCGGCACCCGGGGGTGTGGTTCGACACGGGCCTCCGAAAGACTCCGGCCCGGCTCACCACGAACGAGGCGGGCGATGGGGGTGCGCGGAAGAGGGCGCTTCGCGAAGCGCCCCTACGTGAGATGGGGCGGTGCGGCAGGCCCTCGACCGGTGGCCCCCTCACCGATTTCGGCCGAAGACGCCCGAGTCTGCCTCTCCCCTTGGAGAGGGTGACGAGGTGCGGTTTGGCCAGACAGGTGACGGCCCGACGCGGTGCTTTGGGATGGCGGGGTGCGCGGAAGAGGGCGCTTCGCGAAGCGTCCCTACGAAGAGCGGGACGGGGACGCCGGGATGTGGTTCGACACGGGCCGCGGGGGACGGCGTCCCGGCTCGCCGCGAACGGGTAGGGGCCTCTGTCGACTGGGTCATTGATCCTCGGATGGGAGGAAGCGGTTGAGGAGGGGGACGCCGGTGGGGTGGAAGTGGCGGGGGTTGCGGGTTACGACGGTGAGGCCGTGCTGGAGGGCGGTGGCGGCGATGAGGAGGTCCGCGCCGCTGTGACCGAGGGTGGCGGAGAGGCGGCCCCAGCGGCGGGCGGTGGGGACGTCGACACCGAGCAGCCGGTCGGCAAACCCGGCGAGGGTGCGCTCCATCCACGTCGACAGCTCGCGAGCGAAGTCCGGGTCCCGGGGCATTTGCCGGGCGATTCCACGTTCAATCTCAGCGACGGTGACGACGCTTAGATATACGTCGGATGGCCGCTGGTCCTTGAGCCAAGCGGCCGGCTCGGGGTGGCGGTCCGGACGGCGGAGGGCGGAGAGGACGTTGGTGTCGAGCAGATACATCACCAGGCGACGTCGCGAAGGTCGAGCGCGGGGCCATCGAACAAGTCGTCCGGTCCGCCGCTGGGGATGGACAGGAGGTGCTGAATGAAGTCGGGCGCGCCGGCTTTTTCGGCCTGGCAGAGCCGCTCGTAGTCTTCGACGGCCAGAATTACGACGGCGGGGGCGCCGCGGCGGGTGACGGTTTGGGGTTCGCCGTCCAACGCGGCGTTGACGACCGCGCTGAAGCGATTTTTGGCGTCTTGCAAGGCCCAACTGTCCATGACATGTCCCTTTCTGGCTAGACGGTCTGGCTAGATTATAGGGTTTGCCGCGTGGGGATTGCGGTGTAGGGGGCGGGGACGGAGGAGGGTGCCCACGAGGGGCACCCCTACGGGAGCGGAGGCGGGTGCCGCAGGCGGGTCGGGCGCATCGTAAACGGAGCGTTGGGTTTTGGCGGGTCGAGCGGAAGAGGCCGGTCGGGGACGCGGCCTCATTCGGCAAGCTCAGGGCAGGCTGGAGAGGTAAGGGGGCGTCTCGAGCGGAAGAGGCCGGTTTGAAACCGGCCCCTTGTATGTTGCAGGACCCTCGGATCGTCCGGGGGAAATCGTAGGGCCGGGA
>JAPOWQ010000020.1 GCA_026707585.1 Chloroflexota bacterium | reverse complement strand
CCGCTGGGACCCCACCATGGCCACCTAGGACTTGCCCAGCCAATACAGTTGCTACGAGCGATGGCGCGGCGGGTGACGGGCGGTCTGAGGGGGCTCAACGGGTGTGGCGCGGTAGAATAGAGGTAGGTCGTTACTTCTGGGGCGCAGGGACTTAACCACCGGATTGGCCAGGTCTTCGTTTACGCATTTCGACGCGGATGGGTCCGCGCGGATGGTGGACGTGTCGGCTAAGTCGGAGACGGACCGAACCGCGGTGGCGCGGGGCCGGGTGGTGATGCAGCCGGCGACGCTGGCGATGATTCGCGAGCAGATGGCCGGCGAGACCTCGGACCTACCCAAGGGCGATGTGCTGGGGGTGGCGCGGCTGGCCGGATTGATGGCGGCCAAACGCACGTCGGACCTGATTCCGCTGTGTCACCCGCTGCCGCTGAGCGCGGTGGACGTGGCGTTGACGCCGGAGGGCGAGGATTCGCTGGCGATCGAGGCGACTGTCCGCACCGTGGGCCGGACGGGGGTTGAGATGGAGGCGCTGACGGCGGTTTCGGTGGCGGCGCTGGCGGTGTACGACATGTGCAAGGCGGTGGACCGGGGGATGCGGATTGCGGACGTGCGGCTGGTGCGGAAGACCGGAGGGGTGAGCGGGGATTTTGAACGTTTGGACGATGAGGGTTAGGGCGGACGTGCGTTTTCGTTTGGGACTGGAATCGAGCGCTTTGGTGTCCGGGGCGCCTCGGCCGGAAGACCCTCACCCCAGCCCTCTCCCATGGGGAGAGGGAGGAAGAGGCGGTTGCTTGTGGGTGAGACCGGGAACGGAAGACCCCTCACCGATTGTCGGCGAGGACGCCTCCATCTGCCTCTCCCCCAGGAGAGACCTTTGCGTAACCCTGGGAATGGGTGCCCGGAAGACCCTCACCCCAACCCTCTCCCAGAGGGAGAGGGAGAAAGAGCGGCCCCGCTTTCGATGTCGAGGCGGGGTTTCGCAAAGGTCTCCCAGGAGAGGGATGAGAACAGCCCGGCATTCGTGGGTTGCCGCTGACATTGCAGGGTTGCAGGGGGCGGCAGCCACCCTCACCCCGGCCCTCTCCCTCAAGGGAGAGGGAGCAAGAGGCGTCCTTCGGCATGCATGGCATCGCCGGCACGTGGTCTCTCACCGGGGGTACGAGCAAGCGCGGCAGATCACACTGGGAGAGAGGAGTGGAGGGGTGTGACGGAGGAGTTTGTGGCGGACGACGGGATTCGGTCGGTTGACATTGTCGAGGAGATGGAGACCTCGTATATCGACTATGCGATGAGCACGATCGTCGCGCGGGCGATTCCGGACGTGCGCGATGGGCTGAAGCCGGTGCACCGGCGGTTGCTGTACTCGATGGAGGAGATTTCGGCGACACCGAACGCGGCGTTCCGCAAAGCGGCGCGGGTGGTGGGCGACACGATGGGGAAGTACCACCCACACGGCGACCAGGCGCTATACGACGCGTTAGTAAGGATGGCGCAGCCGTTTTCGATCCGGTATCCGCTGGTGGACGGGCAGGGCAATTTCGGGTCGGTGGACGGCGATCCGGCGGCGGCGATGCGATATACGGAAGCGCGGCTGACGCAGGTGGCGGCCGCGATGCTGGACGACCTCGACCGGGACACCGTGGAATTCGTCGACAACTTCGACGGGACGGCGGAGATGCCCGAGGTGCTGCCCTCGGTCGTGCCGAACCTGCTGATCAACGGGTCCACCGGGATTGCCGTGGGGATGGCGACGAGCATTCCGCCGCACAACCTGCGCGAAGTGGGACGGGCCATCGAGCACTACATCGAGAACCCGGAGGCCACGTCGCGGGACCTAATGCGATTCGTGCGGGGGCCTGATTTTCCGACCGGCGGGATCATCGTGGGGGCGGAGGGGATCGAGCAGGCGTATACGCAGGGTCGGGGTCGAATCAGTGTGCGCGCGGTGGTGAACGTGGAGGAAGTCCGCGGCACCACGATGGCGCTGGTGGTGTCGGAGATTCCCTACCTGGTGAACAAGGCCAGGCTGGTGGAGAAGATCGCCGCGCTGGTTCGGGACAAGGTGATCGAGGGCGTGCGCGATATCCGCGACGAGTCGGACCGGCACGGGATGCGGGTGGTGGTGGAGTTGCGCGGCGGCGCGCGGCCGTTGGCGGTGCTGAACCAGCTGTACAAGCACACGGCGCTGCAGTCGACGTTCAGCATCAACAACCTGGCGCTGGTGGACGGGCAGCCGGAGCAGCTGCCGCTGCGCAGGTTCGTCGAGCTCTTCGTGCAGCACCGGCAGACGGTGGTGCGGCGGCGGACCGAGTTCGATCTGAAGAAGGCGCAGGCGCGCGAGCATCTGCTGGAAGGCTATGTGATCGCGCTGGCGGACATCGACAAGGTGATCAGGATCATTCGCGGGGCGGACGATACCGAGGAGGCCCGGAACGGGCTGATGCAGGAGTTCGGCCTGACCGAAATCCAGGCGAACGCGATTCTGGATATGCAGTTGCGGCGGCTGGTGCGTTTGGAGCGCGAGCAGATCCTGGCGGAGCTGGAAGAGGTGCGAGCAACGATCCGGGATCTGCAGGACATCCTGGCGGACGAGTCGCGGGTGCTGGCGATCATCGGCGACGAGACGCGCGAGGTGGTGAAGCGCTTCGGCGACGAGCGGCAGACGGAGATCCAGCGGGAGGCGTCGGGCGACTTCAACGAGGAAGACCTGGTGGAGGATCGCGACTGCCTGATCACGATGTCGTCGCGCGGCTACGTGAAGCGGGTGCCGGCGAACACGTACCGGCGGCAGGGCCGGGGCGGGAAGGGCATCCGCGGCTTCCGCAGCAAGACCGGCGGCGTGGTGGAGCATTTCCTGGTGGCGAACACGCACGACCACCTGCTGTTCTTTACGAACCGGGGGAAGGTGTACCGGCTGCGGGCGTATGAACTGCCGGAACAGGGGCGAGACGCGCAGGGGCACAACCTGATCAACCTGCTGGCGATCGAGCAGGGCGAGCGGGCGACGGCGGTGCTGGCCATTCCCAACTTCGAGGCGGGCGATTACCTGGTGTTCGGGACCCGCAAGGGCGAGGTGAAGCGGAGCGCGCTGACGCAGTTTGTGTCGATTCGCACCAACGGGCTGCTGGCGATGGACCTGGATGAGGACGACGAGCTGGTCTGGGTGCGGCTGGCGACGGACGAGTCGCACGCGATGTTCTTTACGCGGAACGGGATGTCGATCCGGTTCGCGCTTGACTCGATTCGCTCCAGCGGCCGGGTCAGCGGCGGCGTGCGGGCGATTCGCCTGGCCGAGGGCGACGAGGTCACCGCAATGGACCTGACGCAGGACGACGGATTCGTGCTGCTGGTGACGTCCAATGGCTACGGCAAGAAAGTGGCGGTGTCCGAGTTCCGGCCGCAGGGCCGGGGCGGGCAGGGGCTCAAGTCGATCATTCTGAGCGAGAAGACGGGTGAGGTCGCCGACGCGCGCACGCTGATGGCGGAGAACGAGGAGATTGCGCTGGTGTCCTCCGACGGCCAGGTGATGCGCTGTGGCCTTGGCAACACGCGTCCGATCAAGCGGGCGGCGGCCGGCGTGATCATCATGCGGATGGACGAGGGCGTGGACCTGCTGCGGGTGGCGCGGTTGGCGGATGGTCGGGACGGGGAGAACGGCGGCGGGTAGCGAGGCGGCGCGGTTTCCGGACCTGTTTGCGCGGGTGACGGGAAGACGCGGTTTCGCGCAATTTCGATGTGTCGACGCCGTGTCGTGCGCTGACCTCGTGTCGAACGTGAATGTCGTTCCGTATACGGCTTCGGGCTGGGTGGTGCTGGTGTTGAGGGACGGTCGGCCGGAGGTGCCGGGCGGGACGCGGGAGCCTGGTGAGTCGATCGAGGCGACGCTGCGGCGTGAACTGATGGAGGAGGCGGGGGCGCGGCTGGAGTCGTTCAGAACGTTGGGCGTGTGGGATTGCGTTTCGACGGCCGAGGCGCCGTACCGGCCACATCTGCCGCATCCGCGGTTTCAGCGGCTGGTGGGTGTGGGACGGGTGGAGTTGGTGACGACGCCGACGATTGGGGACGGGGAGGACGTGGTGGAGGTGCTGACGGTGACGCTGGAGGAGGCGCAGGCGCGGTTTCGGGCGGTTGGCCGGGGTGACCTGGCGGATCTGTATGGGTTGGCGGCGGGGGTGGCGGACAGAGGGTGAGGGAACGATTTGCGGTTGGGTCGCGTAGTTGTTTCCGTAGCGTCGTCTGGGGTGATTCGGACTGTCTCGATACGAAGCCCGGGCGGCGCCGTTAGTCTTGGAGAGGAAGGGCCTCAAGGCGAAGCCTGCGGGCAGCCTTCCGAACGTCAACGTCAGTAGGAGCGCGTGATGCCGAGGCGAATCCGAGTGTTGGCGGCAGCCCTGGTGGTTGGCGCGCTGGCTTTGGCGGCGTGCGGGGAGTTTCCTTTCGGTGGGGAAGAGGAGTCGGTCGAACGGTCGATGGCTGCTCCCGCGATGGCGATGATCCCGGAGCCGGCGGCCGTGATGGCCGAGAGTGAAAGCGGTCGTATGTCGCGAGATACGGCCACGGCAACGGGGATGGCGGCGGAGCGGGCGGTGATTCGGGTTGCTGAGGCCCCGGCCGCGGCGGCACCGCAGGTCGTGGTGAGGGAGGTCCCGGTCGAGGCGGCGGCGATGAAGCAGCTGGCCACTGAAGCCATTCAGGCAGCGCCGGCGCGGCGGGTGATTCGGGACGCGACGGTGGGGATCGTGGTTGGGGACGTGGACGAGGCGGTTGGGCGGTTGCAGGCGTTGGTGGATGGGATTCCGGAGGCGTTTGTGGACTCGGCGGACGTGCGGGACGACGATCCGCGGTCGATCAGCACGGTCATATTGCGGGTGCCGGTGGAGCAGTTCGATGAGGCGCGGCGGCTGGTGCGCGAGTTGGGCAGCGAGGTGGTGTTCGAAGGCGTGGGCGGGCGTGACGTGACGGCGGAGTTCACCGACCTGGAAGCGCGGCTGCGGACGGCACAGGCGACGGAGCGGCAGCTGCTGGACATCCTGGCGACGGCTCGGACGGTGAGCGACACGCTGGAGGTGCAGCGGGAGTTGCTGGAGGTGCGCTCGCGCATCGAGGTGTTGCAGGGGCAGCTGAATCTGCTGGCGAATCAGACGGACCTGGCGACGATCACGGTGCGGCTGCACCCAGCGCCTGACCTGCGGATCGAGCGGTTCTCACCCGAGGGCTACGCGATGCACGGCAGCACGGAACTGCCGATCACGATTGCGAACCACGGGACGGTGGACCTGCGGGACGTGGTGGTGCGGGACCGGCTGGCGGCGGGGATGGTGTTCGAGTGGGCGTCGTCGCAGGGGGTGTACGAGGCGGGGACGCACAGCGTGGTGTGGGAGTTTGACCGGTTGGAGGCGAACTCGTCGCGGGACGTGTGGTCGCGGGTGCGGCTGGAGGGCGACGGCTCGCCGATGCAGGTGGCGGCGACGATCACGGCGGCGGGCGTCGTGCGCGATCCGTCGGAAGACGTGGCGGAGGCGACGCTGCCGTTCTACGTGGATCTGAGCGTGTTCAAGGAAGGTGAGGCGTCGGTGCCGGTGGGGCGGGACGTGACGTACTTCCTCAACTTCCAGAATCACGGCAACGGCGACGCGCGGGAGGTTCGGCTGACGGAGCGCCTGCCGGAGGGCATGACGTTCGTGCGGGCGGAGGGCGGCGGGCGCTACGACGAGGGCACGCGGACGGTGGTGTGGGAGTTCCCGCGGCTGTCGCCCGAGTCGGGGCACGGCGTCTTCTATGAGGCGCGGGTGGACCGGAGCGAAGGGCGGTTCCAGACCGAGACGACGATCGAGTCGGCCGACGAGGACCGGGCCGACGTGGACAACCGCGTGGTGACGTTCCTGACGGCCTTGCCGGAAGACGTGGCGGGGCGGGACGTGTTCGGGCCGGGGTCGACGGCGCGGGACGCGGTGGGCCTGCTGCTGGACGTCCTGCGGTTCCTGGCCAATGCGGCGATCGTGGTGGTGATCGTGGCGGGGCCGTTTGCGCTGGTGGGCGTGCTGGCCTGGCGTGGGATCAGGGCGATCAAGCGGCGGCGGGCGCGGCTGAAGACGGAGGGCTAGCGCAGGGCCAGGGGCTCTTTTTCCACCGTGCGGTGACGACCCCGTAAACGAACGTTGCCACGGCAGGGAACGATTCTCGTCCTGGCGGCGTAGTTGTTAGTGAAGCCGTAGCGACGACGCTGTGACGGGACGAACCAGCCAGGATTAGGTAGGTTCATACCGTTAGAGACGAAGTTCTTAGTTGCGGCGCTCTTGCAGTAGCAGTTTCTTTGCACTGCGACGGCATGGGTTCACAGAAGGCCAAGCGTTCCTCGGGCGACGCCGGGGAACCGATCTGGCGAGGGGGCGAGAGATGCGGGGACCGAGACGAACGCTGATGTTGGCGGTTCCGTTGGCGGCGATGCTGGTTGCATCCTGTGGTGAGACTCAAAGTGTCTCCGCTGAGAAGATCGTCGAGAAATCGGTGGCGGTCGAAAGGTTCGTGGCCCCGTCGGCCCCCATGGCGGCGGCGCCCGCTCCCGCGATGACCCCCGCGCCGGCGGCTGCGCGAGGCGTTGCGACGCCAGTCCAGGTCGAGAAGTTAGTTACGCAGACGGTTCAGGTTGAGACGGTGGTCGAAAAGGTTGTGGAGGTAAACGCGCCTGTGCAAGGGAGTGCGCCCACGGCTGAGTCACAGAGCCAGACGTCTACCAGTTCGCTGTTGACCGCCGAGACGCAGATTCCAAATTCGGGGCGGAAGGTGATTCGGACGGGCAGCATTGGGATCGTGGTGGCCGACGTGCCGACGAGCGTGAAGGCGATTCGGGGGATCGTGGCTTCGATCGCCGGGGCGTTCGTGTCGCATACGGAGATCGGCGGCAACGAGCCGTATCGAATCAGCTCGATCACATTGCGGGTTCCGGCCGAGCGTTTCGACGAGACGGTGGAACGCATCCGCGCGCACGGGCGCGAGGTGGTGGCGGAGGACGTGACCGGGCGGGACGTGACGGCGGCGTTCACGGACATCGAGTCGCGGATGCGCAACGCGCAGGCCACGGAAAAGCAGCTGCTGGAGATCATGGCGACTGCCAGAACCGTGCAGGACACGCTGGAGGTGCAGCGCGAAGTCGCCAGGGTTCGCGAGCAGATCGAGACGTTCCAGGGTCAGTTGAACGTGCTGGCCGACCAGGCGGCGCTGTCCACCATCACGGTACGGCTGCATCCGGTGCCCGATCTGCGCGTGGAGCGGGGCACGCCTGACCGCTATGCGATGCACGAGTCGGTGGAGTTTCCGATCACGGTGATCAACGACGGGACGGTGGAACTGCGGGAGGTCGTGGTTCGCGATCAGCTGGATCCCGACCTGGTGTTCCAGTTTGCGACCAAGCCCGGAGAGTACGAAGAGTCCACGCACAGCGTGGTCTGGACGATCGACCGGATGGCGCCTGGTCAGTCGCTTGAGCTGCGAACGACCGCACGCCTGGAGGGTGACGGCCGGACGATGGAGTTGCGGGCGAAGGCGAGCACGGCGAGCCACGTTCGCGGCGCCGACCTGGACCACGACGAGGTGACGTTGCCGTTCTTTGTCGACCTCAGCCTGGACAAGGAACGCGAGGTGGAAGTGCAGGTGGGTCGTGAGTTGAGCTACACGGTGGGCTATGCCAACCGGGGCAACGCGGATGCCCGCGACGTGCGCCTGGTCGAAGGGTTGCCCGCGGGCATCGAGTTCATCCGAGCGACCAAGGGCGGCCGCTATGACGCGGACCAGCACGCGATCGTGTGGGAATTCCCCGAACTGGCGCCCGGCGCAAGCGGCAGCGTGAGCTACCTGGCGCGGCTGGAATCGGCCGCCGCGCGGCAGTGGTTTACGACCTCAATTGAAGCTACCGAACGCGATCGGGCCGCCGTGGACAACCGGAGCGTTACGTTCCTGACGGCGATTCCGGAGCCCGAGGACGTGGTTGTTGAGGAAGAAGAGGAGGTGGTCGAGGAGGACGCGTGGGACCCGGGCGAAACGGTCGAGAACTCGGTGGAGGTGTTGACCGGAATCGGACAGTGGGTGGCCAATGCGGCAATTGTGATTGGAATCATCGTGGCTCCGATTGGAGCAGCGGTGGGTGCAATAGGACTGGTCGCGCTGGGCGTCCACCGGACGGTGATCCGCGGGATCCGGCGGCGTATGCAGTAGATCGATCACGACGCGACGTTGCCGGTCTTTTCCGACCCTCGCTCGTTTCGACGAACGGGCGAGGGTCGGGGCGCGTCCCGCGGTCAGCGCTGCCTGGCGTCGACTGTTTCGGCGTGGCGCTTGAGGTAGACGAGGAGGCCGGCGATGTCGGAGGGGGTGACGCCTTCGAGGCGGGCGGCCTGGCCGACGGTGGCGGGGCGGAAGCGTTCGAGGCGGTGGCGGGCTTCGGTGCGCAGGGCGCGGAGGTCGAGGTAGGCCAGGTCGGGCGGGATGCGGTGGTCTTCCATGGCGGCGGCGCGGCGGACCTGGGCTTCCTGCTGACGGATGTACCCGGCGTACTTGACTTCGAACTCGACGTGGGCGGCGGCTTCGGGGGGCGGCGGGGGATCGCCGGCGAGGTCGGCGATGAGATCGCAGGTCATGCCGGTGCGGGCGAGAAGCTCGAGGCCGCGGGTGGTCTGGCGGAGCGGGGCCAATTCGAGGTCGCGCAGACGTTGGTTGACGGCGGGTGTGGCGGGTACGCGCAGGCGTTGCAGCCAGTTCAGCGTGGCGTCGGACCGGTCGCGCTGTCGGTGGAGGCGGGCGAGCCGGCGGTCGGAGGCCAGGCCGATGTCGTGTCCGAGGTCGGTGAGGCGCCGGTCGGCGCTGTCGTGGCGGAGGAGCAGGCGGTATTCGGCGCGGGAGGTGTGCAGGCGGTAGGGCTCGGTGAGTTCGCTGGTGACGAGGTCGTCGATCATGACGCCGATGTAGGCCTGGGCGCGGCCGAGTTCGACGGGCGGCTTGCCGCGCGAGAGGCGGGCGGCGTTGATGCCAGCCATGAGGCCCTGGGCGGCGGCTTCCTCGTAACCGGTGGTGCCGTTGACCTGGCCGGCGAGGAAGAGGCCGCGGGCGCTGCGGACTTCGAGCGAGCGGCGGAGCTGGCGGGGGTGGACGAAGTCGTATTCGACGGCGTAGCCGGGGCGCAGCATTTCGGCGGACTCGAGGCCGGGGATGGTACGGATCATGGCCAGTTGCACGTCGGCTGGCAGGCTGGTGTTGGCGCCCTGGACGTAGACCTCGTGGGTGCGGAAGCCCTCGGGTTCCAGGAAAAGCGCGTGCGAGTCCTTGTGCGCGAAGCGGACGATCTTGTCCTCGATGGAGGGGCAGTAGCGCGGGCCGGAAGCGGTGATGGCACCGTTGTACATGGGCGCGCGGTGCAGGTTGTCGCGGATGAGTTGGTGGGTATTTGGCGTGGTGTGGACCTGGTAGCAAGCCATCTGGGTGCGCCAGCCGGGGGGCGGGACGTGGGGATAGACGGGGTCCGGCTGGGCTTCGTGCCACTCCGACCGCGGGGGCGGGTCGAAGCTGAACCAGAGGGGCTGCTCGCTGCCGTGCTGCACGCGGGTGTGTGTGTAGTCGATGGTCGAGGCAGCGAGGCGCGGTGGGGTGCCGGTCTTGAGGCGTCCGAGTTCAAGGCCGGCAGCACGCAGATCTTTCGATAGCGCGGTGGCGGGCGGTTCGCCGCGGCGGCCGCCGGGGGACTCGGCGTCGCCCATGATGATGCGGCCCTGCAGGAAGGTGCCGGTGGTGACGACGGTGGCGTGGCCGTGAATCTGCTGGCCCTGGCTGGTGCGGACGCCGCGTACGCGCCAGGCAGGGGCTCCGTTGGCCGGTTCGGGGTCCCAGATGAGGCCCTCGGCGTGGGCCTCAAGGAGCGCCAGGTCAGATTGTGTTTCCAAGACTCGCCGCATGAGTCGACCGTAGGCGTGCTTGTCGCACTGGGCGCGAAGGGCGCGCACAGCGGGGCCCTTGCTGGTGTTGAGCTCGCGAATCTGGATCTGGGTACGGTCGGTGTGGCGGCCCATCTCGCCGCCGAGGGCGTCGATTTCGCGGACGAGGTTGCCCTTGGCGGGGCCGCCGATGGATGGGTTGCAGGGCATCTGGGCGACGGTGCCGAGATTCGTGCTGAGCAGAGCGGTGCGACGGCCCATGCGCGCGGCGGCCAGAGCCGCCTCGCAACCGGCATGGCCCGCGCCGACGACTATTACGTCGAAGCTGTCGGCTGAAGAACGGGATGGTCGCAAACGCATGGCCTCATCTTCACACGCGAGGATGCGTTCGGGTCCGATTTCAGGTTTGGCGGCGATATACACTCAGATACTCGCGCCGCCGTCATCGTGGCGGGCCGTGGCGCCGTTGGAGCCTTCTATCGCCGTGCAGGACTCCGATCCCAACGCCCAACTGATCGATGCCTTCGTGGTTCCCACGGACACGGGGAGCGCGGTGCTGATCGACGCCGACTACGAGCGGCTGGATGCCGTGGCCGGACCGTTTCAAATCGCGCTGTACAGCCGGTTGCCGATATCAATGGGGGAACTGGCGGTCATCCGGTCGCGGGTGGAGGCGGATCTGTTTGCCCACGCGGTGCGAACAGCTACGGAGGGCCGGCGGTGGCTGCTGGCGCTGCTGGTGGGGCTGCTGGAACTAGGCGTGGTGGGCGTGTTGCTGGCCTACCTGTTTCTGAACCGCGAGCCGGTGCACGCGGTGGTGGCCTGGGCGGCGCCGCTGGGATTCCTACCGGGCGTTTTGCAGGCGTGGCGCGCGGTGGCTCGCCGGCGGGCCGGGGCCAGGGCGCGGGCGACGTTGGAGGTTGGCGAGTTGCTGGCGACGACGGCGGTTGGACGCGACGGCGAATCGCTGGCGCGGCTGCGCGATCTCTGGCGGTTTGTCGACCGGCCCAACGAGCCGCGCGACTTGATGCGGCTGGAGCGAGCGGCGCGAATCCGTGTGCGCTGGCCCGCAGCGGCACGGTTCTACCGAGCCCTGGCGACCGCGCCCGACGCCGCCAGGGCGCCGGGCCGCCGGGCCTGGCTGCGGGCGCGAACGCGTCGGCGAGGAGCAGCCCCGCAGCCGCTGACGTACCTGGAGACTCGATCCCAATGATGAACCTGGCCTGCTGGGCGGTACCGCTGCGTGACGGGTATGTGCTGAGGGCCGACCGGTCGACGGCAGCGATTTTGCAGGCGGCGCCGGCGCGGAGCCCGCAGTTCTGGGGGTGGCGCATTGCCCTGATCCAGCCGCAAAGCCAGCAGTTCTCGGCGCCCCTGGCCGCGCGAGCGGCCGTGATGGCGGTGGACTACGCGCGCCTGGCGGGAGGCGCCGCGGCGCGGGATAGGTCGCGGCGTCGCGGCCGAATCATGCTTTGGATGGAGGTGGCGCTGGGGCTGGCGCTCATCATCGCCTCCGGCGGCCACTGGGTTCCGGCGCTAGCCGGCGCGTGGCTGCTGGCCGGGCGGCGCTGGCTGCGATGGCTGTTTGGCCTGGATAGGCAGGTGGTCCAGTCGCCGACGGCGCCGGCGCAGTCACCGATAGTCAGCTCGGATGCCCACGCCGGACTTGGCCGTATCGAGCGCTCGATGCAGGCAGTCGACGACGACGCGGCTGCCTACGCGCTGGGCGCGGTGCAGGCGCGGGCGCAGGGGCTGGACGAGGTTGCCGAGGTGTACGAGGCCCTGGCGGGGGGCACGCACCCATCCACGCTGCCGCCGCATATTGGGTTCTGGGTTGCGGACGAGACCTTGCACAACCCGTGGCGACCGGCGCTGCCGGCACCGGCCCCGGCGACCGGGAACGCAGGATGAGCAACCGCCCCGAGGACGCTGGGCCGTGATTGCCGAGGGCGTTCGCGTCGATATCCCGATTGACGAGCCGCGCTATCGGCGGTTGCTGAGCCCGACGGACTGGCGGGACGAGACGGCGAAGCTGGCCGGGGTCTATGCCGAGCGCCCGATCTACGAAGGCCCGATCGGCGGCTTGCGGGAGGGTCGCGTGCTGGAGCTGACGGCGGGCGACTCCGCGGCCGAGGTTCGCATCGCGATCGACGCGGCGCCCAACACACTCACCATGCCAGTGCTCGCGGCCGGACGGGCGGTGGTGCGCGCGTTTGGAACGCCGGCCAGCGACCGGCGGTCGCTGCTCTCGCGGGTAGCGCTGCTGCTGTACGTGGTGGAGCCGGTCGAATCCGGGGACATTCCCCGGCCAGAGCAACCGGCGTTCGGGCTCGCGGCGGCCCTGCGACTCCTGGCCTCGCCGGTCAGACCCCGCGCATGGGCCGCGCTGTGCGCATCGCTAGACGCCTTCGAGCCGTCGTTTGTCCTGGATCTCCGCGACGGCGGCGCGGCGGTCGAGGCCCACGGCCTGGCCTTGATCATGCATGCCCACGGCCAGCAGTCGGACGTGCAGTGGCATGACGACCGTCGCGCGCGAATTGGATCGGACGAAGGGCAACGCACCGCGGATGAGATACGGCGGCGCGGCATCAGCCTGCTGACGCCGCACGATGGCGACCTGCACATGGCCGGAGTTCTTCCGCTGGCGCCGGGAGTGCTGGCGACCGCCCCAGGCCAGCCGCCGGACCGCACGCTGGCCTCGTGGGCGGCGCATCGGACTGGAGCGATCGGCGCTTCGGCCGTGGCGGTGGGTCGGATTGGGAGCCAACGGGCGGCTGCCCTGGCCGCGGCCGCCGGCGCCGTTTTCGTGGCCGGGCCGGCCACGGTGGCGCCGGAGACGTTGTAGATGCGGTCCGAACCATCGTCCATGGCGAGCCTGACGGCCGAACGGGACGACCCCGCGGCGATTCCGCTGGATTACGTGCCGCTTCCAGCGGGTCCGAACGGTGCGGTGCTGATCGCGCACGATCGGCATCGGCTCCGGCAGGTGGCGGGGCGAGCGCTGATTGCGGCTCGCACACTGCGGGTGGACGCGCTTCCGGGCGACGACTCGGCCGTAGACCGAATCGAGGCCAATGCGGTTCGGGGGCTACGGCGTTCAGGGCGCCATGTCCGAGCCCGGCTCTGGGCGCAGGTAATCGCGGCGGTGGGATTGCCGTTCCTGGTCGCGGCGCTGCTGGGGCTGTTGTCGGTCCCGATTCGCAACGTCCCGGCGGTGGGAGCGGCCGTTGCCGACTTCCTCGGCAGCGCCGGCGGTTCCCTGGGCGGGCTGCCGCTGGCTGTCGCTTTTTCTTTGCTGCCGTCCGCCTGGTTGATCCGTCGCGCCCACGGACGGGTGGCGTCGCGTCCGTTGGCTCGCGGCGCCGAGAGCGCCCTGCGGGTGGCTGACCTCCAGGTGCGCGAGGACGCGGGACCGTTCCTGGCCGCCGCCGACGGGCTGCTGGCGGACATTGGGAGCTTGTTGAGCGGGCGGTCGCGGATCGACGGCCAGCGGGCGCTACGCCTGGCGACCAGATTTGACCGGCTGAAGCAGTTGGCGGCGCACTACAACCAGGTTGCGGTGCAGGCCTTCGCGGCCGACATGGCGGCCCAGTTTCGCCGGGCCGGCCGGCCGCCGCGGCGCCTGATTCCAGGGCTGTACGCGCGGCGGAACTCGGTACACATTGCCTCGGTCATCGCGCCGTATGACCCCGGCTCACGGTCGCGGACTCCCACCTTCGTTACCGTTCCGGCGATTCTGTTGGTGGGCGGACTGGCGGCGGTGATGACCTTTCTGGCTGCCGGAGTCTTTCGGTTGAGCGCCGACGACGCCCTGATTCTGCTTCAAAACGAGGCGGTGGTATTTCCCGGCAGCGCCGGAGTGTTTGCGCTGGGCAAGGGATTCGATCAGCCCGACGATTCGGGGCTGGGCACGCTGAGCGTGGTGCAAGGTCCTGGACTGTTCTGGAGTTGGCCGCAGCCGGTGACGGATCGACGGCTCATCAATCTGACGGACCGAGGCGCGCCTGTGAGGCTGATTCTGCCGACGGAAGCGGAGCCCGAAGATCTGGTCGTGGACTTCCAATATGACGTGACCGATCTACCCGCGTATATCCGGTTGGGGGCGCCCGAGCTCGCGGATCGGTTCATCGCCGCCGTCCTGGAGGAGGGCTTGACGCAGCTCCTGGCTTCGTGGCGGGACTCGCTCGTGACCGAGCACCAGGGCAACAATGCGACGGTGAATGAGGAGTTGCAGTCCGGTATGGACGATTTCCTGAACCAGTTCGTGGACATCGCCAACGCCAACGAACTGCTGACCGGCTTGGGAATCATCCTGAAGCCGCGCCCGGAGTTCAGCATTCAGCGAACCTGAGGGCCCGGGCACTCCCACCAATCGCCGCGCGATAATCCAATATGGCGACGATGGGTGAAATGCTGCGCGCGGCGCGGGACCAGTCCGGGCTGAGCCTTGAGGCGGTGTCGAGCGCCACCCGGATTCCGCGCCACAATTTGATTGCGCTGGAAACCGACAATCTGGACGTGTTGCCGGCCGAGCCGTTCACGCGGGGGCTGATACGCGTGTATGCGCGGGCTCTCGCGGTGCCGGAGGAGCCTGTGTTGAACGCCTATACCACGGCGCTGAGCGCGCGACGCCTTGCCGCCGGCGCGCCCGACCGGGCGTTGCGCCGTCGCCAGGGGCGGCTAGTCGCCGGGGCGCTCGCCGTGGTGGCCGTGATGGTGGCGGTGGGGCTGTTCGCGGTCCAGTCCGGCGGACTGCCCAGGCCGGCCGCTTCCGGCTCGTCGACCCTCGCCTCGACGCCGGCGGGCATCGCACTGAGGGCCGGGAGCATACTGGAATTGGTAGCCGTGCGACCGACCGAGATTGCGGTCGTGGTCGATGGCCGGCCGGTATTCGACGGACAAATCTCGGCCGGCTCAAGCCAAACCTGGTCGCCGCAGCGGGAAATTGCGGTGCGCGCCGCGGCGCCCGATGCGATCGAGGTGCGGATCGACAGCGCCTCGATCGGATTGCTGGGACCGCCGGGCGGCTCGTATCAGCGAACCTGGCGAGTTGATGCCGGTGGCTGAGCCGACGTCGCTGCCAGACGACGCTGCCGGTCAGCGGTCCGCGGACCGGGATGCCACTGGGTGGATTGCCGGCCTGCCCAACCTGTTGACCGGGTTCCGGGTGCTGGTGATCCCGCTGGTGATTGGGCTGCTGCTGTGGGACGGCCAGGCCTCGAACCAGGCGGCAGCCTGCTTGTTCATCGTGGCGGGTATTACGGACGTGCTGGACGGACTGATCGCGCGCCGTTATGGGACCGGCTCGCAGTTGGGGATCTTTTTCGACCTGGTGGGTGACAAGCTGGTCGTTACCGCCCTGGCCATCACGATGGTCGAACTGGGCTGGATTCCAGGGTGGATTGCGGTGGGCTTTGTTGGACGCGAGATTTTTGTGATGGGGATGCGAGCCTACGCCGGGGCGCAGGGCGTAACGGTGAGCGCGGGCCAGCTGGGCAAGATGAAGATGATGTGGCAGTACATCGGGCTCGCCGCGCTGATCTGGGACCGGGTGCCGCTGACCTGGGCCCTGGTGATGTTCGCGCTGGCCATGACGATTGCGTCGGGTCTCTACTATCTCGCTAGCGTTACGCGTGAACTACGCGGACGGCCCGCGCCGGACGTTCCGGACCCGCTTTGAGGTGGCGCCGATATGAATGAATCGAACGTTCTGCGAGTTGGTGTGGTTGGCGCCACGGGGCTCTTTGCGCCCACATATCTGAATCCGGCGGTCGATCTGCCGGACCTGGAATTGCGCGCGATTGCCGCGCGACGGCCGGGGCCGCTGGCGGAGACGGCGGCGGCCTACGGGATGCCGGATACGCACACAGACTGGCGCGACCTGGTGGCGCGGGACGATCTGGACGTGGTGGCGATCGTGACGAGCAACGCCACGCACCATCCGGTGGCGATTGCGGCGCTGGAGTCGGGCAAGCACGTGCTGTGCGAGAAGCCGCTGGCCAACACGGCGGAGCAGTGCGCCGAGATGGTCGCGACCGCGGAACGCACCGGGCTGGGCCACGGCCTGGGGCATTACATGCGGTTCGCCGAACCGATTCAGACGGTCCGGCGGCTGATCGACGAGGGCGAGATCGGCGAGGTACAGGCGATGTTCGGACGCATCTGGCAGCCGCGCGCGCTGCATGAGCCGGTGCAGTGGTGGATGACGGAGGAGGAGTGCCCGGCCGGGTCGATCGGCCTGCTGGGCGTGCACCTGCTGGACCTGGCGCGGTACCTGACCGGCAGCGAGATCACGGCCGTGATGGGGCACCTGCCGATCGTGGTTCCGGAGCGGCCGGACATGGGCGACATTTCGCGGGTGGACGCCAACCGCTGGTCGGCTGAGAACCCGCAGGGGGTGGCGCCGGGAACCCCGATGGCAGAAGTCACCGCCAGCGATTTCGGCACGATCCACGGCGAAATGGCGTCCGGCGCCCTGTTCACCTTCACGGCGGGGCAGACGACCTTTACGCGTCCCGGACCCACGCCCGACGTGCAGGTGCATGGGTCCCGGGCGTCGGCGTTTGTGCGCTACTCGGGGGGCAACCGGCGGGCCGGCCAGGTGAGCCTGGTGCGCGGCGTCGATCCCGAGGTGACCGACGTGCCGGTGCGGGTGCACGAGTCGCCGCGGGCGCAGAACACGGCGATGTTCCGGGAGATTGTGATTCCGGGACTGCGGGCGAGTGCCGCGGGCGAGCCCAGCCGGCTGGCGAGCTTTCACGATGGGCTGGCGGTGGCGCGGGCGGTGGACGCGGCGCGGGAGTCGGAGCGGACGCGGGCGTGGGTGGCAGTGGGATGAGCCGGAATGCGCTGGCCTGTACGTGGCAACGCGGAGCGCGGCGGGTTTAGAGGTCTTGGCCGTCCAAGTCTCCAACCCCCGGAACTGTGCGTCCTGATTGCGGGCGCCTGGGAACAGGATAGGGCGGCGCAACGGCAACCAGGGCCTGCACTGGGCTGCATGAGCGGTCGTTTTACTCAATTGGTTGAGTAAAATTACTCAGTTGACTGAGTAAACGGTGGATTTTTCATGCCCTTCGTCCGTCCGCAGGCGAGCGACCTGCTGGTCAGGCTTCGAGAGTCGCGGCGGTTCATTCAGGTCGTAGCTGGGGCCCGGCAGGTGGGAAAGACGACGCTGGTTGCGCAAGCGGCGGAGCGCTCAGGCTTGCCCCATCACACCGCCAGCGCCGATGAACCAACCTTGCGCGGGACCGGATGGGTCGCCACCCAGTGGGAGACCGCACGGCTGCTGACGGACGGCCGCGAGAACAGGGACGCCCTGCTGGTGCTGGACGAGATTCAGAAAATTCCGGGCTGGTCGGAGACGGTCAAGCGCCTTTGGGACGAAGACACCCGGCGAAGGCGGCCCTTGCGGGTGGTGCTGCTGGGTTCGGCGCCGCTGCTGGTCCAGCGGGGGTTGACCGAAAGCCTGGCAGGACGGTTCGAGATCCTGCGCCTGCCGCACTGGAGCTTTGCCGAAATGCAGGCCGCATTCGGCTGGAGTCTGGAGCAGTACTTGTTCTACGGCGCCTATCCGGGCGCCGCGCCGCTCGTGCACCAGCATGATCGCTGGTCGAGATACATCCGCGATTCGCTGATCGAAACCACAATCGCCCGAGACGTGCTGTTGTTGTCGCGGGTAGACAAACCGGCGCTGCTGCGACGTCTGTTCGAGCTGGGCTGTACTTATTCAGGGCAGATTCTCTCGTACACCAAGATGACCGGGCAGCTCCAGGATGCCGGCAACACAACAACGCTGGCCCGCTACCTGGACCTGCTGGCGGGTGCCGGCATGCTGACAGGGATTCAGAAGTACGCGGGAGGCGCAGCGCGGCGCCGCGCCTCCAGTCCGAAGCTCCAGGTGTTCAACACCGCCCTGATGACCGCGCTCTCCGGGCTGACGCTGCCGGAGGCGTGCGCTGATCGCGGCTACTGGGGGCGGCTGGTGGAGTCGGCGGTAGGCACCCACCTCGCCAACGCCGCGGCCGCGGGTGAGGTGCAGGTGTTCTATTGGCGGGACCGTAATCGTGAAGTGGATTTCGTTGTGCGCGCGGGGCGGCGCCTGGCCGCGATCGAGGTCAAGAGCGGGCGCGCGCGAAAGTCAAAGCCGGGACTGGAAGCGTTTGCCTCAGCCTTCCACCCAGACCGGACGCTCATCGTGGGTGGCGATGGACTTGGTCTTGAACAGTTTCTGTCGACGCCGGTGACGAATTGGGTATCGACGTAGGCAAGGCTGGCCACCTGACGGCGAGTACCGCAGGCGACCGTGCAATGAGTCAGCGTGCGTTTGGCGCAGTTGATGCCAGGACGCTCGCCTCGCGCTCCTGATCTGTGCTTTCGAGGCGCCAGCGGGCGCTGAGTTGCTGGCGGCGGACCATGTCGGCGTACCAGCCGCCGTGGGCCACGAGCTCATCGTGGGAGCCGGCGGCGGCGACCCCGCCACCGCGGAGGACGATGATGCGGTCGGCGCGGCGGACGGTGGCCAGGCGGTGGGCGATGACGAGGGTGGTGCGGCGGAGGGTGAGGCGGTCGAGGGCTTCCTGGATGAGGGCTTCGGTTTCGGCATCGACCGCTGAGGTGGCTTCGTCGAGGATGAGGATTGGGGCGTCTTTGAGGACGGCGCGGGCGATGGAGATGCGCTGTTGCTGGCCGCCGGAGAGGCGTACGCCGCGTTCGCCGATGCGGGAGTCGTAGCCGTTGGGGAGGCGCTCGGCGAACTCGTCCACGTTGGCGGCGCGGGCGGCTTCCAGGATTTCTTCCTCGGTGGCGCCCGGGCGGCCGAAGGCGATGTTGTCGCGGATGGTGCCGGCGAAGAGGAAGACGTCTTGCAGGACCAGCGAGATGTTGGAGCGCAGCCAGGCCATGGGCAGGTCGCGGACGTCAATGCCGGCGACCCGCACCGCGCCGCTATCGACGTCATAAAACCGCGGGACCAGGTGAGCGCAGGTGGATTTGCCGACGCCGGTGGGGCCGACCAGGGCGATGAGTTCGCCGGGCTCGGCGTTGAAGGACACGCCTTGCAAGACTGGTTCCTCCGGTTCGTAACGGAAGTCGACACGGTCGAACTCGACCGACCACTCCGGCGCTGACGGGGCCGTGGCGTTCGGCTTGTCGCGCAGGTCGGTCTGGATGTCCAGCAGCTCGAATACGCGTTCGGTGCTGGCCATGGCCTTCTGGATGTTCTCGCTGATGGCGGCCAGCTGGATGACGGGCTGGTAGATCAAGCCCAGGTAGACGACGAAGACGAAGAGGTCGGCCACGGGCACGATGCCGCGCAGGGTGAGGTCGCCGCCGACGGCCACGACCAGGATGAGGCCGAGGCCGGCGAGGAGTTCGATCATTCCGGCGGGAACCAGGGAGAAGAACTGGGCCTTCTGGATGTCGTCGCGGTAGCGCTGCCAGTTGCGCTGGACGATTCGCAGCTGCTCGCGCTCGCGGCCGAAGGCCTTGATGACGGCGTAACCGGCAATACCCTCGGTGACCGTGGCGGTGACCTTGGCCACGGATTCGCGCACTACACGCCAGGAACTGCGGATGTGCGGGAATAGGAACCGACCGGCCACGAGAATGATGGGAATCGGTAAGAGCGCCAGTAGGGCCAATTGCCAGTTGATGATGAACAGGGCAATCAGCATGGCGGCCGGCAATGCAGTGGCGATGACGGTCTCGGGGATGCCGTGGGCGACGAAGTCCTCGACCGTTTCCACGTCGCCCACGGAACGCGAAACCAATGAGCCCACGCGCCGGTCGGTGAAGAAGCGGTGGGGCAGCGTCTGGATGTGGCGGTAGAGGCTGACCATCATGGCCTGCTGGACGTTGTAGGCCGCCCAGTGGGACAGCAGGCCGTAGGTGTACCGAGCGGCGGCGCGCACCAGGTAAGCGCCGACCAGGGCCGCCACGACGATGAGCATGGCGTTCTCGGTGGTGGTGCCTTCGGCGTGCCAGATCAAAATCTGGCGGACGAACAAGGGCGGGACCAGCCCGCTGCCCGTGAAGAGCAAGCCAGCCGCGACCGTGCCGATGAGCATGCCGCGCTCGGGGCGGGTGAAGCGTGACAATTGCCGGAGAAATTTCACGCCCGAAGCCTAGCGAGGTAGGCGGATAGGGGCCAGCGCGGGCAAGCGCCGGCGAGCTTCAATCAAGGCCCCTTCAGCCCGAAGTCGTTCCCGTCGGGATCGCGAAAGATCGCAAACGTGCCCCAGGCCATGGGCTGGGGTTCGCTGGAGAACTCCACGCCGGCGTCGCGCAGGCGGGCGTGGGCAGCCTGGCAGTCGGCGCACTCGAAGACGATGGAGGGTTTGCGTTCGGCCCAGTCCGGCATCATGGCCTTTGGGTAGATCACCAGGCGGGATCCGGCGCCGGGTGGCGCCACTTCCAGCCAGTCGCCAATGCGGCCCATCGATTCGCGTCGCCGCAGCTCGAATCCCACGCGGTCCACCCAGAAGCGAAGGGCCGCCTCCTGGTCATCGACGTAGATTCCGACGGTTGCGATCTGCTCGATCATCGTGTTTCCTCCAGGGTGCCGGCCTTGGCTCCGTCCCCGATCCCAGCATCCGCAGGCCACGCGCCAGCGCCGCTGTCCGCGGGCGACGGTCCCGATACGCGAGAATGCCAAGTATTGAGTCTGAACTCCCGGGAGGCGCATGGCCTACGACGAGGGACTGGCGCAGCGGATACGCGAGGCGCTGGCGCACGACGCCGGGCTGAGTGAACGGCGGATGTTTGGCGGGATTGCCTTCATGCTGCACGGGAATATGGCCGTTGGCATTTCCGGCGATGAGCTGATGGTGCGGGTGGGGCCGAACCGCTATGACGAGGCGTTGGCGCAGCCCCACGCACGGGTTTTTGACATGACCGGCCGGGTCATGCGGGGCTGGGTGGTGGTGCAGGCGGAAGGCGTAACGGACGATGCGGCGCTGAATGCCTGGGTTAAGAAGGGCGCCGAATTTGCACGGTCGTTGCCGGCGAAGTAGCGCCGGCGTGTACCTTTGGTTCGAGACCGCCGAGCACCCTTCGGCATGGTCCACCGTAAACCGCCGCGCGTCCCGAGGGCGGATCGTGGCGCCGTCCCATGACCCGAGAGGTTAGCTAGGAGACTCGCCGTGAAGTACACCCGCGAGGTCGTGATCGACCTGCCGCGCGATCGCGTGATCGAGCTATTCGACGACGCCGACAACCTGACGAAGTGGCAGGAAGGCTTGCAAGCCTTCGAGCACGTCAGCGGAGAGCCGGGAGAGCCCGGCGCCAAGTCGCGCCTGGTGTACGACTACCGGGGGCGCCGCTTCGAGATGACCGAGACGATCACCGAGCGCAACCTGCCCGACGAGTTCTCAGGCATCTACGAGACCGATGGTGTCTGGAACCTGATGAAGAACCGGTTTGAGGAAGACGGACCGGACCGCACGCGCTGGATCGCCGAGTCGAATTTTCGCCCCCAGGGGCTCAAGATGCAGCTGATGGCGATCGTTCTGCGACCGCTGTTCACCGCAAGGACAAAGAAGACCCTGAACGACTTCAAGGCATTTGCCGAAGGCGAGGGTCGCGGGGACGAGCGTTCAACCGAATAGTGCTGGCGTGTACCTTGGGTTCAAGCACACCGAGCGTTTATTTGGCCTTGTCCGAGTTGAATTGCGGCGCGCCGAGAGATCGGATCGTCGCGTTGCCTAGCTGCCCTACTGGCTGGATTGGAGATTCCCTGTGAAATACACCCGCGAAGTCGTCATCGACTTGCCGCGCGATCGTGTGATCGAGCTATTCATGGACCGGGACAACATGCCGAAGTGGCAGACGGGGTTGAAGAGTTTCGAACACGTCAGCGGCGAGCCCGGGCAAGCCGGGGAGACGTCCCGGCTGGTGTACGAGCACCGCGGCCAGGACGTCGAGATGATCGAAACGGTCACGTCGCAAAGCCTGCCGGACGCATTAGCGGGCGCCTATGAGACCGAAGGCGTGTGGAACTACATCAACAACCGGTTCGTGGAAGAGGGACCGGACCGCACGCGCTGGATTGCGGAGACGGAGTTCCGATTCTCCGACTGGAAGATGCTGCTGATGTCCATCGTCATGCGGTTTGCGTTCACGGGGCAGACGAAGAAGACGCTACGCGACTTCAAGACGTTCGCCGAAGGTGAGGGGCGCGGGGAATAAACGTCCTTGTCGCGTGCGTTAGTGGCTGTGGAGTGGCAGCCCATCATGTTCATGGGCGGATGTTCGATCGTTCGCGGTGCCCGAGTGATCAGCGGGATCGACATGGATGACTGCCTCGCCCAGGTACGGTATGGCGTGGGCGAGCTCATGGGCGACGCGCTTCTCCAACTCGCGTGCCTCCTTGAGCGAGAGGTCACCGTTAGCCGTGAGGTGCAATTCCGCGTGCAGCCGGTGACCAATCCAACGCGCGCGTGACGTGGTAACGGCTTGCACGCCTTGTACGTGCAGGGCCTCGTGCTCCACGTTGTCAAGGATCTCCGGGTCGACTCCGTCGAGCATGCGCCCAAATACGGTCTTGGCGGAGTCGTACACGATCTTTGCGATGAGTACGCTGATGCCCAGCCCCACAATGGGGTCGGCTATCGGGAAGCCTGCCCAGATCGCGATGGCGCCGGCGACGACGGCGAGGCTGGCCAGCCCATCCGTCCGGGCGTGGTATCCGTCGGCCACCAGCGCGGCGCTGTTGATTTCGCGCCCAACGCGGATGCGGAACAGCGCGACAGCCTCGTTACCGATAAAGCCGATGGCCCCGGCCGCGGCGACCGCCCACACCAGGTCAACGTCACGCGGGTTGAGCAGCCGATCGACGGACTGGTAGGCGGCCACGATTGCGCTGGACAGGATCACGAGGACAATGACTGCTCCGGCCAGGTCCTCGACCCGGCCGAAGCCATAGCCGAAGCGCCGCGTTGCCGCGCGGCGTGCAAACAGGAAGGCTATCCACAAGGGGACCGCCGTCATCGCATCGCCTACGTTGTGGATGGTGTCGGCCAGCAACGCCACGCTTCCGGACAGGGCAAAGACGGCGGCCTGGAGCACCGCGGTAATCCCCAGGCCTACGAATGACCACTTGATGGCCCAGATGCCACGGCTGGTCGTCGCTATGGTCGGGTCGACTGCGCCGTGGGTGTGGGCGTGCTTCTCCTTCTCGCCGTGATGGTGGTGATGGTGATGCATAGCGCTGAATCTAGCCTGAATCCGCAGCTCGTAGCCAACAGGAAGGCCTGGCCGTCGGACCC
Source organism: Chloroflexota bacterium (assembly GCA_026707585.1). Classification (GTDB taxonomy): domain Bacteria; phylum Chloroflexota; class UBA11872; order UBA11872; family UBA11872; genus UBA11872. Next base: position 17,821 of record JAPOWQ010000020.1, on the reverse strand, counting down.
TGGCCGGGCGCGCCGGCTACTCCTCGTGGCCGGCGGTTGACTCCAGCTCGAGGGTGTAGGGCAACGCGCCGACGGGGAGGGGGGCGGGGCGTTCGGCGACGAGATCGCCGAGGTCCGCATCCGCCGCGTCGAAGCCCAGGTACTCAAGCGTGTCGGTGTAAGGCAGGCCGCTGTCGGGGTCCCAGCCGCGGTCGCGGTAGTAGCCCTGGACGTAGGTACGGACTTCTTCGCGCGGCAGGCGGTAGTCGCTGAGGGGTCCCTGGCGGATGGGCTGGTGCAGGCGTTCGGGTAGGCGATCGTCCTGGGCGGTCATGCCTTCGCGGAGGTTGAAGAGCCGCGCCATGGTGAGGCCGCGCTCGAACGTCTCGTGCAGTTCCTCGGGCGACATGTCCCAGCCGGTGACGGCGTTGAGGAGTTCCAGCGCCTTGGTGTCGTCGTAGTCCAGGAACTGGCAGAGGCCCACGGTGTTGCGGACGGAGGTGCGCTTGAGGCCGGCGCCGGTGTGGTCGCCGCCAGTGGGGGTGATGGGGTAGTTGTCGCGCATGTCCTTCATGGCGCGCGGGTCGTGCATGGCGACTTCCAGGCCCTTGACGTGGACGACGTAGTCCTCGGCATCGCCGCCGATGGTGCGGGCGGCGCGCAGGGCGCCTTCGGCCAGCAGGTCGCCGATACCGTCGCGGTAGGCAATCTTCTCGATCAGGTCGAGAAGGTCCTGGGCCGAGCCGAACTGGAGGGACTGGCCGTCTTCGTTGAAGTCGCGCAGGCGGCCCATTTCGTGCATCTCCATGGCCCAGGCGATGGTGGCGCCGGCGGAGATGCTGTCCATGCCCAGGTAGTTGAGCATTTCGTTGCCCTTGCAGACGGCCATGATGTCGGTGACGCCGGTGTTGGTGCCGATGGCGGCCAGGGTTTCGTACTCGGGGCCACCGTACTTTGGCCGCACCTTGACCTTGGGCGCGTCGATCTTCACGCGCTTCTTGCAACGCACGGAGCAGGCGAAGCAGCGGTCCATGTGGTCGATGACCTGGTCGCGCATGGCGATGGCGTCGATGTTGCCGGCCCCGTCCAGCTGTCCGTCGCGGAAGTTGTGGACGATGAGGTGGCCTTCAAGCTGCTTGGAACGCACCATGGCGCCGGTGCCCCAGGTGTGGAGGCGATGGTGGCTGCCGCCTTCGCCCAGGGTTTCGCGAGCGACCCAACGGGCGGTGTCCTTGACTGGATCGCGGTCGGCCACCTGCACCCGCCGACTGCCGCGGACGGCGATGGCCTTGAGGTTCTTGGAGCCCATGACCGCGCCGAGCCCGGTGCGGCCGGCGACCTCGTTGAGGTCGTTGACGATGCAGGCGTAGCGGACGAGGTTCTCGCCGGCGGGCCCGATCTGGGTGACGCGGATCTGCTTATCGCCCAGTTCCTCGCGGATGGCGGATTCGACGGGGCCGGTGATCTTGCCCCAGAGGTGAGAAGCGTCGCGGAACTCGACCTGGTCGTCCTTGATCCAGAGGTAGACGGGCTCCGAAGCGCGCCCCTGGATGACGATGCCGTCCCAGCCGGCCTGCTTGAGCTCGGATCCCCAGTAGCCGCCGGCCTCGGACTCGCCGAAGAGTCCCGTCAGCGGCGACTTGGCGCCCACGCTGTGGCGGCCGGCGCCAGGCAGGGCCACGCCGGTGGTGGGGCCCATGGCGAAGACCAGGCGGTTGACGGGATCGAAGGCGTCAGCGCCGCGGGGCGTTTCCGTCAGCAGGTAGTGGGCGATGAAGTTGCGGCCGCCGAGGTGCTTGCGGAAGAAGGCGTCGCCGGGCTGTTCGGTCCAGCAGCGGCGCTCGGTCAGGTCCACGCGCAGGATTCGGTTCTGGATCGCGGTTGGCGCCATCAGCTCGCTCCCATTCCGCCGGACATCGGGACCAGGACCTCCAGCGTATCGCCATCGCGCAACTGCGTCTCGCGGGAGGCCAGGACGTCGTTGACGCCGAGGGTGAGGCGGCGTGCTTCATCAAGGCCGTGGGCCTCGAGCAGATCGCCGACGGTAGAGCCGGCGGGGGCTTCTACCACTCGGACGCGGCCCTCGCCCGGGAAGAAGCGGGCAAGGTCGGCGTAGGGGCGGACGCGGATGCGGATGGAACAGTTCTGGGCCATTTCTGATTCTCTCGAACTCCCCTGCGGGATCGACGTGCAGCAAACAGAAGTCAGCCGTCGGCACCAGCACTACGGTGCTTGGAACGATGGGTTGACGCATGCCCTGATATCATTATGGCATTGAACTGATATCACAGGTTGGAGCTTGGCCATGCCGCAGGTGGCAGTGCGTGGACTCCCCGAGGACGTGCACCGAAGACTGAAGGAAGCTGCTCGCCGAAACCACCGAAGTCTCAATGGCGAAATCGTGTCGAGGTTAACGGCCTCGGTGAATTCGAACCAGATCGATCCTCAAGCGCTGCTCGATCAGATTCAGAGGCGGTACGAACGAATTGGGCCAATCCATCTGAGTGACAGCGAAATACGGGAGCTGCGAGACGCCGGCCGACGATGATCGTTGTCGACACCAATGTCATGGTCACGCTTGTCGTTGGAGGACCCGGCGGGGTCGAGGCGGCACGTCTGTATGGCCAAGACAAGGAGTGGGCAGCGCCGCCGATTCTGATTAGCGAACTTCGCAACGTGCTGATCGGATCCGTACGCCGCGGTGTGATCCCACGCCACGAGGCAGTCTCGATGGTCGACCACGCCTCGCTCGTGCTCGGCGACCGCGTATTCGACGTGTCGCACTCCGACGTGCTCGACGTCGCACTGAACTGTGGGCTGACCGCCTACGACGCCGAGTTTGTCGTCGTGGCCCGCCGGCTTGGCGTTTCCCTGGCGACTGCGGATCGCGCGATTCTGCGAAATGCCCCGGACGTAGCCGCACCTTTGTCGACCCTGGCGAACGGACAGGCGTAGAGCAGCCGCAAGCGCTAGGGCACGCGGACGCCGGTGGCGTTGGTTTGGACGCGGTAGACGCTGCCGCGGGCGGTGACGAAGAGGGTGGACCAGTTGGGGCCGCCCCAGGCGAGGTTGGCGGGTTGCTCGGGGAACTTGACGAGGCCGACCACGGTGCCATCCGGCTCGATCACCCAAACCGCGTTGCCGGGTCCTGTGGACCAGAGGCGGCCTGCCCTATCGCACTTCATGCCGTCGGGGTTATTGGGTTCGGGGTAGGGATCCATGTCGACGAACTGGCGGGGGTTGTCCAGCGTGCCGTCGTCGGCAGCGTCGAAGGCCCAGATATCGCGGGGTCCGCCGGAGTCGCCGATGTAGAGGGTCTGTTCGTCGGGCGAGAAGGCGAGCCCGTTGGGCTTGAGGAAGCGGTCGGTCAGGAGGGTGAGGACACCGTCGGAACCGAGCCGGTAGGCGCCGCAGACCGGCTGTTCCTGGGCCTCGGGCGGAAGGTCGATGATCCCGTAAGGCGGGTCGGTGAAGTGGATGTCGCCGTTGCGCTTTACGACGATGTCGTTGGGGCTGTTCAAGCGTCCGCCGTTGAAGTGGGTGGCGATGGGCGTGGGCTGGTTGTTCTGGTCGAAGCGCAGCACAGCGCGCGCGCCGTGGGTGCAACCGAGCAGGCGGCCTTCGCGGTCGAGGGTGAGGCCGTTGGTGGAACCGTTGTACGCACGGAAGGTCGTGAGTTCGGGGCCTTCGGGCAGCTGGCGCCAGCGGCAGATGCGGTCGTTCGGAATGTCGCTGAAGAGCAGGTGGTCGCCACGCCAGACGGGGCCCTCGGTGAACCCGAGGCCACCGGCAATCCGTTCCAAGTTGGTGCCGGGCTCGACCAGTTCGGCCAGGCGTCCGGAAACGTCTTCAAGCTCAACGTCGACGTGCGGAATCGGTTCGGCCACGGTGCGGGCTCCAGTAGGCGAGACGAATTGGTCTGATATTGCCCGATTTATGGATCGCCAGTCCGGCTGCGGCCGCTCCGCGCCTGCCTCACTCCGGTTGAGCGGTAATGTGGTGGGTTGCGGTAACCCCAAAGCGGGCGCACGATGAGGCTGGCGCTGACTCCGGACGGTGATCGCCATGACCAACGTTCTGCCGCAGGTTCCGCCCGTGACGCTGGGGCGGTCGGGCGTGCGGTCCACCAAGTTGGCGCTCGGCTCGGCCAACTGGATCGGCCGGGTGGGCGACGACGCCTACGTCGAACTGCTGCGCGAAGCCTTTCGGCTGGGCATCCGTCACGTGGATTCCGCGCCGTCATACGAGCAGGGGTGGCTGGCGGAACGGCTGATAGAGGCCGATCCGCCGGACGACCTGCTGATCGTCACCAAAATCGGGCGCTACAAGGCCGACGATGGCGTTGAGTACGACTTCGGTCCGGATCGTGCCGTGCGCAGCGTTCATGACAGCCTGGCGGAACTGGGGCTGGAGCGTCTGCCGGTGGTCAAGGTGCATGACGCGACGCCGGATCATTGGGATGAGATTGTGGGGCCGAACGGCACGCTCGCGGCGCTACGGCGGTTGCAGGCCGAGGGGCTGGTGGGCGCGATTGGTACGGCGGTGGGGAACGCGGACTTTGCCGCGATGGCGGCGGAGAGCGGGGAGTTCGACATTATCGGCTCGTACCACCACTACACCTTGCTGAACCAGGACGCGGCCCGGCGCATTCACCCGCACGCACGACGCCACAAGCTGGGCGTGATCAACATCAGCCCGTTCGGCGGAAACATCCTGGGCACGGGCGCGGTGCCGGGTGCGCGGTACAGCTACCGCGAGGCCGCGCCGGAGGTGCTGAACGAGGTGCGGCACATGGCGCAGCGCGCCCAGGCTCACGGGCTGAGCCTACAGACTGCGGCGTTGGCCTACTCGCTGGCTTGCCCGGACATTGACGTCAACGTGATTGGACCAACCTCGATTGAAGAGCTGCACGCCGATGTGGCGGCCTTGACGGTGGCTTCGGAGTTCGAGAGCTTCCAGGACATAGTGTCGCCGGTGGAGTTTCCGAACGACTGGTTCTAGGAGAGAGCTGCCTCAGGCGACGGCGACGCTGTCCTTGCCGAATTGGGCGCTGAGTTCGCCGAGGAGTGATTCGCCGGGCTGGACGGTGTTGGGCCAGCGGAGGCGGGCGACGGATCCGTCGGTCTTGACAATGTGGAGATGCAGGGGCGTTGGGCCCTCGTTGGAGATGACGGCGGCGTTCAGGCGCTTGAGCAGGTCAAGATCAAAGCTGGGGTCGGGGCTGCGCCGAAGTGTGACAACCACACGTGCGGGCAGGGAGCCCTCAGACGGCGCCGGCGGGGTGGGCTCCTCGGATTCGGGCGTCGGTGACGTGCCGTTCGCTGGAGCCCTGGTCGCGCCGTTTGCACCGTTGCCGGCCGTGCTGGGGGCTGCAGTGCTCTCGGTTCTGTCCGGGACCTCGCTGGGCCTTGGGTCTGTCACGGATTCGGCTGGTGCGGGGGAAGTGGAGCCATTGGCGGGTGTGTGTGCGGGCTCGGCGGCGCGCTGTTCAGCGGGCGCATCCGGCTCGTACTCGGCAGAAGCGTCGGAGGCGCCAGGCGCGGGCATAACGGCGTCTTCGTCGGCCTTACTGATTTTCGAGGGTTCGGGTACGGGCTCCGGAACATAGAAATCGCCAGAGGCGTCGTCGCCCGGCATCGGGAGACTGTCCTCATTGCCGGGCTGTTCGGGAACCGCATGACCATTCTCGTCTGCGGCCTCCGCAGCTGCGCCGTTCGATGTGGCGGCCGACAACGGGTACAAGTTGTCGGCCAGCATCCGGGGTGAGGCGTCGTTGCCCTCAATGCGTCCAGTAGCCACGACCACGCGGTCGTTGCTGAGTTCTGGCGAAATACGCTGCCAAATGCGCGGGAAGCAAATCACCTCAATCGCGCCAGGCGGATCCTCCAGGGTCACGGCACCCATCATCTGACCCTTTCGAGTCATGAACGAGCGCAGATTAGAGACGATGCCGCCAATCGTCAGCGACTGCCCGTGGTGCGTGTCTTCGAGTTCGAAGATGCGGGCGTCGACATTGGCGGCGAGTTGCTCGCCGATAGCCGGGTCGGAGAGCGGGCTGGGGGTTACATACAGTCCCAGCAGTTCCTTTTCCCAGCGGCGGCGCTCGGACTCCGCCGCCGCAGAAACGTCAGGTAGTTCGAAGGCCGGTTCAGTCGATTCCGGTAGCAGCCCGATGCCAAACATTGTCGTCTGACCCGCGGCTCGGTCGGTCTGGCTGCGCTGGCCGCGCTTCATTGCCGGTTCCAACGCTTCGAGTAGGGCCTGGCGTTCGCCAAGCTCGTCGAGGGCACCGACCTTGATCAGCGATTCCCAGGCGCGCTTGGGCGCTCGGCGCAAGTCGACTCGCTCGCAGGCGTCGGCCAGGGAATTGAACGGGCCGCCCTCCTGGCGAGCCGTAGCGATGGCCTCAACGGCAGCCTCCCCCACGTTTTTGATGGCGGTGAGGCCAAAAACGATTGAGTCGTCCCTGGGCTCGAACGTGACGCCGCTCTGGTTGATGTTGGGCGGCAGCACGTTGACGCCGAGCAGTTCGGCCTCCAGGCGAGTGCTGGCGACTTTGCCCACGTCGCCGGCGTCGGTGTCCAGCAGCGCGGTGAGGAACTGCACGGGATAGTGCGCCTTGAGCCAGGCGGTCCAGTAGGCGATGACGGCGTAGGAGACGGCGTGGGCCTTGTTGAACCCGTAGCCGGCGAACGGCTCAATGAGCGCGAAGATCTCCTCGGCGATGTCGTTTGGAATCCCTTCCTGCACGGACCGCGCCACGAACTTCTCGTGTTCGCTTTGCAGGGCTTCACGGATCTTTTTGCCGACGGCCCGGCGGAAGTTGTCGGCCTCGTCCCACGAATAGCCGGCCAGGTGGCGGGCGATCATGAGCACCTGGTCGGCGTAGACGAGCACGCCGTAGGTTTCGCTGAGGATGGGCTCGAGCCGTTCGTGAAGATAGGTGGGCGCTGTGCGCCCGTGCTTGCGGTCGATGTAGGTGGGGATGTTGGCCATCGGCCCGGGGCGGTAGAGCGCGATGATGGCGGCGACTTCGCCGATGCTGGTGGGCGCCAGGTCGCGCAGCGTGCGCGTCATGCCGGCGCCCTCCATCTGGAAGATGCCGACGGTGCGACCGCGTCGCAGCAGCGCGAAGGCTCGGTCGTCGTCCAGCGGGATGTCCTGCGGCGCCAGCGCCTGGCCGGTGGCCTGCTCAACCAGCCGCAGCGCGTGCTGGATGGTTCGGAAGTTGGATAGACCCAGCACGTCCAGTTGCAGCAAGCCGATCTTCTCGATGGTCTGGAAGGTGAACTGGGCGACCGGGCGACCTTCCGCCGAACGGGTGAGGGGTACGTGCTCCTGCAGGGGATCCCTGGACACCACCAGCCCTGCGGCGTGGGTGGACGCGTGGCGCGCGACACCCTCGATGCGCTGGGCCGAATCCAGCAGCCGCCGAACGGCGTCGTCCTCCTGGTAGAGACGCTTGAGTTCGTCAACTTCGTCCAGCGAGCGGCCGATGGTGTAGGGATCGACCGGGTTGACGGGAATCTGCTTGGCCACCCGGTCGGTCAGGCCGTATTCCATGCCGAGGACGCGGCCGACATCGCGGACCGCGGCGCGGGCAGCCAGGGTTCCGAACGTCACGATCTGGGCCACGTGGTCCGCGCCAAAGCGGCGGATCATGTACTCGATGACTTCGTCGCGACGGTCGCTGGGGAAGTCCATGTCCACGTCGGGCATGGAGCCCTTGCGGCCGATGGTCAGGAAGCGCTCGAAGATGATGTCGTGCTCGATCGGATCGATGTCCGACATGTCGGTGGCGTAGGCGACGAGGCTGCCGTTCACCGAGCCGCGGGGTGCGGTCAACATGCCCCGGCCGCGCGCGAAGTCGAAAATCTCGCGCACCAGCAGCAGGTATTCGCCGAAGTCAGTCTGGTCGATAACGTCGAGCTCATAGGCCAGGCGTTCGCGGTACCTGGCGTCGGCGTTTGGAAGGCGACGGGCCAGGCCCTCGGTGGCCAGTTCGGCGAGGTGCGACTTGACCGTGTGGCCGTGCGGAACCTCGACCGATGGCATGGCGATGCGGCCGAATGGGAGATCGAGGTCGCAGCGCTCGGCGATGGCGACGGTGTTGGCCAGGGCGTCGGGCTGGTCGTCAAAGGCCTGGGCCATCTCCTCGGGCGACTTGAGGTACCACTCGCCCTCCATGCGCATGCGGTCGGTGTCGGCTACCAGGCTGCCGGTCTGGATGCAGAGCAAGATGTCGTGCGCGTCCCGGTCGTCCGGCGTGAGGTAGTGGACGTCGTTGGAGGCAACCAGCGGTAGGCCCAGGCCTCCGGCCAGTTGGATGAGGCCCTGCGCCAGGGGTTCCTGGTCGGGCAGGCCGGGGCGCTGGATCTCCAGGTAGTAGTTGTCGGGGCCGAAGGTGTCGGCGTGCCAGCGGGCGATGTCTTCGGCGCGGGCCAGGTTGCCGGACGTGACCGCTCGTGAGAGTTCGCTGGAGGGGCAGCCGGAAAGGCAGATCAGGCCTTCGGCGTGGGCCGCCAGCAGGTCGCGGTCGATGCGGGGCTTGTAGTAGAAGCCGTCCAGGCTGGCCCGAGATACGAGGCGCACCAGGTTGCGGTAGCCGGTGAGGTTGCGGGCGAGCAGGGTGAGGTGGAAGGAGCGGCGGTCGAGCGCGGGGTCGCGGTCGGTGTGGGAGCGGGGGGCGACGTAGACCTCGCAACCGATGATGGGGCGGACGCCCTTTTCGCGGGCGGCCAGGTAGAAGTCGGCGGCGGCGTACATGGCGCCGTGGTCGGTGATGGCGACCGAGTCCATGCCGAGCGCGGCGGTGCGCTCGATGAGGTCGGGGATGCGGCAGAAGCCGTCGAGCAGGCTGAATTCGCTGTGGACGTGGAGGTGGGCGAATCCGGCCAAACGTGTGCTCCTCTAGTGACGGTGGATTCTAGGTTTCGGCCACTGAGCCGGACAAATGGCGCTCGGCTGCGGAGGGCGGCTTCCTATACTGAGCGGACGAGCGAGTGGGGGCGCTGAGGGGCAGAGGCCGGTATGCCGCTGGAAGTGTGGATTATCTTCACGGCCCTGATTGTGGCGGCGGTGTTGTTGTTGCCGCGCATCCTGCCGCCAACCGGACCCGTCTGTACGCGGTGCGAGGGAACCGGCGCCGTGAATGAGCGCTGGCCGGACCCATCCAAGCCCGGCGGCTGGCACGAGTTGAGTGGAAAGTGCCCGAAGTGCGACGGGAAGGGGCGGCTGCGTCGCTGAGGCGCTGACGCCGAGACGCCTCCAGTCTTCGGCGCGCATGCCGTTGGCAGCGCCCAACCACTGACGTGCGCCCTCTGAACGTGCTCGGCGGCCGCGAGATTCCGCCGTTTGCGTGGTTGGCCGCAGCCGCGGTGGGCTTTGGCCTCGCCTTCTCGATGTTCATCACCGTGTCCACCAATTTCATGGTGGAGGAGTTGGGCATTCGGCCCAGTGAACTGGGCCTGCTGGAGACGATCCGCGAAGTGCCCGGCTTGCTGACGATTGTGATGGGCGCGGCGCTCATGACGATTGCGGAGCCGGTGGTGGGCGCGGCGGCGCTGCTGTTGCTCTGCATTGGTTATGTCAACTTCTTTCACGTGGAGACGATCGAGGTGCTGATCATCTTCTCGCTGACGCAGAGCATCGGATTTCACCTGTGGTGGCCGGTGGCGAACACGATTGCGCTGCGGCTGAGCACGGTGGAGACGCAGGGGCGGCGGCTGGGGCAGCTGCGCTCGCTGATGGCGGGGGCGAACCTGGTTGGCATCCTGGTGGTTCTGCTGGCCGTGACAGTGCTGGCGACGGGTATCCGCCCACTGTTCCTGCTGGCCGGCGGCGTGGCGTCGCTGGCTGCGGTGGCGGTGTGGCAATTGCGCTCGATGGGGAGGATCGGGCAGCCGCCGCGGATCGTGTTGCGTCGAAGTTACTGGCTCTACTACGCGCTGACGTTCCTGGACGGCGGGCGGCGGCACATTTTCATGACGTTCGCCATCTTCCTGCTGGTGGACAGTTACGGCGTGTCGGTGCGGACGATCACGATCCTGGCGCTCATCAACAGCATGGTGTCGATTGGGGGCGCCTACTTTTTCGGTCGGCTGATCGACCGGGTGGGCGAGCGGCCGGTCCTGGTGACTGCGTTTGGCGCGCTAGCAGCGATTTTCATGGGCTATGCGGTGGTGCCGTGGCTGGGCGTGCTGTTTGTGCTGTACATCCTGGACCACCTGTTCTTTAGCGCGGAGGTGGGCATTACGACCTACTTGCGGCGAATCCTGGTAACCCCGGACGACCTGCGTCCCAGCCTGGTGGCGGGGCAGACGATGAATCACGTGGCGGCGGTGGCGTTGCCAGTCACCGGCGGAATCCTGTGGGAGGCCTTCGGGCACCAAGTGCCGTTCATTGGCGGGGCGGGGCTGGCGGTGATGGCGCTGGTTTTGAGCACGCTGGTGCGCCGCAAGGGGGACGTGCCGGTTTCAGCGCCGGCGGCGGCCGCGGCGGGCTCGTGAGCGTGTACGACGCGGGGGCTACTGAGCCAGGCGCTTAGCGCCGAGTGGCCCAGTCGATGATCTCGGGTGTAAGGAGGAACTCCACCTCGGAGGTCGTGCGAAGGGTCTGGAGCCAGTTGTCGTAGGCGACCTGGCGCCGACGTTCGGCTGTTTCGGGGTCGAGTTCGCGAGACGGCGAGACTTCGTGGACTTGGATCACGTGCCAGCCCTGCGAGGTTGCTACGGGCTGACTGCGAGTACCCGGCCGAAGGGCGAAGGCGGCTTCGTCCCAGGCATCGGGCATGAGGCCGCGGGGGAGCCAGCCGAGGTCGCCGCCGGCGGCGGCGCTGGCGGTATCGGTGGACGCCTGCTCCGCGACAAGGTCGAAGGACTGATAGGCGTCCAACCGCGCGATCACGGTCTCGGCGGCTTCCTCGGTGGCAACGACGATCTGCGAAGCGCGAATCTGCGCGGGCGCGGGGTCCAGGTTGGCGGCCAGCTGGTCGGCCACGGCGTCGGCCAAGGCGCGGTCGGCGATGAAGCGGCGGATCGTGTCGGAGTCAAGCTGAGTTTGATCGCGGATTTCGGCGAACGCGGCCCGAAAGTCGAAATCATCGGCAACCTCGCCGGGACCGCTAACGAAGTCGTAGAGCGCGACGTTGACGGCATGGTCATCGATCCGCACGCCGTCGAGCGCTGCTTCGGTGCGCATGAGTTGCGCGTTCGTGAGTTCGGTGACGGCGCTGATGGTGAGCGTGGAGAGTTGCGCCTGAGGGTGGCTGGGGTCGCGGGGGTCGGCGGAGCTTGGTGCGTCGGCAAGCTCGCGGCTGAGCTCGAACCGGCGGAGGGCCAGGAAGTCGGCGTAACGGGAGGCTGGAATCGGCTCAGCGTTGACCGAGCTGACCGGCTCCGCGGGCCGCACGACGAGTTCGCCGTAGAGCGCCACGCCAATGAGCGCACTTACGACCGATAGGATGAGGGTAGCGGCAACGCCGACGATCCTGGCGGCAGCGGCCGTGCGCTGGGCGCGGGTCAGCTCACTCCAGTCGCGGACGGCGTTGGGGACGTCTCGCCAGCGGACGTGGGCCTGGACGGGTTTGCGGGCGGCGCGGCGGCGGTCGCGCTGGGAGCGACGGCGCTGAGCCCTGGTGCGCGGGGGCATCCGCGCTCGGCCTTGAAGCTAGCCGCGGAGGCGGCGGCGCACGATGTAGGGGAGCAGCCCCAGGTAGCGGGCGCGCTTGATGGCGATGGCCAGCTTGCGCTGGTTCTTGGCCGTGATACCGGTCTTGCGGCGCGACTCGATGCGGCCGCTATCGGCGATGAAGCGGCGCAGCAACTGGGAATTCTTGTAGTCGATGGGTTCACCGGTCTGCTTGAAGTAGTCGCCACGACGCCGGAAGCCGCGGCCACGGCCGCGGCCTCGTCCCCGACCGCCGCCACCACGAGGGCCGCCGCCACCGCGAGGGCCGCCGCCACGGGGGCCACCGCCGCGAGGGCCGTCGCCCGACGGGCCGCTGCGTGGTTCCTGGGTGGTGGGTTCCTGGGTGGTCTGGCCGTCCTGGGTCATCGAACTGGTTCCTGTGTCACGCGCCGTCAGAACGGCAGGTCATCGGGGCTGATTTCGTCGTCTTGAGTCGCTGATCGGCCGGCGGCTTGGCCCCCAGCATAGCCGCCGCGCTGGCCATCATAGTCGTCGCGAGGTGGGCCATCCTCCCGCCCGCCCAACATGATCATCTCCTGGGCAACGAGTTCGGTGGTTGTGCGCTCGTTGCCTTCGCGGTCCTGCCAGGTGCGAGTGGCCAATCGGCCCTCGACGTAGACTTTGGAACCACGGCGCAGGTACTCGTTGGCAATTTCGGCCAGGCGAGTCCAGGCGACAACACGAAACCATTCGGTTTCCTCGCGCAACTCGCCGTCACGCGATTGCCAGCTGCGGCTGACAGCGACGGAAAAGTTGGTGACGGGCGTGCCACCCTGGGTGAAACGCATCTCCGGATCGCGCCCCAGGTTGCCGATGATCTGCACGCGATTGAGTCCTCGCGAGCGACCTCGGCGCTGGCCGCTTTGGTCCGTCACCGATGCAGCTCGGCCAGTTGCTTCGCCTCGTAGGCCGCCACGTCAGGATCTTCGGCAACAATCAGGAACCGGGTGACGTCTTCGACGAGGCGCAGGGAGCCTTCCAGTTCGCCGATATTGGCGGGGTCAATGGTGAACTTGAGCAGGACGTAGTGACCTTCGCGCTGTTTCTTGATTGGGTAGGCGAACTTGCGCCGGCCCCAGGTGTTGGCGGTGTCGACCTCGCCGCCGTGTGCGCTGATGCGTTCGGTTACGGCGTCGATGTGGGCGGCGGTGAGTTCGGGGACCTGTTCGACCCCGTAGATCACCACAAGCTCGTAAGTGCGCACAGGCGGGCTGTTCTCGGTGGGTGGTTTGCGTCGCGCGACGGCAAGCCCGGCGCGACGGGCAGTGAAGCAGAAGCCTAGCATAGGGAGAGATGTTGGCGATGTTCGGGGATGTGTTGGATGGGTAAGTTGGCGATCGCGGGGGCGTTGCTGGCGATCTGGCTAGCACTTCGAGGCCGTCCTGAGCCGTTTGAGATTACGGCGCACCTGGAGGATGGGCGCCGGACGCCGCTGCGCGAGGGACGCCTGTACAGTCGCAGCGTTGGCGCCGGTCCCGATTTGCTGCTGTTGCCAGGATTTGCCGGCAATACGCGGACCTGGGAGTTCGTGACGCCGGCGTTGGCGTGCGAGTACCAGGTGCATTGGCTGGATCCGCTGGGGCACGGCCTATCCGACAAGCCGGCGGATGCGTGCTACGACGGAGCTGCACAGGCGGAGCGCCTGGTGGAGTGGCTGGATGCGAACCAGCTGTCGCGGGTGGTTGTGTTCGCCAGCTCGGCCGGCGCGCAGCCGGCGGTTTGCCTGGCGTCCACCTACCCGGAGCGCGTGCGGGGCCTGGTGCTGGTGGATCCATTCCTGGTGGCCGGTCGCTATATCACCTGGTCGATCAAGCTCGGAAAGCTGATTCCGGGTCCATCGGCCGCGATGGGGCGGCTGCTGTACTCGCAGCGTTGGTACGTACGCCTTGGCCAGATGTTGGGGCGGTACGACCCGTGGGGCGTAACGGAGGCCGACGTGGACCGGCAATTCCTGCCCTACGGAAGCCCAGGGTTCATGGAGGCGCTGCCGGCGATGTTCCAAGGCGTGGATCCGGCGAACTATGCGAACGCCATCGCCGCTGCGCGGTGCCCGGTGTTGCTGGTGTGGGGCGAAGCGGATCGGACGGCGCCCGCGGCCCAGGCCGAGGCGCTGGCGGGGCAGTTTGGCGACGCGGAAATCCGCATCGTCGAGCGGGCCGGGCACCTGGTGCAGGAGGAGCGGCCGGAGGAGTTGCTGGCGCTGGCGCGGCCGTTCCTGGAGCGGGTGACGCGCTCGGCCGCGGCCGCGTGAGCGAACTGAGGGCGCTGGCGGGGCAGATCCATAGCTGTCGTCGCTGTCCGCGGCTGGTGGCCTGGCGGGCAGAGGCGGCGCTGACGAAGCGAGCCGCATATCGGGACGAGACGTATTGGGGCCGGCCGGTGGCCGGGTTTGGGGATCCGCAGGCTCGGGTGGTGCTGGTTGGGTTGGCGCCGGCGGCGCATGGGGGGAACCGGACCGGGCGGGTGTTTACGGGAGATCGGTCGGGTGACTTCCTGTTTGGGGCGCTGCATCGGGCGGGCTTTGCGAACCAGGCGGAGAGCCGGCAGCGGGATGATGGGCTGGAGCTGCAGGACGCGTTTGTGACGGCGATTGTCAGGTGCGCGCCGCCGGCGAACCGGCCGACGGCCCAGGAGCGGGTCGAGTGCCAGCAGTGGCTAGAGGCGGAATTGGATCTGCTGCCGCAGGCGCGGGTGGCGGTGGCGCTGGGAGGGGAGGCGTGGCGGCAGTTGTTGCGGGTGTTCCGGGAGCGTGGTCTCGCGGTGCCGCGGCCGGCTCCGAGGTTTGGGCATGGCGCTGAGGCCGCCATTGGAAGCTGGACGCTCCTGGGCGCGTATCACCCGAGCCAGCAGAACACGTTTACGGGGCGGCTGACGCCGGCGATGTTGGACGACGTGCTTATACGAGCGCGCGAACTGGCCTGCGATTCAGCTTGAGGCGCTGGTGTAGCGGCTGAGGCCGATGCGCCAGAAGCGGGCGGCGGCGAGCAGGGCCAGGGCGCCGATCAGGGGCGCCAACCAGATGGCGACCAGGGGTTCGCGGCCGGTGATGGTCTGCGCCGGCACGGTGGTGATGAAGGCCACGGGGAAGACGAAGGTCAGCAGCGAGCGCAGCCAGAAGGGGTAGATCTCAACGGGGTAGCGACCGGTGTCGAAGAACAGCTGGAAGATCATGGTGATGTTCTCGACGCGGACGAACCAGAAGACCAGCGTGGTCAGGGCCAGCCAGATCGAGAACACGATGGCTATGCCACCGACCATGACGCCGGCGAAGATGGCGGCGACGCCGAACGTGATCTGGGCTTCCAGGCGGATCAGGCCGATCGCGATGATTGCTCCGCCCAGCAGCACGTCGGCGATGTGCCAGACGACGAAGCGGCGGGTGCTTGAGAGCAGCAGCGAGGGGACGGGTTTGAGCAGGACGTAGTCGAAGGTGCCCTTGCGGACCTCGGTGACGACCTCGTTGAGACTGGGGCTGAGGGCGGTCTGGACGACGCCCTGGACCAGGTAGTAGACGCCCAGCAGGACCATGGCCTGCTCAAGGCGCCAGCCGCTGAGCTCGCTGGTGTGGGAAAAGACGACGGCCAGGCCGCCGACGGCCACCGCGATGTTGATGACGCTGCGAAAGAGGTTTCCGACAAGCTCGGCGCGGTAGGCGGTTTCCTTGAGGATGGCGGCCCGCAGGAAGGCGGCGACGATGCGGAGGATGCGCACGGTCAGGCTCCCACGGCGGAGTACTGACGAATGCCGGCGCGCCAGACGGCGCGGACGATCAAGGCCGCGGCGAAGAGCCAGGCGAACTGGAGGGCGAAGCCGAGGGCCAGCTCGCCGGGGTCGAGGCGGTTGAGCAGGACCTCGATGGGGAAGCCGAGGGTGTAACGCATGGGGAGGGCGGTGGCGAGGTTCTGGACGAAGCCGGGCAGGAGCTCGACCGGCGCGACCTGGCCGCCCAGCAGGAAGGTCAGGCCCATCCAGATCTCCCAGAAGGAGAACGAGCGGGTGGTCCAGAAGGCCAGCAGGGCGAAGGTGGTGCCGACGAGGAAGGAGAGGAGTGCGGCGATGACGAGTGCCACCAGGAACAGGACCACGCTGCCGGCCGTGACCGAATAGGCGGGCCGCAGGATGATGACGAGGCCGATCCAGACGGGGATCAGCAGCAGCATGCTGACGCTCTTGTAGGAGATGTTGCGGGCGGCGGCGACCCAGACGGGGTTCATGGGGCGGAGCAGGTGGGGCGAGAGTTCGCCCTGCTGGATCATTGGGCCGAAGGTGTAGATCTCGATGGCCGCGGTGACGTGGGACACGAGCATGAAGGTGAGGTAGTAGGCGGCGAAATCGCTGAGTCGCAGGCCGCCGACGTCGCCTTCACCGGCGATCGCGCCCCAAACGGCCAGGTAGACGATGGGGTGGACGACTTCCCAGAGGGAGTAGAGGAACAGCACCACGCGGTACTGAAACATGTCGGCGACTTCGGCTCGGGTGAGAGCCAGCGCGCCGGCCAGGGTGGCACGGCGGACGATCACAGGCGTTCGCCGCGGAAGACCTGGTCGATGACCTCCTCGAGGGGCGGGTCTTCGACACTGAGGTCGGCGATCGGAAGCTGGGTTAGCAGGCGGCCGGTGACTTCGGGGGCGTCGTCCTTGCCTGCGCGCACCGTGATCTGGAGACCCTCGACGCTCAGGACCTCGGCCTGGCCGTTGAGGTCAGGAAGGTCGGTCTCGCGCTCGAGGTGGACGGTGATGGTCTTGTGCGGGGCGTAGCGTTGGACGAGGCCGTCGAGGGCGCCGTCGTAGAGCAGCCGGCCCTTGTCGATAACTATGACGCGGCGGGCCAGGGCCTTGACGTCGGCCATGTAGTGGCTGGTGAGGAGGACGGTGGCGCCGGTTTCGGCGTTGTAGGCGGTGACGAACTCGCGGATGCGTTGCTGCATGGTGACGTCAAGGCCGATGGTCGGCTCGTCGAGGAAGAGCACGCGGGGACCGTGGAGGAGGCCGGCGGCGAGTTCGACCTTCATGCGCTCGCCGAGGGAGAGCTGGCGGACGGGCTTGGTGAGGAGATCGCCAAGGTCGAGTAGCTCGGTGAGCAGGTCGACGGTGCGCGTGTAGACGGCGTCGTCGATGCCGAAGACGGCCTTGTTGACGAGGAAGGAGTCGGCGGCGGGGAGGTCCCAGAAGAGTTGCTGGCGCTGGCCCATGATGAGGGTGATGCGGGAGAGGTACTCGGCACGGCGGTCCCAGGGTGTGAAGCCGAGGACATCCACCTGGCCGTCGGTGGGATGCAGCAGGCCGCTAAGGACTTTGAGGGCGGTGGTTTTGCCGGCGCCGTTGGGGCCGAGGAAGCCGACGACTTCGCCGCGGTCGACCTCAAACGAGATGCCGTCGACGGCTCGGACGAGCCGGTGCTTGCGGCGGAGCACGCTGCGGAACGAGGCGCGCAGGCCGCCGGCGCGTTCGGGGACGACGTAGTGCTTGACGAGGTTGCGGACGGAGACGTCGGGGGGCATGAGTGTCAGCCTAGCGGGGCATTGCGGTGTGGCAATGCGTGGGGCCGCCCGGTTCCGGGGAGCAGTTTAGCGGTGGGGTGGGGGGCGGAATTGGGGGTCACACGGGCAATAAGAGTTTCTTCTAAGAAACTCTTGAGGCGGCGCGCGGTGCATTTGGCGGGGTTTGGGCGCTCGGGGGGAGGGCGGGATTGCGCCGCGGCAGGCTCTGGGGAGGCCGGGGGCACGGGGTGGGCGAGCATGGGGCAGGTGGGTTGCGGTGACATCGGCGATAGTGTACACTTTATGAGCACGACAAGCGAGCGGGGGCGTGTGGAGAGGCCGGGGCGCCAGGGCGGGCGGCGTGGAGCGCTCGGCACCGCGGCACACGGAGTAGTGCCGGATATGGGGTGCGACGGGGAGACGGACGTGTAGTGTTTGCGATACTTCAGGATCTCAGTGACGATACGTGCATGAACCAGTGGGCGGAAGGGGAGGTCGCCCATGCTGGCGGGATGTCGGGGTCGACGCGGTGGGCCGTCCCCCAGCTCGGGGCGTGATGACGACGCCACACGTCCAGGGACCGGCCGGGCGTGATGGCTGGGCGGGTGGCTCGACGGGTTCGCCGGTGGCCGGCGCGGCGGGTGGGGTTGGTGGTGGTGGTGGGTCTGCTGCTGC
>JAPOWQ010000075.1 GCA_026707585.1 Chloroflexota bacterium | reverse complement strand
CCAATGTGTTCACCATGTCTCCGAACATGTGTTCATGATGTCCCCGGTCCGCACACAGGGAGAGGGCTGGGGTGAGGGTCGAGAACCTGGGCGTTCCAGAACCCCCGAACGCAGGAAGACCGTCGATAGAGTTCCCGTCTCTTCAATTGTTCGCGGAGACTCCGCCCATCCCTGAACATGACCCTCACCACCACCGTCGCCGACACCCTCCCCACCCTCGCCCGCCTCCGCGAACAAGCTGCCCGCCAGGCCGCCGACGAAGGCGCCGAGCTCAACGCCCAGATGCTCCTCGCCACCATCGTGGCCCGCTATCCCCTGCCCACAGCCTGGGCTGATATCGAAGCCGAAACGAAACCCGTCGTGTCCGCCTACCCGAGCCGCGTCATCGCCCTCGTCAACGACCCCGACACCGCCCAGAGTCCCAACCCGGTTCGTGTCGGGCTCCTGGCCGCTCAGCGATCCGACGGCGCCTCCACCATCCGCGGCGAGTTGCTGACCGCTGCCCTGCAGGGCCGCGCCTTCGAGGAGGGTGCCGCCATCGCCGCCAGTTGGTCCGCCAGCGGTGTTCCCACAATTGTCTGGTGGAACGGCCCGGCTACCACCGACGACCACCTCTTCGAAGACATGCTCGACATCGCCGACCGCATCCTCGTCGACTCCAGCGCCATGACGGATGCAGCGGCGGACTTTGAGGTGCTCGGCGACATCGTGACGGCCAGCCACCATGCCCGTGTCACCGACGCCCTCTGGCTTCGCCTGCTCGCCTGGCGACAGGCGTTTGCGCAGGCCTTCGACCAGCCCGCCGCTCGTATTGACCTGGAGCATGTCAGGTCGGTAGAGCTGGCCGTGCAGCAGTCGCCGGGCGGCAATGCGGCCGCCCTGTTGCTCGTCGGCTGGATGGCTTCGCGCCTCGGTTGGCGACTGGATCGCCGCACCACGCAGGGCTGGCGTCTCGCGTCCGCCAGCCACGCTGTTGATGTTATCTGTGAACCGTCGTCAACTCCGAACGTCCTGATCGAAATGGTCAGGCTCAGCGCCCCAACCAGCCGCTACCTCGCCCACATGCCGACGCCCGAGGACATCGTCGTCGACTGCCAGTCCGACCTTGCCCCCATCACCCACGTCGCCGTTCGCCGCCCACCGCCCACCCGGCCCCGCCTCCGCCTCGACGACCTACTCGCCGGCGGCGCTCACTACCACGTCTTCCAGCAGTCAGTCTCCGTCGCCCGGACTCTCGCGACTGCGTAACTCGTCACCGCTGACCTAGAAGTCGTTCCTAACTCTTACTACCTGCCCCGTCCTCAGCGACTCCCATGCCGCCAACCCCGTCGACACCACCCGAGCCCCTTCGCGCACCCCCACCCACGGCTTCGTGCCGTTCAGCACGCAGTCGGCCATGTGGCGCAGCATCACGATCATCTCGCCCGCGTGGCCGCTGTGCGGTGGAAGCTCCGTCACGTAGGCCCGTTGCGGCAGATCTCCCTCCGCGTCCAGCGTCTTCACGTTGTCCCGGATCGTCCCCTTCGTGCCAAACACCGTCAGGCCATTTGCCCGTTCGCCGTGCGGGTGAACCATCCCCAGCAGATTCGCCACCCGCCCCACCATCCCGCTCGTGAACCGCACGTTGATGAAAAAGCAGTCCTCCTGCGGGTACTCCGGCGCCACCCCGCTGCGCAGTCCCACGCAATGCACCTCGTCGATGTCGCCCATGAACCAGCGCAACAGGTCGATCGGATGACACGCCCCACCCAGGATCAAATCCTGCGGCATGGAGGTCCGCCACGGCGTCGCCCGGTACACCGGCCGCAGGTCATGCACGTAATGCGCCTCCGCCATGAAAAGCTCGCCGATCTCCCCGGCGTCGCAGGCCCGCTTCGCGTCCATGAAGTCCAGGCGTCCCCGCAGCGACTGCGTCACCAGCAGCGTCAGCCCCGTGCGGTCCACCGCTTCGACGACCCGCTCAACCTCCGCCATCGAATACACCATCGACTTCGTCACCATGACGTGCTTCCCGGCCGCCAGCGCTTTCAGGATCTGCTGGCAGTGCAGCGGCCCCGGCGTGTAGATGCCGATGATGTCCAGGTCGTCCCGCGCCACCAGGGAGTCGTAGTCCTTCGTCTCCCACTCGATCCCGTACTCGCCTGCCATCGACGCCCTCAGTTCGGAATTCGGGTCGCACACCGCCTTCACCCGCACCGGCAGATCCGCGAACTCCGGCAGATTCGCCTGCAGCAGCGTCCGTCCATGCCCAAGCCCCGCCAATCCCAACCTAAGCATGCGCACGTCCCAGCCTTTCCAGTACGGTTCGAACCCTGGCCCACCGCCCCGGCATATCCGCGCGGTTCATCACCGGCTCGTACCCCAGCGACAGATACAAGTGAATGGCCGGCAGCCGCCAGTCGTCGGTCAGCAACGACACCATCTCGCAGCCTTGCTCCACCAGGTAATGAGACACCGCCGTACAGGTTGCCCGACCCAATCCTCGCCCCCGGTGATCGGGGTGCGTGGCCACGTAGTCCAGCACCCCTTCCCGCTGCGGCTCGCCCGGCTTCCCGGTCAGTGGGCTGACTCGATCGCTGGACATGCGCGACGCAAACGTCGAAGCCACAACCCTTCCGTCAAACGCCACCACGGCCGACCCCGCTCGCCGGTCCGGATCATCCAAGTACGCCAGAACCCTGGCGGCGTCCCAGTCGCCGAATCCGGATGCGCGAAGGGTTGCGGTAAGGCTATCCGTATCGCTCGGCCGGTAGCAGCGCAGCTCGTAACCATCCGGCAAGACAACGCCCGCCAGTCCGTGTACGTGGACGGCGCAGATCGCCATGCACAACTGCCTGGCGGGCAACTCGCTAGCTCCTGGCGCCGCGGGTGATGGCGAGGGCTTTTGAGGGTCTTGCATTCGAGAGTTTCGCGGCGCGGGATGGGTGGTTGGGCGTGCGAGGTGTGAGCGGGCGACCCCTTGGTACGACGCCTGGCTTATACCAGTCCGCACGCGTCCGGATTGGGGCGGCTAGCGGCGGCGGGCTACGTAGTCGTCGCCTTTTTGGATGGCGGTGAGGTAGGGGGTGCAGCCGGGGCGGTCTTTGAATTCGGCGAATTGGGCGGGGATCTGGCCGCCGGCGTCGGCGATGGCGAGGTTAATGAGTTCTTCGACGACGTCCAGGTGATCGTCGGCGACGTTGGTGCGGAGCATGTCGTCGTCGGGGAGCCTGTGGAGTAGCGGGGCTTCGCCCCAGATGGTGGCGTTGCACCACCAGTCGTCGGTGACGACGGTCATGAGCGGGCCCCAGCCGATGCTGACGTGGGAGCGGTGGGACGGGATGTTCTCGCGGAGGGCAGGGCCGATGTCGCGGCCTTCGGTGGACGCCTCAACGCCGGCGGCGGCGAGGACGGTGGCGGCGATGTCGGTGTTGGTGACGAGGCCGTCGTAGGTTTCGCCGGCACGGGTGCCGTCGGGGTAGCGGACCAGCAGCACGAGGTCGGCCACGGCGCGAGTGAGGGGGTGGCCCTGCTTGCTGATGAGGTCCTTGTCGTCGGGGTAGCGCAGGTTGTGGCCGTGGTCGGAGGCGACGATGACGATGGTGTCGTCGGCGCGGCCGGATAGCTCGAGCTGTTCCATGAAGTGGCCGAACCAGCGGTCGCAGAGGGTGACTTCGCCGGCGTAGTTGGCCTGGATGCGCTTGACTTCGCGCTCGTTGAGCACGCTTCCGTTGGGGGCGTAGAGGGACTGGATGATGTCGGTGACGTCGTCGTCGGGATCGTAGAGGCGGCGGTAGCTGGCGGGCGGTTCCCAGGGTTCGTGGGGGTCAAATGAGTCGACGACAAGGAAGAAATCGTCGGCGTCGTCGTTGTCGTAGATCCAGCGGGCAGCGTCGTTGAAAAGGCGGGCCGGGTAGAAGTCGGCTTCTTCGCGCCGGAACAGGTTGTTGGTGAGGTACTGGGTGAAGAAGTCGCGGCGCTGGTGGGCTTCGGGCAGTCGTTCGGGGACGTGACGGCGGATGGCGTCGGGCGGGAGGGCGGGGCCGGAGCGGAAGCGGTCGGTTTCCTGGCCGCGGATCCACTGCCACTCGGCGAAGCCGCGGTGGAAGTTCTTGCTGGGCTTGAACTGGTGGTAGCAGTCGGTGAAGAGCGCGGTGCGGTAGCCGGCGTCGGTCAGGAGTTCGGAGACGGTGTCCTGTTCCTCGGGGATGGGGCCCCAGCCGGGAGCGCCGGAGAAGTCGCCCTTGTAGTCGCGGTGGCCGACGTAGGGGAAGGTGCGCTGGCCGGTGTGGAGGGCGCGGCGGAACGGCAGGGTGGGCAGGGCCTCGGGGAAGGCGCGGGTGCAGCGGATGGCCTGGGCGGCGAAGGCGTCGAAGTGAGGAGTGCGGATCCAGTCGTTGCCGTAGGCGCCGAGATGGTCTTTGCGGAGGGTGTCGAAGACGACGAGGACGACGTTCATGGAGTGGTTTCCGGTCGGCGGCTGGCGGCTAATGCTGGGGTGGTTGTGCGGGTACGTCAACCTGCGCGAGTGGGATGTGGGAGGCAGGCTCGGGGCGGCCGCAGCGTTGGATGGGCTGGGGCGGTCCCAGACTCTCATGGCTCCCCAAGGTGTCCACCAAGTCTCCGAACGGGTGTCCATGATGTCCCCGGTCCGCACACCCTCAAGGGTGAGGGTAAGACGGGCGTCGTCCGAAGGGTGGGCGCCGAGGCGCTGGCGGTGAGGGGCGATTCGGCCGCGGGTAAGAGTGGCGAAAACGGGCCTCGCGTGCGCAATAAGAGTTTTTTCCAAA
>JAPOWQ010000063.1 GCA_026707585.1 Chloroflexota bacterium | reverse complement strand
TCCCGGCCCTACGATTTCCCCCGGACGATCCGAGGGTCCTGCAACATACAAGGGGCCGGTTTCAAACCGGCCTCTTCCGGGCACTCAGCACAACCTGGCCCACCCAACCGCAACCGTTCCTGGTAAGCCGAGCAACAGTCCGCCGCCGGCCGATCCCCAAACAGCGACCCCACAACGACTCCTCTGTCGCCACCACCTCATGCGTCAGCTTCTCGTACACCGCCAACTCCCAAATCAACCCCAACTACCGCGGCACGTCCTCCACCGTGGCGAGCCGAATCGTGAACCCGGACGATTCAGCCACCGCTGTCACCGTCCTTGCAGGTCTACGGAGCCCTGCGGCCTCGCCACTCAGCTTCTAGTGGACCGACTGGAATCCAAACCCTCAACCTCCATAACGCGAGTGCGGCGCCTTCTCAGCGAGGCTGGCGAACGTTTACACGCCTTTCCCCAATGGTGGTATGCATCGCCCGACATCTCGATCCCGCTTCACGTCAAGCCTGAAGCGCAGGGCGAAGGTTCTCACCTGTGTACGGTCCGGGTTCCACCCACCATCACTTCCCCGTTTCCTGGGGTCTCATTGACTGCCAACCGGAGATTCACGTCCCGTTAAGTGGATCAATGAAACTCATTCAACGTGCAAGCCGAAGCGTGACAGCAGTTCCGTAAGTGCCCGCCGATTATCGACTCCGCGATGGAGCTGGAAGATGGATGCTCGTATGCCCAATCTACGGGCACCCGAGACATTGACCTCATGGTCGTCGAGAAACAACACCCGGCCCGGCGGCACCCCGATAGAGTCGAGGACGTGCTGAAAGTACTCTCGGCTTGGCTTGACATGTCTCAGGTCGCAAGAATAAAACTCCCGATCGAAGTGCGCCTTGTACCCGAGTTCCTCCGACATGAAGGTTGCCCTGTGGCGCATCTGATTGCTTGTTAAGTGGCAGGCGATTCCACTCGCCCGCAGGCGACCCACGATGTCCAGTATCTCCGAATGGACGTGGATGGTATTCAGCAGACGCAAAATCTCGCGGGGGGCTGCTGTGCTCCTGTGGCGAAGGAGAAGTGCCTGCATGTCCCGGACCAGGTCGCCCTCGCCGGAGAGAGCGGGCCGCTCGACCTCGAAGATTTCCTTGATGAACTCTTCTACGTCTTCCTCCCCGGGCGGAAGGAGGGCCGCTAGGGCTGCATGTCGGCCCGCCGGTGTCGACTGGAGCACACCGTCGGCGTCGAACAGCACAGCCTCGATGGCCCGCGATGAGGTTGATGTACGGTGACGGTCTTTCAACGTTGGCTTACTTTAAAATGGAGACGGTCATCGGTCTGAGGATTGGACGCACCGCCTGCGATTGCTGGATGCAATTGGTATCTACGATGCCAGGGAAAATCTTGGTTCGAAGGGTCTTGATTTTATCAATTCTGGTGGATCAGAGGTATGGTCGGAAGCCTCCGGAGACCTGTCAATTACATTTCTCAAACTGAACTCAATTCGACCAATTTGCTCATAGTGTTGAAATTCCTTGAAGTAGAGATTACTTTCAGTTGCTTTTCAAAGAAGTTGTTGGTGAATTTGGAATCACTGTGCTTTGTCTTGTAAAGAGTGTACAGGCAATCATTAATAAGACGCACCGTATCAGGTGAAAAGTCAGTGAGCAGGAACTTTTCTCTGTGCTCTCTGCTTGGCTTCTTGTGAAAAAGTGAGAAATAAACCCTTGTGGTGTCGATATCGGCAAATGGGTTTTGCTCAAAAATCTCTCTGAATTGCTCGGCAGTCCTGGCTACGGCATAAATATGAGCGCCTATTCTCACTCTTATGGCATCGTGCACAAGCGTCTCGACTTCTGCGCGTTTCAGTTCTGACTTGGCAATGACATTTCCACTTTGAATATAAGTTTGTACATCTCTCAACCCAGCCTCAGCTAGAATTGTGCGAAGGGTTGCCATGGGGACTCTGTTTCTACCATAAGGCATGACACCGCGTAGCAGAACAACATAAGTGCTCATGAGAATCCCCACGCCCCTAAGCTGGCTTCAACCTCCTCGAATCCCAGGCGCGAGGCATTCTCGTCGTCGAGGTGCGTTACCGCGTACATGAAGGTGCTCGTACCGACGCCAGGCATGGGACTGGTGTAAGCCCCGCGGCTTGTCGGTCAATGGATACTAACCTAGCATCTATTATTCTGTACATCGAAGTTCACTCCGAGCTAACACGCATACCAGAGCCAAGTCTTGCCAACGCTAGAGCTTCCGGGGCTAGCCTGAATCGCAACGCGAAGGTGCTTGGTCTTATCAAGCCTGGTTGACCGAAGGGGATTCGAACCTACGACCTCCGCAATGCGAGTGCGACGCTCTTCCGACTGCTCGATCGGCCCCGCGACCGTCCAATTTGGAGTCCCCAGAAGTCACGGCCTTGCGATGCAGGCGGCTAGACCTCGGTCAGTTCGTACGCCTGTGAAGTCGGAATCGTCTCCCCGTCCTCTTCCAGCGCTTGCAGGTAAAGCTCAATGGTCTCCCGGATCAGCACCAGAACTTCCGCCTTCGTCTCCGCAACGGCCACGCAGCCCGGCAAGTCGGGCACGTGCGCCCCAAAGCTTGTCGGGCCCCGCTCAATGACGACGGCGTATTTCATCGCCCCACTGAATTCAGGCCAGCCTGCCTCAGGATACTGTTCCAGCCCGGTGGCCCAGGCTGCGCGCAGCCTGAGACCTTGAAGTGACAGTAATCGGCCCGAGCCGTCGAGCTACCTCTGCCTTCGGGTGATCGCCCAAGACCTGTTCCTGCCCACCCGTAGGCCGCTGACGCCGACATCCCTACCATCCTTGCCAGCACCGCCCATCCCCGGCCCACAGTCGCCCCCCAGTACCTTCCCCTGCTATCCAGTCGTCTTCAGGGAGCCTGCCCTGATCCTGTCGAAGCCCGTCCCGAGCTTGTCGAAGGAGCGGACCCAGCGGCAACCGCTGATCCGAGCGCACCAGTGCCATCCCAACCTTCCCACCATCCCGAGCCCGCCATCCCTCCGATTCCCCAGCCAACATCAACTTGCCATCTGTCCCCAGCTAATGTACACTAACTGAGTAAGTCTCACAACTTGGACCCCGCTCCCAATGCCCCTCGCCTGGTGCGCCCTGCACCTCCCCGCACTTTTGTCGCACCTCCTGCGGCTCCTGCTCCCCTCCCGGCCATTCCCCGCCGGCATCCGGACTTCACCCCCCGCCGCCCTCCGGCCCCGGCCCAAATGCACCCCCGCCCGGCTCAGGAGTTTCTTAGAAGAAACTCCTTATCGCGCGACAGTTCCCAAACCTTCCCCGCCACCCGCCGCGGTCGCTGAGCCGCACCCGGTCCTATCCCCGCCCCAGACCCGGATCGTGGCTGACTCCTCCCAGCGCCCTGCGCCCCGACCCACTCCCACCGCTGGCAGCCTCTCCGCTCCCCGCTTCACCCCCCACCGATTTCCGCCGAACGACACCCCGCGGCCCTCCCGCGCCACACGCCGATCCGGCCGTCGCCGGCTTTGGTCTGCCGCCTCCCGGATTCAGCCAGAAAACGCCCCGCCGCGCCTCAAGAGTTTTTTGGAAAAAACTCTTACTGCGCACGCGAGGCCCCGTTTCGACCCCCACCGATTCCCGCCGCCAGGTGCCCTCCCGCGACGCAAGGTCACCCACGACCGGCAATTCGCGCCGGCTGCGGCTGCAAAGTTCGGACCTCGGCTAAAACTCCATCGCGGCGGCGATGTCGGCCTGCATGTTGCGCAGCTGGGTGGGGCGGACGTAGATGTCTTCAACCAGCGTTCGGGCCGGCATGCGGGCGCAGAGCAGGATGATCTGAGCCATGTCGTCGGAGTGCATCATGGTCGCCCGGGCCTCGGCGCCGGGTACGAGCGGGCGGGCGTCCAGCATCTTGGTGTCCACTTCACCGGGATAGATGGTGCAGGCCCGGATGCCGCGGTTGCGGTACTCGACGTTAATCGCCTTCATCAAGGCCACGACCGCCGCTTTGGAAACGCTGTAGGCCGTCCCGCCGGGTGGCCCGGGACTCAGGACCGAGTACGACGCCACCGTGACGATCACCCCGCCGCCGCGTTCCAGCATCCCCGGCAGCGCCGCCTGGGTCAGGGTGAGGGGTCCGGTCACATTGATGCGGGTCAGCGTGTCGATATCGTCCGCGCTGGTCGTGCCCACGCTGCGCGCAGCCGTGTTGGCGCCCGCGTTGTTGACAAGGATGTCCAGGCGGCCAAAGGCGGCCTCGGTTTCGGCGACAGCCTCTCGGGCGGCCTCGGCATCGCCGAGGTCGGCGGGCAGGACCAATGCGCTGGCGTCGACCGAGGCTTCGATCAGTTGAGCGGTTTCCTCGAGCAACTGGGAGCGGCGACCCACCAGCGCCACCGAGGCGCCATCGCCCGCCAGCGCCAGCGCGGCCGCACGGCCGATGCCGCTGCCGCCGCCGGTGACAAGTGCGGCCTGACCGTCAAGGGCTCCCATGGCTTTCCAGCTTCCCTTTGGGTCGATTCGTCCGGCTTACTGGCTCTGCCCGCGCGCCGAGACGTCCCAGACGTCCTCAACGATGCCTTCGCGGGCGACGAAGGCATGGTCGTAGAGATTCACGCAGGGGCAGATGTGGTTGGGAATGATCTGGATTACTTCGCCGATCGCGTAGGCGCCGGCGTCAGGAACCGAGAGCACGCCGTGCTCATCGGACAGGCTCACGATCGTGGCGTCCGGTCGGCCGATGACGATGCCGAATCCGCTGTTCTCCAGGATGCTCGGTCCTCGCCGGTCGGACGTGAGGGCCTTCGCGCCTGCGTCAACCACCACGCGGTCGGGCGCCGGGAGGTTGACCGCGGTGGCCAGCACGGTGGCCGCGCACCAGTCGGTGTGACCCAGGAAGTTGGCGTGGGAGCCGTCGTTGAACACCGCGGTTCCCGGCCGCAACTCATCAATCCCCGGGTGAAACTTGCGAGCGAAGAGCGACGGCGTCGAACCCATGCTGACCTCGCAGGGCGCGCCGGTGGCGTCCCGGATGGCCTGCGCGGCCTCGAGCATTTGGCGCTGAGCCTGGTCGGCAATCACGGCCAGGTCCGCGTCGTCCCGCGCGGCATAGTCGTGCCCTTCGTGGGTGTAGACGCCGCGCAAGGCCAGGCCGGGAGCGTCCAGCGCTCGTTGGGCCAGGTCAACGGCTTCGTCCGGCTCGACGACGCCGGTTCGACGCTGACCCACGTCAATCTCGATGCTGATGTCCAGGGGATCGGCGCCGCCGAAGGCCTGGCTGAGCAATTCGATCTGCTCGGGGTGATCGACGCCAACCGCGAGCCAGACGCGCTCGGCCAGCGCCCGCAGCCGGCGCATCTTGGCTGTTCCCACGACCTGGTTGGCGATGAAAATATCCTCGATCCCGCCGTCCGCGAACACCTCGGCCTCACCGGTCTTCGCGCAGCAAATGCCCTCGGCCCCCGCCTCGATCTGGAGCCGCGCCACCGCCAGCATGCGATGAGTCTTGATGTGCGGTCGCAGCCGGGCGCCGGCGGCCTGGGCGATCTCGACCGTGCGGGCGATGTTGGCGTCCACCACGTCCAGGTCCAGGACCAGGGCCGGCGTGTCCAGGGCGTCGATCGGCTGGCCAATGGCCATAGCTGGATCGCGAGTCGAGAGCGCGAGTGCGACCATGGGGTTCCACCATCGGGAGAGCGCGACAGTCTACGCGCGGTAGGGCTTGTGTCGTATCGTCGCGCGAGGCAAGAGGCAAGGAGGTCCGCGACATGGCTGCGGAGGTAGAGACGCTCCAAAACTGGATCGCGGGGGAATGGACGGCGCCGCGCGGCACGGATGCCGCGGAGGTGACCAATCCCGCCTCGGGCGGGGTGGTGGCCGAGGCGTCAACGTCGTCAAACGCGGATGTGGCGGATGCCGTGGGCGCCGCTCACGATGCATTCGCCAGATGGCGGGCTACGCCGGCCGTGGAGCGCGGACGCCTGCTGTTCCGCCTGCATCACCTCGTCGAGGAGCAGTTCGAGGATCTGTCGCGAACCATCACCATCGAGAACGGCAAGACGCTTGAAGAAGCCCGCGGCGAACTGATCCGAACCCTCGAGAACATCGAGGTCGCAGCCGGCATTCCGACGCTTCAGATGGGCGACTTCTCGGCCGACATCGCCGCAGGTATTGACGAAACGTCGATCCGCGAGCCGATGGGCGTGTTTGTCCAGATCGGTCCCTTCAACTTTCCGTCCATGGTTCCCTTCTGGTTCGCGCCCTACGCGCTGGCTACGGGCAACACCTACGTCATCAAGCCGTCGCCGCAGACTCCAATCAGCCAGGCGCGAATGATGGACCTGATCGCGCAGGCCGGATTTCCGGCTGGCGTCATCAACCTGGTGCACGGCGGCGCAGAGACGGCCGAAGCCTTGATTGCGGACCCGCGAGTGCAGGGCGTTTCGTTCGTTGGAACGACGCCGGTGGCGCGGCGCATCTACGAGTTGGCCGCCCAGCATGGCAAGCGGGTGCAGGCGCAGGGCGGGGCCAAGAACCACCTGGTCATTCTTCCGGACGCCAACCTGGACGCGGCCATTCCCAACCTGATGGGATCCACCTTCGGCTGCGCCGGCCAGCGCTGCCTGGCGGGGTCGGTGGTGGTGGCGGCGAACGACGTCTACTCGGAATTCAGCGACCGCCTGAAGGGCGCGGCGCAGGCATTGCACCTCGGCGATGGGCTCGATCCGGACGTCGGGATGGGACCGGTTATTTCGCAGGACTCGCGCGAGCGCATCCTGGCCACGATTGACGACGCGGCCTCCGCGGGCGCGCGGCTGGTGGCTGACGGGCGCGGCATGACCGCCGAAGGGCTGCCCAACGGTTACTGGGTTGGTCCGACGGTCGTCGATGAGGTCACCCCGGACATGCGAATCTCGCAGGAAGAGGTCTTTGGTCCGGTGGTCAGCCTGCAGCGGGTGGGAACTCTGCGGGAGGCGATGGACATGATTGACGCCAGCCCCTTTGGCAATGCGGCCTCCATCTACACCAGCAGCGGGCCCGCCGCTCGCGAGTTCGTTTCAGGCGTCAACATTGGGAACGTGGGCGTGAACGTCGGCGTCGCCGCGCCGATGGCGTTCTTTCCGTTCGCCGGACGCAAGGCGTCGTTCTTCGGCGACCTCCACGGGCAGGCCGGAGACGCCGTGCGGTTCTTCACCGATCCGAAAGTCGTCGTCTCTCGCTGGCCGAAGTCATCCGACGGCCGCGACCCCTGGGACTGAGCCCCTGATGTCTGCCCGCCGACGACCGGATCCCGACCGCCCAGCGCGCGACTGGGCCTACCTCCACGACGTTCATCCCGCGATCAGCGGGGCCCAGGCTCGAATCGAGCGAGAGGCCGAACGGGATCGCGAGCCAATTACGGAACGCGAGTCGGCCCGCTTGCTGGCAACGATTGTCCGCGCCTGCGGCGCACGAACGGCCCTGGAGATCGGCACCAACCTCGGCTATTCGGCAACCTGGATTGCTGGCGCGCTGCCGCGCGACGGCCGCTTGATCTGCCTTGACATCGATGGCGAGATCCTCGAGCGCGCCCGCGAACACCTCACACACGAGCGGGTGGCCGATCGCGTTGAGCTGCGCTGCGGCGCGGCGCTGGACTTGCTGGCCGACCTTCCCGGACCGTTCGACTTTGCCTACATCGACGCGAACAAGGACGACTACCCCGCCTACCTGGAGGCGGTCGTGGATCGGCTGCGTCCGGGCGGCGTTGTCTGCGTCGACAATTTGCTCTGGGGCGGCCAGGCCGCCATGGAAACCGACGACCCGAACCGACCGCGGCAGTGGACGCCGATCATCCGATCGTTCAACCGATCGTTCCTGGACCACCCGCAGCTGGACTCGACCATCGTGCAAATCGGCGACGGCGTCGGTATCGGGGTCAAGCGGGGCTGAGCAGCCTCCGGCGCCTTGGCCGCGATCATCGTCCAATGCCGTAGCGGCCGCGGCGATTGACGAAGCTGCCGCTGCCGCCTAGCGTCATATCCGGCACAGTGCCTCGTCGGGAATGGAAGGCAACTTCGTGATTACGAACACGGCAAAGCAGCGGATGGAGCAGGGGAAGGTCGCGCTCGGGGCTGGCTGCGGCCTCGGTGTTCCATTCCCCGCAGAGATGTTGGCGCGCATGGGATTCGACTGGGTGCTGATCGACAACCAGCACGGCAGCTGGGACCGCTACTCGTCCATGCTGGCGTTCATGGCCGTGCGCGCCGGCGGCTCGATCCCTGTGGCCCGTGCGCTCGTCAACCGGTTCGACGAGATCGGGCGACTGCTGGACGAAGGCGCCCTCGGCATCATCGTGCCGATGGTCGACACGGTCGAGCAGGCCGAGGCGGCGGCATTCGCCTCACGCTTCCCGCCGGCCGGCGGCCGCTCCAACGGCGCTGGCGGCGCCAGCGTCTACGGCCCGGACTACATCGATAGCTTCAACGATCAGGCCTTCGTGGCAATCCAACTCGAATCGAAGGAAGCCATCGAGAACGCCGACGACATCATGGCCGTGGACGGCATCGATGGCTGCTGGCTGGGCCCCGCCGACCTGGCGAACTCCATCGGCTTCACCCGCGACTCGGCCGAGCACGACGAAGCGGTCATGCGGATGATCGAGGCCTGCCAGAAGCACGGCAAGGCTCCCGGCATCGCCGCCGGCAGCGTCGAACAGGTCGAGAAGTGGGCCGCCGCCGGCTGCACCTTCATCAGCGCCGGCAGCGACAAGGGCTACATCGCATTGGGCGGCATGGCGGAATTCGAGGCGTTGAAGCACTTGCGCGAGTAGGCGATGTGTCGTCTCAGGCTTCGGTGACGTCCTATGAGGTCAACTGATGAGCGTCGCAGGTGATTGAGCGCGACTACAGCGAACTCTTCGACTTTTGCGGAGGGCCGTGCGAACTCGGCGACATTCTTCAACTCATCGTTATTGTCGCCATATTCATCGGAGTCGTGTCGGGTTTTCTTTTGTTGGTTCATCATAAAATGAAACGCGGCGACTATACTGGCACTTGGGGAGGAAGCTAGGACTGCACCAATAGCCATGTATTCTCAGGGACAGTTTTCTCGTCGGACACGGAGGTTGACAAGATCGCGCACAAGGTTACGAGTCTTGCCTGGATCGACCTGCTAGTGGACACCGCTAGCTCCGTTTATCGTGAAGAAGCGAGTTGTATTGCAAGTCGGTGTGGCATGCCTCTGACAGTCGGGTCTGCCGGACTCACCAATGGACTGGCGCCCTGCCCAAGTCACCTTATCGGAATTGAAAGCAATCATATAGCGGGTGAAATGACGTGATCCTGATCTCAATGATAGTAGCTGGCATCGCGCTTACGGCAATTGGCCTCATGCCAGGCAATACGTATGAGCGAGGATTGCCTCTGGCTGTTGTACTGGTCGGATTCGCTCTTGTGCTTCTCGTTAACTTCCTTAGATACCTAAGGGAGAGGTATGTGAATGCAAAGCAGTTAGATTGGGAAGACTACGAGTGGAAGTCGCCCCAGGAGAGAAGGCAAGACCTGAGATGGCGAAGAAGCACACGTGCCCGTAGTCGAAGTGGTAGCCGAGTGCTGAGTTTGGGGTCGAGTGCAAATCCGGGAAGGCCGAAGATTCAGAACTCCAGTGCGAGGCGTCAGGATGAATTACGAGCAGAACAGGGCCGTGCGTATACCCGCGACGCCCAGCGGAGGGGTCGATTCATCTCGGAAGCCGTTAACGCCCACTCAGCGGAACGTTCGAGACGTTCCGGCACGGACGACGTGCAAAGGGACTCCCTCACAAATCTAACCAGTCTTTTGGGAATGACACCTGCTGATGTCGAGCAAGTGGATGTCGAGCAGAATTGCCGGCCGCCAATTCGGAGTTCACAACAGACTCCATTGACGGAAGCAGCTGCACAGCGCCAGGAGAAACTGCGCATTGAACAGGGAAAGCAATACGCAAGGGAAGCTAACTTTAGGGCTAAGGTCAGAAATGAGACTATCAGCGAGAGGAGAAAACGCGCACGTCTGAGGAGGCGGCGAGATAAGTTCTGGCGGCAAACCAGATCTTTCTGGATGTAGCGACGAAATACGTCCTTTGTAGGGAATCCGAACAAGATATGTTCGGTGCCGAGCTCTACGCGAACTCTCTTCGCCGTGAGACGGGCGACTGCTACGATCCTTCGGCGTGGATTGCTCCAGGTTAAGGTCCGGCTATGCAGATCGCCAATATCACCGTTCGCCAGGTTGACGTCCCGCATCCGCATCCGTATGTGAGTGCCTGGGGACCGCGGGACCGGGTTGAGTATTCGCGCGGGGCGGTGATCGTGAAGGTGGAGACGGATGAGGGGCTTATCGGCTGGGGCATTGGCGACACGCAAAGCGGTATCACGAATCGTGACGTGGTGGCGCCCCAGCTCATCGGCCAGGACGTATTCGCCCTGGCGCGGCATGCCGAGGTGATGCGGCGGGCCGGGACCTTTCTCTTCGACATGGCGCTCTGCGACATCATCGGGAAGGCGGCCGATCAGCCTCTGCATCGGCTGTGGGGCTATCGCGACACACGAGTGCAGGCCTACGCCAGCACGATTGTCGCGGCCACGCCGGATCAGCGGGCCGAGGACGCCTTGGCCTACCTGGAGCAAGGATTCACGGCCATCAAGCTGCGGACGGCGTTTCCAACGCTGGCCGAAGACATCGCGCTGGTGTCGGCCGTGCGCGATGCCGTGGGCGACCGCATGGTGATCATGGTGGACGCCAACCTCGCCGGTGGATCGTCCAGCGACCACCGCCCGGCCTGGGACTTCGAGCGCGCCCTGTCGGAAGCACGTGAACTGGAGCAGTTGGACGTCTATTGGCTGGAAGAGCCGCTGCCGCGCGACGACTTCGCAACCATCGCGCGCCTAACGGCGGAAACCGACATTGCCATTGCCGGCGGCGAGGGCAACGTGGGCATGGCGGACTTTATCGAGATGATCCGCGTGGGCGCCTACGACATCCTGCAGCCGGACACGGCCGCGAGCTGCGAGGTCTTGTCGCAGTTCATCAGGATCGCGGCGGCGGCGGAGTTTGCCGGCAAGCTCTTCGTGCCCCATCACGGCGTCACCGGGCTGGGCATCGCGGCGCACATGCAGCTGAGTGTCTGCATTCCAAACTGCCCCTATGTGGAGTTCATCCTGGACGAGCCGTACCGCACGGTGGAGCACTACCAGCAACTGGGCGGAATCGTGGACGAGCCGCTGCGGATTGACGCCGACGGCTACCTGCCGGTGCCTACGCGTCCTGGCCTGGGCGTGGGCGTGAACGAAGACGCCATTGCCCAATACGAGGTCGAACTCACCGACTAGGCGGGGATTCGGTCTCTCCGGCTTGCTGCGTGGGATTGGGCCGTGCTGATGGTCGGCCGCCGGACCAGCGCGACGGGCCGGGTCGGGGCTGTTCGCCGTCAGCGCCCGCGATCGGCCCTGGCCTTACATGTTTGGCCGTCAACGCACCAACGGCCAGGGCGGTCTTGGGCGACGCGCCGGCCTGCTTGAGGATCGTCTCCGTCGATTCGCGGACGTGGTGGTAGATGGCGTCACTGTCGCCGACTCCGGGTGCCGGGCCGTCGCCCGCTTGCCAGATCTTGGCCAGCCGGTCGGCCAGCAGATCGCTGACGACCATCAGGTCGCGGGCCATGCGTCCCGATGAGTCGTCGTTGCTGGATTGGTGCCTTCCCATTTGGCGACCGATCCAGAGACCGGCGGCCGCAGCAAGCACGGCTCCCACGGCCGCCGCGGCAACTCCGAGAATGATCGAGTCGTTCACAGTTGTGCCACCGGATCGTCGCGCTGTTTGCTGCTCGGGGGTCCAGGGTAAGCCTACTGTGCCGCCTTCTCCGCACTGCCGGGTCTGGGAGTTGCCAGGGGATCCAGCAGCCGATGCGCCGGTTTCGCAGCCAAGCCACTTCCCAGGGAAGCTAGGGTAGAAGTGTGGGAGGCGCATCACCCAGGCGAGCATGAATCACATGCAAAGGGTCGTCATCGACACCGACCCCGGCACCGACGATGCCCTGGCGCTGCTAATGGCGTTGAACAGTCCCGACTTACGCATTGAGGGCATCACGACTGTTGGCGGCAACGCGACGCTGGCGGACACGACGGACAACGCACTGCGGCTGGTCGACCATGTGGCTGTCGGGCGCGACGTGCCGGTCGCCGTTGGCGCCGAGCGACCGGCGCACGGATCGTTTAGCCACGCCTACCACATTCACGGCGCGGGCGGGCTTGGCGTTGATCTGCCCGCCGCGTCGATAGCGCCTCATCGAGCGGACGCAGTAGAGTTCTTGCGCGACCGCGCCCTTGCGGCGCCGGGACGGACAGCCGTCATAGCGCTCGGGCCGCTGACAAACGTGGCCGCGGCGCTGGACGGGCGACCGGACGTCGCGCAGGCCATCTCTGAGATTCTCGTCATGGGCGGGGCTGTTGAGGTTTCCGGCAACGTCACGCCCCACGCCGAGTTCAACATCTACGAGGATCCATGGTCCGCGAACGACGTATTCGCGTCCGGGGTGCCGGTCACGCTCATCGGGCTGGACGTGACGCACAAGACGGCCCTGCACCGCGACGGCGGCCCGCGGTGGTTCGAGGGCACGTCCAGAGCGGCCCTATTGGCTAACCGCATCCTGTCAAACAGTTTTCGAGAGCGACCTGACGTGCAGGAGTTCTACCTGCACGATCCGCTGGCCGTGGCCGCCGCCATCGAGCCTGAACTCTTGACCCATAGACGCGCGCAGGTAGCCGTGGAAACCGATGGGGAGGAACGAGGTCAAACTGTCGCGAGTTACGGCGACGGTCCCGTAAAGGTGGCGTTAGGGGTGGATGCCGTGCGAGTCGTGGAGGTGGTTCGGTCGCTTATTTCCAATTGAAGACATGAAGACAACGGGGTAGATCGACTCGGCCATCATCATTCATGATTGATACGGGGGAAATTCAGGAATGTCCGCAAGCACGGTTCCAAGGCACGCCCGAGTTGTTGTCATCGGCGCGGGAATCGTCGGATGTAGCGTCGCCTATCACCTGACGAGGCTCGGTTGGCGCGACATCGTGGTGGTCGAGCAGGGACCGCTGTTCGAAACCGGCGGCTCGACGTCTCACGCCCCAGGGCTCGTGTTCCAGGTGAATCCGTCAAAGACGATGACGGGATTCGCACGTTACAGCGTGGATTTGTGGACCCAGCTGGAACTAGATGGACTGCCCTGCGCCAAGACCGTGGGCAGCCTGGAAGTTGCCTGGACGCCGGAGCGGCTTGTCGACCTACGACGTAAGGCCGGATACGGCTTGAGCTGGGGCGTCGAGGCCCACTTGCTCAGTCCTCGCGAAGCCCGGGACCTGGTTCCACTGCTTTCCGATCGAATCTTGGGCGCCCTATACGTACCGTCCGACGCCCATACGAGGGCGACCAGGCCGGCCGAAGCCATGGCGCGGGAGGCTGAGCGTGACGGCGCGAAGTTCTACGGCAGGGTGAAGGTAACGGGCTTCGATATCACGCGAGGTCAGATACGCGGAGTCCAGACGACTGCCGGCGACATTCAGACTGATCTGGTGGTCGCGGCCGCCGGCATCTGGGCGCCGACGGTTGGCGGCATGGCCGGAGTGCCGATACCGCTGTCGCCGATGCAGCACCTTTATGCGGTGACGACGCCGCTCGATGAACTGGCCGGGGCAACCGAGGAGATCTCGCAGCCTCTGGTGCGCCACCAGGACGAGGCGATGTACTTCCGGCAAGAGGGCGACTGCTACGGGATCGGCTCGTACCGGCACGAGCCGCTGTTGGTCGAAGCAGCTGATCTTCTCGACTATGACGAAGCGCCGATCGCGCCGGCGGAGCTGTCGTTCGAGCCGAAGCACTTTGAGAAGGCGCGGGTAGCGGCAGGCGAGTTGATGCCCTGTCTCAAGGGCGTCGGTTTGACGCGCACGTTGAACGGCATTTTTTCGTTCACCACCGACGGGTTTCCGGTGCTCGGTGAGTCGCCGCAGGTTCGCGGCTTCTGGTCGGCGCAGGCGGTTTGGATCACGCACGCCGGTGGCGTGGGCAAGGCCGTGGCCGAGTGGATCGTGAGCGGCGAGCCGTCCAGCGATCTCCGGGAGTGCGACATCCGGCGCTTCCACGCGCACAACTACGACCGCTCCTATGTTCGGGTGCGCGCCGCGCAGCAGTACCGCGAGGTTTACGACATCATCCACCCGCGCCAACAGATAGCCGAACCACGAAATCTGCGGCTGTCGCCGTTCCATTCGCGGCAGCGGGAGTTGGGTGCGGTTTTCTTCGAGAGCGCGGGATGGGAGCGTCCCGAGTGGTATGCGTCGAACGAAGGTCTGCTCGACTGTCTCACCGTGACCGGCACGGATCGACACGGCTGGGAAGCACGCGACTGGTCGCCGATTATCGCCGCAGAACACGTGGCCACCCGCGAGCGGGTGGCCATGTTCGACCTCACGCCCTTCGCTACGTTCGAGATTACTGGCCCTGGTTCTCTGGCCGCGTTGCAGCGGCTCACCACCAACCGGATGGACAGGCCGGCAGGGACGATCACCTACACCGCCATGCTCACGCCAGGCGGTGGAATCAAGTGTGACCTCACGGTGACGCGCCTGGCGCAGCACCGCTTCATGGTTGTTACGGGCGGAGCGATGGGGCTCCACGACCTTGAGTGGATTCAGAGGCACCTGCCTAGCGACGGCTCGGTCACTGTGAGTGACGTCTCGTCCGAACGCTGTTGCATTGGGCTTTGGGGGCCGAGGTCGCGCGATCTGCTGGGCCGTGTCTGCGCTGACGATTTGTCCGACGCGGAGTTTCCGTACATGGCTGCCAGGCGGATCGCGGTTGCCGACGTTCCCGCGCTTGCGCTGCGCATCTCTTACGTAGGCGAACTCGGCTGGGAGATCTACGTACCCACCGATCAAGGTCTGCGGCTATGGGACACGCTCTGGGAGGCGGGCCAATCGCTTGGCGTGATCGCTGCGGGCGGTGGGGCCTTCGACTCGCTGCGGCTCGAAAAGGGTTACCGGCTGTGGGGCAACGACATCCACACCGAGTTCAATCCATTCGAGGCCGGCACTGGCTTCGCGGTGCGGATGCAGAAGGGCGAGTTCATCGGCCGGGGTGCGCTCAGGTCAATCCGCTCGCAAGGCGTTTCTCGAAGGCTGTGCTGCATGACCCTGGATGATCCCGAGACTGTCGTTTTGGGCAAGGAGCCGATCATGGACGGCGGGCGCGTGCTGGGTTTTGTGACCAGCGCCAACTATGGCCACTCGATCGGTCGCGGCATCGTGTATGGCTATCTGCCGACCAGTCACGCCGCACCTGGAACTGGCGTCGAGGTGCTCTACTTTGGCGAACGTCTAGCAGCAACGGTTGTGCCGGAGCCTCTCGTTGATCCGCAAGGTCGGAAGATGCGGGGATTGTGTGATGCAAGCTGGCCGTGACCAGTTGGTCGAAACGGATTCTCGCGAGATGCCGACAACGTCGGACGCCACGGCAGACATGGGAGTAGCGCAGCTGGATCGCGATGTTGGAATGGCTGAACCATTGGAGGGCGCCAGATGACGCAGACACTCGTAGTCGACGGCCTCAAGCGGCGCCGACTGCCGATAAACCTTCGGCAAAGTGGGAACAGCGACGCCAGGATCCTCATTTCCACTCGGATTCGAAAATCTCCGTGGTGGCACCTGTCGAAGGCTGCCGGCTGCTGGGCTTATACGACCTACAACCACATGTATCACCCGCGGGCCTACATCAAGCCCGAGGATGGTGGCCTGCTTGAGGAGTACACGTACCTGACCGAGCACGTCAGCATGTGGGACGTGGCGGTCGAGCGGCAGATACAGATCAAGGGACCCGACGCGGCGAACTTTGTGGACCTGCTGATCACGCGCGACGTACACAGCCGAGTCCCGACGATGCAGGCCCGCTACGTGATTCTCTGCAACCAGTACGGCGGGGTAATCAATGACCC
This sequence comes from Chloroflexota bacterium, assembly GCA_026707585.1. Lineage (GTDB taxonomy): Bacteria > Chloroflexota > UBA11872 > UBA11872 > UBA11872 > UBA11872. Next base: position 25,409 of record JAPOWQ010000063.1, on the reverse strand, counting down.
GGTGCTGCTTCGCGTGGCCGACGACGAGTTCTGGTTCAGCATTTCCGACTCCGACCTGCTGCTCTGGGCGCAGGGCGTGAACGCCATGGCCAAATTCAACGTTGACATCCACGAGATTGACGTGTCGCCGGTCCAGATTCAGGGTCCCAAGTCGGTGCTGCTGATGGAAAAACTGTTCGGGTCGCACATCAGGAACATTCCGTACTACGGCCTGATGCACGACACGCTGAACGGGCACGCCGTCACGATCTCGCGAACCGGCTTTTCAGCTGAAATCGGGTTTGAGATCTACTTGCACGATGCCATGCGGCATGCGGATGGCGTGTGGCCGTACATCCTGGAGCAGGGGCAAGAGTTCAACCTGCGCGTGATTGCTCCCAGTCACATTCGGCGAATCGAGGCCGGGATCCTGTCATACGGCCAGGACCTGGACATCGAGAACAACCCGTTCGAAGTCCGACTTGGCTGGCAAGTGGATTTGACCAAGGGCGACTTCATCGGCAAAGAGGCCCTGGCCCGAATCAAGGCCAAAGGCGTTTCACAGCGGCTGGTTGGTTTAAGGGTCGGCGGCGAGCCGCTGACCTGGTACAACGAGGACTTCTACTTGGTCAGCGATGAGAATTCCGGTGAGGCCGTGGGTTACGTCACGAGCGCGTTCTGGTCGCCGAACCACCAGTCGAACATCGCGCTGGCCGTAATGCCACGGTCGCATTGGAGCCGCGGAACGAGCGTCAACGTGCGACTGCCGGCGGACGGGCTCGTCGATGCCGAAGTCGTGCGGGTGCCCTTTGTCGATCCGACCAAGCAGCGTCCCAAGACGGCTCTGTGACGAAAAGCGCGGCATTGGTCGGTGCCCGGGACTGTGGTGGGCGCGATAGGACTCGAACCTATGACCTCGCGGATGTGAACCGCGCGCTCTAACCAGCTGAGCTACGCGCCCGATGGGGTGCATCGTAGCAACGCCCGGCGCGCGTCCGTCAGAGTTGCAGCAGCGCCTGCGAGTCCAGGGCCAGCACGTCCACAGGTTCGCCCGGTTCGATTGTCTGGTCTTCGCGCAAGACGGCCAAGCCGTTGCCAGCTACGAGGGACGACAGGCGGTAGGAACTCTGGTCGCCGGCCGAGGTGCAGACCAGTTCGCCGTTCGTTCGGCTTACCTGGACGCGCAGATAGGTGCGCTTGCCCTGGGCGCTGCGAAAGCTTTCGCCGGCCACCGCCTGGACGCGTGGATGGGTGAGGTCGCGGTGGCCCATCAGGCGCAGCAGGGCTGGCCGGACGAAGAGCGCGAAGCAGACCATGCTGGAGACCGGGTTGCCTGGGAGACCAATGACGGGCGTGCCATGCACCTGCCCGTAGGCCAGTGGCTTGCCGGGTCGCATATTGATCTGCCAGAAGTCCATGCGGCCCTCGGAGCCGAGGACATTCGTGACTAGGTCGAAGTCGCCCATGGACACGCCGCCGATGGTGACGATGACATCGGATTCCGAGCCCTTGGTCATTGCGGCTTGAAGGGCCTCGACCGTGTCGCCAGTTATGGGGAGGCGCCGGGGTTCGGCCCCGATCGCGCGGGTGGCGGCTTCAAGCGCCCAGGCGTTGCTGTTGCGAACCTCGCCGGCGCGGATGCCCGCGTCGATCTCAACTATTTCGTCGCCGGTTGGAACGATAGCCGCAGTGGCGCGGGGATGGGCGCGAACTGACGAGACGCCAACGGATCCCAGCACGCCGATTTCGGCGGGCCCGAGACGACGGCCGGTCTTGACCACGACTGAACCCGTGCTGATGTCGCCACCCGCCGGTCGGACGTTTTCTCCTGGAGCGGCCCGCTCGAGCACGGCCACCACACGGCGGTCCGTGTCGTTATTTCGCGGGTCGATACCCAGATGGCCCCAGTCGGTGCGGTCCGTGTCCTCAAAGGGTACGACCGCGTCGGCGCCAGCGGGCACGGGAGCGCCGGTCATGATGCGTGCCGCCTCCCCGGCTTGCAGTGTCACCGGACTGACCCGGCCGGCGGGGATCTCGTCCACCACCCGCAGGCGTGCCGGCGACTCTGCGGATGCCCGGGCGACGTCGGCGGCCTGCACGGCGTAGCCGTCGTATGCCGAGTTATCGAAGCCTGGGACGTTGTCGCGAGCCAGCACGTCTTCGGCGGCGACCAAGCCGAGCGCTTCAGCCAACGGGGTCTCCCGCGCCGGCAGCGGGGCGAAGCCGCGCAGGATGCGCTCCAGCGCGTCATCTACCGAGAGAAACGTCTGCAATTCAGTCATGCGGGCGACCGGGCTCGGAGATCGGCCAAGTTTAGCCTCGGAGCCGCGGCGATTGTCCGCAGCTCGTTGGGCGAACGGGTGCCGGCTAGGACTCTGCTATTCTCGCCGTATCTCCTTGCAGTCGGTTACCCACGGGCACATCAGATGATCAAGAAGCTCGGCGTGCTTGCGGTCGTCCTTGGGGTTCTGGCGGTCCTGTTTCGAAAAGCCAAGAGCCTGATGGGCGTCGAAGACGAGTCGGAAGCGGGCGCCTAGCCCAAAGACGGCGACGTGCGGCCAGGCTCGGCTTCGCCACGAGTCTTTGTGTCAGTAGACCAATCCTCGGTAGCTCAATGGTAGAGCGTGCGGCTGTTAACCGCAGGGTTGCAGGTTCGAGTCCTGCCCGAGGAGCCAGCAGGGGAGTCGGCGCAGGCGGCCGACTTCCAAATGTGTCCTCGTTGGTGACTATCGCGTTGTGTACGAAGATCTTGGCGACACGCCTGTGATCCTGATGGTACGAGTGGCGCATCGAGCGGAGGCCTATCGTCCGCAGGTAGGCGAGCCAAGGAAGCCGTACGACGTGCAGCGCCATCGTGACTGAGGCGGAGGCCGTGTGCCTTCTGGATACGGCGCTGGAAGTGTTCGCCCGAGGGATCTGCGTTCCACGTAGTTTCACGCATCCGTATCTGGCGGAGCGCGTCGACGGAATGTGGGTGACGCGCGACGCTCCGCGTCGGCGCGGGCGCTATCGAAGAGAAGAATGGTTCGCGCACGGAGTCGAGCCGGATGAGACCGTGCGGTTTGTCAGGCGAAATACACGCGGCCAGTACGCCATTTGCGCGATCTGTGCGGTTGGGGAGTCCGACGAGCCGATGCGAGCCGGCTACCGGGCGCTGGACCATCGCCTGGGCTTCACCGAGCCAATCATGGTCCACCACTTGCGCCGGATTCCTCGGTTCGCGTCGCCGGTCGAGATCGTACGCCTGCTGGACGCTGCGCTGGCGAACAAGGTGAATACGGCCGTCCGCCGGCGGCAGATTCTTCCCGAACACCTCACGCCGGACGCGCCGTTGCGTATGTACGCGGCCCTGTCGGACGGCGAACCGGTGGGTTGGGTCAGCAGCATCGAAGTGGCCGGGGCGACGTGGTGCGCAAACCTGCGTGTGAATCCCGACTTCAGGCGTCGTGGAATTGGTCGCGCGCTGATGTGCCGGATGCTGCGTGACGACCGATCGTATGGCTCGCGACTGGCCGTGCTGGCCGCGAGCCACACCGGGGCGTTGCTATATCCCCTGGTGGGCTACGAGCAGATCGGCACGCTGTACTCGTACACGCCGCGCCGAAGGTAAGCGGCCCGAGTGGCGGCTACGTCGCAGCCTGGCCGTTCGATAACTCCAGGCGCGCAACGTACCGTCGCTTGCCGAGGCGGCCGAGTTCCCGGAAGCCGGCGGCCCGGAACATCGGCCGGAAACCGCCGAACCGGTAGCCCGGCGAGTCCGGGTCCACCGGGTAGGCCTCCACTGCCTTGGCTCCTTGCGTGCGCGCGTGGTCAATGGCCGCTTGCAGCAAACGCGACGCCAGCCCGCGCTTGCGAAACCGTCGCGGCACAAAGAAACACGTCAGTGACCAGACCGACGAATCGTCCGGGTTGGCCGCGCCGCCGACGGAAGTCGTCCTCAGTCGCGGAAACGTTGGTCGCGGTCCGATCGAGCACCAGCCGATCGGTTCGCCTCCGGCGTAGGCCAGCACCCCAACTTGCATCCCTTGGTGAATCCGTTCACACATGGCGGCTTTCAGCTCGGTGCGGTCAGCCTGACGGTCTTTGCCGCGTGTCGCTCGGTACACCTGGCACCAGCAATAGTGGGGCGAGCCGCGCGACGAAAAGAGGTGCTGGAAGTCAGGCCAAGTCGCCGCCTCGACGGCTCGAAAGGTGAGATCCTCGGGCAGGTCCGACATCAGCAATGGGCTACGGCGGAAGAGGCCATCAGGGTTCCCAAATTGCTCCGCTCCGCGGGTTCGCGGGACGTGCGTGACACCGAGTTTGGGCAGGTCCCCTGTGCTAGCGTACGAGGAGCCGAGGAGTGTAGCTCAGCTGGAAGAGCAACGGTCTCCAAAACCGTAGGTCGGGGGTTCGAGTCCCTCCACTCCTGCCATGGCCGAAGTGGCGGAACTGGTAGACGCGCTGGTCTCAAAAACCAGTGAGGTTCATTCCTCGTGTCGGTTCGATCCCGACCTTCGGCACCTGATGGTCAGAAGCTCAAGCTCCGGCGTCAGTCCGATTCGATCTCCGGAATATCCAGGTCCATGCCCGGATAAATGGTGCTCGGATCGGCTCCGTCGAACCGCCACTTGTTCTTGTTGAAGATGATTTCCCACTTGTCCTGGTCGCCGTACTCGCGTTCGGCGATCGTTCGAAGGGTCTCGCGGGGCATCACCTTGATCGTGTGGCGGACGGCCGTCACTTTCTTCTCGCGCTTCAGGAAATCTAAGAGCCCCATGCCTGCCCCCAGCGGCTGGCGCCAATCGGCGTTTCGCGCGGGTATGAGTATAGGACTGGCGTGCTTCGGTCTCAAAAAGGCGTGCCCAATGGAATGGAGTGCGGCTGCGTGAAGCCGGCTGTGAATCGGGGATCGGACACGTTTGCCGGGCGCCTGTGGCATCAGGCCGAGTGCAAGAAGTCCTGGGTGTGCCTGGGCCTGGACGTCGATCTGGGTCGTCTCCCTGAGGGCCTGCCCCGGTCAACGGAGGGAGCGCGCCAGTTTCTGTGCGAGGTCGTGGATGCCTGCGCCGACGTTGTGGTGGCGTTCAAGCCAAACATTCCGTTCTACTTGGCCCTGGGACCGGGTGGCTTGCGGTTACTGCGTGACGTGCGCGACGCCATAGGTCAGCGGGCCTTGCTGATCGCGGATAACAAAGTCGGTGACGTCGCCGACACGTCCGAGCGCTACGCGCAGTTCCTTTTCGACTACCTGGAGGCGGACGCCATCACATTCAATCCGTGGGGTGGTCGCGACGCCATTCGGCCACTGATCGAGCGACCCGAGCGTGGCGCATTTGCGTGGTTACGCAGCAGCAACCCGAGTGCGGACGACTTGCAAGGTCTCGAGACGCGCCTGGGGGAGCCGGTATACGTGCATTTGGCCCGGCAGTTGGCCGCCTGGAACGAGCTTGGCAACCTGGGCGTGGTGGTTGGCGCGACTCGGCCGGACGACGTGGCAACAGTCCGAAGCCTGACTCTCGGCATGCCGATTCTGGCGCCCGGCGTAGGAGTCCAGGGTGGCGCGCTGGAAGCGACGGTCCTGGCCGGTTTTGGCCCGGAGCCCGACGGCGTGCTGGTGAACGCGGGGCGTTCGGCCCTGTGGGCGGGCGACGGCCCGGAATATGCGCAGGCGGTGCGGGCCAGGGTTGAGGAATTGCGAACGGCTATCGAGGCGGCGCGTACCCGCTGAGAAGCTGTGCTCAGTTCTCGACCGGCCAGGCACCGAGGACGCGCGTGAGGACGGTCGACTCACCCAGCACCCGCAGCGCCTGCTGCACCGCGTCCTCGTCCGGGTGTCCCATCATTTCCAGAAAGAAGATGTAGTCGTCGGGCTTGAGCCGTGAGGGCCGCGACTGAATGAAGCTGAGGTTCAGATCGTGCGCGCGCAGGCAGCTCAGCACGTCGTGCAGGGCGCCCACGCGATCATGCACCGCCACCATCAGGGCCATCTTGTCCCGGCCCGTGCGAGCGGCCGGCGTGTCGCCGATCACATAAAACCGGGTGCGGTTGGACGCCACGTCCTGGATGTCCTGGCGAAGGACTTCAAGGCCAAAGGCCTCCGCCGCGCTCAGCGGTCCGATGGCCGCGGTGGTGGGTTCCTCGGCTGCCCGTCGAGCGGCCTCTGCCGTGCTGGCCACCTCCATCATCGACGTCGTGCCGAGATGTCGCTGAATCCAACTGCGGCACTGCGCGATGGCGTGTGGATGCGAGTAGACGCAGGTCCAGCTGGTCAAATCGGCGGTCGCCAGCAGATTGTGGGAGACGGGCAACTGAATCTCGGCCTGAATGTGCACGTTGCGAGTGACGAAGAGATCCAGCGTTTCGCCGATCGTCCCGCTGGTCGTGTTCTCGATGGGTACCACGCCCGCAACGCGCGGCGAGCGATCGACGAAGTCAAAAATGTCACTGAACGAGCTGAGGGGTGTCAGGTCCGCAAGTCGCCCAAAGTACTGCTGCGCGGCCTGATGGCTGAAAGTGTGCGGCGGGCCCAGGTAGCCGACGCGGGCCGGCTCCTCCAGGCTCCGCGAGGCGGCCATGATCTCGCGGTAGATTGCCTGGATATGGTCGTTGTCGTATGGACCTGGGTTGAGAGCCGTCACTCGTTCCAGCACGTCCCGCTCGCGCCCAGGGTCAAAGACCGGCGTTCCCGCCTCCGCCTTCAGGTGGCCGATGTCGCGGACGAGTTCGGCTCGCCGTCCGAGCAGCGTGACCAGCTGCTGGTCCACGGAGTCGATGTCTCGCCGCAGATCCTCGAGCGACACGGACACCACAGACTCCGGGCAAGCCAAGGGCGCGATGCTAGCACCGACCAGCCGGCGTTCGAGGACGGCGCGTCCTAGAGATCGCGCATCGCCGCGCCGAAGGCGTCGATGGCCTGGGCCAGGTCGTCTCGGCTGTGGGCCGCGCTGACCATCGCGCGAACCCTGGCGGCATCGCGCGGGACGGTCGGGAAGGCCACGCTTTGAACAAACACGCCGCGCTGCCGCAACCGGTCGCTGAGGGCATGGGCACGCTCGGCCTCGCCCACAATCACGGGCGTGATGGGCGTCGCGCTGCGCCCGAGATCCATGCCCAGGTCGGACAGCCCCTGCTTGAAGAAGCGGGCGTTGTCCCACAGCCGGTCAACACGTTCGGGTTCCCGGGTAAGAACTCGGATCGCGGCGCGCGTGGTTTCAACCACCGCCGGCGGATGAGAAGTGGAAAACAGGACAGGCCGTGCCGTCTGCGTCAGGTAGTCGCGCAGAGCCTGGCTGCCGGCAATGTAGCCGCCCATCGAGCCAATGGCCTTCGAGAGCGTGCCCAGCTGCACCTGCACGCGCCCATGCAGCCCAAAGTGATCCACGCTGCCGCGCCCGCCGCGGCCCAGCACCCCGCTCCCGTGGGCGTCGTCCACCATCACCATGGCGCCATACGCCTCCGCCGCATCGCAGATGTCGGGAAGCGGCGCGATGTCCCCGTCCATGCTGAACACGCCGTCCGTCACGACGAGCTTGCTCTGATCCGTCGCACAGGCGACCAACTGCTCCCGCAGCGAGTCGGCGTCGGCGTGGGCGAATCGGCGAATCTCCGCTCGGCTCAGCCGGCACCCGTCGATGATGCTGGCGTGATTCAGTTCGTCGCTGAGAATCACGTCGCCCCGGCCAACCAGGGCGGGAATCGTGCCCAGGTTGCCGGCAAACCCCGACTGAAAAACCAGCGTGGCTTCCACGCCCTTCCAGTCGGCAATTTCGGCTTCCAGCGCCTGGTGCACGTCTTGCGTGCCGGCGATTGTGCGAACCGCGCCGGCGCCTCCACCCCACCGTTCGGCGCCCGCCATGGCCGCTTCGCGCAGCGCGGGATCGTTGGCCAGCCCCAGGTAGTCGTTGGACGACATGTTGATGAGTTCACGGCCGCCGATGCGGATGCGCGGACCCTGCGGTGTCTCCAGGACAGGGAGTGGCCGGAAGAGACCGCGCTCGCGCAGGTCGCGGACATGTGCGTCAACAAATCCCAGCGGGTCCATCAGCGATCCTCGGGGCGGCGCGCAGGCCGGTGCGATCCTAGCCTAGCGTCAACCGGGCAAAGGCCCGGCGGGCGGCGTAAGATGCCGGGTGCCCAGGCGCGATGCCCGCGCGGTCCGGGGTTAGGAGTGGTCGGTGATTGAGGAAACCGCGAGCGTTGAACTCATGGCGCCTGTCAACACAATTTGGCAGCTGGTCAGCACGATCAACGACTGGCAAAAGTGGAATGCCACCATTGAGGACGCTGAGCGGCTAACCGCCGGCAATTGGACGCCGGGATTTCGTTTCCGCCAGAAGACCGGGCGCGAGCGGATGACGTTCATTTACACCATCACCGAGGTTGACCTGGGCCACTCGGCCGCCTGGACTGGCAGCAAGGCCGGACTCACGCGCGGCATGTCGATCGAGCTGCGACCAGTCGAAGGCGGCACGGGCGTTCGGATCCGCCAGACCGCCTCCGGTCCGCGCACGCTGGGTCCGCTTGGCTTCTTCCTGCGATTCAGCCTGCGCCGCAACACGCGCGGCTGGACGCAGGGCTTGCGCAAGGCGCTGGCCGAAATGCCGACCACCGCCTGAACGTGACGGACCCGAACGACCGGGTCAGGCTGCTGGAGATAGCTGAGCTGGCCGCCCGAGCGGCCGGTGTCGAGTTGCTGCGGAGCTTCGAGTCCGAGTTGCTGGGCGTGCAATGGAAGACCTGGCAAGGCGAACGCACGGTGGTCACCGACGCCGACTTTGCGGCTGACCGGGCGATTCGCGAGGTGCTGGCGGAGCGCGCGCCGGACCACACGGTCTACTCAGAGGAATTCCCGGATGACGAAGCGACGGACGGGCCTGACGTCTGGGTGATCGACCCGCTGGATGGCACTGACAACTATTCCCGCGGTCAGCCGCAGTTCTGCGTCAGTGTGGCCCACACGCGGCGCGCGCAAGCCGATGTAACCGCGATCTATGACCCAATCCGCGACGAGATGTTCACAGCCCTCGCGGATGGCCCGGCGCGGCTCAACGGTCGGCCCATCGAAGTGACCGGACGAACCGATCCATCCGAGAGCACGGTGGCCTGGGCCCAGCGCGGGATCAATCCGGTCGACGACCGTCGCTTTAACGCCGCGCTGGCGCAGGCGGCCCGCACGTTCCACCGCGTGCGCCTCACCGGCTCCGCCGCCTTGGAAACGGCCTGGGTGGCTGCCGGCCGCTACGACGGGGCGCTGTTTAGCAACGTCAAGTGGTGGGACCACGCGGGCGCCGGGCTGCTTGTCCGGCGGGCCGGCGGCCGGGTGACCGATGTGCGCGGCGCGCCCACGGGCCCCAGCAGCCGCCGCTGCATCTTCAGCAACGGCGGCGTCCACCGGGCCATTCTCCAGATCGCGGCCAGCCATGGCCTGGAGCGCGCGTTTCTCCCGGACGCGTAGCCGCGTCTCTTTTCCCGCAGTTGCCGCGCCCTTGGGCGGTCGCTGAAGCAGCCTGACGTGCGGCGGGCCTCGGCCTCCGTCAACCGATCGTCCTCACGCGCGGCTGGACGCTGGCCACCGATAGACAGGGCCGCGGAACGGCGATCCCGGGACCGGGCCGCATGACCGTCACCAAGGGCGCCAGGTGCCCGCCGCTGTAGGTCTCGACACGAACCAGGCTGTTGGCGTAGGCCCGGTTGGCTTCATGACCCATGCGGCAGTCGTAACCCAGGTTCAGTGGCGAAGGCTTGCCCTGCTGGACGGCCTTGGCTTCCAGGGGATGCCCGTAGTCCGCCACCCACACGCCCTGGAATCCCGGCGGTAGATCCACGCGCAGCAGCCGGTCGCCGATATATCCACGCCAGCGGCGACCGCCATCGCCGCCGAAGTGGGGCGAGTCGTCGAGCCAATGGGGCTTGGGATCCAGGAAACCCTCCACCATATACAGCCCCTCGAATTCAGGCGTGAGTTCGGTGGCAAAGAACGCTGGCCTGGCCGCCTTCAGCCCCCCGGCCGTACCGAAAATGAACTCCAGACGTTCTTGTCGCGCGTAGTGCCAAAACGTCAGCCCACCATCGGAGCGCCACGTCGGACGTCCCGGATCGTCCCGAAAGCCGCAGCTGCCAAGGAATTCGCCGCGCCGATTGAGAAAGCGCTCTCCCGGCTTTCCCTCGCGACCCGGCGTCAGGTCACCGCCAATCGAAGCGTCCGTGATCTAGCTCCAGTCGAACAAGATTTTTCCAGCGGTGGCGCCATTGGCCAGTTCAAACGCCTCCACGGCGTCTTCCGGACGGAACCGGTGGGTGATCATCGTCTTGATCGGAACCTGCCGCCGCCGAACCAGATCCAGCAGCCCGTCCCACTCGTGCTGCTTGTAAATCCAGGATCCGCGCAGGACGACCTCACCGAAGATGATCTGCTGGCTGGGCCTGATCGTTGGGTCGTGCCCAACGCCGACCTCCACGTACGTCCCCTGGGTCCGCAGCGCGTCAACTGCCGCGGCGCGCGCCGCTGGCTGACCGCTCGTATCGATCGATGCCGCCACTCCTTCGCCCCCGGCCGCCGCGACGATACGCGTAGTCAGGTCCGGGACCGAGCTGTCCAGTGCGGTTTCCGCTCCGCACCGCAGCGCCATCGCCCGGCGTTCCGCGACCGGATCCACCCCTATCACCGTCGCGCCGAGTGCCCGGCCCAGCAGCACGCAGGACAGCCCCACCGGGCCCAGCCCAAACACCGCCAGCGGCCGATCGCCCGAGGCCCCTGTCTTGCGCAGGGCGCCGTAGGCCGTTCCTACGTTGCACGACAGCAGCGCGCCCATCTCCCAGTCGAAGTCGTCCGGCAGTGGCATCGCGTTGCGCGCCGGCGCCAGCAGGTAGGCGGCGTTGCTGCCGTGGCGATGGCGGCTGAAGTGCTGAGCATTGGCGCAAAACACGTCCTCGCCGCGACGGCAGTGCACGCAGTGGCCGCAGCCCACGATGCCGTACACCACCACGCGATCTCCCACGGCGGGGTATCCGACGCCCGGTCCCACAGCGTCAACCAGTCCCGTGTTCTCGTGCCCCAGCGCCCATTGGCTAAAGCCGTTCTCATTGCGCGTGGCCGCGGGCGTGCGGTAGTGATGCAGGTCGCTGCCGCAAATCGCCGAAATCATCGTGCGCACGCGCATTTCGCCCGGTCCCGGCTGGGCGATCTCCGCGCTGCCTACTTCCACTCGCAAGTCGCCGGGGCAGCGCACACATGTCATTCGCGAAACTGCGGCCATCTCGATGTCTCGAACCGGGGACCGGCCCCTCTATCATGCGCTGTCGGACAAGGCGCTCCAAGCGAGGACCATGCGCACGACGAACGTGGCCGAGTTTCGGCTTATCGCCCATCGCGGCGCGTCGGCCGCCGCTCCCGAAAACACGCGCGCCGCGTTTCAACTGGCGGCCGAACATGGCGCCCAGGAAGTCGAGACCGACGCTCGCTGTACGCGCGATGGCCGCGTTGTCTTGTTTCATGACAAGACACTTCAAAGGAAACTCGGCCGAGCCGGCCGGGCCGAGGACTTGACGCTGGCCGAACTTCAGAGGCTGGACATGGGCGCCTGGTTTGATCGGGAAGGCGCGGCGGAACTCAACGACCCCGCGGCCGGCTGGCACGAGGCAATCCCGAGACCGGCCGCTCCGGCGTACGTGCTGGGGTTCGACGACTACCTGGAGGGATTTGCCGATCGCTTTCACCACAACGTCGAATTGAAAGGCGTGACACCCGAACTGCCGCGGGCGGTGCTGGAGGCGCTCGACGCGTACGGCAAACGGCCGCGCTGCACCTTCATTTCATTTCACCTTGAGCAGCTTGAGCGGCTACGGGCCCTGGCGCCGGACGCCACCGCCGGCTGGCTGTTTGCACGCGCCGGCGAGCCGCCACCGTCGCCGGACACCGTGGTGCGTGAATGCCATCGGCTTGGCTTGCAACAGTGCAATCCTCGATTTTCCGCCCTCACCGAGGAGCTTGTAAGGGCCGCGCACGATGCCGGCCTGGCGGTACGAACATTCGGAATCCGAACGGCGGCGGAGCTTCGGCGGGCCGTGCGTCTGGGCGCCGACGGCGCTACGGTGGACTGGTTTCGGGCCAGTCGGCGGCTCCTTGAAGGCGATCAGCGCGTTGCCTTGGCGGGCCTGCGGAACGGGAATCGCGCGTGACCGGTGGCGGGCGCGCCTACCTGCCGGTCGCGCTGAACTTGCAGGGCCAATCCGCCGTCGTCGTGGGCGGTGGCGAGCCGGCGTACTTCAAGGCCTGCCTGCTGGTGGACTTTGGCGTGGCGACCGCGGTCATCGCCGCGCCGGGCTTTGCCGACCCGTTTGACCGTCGGCTGCAGGACATGGCGGACGCCGGGGAGATTCAGCTCAGGCGCCGGTCGTATGCGCCTTCGGACCTCGATGGGCATCGCGTCGCCATCATCGCGACCGGCAACCGGCCGGTGGACTACGCCATCGAGGCCGACGCGCGTGATCGCGGGCTGCTGGTAAACGTGGTGGACGACCCGGCGCATTGCGACTTCTTTGCATCGGCTTACGTGAAGCATGGGTCCATCTCGATCGCGGTGAACAGCGGCGGCGCCAGTCCCGGCTTCACCGGTGCGCTCAAGGACGACCTGGCGCAGCGCTACGGACCGGAGATCGAAGACCATCTGGCGCACTATCTCGTCTGGCGCCGCCTGGTTCGCGAGCGAGTGGACACGTTCGTGGAACGAGAGCGCCTGTGGCGGGGGCTGCGCGCCGACGGGCTGTACGACTTGCTGCGCGCCGAAGGCCCCGAGGCCGCGCAGGCGCTCGTGGAATCTCGTATCGAGGCCTGGGCCGCTGCCCGGCAGGACACGAACGCCGGCAGCTAAATCTCGGCCTCGTCGCTCACCATGGCAGGCATCATCACGGACTCCGACGTACCGTGGATCACCTTGTTCGCCGCCGGCACCACGGTTACCAGCACGCCGCACAGCCGGGCCTGGCCGTCCACCACCATGTAATACGGCGACAGGCGCGCCCGCCCGGTCATTGGACGCACGGCATCGGTCTGGACATCGTAGTAGCTCACGCCAACCCGGCGGCTTTGGTGGAACTGCTGGAGGATGTAGGGCGTCGTCTCGAAGCTCGCCAGGGCGAGGTCCACGGCCTGGTGCCACTCATCCTGGTTCACGTCATGGCCGATGGTCACGCCGCGGCTGCCCCAGGCCAGTTCCGAGAAGCCCGAGGGCTTGAGCACCAGCCGCCGCTCACGCTGGGAAAGCCCGCGAAGGTCCGTCCACTGCCGGATGCGTCGCTTCCCGGCCATCAGCGGAGGATCCAGCGCCGCGGTGGGCGGGATTGGCTGGGGATCGAGCAGCCAGGTGGGCGGCAGCATGCGCGCGAGCCGAGCCTGGGTCTCCCGGCCAAGCGCTCCGCGCCAGAAGCTGTCCAACTCGGGGTGGTGAAACAGGTAGAACAGCAGCTTCTCTTCCAGGTAACTCTTAAGCGGGGCCGTCACGGTTGCCAGCCGGTGCTTCATGGCATAGATGACCAGATCGATTTTCGGGATGTTGGGCAAGTCGTGCAGTTCCAGGAATCGATAGACCAGATCAACCGCTTCCCAGCCCTGGCAGTTGCGCATCTGCAGGGCGTCATCGTGCAGCCGCAGGTCGCGGGGATGAATCTGGCGCGTGGGCAAGCCCGCCTCGCACAGGGCGGCTGCGGCCCAGTCCATTTCGGGTCGGTAATCCTCGGACTCGTCCGCCACCACCAGGGCCACGGACGGGTCGTCGACCTTGGCGGCGCCGCGGAGGGCCGCGGCCAGGCCTTGGGCGATGCCATCCACGCCGCCCACCAACCTGAATCCCAACTCGTGATAGGCCCGGCTGATCGCGCCCAGCACGCCAAAGCCGCCCGGGACGGCATCCAGCTCGGTGGCCATGAACCCACCGCCGTCCAGGGCCATGAGGTCCGGTCGGATCATGACTGGGAGCGCGGAACGGTAGCGGCGCAGCCGCCCGAGTTCGCGTACACGCTCCGGTTTGCCCTGTTCCAGGCAGGTCAATACCCATGCCGGCGCGCGGCCGCGCACGGCGCTGGCGTACAAGCGGTTGGCCGCCACGTAGAACGCAAGCAAGTCATTGCCCAGGCGCTCCAGTTCAGCCACGGCGGCGGGCGATAGGGGAAACGGTCGGGGCGCGATACGCCACGGCGTACTCGCGACATCGGCTGGCGAATCGCTCCCGAGAGGCGCGACCGTGCCAACAAGCCGGGCGGCCGCTCGCTCACTCTCTGCCGTGAGGTCCGCCGTTATGCTCAGGGGCGTCAAACGGTATGGGTGTTTCGGGGCCCGGAATTGACAGAGTTTACCAGCGCGCCGCCGCCGCATGGCCTCGGCGTCCGGCCACGGCGCGCCACGCCTGCATCCGCGGGGTCCGTCGCGATTCTTACCGGCCTGGCCGAGGCGTATGTGAGAAAATGGCTTCGGATAGCGCCAATCGCACCGCGCGCGGGAACTCGTCCCGCCACCACCCTCTGAGAACCCATGGCCTTCTTGCAGTGCAAACTCACCTCTCGGCAGACCGGCCGGCGCCTGGTGGGGCTGGCGGCCCTGGCGCTGGCCGGAACTATGCTGGCTGCCTGCGAGGCGTTTATCCAGACGGTAGAACCGACGCCGACGCTGATTACGCGTACCGAGTCGGTGCGACAGCGGCCCATGGTGCCGGTGACACGGGGCCAGCTGATTGAGGCCATTCGTACGACGGCCCGCGTCGAGGCGCTCGACCGGTCCGAACTGGCGTTCAAGGCTGACGGTCGGGTCAAGACTATGTATGTCGCCCAGGGCGACGAAGTCCAACAAGGCGACCTCCTGGCCGAACTGGAAACCGGTCGCCTCGAATCGGACATCGAGAGTTCCCAGGAGGCGCTGCAGAACGCGGAGTTGCGCCTGGATGCCGCGCGCACACGCGCGCGCGACGAACGGGCGGCGGCGCAGCGTGCGGTCGCCAACAAGGAACTCGCGCTGGAAAACCAGCGCACGTCCTTCGACAAGCTGCTGCGCCGCGCCGCGGCCGAACAGCTGGAGGCGCTCGGCGTCGATCTGGCAACCCGCGAAGATCGAGGTGATGTGGACCTGCGCGTCACCGAGGCCGAGGCCGCGCTGGTGCGGGCCCAGCGAGCCGTGACCAATGCCGAAGGCCGCTTGGCCGAAGTGAACGCCGAGGCCGCCGGACTTGTTTCGCAGGCGCAGGCAGCGGCGCAGGCCCGCGCCACGCTGGACGGCCTGAAGGCCGACCTGACCGTCGCCACGGAGAACCTGCGCGCCCTGCAGTCCGGCACGGCCACCACGGGCGCCTCGCCGGCGGAGACGGCCCGCGCCCAGGTGGACGCCGCCGTCGCCGCTGTGGCTGCGGCCCGCGCCGCGCTGGTGCGGGCGGATCAGGATGTGATTAACGCCCAGGACGTCCTGGACAACTCGGACGCCACAATCCGCGCTCAGATGCGGGACGACATTCACCGTGCGCGATCCGCCATCGTCGATAAGCAGGCCGAGGTCGCCGGGCTGGCCCAGACGCTGCACGAAGTGACGTTTCGGCCATTCCCACACGAAGTGCAGGCGGCCGAGCAAGACCTGGAGAAGGCCAGGCTCACGCGAGACGAGATCACGAGCCCCAGCTCACGTGCGTCCAGCCAGGCCAAGCAGCGCGCAGCGCTCGATTTTGAGGCCGCGCAACGCGCCTACAACGAAGCCATCAGGCCCGCCACGCCCCAGGAAGTCGAAACGGCCAGGGCCAATCACGAGATTGCACTCGCGGCCCTGGCTCTGCTCGAGGCTCACCTCGCCGACCTGCTGGCCGGCGGAACCGAGGAGCAGGCCGCCGATCAGTTGGTGCGGATTCGGCGGGCCGAGCTTGAAGTCCAGCTTGCTTCGGCCACGGCCGGCCGAGACGCGGCCCGGCACCGGCTGCGCGAGGCGCAACTCACCGTGCAGTCGCTGGTCGGTGCCGGAACCGCCGCCGCCGCCATCGACCGCATAGCCGAAGCGATCCGGATCGAGCAGCGCAGTTCGCTGACCGCCGCGCGGGCCCGTGTGCAGGCGGCGAGCGCGAGGATCGATCAATACCTTCGAGGCCAGAGCGAGGCCGACGCGCTGGCGCGCCACGCCGACGAGATCCGCACCACCAGTCTCACGGCATTGCCCGACGCTGAGGCCGCGCTGGACGCGGCGCTGGCGGACTTGCGGGTTGCCGAGGTCCGCTTTCAGGAAGCCACCGGCACGCCCTCGCTGGCCACCTTGCGGGTCGCGCTGAACAACGAGCAGGCCGCGCGGCTGGACTTTGAGGCTGCGGTTGAGAACTTTGAGCGGTTCGAGCGCGGTGAGTCGGCAACCGACTTCGAGCTCCAAATCCTGGAGAACGAAGTCGAACGCAGCCGTATCGCCCTGGAAGCCCTCCTCACACAGTCCGAGGACAACGTAATCCGCGCGCCGTTCGATGGTGTCATCACGTTTACGCGCGGACGGGCCGGCTCGCAGGCCCGGGCGTTCAACGAGGTAATCGGAATTGCTGATCCGTCCGCTCTGATTATTGAAGTCAGAATTGGCGAGCAAGACCAGTCCAAGATGTCCGTGGGGCAGCCGGCCGAGGTTGCGTTGGATGCATTCCCCGGCGTGAAGTTCAACGGCAACGTGAGCGCCATACCACGCACGATCGTCACCCAGACCGGGCAGACCGTGCGGATCCCTGATGCCCTTCTCGAAGTGGACTTCGAAAACCAGGAAGTGCGCATGGGCATGCTCGCCCGCGTCAACATCACCCTCCAGACCAAGGAGGACGTGCTGAAAGTTCCGGTGACCGCGCTCCGCGACCTGAACGAACGCACGTTCGTCGAAACGGTAGTCAACGAGCAGCGGCGCAGCCTGCCCATCGTCACCGGGATTCGGAGCGACAGCGAGGTCGAGATCCTCTCCGGGCTGGACGAGGGCCAGATGATCTTCGCCGCGCCCTAGGCAATCGCGCCGGGGCATGCCAAGCGTTCCCGCGAGGATCCAATGCCGCTAGCCATCATTCGCTTCGTGGCCAAGCGGCTCTTCAGCAATCGGGCGCTCATAAGTTCCACGGCGATCGGGCTGCTCGTCACCGTCACCCTGGCTACCTCCGTGCCCCTGTACGCCGAGGGCATCAGCGGCCTCTTGCTCCAGCGCGAGTTGCGCAAGCCGATTCCGCAGGCGCAGCCCTCGTCGAGCATCTTTATCCGGCACAAGGAGACCGATGCCACGAACCCCACCAGCGCCGGCGACTATCTGGCCTATGACCAGTTCTTTCGCTCGCTGATTCCTGAGGCCGTCGGGCTGCCAACCACGCAACTCATCAGCTATCTGTCCACCGGACGGCGGGCAATGCTTGACCTCTCGCCTCCGGACGACGGCGACCTCTCGGCGCCCCCGCGACGATTCGGCTTTGCGTTTCTGTACTCGATCAACGACCTCTTCGACAACGTCGTCATCACCGAAGGCCGCCGGCCCACCGCTGAGACCGGTCTGTTCATCGGTCCGGCTGGCGCCCGGATGCCCCTGTTTGAAGGCGCCTTGACCAGCAACGCACTGGACAAGCTCGGGCTGCTCGTTGGCGACGTGGTTGGTATGCAATTCCCCGATCCCGCCACCGGCGATTCCCTTCCCGTAGCGATTCGCGTGGTGGCGCGAGTGCTCCCCAAGGATCCTGAGAGCAACTACTGGCCCTATCCGGTCCGGGCGGCGTTCGACGAGGGCGGCCTCTACATCCAGCGGTCGGCGTACCTCGGCGCCCTGCTGGACTACGCCCCGGCGGCCTTTAGCGAGGCCACCTGGTACGCCGACTTTGACATAGACGCCATTCGAGCCACCAACTACCGGCGCATCACCGGCGGTCTGGTGGTCATTCGAATCAACGCCAACGCCGTCTGGGAAGGCACGCGTCTTGAGAATTCGCCGGAACCGATCTTCTACGACTTCGAACAGAAGCTCTTTTTCCTCACCTTGTTGCTGCTAATCCTCAGCGCCCCCATCGTCGCCCTCACCCTCTACTACATCATCCTTACCGCGGGGATGGTCGTTGATCGCCAGCGAAACGAAATCGCCATCCTGAAGAGTCGAGGCATCGGCACCTTACAGATTGTCGGGATCTATGTGCTTGAGGGTCTCCTCATTGGAGGCATTGCGACTGCTGCCGGCCCCTTCCTTGGATCGCTCCTGGCCCAGGTCATCGGCAAGACCTTCACCTTCCTGGTCTTCACCAACCGGGATCCGCTGCCCATCGATATCACCACCCAGCACTTCATCTGGTCCGGCGCCGCGGCTGCGCTGGCCATCGTGGCCACCTTGTTGCCGGCCATCGGGGCTGCCCGCCACAGCATCGTTACCTACAAGCAGGAAGTCTCGCGGAGCACTGAACGACCCTGGTTTCAGCGCTACTTCGTTGACGTAATTGTTGTCATAGGCGCCGCTTACGGCTACTTCACCCTGCGTCAGCGCGACCAACTCGTCACCGTTGGTGAGGGCGGGGACCTGTTCTCCGATCCATTGCTCGTCATCATTCCCATCTTGTTTATGTTCGCCATCACCCTCCTGTTCCTGCGTTTCTTCCCGTGGATGGTTGCCGGTCTGGCGCTCCTCGGTAACCGATTCCTTGGCGTCTCCATGCACCTGGGCCTGCGCCAGATCGCTCGTGAGCCGCGGCAGTTTACGCGCCTCATTTTTCTCCTGGTGCTCACCTTGGCCATCGGATCGTTCAGTGCCTCGATGGCCGCCACCATGGACCGCAACTTCGATGACCGCGTGTACTACTCCGTTGGCTCCCAGGCGGACTTTCTGGAAATAGGCGACTACGACGAGGAAACCCAGGAATGGTCATTCCTGCCCGTCGAGCGACACCTGGAGGTTCCCCAGATTCTGCGCGTCGCGCGGCTCTGGGAGAACGAGGACACCGGCTTCCGCCGGCCCGGCGAGGCCCTGCGCGTGGCCGTCAAAACCTACGGCGTTGATCCGCTCGATTTTGCGCAGACCGTTTGGTGGCGAGACGACTTCAGCCCGTGGCCGCTCAACAGTCTCATGAACCAGTTGGCGTTGGACGAACAGGCGCTCATTGCCTCGCGTGAGAAGTTTCAAGGCGAGTTGAACCTGAATCTTGGCGACCCGCTGCGCATTGACTTCGGCACCCCCCAGACGCTCGAGTTCTTCATCGCTGGCTGGACCGATCTGTTTCCCACGCACTATCCGGAAGATGGACCGTTCGTGATTGTGAACCTGGACTACGTGGAGCGCAGCCTCGGGCAGACACCCTGGACCGTGCTGGCGCATACAGACCCGGACGTCCACGCCCTTGAACTTCGCCAAACGCTGCTGCTCAAGCGCTTCAAGCCACTTGACGCCCGCGATGCCCGGGCCGAGATTGCCGCCGCGCGCGATGACGCCACCCGCGTCGGCATCTTCGGCATTCTGTCCATTGGCTTCCTGATCGCCGCGGTGCTCACCATCATGGGCTTCCTGATGTACTCCTACATGTCGTTCCGGCGGCGCATGCAGCAATTGGGCATCCTGCGGGCTATGGGCCTTTCGGTTCGACAGCTGGTGGGCATCTACGCATTTGAGAACGGGTTCCTGATTCTGCTGGGCGTTGTGTTGGGTACCGCCCTCGGCGTACTCACTGGCAACCTGTTTATTCCGTTCCTGCAACTGAGCGTGGACCAGTTTGGCGACACGCCGCCGTTCGTGATCATCACCGCCTGGCTGGACGTATTGAAGATCTACATCCTGTTCGGCGCCGTCGTAGCCGTGGCCTTCCCCGTGAGCGCCTGGCTGCTATCCAAGATCCGCATCAACGAGGCCGTGAAGTTCGGCGAGGAGCAGGGATGAGCGCCGCCGAGGCTCCTGAGCGCACCAACGGGGCGCGGGCCTACATCGTGTGCGACAACCTCGTGAAGATCTACAAGACCGAGGATCTGGAAGTCGTCGCGTTGCAGGGCCTTGACCTGGAAGTCCAGCGCGGCGAAATGATGGCCATCATCGGCAACAGCGGCTCCGGCAAATCCAGCCTGCTCAACGTGCTCGGCGGCTTGGATCGACCCACGGCGGGGCAATGCCGCGTCGGCGACCTGGACATCCTGCAGGCGTCCGAGTCCGACCTGGTCGACTACAAGCGCCACCACGTCGGCTTCGTCTGGCAGCAAAGCTCCCGCAACCTGGTGCCCTACCTCACGGCCTTCGAGAACGTGCGCCTGCCCATGCTGTTCGGGAACATGCGCAAGGCCTCCGACCGATCCCGCTCGCTGCTGCGGGCGGTCGGACTCGAGGACCGCATGCATCACCGGCTGAGCCAGTTATCGGGCGGACAGCAGCAGCGGGTGGCGATCGCGATTGCGCTGGCCAACGATCCGGATCTGCTGCTCGCCGATGAGCCGACTGGCGAGGTCGACACCCAGACGGCCGGCCAGATTTACGACATCCTGCGCTACCTCAACCGCGAACGCGGCTTGACCATCATCATCGTCAGCCACGACCGCAACATTGCCCGCCAGGTCGATCGAGTCGTGGCGATTCGCGACGGCCGCACCAGCACCGAAACCGTTCGCCGCGTGAGCATTCACGAGGACGGCGAGGACCACACCCACGACGAGTTTGTAATCGTGGACGACACCGGGCGCTTGCAGGTTCCGCAGGAGATGCTGGACCAACTCAGCATCCGCGGACGCGCGGTCGTGGACATCGAAGGCGATCGCATCGTGATTCGACCTGGAACTTCCGGCATCTCCACGGTTGCCGCGTCGCAGGCGACATCTGGGCCGGACGAGGGCGCCGCGGAATCGGCCGCAGACCAGGCAGTCATTCCCGCCCGCGTGGAGCTGGCCCAATCCGTAGTTCCTGCCCGACGTCGTCCCGCCCCGGCACCGCCGAAGCCTTCGCGTCCGGTTCCTGAGCCCGCCCGGCGTGAACGGCCGCGGGATATCCCCGACGAACATCGGCCCTTTGCACCCCCCTCCGGCGGAGATGCGCGCGATGACTGAGGTCTTCGGCGCGCGGCCGGCAGCCGACACGCCAGAGCGCGAAGTCATCATTGAAGCCGTCGACATCTCCCGGGTCTTTCGGGTTGGTGCGGAGGAAATCCGCGCTGTCGACCATGTGTCCTGCGTGGCCCACGAAGGTCGGTTGATCACCCTGCGGGGCAGATCGGGATCCGGAAAAACAACGCTCCTCAACCAATTGGGCTCGCTCGACAAGCCCGACGAGGGCGAGGTTTATTTCCGAGGCCGCCAGGTAAGCCGCCTGCGGGAGTCCGAGCTTACGAAGATCCGCCGCCACAACTTTGGTTTCGTCTTTCAGTCATTCGCGCTGCTCCCGGTGCTCTCGGCGTTCGAGAATGTCGAACTCACCATGCGTATCGCCGGGCGCTCGGCCAGCGATCGTGCAGCTCGAACCATGGAAGCGCTGGATATGGTGGGGCTCGCCGATCGTGCCGGACACCGTCCGTTCGAGTTGAGTGGCGGTGAGCAGCAGCGAGTCTCGATTGCCCGATCCATCGCGAACCGCCCGGCCGTGCTGATCGCGGATGAACCGACCGGCGAATTGGACAGTATTACGGGCCTCGAGATCATGCTGTTGTTTCGCCGTATCGTGGACACGGAGGGACTGACGGTCATCATGGCGACCCACGATCCGGCCCTGAGCCAATTCGCCGACGAGTCGTGGCTGATGGAAGATGGGCGATTGGAGCTGGCCGAAGGCGACCTGGACATTGACATTCCCGAACTGCGCCAGCGAATCGAGTTTGTGGAGGAGTAGTCCAGCGGCGAGCTAAGCGTTTGCGGGGGTGGGTTCCTCGATTTCGCCGCGACGCATGATCCATAGCCCCCACGCACCGGCGGCCAGCGAAATAGCGGCCAGCAGCGCGCCTACGACCCCGAATCCGGCCGCGCCGACGATGAGCCCGATCAGCGGGGTCAGGCCCAGTCCCACGCCGTCCACCAGGAACTGCGTGATGCCCATCGCCTGTCCCAGGCGCTGCGGTGGGGCCCGCTCGGTCAACATCATGATCACGATGGGTGAACTGATGCCGGTGAGGGTATAGGCGATAACCAGCCCCGCGAACACCGGCAGGCCCGCCGGGGCATACATCACGAGCGTGCCTAACGCTCCAATGATCGTTGCAATCAACAGCGAGGATCCCAGTCCAAACCTGTTGACGAAGGCGCCGCTGCCGTACGTGAGGGCCGCACGGCCTCCCAGCGCCAGACCCATCAGGAGGCCGATACCGCCGGGATCCAGCTTCAGCGCCTCGCTGCCGTAGTAGGGAAGCACAAAGCCGCGCGTCGTGTTGTTCCATCCCCAGAGCAGGACGGCCAGGACCGAGACCTCAAGCACGACACGACCCACGCCCAGCGTTGGACGACGTCGTCGTGACGGGGTGGCCCTTTCCCGACTGGCCGGTTCCGGTGCTGATGATTCAAGCGTCCGCACCGACGCCACTCCGGCGGCAATAACGATCGCAAGCACCGCGACCAGCACAAACGCGGCTCGCCAGCCCAGCAGGCTGGCGGCGCCGCCGGCCGCGATTGGCGCCACGAAGGCGCCAAACATCCCGCCGGACATTACGCGGGCAATGTTGCGCCGGCGTTCCTCACCGCCGCCGCGGCGCGCCAGGTGAACCTGACCGCCCGGGCCGACCAACCCGCTGCCGGCGGCGCTGGCCACGATGCCCACGCCAAAGACCCACTCGCTTGGCGCCGCGGCCGTCACCACCGAAGCCAGGCCGGTCACAACGAGCCCCAGCGGCATCAGGCGGCGGGGCGACATGCGATCGGCCAGCGGAGCCAGCACCAGCATGAATCCGCCGCGTCCCATACCCTGCACGGCCACCAGCAGGGCCGTGCTCGCCGGCGTCAGATTGAACTCGTCCTTCACCTCGCCCAGCACCGGTCCCATGGCCGCCATGGAAAACAGCATCAGCGCGTAGGCAAACCACAGGGCCAGCAAGTCGGGGTTGGCCTGTACGGCGCGAATCCGTGGATTCAGGAGCGAACCGATCAACGGCGTCAACGGACGGCTGTCGCTCCGGGGCGCGGCAATGCCGAGAGTCTAATCGGGCGCACCGCCCAGCCCGCGCCAGGTCGGCTGGCGCCAACCCAAATCCTCGCCGCGCCCGCGGCGCTGCCTGCCAGCAGCGCCTGACGTGAGCCCGGCTCTACGACTCGCTGTGGTGCAACTCCACGCGCTGGCCGCCGGCCGTTGCGTGCTCATCCAGGCCCAGCTGCAGGGTGTTCCAGCTCAGCACCGCGCACTTGATGCGCACCGGGAATCGGCGGACGCCCTCAAGCGCCACGCCGTCGCCCAGCAGCGCTTCGTCGGGTGGTTCGCCGTTGAGCATCATGCCCCGGAAGCCGGCGATCACTGCATGGGCGTCGGCCAATGGCTTCCCGGTTACCGCCGCCGTCATGATGGAGGCGGACGACTGGCTGATGGAGCAGCCGTGGCCGTCGAATGCCGCACCCCTGATCACACCGGCGTCGTCGATACGCAGCCACAGCTTGATCTCGTCGCCGCAGAGCGGGTTGACGCCCTCCATGACCACGTTCGCGTCGTCCAGCGCCCCGCGATTTCGCGGCCGTCGGTAATGATCCATGATGACCTCGCGATAGAGGTCCTCGAGCGTCACGCAAAGAACGCTTTCGCGCGCGCGATGCCCCCTACCAGGCAGTCCACCTCGTCGGCTGTGTTGTAGAGATACATGCTCGCCCGCACCGTGGCCGGGACGCCAAGCTTGCGCATCAGCGGCTGCGCGCAGTGGTGCCCCGCGCGTACGGCGATCCCGTCTGCATCCAACAAGGTGCCCACGTCGTGCGGATGGATATCGCCGACGTAGAACGAGATCACGCCCCCACGATCCTCGGCGTCCATCGGTCCGAAAACGCGCACGCCCTCCAGGTCGCTCAGCTGCGCCAGGGCGTATTCCGTCAGGTTGTGCTCGTGCCGGGCGACGCCGGGCATGCCAACAGCCGCCAGGTACTCCACGGCGGCGCCCAGGCCAATGGCTCCCGCAATGTTCGGTGTGCCGCCCTCAAGCTTGTCCGGTAGCCCGGTCCAGCTTGACCGGTGAAGCTCCACCACGCGGATCATGCTGCCGCCGCCCAAGAGCGGTTCCATGGCGTCCAGCAGCGACTCGCGACCATAGAGGACGCCGATTCCGGTCGGACCCAGCATCTTGTGGCCCGAGAACGCGACAAAGTCTGCGTCGAGCGCCTGCACGTCCACCGGAAGGTGCGGAATCGACTGCGCGGCGTCCAGCAGCACAGGCACGCCGTGCTCGTGCGCGACTCGAACGACTTCCGCAGCCGGCGTGATCGTTCCCAGGACGTTGGACATCTGCGTGATCGTCACCAGCCGCGTTCGCGGTCCGAACTGCCGCGCGTAGCCTTCCAGGTCAATCCGACCGTCGACATCCATCGGGATGTAGCGCAGGGCGGCCCCGCGTCGCTTTGCCAGCATCTGCCAGGGGACCAGGTTGCTGTGGTGTTCCATCTCCGTGAGCAGGATCTCGTCGCCCTCGCCCACGTTCTCATCGCCCCAGCCGCGCGCCACCAGGTTGATCGCTTCGGTCGTCCCACGGGTGAAGATCACTTCATGGGCATGACGGGCGTTGATGAAGCGCGCCACGCCTGCCCGGGCGGCCTCGTATTCGGCCGTGGCTCGTTCACTCAGCGCGTGGAGGCCGCGATGGATGTTGGCGTTGTAGGTCTCGTAGTACGTCTGCAGCGCCTCAATCACGGCCCGCGGCTTCTGCGACGTCGCGGCGTTATCCAGGTAGACGAGCGGACGCTCGTGCACCTGTTCGGCCAGAACCGGAAAGTCCGCCCGAATCGCGGCGGCATCCAACCCGGCGGTGGACGTCTCGACAGCCATATGCCCTAAGTATCGATAAGAATCAGAACGCGCCCAGCTTCAAATTTCGCCTCGTACGTCGCCACCGCACGAATCGCGGGCAAGGTCCGCGGTCGCCCGGTTGTCAGGTCAAACGTTGAGGTGTGTCGTGGGCAGCGCACCGAACGCCGCTCGGGATCGAAGTCGCCGTCCGACAGCCACGCCTGGTCGTGACTGCACAGGTCGTCCATCGCGTACAGATCGCCACTCACGTTGTACACGCCAATCCGCCGCTCGCCGATTTGCACTTGCCGTGCCGTGCCCGCCGGGACATCGTCAGCGGCTGCCACGTCTATGTATTCGGCCATCAGGCCGGCGCGTTCCCATGCAGTTTCGCCCGCACAGCCGTACGGACGGCCGTGCGGACCGTCCGGTTGGGGATCCGGTCCAGGACCGGTTCGAAGGTGCCGTCCACGATCAGCGAGCGAGCCAGGTCGCGGTTGAGCCCGCGTGATCCCAGGTAGTACAGGTGCATTGGATCGATGGTGGACGTGGTGGACCCATGCGTACAGCGGACGTCATC
>JAPOWQ010000049.1 GCA_026707585.1 Chloroflexota bacterium | reverse complement strand
GAACGTCGCTGAGGGCGGGTTCCGAGATGATGTCCGGGATCACGCACCAGCCGCGTGTCCGCAGGTCGTCCACATGTGATTCAAGCCCGTTCGATGCGCTCATCGTCGTCTCCGCCGGCGGACCTATCGGCCCGGCCGTTCGTGCGTTGGCCCGCTCCGGGCAGGCAACGACTGCAACTTAGGGAATGCTAGCAACGCCAGCGGGCGGCGCGCCGCGGCCCCGACCGCGTCGGTGTCAACAGCCGTCGTTGCCGCAGTGGGCCTTGGGGTCCTTGTAGGGGAAGGGGTCGTCACGAGTGCCCGCGGTACCCCCGGAGTCGCCGCCGCAGGCCGGGCCAAGACCGACAGCCATGACCGCGAACACGCCGAGCAGGGCTCCGCCAAGTCGTCGTCGGGTGAGCGTCCGCCGAGATTTCCTGGCCATTGCGCCGTCTCCTGATTCTTCGACCTTAACCATTACAGCGAGAGCGGACGGTCCTGGCAAAACGGGGCGCCGGGAGGCCGCCAACGCAGGGTGATTCGGCGGCGCCCGAATCGGCAGCAGACGTTCCGGCCCTGGGTCTCAAGGTCCTTGCAGCGACGGGAATCGCATTAGCAGCTAGTTCCCAGGTTGCCGCAGCGGGACCTTGGGTCCTTGACGGGGAAGGGATCGTCGCGGGTTCCCGCGGTCGAACCGTCGTCCCCGCAGGCCGCGCCAAGGCCGACGGCGGTGATCGCCAGCGCACCGAGCAGCATTCCAGCAACGCGTCGACGGGTGAGCGGCTGCCGGGACCGTGTGTCCATTGCGCCGACTCCTGATTCTTCGGACCGTAACCATTACAGCGCGTGCGCTTGGTTGTGGCAAACCGGGCGGCGTCACGCAGCCGACCTTCAGCAGCCCGTTGGGGTTGGGATCAGCAGCGCACGTTGCCGCAGCGGGCCTTGGGGTCCTTGTAGGGGAACGGGTCGTCGCGAGTGCCCGCGGCACGACCTGAGTCGTCGCCGCAGGCCGGTCCAAGGCCCACCGCCATGACCGCGAGTGCGCCGAGCAGTGCTCCGCCGAATCGTCGTCGGCTGAGAAGCCGCTGG
Source organism: Chloroflexota bacterium (assembly GCA_026707585.1). Lineage (GTDB taxonomy): Bacteria > Chloroflexota > UBA11872 > UBA11872 > UBA11872 > UBA11872. Next base: position 184,600 of record JAPOWQ010000049.1, on the reverse strand, counting down.
GCCGTTTTGTCCATCGCGCCGACTCCCGTTAGCTCGGGCCGTGACCATTAGAACGTCTGCGTCGAGAGTCGGCAAGCGCGCTGACTTCCGGAGGCGGTTGCCACACGGCTTCCGCGATGCTTCAGTGGCCGCTCAGTCGCGGCTCACCACTGGAACACCGTGCCCATAAGCTGCGACGAGTCATCGCGCAGCGTGGCGTAGATGCGGGGCGCTTCGCCTGCAGGGACCACGTCCTGGATGAGCGGTGCAATCTTGACCAGGCCCCCGCCCACGAGGCGGCACAGGTTTCGCAGGTCGTCCCGGTCGAAGTGGCTGTTCTGCTTGATGGTGATCTCCTGGGCCTGGCCAGTCCTGAAGGTGTAGTTCACCTCCCAGCGACCCGCGACCAGGATGACGCGTCCCTGCAGGCGGACGCACGTGATCAGCTTGTCCTCCATGCCCGGGACGCCCGCGAAGTCGATGACGGCGTCGTAGGCGCCTTCGCCGATACACCGATCCCAGCCGTCGCCGGAGACGTCCACCGCCGACTCGGCGGCGCCAATCGAGCGGGCCAGCTCCAGCCGTCGGCCGGCAACGTCGCCGATGGTGACGCGCGCGCCCATGACCGAGGCAATCTGCGCCGCCATCTGCCCGATGCAGCCGGCCCCGCCCACAATCAGCAGCCGCTCGCCCATGCGCAGTTCGGCGTTGCGGCAACTGCGCATCGCCACCCCGCCCATGCCGAACAACGCGGCATGCATCGGGTCGATGTCCAGCGGGAGCTTGAGAACCAGGTCGTCCTCGGCAATAGTCACGAACTCCACGTGACCGGCGGGGCTCCGCTGCGTTCCACTGTGGGCGCCGATGAACACCAGGTCGCCGAGGCTCAGGTCCTCGACCTCGGGACCGAGGGCGATCACCTCGCCGACGCTCTGGTAGCCCTCGTTCGAGGGCAACTCGTGGTCCGGGCGGGAGTAGTTGCCGCCCAGCATGTTGTTGCGCTCGGTGCCGTTGGTGACGCCGCTGTAGATGTTGCGGGCCTTGATCTCGTTGGCCCGGAGCGGGTCGGTGTACTCGGGCCAGTCGTGGACCAGCCGCTTGCCGCGGCGTCCGTCCTCCTCCAGCACGGTCACGAGCGCGCGCATGGCAATCCCTCCTCGGCTCCCGGCTAGAGCGCCCCGGCGGCCCAGCGGATGCCGCGGTGCAGCACCGTGCGGAAGCCGGGGTCGGCGTAGGCTTCGTTGTCGTGACCGGACTGGAAGCAGAACACGCGGGACTTCCCGAACCGACGCGTCCAGGCCAGCGTCCGCATGCTGAGCGCGTGATCGGTGGTCAGCAGGACGCGGCTGCCTTCATCGGCGCTGCCCATCGTGTAGGTCTCGTCGGGCAGCTCCCAGTCGACAAGTCCGGCGGTAATGGGATGGGCCGGATCGGCCACGTGCACCGGCACGCGCTGGTTCATGTGGTAGCCGAAGGTCCGCTCGTCGATACCGCAAATCTCGGACCAACGCGGCCACTTCGGAAAGGCCAGGATGGCGTGGTGCAACACCACGATGCCCTGCGCGGACTCGCCCAGCGACTCCAGCGCCGCGGCCGTCCGCTCGTCCGGGGCCGGCCGGTGGAAGTTGTAGAAAACCAGCACGTCGTACTCGTGGCGCACGCCACCGCGATCGGCCACGAAGTTCTCCAGCGACTGCGGGTAGACGTCGACGTCCGCCATGCTGCGGAACGCGGCCTGGAACCCGGGCACGTCGAACAAGTGCTCGCCGGTGATGACCGCGGCCGTGATCGTGTCGTCGTTCTTCGGCAAGCGTCGCACGCGAGACCTCTCAGACTGTTCCGGCTCGACCGTCTACCGCCGGCATCTAGCCCTTCGCCGCCTTCAGCGCCTCCACCTGCTCCCGGATGCCGACTTCGGTCGGCAGCCGTTCGATGCTCGAGGCCCCAAAGAACCCGGCCACGCCTTCGGTGTTCGCCAGGACGTGGCGCACGTCGCCGGGATCCGCGATCGGCCCGCCATGGCACAGCACCACCGCGTCCGGTTTCTCGGCCACGGCGGCGTCGTGAATGGCCTGCACGCTCGCCACCGCGTCGTCCAGCGTCAGCGCCGTCGTGGCGCCGATCGAGCCCTTGGTGGTCAGCCCCATGTGCGGCACCAGCACGTCCGCGCCCGCCCGGCTCATGGCGACCGCCTGGTCGGGGTCGAACACGTACGGACAGGTCAGCATGTCCAGCTCATTGGCCTGGCGGATCAGGTCCACCTCCAGGCCAAAGCCCATGTTGGTTTCTTCCAGGCCCTGGCGGAAGATGCCGTCGATCAGCCCCACCGTCGGGAAATTCTGCACGCCGTCGAAGCCCATGGCCTTGAGCTGCTTCAGAAACGTGGGCACCAGGCGGAACGGGTCGGTCCCGCAGACCCCCGCCAGCACCGGCGTGTCCTGCACCACCGGCAGCACTTCCGACGCCATGTCCACCACGATGGCGTTGGCGTCGCCAAACGGCATCATCCCCGAAAGCGACCCGCGGCCCGCCATCCGGAAACGCCCCGAGTTGTAAATGATGATGAGGTCCGCGCCGCCCTGCTCCGCAAACTTGGCCGTGATGCCGGTGCCGGCGCCGCACCCGATGATCGGCTCACCGGCCTCCAGCGTGGCCCGCAGGCGCCGCAACGCCTCAGCGCGTGGGATGTACGGCATGCGCGTGGTCCTTTCGTTCGATTGAGGAGTTGCTCAGCAGAACGGCGTGTCGTCGCATCGTCAGCCCAGGTACTCCAGCAACTTGTCCGTCACGGCGTCGGCAAAGGCCTCGTCGTTGACGGCGTGGTCCAGCTCGTACACGGGAATGTCGTCGCGCACGTGTTGCTTGATGGCGTCGAACAACGCCTGGTCGGCCTCCGGCCAGTGGAACTCTTCGCCCGGCGCGCCCAGCAGCGACAGGCCCTTCAACGGCAGGAAGATCGCCGTGGGTGCCGTCGCGGCATTGGCCTTCTCCGCCAGGATCCGGCCCAGTTCCGCGTTCTCTTCGGGGTCCGTGCGCATCAGGCTCACGTTGGGATTCCAGTAGTGGAACCGGCGGCCCTCGAACTTGTCCGGAATCGTCTCCGGCCCCCAGAAGTTCACCATGTCCAGGCAGCCCGGCGCGATCACCTGCGGGACCCCCTGCGCCGCCGCGGCGTCCAGCCGGCCCGGCCCGGCCCCCATCACGCCGCCCACCAGTTCGTCGGCCCACTCGGTCGTCGTCACGTCCAGCACGCCGCTCGCGAACCCGCCGGCCACCACGTCTTCCATCGTGCGTCCGCCCGTGCCCGTGGCGTGAAACACCAGCACCTCGTAGCCCAGCGCGTCCAGCCGCTCACGGGCGCGCTCCACCGCCGGCGTGGTGTTGCCGAACATCGAGGCCGCGATCAGCGGCTTGTCCTCGATCTCGGGCGCGGCCGTCTCCACCATCCCCACCACCGCGCCCACCGCGTTGGCGTAGATGCGCGCGCTGATTCGATTCACCCCCGCCACGTCCACGATCGAGGGCACCATCACCACGTCCTTGGTGTCCACGTAGCCGCTCGTATCGCCCGAGGCCACCGTGCTCACCATCACCTTGGGCACACCCACGGGAAGAGCCCGCATGGCCGCCGTGCCCACCGCCGTGCCCGCGCTGCCACCCATGCCCAGCACCCCGTCGATCCGGCCCTCGGCATGCAGCCGGCCCACGATCGCCGCGCCACCGGCCGCCATCACGCCGATAGCCGTCCCGCGGTCGCCCTGCGCCCGCAGCTCGTCCAGGCCGGTTCCACCGGCCTCCGCGACCTCGCCGGCCGGGATGTCCGGCTCGAAGCCCGGCTCGCTGATCACGCCGCTGTCGATCACCAGCGCCCGATGACCCCGTCGCTCGATCTCGCGGCGCACGAAGTCGAACTCGCCGCCCTTCGTATCCAGCGCGCCGATCACGGCAATCGTCTTCGACATCTCGCCACTCCTCCGCGCGCTGCCCTGGCGCGCCGCCGCCAGATACGCCGCTACCTTAGCCCGTCGAGGATTCTCTGGCCCGCAATCTCAGGGCTGCGTCGCCAGGTCGTCTACCACCAGCCGAGCGGCGTTCAGCGCGACGGCCGTCAGCAGATCGTTGCGCAGGGGCCAGTCGGGCGGCAGTTCGGCGAATACGGCGTATGTTCCCGGCCTGGCCGGCTGCACGATCAGCGCGTGGCCAAGCGTAACTGCTGGGACGGCGTGCCAAGCATCGCGTTCAAGCCGGAAGACAGTGGCGCTTTTGGCGCTCGGCTGGATGAAGGTCAGTCGTGCCGCCGGCGAGAGGTCTATGTCGCGCCCGCTCGCGTCGCGCGCCGTGATGGTGAACGCTGGCGAGATACGCAGCAGGTTCGGCGCGGCGCCCGGCAGCGCCACGTAGGTAGGTTGGGCCAGCAGCGTAACGTCGGCGCCGTCCGCCAGGACACGCGAGTCTTCTACAAGCGTTGCGGTTGAGAGTCGCAGCGCCAGTGGCGCGGGGGCGTCCGCGGGCCCGGCAGACGGACTTGAACTAGCTGACCCTGTCTCCGCGTCCCGCAGCCGAACGTCTGGGGCCGTTTGAGCCCTGGCGGGCGCGGGGCGCGAGGACCAATTGGCCGCTGCCGCCAGCAGCACGATCACTGCCACCGCCATGCCTGACGTCAGCCAGCGGCTCATGGAGGATCGAGCGTCCGAACAGTGGCCAGCACGTCGGCCGACCTGTCGCCCGTCACGTCGATATCCACGGCCCACAGCGGCCGATCCGCCGGCCATGCAGCGTTAGCCAACGCGGTGGTGGGTGACGCCTCTGTCGGAATCCCGGACTGCCGACGCAGCGTTTCCCGGTACCAGTCGAACTGCCAGAGACGCCGGTCGACGATCGTCACGTCGGATCGGCCGCCAGCGGCATGGCTCGCGTACCAGAGGGGGAACGTTGCCCGGTCGTCCTCGGTGAGGAGCACGGTGCCGGGGTTGGCCTGGGCCAGGAGCGCGTGCGCGAACGCCCCGGCGTGGGTTGCATTGCGCATGGAGATTGCGGGGGCAAGTTCGCTGCCGCGGATGAGCGCCGTGGTGACCAGAATTGCCGCCAGAGCCCCGGTGACCAGGCGGCGAGCGCTGCCTCCAGCCAGCGATGCCAGCCGACCGACTTCGAAGACGCCGTGCGCTGACCAGAGTGCCGACACGGCGAGGGCGGGCAGGATAAGAACTTCGTCGTCCCGCGAGGTATAGAGGACGCCGACGATTAGGGCGCTTATGGCGACCCATCCCGTCGCCAACGCGGCCCATCCGTGCCGCCGGGTCAGGGACGCGCCGCCAAGCGCCAGCAGCGGCAGCAGCACCCAGGTCAGCTGACGGACGGACTCAGCGAGCAGCCAAGCCGCCTTGGACGCTGCGGCGCCGATTTCACTCGCGCCCAGGCGGGATTGGTAGATCTCGCCGCTCACGACCGACCAGAAGCGCTGGGGTGTGGACGGCGCGCCCCAGTTGATCGGCGGGTCCAGGGCTGACGCGATGGGCAGATAGGCGTAGACCATGCAGCCCGCCGCGAAGCTTCCGGCTACCAGGGCGCCCCGTCGGACTGCCGCTCGCTCGGTCCCGCGCTCGGCCAGCAGAACCGCCGCCAGTGCCGGCAGGGCCAGCGCCAGCGTCAGGTGGGCGCCCACCCCGATACCCAGCAACATTCCCGACGCGGCCGCCCAACGCCAGCCTCCGCGACCTGCGTCCAGGCAGCCCCGTGCGCGAACCCCCGCGTACAGCGCACTCCACAGGCACAGGCTGGCCAGCGCGTAGACCTCCGTCACGATCGCGTTCGCCCAGACCAGGGGCGCCAGCCCATACAGAATCAGCACGGCCGATCCGCCCGCCGCCTCCGGCAGCGGCATCGGCGCGCCCGCGGACCGTCGCAACCGGGCGGCCAGCAGGCCGAGCGGAACCAGCGACCCGGCCGCCGCCAGCGCGGTCAGGACATTCAGCCGCAGCGCCAGGTCGCCCAGCGGGATGGCCCGAACCGCCAGTCCCAGCAGCATCAGCGTCGGATAGCCGGTGGGATGCGGCACGCCGCCCACCGCCACCGCGGCTGCCAGATCCCCGCTGTCGATGCCCGCGCCAGCCCACACCACCCCCGGCGCGAGCGTCAGTAGGTAAGCGGCCAGCGCACCCGCGGCGGCGCTCAGGCCAACGACGGCGCCTGCGAAGCGATCGGCAATACGCGGCATGCGGTGACTACGTCAGCGCCCGCCGGCGGAAGATCCGGCCCAGGCGGGTCAGGTCCGAGCGCGCGTCAGGCGCCTCAAGCAGCGAGATCCCGGCAAAGGCGGTGAAGATGGGGTCGGGGATTCCGTGGTCGGCGAAAACGAACCAGCGTTCAACGCCCAACTGCTGTCCGCGCGTCTCCAGCCAGTCCAGCGCCTCGCTGAGGAAGTCCTCGATGAGATCGGCTCGAAAGCGGCCCGCGGGGGCCACCAGGAATCCCCCGTCCGCCGTCGCTTCCACCTGCCAGTCGTCGTAGCCCCAGATGATGGCGAACTCGGTGAGCCAGATAGGGCGCCCCCGGTGCGCCGGAATCGAGTCCAGGTAGGCCCGCAGGCCCTCCAGTTGCGCCTGCAGCACCGAGACGTCCGTCATCGGCGGATCGATCCAGTCGATCTCATACGCGTGGATGCCCCAGATGTCGATCGGTGGCTCCGCGCCACGCAGATTCCGGTAGGCCGCGCGGAATCCATCGATCCACTCGCGACCCGTCGGGTCCTCGCCGGAACAGCCCCGGCAGCGAAAGTCGAAGTTCAGCGTGTTCGGCGCCACGATGCGGGCCGATGGGTCGCCGGCCCGGATCGCCGTGACCACCCGATCAAAGAACGCGGCGTAGGCCCCTGGCGTCAGGTTGTCCTGCAGCCCCGTGTTGGGCTCGTTGCTTATGGCCCAGGCCGCGCCGGGATGCCGCGCCGCCCGCGCTCGAAGTTCGGCGCCGGACGGTTCGTTGGCCGGTCGCACGACCGCCAACTTCTCAGTCCCCGGAGGCGCGTCGTCAAGGCTGGCGGTGTAGTCCAGGTAGCTGCGCGCGCCGGTGTGCGCCAGCACGCCGTGGACACTTCCCGCGCCATGGCGATGCAGAACAATCACGCCGTAGCGCGAGTCGCCCGCGGGCGGCCAGGGTGCTGACTCGGTCCAGGGTCGGAAAGCGTGGGTCAGGTCGGTGCCGGGAAGCGCCGTGCGGCTCCGCATGTCCAGCGGCAGCCCCGGTGCGTACTGGCGCAATAGCGGGTTGGCGGAAGCCGCCGCGGCCAAGCTGGAGCTCAGCCCGACGCCCATGATCAGCGATTTCAGGTGGTCACCCAGCAGCAGCCCGCCGGTGACGCCGCTGGTCGCGTCAAAGTGCATGACGCCGCGCTGAAAGCGCTGATAGATGAAGCTGGAGTTGGCCGGATCGGGTTGCGGCCGGCTCAGCGGCAGTCCCCAGATCTCAAGCGCCGCGAATTCGCGAATGTGCGTTGGGATCCCGGCCGGCGCGGCCGCCAGATACTCGCGTAGAAAACCCAACCCGTGCCCCTGCCAGGAGTCCGGGACGTGCTCGTGCACAAACGCCCCTACCGCCTGGGCGTATCCCGGCGAGCCGGCCCTGGGTGCATCCGCGATCAGGTCGCTGTTGACTGCCGGGATCGTGAGCCCGCCGAAGCGCCGGTACTCCAGGTAAGGCGCCTGCAGGATGTTCAGACCGCGCGGCGAGCCGTTCGGTCCGATCTGGATGCCCTGCCGCTGGAAGAGTTGGACCTCAAACCCATAGAGCGTGAACACGTTGCTGATCGGAAACCCGAAGGTCCCCACGCCCCCGCGAGAATTGAAATAGCCGCGGATCTCCGGGTTCCACACGCCAAAGCCCGTCTCGGCAAAGAACAGGGGATCGTGCTCGTCCGCGCCGACCGAGCCAGCCGTCGTCGCCGCCACCAGCGAAGCCGCGGCAACGATGACCGCCCACGCATACACCCGCCGCCCCCAGTAGGTGCGGCCCCGCGCGGCGGCCGGTCGTCTGCCGGCTATGGGAAGTCGGCGCCGGCCTGGCGGTTGGCCGTCAACATGGCCATGAACTCGCGACCGACCGGGCGGATGGTCACTTCACGGGTGGCGTCGTTCAGGCGGAGTTTGAAGTGCTGGAAGTACTGGTCCGTGAAGCCGGGAGCGCCGGTCAGCGCCTCCGTGATCGGGTAGCCCAGCACAGCGGCGCCCCCAAGGGCCTGAAACGTGGTCAGCAACGGCCCGCTCACGTTGTGTCCGGTTTGCGGAAAGTACCGGCCCGCGCCCGCTATCCGAACCGGGGGATCGGGGTCCACATACCGCCCGGACTCGTCGCGAACCCAGGCGGAGGCCAGCACCGGCTGAATCTCGTACCCCGTACCGGCCAGTTCGGGGTGATAGCCCAGCACGCCGTTTGCGCAAACCTGCACGTATACGCCAAGACCCGGCTGGACCTCGATGATTGTTCCGCCCGGACCGACCGCCACAAAGAAACCCTGCGTCAGGCACGGTCCCCAGGTGGCGGCGCCACCGGTGGATGCGTAAAAGGCCGCGAATTCAGGGAGCACGGGCCTGGGGCGCGCGCCAACGACGAAGTCGCCCGGTTCCGCAAAGACAAACTCAACGCACACCGCCCGGCGGTCCAGTCGAGCCGATACGAGACGGCCGGGATTCACGACCAGTGACTCCATTTCGATGCCGGGCGGCTTCATCGACGACGGAAAACAGAGCCGCGCCAGCTGCGCGCGCGTAAGCGAGCCGGGCAGCGTGCCGCGGCCGGTGGCGCCCACGCTGATCTGGACGCCGATCAGGGGCAATCCGCCCATCGTCGCTTCCATGAACTGCCGTGCAACGTCAGGAATAGCCAAGGGCAGTCGACGCCGGCTCGGAGTCGATTCTCGAATTGTTACGTCGATCAGACGCACGTCGGATCGCGACCGGTCGTAGGTCTCCGTGCCAGGCGCGTATGGAGCAACGAAGACTTCAAGCCTCTGAGGAGGCGGCTGCGATGTTGGGGATGGTGGAGTGAGCGCAGGACCGGTCTGGCCCATCGCTGGTTCGGGGCGGGAGGTGAAGAAGAGCGCGGCCACGCCAAGCGACAGCGCGACGACGAACCACCCGACGAGCGAGCGATTGAACGCAGCACGAGACGCGGCCCGCGGTGGGTCAGCGACCGCCGAGCTACGGCGCATGCGATGCCGCTTGTCCGACCGGGATCCGAGCGAGCCTTCGGAGCAGGGAGAGGCCCCAGCCATCGGTGGTGACCTGGCTGCCCCAGACCAGATTGACGGTAAGCACGGTCCGCGCACGGACGGCGGTCCACTGCTCCACGACGGTCGGAATGCGGCTTCCATCCAGAGCGCTGAACCAGCCGCTGTGCAGGGTGCGAGTTGCGGTGAGGCCCGGAGCATACGAGTGGGTGGACACCCGGGATTGCCTCAATTCGACGGCGAGACCTGGCCAGATGACCGCTATGTCACGACCATCGGCCGTACCGCCGGCCGCGGCGAATCGCACCGCGGACTCGCTGCTGGAGTGCCGGGACACGCGGGCAACGGCCGCCAGCGGGCCGTCCCGTACGATCCGTTCGTCCCGCAGCTTGGCGCGTTCGCTGAATCCGAAGGCGACGACGGCAGCGCTGATCTGGCCGACATCGCCGACGCTGGCCCTGGCGTCGGTCCGTCCGGCGAAGAGTTCGAAGTAGTTGGGGCCCAGGTCTTCGGCGGTCGGTAGCCGCAGCGGCGTTGGGGTCGGTGCGACCGATTCAGATTCGGGCGAGGCGTCCCGCGACGCGGCCTGCTTGGGGCGGGATTGAGCTGGCGGGCTGGACGAGATTGTCGACAGCGCGCGCGAAGAGTCGAGGCGACTCCGCACGGCTACGGATGTCTCCGCAGCCGGCACTCGCGGGGAGGACGTGGCGGGCATCTGGGCTGTGGGTGTCGGCGCGAGGGGCGGCCCGGGCTCAGCCGACGCACACGCGGCGGGCAGTGCAATTGCGCCCAGAGTCAACAGGCGCCAAGCGCAGCGTCGAAGCAGGCTCACGCTCTCGGACTCCTAAGCGTCAGATCTGTCGCCAGGCGCCCTTCGAAGAGTCGTCGTTGCGTCGTCCGGACCACCAGGCGATGCCCATCAGTTCCGGGCTGCTTGGGTACGTGAAGCGTGTAGCCCTCGGCGCTCCAACGGGCTGGCAGGCGAGGCGGGAGCCAGTAGCGAAACTCCACCCGCCGCCGCCCGCCGCCGGCCAGGTCCAGGAAGCCGGCGAACTCCGTGAGCCCATTCACCTGGCGGGACGGTTGCACGTCGGTCAGACCCGAGACCGAGGCAAGCCGGGCTCCCGCCGGGACGTACACCCGCAGAAAGTCGGACAGTCGCCCGTTGGGGTCGGCCGGCGAGTTTTGGTTGGCGTAATCGATCGTTAGCGTTGCGCGTCCGGTTTCGAGGTTCGGCTGGTAGCGGACGGTCTGCTCAATCGAGCGGAACGGCGCGCCGTGGTCGACTTGGGCATCAACGACGTACAGCAGATCGTCTGGTGCGTCGGGCAGACGTCCGCCCGCTCCTACCTGCTCCACCAAGCGCTGCACCGCGGCGTCCTCAAATGCGGCCATCAGGTGTTTTTCGGCCACCATCGTCTGCACGGCGCCAATGACCGGCCGCGGATTTGTCCGAAGGCCTTCGATGGTTGTCCTCAGCAGGGCGGCGGTCAGTGCGGCGTAGAACGGTCGGGAACCGAACCAAGCACGCCGGTCGCCAGTGGAGTGGGCGTAGTGCTCCAGCACCGTGTAGGCGTTCGCCGTGGTTACCCGCACCTCGTGGCCCGGGACCTCCACCGGGCCAATCGCGGCCAGCAGGATGCCGAGGGCCTGCTGGTCGAAGGCGAAGATGCCGTCCACTGGCTCCACATTGTTGAGCGCAAGGAACCGCTGAATCTCGTCGGCCGACGCCCGAAAGTCCGGGTGCCAGTTGGCGTCACGCAGGTTCCAGTCACGCATTCCCTGATAGCGGCGGAACGGCGGGGGCGCGGGAACCCGCGGCCGGGTCGGGTCCTCGACCAGATAACTGCGCAGGTAGGCCAGGTCGCGCAGTTCCCCGTTCGCAACTGTCACGAACGCGACGTTGCCAATGAACCCGCCCGTTGGCCGCAACTCGTCGCTTTTCTGCGCCAGGAGCAGGTAGCGCCGGGGTGTCGGCGAGCCGAGCGCCCGCGGCGCCAGCAACGCGGCCTGGAGTGTGGCGTGCAGCGTCTCGATCGTGACCCGAAGAGCTTCCGTCTGCTGATCGCTGAATTGACCAGCCGCCGTTGTGGCGATGGCATCCAGCCGGCGGCTGGCGCGGTCAACGATTGCGAGCTGATCGTGAATGGATTCGCGCTCGGCCTTCAGGGTGTCCACCAGTGCCCGAAGCGGCTCGTCCGGCGAAGGGCTCGTGGCCGTGAGCCGATCCACGAGACCTGCTGCCATGTCCAACGATTCGGCGGCCGCCGAGCTGAGGTCTACGTAAATCGCTAGCAGCGCCCGGGCCTCCTCAATCCAGCGCCCGAGCAGCGGGACGATGGACGCGACCGCGAGGACAGGCCCGTAGCGATCCAGTCGGCGCTCAATCGCGGTCAGTCGTGCGGCGGCGGATTCCAGGGTGTAGCTGCCGTTGCGCAGTTCGGCGGTATCGGCGATGGCGTTGTCGACGTGCCACCGGACGCCGCTGATCAAATCGGCTGTGGCCCGGGCCTCCAGCGCGAGCCGGGCCAGATCAAACGCAAAGAGACCGAAGAGCAGAAGGGCCGTGGGGAGTGCCACCCGAGCCAGCCACCGGTGCGGCCGCCCATGGGCGGCCGGCGTGGGGGTGCCGCGCGCCGGATCAGGCGGCGCCACGGCGAGAGAGGACCGCGGGAATCGTGCGTGCCAGGATGACCAGGTCGAGCGCGAGCGATCGACGCCGGATGTACAGCAGATCGGTTGCCACCAGCCGGCGAAATGACACACGGCCGCGTGAGGTGACCTGCTGGAGTCCGGTGATTCCGGGACGCACCGCAAGGCGTCGCCTGGCTCGGACGTCGTAGAGTTTGAATTCGTACGTGAGGGGTGGACGAGGTCCCACGAGGCTCATTTCGCCGCGCAGCACGTTCACCAACTGCGGAACCTCGTCCAGGCTCCAAACTCGAAGCAGTCGCCCGACTCGGGTTACGCGCGGGTCATCCAGCAGCTTGCAGCAGGATTGGACTCCCTGAATGTAGCTGGCCGTGAGTGCTTCGTGACATGCTGTCGAGGCGCCGGTCCACATGGTTCGGAACTTGTAGTAGCGGAACGGCCGGCAGCCCCGCCCGTGGACGATGGCGCTGTAGAACACCGGGCCTGGAGAATCCAGCTTGACGACGGCGGCGATCAGCAGCCAGAGCGGCAGTCCGACGACTACAAGAAGCAGCGCAAGGGCAATGTCCAGTGCGCGCTTGGTGTAGTCGTAAATCACCTGCGGACGGCCTGCGGATGCGATGGCTCTCCACCACGAGTCGTGTGGCGTGGGGGTTAGGCCGCCCGAGCACCCTAGGTTGGATGCTGCCCTGAACCGGTCGGTTCCGCCGTCAGTTTGTCACATTCGAGGCCAGTGGGGCCGCCCGGTCTAGTTCAGGTGAGTCTTCGCCGGCGCCTGGCGCTCGGGTGTCCAGGCGTCGATTGGGCGGCGCGCAAGGAACCGTGCGAGACCAGCCAGGGCTGCCAGATTTGCCGCGAGCGCATAGCGCGCCAGGCGCCGGGCAGATCGCGCGAAGTCGCCGCCAGGAACCAATAGCAGCGCAAGTGCCGGGACGAGGCCTGCTACCGCAGTCCATGCCGTCGTCCGTACCCGTGGCAGTGGATCGATGAGCACGATGGTCCCAACGGCCATCAGCAACGGTGCCGCAATGCGCAGCAGCTTGTGGCCGGTGAGCTTCCACCACAGGTCATTGCGCCTGGGCCGAAGCAGGTGAGGCAGGCTTGCCAGCGCGAAGAGTGCGCCGGAAACCGTGCGGGTTCGGGCCGCAAATGCGCGAGCTGCGCCCGGCGATGCCGTTTCCGTTGTCCGGGCATTTGGAGCAAAGACGATGCGGCCACCAGCTTGTGCCGCCCGCAGGGAGATGAGCAGATCGTCCGCGGCCCCGGGACGGGCGGAGGCGTCCACGGCGGTTGCGCGGACCGCGTAGAGGGCGCCATCGGCACCGGCGACGGAGCCGCTGGCGCTTTCGCGGACGCGAAGCCAGCGTTCGTAGCGCCAGTAGATTGCTTCAGGGCCGTTGCTCACCTGCTTTGCGCCTGAGACCACGACAACGTCGGAATCGGCGAACGGGACGACGAGATGGCTCAACGCGTCCTGTTCGAGAATCGCATTGGCGTCCGTGAACGCAATGACTTCTCCGCGGACATGCGGAAGAGCCGCGCGAATGGCGGCAAGCTTGCCCCGATGGCGGGGAAGCTCGAGCACGTGGAGCCGGGCATCGCCGGCCGCGCGGGCTACGGCCGGGGTGTCATCGGTGCAGCCATCACAGGCAACGATGCAGTCGAGGCGGTCGGCCGGGTAGTCCAAGTTGAGGATGCTGCGGACCTTCGCGCCGATCAGTGCAGCCTCGTTGTGGGCGGCAATCACAAAGGTGACGGGCGGCCGATGCATTGCGTCTTTGACGAAGGTCCGCGGCCGAAGAACCGCCACGGCCCATACGAGCGTCGGATAGCCGACGTAGGTGGCCAGGGGCGCGCCGATCAGCGCTCCCACGCCAAGCAGGCGGCGGGGCGTCACCCTGGGTGCCGGTGACGGCGGGCCGGACGGGCACAGGCCACAGCCAGGCCGAGCACCAACCAAAACGGCAGCCCGCCGCGTGCGCCGGGCGCGATGGTGTCTGTGAGACCGTAGACGAAGAAGGCTGCCAGCGAACCAATCAGGCCTACGGCCAGCAGTTGTCGCGAGCTGTCGTCCGCCGCTCGCGCCACTGTGATGAGACCGCGCAGAGCGACGGCGATGAGAGTGCCTAGAAGAACGGCCGCAGTAAGACCCAGGTCCAGGAGCGTCTGCAGAATGAGGTTGTGGGCATGCGGCACGTACGGGGCGACCGACGCGCTGAGCTGGGGAAACGTGGACTTGAGCGCCAGCGAGAAGTGGCCCGGCCCGACGCCCGTGTAAAGGTGTTCGCCAATCAGGAGAGTGCTGACCGACCAGATTGTGAGACGGCCCTTCAGGGTGTCCGTGGTTGAGTCGAACGGGGCCAGCCAGGTGAAAGCCGTGGCCGCGAGCAGGCCCACCACAGCAAGGCTCACGGTCGCGTTAATCGCCATGAGAGCCCACGGATGTCGACGAAACCACGCGCGCTGTCTCAGCCACCACCAGCCAACCAGGGCCTGACCAACCACTGCTCCGACATAGGCACTGCGCGACTGCGTGAGCAAGAGAACGGCAAGTGCGTAGACCAACACCAAGGCAGCGACGGTGCAGACGATTCGCCTGGTCTCAGTTCGGTTCAGCGATAGCGCCAGGGTCAGCGGCACAAGCAGGGCCAGTGAACCGCCGATCTGATTGGGGCCGATTCCACCAAGCCGGCCGCCGTGGTCCACTACGCGCGGGCCCATCGGCAGCAGGGTGTAGAGACCATCCAGCGGTAGAAGTTTGCGCTGCGGCCACTCTGTGAGGAACAAGGCGGCGATGGTGATTAGGCTTGCCATTCCAATTGCAAGGCCCAGCCAAAGCAGGTGGACCCGCCCGCTTGAAGGCGTGTCGACGCTGATGAGGTATGCAAGGGAAAGTCCCAGCAGCACTCCGAACAGTTTGGGTGCCGCGACCTGCCAATCGCTTACAGCCAAGGCGGTCACGCCTGTCCAGAGCGCGCAGGCCAGCAGGAGCTTTTCTGAGGCTCGCGGCGCGACAGGAAGCCAGAGTGCGCGCCGCATCAGCAGGATCAGCGGGACGAGCGCAAGGGCGATTCCGCCTGCCGGACCGCCAAACCAGATCGCAGGCGCCGTGCCCAGCAGCGCCAGCGGTCCGCCGATCTGAACGTACGTCGTTAGCCGCCCGCTCGTGGTTGGTCTGGCGTCGCAGCGCCAACTAACCCGGTGCGCGGTTAGCGCTCCGTAAGCAGGTGTGGGAGCAGGGCGGAGACTTCGTCCCGACGGTGGGTGCGGAGGTACCAGTCGATCGTTCTACGTAGCCCGTCCGTGAAGCGAATCCGGGGTGTCCAATCCAGCGCCCGCTCGGCCAGCGACGGGTCGGCGACTCGGTTCATGGGGCCGGTGGGCAGGTCGTGGCGCACGCGAATGTCTGGCTGGTGCCCAATCTGCCGCAGTACCTGGCGCGCCGCGTCAATTACGCGGATGCGTTCGCGGGTGCCGAGGTTGACGGCGCGGGCGTCGTCGATACGGGCGGCGGCCCGGAGGGTGCCGTCCACGACGTCGCTCACGTAGGTCCAGTTGCGCACCTGGCGGCCGGATCCCCAGACCTCGAACGGATCCTGGCGAATGAAGGCGCGGGCGATCATGGCCATGACCGCGTGGTTTTCGTGGCCGCGCGGGCCGTAGACGGTGAAGTAGCGGCAGGACACCGACTTGAGTCCGTAGTCGAGGTAGTAGGCACGGAGACTCAGTTCGCCCATGAGCTTGGCCCACCCGTACATGTTGTCGGCGTCGTAGGGCGGACCGACCTGGTCCTCGGTGAGAAACAGCCGTTCCGTTGGGTCGGCTTGCAGATGGTTCGGGTAGACGCAACCGGACGAGGCGTAGACGACCTTGTCGACACCAGCGCGGCGGCAGGCTCGGAACACGACGCCATCGAGGAGGAGATTCGTTGCGCAGTCGGCCTGGTGAAGGTCAACGTAGCCGCGTCCGCCGTGATTGGCGGCGAGATGAAAGACGGTGTGCATGCCGGCAACGGATTCGGCTGCAACGCGAGGGTCCAGCAGGTCGGCCTGCACGAACTCGATCGTGCCGGAGTCGATGTGCCGACGGATGTTGGCGAGCTTGCCGCTGCTCAGATCGTCAACCACATGAACCCGGGCGTTCATGGCGACCAGCGCGTCGACCAGGTGGGCGCCGATGAAGGACGCGCCGCCGGTAACCAGTACGGGGCGACCGGCAAATGCCTGGTCCGCCTCCTCGGAACGGTCGTCCTGGTCATTCACGGACTGCGCCATCAGCGATGGGACAGGCCGGCGAGCGAGTCGAGAATCGTCGCTTGCCTGGCGACGACTTTGGAGCGGTCGAATTCGATTTCGGCGAACGCGCGTCCCGCAGCACCAAGCTGCCGGCGACGATCCGGGTCGGCCAGCAAGCTGGCTGTGGCAGCTCGAAGCAAGGCGGGCACTTCTGGCTCGACAACGAGACCGCAATGAGCTCGGCGAATCAGGCGAGCGGCTTCGCTGCTCGTGTGCACGGAAGCTATGACTGGAAGGCCGGCGGCCATGTAGGTGACGAGCTTCGAGGGCACGACTGCATCGATTACCCGGCGGCGCTGAGTAAGCAGCGCCACATCCGACGCGGCCAGAAGGTCCGCCAGGTCCGGCCGCGAGAGAAAGGGCAGAACGCGCATGCGGGCTGCGGATGCCGAGCGCTCGATGGCTGGTCGCTCGGGCCCATCACCCACGAGAAGCCAGCAGGCGCCCGTCCGATCTTCGCTGGCGGCCTGGGCGGCGACCTGCAGACCCTGCTTGCGGCCAATGTTGCCGATATGTGTGATGAGGGGCCGATCTGGGTCAAGACCGTGCCGCCGCCGGGTTTCGCTACGGCTCGTCGTCGGCGTGAGATCGGCCAAGTCCTCGGAGTCGCGGACGACCTGCAGCTGCTGTTCACTCAGCCCGTGCCGGAGCAATTCCTCGGCGAAGCCCTCGGTGAGAAGGAGCACGACGTCAGCACGCTTGTAGGTTGCGTACTCGACCGTGCGCAGCACGCTCACCAGCGTCGGGTTTCGAATCAATGCCACGGCGGCCCCGGCGTTGACCGCCAAGTCCGCGACTTTGGCGACCCAGGGCCGACGTCGGATTCGAGCAACGAGAGCGGTGGCGACCGCGAGGGCCGGCTGCGCACCGACGTAGAGGTACACGTCGGCGCGGGGTAGCACGAGAGCCGTGAGACCAGCGACCAGGGCAAACGAGCCGTCGTAGAGAAGCCGACGGATGAGCGAGCCAGGCCGCGCCGGGATGTAGGACGGCAGGCGAAGCACCCGCACGCCGTCGAGCGCCTGGCGTATGAATCCAGACTGGCGGTGGCTGGTACTAACACGCCAGGCCGGGTAGTGAGGCTTGGCGGTCAGCATGACAACCTCGTCGCCTCGCGCGGCGAGATGGCGGCAGAGCGCGGCGGTCTGGGGCGCGATACCTGCCACCTCGGGCGGGTAATTGATGCCGAGCACGACCACGCGCATAGCAGCTCCGGCTAGCGCCGTGCCACGACCTTCAGCGAGTTCCCCCAGCGTCCAACCGCGAGGTTCAGCAGGCGGTACGCGAGGACGACTACCGTAAAGATGGAGTCTCGGTTGGCGAGTCGATAGATTGGAAATGTCCAGCGCTGGTAGTAGACGAGGTCGCGGGCCGAGCGCACGCGTCGCCAGCCGGCTGCGCGAATACGCGCCCGAACGTGGCGGGCGTTGAGTCGACGGACCACGTTGCCGGCTGGTTCGACATCAGCGGCGAGTCCAAGTGCCACGGCCAGCCGGGTCAGGGCCGCATGGGCCGGTTCCATCACCACGAGTTCGTGGCGCGCCACCCGCGCCATCTCATCCAGGGCGCGATATGGGTCAGCAAGGTGGTGCAGGCCGTCGTGGACCAGCGTCAGACCAAAGCTCTGGTCGCTGAAGGGGAGTCGGGCCGCATCACCACGAACGAGCGCGGTCTCGAACCCACGTCGCCGGGCGCGAACGCGTGTACGCGCCAGTGCGTGAGGCGAAAGATCGAGAACTGTCGGGCGGATCCCGAGCCGTGCCAGCCACTCGGCGTCCATGCCCGATCCGCCGCAGACGCAGAGGGCGTCGGCTGATGCGACTGGCTGCAAAAGCGCGAGCGCTCGGCGCAGCTTTTCCTCAAGGAGGAAGCGCACGGTGCGCGGGTAGTGACGGGGCCGTTCGATCTCATCCTCGGCGTCGAGCGACGCATAGAATTCGATCTGCCGTGCACGCAGTTGCAATGCGGCCTCCAGGGCGTCCGATTGGCCGCTGCACTTCCTGGCGCCCCGCCCTGGCAGCCGCGCGCGGCTGACTCCTATACATCCTACGAAGGCGGCCGGCGTGTGTGGAATAGCCGGGGCATGGATTTGGGACAGCGACCGGTCGGCGCGCGCCGACGTAACCGCTGCGACCAAGGCGATGGCACATCGGGGTCCAGACGGTGGTGCGGTGGTGGATCTGCGGGCGCCGTACGGAACGCTGGCGTTGGGCGCACGCCGCCTGGCCGTGCAGGATCTGAGCGCGCGCGGCGCTCAGCCCATGTGTAACCCGCAGACCGGAAGCGTCATCGTCTTCAACGGTGAGGTCTACAACTTTCGGGAGCTTCGCCGGCAACTCAGCGCCCGCGGCCACACTTTTCGAACCGGTACCGATACGGAGGTCGTGCTACACGGCTACGACGAGTGGGGTGTGGACTGCCTGGAGCGGTTCGCGGGGATGTTCGCCTTCGCGATCTGGGATGCGCGAGCGGGCCGACTGGTGCTGGCGCGGGACCGGCTGGGTGTGAAGCCGCTGTATACGGCCGTGACCGGGAGCCAGGTAGCGTTCGCCTCCGAGATTCGGGCGATGCTGGCGGGCGGTTTCGCGGAACCGAGGCTCTCGCCGGCCGGCCTTGCGGGTTACCTGTCACTTGGCGCGGCAAGGGAGCCAGGGACGCTGATCGAAGGGGTCGACGTCCTGCCGCCCGGAACGGCTCGCGAATTCAATGGGCGAACGTTTCAGACACGGCGCTACTGGGACCTGCGGGAACAGGTCGCCCGCCGCTCGGAGAACAGCCTGGGCAGAGCCACGGCGGCTGATGCGGTCCGCCAGCGCTTGGGACAGGCCGTGCAGCGACGGCTGGTCAGCGACGCCCCGCTGGGCGTGTTGCTTAGCGGTGGCATCGATTCGGCGACGGTGACGGCGCTGGCCGCGCGGGATGCGGACCGTCCGCTGCGAACCGTGTCCGCGGTGTTCGACGACCCGTGCTTCTCGGAGCGGGACGCGATGCGGGCGTCGTCCGCACAGTTCGGAACCGAGCACGTGGAAACCATTCTTGGCCCGGAGGACGCGCGGGACAGCCTGGATGCGTTATTTGCGGCGATGGACCAGCCCACCTTCGATGGGCTGAATATCTACCTGGTGGCACAAGCGGCGCGGGGGGCAGGTCTTACGGCCGTGCTGTCGGGCATCGGGGGCGATGAGGTTTTCGGTGGGTACCCGTCATTCAGGATTGCGCCCTGGCTGCGCCGGGTGCGGCGATTCGTACCGCCGCAGGTCGGTCGGATCGCCGGCGCAGGGCTGCGCCGCACCGCTCCGGTGTCGTCGCGGATACGGCGGGTGGATGGCTGGCTGGCACGTTCCGACCCCACGCTTCCCGCCGAGCTCGCAACGCGTCAGCTTTTCAGCCGGACCGAGATCCAGGCGTTGACTTCAACCGAGGCGCAGGCGTTCGATCCGGCACCGCCTGCGGCCAGTCCGTTCAACCGGGTGGCGTTTGCTGAGATGGACGTCTACATGCGCAACGTCTTGCTGCGTGACACGGACGTGATGGGGATGGCGCAGGGGCTGGAGATTCGTGAGCCGCTGCTAGATCACGAACTGGTGGAGACGGTGCTGGCTTTGGGGGATGACGTGAAACGCCGGGGGCCGGGGCCGAAGCCGCTGCTGGCACGGGCACTTGGACGCGAGCTCCCGCCGCACGCGCTGCGCCGCAAGAAGCAGGGTTTCAGCCTGCCGCTGGATCAGTGGATGCGCGGTGCCCTGCGTTCCGAGGTTGAGTCGGTGATGCGCGAGTCGTCGATGGGCGGACCGGTCGGCGATGCATTGGATCCCGACGTCGTGGCATCCATGTGGAACGAATTCCTGGCCGGGCGGCGGCACTGGACGGCGCCGTGGGCGATCTACGTAGCGAAACGCTGGGGTGACGGGCTGTGGGCTGGGCACGCGCTAGGCGTGTAGGCCGACCAGCCCACGCTGGATGGCAATGCGCTCGCACCGGGCGTAGGCCCAGGCTCCACCAGCCACACTTGCAAGGGCGATGGCGCCAACTATCAGGAACTCAATTCCAATTGGAAACAGCGGCTGAGTTCCGATCGTCGTCGTGCGCAGGAGATCGATCACGTACGTGTACGGATTGACGTAGGTGATCCAGCGCACGCTCCAGGGGAGGATGGCGATCGGATAGCTGCTGCCGGCCATGACCATAGCCAGTGCGCTGAGTGCACTGGGCAACTGCGCGCCCCTTGCGACAAGCCCGAGGCCAGCGAAGCCAAGACCCATGCCGAAGAATGCGACCAGCGTGACGAGCACGGCGGCGATCGCCGCCATGGAGATGGCGAAGCCGTGGCCGCGAAACAGCGTGCTGACGAACAGGAGCACAAGCAGGCTCTGGAACAATGCAAAGCCAACGTTGACGGTCGTGGCGCCAACCAGGGCCGTCCAGCGCGGCGCTTCGGTCACCCAGACGTGCGCCAGCGTGCCCGTCAGGTTGGACCGTCGGAGGAATTCCACACCGCGCCAGAGGGCGCCTATGGCAACGTTGAGCGCGACATAGCCGGTGACTGCGTAGGCCAGAAAACTCTGGCCGCCGCCGCTGGCCTCGAAGCCGGCGTCGCCGAACGCCGCGCCAGCGAGCGCGAGGGGCACGAAGAACAGAAACGCCCAACCGATCTGATAGAGCCACATGGCCTTGAAGCGCGCGGTTTCCAACCACTCGGCGCGAGCATGGCCAAGGCAGGCTCTCAGAATCGCCGAGGCTTCAGAACCGAATCCAGCCATCTACATCCACTCCAGTTCGCCCTTGGCCCGAGCGGCTCTATCCATGATGTGCAGCAGCACAAGGCCGGCGGCGCCATAGACCAATGCCATGGCAAGCAGTACGGCGCAGGCGAGCACGACATCCCGCAGGTCGCTAAAAATGAGCGCACTGCGAAGACCGCGGATCATCCAGGTTGGAGGAAGGAGCGCTGAGAGCCATTGGGCCCAGCCTGGAAGCACAGCTACGGGATAGGCAATGCCGGCCAGAATGCCGGCCCCCATAACGAATAGCTGCACCACGAGGTATCCCTCGCGGTATCTGAGCAGAATGGCCGCCCAGGGCAAGGCAACTGCAATGGTCGCCATCCCGCTGCAAACAAGCAGGGCCAGTGCGGGACCGACGCTGGGCTCCAGTGGGAAGCGAAACAGGGCCCATGCAAGGCTGAACGTCCCAACCGCCATGACTGACGGTGTAAACGTGCGTCCGATCGCTCCGCCTACGATCAGAACGAAGCGCGTCGTCGTCGTTGCCCAAATGGTGGGCAGTGTTCCAAGACTTCTGTCAAAGCGGAGATTGTTGGCGAGTTCCGCCGTAAGCCAGCTGGTCCACAGAAATGTCGTTGCGCCAATGACCGAGTAGGCAAGGTAGGCGTCTGTCCCGGCCAACCGCGAGAAGTTGTCGAGGCCGGCGTTGTCTGGCCCGGCAAGTGCGATGGTTGCGAGCACAATGGGCAAGACCCACTGCAGCATTCCGATCAGGCTGGCCGTCAAGAAGAAGGGGTGACGGCGGTCAATCCTCCAGCCCTTCCTCGCGAGCGCGAGAAAGGCCCAGAACTCGCCACGAATCTGGAGGTTGCTGGCGCTCAACAAGGCGTTGCTCAGTCTGCGATTCCGGGATGGTTATTCGGACGTCTTATGGGTAGGTTTCAAGGGCTGGCTCCTTTGATCCCGGTGCCCTGGACGCCGCGATAACTGGGATAGCACGCAGGCCCTTCCGGCAAAGGACAAGAATAGGCGCTCAAGCGAACGCTGCGACACGTCGGTGAATATGAGGTCGCGCGCGGTATGCCGCGTTCCGTCCACGCCTGCTGGCCGGTCAGGCTAACGGCCCCAGCCCCGACGGTATGAAAGCCGGGTCCCGCGGTGCTTGCCGACCGCTTCGTCGGCGCGGTTTGAGGCGGAGCGCGTTGGGGGCTTGCCGATCCGTTGGGTTTACGCGTGTAGGCCGATCAGGCCGCGCTGGATTGCAATGCGCTCACAGAAGAAGAGGATTCGGCTGCCGCCGAAGACGCAAGCCACTGCGATGGCGCTCACGATCAGGAATTCAAGCTCAATGGCTAGCAGCGGTGGCGTCCCAATGGTGGTTGAGCGCACGAGGTCGACGACGTAGGTATAGGGGTTTACGTAACTGATCCAGCGCACGCTCCAGGGGAGGATGGCGATCGGGTAGGTGCCGCCGGCCATAACCATGGCGAGTGCGCCGAGAATCTCGGGAAAGCGTGCCTGGCGGGCCACGAGGCCGACACCCGCGAGTGCGAGGCCAAGGCCCCAGAATGCGACCAAGGCAATCAGTAGGGCCAGCACTGTCGGCAGGGTGACGGCAAACGCCGCGCCCTTAAAGAGCACGCTGGCAATCACCAGGATCAGCAGCCCCCGGAGCGCTGCAAAGCCAACGTCGATGACCGTGGCGCCAGTCAGCGCTGTCCAGCGGGGCGCCTCGGCCGCCCAGAGATGCGCGAGCGTTCCGGTCTGGTTGGACTTCTCCAGGAACACAACGCCGCGCCACAAGGCAGACGTCGCGACGTTGAGTGCGACAAAGCCTGTGACCGCGAAGGCCAGGAAGCTCTGCCCGCCGCCACTGGCTTCAAAGCCAGCATCGCCGAACGCCATGCCGGTAAGCGCCAGAGGCACAAAGAAGAGAAACGCCCAGCCAGCCTCATACACCCACAGGGCCTTGAAGCGTGAGATCTCCAGCCACTGGGCACGCGCATGGGCGAGGGTGGCCCTTGCCGCCCACATCGCCTCAGCGCCGGCGCTCGTCACCTACATCCACTCCAATTCGCCCTTGGCGCGAGCCGCCGAATCCATGATTCTCAGCAGGACGAGTCCGGCAGCTCCGTACACGAAGGTCAACGCGAGCAGAGCGCCACACGAGCGCATGGCGTCCGGGATGTCGCCGAAGATCAGCGCGGCGCGCAGCCCGTGGATCAGCCAAGTTGGCGAGAGGAGCCTGGACAGCCACTGCGCCCAATCCGGAAGCAGGTCTACCGGATAGGCGATGCCGGCGAGGATTCCAGTTGCCACCACGAACAAGGACACGAGGTAATGCGCCTCGCGGTATCTGAGGGTGACGGCCGCCAATGGAAGGGCGAGCCCAACCATCGCCAATCCGCCGCACAGGAGAACGGCGAGTGTCGGGCCGATGTTGGGCGCCAGCGGGAACCTAAAGAGCGCCCAGGCAATGCCGAACGCCGCGGCGGCCATGACGGCTGGCGCCACGGTACGCCCCAGCGCTCCACCACACGTGAGTACCGCGCGTGCGGCAGCCGATGTCCAGAGGGTCGGCAGCGTGCCCAGGGTCCTGTCGAGGCGCAGATTGAAGGAAAGCGCCGAGAGCATCCAACCGGCCCACAGAAAGGCGATTGCGCCGATGACCGCGTAGGCGAGGTAGGCCTCAGTGCCGGTGGCGTGGGCAAAGCGACGAAGTCCCGCTTCGTTTGGTCCCGCCAATGCGATCGTGGCAAGCACGATTGGCAACACCCATTGAAACGTTCCGATCAGGCCCGACGTCACGAATAAGGGTTGTCGTCGATCAACTTTCCAGCCCTTACGAGCGAGCGCAAGCAGGGCCCAGAATTCGGCACGCAGCAGTGAGGGGCTAGCGTTCCACAAACGGGCGCTCAATGCGTGAGCCGGTGATGGCGATGTAGGCGTCCTCCAGATCGGGTTCGCGAAGGCGGGCTTCTTCGACCACGATGCCGCGGGCGACGAGCGCTGTGGTGAGCGCATCGCTGCTGCGCCAGCCCTCCGGTGCTCGCGCGGCTACGGCGAACTCACCGTCTCGGTTGACGTCGCCCCACCAGAGGCCGTCGGAGCCGACGACGGCCTTGGCGACAGCCAGGTCACCGCGCAGAAGCAGGTCGAGACGCGGCACTTCGCCGGCCTGCCTGATGAGATCTGCCGGTCGGCCCTCGGCTACCAGCGTGCCGCTCTGGATGATCCCGACGCGATCGCAGATTTGCTCGGCTTCGTAGAGGTTGTGCGTGGTGAGCAGGATGGCAGTGCCCGCCTCGGCGATCTGGCGGATGAGGTGGCGGGCCTCGCGAGCGGCGACGGGATCCAGCGCGGCGGTCGGTTCATCGAGCAGCAGCACGGGTGGGCTGTGCAAGGTGGCGCGGGCGAGGTTGAGGCGCTGCTTCATGCCGGTGCTATAGGTTTCGACCAAGTCGTCCATTCGATCCTCAAGGCCGAATTGTTGGGCAGCCGCCGTGATGCGCTCGGCGAGGCGCTCCCCGGGCATGAATGACAGCGTGCCGAAGAGTTCGAGGTTTTCGCGGCCGGACAGCCGCCAGTACATGCCGCGCTCGCCGGCGAACAGAACGCCGAGATTGCGGCGCACCTGACGCGACGCGCGGACGACATCGAAGCCAGCGACCGAGGCGCTGCCCGACGTGGGTTCGAGCAGCGTGGCGAGCATCTTGACGGTGGTGGTTTTGCCGGCGCCGTTGGGTCCAAGGAGGCCAAAGCAGTGGCCGGGGGCAATATCCAGGTTCAGGTCGTTGACGGCGACGATGCGTTTGGGCTCAGCGGACTCGGCCCGGAAACGCGGCAGAAAGCCACGTAATCCCCGTCGCCCGCCGGGCTCGAACACGCGGGTCAGCGACCGTACAGATACGGCGTAGGGTTGTGAATTCACGTGAGGTACATCGATTGCCGCCGGGGTTTCTGGTGCGCGGCGGGTTAGCCGCCTCCACCGCCGCCGGCGCGCACGCCGGGCTCGGTCATGGGGGCGGGATCGAGAGCTTCCGCGAGTTCGTCCGCGGGGAGATCGGTCATCCGAGCAGCCACGACGGGAATGGTCTCTCCGGTGGCGACCGCCTGCTTGGCGATTTCGGCGGCGGCGGCGTAGCCGATCTTGGGCGCCAGCGCGGTGGCCAACATGGTGTTGCGTTCGAGCCAATAGCGCAGCATCTCGTCGTCGGTTTCCAGGCCGTCCACGCCCTTGCGGGCAAAGGCCAGCGATCCCGTGCCGAGGATCTCGATGGACTGGCAGAGGTTGTGCGCGATGAGGGGCATCATCACGTTCAATTCCAGCTGACCGGCGGTGACCGCCGAGGCGATGGCGAGGTCGTTGCCCTGGACCTGGAAGCAGATCATGTTGAGGCACTCGGCCATGACGGGGTTGATCTTGCCGGGCATGATCGAGGAGCCGGGCTGCACCGGCGGCATGCGCAGTTCGGAGATGCCGGTGCGTGGTCCCGATCCCAGCAGGCGGAAGTCGTTGGCGATCCGGTTCAGGTCCAGCGCGAGGGTGCGAAGGGCGCCGGAGAGTTGGGCGAAGCGGGCCATGCTCTGCATGGCGTAGAAGTAGTCGGTGGACTGCCGAACCTCGAATCCGGTCAGGTCAGCGATGACTTCGATTACCTGGGACTGATAGGCGGGTTCGGCGTTGAGGCCGCTACCGACGGCGGTGCCACCCAGGCTCAGCTCGAGGCTGGCGTCGGCGGCTTCATGGATCGCGTCGGCGTTGCGCCTGATGGCTTCGGCGTAGGCGCCGAACTCCTGGCCGAGACGCACCGGTGTGGCGTCTTGCAGGTGGGTCCGACCCGACTTGACGATGCCGTCCCAGGCCGTGGCCTTGGCTTGCAGGCTCTTGGCCAGGATGTCGAGCGAGTTGTGAAGGTCCGGCAGCAGCTTCAGCGCGGCCAGGGCGATGGCGGTGGGGATCAGATCGTTGGTGGACTGCGCCATGTTGACGTGGTCGTTGGGGTGGATGGGGTCGTAGCTGCCGCGCGGCCGGCCCAGGAGTTCGTTGGCTCGATTGGCCAGCAGCTCGTTGGCGTTCATGTTGTGCGACGTGCCGGCGCCGGCCTGGAAGACGTCGACCACGAACTGGTCGGCATGCTGGCCGTTCAGCACCTCGTCGGCGGCGCGGACGATGACGTCGGCCAGATCGCCGTCCAGGCGGCCGGTCTGCTTGTGCGCGACGGCGGCGGCTTTCTTGATCAGGACGGTGGCCCACACGAACGCGTGGTGCGGCGGTAGCCCGCTGATTGGGAAGTTCTCGACGGCTCGTTGCGTCTGTACGCCGTAGAGGGCGGACGCCGGGACTTTCAGTGCGCCTAGCGGATCGCTTTCGGTTCGTGTCTGCATCGAGTCCTGCTCCTTCGTAGCTGCGTGTGGCGGTTAGGCGGTGTGGGCGTCGAGGCCGCGGATCAGGTCCAGGTCAACGCCCTTGCCCTGCGTCAGAACCTGGAAGCGTCCGAGGTCGGTGGGTGAAACGAGTTGGAATACAGCTTCGCGCTCGGTTCTGTAGGTTTCCACGGTGGCGTCCGGTCGCTCTTGGAATCGTACGAGGTGCTCGCCGATGCCCAACGCCGACAGAAAGTCGGCTTGCTGGCCGCGGCGATGTCGGGTGAATCCGTGATTCTGGCCCGCGTCGATCAACTGCGTGAAGTTTACGTGGGCGGTTAGGTCGGCATGGCCCGGGTTGGCGAGGACGTTTTCCGATGCCCGATGGCGTCGATACGCAAGCAACGTTCCCGCGGCCAGCCGTTCGGAGTGAACCGTCGCGCTGCCGCCCCCGTAGTCGATGCTCGTCATCACGATCTTCGAACCCAGCCTGGCGGCGTGAAGGTAGATTGGCTCGACACCCTGCCGGACTTCGATGCGGCCGCCCTCGGGCGTGGCGCCGGCATAGCGATCGGCGTAGCCGCGTAGCTCGGCCGGCGCGGGCCGGTCCGTGAAGGACGCCTTACCTCCGTCGAAGGTCACACATTCCTCGACCCAGCCGGTGGGCGTGCGACGGGCCAGGCGAACGGGGAGGGCGTCGAAGAACTCGTTCGAGAGAATCGCCGTGGCGTCGGATGCGGGTATTTGGTCGATCGAACTGTAGAGAACGTCCAGCGAGTCCGCCGCATAGGACGCGGGCGCACGCTCCACTCCCGCGTACGTGAGCGAACGGCCCCAGGGGAATCGTGCGGCCTCGTCGCGAATCTGGCGCGCGAGGCGGCCATCGGCCGCGCCAAGCTCGACGATGCGGAACGGATCGGGCTGTCCTAGCGTTCGCCAGACGTCGTGCAGGTGATCCGCCAGTAGCCGGCCGAACAGCGTCGGATGCACGCTGACGCTGGTGAAGTAATCCGCGTATGGCGCATCGCCACGGCTGTAGAAGCCCTCGGCCGGGTCGTAGAGGGCGTGCTCCATGAACACGCTGAAGGGAAGAGGCCCATGGCAGTTGGCTTGCGCTGCAAGGCGCTGGGACAGGGTGTCGGCACTCGTCACGAAGCGGTGGTCAGACGACACGGAGCATGAGGGCGCGGTCAATGCCAGGGGCACGGAAACGGCTTGGGAGTTCCGGGGCGAGACGGCCCCGGGGAGAGATCAGTGAGACTTGTTTGAGGAAACGTCGCGTCTCGGCGGATTGCCCGCCTGGCTCCGCGCCTATTGCAGAGCCGACATCGCGTAAATGAAGCCGATGAAAATGAAGGCGATGAGCCCCCAGACCAGGATTGGTATGCCGAGAAAGGTACCGCTGTTTCCAGGGGACGCCTGGGTTGGTCGCTGGCGGGCGCGTTCCCGCTCGGTTCGGTCTCGGAGCCGGCGCAGGTTTTCGCTGATCTGGGGTGCGAACCGGCTGGGTTCGTCGCTCTCGGCCGTCGAGCCGGCTGGTTGCCCCGAGGTCTCCGCAGCCTGTTCCTGATCCTCCGGCCTCGGCAACTTTGCCCCGCAGTTGATGCAGAGCCAAGCGCCCTCGGTGTTCTGGTGGTCGCACTCTTGACAGCGCATGGCGCTCCGGTCTGGCCGCGAGTTGCAGGTGGTGATTCATGCTAGCACCAGGCCGGGCGGGCTCCGCGACCCGCAGGGCCTCGGCTCGCGCCGGCTGGCCGTCCGGTCCGATACGCCGCATGTGGCCTAGGTCTCCGTATACTCAAGTCTGGCGCCCAGCGATTCAGTTTGCGCCGATCCCTTATCGCCGGGAGAAGTCGTCTCGTGCCGACCTACGAATACGAGTGTTCGGACTGTGGCAATCGGGTTGAGGTTTTTCAGAGCTTTAGCGACGTGCCGCTGACGAGTTGCGAGGCATGCGGGGGCAAGCTGAAGAAGGTGTTTCACCCGGCCGGGATCATCTTCAAGGGCAGCGGCTGGTACGCGACCGACAGCCGATCCGCGTCGGAACGGAAGAAGTTCAAGGAAGACGGCAAGCCGCCTGAGAAGTCCGACTCCAAGCCGGTCAAGACCGACGGGGCCAAGAGCAACGGGAGCGCGACCGACAGTGGGGCCAAGGCCGGCGCGTCGGCGGGCGGGTCCGACAAGGCCTCAGGCTCCGGCGACAGTTCCAACTAGCCGGTTCTCCGGCCGCATTCTCGAGGTTCGGATATGCGAGCGGTCGTCCAGCGTGTCACGAGAGCCTCAGTTCAGATCGACGGTCGCGAGCACGCCTCGATCGGTCCCGGACTGGTGGTGCTGGCGGGGGTGGCTCGCGGCGACGAGGATGCGGACGTCACCTACCTGGCTGACAAGGTCGCGAACCTGCGCGTGCTGGCCGACGATGCGGGGCGGATGAACCGGTCGGTGCTGGACACCGGCAGCGAGGTGTTGCTGGTGTCGCAGTTCACATTGATCGCCGACACACGGAAAGGGCGGCGTCCGAGCTTTATCGGGGCGGAGGCGCCCGAGCGGGCCGCCAAGCTGATCGACGACCTGGGCGAAGCGCTGACGGCTCGCGGCGTGCCGGTTCGCAGCGGCGTGTTCCAGGCCGAGATGGAGGTGGCGCTGGTGAACGCCGGACCAGTAACGATCATCATCGACAGCCACGACCGACGCACGCCGCGCCGGCAGGCGTAGGCCTTGTCGATGTCCGGCTCAGCGGTTCAGTCGAGCGAGCGCGGCGTGCGGATCGTGCACGGGGCCGAGCAGGTGCGGCGGAGGCTGCTGGCGCGGTCGCCCGAACTGGTGACGATAGACGAGTCGGCGGTTGCGGCGGCATCGAGCGTGTTCGGCGAGACGCTCACGCCCACGGCGTTCGTGGAGCGCGTCATTCGCGAGGTCCGGGACGAGGGCGACGACGCCGTGCGCCGGATTGCCGCAGCGCTGGGCGACCACGTCGAGACGACCTTCGAGATCGGGCCAGCGGAGCTTGCGGACGCGAGCCGCCGGATCGATCCGGAGCTGCGAGGGGATATCGAGCTGGCGGCCGAGCGGATTCGCGACTACCACGAGCGCGAGATGCC
This sequence comes from Chloroflexota bacterium, assembly GCA_026707585.1. GTDB lineage: Bacteria > Chloroflexota > UBA11872 > UBA11872 > UBA11872 > UBA11872. Next base: position 155,265 of record JAPOWQ010000049.1, on the reverse strand, counting down.
AGCCGGGTTCGACCTTCCAGGGTTGGGGGTCGGCCAGCAGTGGATTCCGGTGGACCGCGCGGGTCTGCACGTGCCAGGACAGGCGGCGCCGCTGGTTTCGAGCCTGCTGATGGCCGCCGTGCCGGCCCGCGTGGCGGGGGTGGGCGAGACCGTGGTCACGACGCCGGTGCGGGCGGAGGGCATTGCCCCGGCGCTGGCGGCGGCGGCGGAGGTGGCCGGCGTGGACCGGGTGTTTGGTCTGGGCGGCGCCCAGGCCATCGCGGCGCTCGCGCTGGGCACGCCGAGCGTGCCGCGTTGCGATGTGATCGTGGCTCCAGGCAACGCGTGGGTGATGTTGGCGACGCGCGCGCTCTATGGGGTGGTGGGCGTGGACCTGTTGCCCGGCCCGACCGAGACGCTGGTCATCGCCGATGCCGCAGCGGACGCCGCCGAGGTGGCCGCTGACCTGATTGCGCAGGCCGAGCACGGAGGGCCGGCCAGTCCAATTGCTCTCACATCCGACCCAGGGATCGCGGCCGAAGTCGCACGCGAGGTGGAGATACAACTCGCCACGCTGCCTCGCGCGGACGTGGCCTGGGACAGCTTCGAGCAGCGCGGGGGAATCGGAGTCGTGGACGATCTGGTCCAGGCCGTCGAACTATCCAACGAATACGCACCGGAGCACCTGTGCCTGCTGGTGGAGGATCCGGAGGCATTGCTGCCGCTGGTGCGGCATGCGGGCGGGGTGTTCCTGGGCAGCGCCTCGCCCGAGGTGCTGGGCGACTACGTGGCGGGGCCGAGCCACATCATGCCTACCGGCGGCACCGCCCGCTTTGCCTCGCCGGTTGGCGTGCGCTCGTTCCTGAAGACGGTGTCGGTCGTGCGTCTGTCGGCGGACCGAGCGGCGGCATTGGCCCCGGCGGCGGCGCGCCTGGCGCGGGCGGAGGGGCTGGAAGGCCACGCCAGAGCGGCCGAACGCCGGGCTTCGCCGTGACTACAATGCCGCGATCCCTAGCGAGGCGAGATTTGCATGGCTGAACGCCGCGCCAGCGTTGCGCGCACCACATCCGAGACGCAGGTGGACGCTACGGTCGCTATTGACGGCAACGGCGACTTTCGCGGCACGACCGGCGTTGGATTCCTGGATCACATGCTGGCGCAGCTGGCCCGCCACGGCCTGTTCGACATCGAGGTGAACGCGGTGGGCGACCTGCACATCGACGCGCACCACACCGCCGAGGACGTGGCCATCGTGCTGGGTCGGGCGTTCAGCGACGCGCTGGGCGACCGGCAGGGCATCCAGCGCATGGGCGACGCCACGGTGCCGATGGACGAGGCGCTGGCGCACGTGGCGGTTGACCTGGCCGGACGCGATTACGCCGCCTTCGACGGCGAGTTCAAGCAGGATCGCATTGGGGACCTGGAGACCAGCCTGCTTCCGCACATCGTCGGGTCCCTGGCCCGGCACATGGGCGCGGCGATTCACGTGCGCCTGCTGGCCGGCGACGACGACCACCACAAGGCCGAGGCCATATTCAAGGCTTTGGCGCGAGCCCTGGACCAGGCAACTAGTCTGGATCCGCGGCGGGCCGGCGCGGTGCCCAGCACCAAGGGCACGCTTACCGACTGACGTGGGCGATCAGACCGCTGGTCGCCGCCTTCGTCTCGACCACCTGCTGGTGCGCCGCGGCCTGGCACGTAGTCGTAGCTCAGCCCGGCAATTGGTCAGGGATGGAGAGGTGGTCGTAGCCGGAAGCGTTGAGAACCGGCCGGGGCGGCGCGTCAGCGTCGACGCGCAAGTCGAACTGCGCGATCAGGCAACGGAATACGTGAGCCGGGGCGGGAGAAAGCTGGCCGCGGCCCTCGCGCACTTCGGGCTTTGCGTGGACGGGGCCATCGCCCTGGACATTGGGGCATCGACCGGAGGGTTCACAGACTGCCTGCTGCGAGCGGGCGCGCGGCGAGTCACGGCGGTGGATGTGGGTCGTGAGCAGCTCGCGCAGAGTTTGAGGGGCGACGCCAGGGTCCGCGTGCTGGAATCCACCGACGCGCGCGACCTCCCGCCGCTCGATCCGTCGCCGGACATCGTGGTAGTCGATGTCTCTTTTGTTCGACTACGCGATGTGTTGCCGGCGGTGCTGGCCGCGACGCCGGACGCTCGCTGGGTGCTGGTCCTGCTCAAGCCGCAGTTCGAGCTGCCCGGGCACCGCGTTCCTCGAGACGGGGTGATCAAGGAGCCGAGGGATCGGAACCTGGTGCTGCTTGACTTCCTGGCCTGGGCGGCGCGACGGGGAATTTGCGTGGCCGGTTCCGTGGCCAGCGCGTTGGCGGGGGGCGACGGCAACCAGGAGACCTTCGTGTTGCTGCGGGACCGGTCGTGGGTCACTTTGAGCTTTGGGTGCCCGGAAGACCCCTCACCCCAACCCTCTCCCCCAGGAGAGACCTTTGCGTAACCCCAGGCTGGTTGCCCGGAAGACCCTCACCCCAACCCTCTCCCACGGGGAGAGGGAGCAAGAGCTGCCGCTCATTAGCAGACGAGCGACGTCATGCAAAGGTCTCCTCAATGGAGAGGGTCAGAAGGGCGCCCCGTGAATGGGGTGCGGCGAGCGGCCCGGGTGGGCTCGGGGGTTGGGTGCCGGGAAGACCCCTCACCGAATTCGGCCGAAGACGGCCGATTCTGCCTCTCCCCTCGGAGAGGGTGAAGAACGGCGTCCCCTGAATTGGATTGAGACCGAACACCGTTGCTATCCCCCGGGGCGGGAGTAGGGGCGGTAGCGCCTTGGCGGACGAGGGGCGTTATGCAAGGGTCTCAAGAGGGAGCAAGAGCGGCCATTCATTAGCAGACGTGAGACGTTATGCAAAGGTCTCCCAGGAGAAGGTTGATGAGCCGCCGCGCATTCAAGGGCGCGGGGAGTTGTGCAAAGGTCTCTGCTCGGGGGACCGTGGCCGAATCGGTGGGGTACGGGCAGCGACTATGATGGAGGCGACGGCGATTACGTGAGTGGTTGATGCGGGTTGCCCTGCTGTTTCAGCCGCGCATTGCCGCATCCGTCGACCACGCGCAACGCACCCAGCAACGGCTCCAGTGTCGAGGCCTGGACGCCTGGTGCGTGTCGTCCTGGGAAATCACCGAGCGGCCGGGCGATCTGGCGGGCGCCCAACTGGTCGTCACGTTTGGGGGCGACGGCACGCTCCTGCGGGCGGCGCGCGCCGCGGCTCCGTATCGAGCTATCTGCCTGGGCGTCAACTACGGACGTCTTGGATTCCTGACCGAATTCTCACCGGACGAGTTCGATGAACGTCTCGACGACGTGCTCGACGGCGGCTACTGGATCGAAGAACGAGTCCTGATCGACTGGACGCACCATGGTGTCAACGGCGTGGTTGCCTCGGGTCTTGCCGCGGGCGACGTGGTGGTCGGTCGAGGGCGGATGGCGCGCGTCGTCGAGATCGAGGTACGCATCAACGGTGTGGTGCTGACGACGTACACCTCGGACGGCGTGATCGTGGCTACCCCGACGGGTACGACGGGGTATGTGCAGGCGGCCGGCGGACCGGTGTTACATCCGAAAGTGCGGGACCTGGTAATGACGCCGCTGGTTCCGTTCCTGACACCCGCAAACTCGATCGTGGTGGGCCACGACGAGCGAGTGGAACTGACGACTTTCACCACGCACGAGGCGACACTCTCGATCGACGGTCAGACCGATCAATTGCTGTCCTCCGGCGATCGGGTGGTGTGCGAGGCGTCCGAGCACCTGGCGCGCTTCGCGCGATTGCGCGAGAGCGACTACTTCTACGCCACGCTGGCCGAAAAGATGCGCTGGCGCGTTCCGCGGGAGATGCCGCGACCTGTTCACGGGTCCGGCTAAACGCCCGTGCTGAGGCACGTCAGCGTTCGCGACTTTGCGCTGATCGATGCCGTGGATCTCGCGCTTGAACCCGGGCTGAATGTGCTTACCGGGGAGACGGGCGCGGGAAAGTCGATCCTGATCGACGCCATGGCGTTGGTGCTGGGGCGCCGGGCGCATCCGGCGGATATTCGCCCGGGCGCACGGCAGGCATACGTAGAAGCCGTGTTCGAAGCTACGCCGGGTCGGGCCGTTGCCGTCCTGGAGTCGTACGGCGTGGAGGTCGACGAGTCGCTGACCCTGTCGCGCGAAGTCCGGGGGGCGGGACGTTCGACCGCGCGCATCAACGGGCGCGCCGTCCCGGTGCGCGCGCTGGCGGCGTTGGGACGAACGCTGGTCGATATGCACGGACCGAGCGAGCACCAGTCGCTTTTTCGCCGCTCGCAGCAGCTCGACTACCTGGACCGTTTCGCCGGATTGATTCCGCAGCGCGAGGCGGTGGCTTCCCTGGTACGCGACCTGCGGGCGACGAGTCGCGAAGCAGACCAGCTTCAGCGCAATGCAAGGGAAACCGCACGCGAGATCGATCTGCTGACGTTCCAGGTCGATGAAATCGCGTCGGCTGGGCTCACGGCGGGCGAGGATGAGCGGCTGCGAGCGGAACGGTTGGTGCTGGCCAACGCGGAGCGGTTGCGAGGCCTGGCCAGCCAAGCCGCGGCTCAGCTGCAGGGCGAGACGCTGGATCCGGCACCCGACATTTTCGGATCGACCCGTGCATCGGCCGAGGAGATGGCGGCGCTGGATCCCGGAATGCGACCGCTGGCCGAGCAGGCCGCGCAACTACAGGAACTAGCGACCGACCTGGCTCTGACGTTTCAGTCGTATGCGGAGAACGTGGAGGCCGATCCGGCGCGTCTCGGACAAATTGACGAGCGCCTGAACCAAATCGAATCGCTCATTCGCAAGTACGGAGACACGGCGGCAGATGTGGTTGGCTACGGCGAGTCGGCGCGCGAGCGGCTGGATGAGCTCGATCGCGGGGACGCCCGGATCGAAGCTCTGCGCGAGCACGCCGCCAGGCTAACGGATCGCCTGATTCCGGCCGTCGCGGCACTTTCGGCGGAGCGCATGCGGGCGGCCACGAACCTGGCGGGTGCCATCGCCGTCCAGCTGGCGGACCTGAACATGGCGTCCGCCGAGTTCGACGTCAGTTCGCGCCGGCAGGCCGACGCGGACGGTCTGACGGTGGACGGTGAGCCGGGACCGGTCGCGTTTGACGAGTCCGGCATCGATTCCGTGGATTTCCTCCTGAGCGTGAATGTTGGCCAGCCACGACGGCCGCTGGCGGACGTGGCCTCCGAAGGCGAACGGTCACGAATCCTGCTGGGACTCAGAGTCGTGCTGGCGCGGGTCGATGAGACGCCTACGCTGGTCTTTGACGAGATCGATGTCGGCGTTGGCCCGAGGGCCGGTGACATTGTTGGACAGAAGCTGGCGGCGCTGGCCGAGTGGCGCCAGGTGCTCTGCATCACGCACCTGGCGCCGGTGGCAGCGTTCGGCGATGCGCATTTCGTTGTGGCGAAATCGGACGCTCACGGCCACACAAGAACCGATGTCTCTCGGGTTGACGGCCAGCGAGTCGTCGAGGAGATCGCCGCCATGAGCGGAGCATCCACAACGGCAGGTCGACGGGTGGCGCGAGACTTGATGGCGGCGGCCCAATCATGGAAAGACGACGCATGAACAGACGAATGACCGACGCGGCGTCCCGTCTTTCGATGTTCGCTGCGATAGCTGACCGGTCAGGTGAGGGGACTTCGGGGCTTTGGAACCGGCGAACTCCGTTTGACACGGGTCCTGGCAGGGAGCTCCGCAGGGCCGCTTAGGCCCGCCGTGCGGTCTCATGCGATTTGAGCTTGCGCCCCTGATTCCCCGCGGCGGTTCGTGGCCGGCCTTCCGGGCGACGGCGTACGGTCCGGACGCGTTCGGGCAGCGCCTGATTCCCCTGGCCCGGCGCTGGCAGCGACACCGAACCCTGCTGTCCGCACCGCGCGTCCTGACGATCAACTTTGGTCTCGCGCTGCTTGTGGTCCTTGGCGCTTCGGCACTGGGCTTGCCTCGTTTCGTAAGCGTTCTGGTCCTGGGCATGGCCGTGATTCCGGTGGTTGCGTTGGTGGGGCGGGCCCTGGTGGCGCCGCCGCCGCTCGCCGCGGCGCTGGCATACGACCGACGGCTGGCCATGTTCGAGCGCCTTTCCACGGCCGTGGCGGGCTCGCGAGCAGACGATCGCATGCGGGAATTGCAGCGACGGGACGCGTTTGAAGCCCTGGAAGCCGTCAATCCTTCGCTTGCGTTCCCCTATCGAGTGCCCCGCGGTGACCTGGGAGTCGTGGCAGTCGCCGCCGCGGCCCTGGCTCTCGGCATGCTGGCCGCGACCGCCGACGTGCTGCCGCGCCTGGGTGCACCAGCGCCAGCTTCGGCGCTTGCGGAGAGCCTGGGTAGCGCGGCAGACGGCGCAGCACCCGCGCTCGCGGATCCGGCCGTGCTGGCACAGATCGACCAGATTCGAGCCGCGATGGCCGAGCTGGAACGCCAGCGCGATCCCGATGCCGCGCCCGCAGCGCTGGCCGCCGAGGCGGCAGGTGAGGCGTTGCGACGGACAGCCGAGGGCCGGCGGCTGGGCCGAGCTCTCGACAGCGGCGATTTCCAGGCCGCCGCGGGCGAAGCGCGCGAACTGGGCGAGCAGATATCCGGCATGAACAGCACGCGCATGGATGAGCTGGCGGACGGATTGAGGGAAGCGTCGGAACGCGCTGAAGGCCTGGACGAGGGGCTGGCGAACCAGTTGCGGGCGGCGGCCGAAGCGCTGGAAGCCGGGCGGCTGGCTGACGCCCGCAGTGCGCTGTCGCAACTGGCCCAGGAGATCGAAACCGCTGGGGCCACGGTTCAGGCCGACAGAGGACTCGAAGCGCAACTCGATCAGCTTGCGCGCCAACTTGCTGAAGCCGAGTCGTTGGGCGGGGAAGGCCTGCCTGGAGCCGAGGGGGATTCGCTGGGGGACGCGGCGGCCGCTGCTGCCGCGGCGGCGACCGAGGGCAGTGCGGAGGGCACGACCGGATCGGAGGGCGGCGGCGACTCGGTAGCGAGCGGACAGGCGCTGGAGGGCACGCTGGAAACCCTGGCGCCCGAACAGCGGCTCAACGTGGACGGCCAACTTGAGATCGTTGAAATCAAGCCGACCGAGGAGGGCGCCGAAGTGATCGAGCGTCCGGTTCTGGAACTTGGACCCGGCGGATCGTCAGGATTCGAGGCCTCGGCCGGCGACCGCGGGTTCGCCGTCGGGCGGCCGGACGTGGCTCGGAATGTGCCACTCGATATGCTGCCAATGTTGGATCGTTACTTCAGCGAACCATGACCACCGCCGTGAACGGGTCCGAGGCGACCGAGCAACTCGCCCGCACATACCGCGACCAGGCCGCCGCGATCGTCGACGAGGTTGGGAAGCTCATCGTCGGCCAGCGCGAGATTGTGCGGGATACGGTGGTCTGTCTCATCGCCGGCGGCAATGTGCTGATCGAGGGTGTGCCGGGGCTGGGCAAGACCGAACTCGTGCGCGCCCTTGGCCGAGCGATCGATCTGCGTTTCAGCCGCATCCAGTTCACGCCCGACCTGATGCCGGCCGACATCACCGGCACGAACGTGGTGATGGACGGGACGGACGGGCAGCGCACATTTCGTTTCGAGCCGGGGCCGGTGTTCGCCAACCTGGTGCTGGCCGACGAAATCAACCGGGCCACTCCAAAGACCCAGGCGGCGCTGCTGGAAGCCATGCAGGAGCGCCAGGTCAGCGTGGCGCGCGAGGTTTACGTCCTGGACCCGCCCTTCTTTGTGATGGCGACGCAGAACCCCATCGAAATGGAAGGCACCTATCCGCTGCCCGAGGCCCAGGTGGACCGATTCATGTTCAAGCTTGTGGTGGACTATCCGACGGCAGAGGATCTGAGCGAGATCCTGGATCGGACCACCGGGGCGGCCCAGCCCGAGGTCACTCGCGTGGCGACGGGCGACGACCTGCTGGCGATGGGCGCGTTTGCGCGACGCGTGGCGATTGCCCCGCACGTCGGGAGCTACGTGGTGGACCTGGTGAAGTCCACGCATCCGGAGGATCCGACCGCGCACGAGCTGACCCGCCAATATGTGCGCTACGGCTGCTCGCCGCGCGCCGCCCAGGCCATGGTGCTGGCCGCCAAGGTCTACGCGATGCTGGATGGACGCTACAACGTGGGATTCGACGATATCCGTGCCGCGGCCCGCCCGGCAATGCGCCATCGGCTGCTGCTGAATTTCGAGGCCGAGGCCGACGCCGTCCAGGCCGAGCAGATCCTGGACGCCATCCTGATGTCAACCCGCCGAGCAGGTGACTGAGCGCAGCGCCGGCGCCGCGTTGCCGGCGTTTGCGCCGGACGCCGCGCTGCGCGCCAAGCTGGCCAACCTTTCGCTCGTTTCCCAGCGTCCCCACGGGCACCTGCACACGGGAGGGCGGCGCAGCCGGGCGACCGGCTCTTCACTTGAATTCGCCGACCACCGGTCCTACAGCCCGGGCGACGACTACCGTCAGATCGACTGGAACATCTACGCCCGTACCGACGAGCTGTTCGTCAAGGTACGGGAGTCGGAAGAGACGCTGGTCGTGCACCTGCTGCTGGACGTCAGCGGTTCGATGGCATCCGGCGCGCCGGCGAAAATGGACGCCGCGCAGGCCGTATTGGCCGCGCTGGGGTGGACGGCCCTGGCGAGCCGCGACGTCGTTGCGGGGGCCGCGCTGGGTAACGACCTCGGCGAGACCTTCGCACCGCGGCAAGGGGAGGCCTATGTCGCCCGCTTGTTCGAGTTCCTGGAGCGCCAACGACCGTCGGGCGAGACGGGGCTATCGCGCGCCGTTGCCGCCTATAACGCCCGGGCTCTCCCGCACGGAGTTGCGGTGCTGGCTTCCGATCTCCTGGCTCCCGACGCTCCGAGGGCCATCGGGTCGCTTGCCCAGCGTGGTCACGAGGTGACGGTGATCCACGTGCTTGACGACGAATTCGTCAATCCGGCTTTTGCCGATGAGGTCGAGCTCGTGGACGCGGAACGCGGCGACGCGCTGGAAGTGCTTGGCGACGGGGATCTGCTGCGCGCCTACCGCCAGGCGATCGGCGACTGGACCAGCGACTTGCAGCGCTTTTGTCATCGCCGGCACGTGCGCTATGTGCCGATCCGGTCCAACTGGGCGGTGGAGGACATCGTGCTGCGGCGACTGCGCGAGCACGGAACGCTGGCGTGACCTGGGCGGCGCCGCTCGCCTTCGCGTGGGCGGGTCTGATTATGGCGGTCCTGGCGTTCTTTCTGCTGCGTCCGCGCCGACAGCGAATCGTGGTGGCCTCGCTGTTCGTCTGGCGCCGCACCATTCGCGCGCGGGCCGACGACACCTGGCTGGCCTGGCTGCGCCGGCACTCCGTGCTTCTGCTCCAGTTGCTGGCTGTGGTGGTGTTTGCGCTGGCGCTGGCGCGGCCCGAGCGCCTGGCAACGGTGGAACTGGGACCGCCGGTTGCACTCGTGATGGACGTTTCGGCGTCGATGGCCATGGCCGACGGAGACGGAAGACAGCGAATCGAGCACGCGCGCGATGAGGCGGCCGCGTTTGTGAATTCGCTCGACGACGGCCGGCGCATGTCGCTGATTACCGCGGGCGCGGTTCCGCGAACGCTTGCAGCACAGACCAGCGATCGCGCCGAAGTGACCCGATTGCTCGGTGGGATACGAACCGAAGCTTCGCATGGACGGCTCGACGCGGCGCTGGACATGGCGCGCTCGCTGGCCAACCCGGCGGCGGGCGGAATCGTGGCGCTGTTTACGGATCAGCCGCCAGCCGAGGCTTCGGATCCCGTGTACGCCGGGGTCCGGACGGTCGTTGTCGGTGAGCCGGCGCCGAACGTCGCGCTGGCGTCGTTCCAGGTACGGCGACGCCTCGATACGCCAGGCGCCGTGCAGGGCGTGGTGGCGGTCCGAAACGACGGGGTTACAGACGCCGTGGCCGAGGTGCTGGTGGCGGCGGGTCGCGGCTCGCCGACGAGCAGGGCGATCGAGTTGGCCGCCGGGGCACGCGAGATCCTGGTGTTCGACGACCTGCCGGCGGCGCCGGGCTACCAGGCCGAAGTTCGCGCGCCCGACGATGGCCTGCCGGCCGACGACCTGGCGTTTGCCTCGCTGGCCGAGCCGTCGGAGCTGTCGGTTGTGGTGGTCGGCAACGAACCCTGGCCTATTATTCGGGCATTGCAGGCCGTGCCCGCGGTGACGGCGCAGGCCATTGCCGTGGATTCGTTCGACCAGGAGAACTCGTCCGCGGACTTCTACGTGTTCCAGGGGTTCACGCCCGAGTTTCTGCCCTCGGCCTCTGCCGTTTTCGTCCAGCCTCGGGCTATGCCGGCACTTGGCCTCGATTCGCCGGCCAATTCCGACACGCGTCCCTTGGCGGTCGCGGATAGTCCGCTCCTGAAATCGATCGACGTTGGCGACCTGGTCTCGGGCTCGGACGTGACCTATGCGGTACCACCCTGGGCGCAGGTGGACCTGAGCGTGGGCGACCGCGCGTTGCTCGCGCACGGGGTTGTTTATGGTCGCCGCACCGCCGTGGTCGGATTCGACGTGGCCGGCCCCGGAGTGACGCAAGCGCCCTGGTTTCCGGTGTTCTGGTCCAACGTGGTGCGTTGGGCCGATCCATTTGCGCCCTTGCCGGATGGCGTGCACCTGGAACCGGGGCGACCGGCCCGGCTCGTCCCGCATCCGCGGGCCGATCGAGTTGCCGTAAGCAATCCCGGTGGGGACTCGACTGAGTTCACGGTGCCGGAGCCGGCGGTCCTTGAAGTGACGGTGCCCGGGGTCTATACGGTTCGCCAGTTCGTGGGTGAGGAACTGATGGCCCAGACGTCGATCGAATTCGCTCCGGGGCTGGCGACTCGAACGGTGCGTGGCGGGGCATCGGCGGGGCCAAGCGCCACGGTTGACTCAGTTCAGCGCATCCAGGATCAGATGGAACTGTGGCCGTGGGTGGCGGTTCTGGCGCTGACCCTGGTGCTGGTCGAATGGTGGATCTTCCATCGGGTCCGGGGAGTTCGCTGACCCGTGGTCCTGGAACGTCCGTGGTTGCTGATTCTGCTGGCAGTGCTGCCGGTCGCCATCTGGGTGACGTCGCTCAGCGTCACGCGTCTCTCCCGGATCCGGCTGGGACTGGCGACCCTGCTGAGGCTGATCGGTCTGACCGCCATGGTTCTGGCCCTGGCCGGCTTTGCAATCGGACGAAATACCCGCCCTGCCACAGTCTTTGTCGTGGATACGTCAGACAGCATGCTCCTGGCCGAGCGCGCGAATGCTCACGGAATCATTGACGCCTTCGTTCAGGCGTTTGGGGCGGACGCGCCGGTGGGGGCCGTGCAGTTTGGCGCCAGCACCGCGGTGTTGGCCGCGCCGCAGCGCCTGGAGGAGGCGCCGCCGTTGCGCTCCGACCTGCCCGGACACGACAGCAACTACGAGGCGGGGATTCTGACCGCGCTGGGCCTGCTCGATCCCGACGCGGGCGGGCAACTGGTGCTGATTTCCGACGGCGCGGGCGCTGGACCGGGATTCGAGTCGGCTGTTCAGACGGCTGCCGCGCGGGGCGTGCCGATATCGGTCATCCCGGCCGCGGCCACTCGCGGCGCCGACCTTGTGGTCCAGGCAGTTGAAGTCCCGGACATCGTCCACAGCGGCACGGCGCTCCAAGCGCGCGTACGCATTGCCTCGCAGCGGCGTACCACGGCGCGCCTGCGCCTCTGGGACAGTGAACGCCTGATCAGCGACGGTCCCATCGTCGTCGCCACAGGTACGCGCACCTACGGGGTGGAGTTGGGAGGTCTTGCCCCCGGGTTTCACCGACTGCGGGCTGAGCTTCTCGAGGACGCCGACCCGAGGCTGGCCAACAACGTGGCCGAAGCGTTCATTCGCGTGGCCGAGCCCGGTCGAGTGCTCACGATCGGCGAGACGTCCCAAGTCCGGGCAGCGCTGCGGGCCGCGGACTTTGAGGTGCGGGACGTCGCCCCCAGCGTGCTTGGGGATGTCGATCTCACGCAGTTCGAGGCCGTCGTGCTGTCCAATGTGCCGGCCGAAGCCTTCGAACCCGACGCGCTTGAAGCGTTGCGCACGCATGTGGCGGGCGGTCGCGGACTGGTGGTCCTGGGGGGACCCGACAGCTTTGCCGCCGGCGACTACGAGGGCACGGCCCTGGATGAGGCACTGCCGGTGTGGTCGGACCCGACCGAGGAGACGCCCGAGCCGCGCCTAGCGCTCGTGCTGGTCATCGACCGATCCTCCAGCATGGCCGAGGGCGCAAGCGAAGGGGCCGCCAAGATCGACATGGCCATCGAGGCGGCCGTGGACGCGGTGGACCTGCTGGAAGAGGGCGACATCCTGGGCGTGATGACGTTCGACATCGATTCGCAGTGGGTGGTGCCGCCGCGCGAACTGACCTCGGCGGCGGATGTAGGGACAGCAATCAACCGCATCCGCGGGATTCAGATGGGGACATCCACCGACCTGGCGCGTGCGATGTTCTTCGCCAGGTCTCGCCTGGATCAGGTCAGCGCGTCGGTCAAGCACGTGGTGCTGCTGACCGACGGACGCGCCCACTACGGCGACTTTGACGGCCTGACGCGCTCGCTGCGTCGCCGAGACATCACGGTGTCGGCGATCGCGGTCGGTCAGCAGTCCGACCAGGAATTGCTGGAGCGCATCGCGCGAATCGGAAACGGCCGCTATTACTACGTCCCCGACCCGCGCTCGATACCTCGAGTGTTGACGCAGGAAACGCTGACGGCGGGCGAGTTCGCGGTGGTGGAACGCGAATTCCAGCCGCGGATGGATGCGCCGAGCCCGGTATTTGGCGGACGCCTGGCAGGGCAGGAGCTCCCGGACCTCCGCGGATACGTTCGGACGCGAGCCAAGCCCACGGCCGAAGTCGTGCTGAGCTCCGACAACAACGATCCGATCCTGGTGCAGTGGCAATACGGGCGGGGTCGAGCCATCGCGTGGACGTCCGACGCGGGGTCGGACTGGGCGGACGTATGGCTTGGCTGGGACGGCTTTGCCCCGTTCCTGCGCCAGGCGGTTCAGTGGGTCAGCCCGTTGACGGGCGGTGTCGGCGACAGTCCTCGAGTCCAGGCGACCCAGGCGGACGGGGTTGCGGTGATCGAGGTCGACGCGGTGGACGCGTCGGGGCGGTTTCTGAATCAACTCGAGACTCTTGTGACCCTGGTTGGCCCGCAGGGCACCCGCCAGACCCTGATCGCCGAGCAAGTGGGCCCCGGCCGTTACCAGGGCAGCCTGGACGGATTGCCCCCCGGGGTGTACGAGGTCCTGGTGACCCAGCGTGACGACGGCGGTACGGAGCCCGCGGCCAGCTCTGGCCTCGTCGTTCCGGTGGGGGCGGAAGTTGGCCACATCGCGCCGGACCACCGCGTGCTGAGGCGGGCAGCCGAGTTGACGGGCGGCGTGACCGTTGAGTCCAGCCGCGATCTGGCCGCGCTGGCATTGCGCGGCGACGGCGCCACCGAGCTCGGCTGGGCGCAGTGGCTGACTCTCGCCCTGCTGGCCTTTGTGGCCGATATCGGGGTGCGGCGCCTGGTTGGAGGTCCGCGGGCGATCCGGGACCGGCTACGCGAGCGTGTAACATCGCTGCGTGCGGCGCCTGGCGCGCTGCGGCGCCTGCACTGGCCAATCTCGCGCACCGCCTAAACCGGGCGACGTCTCAATCTCATGAATCCCACCGGGCGCCTCGCGCGCATTTTTCGACAGGCTGGCTTCGAGCTCTACCTCGTTGGCGGACCGGTCCGCGATCGCATCATCGGGCGACCGTCAAACGACCTGGACTTCACGACCGACGCGCGTCCTGATCGAGTCAAGGTGCTGGCGCGTCGAGCAGGCGCCTCGAGCATCTACACGGTGGGCGAGCGATTCGGAACCATCGGGGCCGTCTTTGAGACCGGTCCCGTCGAAATCACGACGTTTCGCGCGGAGTCCTACCGTCCCGGATCACGCAAGCCTGACGTTCAGTTCGGCGACTCCCTGGAGGCCGATCTCAGCAGGCGCGACTTCACAATTAACGCCATGGCGCAGGATGTGCTGAGCGGGCGCATTGTCGATCCGCACGGTGGCTTGGCCGATCTGGTTGCCGGGCGGATTCGCGCCGTTGGCACCGCGGACGACCGTTTTCGGGAGGACCCGTTGCGGGTCTTGCGCTGCGTGCGCTTTGCGGCGCAACTGGGATTCGACATTGAATCGGGCACGCTGGCGGCGGCACGGCGCACGGCGAGCGAACTCCGCCACGTCAGCGCCGAGCGCATCGGGGCTGAGCTCAACTTGACGCTACTGTCGCCGGAGCCGGGCCGCGCATTGATCACGCTCCTGGAAATCGGGGTGCTGGGCCTAGTAATGCCCGAGCTGATTCCCCTGCAGCAGACCGAACAGGAAGAGCGGCGGCAACACAAGGACGTGTTTGCCCACACGATGCGTGTCCTGTCGACGACGCGGGCTGAGCCTGAGATCCGCTGGGCCGCGCTGCTGCACGACGTCGGCAAGCCTCAAACCAAGTCCATCCGCAACCGGCGCATCCGCTTCTTCGGTCATGAGGAAGTGGGTGCGCGCATGGCGAGGCGAATCCTGCGCCGGCTCAAGTTCGACGGCCAGCTCATGGAGCGCGTCACGCACATCGTCCGGCTGCACATGCGCGCCAATGCCTACGAGCCTGGATGGACGGATGGAGCCGTTCGGCGGTTCATCCTCGAAGCCGGCGAGGATCTCGACGCGTTGATCACCCTGTCCCGCGCTGACATCACCAGCTATCGGCCTCGGCGGATAGAGGCTGGACTGGCACGCGTGGCGGAGTTGGAGGCCCGATGCGAGCACTTGCAGGCCGAGCGCGACGTGGCTGCGCTGGACTCGCCCCTGGACGGTCACGCGCTCATGGAGCTGTTCGACCGCCCGCCGGGCGTGTGGATCAAGCCGATCAAGCAGTACTTATTGGACCTGGTGCTGGACGGGGAACTGGAGCCGGATGACGCGGAGGGCGCCACGGTGCTCGCCAAAGCGTTCGTTCGGCGGCACACGGAGGCGGCTGACGCAATCGAGTCGGAGGCGCATCATGCCCAGCGCTAATGCTGGCAAGTCCTGGGAACGTCTGCGAAGCTGGTTGCGGCGGCGTATCGATCAGGTGGCCGCCGGCGATTACTCGCGATTGCCGTCGTCGTTCGCCAGCGATGACGGTCTCGTGGCTAGCGAGGCGTACACAACTGTGTTGATTGCGATGGAAGTTATTGAGGGTCGCCGAACGACGCCCGGGCGCGAGCGCCGTCAAACCGACCGCGATTCGCGTTCGCCTATTCCGGGTCCGCCGTAATGCCGGAGCCCGGCGACTACTTCTCGCTGCGAACGCTGGGCACGACCGGGCTGCGGGTCACGCCCTTGTGCATCGGCACCGCAGCGCTTGGGGACATGCCGGAGACCTTTGCCTACTCGGTGGCGGAGGAGGACGCGCTGGCGGCCGTACGAGAAACGCTGGCCAGTTCAATCAACTTTATCGATACCGCGGCGTCGTACGGAGACGGCGAGAGCGAGCGGCGGATCGGCATCGTCCTACGCGAGCATGGCGGGATTCCCGACGGCTACGTTGTGGGAACCAAGGCCGACCGCGACCTGACGAGCGGCGATTTCAGCGGGGCGCAGATGCGCCGTTCGGTTGAGCGGAGCCTGGATCTGTTGGGCGTGGACCGCCTTCAACTGCTGCATCTGCACGATCCCGAGCACACGACCTTCGACGCCATCACCGCGCCGGGCGGCCCGCTGGAAGTACTGCTGGATCTGAAAGCCGAGGGGCTGATCGAACACCTGGGCGTGGCAGGCGGACCGATCGACCAGGAAATCCGCTACGTCGAGACCGGCTGCTTCGAAGTGGTCATTACGCACAACCGCTACACGCTGCTGAACCGCTCGGCCGAGCCGCTGTTGGAGATTGCGGCCATGCGCAACGTGGCCGTGCTGAACGCGGCGCCCTACGGGAGCGGCATCCTGTCGCGCGGACCGGAGTCGTATCCGCGGTACGCCTACCAGGCCGCCTCGTCCGAGATGGTGGCCCGCGCACGGCGCTTACAGGCCATCTGCGACCGGTACGGGATTCCGCTGGCCGCGGCCGCGCTGCAGTTTTCGCTGAAGGATCCGCGCATCGTCTCGACGATTGTGGGCGCCAGCCGGCCCGA
Source organism: Chloroflexota bacterium (assembly GCA_026707585.1). GTDB lineage: Bacteria > Chloroflexota > UBA11872 > UBA11872 > UBA11872 > UBA11872. The sequence goes on along the minus strand of JAPOWQ010000049.1, from coordinate 139,115 downwards.
CCGCATTGAGAAGACGCTGGTCCTGGCCGCATTCGAGATTCCCGACGAACTCTGGGAAGAACTGGAAGCGGTCCCGTCGTCGTCCATCGATCCGGAAACGCACCGATGGAATTGAATCCGAACCCATCCTTGACTACATCCGGATGCCGGGCATTGCGGCGGGGCGACACTGAGCGCTGGCGGAGGGGCCGATGAGCATCGGCGGTTCGAGTCGGGTTCTGGTCGGCCTGATTGTGGTGGCGGTGGGGGTGCTGCTGCTGCTTGGCAACCTGGGGCTCGGCGACTTCAGCCCCTGGGAATACGCGCCATCGCTTCTCATCGTCCTGGGTCTTTGGGCGTTGGCTCGCAGTGGATTTCGCGGGTCGATTGGTCCCTGGGTTCTGATCGGCATCGGGGTGGCCGTTCAGCTCTCAGTTCTCGACGAGGTTCCGGACGTCGTTCGCGGGGCCGTATGGCCGGTGCTCATCATCAGCGCGGGCGTGCTGCTGATCCTCACGCGGGCGTCTTTCGGTGGCGGTGGGGACGCCCGCAGGTCGCGCAGCGGGTTGAATCACGTGGCGGTGTTCAACAGCGTGAATGACGAAGTGGATGGATCGTTCACCGGCTTGCAGACCACGACGCTCTTCGGCGGGGCGGAATACGACCTGCGAAGGGCCCGCGTGGAGCGGCCGCCGGCCGTCATTGACGTGACCTGCATGTTCGGCGGCGTGGAACTTCGCGTTCCCGAGAACTGGACCGTCCACAACGACGTTGTGGCCCTGTTTGGGGGCGTTGATGACAAACGCGATGACTCGGGCGCCGAGGACGAGGCGACGGTCAGCATCCGAGGCACCGTGCTGTTCGGCGGGCTGACGATCAAGGACTGACGGGCCGACGCGCGGCTCGTATGCTTCAAGCGCTCGAGCCTGGGTGACGATGCGATGGCTACGCCGGAATTTGATTCCGATGTCCTGATCGTTGGTTCCGGCGCCTCCGGCGCCGCGGCGGCCTGGTCGCTTTCGCGCCGGGGATTGCGCGTCACGTGCCTGGAGCAAGGCCGCTGGGTCAAGCCCTCGGACTACGCGCACAGCCGACCCGACTTCGAACTTGCCCGGCAGACATCGTTCGCCAAGGATCCGAATGTGCGCGGGTGGGCCGAGGACTACCCCATCAACAACAGCGGGACGCCGATCTATCCACTGATGGTCAACGCAGTGGGCGGCAGTACGGTGCACTGGAGCGGGCATTTTCCGCGTATGCGGCCGTCCGACTTTCGCGTGCGCACGCTGGACGGCGTGGCCGACGACTGGCCGTTCACGTATTGGGACCTGGAACCCTATTACGACCTCAACGATTCGATGGTCGGCGTCTCGGGTTTGGCGGGCGATCCCGGCAATCCGCCACGCAGTCCGCGGCAGACGCCGCCACTGGCCTTCGACGCCGGGTGTGAGGCGTATCTCCGCGGCCTGGAGAAGCTGGGCTGGCACTGGTGGCCGTGTGACAACGCGCTGATTTCCGAGCCGTTCGGCGAGAACCGATCGCCCTGTAATTGCTGTGGGCCGTGTGACATTGGATGCCCGATTGGGGCCATGTCCAGCGCGCACGTGACGTACTGGCCGAAAGCTCTGGCCCAAGGCGTACAACTGATCACACACGCACGCGTTGAACAGATAACGGTGGACCGCGCCGGGCGAGCCACGGGAGCCCTCTACTACGACGACCAGGGCGTGCGCCGTAGCCATACGGCCGGCGTGGTTGTGATGGCCGCGAACGGAGTGGGAACGCCACGTCTTCTGCTCAACTCAACGTCGGCGCGCTTCCCAAACGGCCTGGCGAACAATTCCGGCGTGGTCGGCGCTTATTTGATGTTTCATCCCGTTGCATTTGTCAGCGGTGTGTTCGAAGAAGTCGTGAACGGGCAGCGTGGCCCGATTGGTGGGCTGATGAACTGCCAGGAGTTTTACGAAACCGACCTGGCGCGAGGCTTCGTGCGAGGTTTTGAACTCCAGCTCAGTCGAAGCGTTGGACCGCTCTCGGTTGCCAATGGGGGCATCCTTGGGCATCCCGTCCCGTGGGGCAGTGAGCACCACGAGGCATTACGATCGCGCTACGCACACACAATGACGACTTCCGTGATGCTGGAAGACCTACCGGAACCGGAGAATCGGGTGACGCTCGATCCTGGGTTGACCGACGCGCACGGTATTCCGGCCCCGCGGGTCGAGTATCGCGCTGGAGAGAACACACAACGCATGCTCGAATTCAGCATCGCGCGTGCCCGCGAACTCTTCGAAGCTGCGGGTGCCGTGGAGATCCTGGTGGACCCACTGGTACAGGAGTCCGGCTGGCACCTGATGGGAACCTGCCGCATGGGCGACGATCCGGAACGTTCGGTGATCAATGGTTGGGGCCAGGCGCACGAATGCTCGAACCTGTTCGTTATCGACGGCAGTACGTTTACGACGTCCGCCGCCGTAAATCCGACGAGCACCATTCAAGCTGTCGCACTGCGATGCGCCGACTGGCTGGGCCGAAACTATCGAGAGGCGGCGGCATGACGGCGCGCATTCTTACGCCGGAGGAACTTGCGCTGCTCACGCTGGTTCAGGATGAACTGGTGCCGGCACACGGCGACCTGTCGGCGGCCGGGACGCTGGGCGCGGCTTTGACGGTTGACGCCTACCTTGCCGAGCGACCACTGTTGCGTCGCCCCGTGCTTACCGCGTTGCGTGCTGTCGAAGCCGCCGCCGGCGAGACACCGTTCGCGGAACTCGACTCCGAGGGGCGGGTGGGCATACTTCGACAGGTAGAGAACGACGATCCGGAGGCGTTTTCCGAGCTTGTGAAGCAGACCTACAACGCGTACTACACGAGGCCTGACGTGCAGGCATCTCTCGGCATCGACGGACCGCCGCAGCCGCTCGGTTTTGAATTGCCCGCGTTTGACGAGTCGCGGCTTGCACGCGTGCGGGCCATGGGAAAACTCTGGCGAGATGCCTGAAGCGTTCCATCGATTATTCGAGCCTAAAGCGAAAGGCCGCGCCATGGGCGCGGCCTTTCCGTCCAGCTCAGGCGACTAGCCTTCCTTCTGGACTCCCAGATCGCCGTTGCGCATTTCAAACTTCACTTTGAATCCAGCCTGAACAGCGGCCGCCTGAATCCGGCCGCGCAGCGTTGGCTGCCGCTTCTTTTCGTCATCGGTCAGGCTGACGACCGTCCACTCGCCGGCCTTGCTGCGTCCGGCTGCGCGAACGATTTCCCTGATTTCCGGGCTTACGCGCCGCATGCGCTGCGGGCGGCTTGCCCATTCGCTACCTGACACGACTTCCTTAAGCTTCATCAATCGTCCTCCTACTGACGACGCGAAGGCTTGTACACCGCATTAGTTTGCTACATCACTATGTGAAGTGCAACTGAGACATCACGTTTGCGACAATGGCGCTAACTGTCGAACGTCGTGGGCAACCGCGAGCCTTCACTTGCTGCGCGTATCCGAGTCAACACATCCAAACGAGTCATATGAAGCCCGATTGCCGCACATTGCGCACCGAGGACTCAGCGACTGGACGTGCTGTCGACGTCCGTGCAACTCTCAACGCTACCGGTGCGCGTGCGCCGCAATGGGCTTTGAAGTCTCACCATCGCAGCGCCCGCCGCGAGTCTTTTGTGTGAGTTTCGTCTTGAAACTCGGCCAGCGACTTAGGCGAGCGTCAAGATTCCCGTCGAAGACGGTCAGTGCTAATTTGCGTCGCACGGAAGATAAATCGTACGTAGCAGCGTGAGAGTTCGTTCGGAAGTGGACGATTCCGTTCGATAGGTGAGATTTGGTCCCGGTGTGGCCTGCGTCTGCGAGCTACAGCGGAAACAGAAATAACGGAGGTGGAGGCAGCAACTCACTCACCCGCAGCTAAGAACGTTGGGTTGTGTCGTGGGGACATGATCCCAGGTCCAGGTGAGGGCAGACTGGGGAAAGACTGGGCCATCGTGGCAGACGCGTTGGGGACCGGTGGTGGTTTGGACGACGCAGGAGTAGCAGACGCCCATGGCGCAGCCCATGCGGGCCTCAAGCGAGGTGAAGGCGGGGCGTGGGCCGTGGGTAGCCGCTAGCTCGTCGGTGAGTTCGGCCATGGCGCGCATCATGGGCGTTGGACCGCAGACAAATACCTGGTCGCACCAGGCGAAGTGGTCCGGGACCAAGTCAGTGACGAAGCCGTGATGGCCGAGGGCGCCGTCATCGGTGGCGAAGTGATACTCGACGTTGGCGTGGAGCCATTCGGGCGGGGTTAGCTGGTGGGCGTCGCGTCCGCCGGCCAGCAAGCGCACCTGCACTCCTTGAGCCGGGGCGAGATCGGTGAGCGCGATGAGGGGGGCCAGGCCGATGCCGCCGCCGACCATGAGCGCCTGTCCGCCCTCGGGCTGAAAGGTAAAGCTCCCGCCCAGAGGTCCCAGCATGTCGATCTCGGTCCCGACTGGCTGATCCACCAGCCAGGCCGTGCCGCGGCCGACGATGTCGATCAGGAAGGCGACGCGTCCGCGGTCGGGTTCGATGCGGCTGAAGCTGAGCGGCCGACGTAGGAGCGGGTCGAGCTGATCGGGGGCACTGCAAAGGACGTGCGCGAACTGGCCGGGGCGGGCGCTGGCGGCGATGAGGGGCGCTTTGTATTCGCACCACCAGAGCCGTTCGGTGATACGCGTGTTGCGCAGGACGCGGGCGGACTCGATCCGCCGCGTCATGCGGGGGACATGCGGTATTCGTCGATCGTCCGCACGTCGAACTCGCCGCGGGCCCGGCGCAAGGCGTCGGCGAGCGCCCGCGCAGTGTCCAGGGAGGTCAGGCAGGGGGTTCGGGTCTCGGCGGCGGCACGGCGCATGTAGTGGCCGTCCTGGATGGCCTCGCGGCGTCCGGTGAGAGTGTTGATCACCAATGCCGCACTGCCTTCTCGGATGAAGTCCTCAACATTGGGACTGCCACTGCGCATCTTGCCTACGCGTCGCACGGGCAGGTGCAGGTGGGTTTCGATGTAGTCGGCGGTGCCGTCGGTGGCCAGCAGGCCGAAGCCTAGGTCGGCGAATTCGACGACGATGGGGGCGGCTTCGGCCTTGTCTCGGTCGGCGATCGAGACCAGCAGGTCGCCGCTGGCCGGCACGTCGATGCCGGACGCGATCATGGCCTTGTGGAGGGCGGCGGGGAACGTGGCGTCCACGCCCATGACCTCGCCGGTGGACTTCATCTCGGGGCCGAGGTATGTGTCGACGCCGGACAGCTTGCCCGTGGAGAACACCGGCGCCTTGACGGCGAACAAGGGACGCGACGGCACCAGGCCAGGCTGGTAGCCGAGGTCGGCGAGGGTCGCGTCAAACATCACGCGGGTGGCCAGATTGACCATCGGGACGCCGGTGGCCTTGCTGAGGAAGGGGACGGTGCGGCTGGCGCGCGGGTTTACCTCAAGCACGTAGACCTGGCCCTCGAAGAGCACGTACTGGATGTTGACCAGGCCGCGCACGCGGAGGCCAGCGCAGATGCGCTGGGTGTAGTCGAGGAGTACGGCCTCCTCATCAGGGGTAACGCTGACCGGCGGGTACACGGCGAAGCTGTCGCCGGAGTGCACGCCGGCACGTTCGATGTGTTCCATGATGCCGGGGATGAGGGAGTCACGGCCGTCACAGATCGCATCTACTTCGACCTCGCGCCCCTGCAGGTACTTGTCGATGAGGACGGGGTGTTCAGGTGACGGCTGGGTGACTTTCTCGACATAGCTCTCGAGCTCCGCGCGGTCGTCCACGACCTGCATGGCGCGGCCGCCAAGGACGTACGACGGGCGCGCCACGACCGGGTAGCCGAGGCCGTCGGCGACATCCAGGGCGTCGCGAATGCGGGTGACGGCAGCACCAGGTGGACGCAGGATGCCGAGACGTTCCAGGAAGCGGTCGAACTTGTCGCGGTTCTCAGCCTCGTCGATGGCGGCGACCCCGCTCCCAGCGATGCGGAATCCAGCGTTGTAGAGCGGACCGGCCAGATTGATGGCCGTCTGTCCGCCGAATTGGGTCACGATGGGCGGGGCCGAGCCTTTCGAAGCCTCGTTACGGAGCACCTCGGCGACGCTCTCCTCGTCCAGGGCTTCGAAGTACAAGCGAGTGGATGTGTCGAAGTCGGTGCTTACCGTTTCCGGATTGGAGTTGATGAGCACGCTTTCACGTCCGGCATCCTCCAACGCCCACGCGGAGTGCACGGAGCAATAGTCGAACTCGATGCCCTGTCCGATTCGAATCGGACCGCTGCCAAGCACGACGGCGGCCGGCTCGCCGCCGACCAGGGCCTCGTTCTCGGCTTCGTAGGTGCTCCAGAAGTAGGGCGTCGCCGCGTCGAACTCGGCCGCGCAGGTGTCAACCATCTTGTAGGTGGGACGCATGCCGGCGGTTTCTCGCAGCTCAAGAACCCGCTCGGGCAGCGTGTCGCCGAGCGAGGCGATCATGGCGTCGGAGAATCCCTGGCGCTTGGCGAGCCAGACCAGGTCAGGCGTCAGCGGCTCGGCCAGCAGGCGGCGCTCGGTGGCCAGAATGTTGGCGAGCTTGTCGAGGAAGAAGCGGTCGATACCGGATCGGCGGTTGATTTCGTCAGGGGTTGCGCCGCGCCGCAGGGCGGCCATGACGGCCCAGAGCCGCTCGTCGTGCGCGTGCTCGATGCGCCACCAGATGGCGGCATCGTTGGATGCCCACTCGGGGTCTTCCCAAAGCAACGTGCGTCCGCCGTTTTCCATGCCGCGGACAGCCTTGTTGAGGGAGGCTTCGAGGGTGCGCTCAATGGCCATGACCTCGCCGGTGGCTTTCATCTGCGTGCCCAGCCTTCGGTCCGCGCGCGCAAACTTGTCGAACGGCCAGCGGGGGATCTTGGTCACGACGTAGTCCAGGGCCGGCTCGAACGCCGCCGACGTGGTCTGGGTGATGGGGTTGCGAAGGTCGTCCAGCCGGCGGCCCAGCGCGATCTTGGCGGCGATACGGGCGATGGGATATCCAGTGGCCTTGGAGGCGAGGGCGGACGAGCGGCTGACCCGCGGATTGACCTCGATTACGAAGTAGTCGAATGAGTCCGGGTCCAGGCCGAACTGAATGTTGCAGCCGCCCTCGACGCCCAGGGCGCGGATGATCTTGAGCGACGCACTGCGGAGCATCTGGTACTCCTTGTCGCTCAGTGTCTGTGACGGCGCAAAGACGATGGAGTCGCCGGTGTGGACGCCCATCGGATCGAAGTTCTCCATGTTGCAGACGGTGATGCAGTTGTCGGCGCCATCGCGCATCACTTCGTATTCGACTTCCTTCCAGCCGATCAGCGAGCGCTCGATAAGCACCTGCCGGATGGGACTGGTTTGCAAGCCGAGGGAGACCACGGCCTCGAACTCGTCCTCGTGGTAGGCCACGCCACCGCCGCTGCCGCCGAGGGTGTAAGCGGGGCGGATGATGAGCGGGAAGCCGCAGGTTTGGGCGAATTCCCAGGCCTCGGGCAAGGAAGTGACCGTGCGGCTCTGCGGCACGGGTTCGCCGATGCGCTGCATCAGGGCGCGGAATCGTTCGCGGTCCTCGCCGTCGCGGACGGCTTCGATCGGCGTGCCCAAGACACGCACGCCGTATTTTTCGAGGATTCCGGCGTCAGCCAGATCCACGGCCAGGTTGAGTCCCGTCTGGCCGCCCATTGAGGCCAGCAGGCCATCGGGACGTTCGCGGGCAATCACACGCTCGATGAGAGGAACGGTCAGCGGCTCGATGTAGACGCGGTCGGCGATGTCCTCGTCGGTCATGATCGTGGCCGGGTTTGAATTGATCAGGATCGAGCGGACGCCCTCCTCCCGCATGGCCTTGCAGGCCTGCGTGCCGGCGTAGTCAAACTCGGCGGCCTGACCAATGACGATGGGCCCGGAACCAACGATGAGAACCGACGAGAGGTCAGACATGGGGCGGGGCGAATAGATTGGGCCGCTTCATGAACGGCGGTTGTCGTCGACGAGGTCGAGGAAGCGGTCGAAGAGGTACTGGTTGTCCTGTGGGCCGGGACTGGCCTCCGGGTGGTATTGGACCGAGAAGACCGGGAGGGAGTCGTGCGCCAGGCCTTCGACCGACCCGTCGTTGAGGTTGACGTGACTGACCCGGAAGCCGCTGCTCGGAGGAATCGAGGCGGCGTCCACCTGGAATCCGTGATTCTGTGAGGTGATGTGGGCGCGGCCCGTATCCAGATCCTTGATGGGCTGGTTGGCGCCGCGGTGGCCGTAGGGCAGGCGGCTGGTGGTGGCTCCGATTGCCAGGCCGAGAATCTGGTGGCCCAGGCAGACGCCCATCAGCGGTAGGCGGCCGATCAGGTCGCGGACTGTCTCTATGGCCCGATCGGCCTGCTCAGGGTCGCCGGGTCCGTTGCAGACGACGACGCCGTCGGGTTCGATGGCCTCCACATCGTGCGCGCTGGCCCCGTATGGCAGCACATCCACATGGCAGCCGCGGCTGACGAGCGAGCGCACGATGTTGGTCTTGACTCCAACGTCCAGCAGGGCGATGCGTGGTGAGCCGGCTCGTTGCGGCGGCGTGGGCCAGGGCGCCCAGCGCACGGGGCCAGCCACCTGGCGGTCGGGGGTGGTGACCTCCGCCACGTAGCGCTGCTCGCTGTAGGGGAGCACGCACTTGGCCGCCTGTACCCGCTCGGCCGCCCAGGCCCTGGCGGTGGGCGCCCGGCCACGGATCCAGGTAAAGGGGTCCATTCCATTGGCGACGCTCGCCGGGGCGCGACGCAGCACGCCGCGTTTGTGGCCCTTGATTCGCAGCGTGCGCGTGAGGGCGCGGGTATCAATGCCCTGGATGCCCGGGATTCCATGCCGGGCCAGGAATGCGTGCATGTCGCTCTGCTGGCGCCAGTTACTGTGGGTGGGGGCCAGTTCGCGAACGGCTAACCCGGAAATCCAGGGGCGGCGAGACTCCACGTCGTCGGGGTTGACCCCGTAGTTGTCGATGAGCGGATAGGTCATGACGACGATTTGTCCGCGGTACGAGGCGTCGGTGGAGATTTCCTGGTAGCCGGTCATGCTGGTGTTGAAGACGACTTCGCCAGCGCCGGGCGCCTCCGCGCCGAAGGCGAAGCCGAAGAACGTGTCGCCGGTCTCGAGCGCGAGGACGGCGTAGTCGCTAGCCGGCACGCGCGCCTACCGGCTCCAGTGACGCGCGGTTGAAGACCTGCACGCCGTCCACGAATGTGTGATGCACCACTCCCTGCATCGGCAAGCCGGCGAGCGGCGTGTTCTTGCCTTTTGAGAGCAGACGCGACGGTTCGACGACAAACTCCTCGCCTGGATCGAAGATCGTGACGTCGGCTGGCTGGCCGGGCTGAAGCGTTCCGCCGGGGAGGTCGTAGCAGCGAGCCGGTTCGATGGTGAGGCAGCGCACGGCTTCACCCAGGTCAAGGCGGCCGTCGTGGACCAGGGTCAGAACCAGCGGCAAGGCAGTCTCCAGACCGGTAAAGCCCACGGCGGCGTTAGCGAATTCCAGGTCCTTGTCGTGCAGGGCGTGTGGGGCGTGGTCGGTTGCGATGCAGTCGATCGTTCCGTCGCGGAGCGCCTCAAGCAGCGCGTCGCAGTCACGTTGTTCGCGAAGCGGCGGCGCGACCTTGGTGTTGGCGTCGTAGGGGGGCAGCGCGGCGCTCACGGGCTCGGTGCGACCAGCCACCAGGTCGTCAGTGAGCGTCAGATGGTGCGGCGATACTTCGGCGGTGACGTTGGCGCCTCGGTCCTTGGCGCGACGGATGAAATCGACCGAGCCGCCCGAGGTGACGTGGATGCAGTGGTAGCGCCCACCAGTCAGTTCGGCGAGGAGCAGATCGCGCGCCAGCATGATTTCCTCGGCCTGGCGTGGGGTGCCGGGAAGACCGAGTCGCATGGACGTTCGGCCTTCGTGCATGGCGGTGCCGGCGGTCAGCGCGCGGTCCTCGGCATGGTTGCTGATAGGTCGCCCCAGTTGCGCGGCGTATTCCAGGGCATGACGCATGAGCTTGGAGCTCGCGACCGGGATTCCGTCGTCCGTGAAGCCGATGGCCCCGGCGTCGCTCAAGTCACCCATTTCCACCAACTGCTCGCCCGCCTGGCCAATGCTGATGGCGGCCAGGACGTGGACGCGGACGACCGCATCGGCCGCGGCCTGCTCAAGGACGTACTCGACGACACTGCGCGAGTCGATGACCGGATTGGTGTTGGGCATGGCGCAGACGGTGGTGAAGCCGCCGGCCGCGGCCGCACGAGTTCCGCTGGCCAGATCCTCCTTGTACTCGAACCCGGGCACGCGGAGGTGGGCGTGGATGTCGACGAAGCCGGGCGCGACAACCAAACCACGCGCATCGACCACGGTCGGATCGCCTAGCGGGAGCTGGCCGTCGGGGGGATCGATGGCGGCCACATGGCCGTCTTCGATCACTACATCAGCCACTCGGTCGAGGCGCTGCGACTGGTCGATTACGCGTCCACCGCGAATGACTAGAGGCCCGTCAGCGGCCACCGGCGGACTCCAAGTAGGCGGCCAGGGCGACCTTGGCCTGGTCGAGGATCGGTTCGCCGTGGCCGACGGCGATGCTGGTGAAGTCGAGGTCGAGAAGCTTTTGTAGCGGCGCCGGCGGGCGCATGCGCGGATGTGCGCCGAGCTCACCCTCGCCGTGCGTCCAGTAGCTGGTGGTTCCGAGCGCATCGCCGACGAAGAGCACGCCGCGGTTCTCGCTGGTAAAGAGCGCATGTTCGCCGGCACTGATGCCGCCCAGCCCGATCGCTTGCAGGCCACCGGGCAGCTCGGTCTCGGCCGAGTAGACGTGATCGGGGGTCAGCGTCTCCAGGTCGCCCACGTCGCCGCTGGGCGCCCAGACCGGGGCGTCGAATCGGTGCCGCCAGATCGCGGCGGCCCGCTCGTGGAAATGGTTGGTGAGAACGACGTGACGAACCCGCGACAGGACGCCCTGGAGGGCGGTGGGCGACAGGTCCTGCGGATCGATGGCGATTACGCCGTCGTCCGTGTCGACGAGGTAAGACTCCAGGGTGTAGCGATGCCACGCGACGGTCCACTGGTAGACGCCGGCAAGAATCTCGCGCGGCGGTGCGGCGGAATAGGGGCTCATCAGTGCGCTCCCGTCAGCAGGAGATAGAGGATGGCCATGCGGACCGCCACCCCGTTGGTGACCTGTTCGGTAATCACCGACTGCTCGCCATAGGCGACGTCGGACGAGATTTCGATGCCCTGATTCATGGGTCCGGGGTGCATGAGCAGGACCTGCCGGTCAGCGCGGCGGAGGCGGGCGGGGTTGATTCCCCAGCGCCGAGCGTACTCGCGCAGATCGGGCAGCAAGCCGCCGGCCATGCGTTCCTTCTGGATGCGCAGGGCCATGACCACGTCGGCACCCTCGATGGCGCGATCCAGGTCGTATTCCACGCGCACCATGCCGTCGCCGTTGAGCAGGTTGCCAAAGTCGGGCGGCAGCACGGTGGGTGGGCCGCTGAGATAGACGTGTGCGCCCATGCGGGCGAAGGCCCAGATGTCGGAGCGGGCGACCCGGCTGTGAAGCATGTCGCCCACGATGACCATTTTCAGCCCTTCCAGGTCGCCGGCGTGCTCGCGCACGGTAAAGAGGTCCAGCAGCGCCTGGCTGGGGTGGCCGCGCAGGCCGTCGCCGGCGTTGACCACGCCGCAGTCCAGATGGCGGGCGGCCAGGTCCGGCACGCCCGCGCAAGCATGACGAATGATGACCATGTCGGCACCGAGCGCCTGGATGGTGTGGAATGTGTCGACCAGCGATTCGCCCTTCTCCACGCTGCTGCCGGAAGCGGCGACGTTGACGACGTCCGCGCTCAATGACTTGCCGGCCAGCTCGAACGACACGCGGGTGCGCGTGCTGGGCTCGAAGAACATGTTGACAATCGACTTGCCGCGCAGGGTTGGAACGCGTCGGATGGGCCGGTCAAGCACTTGGCGCATGGATACGGCGGTGTCAAGGACCGTATCGAACTCATCGCGCGAAAAGTCGGCAACGTCGATCAGGTGCCTACGATGCAGCGGCATTGGCAACCTCCGGCCTGGCAACGACCCGCACCGAGTCTTCGCCGTCCAATTCCTCTAACCGGACTTCCACGTTCTCGTAGAGAGCGGTGGGGATGTTTTTACCGGCGTAGTCGGCGCGAATGGGCAGTTCGCGGTGTCCACGGTCCACGACAACGGCCAGTTGAATGCTGCTCGGTCGCCCAAAGTCAGTGAGCGCGTCCAGCGCGGCGCGGGCGGAGCGACCAGTGTGGAGGACGTCGTCCACGAGGACGACGTCGCGGTTGGTGACGTCCACTGGGATGTCGGTTGGGTGCATGGCCGGCGTGGTGGCCCGGCTGACGAGGTCGTCGCGGTAGAGCGAAATATCGACGGCGCCGGTGGGCACGTTCACTTCTTCGAACGTTGCCACGGCTTCGGCGAGACGCCGGGCCAGGATTGGTCCAGGGCGCGGGACGCCCACGAACACGAGGTTGGTGGCGCCGCGGTTGCGCTCGACGATTTCGTGCGCGATGCGGGTCAGCGTCCGACGCAAGTCGTCAGCCGACATGACCAAGCGGCCGGCGCCACCGTTCGCCGCCACGTTGCCTCCCATGGCGTACCGGGCAAAAAAGAAAGGGCCCGGAAGGCCCTTAGTCCGCCAGTCGCGGCACGCCGCAGGATGCAGCCTTTCCGCCTCGCTGGACTGGATTAAAGGCTGGCGAGATTATAGCGAATGGCTGCCGCCAGGGCTTGCGTTAGACGCCGCTACCGCGCGGCGAGAGTGGCCTAGAGACCCTCGTCGAGTGCGGCGAGGACTTCGTTGACGTGCTCCCTCGCATCCACGTCGCGGAAGATGCGGCGGACGACACCGGTGCGATCCACCAGGAATGTGCTGCGGCGAAAGCGCTCACGCGAGAACGGGCCGAAGCCTTGCCGCACACGAACGCCATAATCCGCGGCCACGGATCCGTCGTCGCTCAGGAGCTCAAAGGCCAGAGAATTCGCCGCCTGAAATTCCTTGAGTTCAGCCAGTTCAGCCTTGGCGATCCCGATGACCGTGCTCCGTACCGAGCGAAAAATGTCGCTGGCATCGCGAAACGAGGAGGCGACTTCGGTGTCAGTGCCACCAGATGCGTTGTCGAGGAACAAGAGGACCAGGTTGGCGCGACCTCGCCGAGCGAGTAGCGAGAATGGTTCGTCTTGCGTGGACGACAGTTGAAAATCAGGCGCTTGCACGCCCTCGGATACCGCGGCCATAGGTTCGTCTCCGCCGGGCGAGTTGTTGGCCGCCAGCGTACCGAACGTCGGAGGCCGGCCTAGGTCGTCGCGAATGGGTCCTTGAGGATGATGGCGGCGTCGCGGTGGCGGCCGGTGCCGATCAGGCCGATGGGAATACCGGTGATCTGGCTGATGGCTTCGATGTAGCTGCGGGCGTTAGGCGGCAGGTCGTCGAGGTCGCTGACGCCTTCGGTGGAGGTCAGCCAGCCGGGGAACTCCTCGTAGATTGGACGGGCGCGGTCGAACTTGCGAGTGTCGGGCGCCAGGTCGGTGCGCTTGCCGTCCAGTTCGTAGGCCACAGCCACCCTGATGCGCTCCAGACCATCAAGGGCGTCGATCTTGGTGAGCGCCAGGCAGTCGATACCGCTGAGTGCGGCTGCGGTGCGCACGGCCACGGCGTCGAACCAGCCGCAACGTCGGGGGCGGCCGGTGGAGGCGCCGTACTCCCCGCCGGCGACTTCCCGCAGGTGGTCCCCCGTCGCGTCCAGGAGCTCGGTAGGGAAGGGTCCTTCGCCGACCGACGAGCTGAACGCCTTGGCGACGCCCCACACCTGGTCAAGTTCGCGTGGCGGGATGCCGGCGCCGACGCAGGCCCCGCCGGCGGAGGGACTGGACGAGGTGACGTAGGGGTAGTGGCCCCAGTCCAGATCGCGCATGACGCCGAGCTGGCCTTCAAGCAGGATGCGGCGGTCGTCGGCCAAGGCCTCGCCCACGATCGGCAGGGTATCGACGATATGCGGTGCGAGGGCGTCACCCCACTCGAGGGCCTGGTCGATCAGCGCCTGCGGATCCTGCGGCGCCACGCCGTAACCGTTCTCCAAGAGCCGGTTCTTAGGCTCCAGGATTGCCGGCAGCCACTCATGCAGGTAGTCGGCATCGAGCAGGTCGCCCATCCGAACGCCAGAGCGGGCGGCCTTGTCGGCGTAGGTCGGACCGATGCCGCGGAGGGTGGTGCCCTGGGCCAGATCGCCGCGCTGGGCTTCTTCGGCGGCATCGAGGGCCACGTGATAGGGCATCACGGCGTGGGCGCGCTCAGCGATCCAGAAGCTGTCAAAGGAGAGATTGGCTCGAGTACGAAGCTCGTGCAGTTCTTCCAGCAGGGCCGCCGGGTTGATGACGGTTCCGGGCCCCAGGATGTTCGTGACATCGGGGTTGAAGATCCCGGAGGGCGCCAGATGAAGCGCGAAGGCGCCCTGATCGTTGATGACGGTGTGCCCGGCATTGTTACCGCCCTGGAAGCGGATGACCATTTCCGCGTGTTGGGCGAATCGGTCAACTACCTTGCCCTTGCCTTCGTCGCCCCACTGGGCGCCAAGGACGGCGACGGTGCTCATGACAGCCACCTGCGGGGCGGCGTGACAGCGTGGAATCGCATGGGTCTCTGCATTTCTGGGTTTGGGGCCGTTAGGTGACGGTTTCGGGTCTGAATTCCAGCAGGGGAATCGCGTGGCGGCCTTCGGCGTGACGCATGGCGGCGCGCAGCAAGCCGGTAAAGAGCGGGTGCGGGCGATTGGGTCGGGAGGCGAACTCAGGATGGAACTGGCAGCCCACGTACCAAGGGTGTCCCTCGAATTCGATGATTTCAACCAATTGGCTGTCCGGCGAAAGCCCGCTGAATGTCATGCCCTCGGCGCGCAGCAGCCGACGGTACTTGTTATTGAATTCCATGCGGTGTCGGTGGCGTTCCTTGATTGAGGTCTGGTCGTAGGCTGCGCGTGCCAGCGTGCCTTCCACGAGTTCGCACGGCCAGAGTCCCAGCCGCATAGAACCGCCCATTTCAGACACATCGTAGTACTCGGGCATGGGATGAATGACCGGGTGTCGCGTGTCGGGATTGAACTCGATGCTGTCGCAGTCGTCCGTACCGAGGACCTTACGTGCGAACTCAATGACAGCGATCTGCATTCCAAGACACAGGCCAAGATAGGGCACCTTGTTGACCCGGGCGTAGTGGGCGGCCTGGATTTTGCCTTCAATGCCGCGTGGACCAAATCCGCCGGGAACGATGACAGCGGCCGTGCCGTCCAGCAGGTCGGCGGGGTCGCGGTCTTCCAGGTCTTCAGAGTCGACCCAGCGAATCACGGGGTCGATCCCGAGCGCTATGCCCGAGTGCCGAACAGCTTCAATCACACTCAGGTACGAGTCCGCAAGCGAGACGTACTTGCCGACGATGGCCACTTCGAGCTGTGGTCGCGGCTCGCGCAGGGCCGCGACAATACCGCGCCATTCATCGAGGTCGGGCCGGATACCGGGCAGGTGCAGACGCTCGGCGATAAAGGTTCCAAGACCCGCGGCCTCAAGAGCGAGGGGTACCTCGTAAATGGTGTCCACGTCGACGTTGGATATCACCGCGCGTGCATCAATGTCTGCGAACAGGGCGATCTTCTCGCGAAGTTCGAGGTTGAGAGGGGCGTCGGAGCGGCAAATCACCACGTCGGGGTGAATGCCCAGCCCGCGCAACTGGGTAACGCTGTGTTGCGTGGGCTTGGTCTTGAGTTCCCCGGTCGCGCCGATCCGGGGAACCAACGTGACATGAACATAGAGCACGTTTTCGCTGCCGACTTCGCGGCGCATCTGGCGAAGCGCCTCGACAAAGGGGATGTTTTCGATGTCGCCGACGGTGCCGCCGACTTCCACAATCACGACGTCCGCGTTGTGGGTCTTGCCTACGTCATGAATCCGCGCCTTGATCTCGTCGGTGATATGCGGAATGACCTGGATGGTTCCGCCGAGAAAGTCGCCGCGCCGCTCGCGGCTGATTACCCGGTCGTAGACGCCGCCGGTGGTCAGGTTGCTGACCGCGCGAAGGTTCTCATCGATGAAGCGCTCATAGTGGCCAAGGTCCAGGTCGGTCTCGGCGCCGTCCACGGTTACGAAGACCTCGCCGTGCTGGAGGGGGCTCATGGTGCCGGGATCCACATTGATATACGGATCCAGCTTCATGACGGAAACCTTGAGCGAGCGGCTCTTGAGCAGGCGCCCGATGCTGGCGACGCTGACGCCCTTGCCAACGCCGCTGAGCACACCGCCGGTGACGAAGATGAACTTGCGCGCCGTACCGCCGGTCATGGAGCGTGAATACGTGTCATTGGGCGGCTCCGGCTGTGGTTGGGAAGGAAAGTCATCAGGCGGCACGCGGGGCCAGCACGCGGGTCGCGACGGGTTCGGGGAGGTTCGAAAGCGAGACATTGACGGACGTTTCGGGCGTGGGCTCGGCTTCGCTTAGCGCCCTGGCGGCGTGGAGCCAGGAATGGCGACCGTTGGACGACCGGCCGAAGGGGACCGCGAGGTTGGGTTCAATGCGGTTGACCAGGTTTACGACGCGTTCTGCACCGTCATCGGCATTGACCACCAAGACCTGGGCCGTCCCGAGTTCCTCAAGCATTTCATTGGTCAGTTCGCCGGCAAGGCTGGGGATCAACGCCACGGTGATACGGTCAATGTCCAGGGCGTAGACGGTGTGGCCCGGGCGTCTGCTGGGTGCGCGGGGACTCGCGATCCCATGCAGGTAGACGCCGGACACGTCGTATTCGCCGGGTCCGTCGGCGACGTATGGATCGCGGCTCTTGTGGTTCGGGAGCACGAGGCTCTCGGCGCCAGGGGGGACGTCGGGGTGGGTGATGGCGACCAGATCAGCCTTGGGAAACGTGGAACGGCGAACTCGGCCGGACGTCTGCGGGTCGGTGACGAGCGCTCCGTCGCGTCCGCGGAATCGAAAGCAACTGCCCCCGATCCACGTGATTTCCATGCGCTGCGCAGGCTCCAACGCCTGTCGGACTCCGTAGGGTAGCACGGTGCCGAATCGGGCCGGATGGACCACGAACTGCGTTAGAATCGTTGGCCCCTGTGTCGAGGGGGCTTTTTTATGGCCGCCATTGCTGCGAAGGGGCGACTCGCCCCGGCCCGACGGGTTCTAGCCGCCGCCCGCGAACTGAACGAGTACGCCGACCTGCTGCGAAACCTGGTGGTGCGCGACTTGAAAGTTCGGTATCGCGGATCGGTCCTTGGGTTTGCCTGGGCCTTGCTCAACCCGCTGTTGATGATGGGTGTCTTTACGCTTGTTTTCCAGGTCCTGGCCAAGTCGGACCCGATCGAGCGATATCCGTTTTTCCTGCTGAGCGCGCTGGTTCCCTGGCTGTTCACGCAGCACGCGCTGACGACGGCGATGCGCAGCGTCACGTCAAACGCTTTGCTGATAAAGAAGGTCTACTTTCCGCGCGAACTCCTGCCGCTGAGCGCCGTGCTGGCCAGCTTCATCAACTTCGTGCTGGCGTACGTGGTCTTCTGGCTGGTCGCGTTGCCATTCGGCGTTGGGGTCACCAGGACCATGCTGGCCGTGCCCCTGGTCATGCTGCTGCACCTGGTATTCGTTCTGGGGCTCGGGCTTGTGCTCGCGACGGTGAATGTCTTCTTCCGCGACACCGAGCACATTGTTGAGGTGGGGTTGCTGGCCTGGTTTTTCCTGACCCCCATCTTCTACGCCATGTCCATCGTCCCGAATCAGACGGTCCTCGGGCTGGACATTCACCGGTGGGTGTTCATGCTCAATCCAATGGCCACGCTCGTGACGGACTATCGCTATGCGTTCATGTGGGGATTCCCGCCGATTCGGCACACGCTGGTGACGATCGTGACTGCCCTTGCGCTATTGAGCGTTGGGTGGTGGATGTTCCGGCGGCTGGCCAGCCGCTTCGCGGAAGAGCTCTAGCGCGTATGTCCGACCGCGGCCCCTTGAGGCCCGGACTCGGGTGCAATCAGCCGCAGCGACGCTGCGTTAGGCACGCCCGGTTTTTTGGGCACGCCGGAAGCGCGCCGTCTGTGCCGGGTGCGGCTCAGCGCACGGGAAAAAAGATGTCCGTGCGCCATTTCGATTGGTCGGGTTCCGCGCCAGGATCGGTGACATAGACCTCCCAGGGCGCCCCCGCCGGTTCGAGTCCCTGCGAACCCATCCACTCCGTCAGCGCGGACCACGACTGCGGGAGATTGTTGTAGGGGCCCAGATGGGTAACGGTGGCAACGGTTCCGGCCGGCAGTTCTCCAGCCTCAACGCGGCCCTTCCCATCCATTGGCGAAGCCACGGGCATCCCGCACTCGAGGTCAACTGTGGCGCCGTCCATCGAGTGGTAGCGGGAAAACGGCATTCCAACAGGCTGCGCGCCACTCTCCTGGATGCATCCGTAGACCTCGCCGAACAGGGACCCCATCAGCTCTTCGAGCTTGTCCATCGTGCTCGTCGCACGTATGGCCAGCATGGGCTGGGCTCCGATCTCCTTCGTTTCGAAACTCAGCTTCATCGTCCGTTCCCCTCGGTCTGTGGATGGTCGCAGGCCGATCACTCTCGGCGCTTGGCTAGTCTAGGTCGACACTGGGAGATCGGGGCCTAAATGCCTGCCGCCATTGAACTTCGTGGGGTCCGCAAGCGCTTTAGGATCCGGCACGAGGCCGCGCGCACGTGGCAGGGCATGGCGTTGGCGCTGCTCGGCCGCCGACGGATCGAGCACGAAGAGTTTTGGGCGCTCGACGGTGTGGACCTGCAGGTCGAGGAAGGCGAGACCCTTGGAATCATCGGTCCCAACGGGTCTGGCAAGACCACGATTCTGAAGCTGTTGGCGCGCACGATCGAGCCGACGGCGGGCGATGTCCAGACGAGAGGCAAGGTCTTCGGCCTGCTTGAGTTGGGCGCCGGGATGCACCCGGACCTGACGGGTCGCGAGAACATCTTCCTGAACGGTTCGTTTCTCGGCATCGAGCGCAATGAGATGCGGCAACTCTACGACCGCATCGTGGCGTTCGCGGACTTGGAACGCTTCATCGATACGCCGGTTCGCCACTACTCGTCCGGCATGTTTATGCGGCTCGGATTCTCCATCGCCATCAACGTCGATCCTGACATCCTGTTGATCGATGAGGTGCTCGCGGTCGGGGACGCGCGGTTTACGGCCAAGTGCTATGAGGCGCTGGCTGAAATCAAAGCCCGCGGCCGCACGCTGGTTTTCGTGTCGCACGATCCGATCCAGGTGCGGCGATTCTGCAACCGGGTGCTGTGGATTGACCGCGGGCAAACGCGGGCTCTGGGCGACCCGCGCGACGTGATCCAACGGTACCTGCAGCACATGGCGAGCGTGGCAGCGGCGGTGGCGACGGGGCCCAGCGAATCGACGCCCGACCTCGGCGGCGACAAGTTACGCATCGAAGCGGCGGTAGCGACCGACGGGGTCACTGGATTGGAAAGTTACGCCTATCTGCCGGGCGGCGTTGTGCGCCTGCAGATGGAGCTCGAGTCCGACGCTTACCTGGACGACGTTGTGGTGGGCTGTGCGGTACGTCGCAGCGACGGACTGCTGATGCATGAGACCTCCACGGCCGCGACTCGGGGACCCATAGGCGTGCAGCCGGGACGCACGCGCGTGGAGTGCTCGCTTGGACCACTGCCGCTAGGGCCGGGGAGCTACCAGCTCTCAGTGGGCGCCTGGCCCGCCGACGATCGTCTGCACCCATACCACCTGTGGCCAGATGCCATCACGCTCTTCGTGGGCAAGGCCACGGGCACCCAGCGCGGCGTGGCCGTGGTGCCGTCGCAGTGGCGGGTGGCCGTTGCCCCATCCAAAGATGAGCTTCGGTCGGCGTCGGCACCGATTGCCCAGCCCGACATGCTCACGGAGATGGCCGGCCCGTTCTGGACGTCGCCTCCAGAGAAGCTGGCTATGGGCGCGCCCGACGCCGAGTGGCTGGGCGAAGGCTGGTTCCCGGCCGAGAACTGGCCGCCGCGCGTGCGCTGGACCAGCGAGCGCTGCGTCGCATACCTCCGCCAGGACGTTGGCCATGCCGCCCTAGTCTTGTCGGCCTGTCGGCCACTACATGGTCGCGCCCAGGCCCAGGGCCGCGTGAGCGTTGATGGGCACCACATTGCCACCTTCAGGCTCCATGGCATGGACTTCGAGGACATCGTGATTCCGCTAGACCCGGTCACCGCGCCAACGACGCACGAGTTGGTGATCGAGGTTGACGACGCGCTGGTGCCGGCCGAGGTCGGGCTGGATTCAGACACCCGCCCGTTGGGCATTGCCGTGCGCTCTATTCGGGTGGAATGACCAGCGACCATCCGCCGGTCCGGGTTGTGGTGCTGAACTACAACGGCGCCGGGCGGATCGAGCGCTGCATTGAGCGATTGCTGGCCAGCCGCTATTCGGATCTCCGCGTGACGGTGGTGGACAACGCGTCGAGCGATGGCTCGCCGGCGCGAATCGAGCAGGCCTACCCGGAAGTGGAGCTGATCGAAAACGGAGCCAATCTGGGCTTCGCACGCGGCAACAACCGGGCGTTGCGCGCGGCCGGCGAGCCTTACCTGGGGCTACTCAACCCAGACACCGAGGTCGAGCCGGACTGGCTGGAGCCCCTCGTCACACGCCTCAACGGCGACCCGCTCGCCGGCGGCGCAGGGGCCAAGCTGCTGCATCAACATGATCGACTCCCCGTCAGGTTGATCGTTCCCACGTTCGAACCGCCGCCGCCTGACACGCGACGGCTGGGTGTCCAGCTCTTTGGCGCCGAGACGAGGGCCGGCTCGGCCGAGGTGACCGGCGGCGCTCATGGCGTTGAATTGAACGAGTTTGGTCATGCGTTTCGCTGGACCGAGGGTTACACCGACCTTGCGGTACCAGTCGATGGGACCTCGACAGCGCTGCGCCTGGACCTAGCGGCTGGCGACGGGCGGGCGCGGGTGCCCATCAGCGTCAAGACGGGCGAGCGCCTGCTGGGCGAGGTGCTGGTCGGAAGTGGTCGTACGACGGTTCAACTCGACCTGAAGGCCGTAGAGGCGGCTGGCCTTGCGCGGCCGGCCATCGAGTGCGCGGGCATAGTGCCGCTTGGTGATGGCTCAATGCGCGATCGGGGGACACAGCTGCTGGCTGGTGTGCCCTGGTCGGCCTGGGACGCGCCCGTCTTTGCCCAGCCTCGCGAGGTTTTTGCGCCTAAGGGGGCGGCAGTTCTCTACCGTCGCACAATGCTGGATGCGCTCGGCTATCTGGACGACGGTATCTTCATGTATTACGAGGATGCTGACCTCGCCTGGCGCGCCCGTCGCCGTGGCTGGCGCTTTTGGTACGAACCCAACTCGGTTGTGCGCCACGAACATGCCGCTCTCAGCCGCGAATGGTCGCCGTCGTTTGTGCACAATGTCGAATTCGGAAAGCTCCGAATGCTTGGCAAGAACGCGCCGCGGACCTGGGCGGTCCAGCACGCGGCCGCCGCTGTGAAATTCGCGTCAGGCGACGCTCGCCGCGCGCTCGGAATGCGCAACGCGGAGGCGGCACGTCTGGTTGTCGCGCGCTTGTCGGCGCTCGCGAGCGCGGCGGCGGCCTGGCCGCGAACATGGCAGTGTCGGCGTCTCGAGGCTCGCCTGGCCCCGCTGGACGGTCGGGAACTCAGCCCGTTCATTGAGATGCCGTGAAAGCGGCGGTCTACAACCGCTGGCTGCATCAGAAGGGCGGCGGCGAGCGGCACGCCGTGATGGCTGCCCGCGTTCTGGCCGAGCGATTCGATACCGAGCTCATCACCCACCGTCCAATTGGGCGCGACGAGCTTGCCGAGGCGCTTCACATTGACCTCGATGGAATCGCTATCCGTGTCATTCCGGCCTTGCCCCCGAACCGTTTTGCCGAAGTCACGCGTGAGTACGACCTGTTCGTCAACGCCTCGTTCATGACCAATCAGCCGTCAGCGGCGCCGCACAGCCTGATGCTGGTGCTCTTTCCATCCCCGATCGATCGCAGCTGGCCGGCGCGACTGCGTCAGGCCATCGGTCGCTTCCTGACGCGGGAACTACTACTGCCGGAATGGAGCGATGGCTTCTACGACGTACAGGAACTTGGTCGCGGCTGGTTTCGGTATGCCACTGACCGCGCGTGCATCAAGATGCGCGTGCCGAGCGGTTCTAAGCCCGTCCCGATCGAAATCGTGGCCGGCAACTTTCAGCCTGACGCGGACCTGCCGGTGCGCTGTCGATCCAACGGTACGGTGATTGCCGAGCACTGCTTTGCACCGCGCCCGGGAGCCTTTGAGGCATGGAGGATTGACGTAGACCGGCGCTTTGTTCGGGATGGTCGTGTTGAATTAACGCTGGAGTCACCAACTTTCAACCCCACCGATCGAATTGCCGAGGCCGATAACCGCGAAGTCGGCCTGGCTGTGACCGACGTGCGCGTGCGTCACCCACGCCACTTTCTCTACGAGGTGCTCTTCCGCCGGATGTTTCGCGAGCTCGGGCTGCGACTGGAGGGGCTGCCGGCGTTTTATTCATTGGACCACCTGGAAACCTACGACATGATCTGTCCGATCTCGGAGTACAGCCGCGCGTGGATGGAGGTGTATTGGGGATGCAGCGGACCGCTGCTCTACCCGCCGGTTGACACCAGTTGGGCAATGCCCCGGACCAAGACGCGAACGATTCTGAGCGTGGGCCGGTTCTTTCGCGGCACGCATGAGAAGAAGCACGGGGTGATGATCGACCAGTTCATACGAATGTGCCGCGATGGTCTGCAGGGCTGGACCCTACGCTTGGCCGGCCATCAGAGCCGACGAGACATTGACCTTGCCTACACGGCCGAATTGCGCCGCCGTGCGGCGGGCCACCCGGTTGAATTCGCCATCGACGCACCATTTGCGGACCTGCAGCGCTTTTATGGTGAAGCGCAGATCTACTGGCATGCGGCTGGATACGGTGAGCGCGTCGAACGCAATCCGATCAAGTTTGAGCACTTTGGCATATCCGTGGTCGAAGCCATGGCCAATGAAGCCGTGCCGGTGGTGTTGAATCAAGGCGGGCCACCAGAGTTGGTTCGGGATGGCCACGACGGCTTTCTCTGGTCCTCGACCGTCGAGTTGCGCGAGCGGACTCTCCGCCTGGTGCAGGACTTCAGTCTGCGTGCGGGGATGGCACGGCAGGCCCGCGAGTCGAGCGAGCGATTCAATACGTCGGCATTCCGCGAGCGGTTGAATGCGCTCGTGACCGAGTTCGTCGATGACGCGCCGCACCCCTAGTCGGGGCGTCGCGTGACGCGCACGGGGCGCCTGATGCGCTGGGCGCAGACGCGTCCTGCCGTTCTGCTGTTTCTGTTCGCCTTCACGCTGTACGCGCTAAGCATGGGCGCCGCCCGAAACGGCGGTGGCTACAGCGCCGACGGCACCTTTGCGTTCGAGATGGCGAAGAGCGTCATGGTGGATCGCGGCCACGCCTATCTGCGGGACCAAAACAGAAACTTTTCCCGCTGGGGCGTGGGCCTACCCACGGTGTTCATGCCATTCGTTGCGTTCGCGGAGCCCTTGGCTGAGGCGGCACCACAACGAGACCGGATCCCGCTGGGTGAGCACGACGTGTTGCTCGTGAACTTCCCGCCATTGGGCGGATCGCCGGGGCCCGGGGTGACTGGCGAGATCGAACTTAGGATCGAACCCGGCGTCTACGACAGTCTCGCCCTGCTGTCCCATAGCGGACTGAGCGCCGGATTCACCCAGGGGACCGAGATCGCGCGGCTCCATCTCACCGACACCGCCGGAATCACGACCGCTCTCCCGATACGCGTTGGCATCGAGACTGCCGAATGGGCCTACGACCGGGGCGATGTGCGGACAAGGATTCAGCATGAGCAACCCCCACCGATTGCCCGCCAGATCGGTAATGCGCGCGCGTACTACTACGGGGCGACGTGGCGATTCGATCCGCCGCGCGAGCTCACCGCGGCGCGAGTCAGCTACCGGCAGCCCACCGGGAACTTTTACGTGGACGGTCTGGCGCTGCGTACACCTGACGGGGCGTGGCTTGATGGGCCGGGGGTCGGGCGAGTCTGGTCCGAGCGTCAGAATCGCGAGTTCTTCCGCCGCATCTGGGTGGCGACGGCCAACGCGCTGGCTACGGCCGTCGGTGTCGTGCTGGTCTATCGGATCTTGCGGCGGCTGCACTATGGCGAGCGCGTGGCCATGGTCGGTGCGCTGATCTACGCCGTTGGCACGATGGCCTGGCCTTACGCAACGTTCGATTTCTCCGAACCGTTGCTGACGACGTTGCTTCTGGCGGCGGTGTGGCTCTCCCTCGTCTACGGCGCAACCGGGCGGCTGCGCTTCGCGGCGCTGGCCGGCCTGGCGGCGTTCGCGGCGGTGCTCACCAAATACGTTAGCGTCATCACCGTGCCGATCCTCATGGCCGGCCTGGTCGTGGGCGCGCATTCGGGTGGCTCCTGGCACGAGACCTTGCGGCGATCGGCGCGGCCGGTGCTGCTGTTCCTGGCCCCGTTTCTGGTTGTGCTGCTTCCGGCACTGGTGGCCGCGGCCACGCTGTTCGATTTCCGCCTCCTGTACGTGCACGAACTCATCGGCGGCTTGCAGCGCGGCTGGCTGGAACTGCCATTTGGGCTTGGGCTCGGAGGGTTGATCACGAGTTGGGGGAAGGGTGTGCTCTGGTACAACCCCATTCTTCTCGTCACGCTGCCCGCGCTGCCGTGGTTCGTACGACGACATGGCTGGCGTTCGCTCGTATTCCTGGCGATCCCGATTGCCTATGCCTTGCTCTACAGCCGCAAACAGGTCTGGTACGGCGGCAACGCCTGGGGACCGCGCTACCTGGTGCCAGTGGTGCCGCTGCTGGTGATCGCGGGCGCGCCGCTGTTTGCATGGGTCTCCGCGCGGGCGCGTAGCTGGCTGCCGGGCGCGGCGCTGGCCAGTGTCGTGCTAATCAGCGCCGGCGTGCAGTTCATGGGGGTATCGAAGGACTTCGCGGGCTACCTGGACTTGTTCCAGCAGCAGGTTGCCGACGCGGTTCCCCTCAAGGGCGCGATCTACGGCGGCGCCGACTACCAACCCTGGTCGTCCATTCAGCCCGAAGGCGACTACGCGGCCGTTCTCTATGCGTACCAGTTCTCGCCTTTGTTGGCGCATGCCTGGCTGCTGCGCGCGGACGCCATGAACTTGCTCGCGCCGGACCGCACCGACTGGCTGGCCGACGCCCTGAGCCGAACCCCTTGGTCCAGATTCGGCATTGAGGCAGTTCCACCGCGTCCAGAAAACGGGCTTGGGCTGGACTTCTGGTCGTTCAGCCTGGTCGAGGGCTTCCTTGCCCATCCCATGCTCATTGTCTGGGTCGGCGGCCTCCTGCTGGTGCTTCAGTTCGCCGCGCTGGGGGCGTGGGTTGGCCTGACCGGCCGCATCTGGCCATCAGGGTGCCGAGTGCGGTCGCTTCGGTTTGTCGCAATTGGCGCGTTCGCTGCGCTGTTGATTGGCTTTGACACGCTACATTTGATGCTCTAGCTTCCAAGTGAAGGGAGCAGGCGACACTAATGGCTGATTCGGACGCGAGGTCCGCGCCGCCGCTCATTCCAGACGACTTTCTGGCGATCCTGCGCTGCGTAAACGACGATCATCCGCGCGATGACGGCGTGCTGCGCATTGAGGGCGACTTTCTCGTCTGTACCGTCTGCGGCTATCGCTACAAAGTCGAGGACGGGATTCCCAACATGCTGTGGGAAGATGCGATCCCACCGAGCCGCGAGGAAGCCGCCCGCTCGTGAATTCGATCAGCCAGGCGAAAGACCTGCTGGTCAAGTACCGGCGGCACCGCGCGATCCTCCGACCGTCGCTTGGTCGTTTCGCGTATCACTGGATGCGCGGCACGACCGAGTTGCCGTACGGGCCGCTCAAGCTCCATATCGAACCGACCAGCGCCTGCAACCTGCGCTGTCCCATGTGTCCGCAGAGCGTGCTCGCCGACGAACTCAAGAAGCAGAAGCCGTTCATGGACATGGGCCTGTTCCGCAAGATCATCGAAGAGGCGCAGCCGTCGGTGCGGGAAGCCAACCTGTTCTTCCGCGGCGAGTCGCTCATGCATAAAGACATCTACGAGATGATTGAGGTGTGCGAACGCGCCGGGATCGCCGCCCACATCAACACCAACGCTACCCTGCTGCGGGACGAGAAGATCGAGCAGCTGCTGGACGCCGCACCAAGCAAGCTGACGATCAGCTTCGACTCTGGCGAACCCGAACAATACGAGGTCATGCGGAAGGGCGCGCAGTTCGACCGCACCCTGGACCGAGTGGTGCGCCTCCTGGAGGCCAGAAAGCGTCGCTCGGGGCCGAAGCCCTACTTCGTGATGCAAGTCATACAGCTTTGGGACTCAAGCCTTCCGAAGGGCGCCGCGCCGGTTATTCCCGGGCACTTCCGAAAGCGCTTTGAGGGACTGCCCGTGGACGAGTGGGACACGTTTTGGGCGCACGGCTGGGCCGGACAGATGGATTCGTCCGACTTCTACACCGCGCGTCCGCACGGTCCGAATTACTACCCCTGCAACTGGCTCTGGAAGTCGATGGCGATCTACTGGGACGGCAAAGTTCCCTCGTGTTGCGCGGACTTTGGCGAGGACCAGATTATGGGCAATCTTGCCGACGAGTCGCTGCTGGACATCTGGAACAATCCGGCGTATCGGGCGATTCGCGAGGCGCACGTCAGCGGCAAGCTGGACGACTACAAACTCTGCCGCGGATGCGATGCCATTTGGCAAGAGGGCGGATCGACGTGGAACGTGTTTACCGGCGCCCGCGGCGTGGTGACCGGAGAGCCGCTGCCCGTGCTCCAGCCCGGAACCAACGGCTCACACGCGACCAACGGGACCGAGGCGCCGGACCGCTGATCCGCAGGCGGAGCGCAACGTCCCGCCGCTCGTCGAGCACCGCCAGTCGCATTGTCCGCTCCCAGGCGCGGTGCTAGCGTCCCAGCGATGCGCATCACCTTTGTGTCGAACATCTTTCCGCCAACGGTGGGCGGACCGGCAACGCACATCTACAACCTGGCGCTGACCCTGCACGACCGCGGCCACGCAGTAAGAGCGGTGGTCTGCCCGGACGATCCCGAAGGCCTGGTGCGTCCGCCGTTTCCGCTTGTTCGAGTCTCCTGGGATACGCCCGTGCCGCTGCGCTACGCCCTGGTCTGGTGGCATACCTTGCGGGCCGCGTTGCAATCGGACGTGGTCTACATCAACGGCATCGAGGCGCCCTCTACGCTGGCGGCGCTGCTGGCGGGTCGGCCGCGAGTTCTGAAGATCGTGGGCGACTGGGCCTGGGAGTCGGCGCACCGTCGCGGGATGACGTCGCTGGGAATCGAGGAGTTTCAGCGCACACGTCACGGGCCACGCACGCGGGCGTTCCAATTCATTCAGCGAATGTATACGGCGCTGGCTACCGTGGTCGTGGTTCCCAGCGGATACGTGGGTGCCTTCGTGCGTAACTGGGGTGCCAGTCCCGCGAAACTTCGCGTGGTCCATAACGCGCTTACCGAGATTCCAGAGATCGACCTGCCGCGCGAGGAGGCGAAGCGGCAGCTTGGCTTTGAAGGGCCCCTGGTCTGCACGGTGTCACGACTCTACAGATGGAAGCGAGTTGACGAGTTGCTCCGCATGGTCCCGGACTTTGCGAACGGCGCGGTGCTGGCCATCGTTGGCGACGGGCCGGAGCAGCTGGCCTTGGAACGCTTTGCCAAGGAACTGGGGCTGGGCGACCGCGTCCGCTTTGTGGGCCGGGTGCCGCATCGGGACGTTGGCATGTACCTGCGCGCCGCCGACGTATTTGTGCTGAACACGTCGTATGAAGGTCTTTCGCATACGCTGGTCGAGGCGCGCGTGGTTGGAACGCCAATCGTTACGACCGACATCGGCGGGAACCGAGAGATTCTGACGCACGAGCACAACGCGCTGCTGACGCCGCTCGGCGATCACAGCGCTTTTGTGGCTGCCGTGAACCGCCTCCTGACCAATCGCGAGCTTGCCCAGCGTCTGGCGCACGCGGGGTCTGAAGGCCTGGATCACTTTGCCTGGGATCGGCTGGTGGATGAAACGATGGAGATTCTGTCCGAGGTGACGGCCGCTTCGGCGCGCGAGCGCTCGTGAGCGCAAGGCTGCTGATGCTCAGCGGCGATCGCGACATCACTTCGGGGCGACGCGGGCCGTTCTACACGACGCTGCAGGGCCTAGCTTCGGAGTTCGATCGAATCGACGTGCTGGCGCCGCGCGCCGATGATGCGCAGGCCATCCAGCTATGTCCGGCCGTTCGGGTCGAGCCGGCGCCAGTTTCGCGGTTGCGGCAGTCGGTCTGGATGCGGCGCCGCGGCGCCGACCTGTTGCGACGCTACGGACACGGTCTGATCGTCAGCCACGACTATGGAATATTCGCGAACGGACGCGCGGCTGCCTGGTTGTCGCGCCGCTGGGGGCTGCCGTACGTCAGCGAAATCCACCACGTCCCGGGTCACCCGAAGCGGGCCCAGTGGTGGGAGCCGCTGGAACAGTTGGTCTACCGCGCCTATGTCACGCGCGTGGCACGCCGGGCGGTTGCCATCCGCGTGGTCAATCGGCGGGAAGTTCCCGACTTGCTGGCGAAATGGGGCGTGTCCCGCAAGCGACTTCTCGTACTGCCGTCGGCCTACATCGATCGCAGTGTGTTTGCACCTGGCAACGCGGAGAGGGACTTCACCCTTGGCTTTGTCGGGCGGCTGGTGGCGAACAAAAATCTGGGCTATGTCGCTCGGGTGTTTGCCACCGTGGCGTCGCGCGACTGCCAAGCGCGGTTTGTGGTTGCCGGCCAGGGTCCAGAGGGCGACTCACTACGCCGCCGGCTGAGGCGCTCCGGCGTTCTTGGTCGCGTCACGTTCGTTGACTGGCTGGAACGGCCCGCCGATCTGGCTGATCTCTACCGGCGAATGCGCGCGCTCATTGCTCCGTCGCTTAGTGAAGGCGGTCCGCGCGTGTGCCTGGAGGCCATGGCCTGTGAGACACCGGTCTTTACCACTCCAGTTGGCGTGATGCCGGAGACGGTTGATCACGGTGCAAACGGCTGGTTGTTGTCCTGGAGTGTCGAGGCTGGCGCGGAGTTAGTGGTGGCCGCCCTCAACGATCCCGACGGGCTGCGGACGGTGGGCCGTGCCGCTCGGGCTGCCACGGCCGGGTTCGCAAAGTCCGCGGTGCTGGGCGCGTATGCCGCCGCCTATCGCCGGCTGGCCGAGAGCGGGTCGACGTGAGCAGGCCATCGGACAGCGGCCTACGCCTGCTGTTCGTGACCCAGGAGCTCGACCGCGCGAGCACCAATCTTGCGGTGGCGCATACCTGGGCGGCCGAATTGGCACGACAGGCGGACGCAGTGCACGTGGTAGCCGCACGGGTTGGCGAATTCGATCTGCCGCCGAATGTCTCGGTGTACGGATTAGGCCGCGAACGGGGACGGTCGCGAGGGTTGGCGGCGATGGCATTCGGGGCAATCTGCGCACGGCTGATTTTGCGACGCCGCGTGCACGTGGCTCTGGCTCACATGGTTCCGGCCTACGCCGTGGCGCTAGCGCCGCTGACGCGTGTCGCCAACATGCCGCTGGCATTGTGGTACGCCAGTCACGGCCTTACGCCGATGCTGCGCCGGGCCAACCGGATGATCGACGCTGCGCTCACGGCTTCGTTCGACAGCTATCCGATCGCCAGCGAACGAGCGTTTGTACTGGGACATGGGATCGACACGGGACGCTTTCAACCACCGGACGAGCGCAAGCCGGAAAACGGTCCGGTGATCGGAATGGCGGGACGGCTTACGCCGCTTAAGGGATTCGAGCCGGGCATCAGAGCCTTAGCCGAGCTGCGGCGTGGCTGCTGTCCGGAGGCCAGGCTACGCATTGCGGGTGAACCGTTTTATCCGTCCGATCGGGCATATGCGGACGAGCTGAAGAGTCTCGCCGATACGCTAGACGTGCGTAACGCCGTTGAGTTCGTGGGCGCTGTACGGGGTGACGCGATGGCGGGGTTCTATGGATCGCTGGATGTCTTCGTGAACTGGCGCGCGCAACCGGCACTCGACAAGACAGGGCTGGAGGCGCTGGCCTGTGCCACGCCGATGATCACCAATAACCGGGCCTACCGCGGTGTGCTCGGGGAGCACTCGTGTGACTTCCTGGTAGGAAACTCGAGTGATGAATTGGCGGCGGGGTTGGGCCGGCTCCTGCGTATGAGCGTGGATTCACGGCAGGCCGTGGTCGCAGAGCTGCGAGCCTCGGTGGCGAATGAGCACGGCGCGCCAGGTCTAGCGGTTCGTCTGGCAGCGGTATGCAACGCGCTGCGGAAGGGCGCGCGACCGGAGTTTCCCTCGGTCGCTGAAGCGGAAGCGTCGCTGTGAACCTGGACCCGTCGCGTCAACTCGTACGTCTCGTCGGTCAATTGCCGGATCTGCACGTGCTGCCGCCGTACCAGCAGGCGCTCTGGCGGATCCGAGCCGCCTTGCTGCGTCGTGCAACGGGTGTGACCTGTGGCCAACGGGTTCGGGTAGACGGACGCTTCTATTACCCGGCGGGCCTGCGGCTGACCATGGGTGAGGGTGTCCGCATCAAGCGCGACGTGCGAGCCGGCTGGGAGCCCGGGCGCGCGCCGAGCGCGTCGCTGACAATTGGCGCGGGAACGGAGGTGCTCTCCGAAACGCGCCTCGACTGCACGGGCGGGATTCAGGTGGGCGAACGGTCGCACATTGGACGCCGTTCGAGCATCTACACCCACCGGCATCTGCTTGATCGGCGCGATACGCCGGCTCTGGACGCGCCGATTGAAACCGCGCCGGTGACCATTGGCAACGACGTGATGCTCTACAGCGACGTTGTTGTGCTGCCAGGCGTGACGATCGGCGATGGAGCGGTCGTGGCCGTTCGCGCCGTGGTGTCTGATGACGTGCCGCCGTACGCGATCGTGGGTGGGATGCCCGCGCGCGTGATCCGCGAGCGGACGTAGAGCCATGATGGTTGAAGCGGTTCGGTCGTCCGTCCTGACTCCGCGCGCCGCCTGGGTGCTGGCCGAGGCATCGACGGCGTTTGAGCGCCTGCGGGACCACCATGGCTATACACGCTGTCCGGAGCACGGGGTTGATCACACCGGCAAGACGGCCCGCAGCATCGTGATCAACTGCGCGCTGCACGCGCATACGAACCAGGAGCGTTATCTGACCAGGGCCGTGGCTACGGCGCGGCGCGTCGTGGCGCGTCTGGCCCCCGACTCGGGCGCCGGCGGGGCCTGGGTGTTCTTCCCAGGCCTTCACGATCATCGCAATAACTCGACGAACATCATCGACGCCGGTGAGTGCGTCGACGCGCTGGCAACGCTCCTGCTGCACGCGGGTGACGAACTGTCAGCGACGGATCGCGGCGCCATCGAGCAGGCGATCCGCCTTTGCTGCGACACCTATCTGCTCACGAACGTCATCGATAAGCCGGTTGTGAATCAGAGGCTCTGGGGCGCGATGGGTCTGGCGGCCGCCTCGGCAGCCTTGGACGAGCCGGCATGGGCGCGGGCGGTGCTGGATTCGGTGGCGGGTTCGCTGGGCGAGATGCGGTCGGACGGCTCGTTTGCCTATGTCCGCGATGCGGCCCTGCTGGGCGAAGGCGCGGGGATTTCCGATCTGACGGTCTATTACCACAGCCGCTGCGTGGCCTTCGCTCGCTACGCCCTGCGGCACATCGACGCGGAAGCGTCGTTTGAGGACCGCCTGCGCGATGGCGCCGACTTTCTGGCTTTCGTACTGCGTCCCGACGGAGTGATGCCGCTTGGGCTTGAAGGCAAGCGGTGGTTCTGGGACGCGGATGTGGAGGTCGGTTCGGCGCCGTACGGCGCCTATGTGCTGGCCGCCGATGGGCGCGACTCGCTGCTACCCCTGGCCGGCCGCGTCGCTGCCCAAAGCGCGGCGGCGCTCGGTGAAGGCGGGCTGATTGACGCGACGAAGGGTGCACCGGCGTTTGTCTGCCGCTACATGCACACCGCCGACCTGGCCTGGCTGGCGCGGGCGCACGCTGCGGCGGAGCTCGACGACCTGCCGAGCAGCCCGCCAGCGGCCGGGCGCGCCGCTCCGTCGCTGGCAGCGGACGCCGGCGTGGCCCGGCTGGAAGCGCCGCGCGTCTGCGCGCTGGTGCGAACCAGGAAGCGCCCATCCGACCGGCTGGTCGGCGGACGCGTCGGCGGCGGCGGGTTGATCTACGCCGGAAACGCCCGCGACGGCTGGCGCAACCGGCTGCGCTATTCCCCGGAGCCGGCCGTTCCCGAGGGCACCTGGGAAATCGCCCCGGAGTCCAAGCGCAGGCCGCTGCCGGACTTGCGTCGGGTGGTGGCTCTTCGAGAGTCACGCTTCCTGCTGCACATCGCACGGTCCCACCTGCGCGCTGGCCGCCTTCGCTACGCGCTCGGATTGCTCTGGCGACAGTTTGGTCCGCCGATGTGGCAGGCAAGCCGCCAATGGTTGTCCAGCCACGCGCTCGAGGGCCGGACCGAGGCCACGGACGACGCACTGACTGTGGCGTCTGGCGTGGCGCTTGCGAACGGCAGCGCTCTTGCCGGCGTGCGCACCAAACGAACGTACAACCTTGCGGCGGGCGAGATTGCTGTCAGCGACCAGCTCGAGACTTCCGTGCACGTGCCTGATCTTCGCTACTGGCTGCCTGCCGCGGGGCAGGAACTTCACGTCGAGGCTGAGGCTCCCTGGCGTCGAGCGGGGAACGTCATCGAGTTCGGCGCGCAGGAGGCCGGCGCCACGGTGTGCGTCAGATACCGGATCTAAGCGTGGATGCGTCGCCGCGCATCGTGATGGTTGCGAACGCGCGGATTCCCAGCGAGCGCGCCCATCCGCTGCAGATCATGCACATGGCCGCGGGTTTTTCATCCGGCGGCGCCACCGTCTTGCTTGCCTATGCCCGACGGGCGAACACCGAGGTCATGCGCGAAGTGAGCGACCCGTTTGCATACGCCGGCGTGCCCAGGTCCTTCGCGCTGGTCGGGATTCCGACCGTGGACGCCATCAAGCGCGTCACCATTGATTGGCCGGTGCTCAATCACGGTCCAATCAGGCTGATCGCGCACTTGCTGCAGCTTTGGTCGTTCGCCGTGGCCGCGCTCACGCTCGTGCGCCGCTGGCGCCCCAACCTGGTTTACAGTCGCGACCTGTTGCCGCTCGCGGTCTTGCGGCTGTTGCTGGGCCAACCCGCCCGCTTCTGCTTTGAGGTGCACACCGTCCCCCGCTCGCGGCTGTCGGCCGTCCTGCACCTGTGGGCCGCGCGTCGCATGGACGCGGTGGTCGCCATCACGGAGGGGCTGCGGCGCTGGTATCTCGACGCCGGGTTCGATCCGGAGCGGCTGTTCGTAGCGCCGGACGCGGTGGACACTCGGGCATTTGCGAATCGGGACCGCGGGGACGCCCGATCCAGGCTCGGAATCCCGGGCGACGCGCCCCTGGTCTGCTATCTGGGGCACCTGTATCCGTGGAAGGGCGTGGATACGCTCGTAGCGGCGGCGCGCCAGGCCACGCCGGATGTGCAATGGCTCATCGTGGGGGGTATCTCGCCAGACCTCGATCGCATCAGGGCGGCCGCCGACGACCTGTCCAACGTCCACGTTACCGGCCACCTGCCGCCCGACGAGGCGCGTCAATACCTGGTGGCGGCGGACGTGGCCGCGATTCCGTTCAGCGGGCGGCAGGTCATCTCGCGTGAACACACCTCGCCGCTCAAGCTGTTCGAATACATGGCCGCCGAGCGTCCGATTGTGGCCAGTGACTTACCCTCACTGCGCGAAGTCCTGCACGATGAGCGCAACGCCCTACTCGTAGCGCCGGACAATCCGAGCGCGCTGGCAGCGGCGGTGACGCGTCTGCTGGCCGATTCGGCGCTGGCCGCCCGATTGGCCCAGGCCGCTCGTTTGGAGGTCGAGAGCCGTACATGGACGCAGCGCGCCGCGGCTATCCGCGAGTTCCTGGAATCTACGCCGGCGCCTTGACCAGGCTGGCCCGGGCCTGGGTCGGTGTGCTCGGCTGGATTGAGCATGCCTCGATCGCGCAGCGCCGCGCACTTGTAGCAGCTGGCCTGCTGACGCCTCTGCTGGTGCTCTATCGCGATCTGCTCTTTGCTGGTTCGGCCTGGCTCGACCTCGACCTGCTGCTCAGCTATCAGCCGCGCTATGCCCTGCTGGCTGATGGCATTCGTGAAGGACGCATTCCGCTCTGGGCCGACGGCATGTTGGCCGGATTCCCGGTTGCGTTCTCCGAGTTCGGGTGGTTTTACCCGCTGACGTGGGTGTTACTACGAGTCTTCGAGCCGCTGCGCGCCTATTTCATCGAGTTGGCGATTGGCCTGGCTCTGGCGGCTGCGGCGGCCTACTGGCTGGGGCGGGTCTGGGGTCTCTCTCGGCTTGGCGCCTACATGGCCGCGTTTCTGTTTACGTATGGCGGATTCGTCTTCGCGACCTCGCGATTCCTCAACTACGCGGACATCTTTTTTGCTCTGCCGGCCGGAGTTGGGGCAATAGAACTGATCACGCGCGGGCAGCGACGCTTCAGCGGCCTCCTGGCCCTCAGCGCCGCGGTTACCGTTCTGGCCGGCCATCCCCAGATTGCGTTGTTGTGGGGCCTTGTTTGGGTCCTCTTCGCCGCAACACGCTTCTGGTGGATCTGGGGCGACTCAGGTCTGAAGCGGGCAGTTACCTGTCTGGCCTGGGTAGGTGCTGCCGCCGCTTCAGGCCTGGCCGTGGGTGCGGTTCGTCTCCTGCCCACGATGACAACCACGGGGCTTTCGGCCCGCGCCGGCGGGCTGGACTTCGCGGTTGCATCACAGGGGTCGATCCCGCCGTGGAGTCTCGTCCTGGGTTATCTCTATCCGGCATTTGAGATTCCGCGCGTGCTGAACGAGACGCTGAACGCCGAGGAATTGCTGTACCTGGGGCTGGCCGCGCCTGCGCTGGCGTTGATGGCTGTTGTCGTCGGCTGGCGTCAACGCCTGGTCGTCTTTCTCAGCGGGCTGATCCTGCTGACCTGGATTCTCTCGATGGGTTCGTTCAGCCTGGGATTCCCGCTGCTTCACAAGCTACCGCTATTTGAATACTTCCGACAGCCGGCACGCTTTGGAATCGCCGCGTCCTTCGGGCTGGCGTACCTGGTCGCCATGGGAATCGAGCATCTGCGCGACGCCGACTTGCGGTCGAGACAGCTCGTGCGCTGGATCGGCCGCGTCTGGGTCTGGCTCGCGGGATTGATCGGGGCCGGCGCCGTTGCGGCCACCATCGTCCTCACGGGATTCGCGTTCCTCATTGTCCCGTATGCCTACGATTACATCGACCGGGTCATCGTCGGATCGGAAGGCCGCTTTCTGACGGCCGAGCGCTACTACCGCACGTTCGATCAGCTTTATGAACAGATGACCGCAGCCTTCAGCCTTGAGTATTGGGCGCCCCGCTGGTCGCTGCTCGCGGCATTACTGACGGCTTTGATCCTCTGGCGATATCTGCGTGATCGAGTCTCGCCTGCAAGCGCGCAGGCGGCCCTCGTCGCCGTACTGGTGTTCGACGTGCTGCTGGCGCCGTTCCACGGGATACCAACCGTGCCCAACGACTGGTATGCCCGGGAGCCGCAGGCCGCCAGCGTGGTGCCGGGGGACTCCGGAGGCGAATGGCGAGTGTTCTCGTACCGGAGCCAGGCACAGAAATTCGAGCTATCCACCGCCGCGGGAACCGAGCTGGATCGAACGCGTCGCGACCTGCTGGAGTACATCTTTCTCAATGAAACGCTTGCGCCCAACCTGCCCATGGCCGGTGGGCGCGCGTCGATCGACGGCTACGAAAACCTGATGCCGCGAGCCACCGCGGACTATCTGGCCCATGTCGGAAGCGAACGCTCCACGGTTGCTGGCTTCGCGTCGGACGCGGCTTTGGACGCCGCTGGCCGAACCGAGATTCTGCGACGCCGGGCGCCGACCCTGGCGGCTGCCAATGTGCGTTTCGTCACCTCTGGCGTTCCGATCGATGTCCCGAACCTGCGCGAGGTTCGGGTTGAAGACCTGGCACTGCCGCAGTGGGCATCGGTGGACCAAAACCTGTACGTGTATGAGCTTGCGGATTGGGCTCCCCGAGCCTGGATTGCCCGTGACTGGCAGGTCATTCAGCCTGGTGCACCGGTGCCCGCGACGCTGGACGCAATCGCCACTCGCCCGGGCAGACCATTGGTCGATCGTGACCCTGGAATTCGGCCGTCGAGCGTCGCCGGCAACGACGTCGTGCGTCCGCCGGTACGCGGCGCCGGCAGCGTAACGGTACAGGTGGAGCTAAGCGACCCGGGATTGCTGGTCTTCAACGAGGCGATGTTTCCCGGTTGGCAAGCCACCGTGGACGGACGTCAGACGGAGATGGTCACGGTCAACACGCTCATGCGCGGCGTACCGATCGAAAGCGCCGGTACGCACACCGTGGAAATGACCTACTCGCCGCCAGGCCTTGCCGCTGGACTCGTGGTCTCGCTTGCGGCGCTGGGCGCACTTGTCGTGCTGGCCGTCGCAGGCTTCTTGGCTGACCGCCGGTGAAGCTGGCGCTGGTCAGCGATGCACTCGATCCGACCAATGGATGGGGACGATACGCCGGCGAGCTGGCACGGGAGCTGATTGCCGCAGGGGTTGACCTGCGCCTCATCAGCCCTCGCCGCCTGGCGACGATGGCCGACTTACGAGACTACCCGGACCACCGGGAGATCCCGTCGTTTCAGCATGGACGACGACATCCTCTACGTGTGATCCAACGCACGCTTCCACCGCTGATGCGGGCCCTCCGGGGAGTCGACGTCATTCACTGCATGGTCGAGCCCTACGCGCCGGGAGTTGCCCTGGCGGCCGGTCGACGGCCGTACCTTGTGTCGCTCGTCGGCACCTATTCCATTCCGTCAGGTCGACCATGGATGGAGCGCTGGCTGCTGCGCTGGGCGTTGCGGCGGGCGCGTGGGCTTCCCGCCATCAGCGGCTACACGCGCCGGCGAGTCGAGACTGATGCCAATGTGCGGCAGACCAGCGTGGTTCCGCTTGCTGTGCGAGCGGCGGACTTTCAGCGCACGGTACCGCCGCCTCGCGAACCTGGCTTGGTCCTCTCGGTCGGCGAATGCAAGCCGCGCAAGGGATTCGATCTGGCGCTGGAGGCGTTCGCGCGCCTGAAGTCCGAGGGCGTCGCCCACCGATACGTGATCGTCGGTCCGGCCAATTCGTCCTCACCGTACGTCGTTCGGCTGCGCACCCGAATCTGCGAGCTAGGGCTCGCCAAGTCAGTCACTCTTACCGGCGTTGTCAGCGAGGATGAACTCGTGGACTGGTATCACCGCGCGCGCGTCGTGACGATGCCCTACCGGTTGGCTGGATCCGATTTCGACGGATTCGGTCTCGTGCTGCTTGAAGCCAACGCCTGCGGCTCCCCGGTGGTCAGTGCCCGAGACTCCGGAGCCGAGGAACCGGTTGTCCACGACAAGAACGGACTGCTGGTTCCTTCGAATGACGTGGCGGCCTTGACTGACGCGCTTCGCACCGTGCTGAGCGACGCAAGCCGCTGGCAGGCGCTGGCCGACGGAGCGCGCCGTCGCGCGGATGCGATGACGTGGAGCCGATCGGCACAGCAACTCCTGGATGTTTATGCCCAGAGCCTGGGCCGACGCCTGGATGCGCAGGTGTGACTGGCAGCGCTTCGCCTGTAGCTCGCAAGGGAGACCTCGAGGACCGCGCACTCCGTGGCGTGGTTTCGCTGGGAATGCGCGAAGGCGGCATGAAGCTTGTGTCGTTCCTCGGCAGCATCGCCTTGTTCCGTCTGCTGACTCCGGCGGATTTCGGCGTCATTGTCCCGATCGCCACCTTCGCCGGACTGGTGAAACAGTTCGCGGATATTGGATTGCACCCGAGCCTGATACAACGCGGCAGCGAGCCCGGAGCCCGCGACCTTCGAGCGGTGTTTACGGGGCAGTTGCTTCTCGTTTTCGCTGGTGGGGTGATTGTGTTTTTCGCCGGACCGTATGTGGTTGATGCATTGCTCAACGACCAGATCGATCCCTGGATGACTCGGGTGTTCGCCTTCTCGGTCTTCTTCACCGCATTTCGCATAGTCCCGGCGGCCTTACTCGAGCGTCACCTGCAATTTGGCCGGCTCGCCGCGGCCGATATCGCCGGAACCCTTTTTTATTACAGCGCTGGCATCGGATTCGCCATCGGCGCCGCCGGCGTCTGGAGCCTGGTCATCGCACATGTCGGCGCCAGCTTGGTGTCGACGCTAGCGGTTGTCGTGGCGCGTCCATGGTGGCCCGTGCCCACGCGCACTCTACGAGTGCTGCGCCCGCACATGGGCTTTGGGGCGCGCTTTCAAGGTTCGCGGCTGGCTATCACGCTGAAGGATTCGCTCATCCCGCTGTTCACGCCGCGGGCATTTGGAGCAGAGGCCACGGGTTATCTCAATTGGGCCAACCGGGTCTCGGCGCAACCGCTCGCGCTCACGCAATGGGTGGCACGGGTTAGCCTGCCGACGTTCGCGCGGATCCAGGATGCGCCCGAGCAGGTTCGCCGCGGCGCAGAACTCACCCTGAAGTGGAATGCAATCGTGACGCTGCCGGGATTCGTTGCGGTTATCGCGTTCGGACCTGAAATTGCCGGCCTGATCTATGGCGAACAGTGGTTACCGGCGGTTCCGGCCCTGTACGTCCTGGCAATCAACAACGCGCTCATACCAATCAATGGGCTGATCACCCCGATTCTGAACGCGGTGGGTAAGACGAAAACCGTTCTCGTGGTGTCGATCGGCTGGGCCGCCGCTGCGTGGGGTTTGGCCGCGATACTTATGGCCCTGGGTACGGGGTTCCTGGCGGTTCCAATTGGGCTGGCGGTTTCCCAAGGGCTGGCCGCGCTGGTGTTGTTGCCGATCGGGCGCCGAGAATTCGACCTGCGGCTTGCGCATCATTTGGTCCGTCCTCTTCTTGCGGCAGTCGGTGCCGGTCTCTTCGGACGGTTCATCCTGCTGCCGCTGCTGACCGATGCCGTCCTGTTGATCCAGGGTGGGGTTGTCGTCGTGTTGGTCTACGTCGGTCTTCTCTATCTCATTGACCGCAGCGCGCTGCGGTCGGAACTCGGTGCGCTGTGGAAGCGGCGCGCAGCCGCGGTGTAATCGAACGATGCGCGTACTGCTCGTCGGCCCGCACTGGGACACCGGACAGTGGACCGAGTACTGCGCTCAGGGTCTGCAGGACGCCGGACATGACGTACGAATGCACTGCTACAGCCGGCGGCTCGAGCGGCCGATCGGACTCTGGGGGCGCGTGCAGCGGCGACTCAGCGGGCCCGACCGGTTCAATGTCGCGCGGGTGTTTGAAGCGATGCGGACAGACAATCTGGATGTACTCAGGCTTGCCGCGCAGCATCGGCCGGAGTTCACGTTGGTTCTCAAGGGCGAGGTTCTGCTACCCGAGACAATTGAACGCCTGCGAAACCTCACCGACGGCCCCGTCGTTCAGTGGTGTGGCGACGATCCGACTTGGTTTCCAAACATCATGGCGGCAGCCCATCTGTACGACCGGTTCTATCTGGCTGATCCAACCTACGCTCCCGACCTGGAACTGCGGGGCGTAGAGGGGAGGTTCATGCCGCATGCTGCCCATCCCGCCGCCTGGACTGGGCAGGACGCGGACGCCGAGTCCGTGGACGTGATATTCGTGGGTGACGCACGGCACAACATGGGCCATTTGCCGGCGAATCGGTCCCGAGTTGAAATCCTGGAAGCTGTTGCTCGCTCCGGGATCAGCTTGGCCGTTTGGGGACGCGGCTGGGAGAAGCTGGGGCCAGGCTATCAGGTTCGTGAGGCGCATCGCGGCCTCACGCTGCTGCCGGCAGCCGCCGTGGCCCGGGCGTATCGAAGCGCCAAGATCGTGTTGAACATCCACCACGCCCAGATGCGCGAAGGTCCGAACATGCGGACGTTCGAGATTCCCGCAGCCGGTGCGTTCCAACTCGCGGACTACAAGGCCCGAATGGGCGAAATGTTCGAGGTTGGAGCGGAACTTGCCGTCTATCACGATACTGCCGACGTGGTCGAGCAAATCAACCGTTTTCTGGACGACGAATCGGCGCGGCGTGCGATCTCGCTGGCGGGCCAACGCCGAGTGCAACGCGATCACACCTATACGATTCGTATGAAGCAGCTCATTGACGACGCGCTCGATGGCTGACGATCGCTTCCCAACGTCGCTAGTCGCTCGGAGCAATGCTGAGCTCTTACGACTGGCGCTGCGCGCCCATCCACATCAGCCGGCGATTGCGCTCTGGCGGGCGACCGAATTCGCCATGCTGCGTGACATCACCTTTCCAGTTCCCGTCCTTGACCTGGGCTGCGGCACCGGCGAGGTCGCGCGCTCGGTGCTGCGAT
This sequence comes from Chloroflexota bacterium, assembly GCA_026707585.1. Classification (GTDB taxonomy): domain Bacteria; phylum Chloroflexota; class UBA11872; order UBA11872; family UBA11872; genus UBA11872. Next base: position 98,596 of record JAPOWQ010000049.1, on the reverse strand, counting down.
CCCACTGGCCGGTTGATGGGCTTGAACTGGTCGCCAATGAGGTTCGAGTGGCGAACACCTCGGGGGTGTATCGAGCCGTAATTCGAGCAGACGGCACTCGACTGCCCGTGGCATCCGCCTCCTACGGCGCGGTTTACAGCCATAGTGTGCTCGAGCACATTCCGGGCGATCTGGACGCGGTGGGGGAAGCTGCGCGCGTGCTCCAGCCCGGCGGTCGTTTGGTATTCACCGTCCCTGCACCGGCATTCGCCGAGCGAATCGAGCGCGAATCGGGGAACGCCGGCCTGGCGTCGACAAACGCCCGGCTGGGCCACTGCCACTATCGGTCGCTTGAAGAGTGGACGGATCGGCTGGCTGAGCGTGGACTGACCGTCGTCGCCAGCCGGGGACACCTTGCAGCGACAACCCAGCGAACCTGGCGGCGACTGGACGAACTCATGGTCCGACGAGTTGGAGGTCGGCGCGTGCTGGACTGGTTACGCGGGCTGCACCGGCGGCGGCTCTTGCCGATGCCGCTCTGGCTCGGCCTGTGGACGGCTCTGCTTTGGCGACCGTTTCGGCGGAAAGTTCACGATCCCGGTGGCTATCTCATCGTGGCCGAGCGGCTTGCGTGAGTGAACTTCGAGTCCTTCATCTGTCGCCAACCTGGTTCGGCGACGAGTCGGTTCGCGGCGGCGGGGAGCGCTACCCGCTGGAGCTGGCAATCGCGATGCGACAGCGCACGCCCACGCGATTGGTCGCATTCGGGGGCTCGCCAGGAACACGGCGAGTCGGCGGGTTTGACATCGAGGTCCGACGGACTTGGGGTCGGCTTCGCGGTCGGCCCTATGACGCAATCGGTCCCGGGTTTCTACGAGCCCTGGGCTGGGCGAACGTTGTCCACTGCCACCAGGCCAGGTCGGGTCTCACGGCGCTGGCTGCGCTGATCGGCCGACCGCTGGGCAAGCGAGTCTTTGTCACCGATCACGGTGGCGGCGGGGTGAACTGGGTTCGGCGCCTGCGAATCGGTCGCTGGATTAGCGGCCAGCTGGCGCAAAGCAAATTTGCGGCCGCCACGCTTCCTTACGTGGGGCGCCGGACGGAGGTCATTTATGCGGGTGTTGATACGGCCAAATACTCGCCCGGTACGCAAAAGATGCTTGGCCAGGTCGTATATGTGGGTCGCTTGCTGCCGCACAAGGGCATCGAGACGGCAATTCGAGGGCTGCCGGCTGGCGCGTCGCTAGACATTTACGGGCGTCCGTACGACGCGGACTACCTTGAGTTCATTCGGTCCGAGGCGTCGTCGCGTCAGGTGCGGCTGCACATTGGGGCGTCGGATGCTGAAATAGTCGCCGCTCTGCAGTCAGCATGCGCTTTCGTCATGCCTTCGGTGTACGAGGACTATCGTGGCCGCCACCAGGCCCTACCCGAACTGGTGGGACTTGCTCCGCTGGAGGCCATGGCCTGCGGGACCGCGGCTGTAGTCTCGGACGTGGCCGGCATGCCCGAGATCATTCCGTCCGTCGGTGGCACGACAGTGCCGCCGAGCGATCCCGACGCTCTCCGTCGCGAGCTCACGCCGCTCACGAGCTCGCTTCAGCACGCCCAGACGCAGGGCCAGGCGGCGCGGGATCACGTCGTCTCCCGCTTTACGTGGTCCGCGGTTGCCGAACGCTGCCTGGCGGCCTACACCGCCTAGAATCGCCTCGTTGCTCCGCCGGGCCGCTTCATATGCGCATTGCCCTCCTTGCTGATACCTATCCCCCCGAGAATCGCGGCGGGGCCGGGGTCGTGGTTGAGCGACTGGCTGGCGCCTTCGTCCAGGCTGGTCATGACGTGTGCGTGATTGCCACCACGTCCGGGGCGGGGTCGCATCGTGACCAGGACGGTGTTCGCGTTCGCCGGCTGCGATCTCGCTATCCGGAGCGGTTTCGCAACACAGTGGCCATGGCCAACCCGATGGTCGTGCCCGGCGTCCGTCGTGAATTAGCGGAATACAAACCTGACGTCGTGCATGCCCACAACGTGCATCAGCACCTGTCGTTCGCGACGCTGTCCGCGGCGGCGCGCCTTGGGGTGCCGGTGCTCTACACGGCCCACGACTACCTGCTGTTTTGCTGCATCAAGTTCATTTGCACCGGCGGTCCGGTCGACTTTCGGCAGCGCTGGTTCAACTGCGCCAAGTGCCAGCGCTTTCGCTGGAACCCGGCACGGAACACGGTCATCGACCGCCACATGACGAATCACGTTGATCATCTGTTTGCCATCAGCCGAACGCTGCAAACCGCCCTGCGCGCGAACGGATTCGGGGGCGCCGAGGTCGTTTACAACGGAGTGGACGTGGACTGGTGGGGCAACGGTGACGGGGCGGCGTTTCGGTCGTCGCACGGGCTGGACGGGGCCCCGCTGGCGCTGCTGGCGGCTCGCGTATCGCGTGAGAAGGGCGCCGAGGCGGCACTGCACGCACTGGCGCGTTCCCAGCATTCGGACCTGCGCTTGGTAATCGCCGGTGAGAACCCGCGATACGCGCCGAAGCTCCGGCGACTGGCCGACGAGCTAGGTGTTGGCGAACGCCTGCTGCTTCCGGGATGGATGGAGCCAGCGGCGCTTCGGGACGCCTACGCCGCCGCGACCGTGACACTGGCGCCCTCGACGTATCCGGACCCGTTCAATCTGACGCTCATCGAGTCCATGGCGGCTGGGCGACCGGCGATTGCCTCCACGCTTGGCGCCGGTCCCGAAATCGTGCAGGACGGCGCCTGGGGATACACCGTGGATCCCACCGATCCGCTGGCTCTGGCCGACCGGCTTGATCTGATCGTGGGCGATCCCGAGCACGCACAGGCGCTGGGTTCAGCTGCGCGCCAACGTGCGGCATCCGCGTTTTCGCTCCAGCGGCAGGTTGAGCAGTCGCTGACGCGCTACGACGCTCTGCTGACTGCTCCTACGTGACCGCTAGTCGGCCGCGCGTTCTGCAGATTGTTACGTCGCTCGCGGTCGGCGGGGCGCAGCGCCATCTACTTGAACTGTTGCCCGGCCTGCGCCAGTTCGCGGACATTGACTTGGTCTACTTTCGCGACCACGACTTGCGGCCGGAGTTCGAGGCATGCGTCGAACGCATAGCGCATATCCCGATGGCCGGACCGTTTGGCGCCGTGCGGCTGCCCCTTCTGGCAACGCTTATTAGGCGCGGGCGATATACGCTCGTGCACACACACCTGCTGCGCGCCGACATGTACGGTGCGCTGGCGGCGCGGGCGGTCGGTGTTCGCGCCATCATGTCCAGCAAGCACAACATCGAAGCTCGGCTCGAATCGGCGGCGGCGCGGGCAATCCATGCGTTGGCTACTCGTCCCACGCGGCGAACGATCGCCATTTCGGAAGCGGTCGCGGGCTGGACGAACCAGCAACTTGGGGTTCCGAGCGATCGGATTGAGGTCATTCGATATGGCCTGGATGCTGCGCCGTTCAGCGGCCTGGACCGAGCGGCCGCACGCCGGGAGCTTGGAGTCGAGGCGCACGCACCGCTGCTGCTGTGCCCGGCACGCCTTGACCCGCAGAAGCGGCACGACGTGCTCCTGCGAGCGTTTGCGCGCGTCCGCCGAAAGCTCGGTAACGCCCAGTTGCTCTGCGCCGGCGAGACTCAGTTGGGCGGCCCCGCCTACCGGGCGCGGTTGCTCCAGCTAACCGACGACCTGGGCCTGCGCGACGCGGTCCGCTGGCTGGGCGTACGCTCCGACATTCCCAACCTGATGGCTGCGGCCGATGTCGTGGTGCTGGCGTCGGACTGGGAGGGACTGGGACTGGTGGTGATGGAAGCTGCAATGGCAAGTCGGCCAGTCGTGGCGACGGCCGTTGGAGGCGTTCCGGAAATCGTGGAGCACAACAAGACCGGGTTGCTGGTTCCCCAGGGTGATGAGCAAGCGCTAGCCTCCGAATTGACAGCCGTGCTGCTCGATACGGAGCGCCGGGTGCGAATGGGCTCCGGCGCACGACGGCACGCGGCCGAAGCGTTCGACTTGGAGGGCATGCGTGCCGCCACGCGCGCCCTCTATGCATCCGTCATCCGCGATGTCGCCGCGTAACGTCGCGACCGGCTCGCCGATATACTTTCGCAGCGCGCGGCTGGCGCGCTTTCTTTACGCGGGACGTTGATGCCGCAGGCAAGCAGCCGCCCTGTGACGCTCGTTACGGGGGCAACCGGGTTCATTGCTTCCCACCTCTGCGAGTCGCTGCTGGCGCGAGGCCATCGAGTGATTGGCCTCGACGGGATGACGGACAGTTACGACCTCGAACAGAAGCGGGCGAATCTCAACACACTCCGCCAGCACGAGGATTTCGAGTTCGTCGAGGCTCACCTCCTGGACAACGAACTTGAGCTTGAACAGGTCGTCGACGGCGTGGAATACGTGTTTCACCTCGCCGCGCGGGCCGGCGTTAGAGAAGGCTGGACGCCTACCAACTTCCAGCGTTATATGCAGGACAACAGCCGCTCGACGCAGCGGCTGGCCGACGCCGCGTTGCGCGCCGGCGTCAAACTCTTCAGCTTCGCCTCAACGTCCTCGATCTACGGCTTCAATCCCAAGATGCCGACCCCAGAGGACCATCCGCTGGAGCCGCGATCGTTTTACGCGATGACCAAGCTACTGGACGAGCATCTGCTCAGCTCCTACCACCGTCTGTTTGGACTTCCGGTTGTAGTCCTCAGGTACTACACGCTGTTTGGACCGCGTCAGCGGCCTGACATGCTCGTCCACATAGGTCTAAAGGCCATAGCCACCGGCAAGCCGATCACGATCTATGGCGATGGCGAACAAACGCGGGAGTTGACCTACGTCGCGGACGCGGTCGATGCGCAGGTGCGGGTGTTGGACGCGTTGCCGATCGGAGAGACGTTCAACATCGGCAGCGGACCAACCGCTTCGGTCAACGAATTGATCGACACGATGGAGCGCGTGGTCGGCAGGCCGGCAAAGCGCATCTACGGCGAGGCGCATCCTGCCGACCAGCTACACAGCCAGGCCGATACGTCGAAAGCGCGTCGCGTGCTCGGCTTCGACCCGTCCACCACCATCCACGAGGGGATCGCGGCGGAGTACACATGGATGCAAGAGGCGGTGCTGCGCTAACGCTGCCGATGGCTCGCCGTCCGATTCAAGTCCTCCAGGTCATGGAGGCCACGATTGGCGGCACCAAGCGCCATCTGCTCGATCTGGCGGCCGCTGCCGATCGTTCGTCCGTCCAGTTCGAAGTGGCGTGTCCCCGTGTGCGCTCCGAGCCTCGCGGCGACACCTCGTTTTTCGACGACATGTCGGCGCTGGATGTCCAGATGCACGTCGTACCCATGGTTCGCGCCATTCAACCGATCGACGATTTGCGCGCGACCTGGGCACTCCTGCGGCTGATCCATCACGGGCGCTACGACATCGTGCACACCCACAGCACCAAGGCCGGCGTCGTTGGCCGCTTTGCCGCCATGCTCTCTCCCGGTGTGCGGATTGTGCACACGCCACATGGCTTCTACTTCCTCAACTTTGCTTCGCCGATCGCGCGCGTGCCGATGCGCTGGTTGGAGGCAATCCTGGGACGTGCAACGTCAACGCTCATCGCTCTCTCCGAGGGCGAACGGCAGGTGGCGGGCGAAATCGTTCAGCCGCGCAAAGTTCGCAAGATCCCTCTAACGTTCGCTCCGTTCGATCCTGTGCCACGCGCGGAGGCCCGACGCCAACTCGGTCTGCCCGCCAACGCGCCAATCGTCGGCACCACTGCTCGATTCACCGAGCAGAAGGCACCGTTCGACATTGCGGAGACGTTTGCGGCGATCTACCGACGGCGCCCGGACGCTCGATTTCTCTGGACCAACGACGGTGAACTGCGTCCGCAGGTGGAGGATCGCCTTCGGGCACTGGGCGTCCATAAGGCGACATCACTTCCGGGATTTGTCACCAACGCACGGACCCTGCTCACGGCACTCGACGTGTACCTGCACATGGCCCGCTGGGAGGGTGTGCCCTACTCGATCATGGAGGTCATGACGGCAGGAGTTCCCATTGTTGCCGCCCGCGCCGTCGGAACGACCGACCTCATCAAGCACGATCGCACCGGACTCTTGGTCGAGCCAGGCGATATTCCCGCCGCGGCCGCCGCGACGCTGCGCTTGTTGACACGTTCGGATGAGGCTCGCACGCTTGCAACCGAGGCTCGTGCGGCCGTGGCGGTCTTTCACGAGGCCGAGGCGATGGCCCGGGCAACCGAACGGGTATACCGCGAACTGGTGAGGGAGCGCTGAGGTGAGGGAGCGCGCGCGTCTCTTTGGCGGCACCCTGGCCGTCGTTGACATTGCGCTCACGCTGCTGGCTCTCTACCTGGCCGATGTCTTACGGCACACCCTGCCAATTGGCGCCGGCGATGCCAGCCTGCTCTCCTGGCTTACCGTGCGTGAATATGCGGTCGTCGGCATCGTCTGGGCCTTCTTTTTCCGGATGGTCCACCTCTACGACCACCGGCGACTTCTGCGGGTCGTGGATGAGATTCGCGCGCTAGTTCCGGCCATCCTGTTCGCCACCATTGTTCTCTTCGCGGCGTTCTTCGTGCTCAAGGTCGAGTTCCTTTCGCGCCTGCTGTTTCTGTACTTCATTGCGCTCGACGCGCTGCTGCTCATCAATCTCCGCTGGCTGCTCAATTTGCTTATGAGAAACCGCCGAATCTCGGGCCGTGGCGCAACACGGGTCCTGGTCGTCGGCGCCGGCCCGGTAGGCGAGCGCGTTGCGGCCATGATTCGCGACCGTCCGTGGTCGGGATTCCAGGTCGTTGGGTTTGCCGATGACGATCCGGAGAAGCTGGGAGAACGGATTCATGACGCCCAGGTCCTGGGTGCCTGCAACGAGCTTGAGGATCTGATCGACCGCTATGAGGTAGACGACGTGCTGATTGCCTTGCCAATGCACGCTCACGAGCGGATTCGTGAAATCGTCGTGGCGCTGGACAGTGTTCCCGTCAGAGTCCGGCTCGTCCCCGATGTCTTCCACCTCATGGCCGGACGCGCCATGGCCGAGGATGTGTGGGGCCTGCCGCTGATCAGCGTGCGTGCGCCCGTGATCACGGGCTTCGATCGATTCGTCAAGCGGGTGTTCGATCTGGTTCTGGCCAGCGTGTCCCTGGTACTGATGGCGCCCGTACTTACGGTTCTTGCAGTTGCCGTCTTCCTTGACGGCGGTCGACCGGTGGTGTTCGCGCAGCGCCGCGTCGGCGAGACCGGCCGAATGTTCACCATGTTCAAGCTACGCACGATGGTCCCGGACGCCGAGAGCCAGCAGGAGGCCGCCCTCCAGGGTGGCGCTGCCGTAAACGCGGTTTACAAGCCGCTCAACGATCCGCGGGTAACCCGTGTGGGCCGCTTCCTGCGCCGGACCAGCCTGGACGAACTCCCTCAACTCTGGAACGTCCTGCGCGGCGAAATGAGCCTGGTTGGACCGCGCCCCGAACTTCCCTGGGTTGTAGAGCAGTATGAGTCCTGGCAGCGGCAGCGGTTGGCGGTGCTGCCGGGGATCACCGGCTGGTGGCAGGTAAGCGGCCGCGGCGAGCTTCCCCTGCACGAAAACGTCGAGTACGACCTCTACTACATCCAGAATTACTCGCCACTGCTCGATCTGACCATCCTGCTGCGTACGCTCTGGGTCGTTGCTCGTGGGCGGGGCGCCTACTGATCGGCTGCCAATTCGGACAGCACAAATCAGGTCGTTCGACAGCCCGAGACCGTGCGCCGACTTCCCGTCTATCCGCTCGCCCGAGGTTAGTCCTTCGGAATCGTACGTCCGTGGGTCAGACGCCCTTCAAACGTGTAGAAGGGGTCGTCTTTCGCTAGCGGCAGGGTGACGGGTGCGCCGGTCTCCTGCGACTTGTAGACCGCGCGCGTTAACTCGGCGTGGTGGTGGGGTACGCGCAGCGGCGCCGGCGTGTCTGAATCGGCCAAAATGGACTCCAGCCAGATCTGGCTCTGGTACATCTCCGTGGCGCGCACGGGTGCGTCGGACACTTCAGCTTCCAGAGACTCCAGGCGCTGAACCAGGGACGGGTCGTGATTGGACCCAAACTTCACGTTGCATTCCCAGCCGTTTTCGCGCGCTCCCAACATCACCGTTGGTATATCCGGATGTGTGTATTCCTGGTGCAGAACCATCGAAGCCTCGCTGCCGATGACCTCGATCCGGTAGGTGGGATTCAGCGGGTTGTTGTGATGCAGCAACGACGACTGCACCACGCCGCGAGCGCCGTTGGCGAATTTGACGAGCGATAGCGTCAGGTCATCGGTCTCGATGTAACGCAGCATGGCGCCTGCGTACGACGTGACTTCGACGATCGGCGTACCAACAACGTAGAGAAACGGATCGATGATGTAGCGCCCATGGTGGAACACCGACGTTCCGCCTTCGCCGCCCCAGGTACCGTGCCAGTGCGTTGATCGGAAATAGGGCGACTGCGGCCGGAACAGATTCAACTCAACCTTCGCCATGGCCATCTGGCCCATCAATCCGCTGGCAACCGCGTGCTGCGCGTGCCGCATACCGCGGCTGTATCGCGAACCGACCTGGACGTGCAACTTGATGCCCGAGGCTTCCGCCGCTTCGAGCATTGCGTCGGCTTCTTCCACGCTGCGAGCCATCGGACCCTGCGTGAAGACGTGCACCCCCTCTGCGGCGGCTTCGACTGTTGGCCCGCCCCGAACGGACGGCGCCGTGAGGAGCACAATGGCGTCGACGTCGGCGCCGGCAAGCAACTCGCTGTGACTCGCGAAGCGCTGGATCGCGTTTGAGGCCGCATCCTCAGCCGACTCAGCGCGTGCCAGGGCCTCGTCACGCTCGGCGTCGCTGCGGGCACCCGTGGCGATTGCATGTTCACGTGCGGCCTCGGCCCGATAGCCGTGCGTCAGCCCCTCGGCCCGATCGCGTGCCAACTCCGGCACCAGGTCGGCTACGGCGACCACGTGCGCCAGTTCGTGTAGCCCGAGGTAGATGTCCGTGTACAGGCGGGAAATCCCACCACAACCCACAAACCCAACTCTCAGCGGCGCCGTTGCCATGTCGTTTTCCCCCGGAGCCCGACTCCGTCTGTATCGTATCGGAGCCTAGGCGCGCCGTACGCCGGCCGCGACCAGAACCGGCCAGTAGAACCATCGGCCGTTATCGGTTTCGCGCGCATCGAACGCCGCGCGGACCTCTTCGTCTTCGGTAAAGGCCCGCCACAGCTGCTGCCGAAGAGCGTCGGATACGCCTGTTCGACCGCACCAGCCGTCGAAATCTTGCTCGGTACGCGTGCGTGTGCTGCGCGCAATGTTTAGGCCAACTTCCGTCATCAATTCAAGGATTTGGCCGGCATACCGGTTGCAGACATGTGAAGGGTCGCGGAGCGACTCGATTTCGTGCATGGCCGCGGCCACGTCTGGGTCGTCTGGCGAGATCGTGTCGGTTATCACCACCTGGCCGCCCGGCCGAACGACACGCGCCATTTCGCCTAGGGCGGTGCGCCCGTTCTGGTAGTGATGGAACGCATGGCGGCACGTCACGACGTCAAATGCTCGGTTGGCGAACGCCAGGGTGTGAGTATCCGACTGAACCACCCGCAACTCATTCGGCGCCGTCGCACGCGTGTGCCGCAGCATGTTGGGTGCGATATCCGCCGCCACGACGCGAGCGGGGATAATGGCCATGGCATGGGCGGTAAAGCCGGTGCCCGTGCTCACGTCCAGTACCAGGTCGCCCGGACGCGCCTGGGCAAACTCACGCGTGAGGTCCAGCGTCGGGCCTTCGCGATGAGTGGGTGACTGCGCGTAGGCGGCCACGCGGTCGTCAAACGCCGCCTGGCTCACTCCTCGAAGGTTTCCAGGGTCTCCGCGATTGACGCGTCCAGGATGTCCAGCATCTCGTCGATCTCTTCCTCTGTTGAAACCAGGGGAGGAGCAAGCACGTAGGTGTGGTCACCCATGCGCGCGATCAGTCCGTTGCGTTTGGCGGTTTGGCCCACCGCGCGGCACAGAAGGTTGGAGGCGGGATACGCCGAGCGCGATGCTCGGTCGCTGACGAACTCGACGCCCTGCAACATGCCGTGGCCGGCCACGCGCCCGATCTGCTCGTAGCGGGCTTCCAATTCGTCCAGACCCGCGCGGAGTTGCTTTCCTCGCTCGCGGCCGTTGTCCAGCGCGCCGCCGTCCACGATCTGCCGCACGGATTCCAGTCCCGCCGCACACGCCACGGGATTCCCGGAGTAGGTATGCCCCGCGTTGAAGTGCACCCCGTCAGCCAGGTCGCCCCAGAAGGCGGTGGCCACGCGCTCCGTCATCATTACGGCCGCCAGGGCCGCGTATCCGCCGCTGATGCCCTTGCCCACCGACATGATGTCCGGGCACGTCTCGTAAACCTCTGCCGCGAACAACTCCCCGAGCCGTCCAAAGCCCGTGATGATCTCGTCAAAGATCAGCAGCACGTTGTGGCGGTCGCAGATCTCGCGCAGGATCTTGAAATACTCCAGCGGCGGCGCGATTAGTCCCTCCGCTGACATGACGACCGGGTCTGCAATCAGGGCGGCAACAGTCTCGGGGCCTTCGCCAAGAATCACCTCGTCCACGATTTGCGCGCAGCGCACGCCGCAGTCGGGGTAGGTCATCCCGAACGGACAGCGGTAGCAATCCGGCGGATGCACATGCACGAAGCCGGTAGGGAAGGGCTCGTACGGCAGCTTGCGTGACGCCCCGCCGCTGGCGGCCAACGCGCCCATCGTGGCCCCGTGATAGCTCTTGTAGCGCGAGATCACCTTGTATTTGCCCGGGTTGCCGGTTTGGGCGTGGTACTGACGGGCCAGCTTGAAGGCGGTTTCGTTGGCTTCCGAGCCACCGGTCGTGAACTTGACGTGGGTCAGTGGCACGGGCGTCACGTCCGCCAGGCGCTCGGCCAGCGCGATGGCCGGCTCGGTCGACGCGTAGAGGGGCAGCGCCAGCGCAATGCGATCGAGTTGCCCACGCATCGCCTCAATGATCCCCTGGTTGCGGTGCCCCAACTGCACGGCCGCGACGCCGGATAGCCCATCGATGTACCAGCGTCCCGTGTGATCGCGAATCCGTACGCCGTCGCCCTCAACCAGCACCAGCGGGTCGTCCAGGAAGGTCTTCATCTGGTTGAAGTCGACAACCAGGTTGCGCAGGCCCGGATAGGTTTCGGTGATTGGCGTACCCGACAACTTCACGTCTTGCATCTGTGCCTCGATCTCCCGCGATATTCGTTGAGACTACGCGCCCTGCGGCAGCTTGTCGCGCTCGCCGGCGAGCAGGTGATGATTCCAGCTTGGGGGTGAAGGGGGCTCGCGTTATCCAGCGGCGTACCAGGAAGCGCTGAAGCGGGCCAGGAGCTGCTGGAACAGGCCCACGAGGCGAAATCGCCAGGCCCGGGCTGGGAGCGGTGGATCCGGACTAGGCGTACACGAGATACGAGTGACCGGCCGGGCTCCACGGGTTCAGGGCGCGCCACAGTGGTCGGTCTCGATCGACCGACCCAAGCCCGGCCTGATCGCGGCGTTGACACGCGATAGGCCGCCCGTAGACTGAAAGCGCGACACGCGCGGCGGTCTACCCGAATCCCCACACACGCCGTAGTCATGGCCGGCGGCGAAGGCTCCCGGCTGCGGCCGCTGACCATTGAGCGCCCCAAGCCAATGGCCATGCTGGGCGACGCACCCGTCATGGAACACATCCTGCGGCTGCTGCGCGCGCACGGCTTCACCGACGTGATCGTGACGCTGCACTACCTTGGCTCCACGATCGAGAATTACTTCCAGTCGGGCGAAGACTTCGGGCTGCGAATCACGTACACCTACGAGAACGAGCCATTGGGCACCGCTGGCAGTGTGGCGCTGGCCCGCGATCAGTTGACCGAGCCGTTTCTGGTGATCTCCGGCGACGCGCTGACCGACGTAGACCTGACGGCCCTGGCAACCGCGCACGAGGCCTGTGACTCCGAAGCCACGCTACTTCTGGCCCGGGTTCCCAATCCGCTGGAATACGGCGTGGTGGTGACCGCGGACGACGGTCGAATACTCCGCTTTCAGGAGAAGCCGTCCTGGGGCGAGGTGTTGAGCGACGCCGCCAACACGGGCATCTACATGCTGGATCCAGCCGTGTTCGACTTGATTCCGCCGGGACGGCAAGTCGACTTCTCCATGGACGTCTTCCCGGCCATGCTGGCCGGCGGGCGACCTCTCTACGGGCACATCGCGGACGGGTATTGGACGGATATCGGCACGCTTGACGCCTACCGGGCCGCGAACGCCGACCTCGTATCAGGAGGGGTGCGTACGTATGACGGCCCCACCTATCGACCAGACGGTCCGACGGTGGATTCGACGGCTCGGGTCGATCCCACGGTGCAAATGCGGGGGCCGGTGTACGTGGGACGAGGAAGCGAGGTTCACGCGCACGCCGTGATAAACGGGCCCGCGGCGATCGGCGACAACACCCTGATCGCCGAACGTGCCGAGATCAGCGAAGCCGTGATCAGCGGAAACGTCGTGGTTGGGGTCGGCGCCAGCCTGGCGCAGTGCATCGTGGCGCGGCACGCCAACCTCGGGCGCGGCGTGACCATTCGCGAAGACGTGGTGATCGGTGACCGCAGCACGCTGGCGGATGGGTCATCGGTTCGACCCGGCGTGCGCATCTGGCCGCGCAAGTTCGTAGACGAGGGCGTGGTCGTGGACCGGAGCCTGATCCATGCGCCGCAGGCTCGGCGGACGATCTTCACGCACGGCGGCGTGGCCGGGCTGGCAAATTTCGAACTCACGCCCGAGTTCGCGGCACGCCTGGGCGCCGCCTGGGGAAGCACGCTGCCGGTTGGCGCGTCTGTCGTGGCGAACCGAGACCAGACACGGCCGGCTCGCATGGTCAAGCGAGCCTTGATGGCAGGTCTCGCCTCGGTCGGCGTGCGCGTGATCGACATCGGCGCTACGCCGTTTCCGGTCGGTCGCTTTGCGTGCGCACGGTTTGAGGCAGAGGGCACGACCCACGTGCGTACCTCGCCGTACGACGCGGCGGCTGTGGACGTGCGCTTCACGAACCCACGCGGCGTGGACATCCGGCCAACCGAACAGCGAAAGATTGAAGCCACGTTCATGCGCGAGGACTTTCGGCGCGTGGGCTCTGAGTCGATTGCGGAGATCACCGTGGCGGCCGCCGTCGAGGCATATCAGGAAGCACTGCTGCGCGTGGTGGCCAACTCAGAGGTAACGCACCGACATGTCGGCGTGGTGGTGGACTACAGCGACGGAACCTGCGGCGAGACGCTGCTCAGCGTGCTGACCCGCCTGGGCGTGCGCGACACCGCCGTGGATGCCTCGCCGGTTGACGTTGGCTCCGGCGGAATGGCGATCGAGGAACGGTTGGCCCGATTGGGACGAATCGTTACCGCCGTGGGCGCCACGTTTGGCGCCGTGGTGGGTCCGGACGGAAATCGCATCTGGCTGGTGGACGAGCAAGGAGCGCCGATCGACAGCCTGACCGTCATTGCGCTGGTCCTGGACGGGCTGAGGGCGCGAGGAATCTCCGGTCCGCTGGCCGTGCCATTCACGGTGCCAAATAGCCTCACGTCCTATGCCAGCGAGTTGGGCTTTACGTCAATCCGCACCCAGGCCAACGTCGCCAACATGATGCAAGTGAGTGACGGCCAACGGGCGGTGGTGGCGGCGAACGGCCGAAATGCGCTGGCGTTTCCGAATCTGCATCCAGGTCCTGACGCCATGGCAACCCTGGTGCATCTGATCAGCGCGCAGGCGTTGAGTGATTTGTCGGTGTCGGCGCGGGTCGGTTCGTTGCCAGCCTTTACGCTGGCGCACCGCGAGGTTTCGGTGGCCTGGGAGCGGCGCGCGCAGCTCATGCGCGTCCTCAACTCCCATCCCGACCGCAGCGACGAGGGCGAAATTGATGGGGTCGTATTTGGGGAAGGCTCCGATCGCGCAGTCGTGGTGCCTGACGACGACCGGCCGGTGTTCCGCGTGATGGCGGAGGGTGAGGGCCCGGTGGCGGCGGCGTCGCTCGCCGACGAAATCGAGCACTTGGTCGCCAGCGCCGCCCAGTGAGCGCCCAATCAGGCGTGCCGGCGCGGGTCACTGCGGTGGATATCCGTCGTGAAGGGGACGATGCGCTCGGCATTGACTGGGCCGACGGATCAGCTTCCGTGATTCCGCTGCGGGAGATTCGGCTGGCCTGCGGCTGCGCCGTCTGCCGCGACGAACTGACCGGCGCGCCGCTGCTGGATCCGGCCACGATTCCGACCGACATTCGCGCCTACCGGATCGCGCCGGTTGGGAACTACGCGCTCACCTTCGACTGGAGCGATAGTCACAGCACGGGTATCTATCCGTGGGAGATGCTGCGCGAGCTTGCGGAGCGGACCGAGACCCAGCGACCGTAGAAAAGTCGTTAGTTGCCAACCCGCTCCATCGTGCGTTCGTAACGGCGCTGCATTTCGGGAACGCGCCAGGCCATGAATTCCTGCTCCACCGCGCGGGCGTTGTCTGCGGACGGCGGCAGGGGTATCTCGATCGTGGCCACGGATATACGGTCCGTTCCCCAGACGTAGGCCACGACTTCACCTTTGCTCACGATCAGGTTAACGCCCACGTTGGCTTCAACCACCGGCACGCCGTTTTCGCGCGCTCGAGCGATCACAGCCAGATTCTGCTCGCGGCTGCGTGAGCCATAAGACGGGATCAAAATGGCCTGGGCGCCGTCCATCACCTGGGCGCGGGCGATCAGCGGGTTCCAGCGGTCGTTGCAGATCATCGTGCCGACGCGCGCCACCGCGGTGTCGATGGCCCGCAGGTCGGCGCCGATGCGGTTGAAGTCCCAGTCGTCGCAGGAACCCTCGGCGAGCTGCGTCTTGTAATAAGTCCCGCAGTGCTCGCCCTCGGGCCCGAAAATGATCGCCGCGTTGTAAACCCCGTCGTCGCGCCGTTCGGCGTAGCCGAAGCAGAGAACAATGCTCAGTTCGCGCGCGAGGTTGCTGAAACGCTGGAGACAGGGACCATCCGGCGGCTCGGCGATCTCCCACATGTCGGCGCGGAGGTCGGGATCCTCTATGACGTCCATGACGACGTAGCCCTCGAGGAATCCCTCCGGGGCAACCACCAGTTCCGCGCCCTGCGCCGCGGCCCGGCGCACAAAGTCTTCCAGCTTGTCGGCATTGGCGGCCTTGTCCCACTTCTTTGGCTTAATAGACAGAGCGGCCGCGCGGACTGATCGATACATTGCGCCGATCCCTTCGACCGAGTGTTAGCCAGCCCAATACCGTGACGCTGACGACTCGGATCGAGCTTGTCAAACGTGCGCGGTTCGCAGCGGGGGCTGCGAGCGCACCAGGGTTCGCTCAGCCGTCAGGACGGTCGCGCGGTCCGAGCCAAACGTTCTCGGGGACGCCTGCCTCATGATTGAGGGCGCGCGCAAGCTCAAAGAGCACGTCGCTCAGACGGTTCAGGAAGACTGGGACATCCGGGCTGACGAGCGCTTCGGAAGCGAGACGAAAGACTTCGCATTCGGCGCGGCGGCAGACGGTTCGGGCCAGGTTCACGCTGGCCGCCGCTGGCGTGCCGCCGGGCAGGATGAAGTGCTGAAGCGGCGGCAGGTCCACCCGGTAGCCGTCCAGCCAAGTGTCCAGCGTCGCTGTGTCCGCCGACGTAATGCGGTCGCCACGGGCCCTTCCGCCCGGATTGGCCAGATCCGAGCCCAGGGTGAAAAGGCGAGTCTGCATCCAGGCCAATCGGTCCAGGTGATCGCCGGCCGGGCACGAACTCATGGCGACTCCGAGGGCGGAGTTGAGTTCGTCAACGGCGCCCAGGGCCGCGATGCGCGCGTTCGTCTTCGACACGCGCGCACCGTCGAAGAGGCTGGTCTGGCCCCGGTCGCCGCGGTGCTTGCGGGTCATTGAGGGCCGCGGACCGACGTTTGAGGGGAGCGCCTCATGTGAATGACTGGCGCGATGTCATGCGGGTGTAGCCGCACCGGGGAGAAACAGGCGGGCAATAGCGTCGCCGCCGGCGTCTCGCCAGCCTGAATCGGGGTGGCCGAGCTGGCGTGCGAGGGGGGAATCGGTCTCGATGACCAGAGCGTTGGGGTTGATGTCGGTGAGCACCTGGCGCCAGTCGGCCCCGAGACTGATGACGGTCAGGTAGTCCCCGAGCTTGTCGGGGACGAAGAGATCGAACCGGCCGTCGATGTACACCAGGGCGTCGGGCCAGAGGGTCCAGGAGAGGTACGCGCCCCAATGGTAGGTACTCAAGATTCGAGTCGCTCCGGACAAAGCGGCGAGGTCACGGGCGACGGCCGGCATAGGCACCACGGTGGGTCCATCGAGCGTGCGCGGGCTGATGGCGACGGCAACGCCAATAGCCGAGGCCACGACCAGCGCCCCAGCGATACGGACCGCCCAGACCGGAGGATGCAGGCGTGGGGCGCCGGTAAGGGCCAGCGGGCCAGTCAGCAGCAACGGCGCCAGGACCGCGGCGAAGGGCATGACTTTGCGTGTGCTGTAGCCGGCAGCCACCACGACGACCAGCACCAGGACATCGGTAGGGGCGATACGACCGCGTCGCAGGACGAGCAGCAGACCGGTCAGAACCAGAAAGGCCGCGAAAAACCACCAGGTCTCGCTGAAGGCCTCGGGCGGTCGCCAGTCGCTGTTGAAGCGACGAAACTCGCCGCCCCATTGAAAGAACGGCTGGGCGAGCAGGCGGAATCCCGACGGATTGAGGGCCGGTGCGACGACCGACAAGGCCGTGACGGCGGCGAAGGGTCCAAGGCGTGTGCGGGGGCTTGGACCGATGAAAGGCAGCCGGGACCGTGCCCAGAGGGCTTCGAAGAAGAGGGCTCCGAGCAGGGCGAAGCCGATGGGGAACGACGCGTGGAGGTTGCCCCAGATGACGAACACGAGCGGCAGCAGCCACACCCAACGCGAGCCGGTGCGCCGGTGATGCGACGCCAGGACGGCCGCCAGAACGGCGGCCAGTAGTCCGAATGCCAGCGGACGGATGCCCGCGAATGGAAACAGCGGCAGGGATGCCGTCACCAGCGCGGCAGTTCGCATCCATGGGCCGACGCCGTGGGCGGCCAGCGTGCGTTCGAGCAGGCCCCAGATGAGGGCGTAGACGGCGGCTATGCCCAGGACCGCGGCTATGACTCCGCCGAGGTCGACCAGTTGAAAGATGATCAGGGCGGGAAGCCACTCGTGGACCGTCCAGACCGCGTCCCCGGCGCTGAAGGTGAATGGATCGGGATAGGGGAGTTCGCCCCGGCTGGCGATGAAGCGACCGTTGTTGAGGTGGACCCAGAGGTCGGCGTCCAGCGGCTGGGCGGCGGCCAGCGCGATAATGGCCAGGATCGCGGCGGCGGGCGCCGCGTCTATGCGTCGGCCGACGTTGAAGGACACCTGCTCGACGGCCTGAGACAGCGCGGGCACGGCCCGAGATTCCTAGCGCGTTGTCGGCAGATTTCGCCGCAAGAATTCGGCGCTGTTGCGGACGACGGTCTGAGCGCTGGCGTTGAGCAAATGTCCCACGCCGGGGTAGAGATAGAGATTACTTGCCACGCCGGCCTCCCCCAGAGCCAGCCGGAGCTTTGACGCCCACGCCGGGTTAACCGCGAGATCGTTCCCGCCCTGGTGAATGTCTACCGGGCCGGTCAGCCCTTCGAGATAGTTGCCTGCGGACAGGGCGGCGCGCAACTGGTCGCTTGAGCTGGAAGTTGGGACCCGGTAGTAGTCGGAGATGTCGTCAAGCCAGACGCTGAGCGGCGCCCAGAGAGCTATCGGGCCAATCCGGGGATCCACGACGCCGGCGCGGATAGCCAGTTCGCCGCCGAGGCTATGCCCCCAAATGCCAATGCGACCCGGCTGAGCTTCGGGGAATTCCCGCGACGCGGACGCCAGGTTGAGAACGTCGATCACAAATTCCAGCCGAGCGCCGATGTTGAGCCGCGAGTCGTCTTGCGAACCGCCGAGCCCGCGATAGTCCGTTGCAAGGGTCACCACGCCGCGCCGCGCCAGGGCGTCAGCCATGACGCGCGTGCCCACGCCGGTGGCGTATTGGCTTGGCAGCACGTAGCCGTGATTGAGCAGGACGACCGGAAAGGGGCCCCGGCCGGTCGGGATGGTGGCCATGCCCGTGATGTGCAGGCCGTCGGAGTTGTAGCTCATGACGTACGAGGTGTAATCGTCGTGGCGCGCCGCCACCTTGTGCAGGCGAATCTCCGAGGGCGGAAAGTTGCGCGCGCGCAGCGCGGGAATCGAGAGCGGTGACCCGCCGGGACTTCGGTCGTTGGGCCGCCCAACCAGGTTCCAAACATCGCAGGCGCTCAGGGCCAGGGCGGTGGAGCTGGCCGCGAGCAGGCCAAGCAATCGGCGGCGCGGGAGCCCGGGATCCTCGCCCCAACCCTCTCGCCCAGGGCGAAGGAGCAGGAGGCGACGTATCGGCGCGGATATGGGCGGAACTGTCTCTAACGTGTGCAAGATTGCCGCCGACCGCTTGGGCGGGGTTACCGGTCCGTTAAGGCTAGTCCGTCCGAGACGCGCTCGACGACGCGGGACTCGACGGCACGCGCCGCGGCATTGAGCGCGTTTTCGACCGCCATGGCGTTCGATCGTCCGTGTCCGATGATGACCACGCCGTTTACGCCAAGCAGCGGTGTCCCGCCGTATTGCGCGTAGTCGGTGCGACGCCGTACCGCGCGGAACGCCGGATACATGAAAACCACCCCGGGAAGGGTGTAGGGACGGCGTCGGACGGCGGCGCGAAGTTCACCCACCGCAAACTCAGCCGTGGCCTCGAAGGACTTCAGGACCAGGTTGCCTGTGAAGCCGTCGCAGACCACCACATCAGCGCTGCTATTGAAGAGCCCGCCCGGCTCGATATTGCCGACAAAGTCGAGTGGTGAGGCCGCCAGGAGTTCGGCGGCCGCGAGGGTCAGCGGGCTGCCCTTGGTGGCCTCCTCGCCGATACTCAACACCCCGGCGCGGGGATTCGGCGTCCCGAGCACCTGGCGCAGGTAGACCTCGCCCATCAAGCCAAAGTCGCGCAGGTGTTCGGGGCGGGCCTCGGAGTTGGCACCGACGTCAATGAGCAGCGTCGGGGCTTCGCGACCGGGGATGAGGACCGCCAGACCGGGCCGGTCCACGCCGGCCGCACGCCCGACGACCAGGACGCCAGCCGCCATCGTGGCGCCGGTGTTCCCCATCGATACAAGGGCCTGTGCCTCCCCGGAGCGAACGAGCTCCGCGCAGCGCCGGATCGAGGCGTCCCGGGTGGATCGCACCGCCTGCACGGGGTGTTCGTCCATGCCGATGGTGGTCGGCCCCGATTCCAGGCGCCAAGCCGAGGGGTCCTCGCCGCCGCTCGACAGCAGGCCGCGCATGACGTCGACGTCGCCGACCAGGATGGCGCGTTGGCCGGTTGACCTGGCCCAGCCGATGGCTCCCTCAATAGTGGCCTCCGGCGCCCGGTCACCACCCATGACATCCAGGGCGATGGCCGGTCTCTCGGCGGCGGCCGTCATGTGTGGATCGTCAGACGTCCAGGTTTCGGACCGTGCGAGCGCGGTTGATGATGAAGCGGCGGCGTTCGCCCACGTCCGTGCCCATCAGCCGCGAGAACACCTGGTCAACGTGCGCGTCACCGTTGCCGTTCATCCCAACCTGAAGGAGATGCCGGTCCTCCGGGTTCATCGTAGTCTCCCAGAGTTGCTCGGCGTTCATTTCACCGAGGCCCTTGTACCGCTGCACGCTCACCCTGCCTGAAATCTGGCGAAGCAGCCGGTCGCGCTCATCTTCGCTGTAGGCGTATTCGGCCCGCCGGGAGTTGCCGACGCGGAAGAGCGGGGGCTGGGCAATAAAGAGGTTGCCGTGTTCAATCAGCGGCTTCATTTCCCGGTAGAAGAAGGTGAGCAGCAGCGTCCGGATGTGGGAACCATCCACGTCGGCGTCGGTCATGATGACGACGCGGCCGTAGCGAATCTTGGTGACGTCGAACTCGAGCCCAACGCCGCCGCCCACGGCCGTGATGATGTTACGGATCGACTCGTTCGAGAGCACCTTGTCGACCCGCGCCTTCTCGACGTTCAGGATCTTGCCGCGGATGGGCAGGATGGCCTGGAAGCGCCGGTCACGGCCCTGCTTGGCGTTGCCGCCGGCGGAGTCGCCTTCCACGATGAAGAGTTCGCAGCGGTCGGGGTTGCGTTCCTGGCAGTCGGCCAGCTTGCCGGGCAGAGCAAAGCCGTCCAATGCCCCTTTGCGGACCACCAGGTCGCGCGCCTTCTGCGCGGCGACCCGCGCGCGCGCGGCGAGTTTGGTCTTTTCAACGATCTTGCGAGCCTCACTGGGGTGCTCGTGCAGGTACGTGCCGAGTTGGTCGTTGACGACGGACTGGACGTGGCCGGCGACCTCGCTGTTGCCGAGCCTGGCCTTGGTCTGACCCTCGAACTGCGGTTCCGGAATCATGACGCTGACGATGGCCGTGAGCCCTTCGCGGACGTCGTCCCCAGTGAGATTGGGGTCGCTGTCTTTGAGTTGCCCACTCTTGCGGGCGTAGTCGTTGAGTGAGCGGGTGAGGGCGGCTCTGAAGCCCGTGAGGTGGGTGCCGCCGTCGATATTGCGGATGGTGTTGGCGAAGGTGTGAATCTGTTCCGACACGGTGTCGCAATAGGCCAGCGCGACTTCGACCTGGGTGGTTTCCACCTGGCCGCGCAACACGATCGGGTCCGGGTGCAGACGGCCGCGCCGGCGGGTGAGGCGGCGGACGAACGAGGTGACGCCGCCCTCGAAGTAGTAGGTCGCCTGGCGGTCGCTCCGTTCGTCGTGCAGCCGCATGGTGGTTCCACCGGCGAGGAAGGCCATTTCGCGGATGCGCTGGTCAAGGATGTCGAAGTCGTAGTCAAGGGTTTCGAAGATCTGATCGTCGGCCAGAAACTCGACCTCGGTGCCGTGTGCTTTAGTCCGTTCGCCCTTGACGACATCGCTCGTCGGCACGCCACGCCGGTACTCCTGGACCCAGCAGAAACCGTCGCGGCGAACCTTGACGTGCATGCGGCTGGAGACGGCATTGACTACGGATACGCCAACGCCGTGCAGGCCCCCCGAAACCCTGTAGGCGCCGTTATCGAATTTGCCCCCGGCGTGCAGGGTGGTCATGACGACTTCAAGCGCCGGACGCTTGACCTTGGGATGCTCGTCAACCGGGATGCCCGAGCCGTCGTCCGTGACGCGGACCCACCCGTTGCGGGTAATGACGACTTCGACCTTGGTTGCGCGGTTGGCCAGCGCTTCGTCGACGCCGTTGTCAATGACCTCGAAGACGAGCTGGTGCAGCCCACGGGCGTCGGTGCTGCCGATATACATCCCTGGTCGGCGGCGAACGGCTTCGAGACCCTCGAGCACCTGGATGTCTTTGGCCGTATACGCCATTCGGCTTAGAACTCCTTCGCCGCCCGACGGGCGGGCGCGTTCACCACGACGATGTGGCTGCATAGCGGCCCGAAGGCTTCAGTGGGACGGGTGTGCCTGATATTCGCAGGACCAGCAGGCCGGTGGGGCCGACCGATCACTGCGCGGACGTGTGCGGCAGGGCGGCGGTTCCG
Organism: Chloroflexota bacterium; assembly: GCA_026707585.1. Taxonomy (GTDB): domain Bacteria; phylum Chloroflexota; class UBA11872; order UBA11872; family UBA11872; genus UBA11872. The sequence goes on along the minus strand of JAPOWQ010000049.1, from coordinate 76,962 downwards.
GATAGGTTCTTTCCGTTGATGCCCGAACCGCCTCCACTTTCTTGTGTCCGGGATCAGGTGGTCTGTCCGATGAACTTATCGTACCACAAGACGATAGTAACGGGGCTGCCACCCGAGAGCCGAAAGGCTACAGGTTAAGTGTTGTTGGGCATTATGAAGCTACAAAATACCCATTCACCTACTCGAGAAAAACTCCGTTCTCCTGCAGTAGCTCGCCGTCGAGATAGAGGGCAGCGTCGGTGCGCAGATCCTTGACCATGTCCCAGTGCACGGCGGACTGGTTCTTGCCTCCAGTGAATTCATAGGCGCGTCCGACGGCTAGGTGCACCGTACCGCCCATCTTTTCGTCGAAGAGGATGTTCTTGGTGTGGCGCTTGATTCCGTCGTTGGTCCCAATGCCGATCTCGCCCAGGCGTCGCGCGCCGGGATCGGTGTCGAGGATGGCGTTGAGGAAGTCCTCGCCGCGTTCGGCGGTGGCTTCGACGATCAGGCCGTCCTTGAAGGTCAGCGTGATGCCGTCCACCTGGCGGCCCTGGTAGATGGCGGGGAACTCGTAGGTGATGCGGCCGTTAACGCTGTCCTCGATGGGCGCCGTAAAAATCTCGCCGTCGGGCATGTTCTTTTTGCCGTCGGCCGGCTCCCAAGTGCGTCCGGCGGTCCGAAGCGTGAGGTCCGTGTCGGGTCCAACGATGCGGATTTCCGTACCCGCTTCGAGCCGCGTCTTCAGCGACGCCAGCCGCGCCGTCATTTCCGACCAGTCGATGTTGGTGGCGCCGTAGAGGAAGTCGGCGTACTCGCTCAGCGACATCTCGGCCTCTTGGGCGAGCGCATTGGTGGGGTAGTCGCAAAGGACCCAGCGCACGTTTTCGATGATCTGGTCCATGACAGGGCGGCGGGCAATCATCGTTTTGGCCAGCCTGGACGGGTCTACATTGGCCAGGGCACGCGTGTTCTCGGTGGAGCGGATGCGAATGGCGACCTGGATTGAGTCGGCCTGGAACTTGGCAATCGGGTCCAGGAACTCAAGCTGGTCGTCGTTGGCTTCTGACAGGAATACCTCCTGCGCTTCCTCAAAGCCGACATTGAGCCGGGGGTGCCCGCCGGCCGCCAGCACGCGCCGGTAGCAGGCCATCAGGAGCGGTTGAGCGTTGGCGGTGCCGTCGATCACGACCAGGTCGCCGGGGCCGACCTCGGTCGAGTGCTGCACTAGGATGTCGGCAAGCGCTTCCACGCGGGGATCAGTCACGGAACAAGTCCTCGGGCAGTTAATGGCGGAGATGAGCTCATCCTCTAACGCCGCCCACGCAGCGCTCAACCTTATGCTCGTAGGGAAAGCACCGAAAGCTCGCCGCGCGTTGATCCCAACGAGGCTGGGCCGGCATGCCTGACCTCCGGCCCTGGAAGATCCTGGGATCGCGCACAGTCTCCAGCGACCGCTGGCTGACTCACACGCTGGAGCACGTGCGGCTCCCGAGCGGCCTGGAGATTTCGCAGTACCACGTGCTCAATCAGAACGACTTCTGCTTGATGGTGGCGGTCACGCCCGCCTGCGAGGTCCCTCTGGTGCGCCAGTACAAGCACGGTGCCCGTGACGTGGTGCTGGAGTTTCCCGCGGGGTTGGTGGAAGACGACGAGACGCCGGAAGCCGCCGCTGCCCGCGAATTAATCGAAGAGACCGGCTACGCAGGTCGCATGCATTGCGCCGGGACGCTGCTGACCAGTCCTTCACGCAACCGCAATCTGGCTCATGTTTTCGTCGTTTTGGACGCCGAGCAGGTTTGCGAGCCTGAGCCCGAGGAGACTGAACAGATCGAGGTAGTCATGACTCCGCTCGCCCGATTGCCCGGGCTGGTTGCCGAGGGGTCCATCCGTGACCTGGGTTCACTGGCGACATATACCCGGGTGCGGGCAGCGTTTCCCGATCTTGGCTGGGAGGGCTGACGCAGGCTGCGGGCGGAACCCGCGGCCAGTAGGTAGCATGCGCCTCCGAATGTCCGCGTAGCGCGCGACGGCCTCTGACCCCACCAATGGTTGAAATACGCCCCGAGATCGCCGCGCTGCACGGCTATACGCCGGGCCACCAGCCGAGCGAAGGCGGCTGGATCAAGCTGAACACGAATGAAAGTCCGGCGGTGGCGCCCGGCGTGCTCACGCGCCTGCGGGAGGCCGTCACCGACGATGTGCGGCTCTATCCGAATCCGACGAGCGAGGAGCTACGGGGGCGTCTGGCGGCGCGCCACGACGTGACGCCCGCGCACATCATCGTGGGCAACGGGTCCGACGACGTGCTCAATCTGATCATTCGCGCGGTCTGCGCACCCGACGCCCGCGTCGTCGCACCGCATCCGAGCTATTCGCTCTACCCGGTGCTGACGCAGATTCAGGGCGCGCGCATGGTGCACTGTCCCCTGGGGCCGGGGTTCGCGTTACCGGTTCGGCAACTCGCGGCCGCTCGCGGCGCGGTGACCTTCGTGGCCAGCCCCAACAATCCGGCCGGCACGCACTACGGAGCCGATGAACTGCGCTGGCTAGCGGAGCGGACGAACCTGCTGGTGATTGACGAGGCGTACGTGGAGTTCGCGTCGAGCGACCGGATGGACCTGGCGCGGACGCTGCCGAACGTGTGCGTGACGCGGTCGTTTTCCAAAGCGTTTGGTCTGGCAGGGATCCGCCTGGGATATGCGGTGGGCGATCCCGCGTTCATCGACGTCTTGCACCGTGTCAAGGACTCGTACAATGTCAGCCGGCTTGCGCAGGTTGCCGGGGTGGCAGCCTGTGACGAAATCGCGTGGGCGGAGGCGCACTGGGAGGCAACTCGCGTCCGGCGGGACGCATTTGCAGAGGAGCTCCGCGGACGCTTTGATCTCCAGGTCTATCCATCCGAAGCGAATTTTGTGTTCGTTGAGTGCGCGCCCCACGATGCGGGCGTCATTCAGCGTGAACTCGCCGACCGTCGAATCCTGGTTCGCCGCTTCGCCGAGGAGCCCCGCCATGCCAACGCGCTGCGCGTCTCGATTGGTTCGGACGCGGATATGCGGACGCTACTGGAGGTCCTTGGCGAGATCCTGGCGGTTGGACCGGTTCGAAACGGCGAGGACTGCGCCGATGTCTAGGTCGATTTTGGACGCTTCACCATGCACTCAGCCAATGCGACGCATGGTTCGCAGGGAGGTTTCGTAGTTGGAAGGTCTGGTCTGGCTTGTACCCGCGTCGATCATCGTTTCGGTGCTCGTCGTTATCTACCTGGCGCGCGATGTTCTGACGCGGCCGGTTGACCGAACGGCAAACCCTGCGGATCTGATTCCGGCCATGCAGGGGTTGGAAGCCGAAGCACGGTCGGAACTGTTCGGTCGCATGGCGCTCAATGGCGACCGCATATTCGACGGCGCGACCGCGTTTCTACAGCGGCAGTACCGCACCATCGCCTGGATGGCCATCGTGGCGGCTGCCTTCCTGGCGGTCCTGCTGCTGTTCTTTGGCGAAAACGAGGCGAAGGGCATCGAGGCCGGCGACCTCGCTTGGCGCACCGGGGTGTCCTTCCTGGTTGGCGCGGTGCTGTCCGGTCTCTCGGGCGTGATCGGCATGATTATTGCCGTTCGGTCCAACGTGCGAACGGCCAGCGCGGCGACACGCTCGCTTGGCGACGCGCTCACGATTGCCCTGCGTGGCGGGGCCGTATCAGGAATTCTGATCGTGGGTCTCAGCTTGCTGGGCGTATTCATGCTCTTCTGGCTGTTCGGCGGGTTCGAGAACCCGAAGGTCACGCCGGAACTGATCGTTGGGTTCGGGTTTGGGGCCAGTTTCGTGGCCCTGTTCGCCCAGTTGGGCGGCGGCATTTACACCAAGGCCGCCGATGTGGGCGCGGACTTGGTAGGCAAAGTGGAAGCCCGCCTGCCCGAGGACGACCCCCGGAACCCCGCGGTGATCGCGGACCTGGTGGGCGACAACGTTGGCGACTGCGCCGGTCGTGGCGCGGACCTCTTTGAGTCCACGGCCGCCGAGAGCATCGGGGCCATGATTCTGGGTGTCGCTGTATTCAAGGCGACCGGCGAAGACAACATTGCCTGGATCCTGTTTCCGCTGGTAGTTCGCTCGTTCGGGGCCCTCGCCTCGATCGTCGGACTGCTGGTCATCCGGCCCGACCGGGTGCGCAACGCGCAGCGGGCCCTGGACGTGGGGTACTGGACGACGGCCGTGCTGGCCACGGTCGGCATGGCGATCTCGGCCCTGGTGATGCTGGAGTCGTGGTGGTTCTTCTTGTGCGGCGTGATCGGCATCTTGACCAGCGTCGCCTTCGTGTACATCACGCAGTACTACACGGCGTTCAACCGGCCGGTGCGCGAAATCGCCGAGGCCTCCCGAACCGGGGCGGCCACGAACATCATTTCCGGACTGGCCGTTGGTCTGGAGAACACGGCCATGCCGATCATCGTCATTTCGGTGGCGCTGTGGGCGTCGTTCCAGGCGGGCATTCAGGGTTTCGCCGACCTAGGCATTACCGAGATCAGCCCCTTTGTAGCCGGCGTGTTCGGTACGGCAGTGGGCACGATGGGCATGCTGATGAGCGCGGCCTACATCCTCGCGATGGACACCTTCGGCCCGATCGCGGACAACGCGGGCGGAATCACGGAGATGGCCGACGCGCCGGAGGACGTGCGCGACATCACCGACGGCCTGGACGCAGTTGGCAACACGACGAAGGCGCTGACCAAGGGCTACGCCATCGGTTCGGCAGCGCTGGCGGCTTTCCTGCTGTTCAGCGCGTACCTGGAAACCGCGGGCCTGCACTCGGTGGACCTGTCCAAGGTTGAAGTGTTCATCGGAGGCATGCTTGGCGCCATGCTGGTGTTCCTGTTCAGCTCACTCGCGATTCGCGCGGTAGGGCGCGCGGCCCAGGCGATGATCCAGGAGGTTCGCCGTCAATGGCAGGAGCAGCCCGGGATCATCGAAGGCACCGTTGAGCCGGATTACGGCCAAGCCGTGGACATCAGCACGCGCTCCGCGCTACGGGAAATGATTGCGCCGGGTCTGCTTGCAGTCATCATGCCCATCGTGGTCGGCATCGTGCTGCGGGCAGAAGCCGAGGCCGCGTTGCTGATGGTCGGCACCATCGCCGGCGTGCTGCTGGCGACGGTGATGAACAACGGCGGCGGCGCCTGGGACAACGCCAAGAAGTACATCGAGGCCGGTCATCTGAAGGACGAGAATGGCAATCCAATCGGCAAGGGCACGGACGAACACGCCGCGTCGGTTGTCGGCGACACCGTCGGTGACCCGTTCAAGGACACCGCCGGCCCGTCGCTGCACGTGCTGGTCAAGCTGTTGAGCACGATCACCCTGGTGCTCGCGCCAGTCTTTATCTAGCTGCTTTGACACTGGGCCGCCCGCCAGGGTGCGCGTCGGCGTCTCGCTGGGTCGCCTGACCCATGTGGGGCGAGGTGATCGTCCTGGCGGCGGTCCAGGCGCTGACCGAGTTTCTGCCGGTCAGTAGCTCGGGTCATCTGGTACTGGTTCCCGCCCTGGCGGGCTGGACCGATCCGTTTCTGACGGGGCTGACGCTGTCGGTGGCGCTGCACGTGGGGACGGGGTTGGCCCTGATGATTGCGCTCTGGTCCGATTGGGTGTGGCTGGCCCGCGGCGTGGTCGGCAGAGGGCCTTCCGTCCAATTGGCCCGTCGGCTGCTGGTGGCGGTGGTGGGATCGACTCTACTGATCGGTCTAATTGCGCTGCCGCTGCGCGGCTGGCTGACGACACTTCGCGATCCCACGCTGGCAGCGGTGCTGCTCATCGTCTTTGGGCTGGGTCTGGCGGCGGCGGATCGGTTTGGGACGGGCCGCCGCGATCTCACCTCCACGCCATTCGCATTCTGGGTTGCGATTGGACTGTCGCAATTCGCGGCGCTGGTTCCCGGGGTTTCCCGCGCGGGTATCACGATGACGGTGGCGCGAGGTCTGGGTGTGGAGCGTCAGGCCGCCGCGAGGTTTTCGCTGTTTCTACTGGCGCCGGCGGTGGCTGGCGCGGGGTTGGTTCAGTTCGTCGACCTAGCGATCAGCGGCCAGTCGATCGGCGACGTCCCGCTGCTGATCGGGGCGACGCTGGTCGCGGCAGTGGTCGGAACAGCGGCCGTGCGTTGGCTGTTGAGCTTCGTTGCGCGCCACAGTCTGGCGGCATTTGCGGTCTACCGCGTGGCTGCCGGCACCCTGGCGCTGATCCTGTTGCTGACGCTACGCGCCTGAAAATCCGGCAGCGCGAACGTCAACCGTCCATATAATCGCGTCTCCCAGGCGAGGTGAATATGCGCATAGGGATTCTCAACGCGACGGGTTATTCCGGCGGCGAACTGATTCGCTATCTGGCCGTACACCCCGAGTTCGAGATCGTCGGCGCGACTGCGCGCAGCCAGGCCGGACGCCGTCTGCACGAGGTGTTTCCATGGATGCGCGCCAGCGGCCGCGCCGCCTACGCCGACCTGGAATTGACGCCCGAGCTGAACGGCAGCGCCGACCTGGTGATCTCGTGCTTGCCGCACAAGGCGTCGGCGGCCCAGCTGGCTCCGTTTCTCGACGATGGGATCCGCTGCATCGACGTCAGTTCCGATTTCAGGCTGCGCAATCCGGCGGACTACCTGCGCTGGCACGGGGTGGAGCATGCGGCGCCCGAGTGGATCGACTCAGGCGTATACGGGCTGACGGAGTGGCATCGCGCCCAGATCCGCGAGACTGAGCTGGTAGCAAACCCCGGCTGTCACGCCATCACGGCGGCGCTGGCGCTGGCCCCGGCGGCGAGCGCCGGACTGCTCGCGGGCCACGTAGTGGTGGACTCGAAGACCGGCGTCTCGGGAGCGGGTCGTTCGGCGTCGGCCGCGTATGGCTTCTCGGAGATCAATGAAGATTCGTCGGCCTATCGGGTGGCGGACCACTATCAGAGTCCGGAGATCGCGCAGGAGTTGAGCGACATCGGCGGCTCACCGGTCGAGGTGACGTTCGCCCCGCACCTGGTGCCCATGACGCGCGGCATTCTGATCACGGCTTACGGGGCGCTGCGTGAGGATGTCGCCCCGTCGCGGGTCGAGCAGGCGTACCGCGACGCCTATGAGGACGAGCCGTTCGTTCACCTGGCGGGCGTTCCGCCGCACACCAAGTGGACGTCCGGCGGCAATCACGCCTTCGTGCACTGGACCGTGGACGAGGCGACGCAGACGCTGGTGGCGATGGCGGCGATCGACAACCTGGGCAAGGGCGCGGCCGGCAGCGCAGTCCAGAACGCGAACGTCATGGCGGGAATCGACGAACAGGTTGGCCTGGCGATTCCGCCGAGTCACCCGTAATGCACGAGCCGCCCGCGGAACTTGATGGCTTTCGGGTCGTTCCGGGCGGCACGCTGGCGCCGCGCGGATTCGTGGGCGGGGGCGTGGCCGCCGGGATCAAGGCTACCGGGGCGCTGGACCTGGGCGCGATCCTGAGCACGCGCACGCCCTGTCGGTCGGCGGCGACCTTTACGACCAACCGCGTGTGCGGCGCGTCCGTGACCATCAACAAGGAGCGCCTGAGCAAAAGGCCGGCCCGCGGCATCGTGTTCAACAGCGGGAACTCCAACGTGTTCACCGGAGCGCGCGGGCGGGCCGACGGCCTGGCGTTCATCAACGCCTTTGCCGGCCGGTTCGGCGTGCCGGCCGATGAGATCCTGGTTGCGTCGACGGGCGTGATTGGATTCCATTTGCCGATGCCCAAAGTCCTGGCGGGCGTTGAGTCCCTTGAGCTGTCGCCCGACGCCGGCGAGGCAGTCGCGCGGGCCATGATGACCACAGATATCGGCCCAAAGACGCTGGCCATTGAGGTTCCGGTGACCGGCGGCACCATTCGGATTGGGGGCGCCGCGAAGGGCGCCGGCATGGTGCATCCGAACATGGCGACGATGTTCGTCTTCATGACGACGGATGCCGATCTGGAAGGAGGCACGTTGCAGCGGCTGCTGAGCGAGACGGTGGCCAACTCGTTCAATCTGCTCAGCATCGACGGCGACCAATCGACGAGCGACACGGCCCTGCTGCTGGCCAACGGGGCAAGCGAAACCGGCTCGATCCAGCAAGGCACGCCGGACGCGGAAGCGTTTACCCGCGGTTTGCGGGCGGTGTGCCGGTGGCTGGCACAGGAGATTGTGCGGGGCGGCGAGGGCGTGACGAAGGTCTTCGCCGTGACAGTGCGCGGAGCCTCGGACGACGCCACAGCGCGTACGGCGGCGCGCGCGGTCACGACGTCGTCGCTGGTAAAAACGGCGATTCACGGCGGCGACCCGAATTGGGGCCGGATCGTCATGGCTCTCGGCAATAGCGGCGCGGACTTCGATCCGAACCTGCTCGACATCTGGATCGGCTATACGCAGGTCGTTCGCGACGGAGCGCCCGCGGTTTACGAGGAGGCGATGGTTGCCGAGCACTTCCGGCAGGCCGACGTGACGATCGAGGTAGCGCTGAACCAGGGCGAGGCCAGTGCGACGGCCTGGGGCGGAGACCTCTCGGCGGAATACGTGGCGATTAACGCGGAGTACATGACCTGAGCGCCGGGGACTCCGCGTCCGCCGAGACAATGGCATTGGGCCTGTCGGGCCGCTATGTGGTCGTGAAGATCGGCGGGACGGCGGACATGGCCGCCGGTCTCATCGGCGCCGACGTGCGGACATTAGTCGATGCCGGCGTCCGGGTCGTGATTGCTCATGGCGGCGGCGACGAACTGACCGCCTGGCAAGCGGCCAGGAATCGCAAGACAACCTGGCACAACGGCCTGCGCGTAACCGACGATCAGACGCGAGACGACGCCGTACTGGTATTTCGTGGCCTGGTGGCGCCGGCCGTCGTGGGCGCGTTGCAGCATGCCGGGGTCTCTGCGGTGGGCATCAGCGGGCCGGATGGCGGCGTGGTGCGTGTTCGGCAGGCGTCCCCGGATCTTGGCTGGGTGGGTCACGTCCGGGCGGTGAACACGCGGGTTCTCGATGACCTGACGTGCGCGGGACACGTGCCGGTGGTTTCGCCGCTGGGGGTTGATGGGGATGGCGCGCTATACAACGTGAATGGCGACGACATTGCCGGGGCGCTGGCGCGTGCGACGCGAGCCGCCGCCCTCGTGTTTCTGACCGACGTGGACGGAGTACGGGGCGCCGACGGCGACGTTCTCGCACAACTGGACCCGGATGGCGCCGAGCGCCTGATCCAGGATGAGGTAATCGCGGGCGGCATGGTTCCGAAGGTTCGATCCGCGGTCGATTTGCTTGGCGACGTGGGCCGGGTCTGCATTGCCAACGGTTCGCGACGCCACGCCTTGCGGCGTGCCCTTGACCCGGCCGGTGGCGGTACGCAGGTGAGGGCCAAGGCCGCGTCCCTATAATCCGGGTCGGAGCGGCGACTGCCGTTCGATCCCTCGCGAGGCTGAACGACGCATGGGCTGGCAAGAGCTAGAAGCGCGCTACTACCACCAGGCGTTTCGCCGCTTTCCGGTGACGCTGGTGCGCGGTGAGGGGTCGCGCCTGTGGGACGACGAGGGCAACTCGTACCTGGACTTCACCGCTGGCATTGCCGTAACCACGCTGGGACACGGCGATCCCGAGCTGTGCGACGCGGTGGCCGACCAGGTGCGGTCGCTGGCACACATCTCCAACTTGTTCTACACGACGCCGCAGCTTGAGGTGGCGCAGCGCCTGGTCGAGGACTCAGCGCTGGACCGCGTCTTCTTCGTGAACAGCGGCGCGGAGGCCAGCGAGACCTGCCTGAAGATCGCCCGCAAGTGGGGTCGAACGCAGCGAGATGGCGCATACGAAGTCATCACCGCTGAGCACGGATTCCACGGCCGCACGATCGCCACCACGGCGGCCACCGGCACGCCGGCCTACCAGGAACCGTTCGCACCCATGCCCTCAGGGTTCACGCACGTTCCGCTGAACGACCTGGATGCGGTGGACGACTCGATTTCGTCGTCCACCGCCGCCGTCATGGTGGAACTGGTCCAGGGCGAGAGCGGCGTGCGCATGGCGGACGTGGACTACGTGCAGGGCCTGCGACGGGTCTGCGATGAGCATGGCGTACTGCTGATCTTCGATGAGGTCCAGACCGGCATCGGGCGAACCGGCCGCCTGTTCGGCTACGAGAACTTTGATGTCACGCCCGACCTCATCGGTCTGGCCAAGGGGCTGGGCGGCGGGCTGCCCATCGGTGCCGTGCTAAGCAGCGAGGCCGTGAGCGTGCTGGCGCCAGGCGAGCACGGGTCCACATTTGGCGGAAGTCCGGTTGCCTGCGCCGCGGCCCGCGTGGTGCTGAATCGCGTGACGGCTCCCGGGTTCTTGGACGAAGTGCGGGCGAAGGGCGCGCACGTGCGCGCGCGCCTACGGGCTAGCGCCGAGAACGGTGCGCGAATTACCGACGTGCGCGGCCTGGGGCTGATGGTCGGATTCGACCTGGAGTCCGAGGACACAGCGACCGAGGTAGTGGAAAAGGCTCGGAGCAACGGTCTGCTGCTGATCAAGGCCGGGCCGGAGACGATCCGTATCGTTCCGCCACTGACCATCACTACGGCCGAACTCGACGAAGGGCTGGATGCACTCGACGCCGCGCGGGGCGCCTGACGAAATCTCAGCGCACCCTCGCCTGAGGTAGCCCGCGACCATGTGGGGCGGCCGGTTCGACAAACCGCCGGCGGATGTCGCGCGTGCCTATACCCGCTCGTTTCCCGTCGACCGTCGCATGTACCGCGAGGACATCGTGGCCAGTCGCGCGCATGCCGCGATGCTGGGCCAACAGGAGATTATTCCAGCAGGCAGCGCGAAGGCGCTGACAGCGGCGCTCGACTCACTGCTGGCTGAACTCGATCAGATTGGCGGCCCTCCGGCGGACGCTGACGATGAGGATGTGCACAGCTACGTCGAGCGGGTGCTAACGGAGCGAATCGGAGACCACGGCCGACGGTTACACGTCGCGCGCAGCCGTAATGACCAGGTGGCGACGGACTTCCGTCTCTACTGCAAGGGGTTCTGCTTACGCTTGGCAATCGCGGTGCTCGATCTACTCGGCGTGCTGGTGCAGCGGGCTCAAGAGGAGGCGGAGACGATTGCGCCGGGATTCACGCACTTGCAGGTCGCGCAGCCGGTCACGCTTGGGCACTACTTCCTGGCCCTGTTCGAAATGCACCGACGCGACGTGGACAACATCCTGTACGCCCACACTGTGGCCGACGTGTGTCCACTGGGAGCGGGCGCGTTGGCAGGCGTGTCTTTCGACATCGATCGGGAATCTGTGGCGGAGGCACTGTGCTTCAGTCAGGTTGCGCGCAACAGCCTGGATGCGGTGTCCGACCGAGACTTTGTGAGCGCTGTGCTGCAGGCCTGCGCGACGCTCGGTGGTCACCTGTCGCGCTGGGCGGAAGACTTGGTGATCTGGGCGTCGCCCGGGTACGGCATGGTTCGATTTGACGACGCCTTTGCGACCGGCAGCAGCATGCTGCCCCAAAAACTCAACCCGGACGTGGCGGAGCTCACGCGCGCAAAGGCTGGCGCGGTTGCGGGCGCGGCCGCGGGCTGGCAGGCGACGCTCAAAGGGGTGCCGATGACGTACGCCCTGGACATGCAGGAAGACAAGCGCGCCGTATTCAGAGTGGAGGACGACGTGCTCGCGGCACTGCAGGCGCTCACAGGCGCTCTGAGTACGCTCGCAGTTAACCGGAAGCGCATGGCGACTGTTGCGAGTCTGGGGCATCCCACAGCCATCGAGATAGCCGACTATTTGACCGAGCAGGGCGTGCCGTTTCGCGACGCGCATGCGGCTGTCGGTCGACTGGTTCGCGTGGCCGAGGATCGGGGCATCGAACTGGCGGATCTCGATGACGCTGCATTTGCGGCAGCCGACACAAGGCTCTCAGCGGACGTGCGCGACAGGTTGGACCTTCAGCGGGCCGTCGCGCGCCGCACCTCGCTTGGCGGAACCGCGCCAGCCCGGGTGCGCGAAGAGGCCGGGCGCGCCAATCGCTGGCTGCACTGGCAGCGCGAACATGTGCAGAATCTTGTAGCCCGAGGCCTTCCGGCCGCGTTACAGCCTGCGGCGCCTGCCCAGGCGGACGTCTGACGCCGCGTGAAGGGCAGACGTTCGGCGGATGCAAATCGACCGTTAGGTGCACCACCCCAGGTGCCGCTGCAACTGTCAATCGTCATTCCGGCGTACGACGAGGAAGCTCGCCTCGGAGGCACGCTGCGCGCGATCGACGAGTGGGCGGCCAGCCGTGACGGGCTGCTTGAAGTTGTGGTCGTAGACGATGGATCCACAGACGCCACCCTTGACGTCGCTCGGACCTGGGCACAAGCGGAAGTCGGCGTGTCACACCGCCTCCCGGTCGTGCTGGCCGAACCGCACCGTGGCAAGGGCGCGGCCGTGGCGCGCGGCATGCTGGCGGCACGCGGCGCTGTACGTTTGTTTATGGACGCCGATCTGGCGGTTCCGCTCGTATTCGTCGAGCGGATCGTCGAAGAGATTCGGCGCGGCGCCGACGTGGTGATTGGCTCGCGGGAACTGGCGCAATCCCAACGCTTCGACGAGCCGTGGCGTCGTCATGCACTTGGACGAGGTTTCAACTGGCTCATTGGCTGCCTGGGCGTCGGCGGATTCAGCGATACCCAGTGCGGATTCAAGGGCTTCTCGGCCGATGCGGCGGAGGACGTGTTCAATCGGGTTCGTCTCTATCCGGCTGGCGGACGCACAATTGAGGGCGAACGAGTCACGGCCTTCGACGTGGAACTGCTGGCCATATCGCGTAGGCGTGGCTGGCAGGTCGTTGAGATTCCCATCGAGTGGCGGCACGTGCCCATCAGTAAGGTGCGCCCCCTGGCGGACGCCGTCTTGATGCTGCTCGATGTGTTGAGAGTACGCTGGCACGTGGCGCGTGGGTCATACGACTGATCCCCGCACGGGTCCTATGCGCGACGCAGCCGGTTAGCGGTCGCGTTCCGCCGGCGTAGGGAGCCAGGCGGCATCCATAGAAGCGGCGACGGAGGAATGTCAAGGGAAGCAAAGATCGTCGTCTTCGACGGCTGGTTGGAGACCCTGGGTGGTGGCGAACGCCAGGTGCTCAGCGCGGCCAGCGCGTTGCGGTCGCTGGGTTCGGTTCGTGTTGTGTCCCACCGTCCGATTCAGTGGGCCACCGTGGTGGAGCGCGCCGCCGTCGATCTGGATGGGGTGAGATTCGACACGCTCCCGGAGCGGCCCGAGTTATCCGGACGCCAGGTGGCCGGTGATGCGGATCTCTTTGTCAATGGGACGCATCACAGTTTGGTCGATGGCTGCGGCCTGCCGTCAATTCGGTTCGTCTACTTTCCGGCGCAACCCGCGAGTCGCACACGGCGCATGGCTGGACGTGCGCTACGACAGCTCGGCCAAGGGCTCGGCGCGGCCTGCGAGCGGTCCGGCTGGTACGGCACCGAGGTGCACCACGGCGTCCACTACCGCCAATCCAGCGGCGCCGGGCGCATCGATGTTCGCGAGGGCGCGCACGTACGACTGTGGCTGAGCGCGATGAATCATGCTGAACGGGCCTATACCGTCGAGACCGGCGCGGGCCAAACCCTGGCCGAGGGCCTGGCGGGGGCCAGGAGCGACTTTGCGCCAAGTCCGTGGGTCGAAATCCCTCGCGGGTGCGGCGAACTCGTCGTCCATTCGGCGGCGTCCGTGGGAAGCAACCAGCGGGAGAGTCGGCTCCTGGGGTTGGCCCTCGGCTCAATCGAGGAGCAGGGACCACCGGCGCGGCGCCTGTTTCAGCGCGCGACGCGGCGGCTTGCTCCTGCACTTGGAGCCTGCGCGGCTGACGATCGCGCGAATCAGTACGCTCGGGCGCTGCGCTCGTACGGCGCCGTAACGCCCAATTCACACTTCACCGCATCGTGGCTTCGTCGGCGCTGGGGAGTTTCCGGGCCTGTCATTGAGCCGCCAGTCGTCGCTGACGCGCAACGCCAGGAGACCCGGCAGCCGCTGATCGTATCGATCGGGCGCTTTTTCGTCGGCAGCCATAACAAGAAGCACCTGGCTATGGTGCGCGCCTTTCGCACGTTGTGCGATCGCGGGCTGGTTGGCTGGCGCCTGGCGCTGGTCGGAGGCGTGGGTCAGCGACCGGCGGACTCGGCATATCTGCGGACGGTGCAGCAGGCGGCTCACGGCTTGCCCATCGATTTCTATGCCAACGCTGATGAAGCAACCGTGAACAGGTTGCGCACGAACGCAGCTATCGGCTGGCACGCCACGGGATTCGGCGAGTCGGAACGCCGAACGCCTGAGCGATTCGAGCACTTTGGCATGGCGGTCGCCGAACTCATGACGTCCGGTGCCGTGCCCGTCGTGTTTGACGGGGGCGGCCTGCGCGAGATCGTTCAACCCGGTCGCAGCGGGTTTCGCTGGCGCACCCTGGACGAATTGGCCGACCTTACCCTGGCGCTGGCTCGGAATGGCCGCTGTCGCTTGGAGATGGCGCAGGCGGCCAGACGACGCGCGACGCGCTGGTCGCTGGCCAACTATCAGCGGCGGATTATGGGTCTGGCCCTTGAGGTTATGGACGGCAACCGCAACCGCGCGGGAGCCGCTGAGGCTTGGAGTCAACTCAACTGAACTGAGACATCTCGTGCCAAGCGGCGCGCGTTGGTTGCTAACATCGGAGATTCGCGCCTTCGATATCTGGGTACGACGTGGCACTACTTGTCCAGAAGTTTGGCGGCTCGTCGCTCGCAACCAGCGAGCGAATCCGAATCGTGGCCGAGCGGATACATGACTCACTGTCGCAAGGTGATCGAGTCGCCCTGGTCGTGTCGGCGATGGGCGACACAACCGACGATCTGATTGCGGCGGCCCAGCGCTTGGCCACTCGCCCGAACTCGCGGGAACTCGACTTCCTGCTGTCTACCGGCGAACTGGTATCTGCGGCTTTGACCTCCATGGCCCTGCATGAACTTGGGCGCGATGCGGTCGCACTCTCGGGCCCACAGGCCGGTATCCGCACCAACGGGCGCTACGGTCGCGCCCGCATCACCGAAATCGAGCCGACGCGAATCCGTGCCGAACTCGAGGCCGGACGTGTGCCGGTCATGGCCGGGTTTCAGGGCTTGGGGCCTGATGGCGACATCGTGACCCTTGCCCGGGGAACGTCGGACACGTCCGCCGTGGCCCTGGCCGTGGCTTTGGGAGTCGACCGGTGCGAGATCTACACCGATGTGGACGGCATCTTTACGGCCGATCCGCGCATCGTGCCGGACGCGCGCAAGCTCGATCTGGTGATCTACGACGAAATGCTGGAGATGGCAAAGCTCGGCGCGCGTGTCATGCATCCGCGCGCGGTCGAAATTGCCGAACACTTCGGCATGCCGGTGGTGGTACGTTCCAGTTTCAGCGATGCACCAGGGACGGAAATCGTGGCTGAATCAGCGGTTCCAATCGAGACCATGCAGCGAGTGCGCGCCGTCGCGCACGACACCGATGTGGCGCGCGTCACCATTCGCGGCGTCAGTGACCGGCCGGGTTTGGCGCACGCCCTCTTCCAGCCGCTTGCCGACCGGCACATCAACATCGACGTAATCGTGCAGAACGTCTCGGACGGCGGCGTGACGGACCTGTCATTCACCGTCGGCGAAACAGACCTCGACTCGACCCTCGACCTCATCCGTCCCGTGGCGGCTGAGATTGGCGCGCGTGACGTCGCGGCCTCGACTGAGCTGGGCAAGGTGAGCATTGTCGGTGTCGGCATCCAAAGTACGCCCGGAATTGCGGCCCGGATGTTCGGAGCTCTGGCGTCCGCAGGGATCAACATCGTGAGCATTACAACCAGCGAAATCCGCCTTACGTGCTTGGTGGACAAGTCGCAGGTGGCGCGTGCGACCGAGTTGCTTCACGCCGAATTTGATCTCAGCGCTCCGGACGCTCAGTGACGCCGCGCGTTCGTTCCGTGGATGGCCGCTGGTACCATGAAGGCGCGCGCCAAACCTGTTAGAACGTCGCTTGGAGCGGGAGTGGCGATAGCGACATGATCGAAATGATCGTGGACAGCGTACGGGTGAACCTGATCAGCCCCAGCCGCGTGGTGGTGCTGAAGGAACGGGATGGACCGCGCTACCTCGCGATCGTAATCGGCCAGGGCGAGGCCGACGCTATTGCCGTGAAGCTGCAAGACCATGAGGTTCCGCGGCCGCTGACACACGACCTCCTCAAGCAACTCATCGAATCGGTACAAGGGTCGGTGGAGCGCGTGGTGGTAACCGACCTCGTGGACACGACGTTCTTTGCAACCATCGTGCTTGACATGAACGGCCGCCGCTGCGAACTCGACTCGCGGCCGAGCGACGCCATTGCCCTGGCGGTGCGAGCGAACGCGCCGATCCTGGTTGAGCCGTCAGTGCTCAACGAGGCCGGGTTCGAGCCGGACGTTTCGGGCGAGGAGTCTGGTGAGGGCGAGCCCGTGGCGGAAGAAAAGCTCGAAGTATTTCGCGAGTTCATTAACCAACTCGACCTGGACGATCTGGGCAAGTCCTAGGCTCTTGGCCGCGCAGCGCGGGGAACTCGGCATCCCGCCGGTCCGTCGATTTTGTTCAGTCGATGGCCACGCGTCGCAGCGCCACCGCGCCATTTGAGCCGATAGCGGCCACAACCCAGTTGCCCGCTGCGGTCGATGCGTCTGCGGCCGCCAGGTGCGTCATCCGAACACCGAATGCGGACTCCGGCTCCGGCGCAAGTCGGCGAGCGAGACCTCCGCCCGCCGCCACGGCCCATATCTCCGAGGCGCCCGCGCTTGCCGTGCCCAGCCGATAGATGCCGTTGCCTGTATCGACCACATAACTGGATGCTAGGGCAGGTCGCTGGCCCGTCGGTGGCGCGTGCAGCGCGAATGTCACCGTGGGCCCGGATGGAATCGCCCCAAGGCTGATCGGCGCGTGGGCAACTGCATGGTCGGCGTGGAGAGCCATGAGCCGTCGCGGGGTCGCGGCGACACTCGCCAGCGGATCGGAGGTGCGCAATTGAAAATGCCCCGCGGCATCAGTCCACGCTGCGGTGCCGGAGTCGAAGCCGGCGGCAATCACCAGGGCACCCGAGATCGGCGTCCCATTCGCGTCCTGCACGATGCCAGTGACCACGCGGCCAGCGATTCGCCAGCCCGACAAGAAGCCAGTCAGATTGATCCGCTCGCCGTTCGTGAGACGGCCTGCGGCGTGCGAGCCGTCAACCGCGGCTCGAGGAGCGCCGGCCAGTCCCGGCGCATGCGCACCCGAGGGTGTGACGCCGTGACAAGACGAACACTGCGTGTCATACGTCCGGCGTCCGCGCTCGACAGTCGGAAGCGCAGGTAGCCCGCCCAGCGAGCCGTCAATCACAGCCAATCCAAAGCCTGGAACGACGATGGACGTCCCGTCGAACCAGCCAGGCGTCCAGGCCGTCTCACCGCTAACGGCGGCTGCCGGCGCTGCCGGCAGCCCGGACACGCGCACAGTTCGGTGGCTTGGCGATAGATTCACGACGGCCGTGCGCGGTCCTTGATCGGTGTCCACGACAAGCGCGTCAAGGTCCGGTCCGCGGACGTCCACCCGCGTGAGTCGTCCCGAACCCGCAACAAACCGACGCACCAACTGCATCACCCCAAATGCCGGCGCTGGCGGGTCGGCAATCGCGCTGGACCACAGGCCAAAGTCCGGTTCACCGCGAGGCGATTTGCCCGATGGGTCGCGCGTTCCCTTGTATACCAGCAGCCCGCTGGCGCCCTGGCGCACGGCGCGCAGGGTGGCGGAGGCCAGAAACGCGCCGTTTATCGGCGCCTGAACCAAGGGATCGACCGCGAGATCGCCGTTAAAGTTAATTTCTTCCACATAGTGCGGCCGTCCGGCGGCAATTCCTGAAATCAGGCGCACGCGGGTTTCAAACCACGAGAGACGCGTGCGAAGGACCTCGGCCGAGGTTGTCTCACCCACGCGATGCATCCCGTACCAGTGCCACGTCAGGAAGTCGTGGAACGACG
The DNA here is from genome assembly GCA_026707585.1 of Chloroflexota bacterium. Classification (GTDB taxonomy): domain Bacteria; phylum Chloroflexota; class UBA11872; order UBA11872; family UBA11872; genus UBA11872. The sequence continues at coordinate 58,951 of JAPOWQ010000049.1, read as the reverse complement.
CTGAGTCCACGGAGCGCAGGTAGGTTGCCCAGTCCACGTCCGGCACATTCCCGCAGGTCCGGCTACCGTCCGGATTGAGCGTGGTACCGGTGTCGATTGCGTCGAGCGAGGGTCCCCCCATAGCCACCACCCCGGAGCCGAAGCGCGTGGCCACGGCGGCACGGGCCGCAGCATAGAGTTCCGCATACGCTGCGCCGCTGCCGCAGGCGTAGTGCTGACCGGCGTTCTGGTGATTGTTCGGCTCGTTCCAGATGGTGTACGGCCAGCTCAACGCAACCGGACCGAAGTGATCACGCAATCGCTCAATGGCGTCCGCCACGTACTCGGCATACCCCCTGACGCCGGCGGTGTTGAAGCGTTCGCTCTCGTGCTGCGAACTTGGGGTGCCGTCAGCGGCAGTCACCCATGCCGGCGCGGCGACAAAGCTCACCATCGGCGTCGCGCCCGCGTCGAGGACTCGCTGCACGAAGGCATGCAGCCGGCTCCATTCAAACTCGGCGGGTGAACTGCCCGCCGCCGCTCCCAGAAAGCGATGCCCCACCCACACGCGTACGAGATCGGCTCCGAACTGGGCGGCTCGGTCGATGCCGCCGTCTCGGTAGAGATCGACGATTTCGTTGGTGCCCAGCCTGAAATCCAGCGACTGCGCGAATCCCGTCGAAGGTTGATCGAGATGAACCGCGATATCTGGCGTCGGCGAGCCACCGAGGAGCAGGCCGCCGCAGAGCAGAGCGCCGGCAAGCCGGGCTGCGCGGCGCCAGCGAGCGGGCAGACCGCTGCCCATTGGGACTAGGTCCGGTTTACCACTTCGCGTTGCCCGGAAACCGAGGACTGCCGGATCGCCGCCAATACCTCCAGCAGGTGCACGCTGTCTTCGGGCGGTGAGCCGTTGGGGGCAGTGCCGTTGATGACCTCCAGGAAGTGTTCGTCGGGATTGCTTCCGCCTGCGAGTCCTTCCACTTCACGCGTGACCTTGGCCTCGAGGTCGTCTTCCAGGATCACTTCCACGCCGCCTGAGGCCCAGTCCGCGCGGATGGCGCCGCCGCCGGCAACCACCGCCAGGCGCTCGCCGAACGTGTGACCGGTACCAATGATGGACAACGTGCCGATGGCGCCGTTCTCGAAGAGCAAAACGGCCGCGCCGTCAACTTCAACTTCCAGGTCGTAGGTACGCATACGCGCGTCCACTTCGACGATGCGCAAGCCGGTAGTCCAAAGCAGCATGTCCATGAGGTGGCTGCCGGAGTCGCTCAACTGACCGCCGCCGCCCAGGGCCAGCGTGCTTCGCCACTTGCCTCGGGCGGCGCCGATCCAGGCCTGCCACTGGCTGGCTTGGACGTGGGTGATGTCGCCCATGTCGCTGCTCTGCAGTCGATCGCGCATATAGGTGTAGCCGGGGCTGAATCGACGCTGGAAGCCAACCACGACGTGTTGGCCTAGAGCCTTGGCGTGATCGGCGATCTCTTGGGCCAGTTCGGGGGTGTGGGCGAGCGGCTTCTCGCAGAGCACGTGTAAGCCGGCGTCCAGGGCGCCCATGACATGCTCGTGGTGAAGGGTGTGCGGGGTGGAGACCAGCGCTAGCTCCAGATCGGTCGCGGCCAGGAGGTCCCGCCAGTCGGCGTATGCTGGAACTTCGTCCAGGCCTTCAACATTTGCCCGCGCGTTCGCGATTGACGTGTCAGACGGATCTGCCATACCAACCACGTCAACCTCTGGCATCGCGAGGAATCGCCGCAGGTGGCCGGCGGAGTTGCCGCCAACGCCAATGGCGCCTAGTCGGTATGGCATGGACATCGTGCAGTGTGCGCAGACGGGCGGAAGTCTACGTCAACGCGCCGATCCGCAGGCGCCGCGGCCTATGCGTCGCGGGTGGTGGGGTCTCCGGGCGCAAACTGACCGCCGTACGGGAGCGGAAGTCGTTCCACGGTCTCACGGAACGTCCCACGCCCCTTCAGCAGATCGTGCACGTCCCAGCCCTGGGTTTCCAAGTGCTCAAGCACATAGGCCAGTTCGTAGCGATCGCCGGTTTCCTCGTCAATGAAGGCGTCGGTCCAGGCGAGCTGGTGGCGCGGCACCGGAAAGGATCCCTCGCCGCTACGGCGGGGAATCTGAAACCGGAACTCGGATACGCGGATGTGCCGACGGGGCTTGCTGGTCATACGGGTTTCTTGTCGTGGGCCCAAACGGCCCGGCTGGCTTGGGTGCGATTGTGAAGAGCGCGCCCGCCCTGTGTCAACGAGTGGCGGTGCGACCGATGACGATCAAGTTCGGCGAGTCGTCGCGCCACGGCCGGCGCGTGTAATCGCCGTACACCGCGTCAATCTGCAACCCGGCCGCCACGAACTCCGCCACCACGTCGTCACGCGTCACCAGCGCCAGGCTGTAACCCAGCCGACGCTCGTCGACCAACAACGGGCCGTCGTAGTAGCGGTAGATGAGAGTGCTACAACCGCGATGCGTGGCCTCGTCGTACGTGTAGAAACGCTCGCGGGTTATGCGCCGGCCGGTCGAGGGGTCGCGTTCCAGAAACTCGACCTCCTCGTGGTCCGGCGTGGCGTCAAGCGGCGTGGCCGAGAACACGTCCACGGCCACGGCCCCGCCCGGCCGCACGTGGGCGGCGGCGTTCTCCAGGGTCAGCTGGCGAGCCGATTGATCCGGCAGCAACAGATATGAGTTGAAGCCCACCAGCGCCAGGTCATAGACGTCCGTCAGCCGGCACGTACGCATGTCGCCGCGTTGCAGCCCGAGACGCGCGCTGGTTGACCGCCCTGATGCGGCGCGGCGTGCCGCGGCCCGCTTCAGCATGGCGGCTGAGGTATCCACGCCGGTGATCTGGAAACCCTGCCTGGCCAGAGGAACCGCCATGCGGCCGGTGCCGACGGCGAATTCCAGCAGCCGCGGCCCGAAGCGGCGCCCCTCGGTGATCCAGAAGTCCAACTCCGCTCCATCGCACTCCGGGTACTCCAGGTCGTAGACCTGCGCGGCCGGGTCGTAGCCGGTTTCGCGAAACGGCGGGGGCGTGACCAGTCGGGGCCGTCGCATGTCAGGGCCGGCGCGCGGCCGGCGACATCAGTCGGCGCCGGCGTAGTTCAGGGGCGCTGTGGCCAGTTCGTCTTCGAGATTGGCGTGGTCTTTCACACTGTCCATGCCGCGCCAGCGAGCTTCGGACTGGAAGGCGCCCAGGCGGCCCGCCGCAGCCAGTTCCGGAAACGTGCTGTCCTCGTGGTCGCCAATCTCGGGCAAGTGGTCTTCAAACGACCGGTCCAACACGTACACGCCGCCGTTGATCCAGTGAGGCAGCACCGGGTTCGTGCTGAACTGGCTGACCTTGCGGCCTTCGACTTCCACAATCCCGTATTGGCTGACGTAGGGCGTAAGCAGGATGGTTGCCAGATTCCCGTCGTCCCGATGCTGATCGAGCATTGGGGCCAGCCGCTGCTCCGTCAGGATGTCTGCGTTGGAGGCCATCACGATCGGCTCGTCGCGGGGAATCTGCTGCATGCCCAGGCGCAGGCCGCCGCCGCGACCCATGGGCGTGTCCTCGACCGCGTAGCTGAAGCTGGCGCCGAAGGCCGAGCCGTCGCCAAAGTGGCTCTCGATCACTTCGTGCAAGTAGCCGCACGAGATAACGAAATGAGTGACGCCCTGGGCCTGATACCACTCCACCTGGTGCTGCATGATCGGCTTGCCGGCAACGGCGACCATGGGCTTGGGCATGTTGGTCGTCAGCGGCCGCAAGCGTTCACCGCGACCTCCTGCAATCAAGACGGCGTACACGCAGCCGACCTCCAGGGCATCACGGGCGCCTGGCGCCGCGACGGACGATTATAGGAATGGGCTGCTACGAAGCTGATCACGCCAATCGGGAGCGTGGCAGCGGTGTTACGCAACTCGGGCTGGATCCCACGCGCTGCGCAATTCGATAACGTTGCCATCCGGATCTCGAAAGTAGAGGGAACGACCCTTGGGGTCTTCCGTGGGTCCCTCGACTGCCGATCCGGCGGCGACAATGACCTCGGCGGCGCGTTCGAACTCAGCCTCGCCCAACGCCAGCGCCACGTGTTGCACGCCCAGTCGCCGCCAGTCGCGGGCGCCAGCTTCCGGTCGCCGTGCCGGCGCCTGGAACAAGTGAAGCAAGAAGCCGGGCGCCGAGAGTACGTGGCGAAACGTCGAACGCGCCTGCGGCATCAGGTTGAAGACACGGGCGTAGAACGCGGCGCTCCGGTGGAGGTCCCGCACGTTGATCGCCACGTGATCGAGACGCGTGGGCGCCAGACGTCGCGGGCCGACAGATTCGTGTGACATTGGTTTCCTGCTTGGCCGGTGGTCGGCTTGTGCCGAGAGATGTCGACTACCCATTCGGCCTTGAGCCCTGACATGCTATATGTAGTGGGCGCGTGATACGGCTCCCCGCAGAGTCTCCGGAGAAAGCGCGATATGCGGTGTCCATCTTGCTCGTCAGGACGATTGCAGGTAGTAGACACGCGTGAGGCCGCCGATGCCACCCGCCGCCGCCGCGCCTGCCTGGAATGCGGCCGTCGTTTTACGACCTACGAGCGTCGTGAAATCTACACGTGCCCGCACTGTGGACACGACGAAGCGCGAGTGGAGACGTGGGAATTAACATCGCAGGGAACCATGCGCCGCCGCCGCCGCTGCGCTGATTGCGGGCTGGGCTATCAGACGCTGGAGCGTTTGGCGCGTATGGACATCCGCGTGATCAAGGACGACGGTCGAAGCGAGCCCTTCAACCGCGGCAAGCTCTATCGCTCGATCATGATCGCCGGGACGAAGCGCCCAGTCTCCAGCAACTGGGCAGACGAGGCCGCCATCGAAATCGAGAACGAGCTGCTCGGTCGTGACACCCTAGACGTACCATCGAAGCACATCGCCGGCTTGGTCATGGAGCGCTTGGTCACCCTCGACGAGGTCACCTACGTACGTTACGCGTCGGGCTACTTTGGCGAGGGTGGCGTCCAGGAAATGCTGGACACCATTAATGAGTCGCGGCGCCGACGCGAGCAAACCGAAATTGAGCGAACGAATCTGCCGCTGGTCCCGGCAGATGCTGATGATGCCTAGCCTGCGAATCGTGCTGCGCTCACACTGTGGCTGCTGTCTGCCCGCCAGAAGCCATTGAGCACGGAGCAATGATCGCAGCCCGCACGTTTATCGGTTTCGGGCTGGCACTGGCGGCGCTGGGGTTTGTGGTCGGCGCCCGGGATGAACTTGGACCGGGTCTTCGTACGGCCTCGGCGCTGGCGTCCGTGGTTCCGGGAAGCCCGCCCACGCCGCTCAAGTTGCGGCCGCCGCCCCGCGTCACCACCCTGGCCTACACGACCCGCGAGGGTTACGAGTTGCTGGCGGATCTGTATGAACCATCCGATGCCTCAAGTCTGCCGGCCATCCTGCTCGTCAACGGTGTGGTGCCGGAGGGCCGCGGATATCAGCCACTCGTGGACTTTGCGGACGGGTTGGCGCGCACCGGGTTCGTGGTGCTGGTTCCAGACGCACTCGACTACGGCAACTACCGAGTTTTTCCGGAAGACATCGGCGCCCTCGTGCGCGGCTTCCAGGTGCTCCAGGACCGGCCGTCCGTGGACCCCGACCGTGTCGGGTTCATCGGATTCAGCATGGGGGGATCGCTGGCAATGGTTGCCGCCGCCGACCCCGAGATTGCCGACGACGTGGCCCTGATTGCGACCATTGGCGCCTACTACTCGCTGGACGCGATGCTGCGGGCCGTCACGACCTCTACCGTGCAAGTTGACGACCGGTTCGAGCCATACCAGCCCGACAGCTATGTCTGGCTGGTGACGCGCAACACGTTGCTCTCGGCCATTCCGGACGTCCGCGATCAGGAGGCGTTGTTCCATCTCTTCGCGTTGGAGACGCCGGACCCGGACCCCGAGGCATTGCCTAGCTACCACCCGGATAAGCTCGGCCCGGCGGCACGGCACGTATTCAATCTCTTCACCAATCGCGACCCAGCAGTGGTGGGCACGCTCATGGACCGCGTGCGTAGCGAGATGCCGGGAGTGCTTGAGTCAATCTCGCCCGACGCTCATATCGCCAGCCTACGAGCTCCGGCGGCGCTGCTGCACGACCGCGGCGACCTGTACGTGCCGGCACGAGAGTCGCGACGCATCTACGACCAACTGGGCGGGGAGCCACGCGCCCAGTTGGCCGTCCTGGACGTAATTCAGCACGCGCAACTCTCCGCGCCCGACCTGTCACCGCCCGTGCTGCTCGGCTCGTTCCTGCCGGGCATGTGGACCCTCTGGCAGTTCACCTATGACGCGCTGAGCCGCCTGTCAGTGGCTGCCAACCCGCACCAAACGTAGATCGACCACATCCGCCGGCGCGTTGAAGCGCAGCGGCACGCCCACCGTGCCCACGCCGGCAGACACAACCAGTGGACGCCCGCGCACGTACATCAATCCGGAGGGTTGGGGAAGCCGGTGGCGCGTGCGCAGGGTCGGTGGGCCGAAGAAAGGAATCGAAATCTGCCCGCCGTGCGTATGGCCGCTGAGCGTCAGGTCCACGCGGTGCGCTTCCAGCTGAAATGCGGTGTCCGGGCTATGGGCGGCGAGGATCGTGAAGACCCTGCAGTCCGCGTCCGCAAACGCGGCGTCCAGGTCGCAGAGACCCAAATGCGTATCGCCCGACCCAACAATCTGCAGCGGGGCGCCGTTGACGCTGAGACGAACCGAGCGGTTGGTCAGCGTCTCAATGCCGTGTGCGGCCAGGACGGCTTCCATATTCGGGAGCGACCGTGTCTCGTCGCGCAGCCAGCTTGGGACCTGGCCCTGCGGCTTGCCCAACGCATCGTGGTTGCCCCAGACGGCAAAGCTGCCCAGGCGGGCGTCAATCCGCGCCAGGCGCTCGCCAACGTCGGATGTGTAGCGCTCGTGCTCCACCAGGTCGCCAGCCGCGATCAGCAGATCGGGACGAGCGTCGGCGAGTCGGTCTAGTGCGCTTAGCGAATCATGCGGTCGGCCGCCTACGTGCAGGTCGGTAACGAGCAGGATCCTGAGCGACTCGATTGCTGTGGGCAGCCGAGCTGTGGGCAGCCGATACTGAACCGTTAGCGGCGCCTGATGGCCCAGGGAGACGTTCCTCGGGAGCTTCACGTCTAGCGCGCGTCTGGAAAACGAGATGCGTGCTGGCAAAGCGTCGTGCTCTCAGGTCTCCGCAGAATTGCAGACGGCCCCGACGTGTCAACCAGACGTCCGGCCACCCGTTTCCTGTTTCAATTCCCGACGCTAGCCGGTTGGCACGTGCTGATGTTCGCCCATGGCGCGGAACTTGGCGTAGCGGGCGTTGACCAGGTCGTCGATGTCCTCGGCGCAGAGTTCCTGCAGCATGGGGGCCAGTTGGGCGCGGAGATTCGTGGCGGCGGCGTCGAGGTCTCGGTGAGCGCCGCCGTCGGGTTCCGGTACAACGCGGTCTATGAGTCCGGCGCGCAGCAGGTCGGGTGCCGTCAGACGCAGCGCGACGGCGGCTTCCTCGGCGTGGTCCGAGTCCCGCCAGATGATGGCGGCGGCGGCCTCGGGCGACGCCACGGAGTAGATGGCGTGTTCCAGCATCAGCACCCGGTCGCCAACTCCGAGGGCCAGGGCGCCACCGCTGCCGCCCTCGCCGATCACGGTGACGATTACAGGGACGCGCAACCGGGCAAGCCGAGCCATGTTCTCGGCGATCGCCCAGGATTGGCCGCGCTTCTCGTCGTCAAGGCTCGGGCTGGCGCCGGGCGTGTCCAGGAAGGTCAGAACTGGCCGCCCAAAGCGTTCGGCCATGTCGAACAGACGCAGCGCTTTGCGAAAACCCTCGGGATGGGCCATGCCGAAGTTGCGCTCAACGTTTTCAGTGGTGCTTCGGCCCTTCTGGTGGCCCACGACAATCACGCTGCGGCCTTCGAATGTCGCAAGTCCGGCAACAACCGAGGGATCGTCGGCGTAGCGGCGGTCGCCGTGCAGTTCGGTGAAGTCCGAGCAGAGGCGGTCAATATAGTCCTGGGTGTGGGGACGCTGCGGGTGGCGGGCCACCTGGACACGCTGCCACGGGGTGAGGTGGGCAAAGATGTCGGCGGTGCGCGCCTCAAGTTCTAGCTGCAGGACGGCGAGTTCGCGCGCGACATGGGAGTTTGAGTCCGCGCCGGCGTCACGCTCCAGTTCAGCGATGTGGTCGCGGAGTTCGTCGAGGTCGCGCTCGAATTCAAGCACGGAGACGCCCCGCGCTCAGACGCGAGCGGCCCTGGTGGCGGCCGGCGCCGCAGCCATCGCAGGCGCCGGGGCAAGGTGATCGATCACGCGAGCCACGGTCTCGCGCAGTTCGCGGCGCGGGATCACCAAGTCAATCATGCCCTGCCGAAGCACCCATTCGGCGGTGTGGTCTTCGACCGGTGCGCGGCGGCGCAGCGTGCCCTGCACCACGCGGGACCCGGCGAAGCGAATGGTTGCGCCCGGCTCGCCGATAATGATGTCCGCTACGGCCGCGAAGCTGGCGGTGACTCCCGCCAGGGTCGGGTCGGCCATCACACAAATGTGGGGGAGCCCGGCTTCACTCAGGCGAGCGGACGCCGCCGTCGTGCGGGCCATCTGCATCAGCGCGAACAGCCCCTCGTCCTGGCGGGCACCTCCAGAGGCCGTGACGGTGATGACCGGCAGGCGATGGCGCAGCGCGTGCTCGAACAGTCGCGTGATCTTCTCGCCGGTGGCCGAGCCCATGCTCCCGGCGATGAAGCCGAACTCCATCACGCCCAGGGCAACCGGCCGGCCCTGCAGGGGGCCCACGCCGCACACAATGGCCTCATTGCGCGAGGTCAGGGCGCGGGCCTTCGCCACGCGGTCGACGTAGGAACCGTTGGGCCGGCTGAATTCGAGTGGATCGGCGGCCGTGATATCGGCGTCGAGCTCACGAAAATGGCCGGGGTCGTCAAGCAGAAGGACGATGCGTTCGGCGGCGTCGAGGCGGTCGTGATAGTTGCACGACGGACACACACGCAGCGCGGCCTCGAACTCTGGGCGGTAGTGCATGCCGCCGCATTTGCGGCACGTGACCCAGAGGTCCACCGGGACATCCGGGTAGTTTTGCACTCCGCCGCGGCGCCTGACGGCCATCCGGCGCACCCCTTAAGCGCTTGGGACGACGCGGCTCGGGGGGCGGGCCTCCCAACCGCAAGATTGCCGGAGTATATCAGCGCTACAGGAGTAAATCGGACGGATTTGAGGGAACGTCACGACGCTCCTCGGGAGTTCGAGCGAGCGCCAGGGCCCCAACCCAGACGGCGCCCCGACGCCGTAGAGCACGAGTTGCGGCGTCGATGGTCGCGCCGGTCGTGGTGACGTCGTCCACCAGGAGGATGCGGGCGCCCGACAATCTGCGCCGCGCGCGAAAGGCGCCGCGGACGTTGTGGATGCGCCGCGCGCGGGGAAGCGAGGTTTGCGCCGGCGTGTCACGCAGCCGAATGAGGACGCCGGCATCCAGGGGCAGGTCCAGGCGCCGCGCGACTTCGGCGGCGAGTAGGCGGCCCTGGTTATAGCCGCGCTGCCGCTCACGGCTCCGCGCGAGCGGAACCGGGACCACGAAGTCGACCTGCAGATCAGGTGGAAGAGCCGATATGGCGAGGGCGGCCAGGTCGGCGGCGAGGTACCGCTTGTTGGCGTACTTGAAGCGCTGGACTGCTTGGAGGATTGGCGGGGTATAGGCGTAGGGGACGTAGAGGTGATCGACGCGGCGTCCTTCGTGGCGGCAGCGGGCGCACTGATCGCCATACCTGAGCGGGCGAGTACATTGCCGGCAATGGGGCCGGGCGAGAACTGTCGCGGTTGCAAGGCACGGTTGGCACAGGGCGGGCCCGGGACGGCCGCAGGCGGCGCAGCGCGGCGGGAAGAGGGCGGTGGCAAGAGCCCGGCCGGCGCTGCGAATGCCCTCGACGGCGGATTGGGCGAAGCCGCACACCACCGCCCCGCCCTGGCTTCGGTCGGGCGGAGCGGATCTCGCCACTAGGACACGCGCATCGGACTAGCCGGCAGTGCCCGCCGGGCTTGGAGCGGTTTCGACAACCGCGGGATTGCCGTCTTGCACGCGCAACTCAAACTCGCGTTCCTCCGCGGAATCCTGCATCACGTGGTCGGTGAGCGGCTGATCAACGTACTCGCCGACCAACTGCGCGATTGGTCGAGCTCCGGCTCGACGCCCCAGGGTTACGTTAACGATGTAGTCCAGCGCGTCGGACGTGATGTGCAGCCGGATGCCGAGGCTCTCGGCGCGCAGGATGGCGTCCGAGAGCGTCCGACGTGCGATTTCTCGGATGTCCTCCTCTTCGAGCGCGCGGAAGACGACGAGGCGGTCGAGCCGGTTCAGAAACTCCCCAGGAAGCTGGCGGCGGGCGTACTCGCGGATGCGGGCTTCGTACGCGGTATGGCGGCGCGCGGAGATGGACGAGGATTCGAACCCGATGGACGGCCCCGTGACCTGGTCGACGCCAAGATTCGAGGTCAGCACGACGATGGTGTTGCGGAAGTCAACATGGCGACCGTTGGCGTCGGTGAGCAGGCCGTCCTCCAGGATCTGCAGCAGCACCTGCAACGTCCGCGGGTGGGCTTTCTCCACGTCGTCGAATAGGACGACCGAGTACGGATTGCGGCGCACCGCCTCGGTGAGCCCACCAGCTTCGTCAAAGCCAACGTAGCCCGGCGGCGAACCGATCAGCCGGGAGATGCTGTGGTACTCAGACATCTCCGACATGTCGACGCGGACCAGGTTGTCGTCGGTGCCGCTGACGAACTCGGCTAAGGCCTTGGCTGTCTCGGTCTTGCCGACACCGGATTCGCCAAGGAACAGGAATGAGCCGATCGGTCGGCGCTCGTCTCGCATGCCGGCCAGGGCCCGGCGCAGGGCGCGACCGAGTTCGGCGAGTACGTCGTCCTGACCGACGACACGCTTGCGCAGATCGTCTTCCATGTGCAGGAAGCGGTCGGATTCGTTCTCGGCCAGGGCGGGCAGCGGTACGCCAATCCAGGACGAGAGGACCTCCGCGATTTCGTGCGGCGTGATGACGGGGCGGTCCATACCGACCTCGGCTTCCCAGGCGGCCCGTTCGTCGCGGAGCTCGTCAGCGACCTGGTCGCGTACGCGACGCCTAGCGGCTGGGGGATGTGCCGGGTCGTCCGGCGATTCGGGCTCTGCCGCGATTTCGGCGTCCAACTCCTTGATGCGACGCAGCAGTTCGAGAATTCGGGTGGGCGGGGTCTGGCGCTGCACCTTGGCCCGGGCGGCGGCCTCGTCCACCAGGTCAATGGCCTTGTCGGGCAGCTGGCGCGATGTGACGTAGCGGCGCGACAGGTGAACCGAAGCGTCAACGGCTTCGGTGGTCACCTCGACGCCGTGATATGACTCGTAAATCGGGCGCAGGGCCTTGAGGATCTCGATGGCGTCGTCGTCGCTGGGTTCGTCAACGTCGATGGGCTGGAAGCGGCGGGTGAGACTCTTGTCGTTGGCGATGTAGCGGCGGTATTCGCGCCAGGTGGTCGCGCCGATGACTTGGACCTCGCCGCGGGCGAGGTGGCCCTTCAGCAGGTTGGCGGCGTCCAGCGAACCCGCCGCGCCGCCGGCGCCGATGACCGTGTGCAGCTCGTCGATGAAAAGGATGACGTCACCGCTCTTGCGGACCTCGGCAATGAGCTGCTGGACACGCTCCTCGAACTCGCCGCGATACTTGGCGCCGGCGATCATGCCGGGGAGGCTGAGGGAAACCAGCCGCTGATTGAGCAGCTCTGCCGGCACGTCGCCCCTGACGATGCGGTGGGCCAGGCCTTCCACAATGGCGGTCTTTCCGACACCGGCGTCGCCTACGAGCACCGGGTTGTTCTTGGTGCGCCGCAGCAGAACCTCGATGGCGCGGTCCATCTCAAGTTGGCGGCCGATGACGGGGTCCAGGTCGCCGGTGCGAGCGGCGTTGGTGAAGTCGCTGCCGTACTCGGCCAGCATGCTGCGCGGCTTGCTGCGCCGCCCGCGACCCCGCCACCGTCCGCGCCGGCGGCGGCCGCGGCCGGGAGAGCCCGGCTGGTAGGCCGCTTCGACGCGACGGCGAAGCGAGCGGAACTCGACGCCGGCGGCGGCCAGCGCGCTGGACGTCAGGCGACCGGTATTGGCCAGCGCGCCGAGCAGCAAGTGCTCGGTGCCGATAAAGCGGACGCCCATGCGTTCCGCCTCCAGCGCGGCGGAGCGGAGGACGTTGCGGCCCTGTGCCGAGAGCGGTCGGCGACCATCGTCGCGCGCAAAGCCGGGAGGCAGGGTGTCGACGAGCGTCTGGCGGAGCGGCGCCAGGTCGACCCCGGAGTCGCGCAGGACGCGGGCGGCGGCTGTTTGGGGAGACTCGAGGATGGCCAGAAGGACGTGGCCCGGGCCGACGGCGTCGTGGCCGAGGCGGGCGGCTTCGAGCTCGGCATGCTGGATCACGCGGCGACCACGGCCGGTGAGGCGGCGGAGATACTCGACCGGGGCGTATTCGTCGGGTTCGCGTTCCACGGACCTGGCGCCTCCTCAAAGACTGATGGGGATCTGGTCGACGAGGTCTTGCAGACCCTCGCCGATGCTGTTGCCGAGGGAGGTCAGCACCACGATCAGGACGATGACAAAGACGGCGGTGACCAGGACGTAGCTGAGCACGCTGACGCCCGATCCCTCGGGCAGGTAGCGACGCCCTGTATGGCGGGGCGCTCCGGTGGGGTTGAGATTGGCCGTCACACCGGCTCCGCAGCTTGCTGCATCCATGCCAGTGTAAACGGGCCGAGGTGGATGAGGGTTGCCGCTGGCGGCTCAAGGCGCGGGTCTTTGGGGGGTGCCCGCGACCGCCGGTGAGGGGCTGTGGGCGGGGACGGTGGTTGGCCGCCGCAGGTCCGAATAGACGGGTGGGTTTCAGACGATCCGATGGGACGGTCGGCACGGCCAGCCAGGACTTGCCGCCTCAACACCTTTGCAACGGAGGCGCGAGGCGTGACGGGGTGACCGATGGTCCCGGGCGGGGCGTCAGGCTGGCGGGCTGCGCCTGGGCCGCCGGGTGATGCGGCGGGCCGCGAGGATCAGGGCGATGCGCCAGACGACCAGCAGGGCGGCGACGAGGCTGATGGAGGCGATGGTGAACGCCCACGAGAATGTGCGGTCGGTCAACCAGACGCGCAGCATCACGGCCAAGATCCCACAGCCGAGCCAGATCAGCGGGACCCGCCAGGCGGCGATGCGCAGGCGGGTCAAGGTGGAGGTGCGAAAAGCGCCCAACCAGGGCGACCCGAAGAACCAGACGGCCGCGAACGGGAGGGCGGTGCGCCCGAAGGCCGCGATCTCAACGCTGCCGTGCTCGATGGGGGTGAGCGCCACGAACAGCACGAAGACCAGTGCGTCGCCCAGCGCAGTGAGCGCGACGAGGGCGCGTTTACGGTCGGTCACATGAGTTATTTGCAGCGCTCAGGCGCGACGCCAAGAGGCCGAGCGGATCGGGGGAAGGGGCGCGACCAAGTGCAGGGTGCAACGCCTGGACCACGGCAGGGTTTCACGGCCACTCACCATCGACTGTCCACTGACCACCGATCCGCGGTACCGGGGATGGGATTCGAACCCATACGACCGAAGTCCCGGGATTTTAAGTCCCGTGCGTCTACCGTTCCGCCACCCCGGCTTGGCGCCGTAACCCGACCCAGGTTGCGCGACGGCGCGCCGTCAATGCTAGCCCGAATCCGGTGGCCTTCGGGGTTGGGCTGACGATGCCGCGGTGGTCGGTTTCGCCCACCGCCGCGGTGCGCGGCGGTCGGCGGGCCAGTCACGGCACTGGCGTCGCCATCGCAACGCCGCCTTGGGATGTCTACGCGCGGTCTGCCGGCGCCTGACCGGGCTCGCACCCGAGGATTGGTTGACGCCCGAGCGCGCGGGGCGCCGGAGCGATCCCGGCCCCCGCGGCGTGCTCAGCCGGCTAGCGGGACGGTGCGGTGCGGAGGAAGAGCACGACCTTCCAGAGTTCTTCCTCGGTCATGCCGCCGGTTTCCTGCGGCTGGTCGGCGCCCGCGATGCACTGCTCTCGAATCTTCTCGCGAACCTGGGACGCCGCCTTGAACTCAGTGTGTGGAGCGCCCAGTTCCGCCGGGATGCTGTGCGGCACGTCGCCCCGGTCGTCTTCGCCGATCGCCGTGTTGCCGTGCCAGGCCTTCAGGAAGATGGCGCCCGGGTCACTCGCCAATTGCGCCTGGAACTCTTCCGCCTTAAAGCTGGCCGGTCGAGGCGAGTACAGCTGGTATTGCGGACCGAAACCATCGGCCGCGTAGCCGTGGCAGGTGGCGCAGACCGTCAAATAGAGCTGCTCGCCTTCCGCCATGACGGCCTCGGTGTCGGGGCATGGATTTGCAGGACAGGTGCCCGCGGCGGCACACGCCGGTTCCGGAAACTCGGTCGTTCCGGGAGGCTCACAGGCCGCAAGTACGACGAGCGCGACAAGCGCGACCGCCAGAGCGCCGATGAGTCCTCGGCGCAGCGACATTTTCATACTCCGTCCCCCAGGGTTAGCCGCTGGTTGCTGGCTTCAATCAGTCAATGTAACGCGCCGCGTTCCCCACGCGCCACCAAGCGACCACACGACCGGCTTCAGACCCTTGCTCTCGCCCGAAGCGTTACCCTTGCCTCGCGTGCGGCCAGGAGGCCCGGCCATGCGAGCGGCGCTACACACCCTCATGTTCGGCAGCTATCCCCTGCACCGCGTGGCGCCGGTCGCCCGTGAGATCGGCTACGCCGGCGTCGCCCTCATGTGCCGGCCCCCGCATCTCGACCTTGACAATCCCGGCCCCTCCGCCCGCGCCGGCTCGCAAGTCCTGACCGACGCCGGCCTCCAGATCGTCGGCCTCGCTTCCGGCCTGGGCCGCCCCGAGTCCTTTGGCGGTGCGCCCGCCAGCGCCGAACTGGATGGCGTGCGCCGCGCCCTCGAGGCCGCCAACATCCTTGACGCCGGCTTGCTCCGACTCTGGGGGGGCGCCGACGGCATGTCGGTCGACAACGCCGACGATCTGGCCGCCGCCGCAGCCTGGTACAACCAAGCCGCCACAGTTGCTGCGGACGCCGGCGTCCGCGTCACCATCGAGGTCCACGCCCAGGGCCTCGCTTCCAGCACTCCCGCCACCTGCCGCCTGGTCGACGCCATCGACCACCCCAACCTCGGCGCCGCCCTGGACACCGGCAACCTGCACGCCGCCGCCACGACCGTCGGCGCGGACGACGTCACGCAGCTCGGTGCACGAATCTTCGATGTCCACGTCAAGGACATGCGCGGCCTTCCGGACGCCCAGGGTCACACTCTCGAAGTGGACGGCCGCTACTACGTCCACGTTCCGCTGGGCGAAGGGGACGTGCGCAACGGCGAGACGCTGCGCCAGCTGGCGGCCGGCGGCTACGCGGGCTGGATTGCCAATGAATCCGAGTGCTCGTGGCCGGACTGGGACAGCTCAGTCTCGGCGGCCAAGCACGAATTCGCCGAACTGAACGAACTCATCCAGGCCGCGTATGCCTGAAATCGAGACGCGCGCCGCATCCCGGTCGCAGCCACTGCCGGAGAGCAACTAGTCATGCACGTTGCCTTTAGCTGGGACCCGAGCCTCTTCAATTACCGCAACATGCTCGGCAACCCCTATGGCGGCCTGCTGGTCGAGGCCCTCCAGCGTCACGGCTACTCGTTCGAACTCATCAGCCTCAATCCCACGGGGGACATCGAAGGCGTTACTCCTGGCTGGGTGTGGCGCAATCGCGGTCGCGTCCACGGCATCCATCTGCACTGGCTGCAGGGCATCACCAATACGGAAACCGCCACCAAAGCCTGGCTCCAGATGGGGGCCTTTACATTCGCCCTGCTCCTGGCGCGAGTCCTGGGCTACCGCGTCATCTGGACGCTCCACAACATGCTCCCCCACGAACGCCCCCACTGGGGCGTCGACGTCGTCGGCCGCTACGTCATGGCCCTGCTGGCCAACTCCATCATCTGCCACTGCGAGTACGCCGCCCGCGCCTACACCCGCCGCTTCATCCGCCGCCGCAATCTCTTCGTCATCCCGCACGGCGACTTCCGCAACGCCTACCCCGCCAACGTCACCCGCCAGCAAGCCCGCCGCGAACTCGGCATTCCCAAGGACGCCTTCGTCTACACCTCCTTCGGCAACATCCGCGGCTACAAGGGCCACGACGACATGCTGGAAGCCTTCAAGGGCCTGGAGGGCGACCACCTCCGCCTCGTCGTCGCCGGGCAGCGCCACCAGTTCTACGAGGGCGTCGTCGGCAACGAATCCGTCGGCGATCCCCGCGTCCTCATGCACGAGGGCAAGGTCCCCATCGACAAGCTGCAGGTCTACTTCCACGCCGGCGACGTGGCCGTCTTCCCTTACCGCGACGCCTTGACCAGCGGCGCCATCATCACCGCCCTCGGCTTCGGCTGCCCCATCGTCGCCACCCGCGTCGGCTGCATCCCCGAGCTACTTGACGACACCGGCGCTGGCGTCCTGGTACCGCCGGGCGACGTGCAAGCCATACGCGCCGCCATGCAAGACGCCCAGGGCTGGAACCTCGCCGAGCGAACGCAGGCCGCCCACGCCGTCGCCGACGAACTGGGCTGGGATCGGATCGCCCTGCAGACCATGGAGGCCTACGGCCGAGCGCGTCTTGACTAGGCGTCGGACTCCGACAGACAGCCCCCGCAGTCAGGCAACCCCCAGCTAGGGGCCGAGAGATTCGTCGTTCCCTATTCGATTGGCACCGTGCCTGGCCACCAGATTGCATGCCTGCAGGTAGTGATCGATGGACTCGCCGCAGTCCGCCCAGTAGCCGTCAAGCACGTCGTGGGTCATCTGGCCGCGTTCCAGGTACGCGTTGTTCAGGTCGGTCACTTCCAGTTCGCCGCGATCCGAACGATCCAACCGCTCGATCAGGTTGAAGGCCTGCGCGTCATAGAAGTAGATACCTGTCACCGCCAGATTGGAGGGCGGGTCCTTTGGCTTCTCCACGAAGCGCACGACGCGATCGCCGTCCAATTCGGCCACCCCGTAGGCGCTGGGATTTTCGACCTCTTTCAACAGCACTTTGGCGCCCTGCCGCTGCGCCGCGAATCGCCGGGCGGGTTCGATAATGTTCCCACCGATGACGTTATCGCCCAAGATCACAATCATCCGGTCGTCCCCAACGAATGGCCGCGCCAGCGATATTGCCTCGGCGATGCCCCCCGCCCCTTCCTGATAGGTAAAGCTGAGGTGCCGCACCCCCAGCGCCTCGCCGTTACCCAGCAGGCGTAGAAAGTCTCCGGCGCTGGCCCCGCTGGTGACTATCAGGACATCGGTGACGCCGGCGTTCACCATCGTCTCGATGGGGTAGAAGATCATCGGCTTGTTGTAGACGGGCAGCAGTTGCTTGTTGGTGACCCGGGTAATTGGGTCCAGACGGGAGCCGGTGCCACCTGCCAGAATGACGCCTTTCACGTTTCCTCCTCACCGTTGGCGTCGCCCGGCCGCGGCGCCAGCAGCGCCTGAACGAACCGGTCAGGGTCGAACGGCTCAAAGTCGGTCAGCCGCTCGCCGGTGCCGACAAACTTAATCGGGAGGCCGGTGGCGCGCGTGACGGCAAACGCGGCACCGCCGCGAGCCGAGCTGTCCAGCTTGGTGAGCACAATGCCGGTCACACTGGCAGTGTCAAGAAACCCCCGCGCCTGGTGCAGGCCATTTTGGCCCGTCAGCGCGTCCAAAACGAGCAGCACCTCGTGGGGCGCTCCCGGCGCCTTGCGCTGGGCCACGCGGTGCATCTTGGCCAGCTCGTTCATGAGGTTCACGTTGTTGTGCTGCCGGCCCGCGGAGTCGGCAATCACATAGTGGGTACCGCGGGCCTGCGCCGCGTCCAGCGCGTCGTAAATGACAGCGCCCGGATCGCCGCCGGGCTGGTGCGCGATCACCGGGACGTCGACGCGCTCGGCCCAGACTTGCAACTGGTCGATGGCCCCGGCGCGAAATGTGTCGCCGG
Organism: Chloroflexota bacterium; assembly: GCA_026707585.1. GTDB lineage: Bacteria > Chloroflexota > UBA11872 > UBA11872 > UBA11872 > UBA11872. The sequence goes on along the minus strand of JAPOWQ010000049.1, from coordinate 40,915 downwards.
CCGCCAACAGCACGTCACGTCCATTGGAACGCAGGAGATGGGCGAGCTTGGCAATGGAGGTGGTCTTGCCGGCGCCGTTGACTCCGACCACGAACACCACCTGCGGGGGCGGGCCATCGGCGAACGGTTCGTCGTGTGCGCCCAGCGCGTCGCTGAGTCGCGCCGTCAGCAGCCGGCGCGCGGCTTCCGGATCGGAAGCTCCATCGGCCTGGACCGTTTCGCGCAGTTCCTCCAGCACCTCCATCACCAGCACCGGGCCCAAATCCGCGGCGATCAGCACTTCTTCCAGTTCGTCCCAGTCGGCCTCGGTGAGCCTGGAGCGCCGAAGCCAGCGCCGCACGCTGGCGAAGCGACGCCGCGTCGGTTGCACGGCGGCAGCCTGGGACGCGGGCTTCTCGGTCTGGCGCATGCGCCGGCGCCGCTTCAATGGCACGCCAACCTCCGTGCGTGAAGTACAGATCAGGCAGCCCACCGCGCAGCCAACTCGCCCTCGTCGGGCGGGGCCGCGTAACGCAGCGGAGGACCGGGCCTGATTGTAGGCGGTAAATCAGGGGAATCGTGCGTCGACGGGTCACGAGTCACACTGAAACGTCCTGCAAGCGCGCTGTCGGCAGGGGCTCGTTTGCGGCCCTCAGACCGCCTCGTGCAGGCGTGGCCAGCGGCGTTCGGGCGCCTGCTCCGACTGCTCGTAGGCGTAAGCCACGCGCAGGGCCGTGCGCTCGCGGTACTTGGCGGCCACGATCTGCAAGCCGACAGGGAGTCCAGCCTCCGTCCAGCCGCAGGGCACGGCGACCACCGGCTGATGCGTGGCATTGAATGGCCGGGTTAGGTTGGGCATCCAGTGGTAGTCGGTCAGCGCCTGGTCAATGCGGGGCGGCGGTCGCTGTAAGACCGGCGCCACGAGCACGTCGACAGTACCGATGGCCCGCCGGAAGGCGGCCAGGGCGTCGTCCCGCTGGCTGCGCAGCCGACCAAGGGTGATCTGAATGTCCTCGCCGGGACGCATGGCTTCATCCAGGCCAAGCTTGAGCCGCGAGCGCAGGGTGGGATTGACCCTGGTAACGTCGCCACCGGTGGCGCCGAGCACGTTCTGGTAGGCCTCGATGGTGAGAATGCCGCGCTGCGACAGCGCCAGATCGGGTACCGACGGCATGCCAACGTGTACCAGGTCGGCGCCGAGAATCGCCAAAGCGTCCACGGCGGCGCCGACTATGCGCTCAATTTCGGGATCCAGGTCTTCGAAGAAGTAGTTGGACGGCACGCCCACGCGCAGGCCTTCCAGGCCAACCGGCATCTCGCTGGTGAGGTGTGCCGCGCGATTGGCTGTGGCGATAGTCTCGTCGGTGACCGGGTCGGCCATCGCTTGCAGCATCACGGCGGCGTCCCGGGTTGTACGCGCCATAGGCCCCGGCGTGTCAAAGCTCGGGCTGAGCAAACGCAGGCCGTCGAGGCTCACCCGACCGTAGGTCGGCTTGATGCCGACCAAACCGCACAGGGCCGTTGGCAGGCGGATCGAGCCGCCGGTGTCGGTACCGAGTCCCCCATAGACCAGGCCGGCCGCAACAGCCGAGCCGGTGCCGCCGCTGGATCCGCCAGAAACAATCTGGGTGTTCCACGGATTGCGGGAGGGGCCAAACTGCGAGGTCGCGCCCGTCGGATGGTAGGCGAACTCGTCGCAGTTCAGCTTGCAGGCGATCACTGCGCCGGCCCTGCGGAGACCTCTGACCAACTCGGCGTCCACACTGGCCGGTTCGTTGCCGAAGACGGTGGAGCCGGCGGTCGTTACCGAGCCGGCCACGTCGGCCAGATCCTTGATGCCGAGCGGTACGCCGTGGAGCGGCCCACGGTAGTCGCCGGCGAGGATTTCGCGTTCGGCTCGGCGGGCGTCGGCCAGCGCCGCGTCGTGCAGGACTGCCGTGGTTGCGCCCAAGGGGCCGGCATAACGGTCCAGCCGATCCAGCGAGTTCCGGGTGGCCTCAACCGGGCTCACCTCGCCGGCGGCAATCAGCGCCCCGACTTCCGTTATCGACAGGCGGGCGAGTTCGTTACCCGGGACCATGCGTCGCCCTCCTTAGGAGCGCCTGGGCTCGATCAGCCCTCGTCGTCCCATCCGAGCCACTCGACCTTGGCCGGCTGACGTTCGCGCCGATCCGGCCCGATCGCGGGTGATGGATGTCCGAGATAGATGTACCCGACGATGCGGTCCTTCCGATCCAGGCCCAGGAAGTCCTTGCAGGCCGCAAAGTCGCACATTTCCCCGGTTCGCCACTTGGTGGCGAGACCCTCAGCGTGCGCTGCCAGCATCAGGTTCTGGGTCGCGCAACAGACGGAGGCATAGTCTTCAAGGTTTGTGACGGGATCGTCCGACCAGACCTGGCTGACGACGATCACCACGGGCGACCGGCGGAGCCGGACGCGCGCCGAGCGGATGGATGGGGCCGAAGCCGGATCGTCCGGGTCTAGTTCAGATTCCAGGCGATCGGCAACCATGGCGCCCATCTCGTCGCGGGCCGCGCCGCGCAGGACGTGAAAGCGCCAGGGTTCGGTGAGGTGGTGATTCGGCGCCCAAACAGAAGCCTGGATGATTCGGTCGATCGCCGCGCGGGACGGGGCATCCTCAGTTAGCCCCGTGATGCTGCGGCGGCCGCGGATAGCTGTGTAGACGTCCATACCGTTCGTTTCACGGATGGCGGACGACCATCATGGTATCGGGCGCGCCGCCGCGGCGCGGGCGGTTATGGTTGAATCAGAGCGTTGGCGCGCGAGGTTCGGCTGTGCACATCGGAGTTCTGACCGGCGGCGGCGACTGCCCCGGCCTGAATGCCGCGATTCGGGCCGTAACGCGCGCAAGCCTGGAGCGCGCCTGGTCGGTCACGGGCCTGCATGACGGATGGGCCGGCGTGCTGGCGCGCCACGGGACGCCGCTGACGATTGAGAACACCGACGGATTCTTGGACGTCGGCGGAACCTTGCTGGGCAGCTCACGCACCAACCCGCTGCGGACGCCCGAGAGCTACGCGCAGGCGGCGGCGGTCTTCGACGACATGGGCCTGGACGGTTTGGTTGCTATTGGGGGCGACGACACGCTGTCCGTGGCCGGCGCGCTGGCCGGGGACGGGCTTCCCGTTGTCGGTATTCCCAAGACAATCGACAACGACGTGCCGGGTACCGACATGTGCATTGGGTTCAACACCGCCGTGGAGACGATTGCGGGATCGATCGCACGCCTGCGCACCACGACTATGTCGCATCACCGGGCGACGGTGGTGGAGACGATGGGCCGACAGGCGGGCTGGCTGGCGGCGGTGGGCGGTTTGGCGGGCGGCGCCGACTTCATTGCCGTGCCCGAGCGGCGCAGCGCGCGCGACGAGTTTGTGGCGCACGTCCAACGGCGCTACGAGCAGGGACGCACGTACAGCATCGTCGTGGTGGCGGAAGGCGCCGAAATCGACGGGCTGGAAGTCGGCGAAGCCGGCGTGCAGGCCACGGACGAGTTCGGCCATATCGTGCTGGCCGCGCGCAGCGTGGGCGAGAGCCTGGCCCGCGCCATCGAGGAAGCCACCGGGATCGAGACGCGCTCGAGCGTCCTGGGGCACCTGCAGCGGGGCGGCACGCCGACAACATTCGACCGGGTGCTCGGCACGCGACTGGGCGCGGCCGCCGTCGGATATCTGGCCGCCGGACAGCGCGGTCAGATGGCCGCCCAGCAAGGTCCGCATATCCATCCCGTGCCGCTGGTCGACATCGCCGGGAAGACCCGCCCTTTGGACGACTCGTACCTGGAGCTGCTCAGCCTCTTCGCGTAGCCGCAGCCGCTGAATCGCTTGCCCATAGACGGGCAGCATGTGCGAGAATCCCTGACACCTATCTGGTCGGGCTGGCGCTCTTGACCACTCCCACGGCTCGGGCCGTAGGCTCGCTCACCCTTCTCGGGACTTCGTCGTGGCTGGTCGCCGCGACGCGCCAGCGGTTGTCATGACTCTGGATACGGCCACCCTGGAATCCACGCGGGCCGCGCTGCGCGCCAAGCTGCACGGCATCGTGCCCGACTTCGAAGTAGACCTGAAAGCGGAGTTGGCGTACCGCATCAACCGGCTGAAGGCCGAACGCGGGGCCGTGATCCTGGGTCACAACTACATGGAGCCGGCGCTCTTCCACTCCGTATGCGACTACACGGGCGACTCGCTGGAACTGAGCCGGGTGGCAGCCACCACGGAGGCGGACCCGATCGTCTTTTGCGGGGTTCGCTTCATGGCCGAAACCGCCAAGATCCTGAACCCCGAACGCACGGTGCTGCTGCCGGCGCTACGCGCCGGTTGCTCACTGGCCGAGTCCATTACGGCCGACGACGTGCGCGGGTTGCGGGCGAGGTACCCCGACGCACCGATCGTGGCCTACATCAACACGTACGCGGACGTGAAGGCCGAGGTGGACGTGTGCTGCACGTCAAGCAACGCCGCCAAGGTTGTGGAGTCGCTGGATTCGGACGTCGTGATTTTCCTGCCCGACGAGTATCTGGCGAAGAACGTGGCGCGGGAGACGGGCAAAACCATCGTGTTGCCCAGCGCCGCGCCGGTATCGGCGGACGCGCGCGCCGAGGCCGCCGGCAACGGCCTGCACTACGACATCGTGGGCTGGACCGGACGCTGCGAGGTGCATGAGAAGTTCACGGTGGAAGATGTCCAGGCGGTACGCGAGCAGTTCCCCGACGTGGTTGTACTGGCCCATCCGGAGTGCAGTCCGGAGGTGGTGGACGTGTCGGACTTCTCAGGCTCGACGGCCGCCATGACCCGTTACGTCCGCGAAGTGGAAGCGCCGCGCTACTTGCTGCTGACCGAGTGCAGCATGGGCGACAACATCGCCGCCGAGGCGCCGGACAAGGACATGGTGCGGCTCTGCTCCGTGCGCTGCCCGCACATGAACGAGATCACGCTGGAGCACGTGCTGGCGTCGCTGCGGGAGAACCGCGAGCAAATCGAGGTGCCGGAAGACATCCGCGTGCGTGCCCGACGCTCGATCGACCGGATGCTGGAGATCGGCTAGCTCGGAGCTTGCGAACCCGGGCGGTTAGTTGAGGCCGATGCCGGGCACGCTCAGGTAGTCGCGCAGATCGCGGGAGACGCTGGAGCGCTTGAGCTTGCGCAACGCCTCGACCTGTAACTGCCGGATGCGCTCGCGAGTCACCCCGAAGTGCGTGCCAATCTGGTCCAGGGTCCAGGGTTCCTGACCGTCCAGGCCAAAGCGTCGCACCAGGATGGTCTGCTGGCGATCGGGAAGGATGGCCAGGGCGCGGTGCAGGTCGTCGCGAAGGGTTCCGGCCAGCAGAGCGCGGTCGGCCGTATCGGGATCGGGGTCTTCCACGAAGTCCGATAGTGACTCATCGCCGTCCTCACCGACGGGCTGTTCCAGGGACGTGGGCGCGCGGCCGGCACGTACGATTTCAACGACCCGCTCCGGCGCCATGCCCAGGACCTCGCCCAATTCGGCGGGCGTGGGTTCCCGCTCCATTTCCTGAGCGAGCTCGGGCGTCAGCTTTCGAATCTTGCGGAGCGCTTCGACCACGTGCACGGGCAGACGGACGGTGCGCGAATCGTTGGAGAGCGAGCGCGTGATGGCCTGGCGTATCCACCAGGTGGCGTAGGTGCTGAACTTGAACCCGCGACGCCAGTCAAAGCGCTCCACGGCCTGCATGAGCCCCAGGTTGCCTTCCTGGATGAGATCCAGCAGCGGCAGGCCGCCCGCGGCGTAGCGCTTGGCGACGTTGACGACCAGCCGCAGGTTGGCATCCACCAGGCGCTGGCGGGCGGCGGCGTCGCCGGCTTCCACACGCTTGGCGAGGGCGACTTCCTCGGCGGCCGTCAGCAGCGGGATGCGGTTGATCTCGTTCAGATAGAGCCGCATGGTGTCCTCGATCGACGCGTCGCCGGTGGCGCGCGCCGTGTCCGGCGCGCCCGTTGCCTGGGTTGTGGCTTCCTGGCGACGATCAATCGACGCCAAATCGTTCGCCCAATGGCCTAGCGTGGGCGAGGGTTCGTAGGCCACGTCGGTCGCGTGCATTCATGCCTCATCGGAGGGTGCGGCAACGATCAACGGCGGTCGCCTGTCATCCGATGCCGTGAGTATACACGTTTTTCCAGATAATTCCGTCTAAATCGTTTAAACGGCCTGAAATCGGCCCGGGACGTCCTGAAGTCAGTTGGTAGGGGCTGTCCCGCGGTGGTAGGTTCGATCAACGACCCGGCGCTGGCGGCGCATGTCCGAGCAATCCGCGAATCCCCGCGAACAGATCCTGCACGCCCTGAAAATGCAAGGGGCGCTTCAGGTTCGGGCGATTGCCGAAGTTATTGGCAGCAGCCTGTCGGCCGTCCGACCCCACCTCGACCGGCTGGTGGCCGAGGGACTGGTGCGCGTGCAGGCGGTGCGCGGCGGACCGGGGCGACCACGGCACCAATATGAGCTGACCAGTGCCGGGCACGCGAGGTTTCCCCAGGGCTACGGCGAGTTTGCGAAAGACTTCGTGGAGGCCGTGCTGGCGTTCGGCGGGCACGATCTCCTGAAGCGAATCCTGACTCACCACGAGGACAAGCAATACCACCGGTTTGCGCCGCGCCTGGCGGGCTTGGATTTTCACGCCCGCGTCCAAGAGCTCAGGCGCATCATGGACGAGTGCGGCTTCATGCCGCGTGTCGACCGAACCGAAACGGGATACGTGCTATCGGCGCATCACTGTCCGATCTGGGACGTGGCCGCCACCTGCCGAGCCGGCTGCGACTCCGAATTGCGCTTGATTCGACGGCTCGTTGAGGCTGAGGTCACTCCGCTGGAAGTGGGTCCGCGCGAGGGCTGCGCTTGCACATACGCAATCCAGGAACAGTCCGCGCTGCCGCAGGCCTCACCCATCACGACCTGAACGCGGCGCGAGGGAATCGTCTCGACGTCCATGGCGGCATCCCGCATCTATCTGGATCACGCGGCGACCACGCCGCTGGACCCGGTGGTGCGCGATGCGATTGTGACGACGCTGGAGGACCTGCCGGGTAACCCGAGCTCGCTGTATGCGGAGGGCCGGGCGGCGCGGGACGCGCTGGACGGCGCACGGGCCCAGGTAGCCGACGTCCTCCTGGCCGATCCGGGCGAGCTTGTGTTCACGAGCGGCGGCAGCGAAGGCGCGGCCCTGGCGATTCGAGGCACGGCATTCGCGGCGGCCCGGGAAGGGCGGCGTCACCTGGTGACCACGGCCGTGGAGCATCACGCGGTCCTGCACACCGTGCAGCTGCTGGCGCAGCGCCACGGGTTCGAGGTCACGGTGATTCCCGTGGACGCTGTGGGACTGGTTGATCCCGACGCGGTGGTGGCGGCCGTTCGCCCAGACACCGCTCTGGTAAGCGTGATGTACGCCAACAACGAAATTGGGGCCATCCAGCCGGTTGCCGAAATCGCGGCGGCGCTGCGCCACCACCCCGCGCTGGTTCATACCGACGCCGTGCAGGCCCCGGGCCACTTGCTCATCGACGTTCCGGCACTGGGCGTGGACCTGCTCAGCATCGCGGCGCACAAGTTTTACGGGCCAAAGGGCGTCGGCGCGCTGTTCGTGCGGCGCGGCGCGCGGCTGAGCCCGCAGATCGTCGGGGGATCGCAGGAGCGGAATCGGCGCGCCGGAACCGAGAACGTGGCCTTTGCGGTAGGACTGAGCGTTGCGCTGGGACGTGCCGAGGCCGAGCGCCCGACCTCGGCGGCGCACGACGCGCGGCTGCGCGACCGGCTGATCGAGGGAATCGCAGCCATTCCCGAAAGCCGCCTGAACGGGCCCCACCGCCAGCGGCTGCCGAACAACGTCAACGTCTGCTTCGCGGGCGTGGACAGCGAATCGCTGCTGATGGGGCTCGACGCTGCCGGAATCGCGGCGTCCAGTGGATCGGCCTGCACATCGGCCTCACTCGAGCCTTCGCACGTTCTGCTGGCTCTGGGCATCAAACCGGATCTGGCCGCAGGCAGCCTGCGACTGACGACCGGACGCGGGAACACCGAAGCGGAGGTTGAGCGGACGCTGGAGGTGTTGCACGCGTTAGTACCGCGATTGCGCCGGGCACGTATATCGGCCGCGGCGCACTAGCCCGATTTGACCACCACCATGTGCCTACCACGACTTCAGGTCGTAGAAGCTGGAAACTTCTCTCGGGCGGACAGGAGTAATCGTGTCGCCCGAATTGATAGGCATCCTTAGCGTTGGCGTGACGCTGCTCGTTGGCCTGTTAGGGCTCGGCGGGCTGATTGTCGGGCTGAGTCCGCGGCTCCATAGCGAACTCCGCAGCGACGTGCGCCAGTTTCGAGAGGAGAACAGCCGCCAGCACGGCGAGCTTGCCGCGCGGATTGATGCCCTCAATGCTCGTGTCGATGGCCTTAACGCGCGAGTCGACGGCCTATCCGCACAGCCTTAGCTCTGCGCACCACACTCGACTAAACATGTGGCGAGCCCTCGCCGGGTTGCGTAGGCTCAGGGTGTCGCGTGGGAATGCCCGCGACGCGTCTCGAAGCTAAGGAACGCCGACGTGGCTACAGGCGACATGCTTGAGTTGATGGGTCTCCCGCTGGCCGAGGCGCCCATCCTCAGGGTTCAACCGTCGGCCGCCGCCGAGTTTGACCGGATGCGGACCAAGCGCAACCGGCCCGACGCCGTGCTGCGGGTGCGCGTGATCGTGGACTCCGGCTGCGGCGACTTTCGCTACGCCATGGGCATCGAGCCTGGACCGCGCGATGGCGATCAGAGCATTCCGGCCCATGGGGTCACGGTGGTCGTCGACCAGGAGAGCGCCGACCTCCTGCGCGGTTCGACGCTGGAGTACAGCGACTCCCTGATGGACGGCGGCTTCAAGGTGCTCAATCCGCGAGCCCAGTCCGTCTGCGGTTGCGGTCAATCATTCAGCCTGACCGGACGCGAGATTACGAGCGAGCACGTGCGGGGCGGCCTGGGCGCAGTCGATAGCGCCTAGCAGGCAGCGCGCGCCTTAGCGGCCGACCGCCCTGACCTGGAGCGGCCAACGTCCGGCGCCAGGCGCGCAAGTCTCACATTCCCCGAGCGGCCAGCCGTGCTCCGGGCCTATGGCGGCATATGAGGTTGGGCGTTGTCGATGACCGCGAACAGGTTGGCGGAGTCAGGCCAGTCGCGCTGATGGGAGCCGACGCTGATGAAGCGGATGCGGCCCATGGGATCGACCAGGAAGACGCTGGGGCGGGCGATGTTCCAGGATTCGAAGTTGACGCGGACGTAGACGCCATAGCGGCGGATGGCGGCGCGGTCGGCATCCGCCAGCAGCGGGAACGGCAGCGAGAGGCCCTTGGCGAAGCGCCGCACCCCCTCCGGCCCCTGGCCGTAGACGCCCGTGATGGCGACCTTGCGCCGTTCCCACTCCTCCAGCTCGCCCGCGAGCTGCGCCAGATATCTCCGGCAGTTCGGTCACCAGGTATGGCGAAGGAAGATCAGCAGTTGCCACTGGCGGCGGGCCGGAATGTCGCAGAGCTGTTCGGGATCCGAAGCCAGCGGCAAGGTGAAGCGGGGCGCGGGATCTCCGAGCCCGAGCGTTTCGGAGCCCTCGGCACGGGGCACAGCAGGACTTTCGTGAGTATTTGGACGAGTGACGCAACCCTGAGTATCGCAATGCCGCGCGTTCGCGGCAGCCTGACCTCAGGCGACGATATCGCGACGCCGGAAGATGATGAGCGAGATGGCCGCCGTAACCAGTGCGGTAACGCCCAACACCAGGGTGTCTCGCCAGATGAAGTCACCGGGGCCCAGCTGGTCCACCGGGTTCCAGTAGCCAAAGATGCTGATCTTCTCCAGCCACTCCAGGTTGGACGCGATGTCCGCCACGATCAGCAGCACGAACATGATCACGATGATGCCGGCGGCCAGGCCGTAGGTTCGGCCAGGCTGCAGGATCACCGTCGCCAGCAGCAGTCCGCCGCCGGCCACGGCCAGCGTAAAGACCAGCATCTGCAGGTGGACCACCAGCAATTCGAGCGCGCCCAGGTCGACCTCCCTGGCCCAGATGGCCGCGCCGACCAGGATTGCGACATATGACGCGGCAATGACCACGGTGGTGAGGACCAGCAGGGCGGCAATGCGCGACAGCAGGAAGCGCGTGCGGCTCATCGGCGCGGCCAGCAACACGTCCAGCGTGCCGGTTCCAAAGTCGCGTGTGATCAGCCCGGCCCCGAACCAGACACCGAAATAGGCCAGCACCAGCATGAGCGTGCTGGTGTATTGCGAACTGAAATAGCTGTAGAACGTGTTCTGCTGGGCCGAGGCCCCCTCAACCTGGGTCCCGCCAAAGACCTCGCTCCCGCCCATGGCCTGGGTGAGGTCGTCCCAATTCTCGGCGAACAACGGCCACAGGCCCATGATGAGCAAACCGAGGGCCAGGATCCCGAAATCAAACCAGAAGATCGCCAACCGACGCGTGCGCAGGGTCAGGCGGATGACGCTGAGGCTCATGCGCCGCCCTCGCTTTCGTAGTGCTGCAGGAACGATTCCTCGAAGCTGGGCTCGTCGGTCTCCAGGTCGACCACCGTGTACCGCGCCAGCGCCTTGATGACCGGATCGATCGAGCCGCTGACTTCAAAGCGCGCCGTACCGTCTTCAACGCTGATGTCGCTAACGCCCGGAATGGTCAGGTCCGCGGGCGCCTCCCCGTCAAACGTGACGGTGACGCGCCGCATGCGAGCGACGCTGAGATCGGCGACGGTATCCACCTGAACCAGCCGCCCCAGGCGCAGGATGCCGACGCGGTCGCAGAGCGCTTCGGCCTCGGAGAGCACGTGGGTGGAGAGCAGCACCGTGCGCCCCTCGTCGCGCAGCTCGCTGATGATCTTGCCGAACTCCTGCTGCACCAGCGGGTCGAGGCCGCGGGTTGGCTCGTCGACGACGTAGACCGGAACGTCTTCCTGCAGGGCCCGCACGACGACCACCTTCTGGCGGTTGCCCATCGAGAGGTCGCCGATCTTGCGGGAGGTGTCCAGCTCCAACCGTTCGGTCAACTCGTCGCGCCGCTTGCGCGGCGCGTTGGTCAGGCCGCCGAAGGCCTCCAGGTACTGACCCACTTTCATAAACGTGTAGAGGCTGCTGTCGCTGGGCAGGAAGCTCATCGAATTGCGGGCGGTGGGGCCGTCGCGGTGGACGTCAATCCCCAGCACTTCGGCGCGTCCGCGCGTCGGCCGCATCAACCCCATAAGCAGTCGGATGGTGGTGGTCTTACCGGCGCCGTTGGGGCCGAGGTAGCCGAAGATCTCGCCCGAGCGGACTTCGAGGTCAAGGTCGGAAAGGGCCTCGACGTCGCCGTAGTGCTTGGTCAGGCCCCAGGTCTGGATGGCGGTGTCGCTCATGTCGGCCCGGACACCCCCCGCTCGCGCCCTCGGGCGGCTGTCCAATGGGTTCTCGTGGTTTGGGCGACTCACTCTAGCAGTACGCCTGCTGGAGCTATGTGGCAAACACTACGGCCGTTCCCCACCGCCTAAACTGCGCCATGCGGCTGGACCTGTTTCCGCTCAATACCGTCCTATTCCCCGGCATGCGCCTGCCCCTGCACATCTTCGAGCCGCGCTACCGGGCGATGCTGGGGCGCTGCATCGAGACCGAGGGCGTCTTCGGCGTAGTCCTGATCGCCGAGGGCGAAGAGGTCGGCCCCGCCGCCATTCCGTACAAGATCGGGACGACAGCGCGTGTCGAGAAGGTGGAATACCTGCCGGACGGGCGCTTCAATTTGCTGGCCGTTGGCGAAACGCGGTTCCGAATCGAGCGCATCGTGGCCGAGGAACCCCACGTGGTCGGCGAGGTGGAACTGGCGCCCATGCAGACCGACGCCACGGTGTCAACCTTGCAGGGCGCCGAGGATGTCCGCGAGCGGTTCGAGCGCCTGGTGACGCTGATGATCGAAATCCAGGCGGGCTACATGCCGGAATTCGAACTGCCGGCGGATCCACTGCAACTGGCCCATCTCATCGCGGCCGGCGTTCCGACCGGTCCCGGCAGCGCCCAGCGCCTGCTGGAGGCCGATTCGCTGGCCGACCTGCTGGCCCTGGAGCGCGAGCTGCTGGACCTGCGGATCGAACAGGCGCTGCGCCGGCTGCAAGAGAAACTGGACGCGCGGCGAAACTAAGCGGCGGCGCTTCCCGTTCGCTCAGCAATCGAGGCTGGCCGACTCATCCGTCCCACCACTGTTCAGACCGCATCGCCGGACAATCACTTCAAGAATTCCGGCTCTGTAGACTCGCCGGTCGGTGTGGACGCGGGCTCGGAGTTGAGGTGCGACGATGGATGACTACCCGGTTGATATTAGTGCGGAATACCCCGAGCAAAGCTCGCGCCTGCTGGCGCTGGCGGGGTTGCTCACCGTCTTCAAGATCCTGCTGATACTTCCGCACATTCTGGTGTTGATGGTTCTTGGATTTGTCGCCTATTTCGCGACGCTGATTGGCTGGATTGCAATCCTGATCGTTGGCTACTACCCGCGCGGCCTTTATGACTTCCAGGTTGGAGTCCTTCGCTGGAATCTACGGGTGAACGCCTACTTCTTGAGCGTGACCGACCGGTATCCGCCGTTTCGCCTGTACGACTAGACGCGCACCCTCGCTTCGACGGCAGGGGCCTCTCGCACGAGTTTCGCCCTCTGAATTGACCAGGCTCGCATCCTGGCGACGCGCCCTTACGTTGCGGATTGGCGACGTAAGGCTAAGTTTGCTGCTGTGACCGAACCCACTGATCAGCTGACGGCCGCTGACCCACACATGACCGTCGCCGACGCCCAGACGCGCAACTTGCTGGAACTGCCAGCGATATTGGAGCGCGTCGCCCGATTCGCCTCGTTCTCGGCCGCGCGAGCCGAGGTGCTGGCGCTGCGTCCGGTCGCTGACCGCGCGACCGTGAGCGCCCGGCTGGAACTCACCGCGCAAGGCCGCCAGTTTCTTGACGTCAGCCCATCGTTCACGGTGGGCGGCGCGCGCGACGTGCGCGACCGGGCCGAACGAGCCGCGCGGGGCGCATCCCTGGATCCCGCCGACCTGCTGGACGTCCACGATCACCTGCGAGCCACGCGCCTGGCCGTGGCTGCGGTTGCCAGGCAGGCGGCCGAGGTTCCCGCGCTGTGGTCGCTGGTGGAGGCTGCCAGCGATCCGCCGGACCTGGAGGGTCGGATTGCGGCGGCGATCAATGAGGACGCTGAGGTTCGGGATTCGGCATCCGAGGAGTTGACGCGTCTGCGACGCATGCTGGCGCGCGCCCGCGGACGCCTCACGCGCCTGCTGGAACGCATGATCCAGCAAGTTTCCACGGACGTCCTGCGGGAACGCCTGGTCACGGAGCGCCGCGGCCGGTTGACGGTTCCCGTTCGGCGCGAACGGCAGCGGGACTTTCCAGGCGTGGTGCACGACGTATCGGCCAGCGGAGCCACGGTCTTCATGGAGCCCCTGGCGGTTATCGAAGCGGGCAACGAGATTCGCTCGCTGGAAGTGGCCGAACGACGCGAAGTCGAGCGCATCCTGCTGGAACTCTCCGCGGCGGTGGGCGCGGAGCGACTGGCCCTCAACGCCGCCGTGCAGGCGCTGGCGGACCTGGATCGGACCCTGGCGGTGGCGCGCTACGCGACGGCCACCAAGGCGGTGGCGCCCGCGGTAAGCGACGACACCTCGTTCGACCTGCAAGCCGCGCGGCATCCCCTGCTGGATAAGCCCGTGCCCATCAACGTGCATCTGGACGGCGCGCAGGCCCGGGCGCTGGTGATCACGGGCGCCAATACGGGCGGCAAGACCGTCGCCCTCAAGACGGTAGGCCTGCTGCACCTGATGGCGGCTTGCGGACTGCATGTCCCCGCCAAAGCGGGATCGCGGGTGGCCGTGTTCGAGCGTGTCGTGGCCGACATCGGGGATGCGCAGAGCATCGAACACAGCCTCAGCACGTTTGCCTCGCACGTACGCAACCTGCGAGCCATGGTCGAGGCGGCCGGGCCCGGCGCGCTGGCGCTGGCGGACGAGATCGGCGCGGGCACCGACCCGGACGAAGGCGCCGCCCTGGGCCAGGCGGTCATTGCCGAGCTGCTGGAGCGAGGCGCAACCGTGGTGGCCACCACCCATCACCCGGCGCTCAAGGCATTTGCCGCATCGCATCCGGCGACCCGGAACGCCAGCGTGGAGTTCGACCACGCCACCCTGCGCCCGACCTACCGCCTGCGCCTGGGGATTCCGGGATCCAGCAATGCCCTGGATATCGCGGACCGGCTCGGGCTTGAGGCCACGATTGTCGACGACGCTCGCGCGCGAATGTCGAAGGGGGCGCTGGACCTGGAACGCGCCATCCTCGACGCGCAAAGCGAACGAGCGGCCGCGGAGCGCGAACGCACGGCCAGCGCGCAGGCGCGCAACGCCGCCGAACAATCGCGCCGCGAGCTTGACGACCAGATCGACGAACTGGAGCGCGACCGCGACACACTGCTGCGTGACGCACGGCGTGAGGCCCGCGAACTGCTACGCGACGCACGCCAGGCTCTTCAGGCGGCCAGGCGCGCGGCCCGATCAGGTCGTCCCGACGCCCGGCGTGCGGCGCGTGGAAGCTTCGACGCAGCGGAAAAACGGCTGGCCCCTGGGTCGCCGCCGCCAGACGAACCTGCCGAGCCTGGCCCACTTGACGTGCGTGTGGGCGACGAAGTGGAGGCCGATGGGTTTAGCGGCCGCGCCGTGGTGCTGGGAATCACGGATCAGTCCGTGGAGGTCGCCATCGGCAGCGCTCGCGCCACCTTCGGCCGCGCTCGGCTTCAGCGCGTGGTCCAGGCGCCACCCCGACCGAAGCGCCGTCCGCGCCGCGTGGCCACTGGCGGCGGGACACAGGAGATCGATATTCGCGGGATGCGGGCCGAAGAAGCGGCTGAAATGACGGAACGCAGCGTCGACGATGCGCTGCGTCAGGGCGCCGCGACCCTGCGCATCATCCACGGCAAGGGCACGGGTGCCCTACGCGCGGTGGTAGCCGAAGTGCTGACCGCCCACGCCGCGGTTCGGCAGCACGCCGCCGCGCCGCTGAACGAAGGCGGCGACGGCGTCACGGTGGCGACGTTTAGCGGCTAAACGGCGTCGGCCTTTCATCCAGCTCGCAGACCGCGTCGCCCTTACTGGTGGAGCGACTCGAAATCGACACCTGGTTCGACGCCGAACACTTTGCGGGCGACCTCACGCCGAAAGTTGGAGGTCTGCTCCGAGGTCAGGACGTAGGCGGTCGCGAGACCGGCCGCGAATCCGGCGGGAAAGGCAAGCCCCACGCCCAGCAGAAGCATCTTGAACCCACGCATTGGCGACTCTACTGAACCCGCAGCACGACGGGCGCTTCCGTCCAGAACTCTTCCAATTGATAGTACGCCCGACCGTCTTCGGAAAACACGTGAACGACCACGTCGCCAAAGTCGGCCAGCACCCAGGCGTCCGCCGCCTCGCCTTCGAGCATGGGCCGCCGTCCCGCCACGCCTTTCAGCTCGCGGTCCAGCAGGTCCCGCACGGCGCGCATCTGGGGCGTGCTGGATACGGTGGTGACGACGAAGTAGTCCGCCAGGACGCTGAGGCCGCGGATGTCCAGCAGGAGGGTATCCGCCGCCCCGCGCGCGGCCACCGCATCCACGATGTGGCGCGCGAGTTCGTTCGGGCTCAGAGGCAAACCGGAGTATGGGCAGGCGGCTGAATCATATCGCCCCCGACCCATCCGGCCCGCCATGGCTGTAAAGACGGCGAGCGAGGATGTACTCGGCCACGGCCGGTGGCACCCACGCGTCGACCGAGCGCCCCCGGGCGCGGGCGGCCCGGATCCGGGAAGCGGCGATGTCTACCGGCGGCATGCCGAGTCGGTGGATCCGCCGGTCGGCCCCGGGATGCAAGGCCAGCACCTCCGGCGGAATCTCAGCGGCGTGTCCGGGCCGCGGGACGGCGATGATCTGCGCCGCCGCCAGGATCCGGTCGGCCTCTCGCCACGCCGGAAGTTCACCCACGGCATCGGCCCCAAGGATGAGAAAGAGCTCGGCGTCAGGGTACTGGCCGGCCAGACGCGTCAGCGTGTCGATCATGTATGACGGACCGGGCCGTTCGATGTCGATAGCCGAGGCCTCGAAGCCCGGCATCTCCTCAATGGCTCGACGAACCATGGCCAGCCGGTCTGGCGCGGAGGCCTGCGGCGGGTCGCGGAGCGGCGATTGGCGCGCCGGAATGAAGAGGATACGGCTCAGGCCATACGCCTCGCGCACGCTGCGCGCCACCGCCAGATGCCCGCGATGAACCGGGTCGAACGTGCCGCCGTAGACGCCCAATCGATCCATGTCAGGCGGCGCGCAGCGTCTGCGTACGACCTGAGGCGGCGCCAGCCAGTACCGCGCGGGTCAGCGCCACCGCCCTGGCGCCGTCAGCCGCGCCGGGGACCGACACCCCGCCGGGAGCGCCGTCGGCAAAGGCCAGCACGAGGTCAGCGAGCGCCTGGCCCTCGTGCTCGGCGTGAGCCATCCAGGCACGGTCCTCACGTTCCAGCCTGAGGCCGGGCAGCCACGGCGGGTCTACCGAGCGGCCGTCAAGCGGCAATATCTCGGCGGCGGTCCAGTTGGACCAGACCCGTACGCGAGTCTTGCCGTCGGTCAGATCCAGCACCACGGACCCGAACTCCGGATCGGCGCCCCCGCCGGCGGCGGTGAGCGCGGCATGTCGCTCGCGGTCGAAGTACAGCTCGGCCACCAGTGCGTCCGCGCGCGGAGGCACCACAACGGTCGCCGGACCCTGCGTCGGAGCGGGCAGCGGCCCACCGTCGGCCACGATCTCTGCCGGCGCCTCGCCGAACAGGTGCATCAGCAGATCCAGCGCGTGGTGGGGTGTCGTCCAGCAGCTGTCACGAACCGATACCGGCGCTTGCGGCGGCCCCGCGTCAACGGCCGTGACCAGGTGGGCGAACCGCGGCCGCGGCACAACCGCACGCAGCAGCCGCACCAGCGGCTGAAAGCGCCACTCGAACGCGACGCCAACGCGTGCGGGTCGACGCTCGACGGCGCGGGCGATGCGGCGAGCCTCCACGACGCCGCGGGCGAGCGGCGGGTCCACGAGCACGTGAATGCCCGCCTGCGTGGCCGCCTGCATGCTGGCTGCGTCCTGGCGCGGGACGGCCATGATGAGGGTGTCGAGCGCCTGATCGGCCCAACTGGTGACCGCCTGGCCGCCGAATTCGCCGGCCAAGGCCTGGGCGTCCGACCGGTCTGCGTCAACGCAGACGATCAGCTCCGTAGCGTCAAGGGCGGCCACGGCGGCGGCGAAGGCACGGCCGCGGGCGCCGCAACCCAGGATCCCGATACGGTGCGCGGGCATGGAGTGAATCTGCGCAGGCGCGCGCGCCGCGTCAACCCGCCTCGCGGGTTAGGATGCCGGCAGTTCGACGCGCGGAGAGACGTGATGGCAGAACCGCACCCGCAATTGAGTGGCTGGGCGCTGGTGCTGGGCGCATCCAGCGGATTCGGGGCCGCAACGGCCCGCTACCTGGCCAGCTGCGGGATGAATGTGGCGGGTGTGCATTTCGACCGGCGGAATACCCAGCATCTCGCGGACGCGGTGCAACAGGACATCGAGGCGCTCGGCCGCCAGGCGCGCTTCTTCAACGTCAACGCCGGTAGCCCGGCCGCGCGAACCAGGGTGCTGGACGCGATCGCCGAGGACGTGCAGGGCGGCGAGCCGCCGATCCGCGTGCTGCTGCACTCCATCGCCTTCGGCACCACCGTGCCCTATGTGGGCGCCGACGACATGCCTGGCGTCACCCCCAAGCAGATGGACATGACGCTCGACCTGATGGCCCACACGCTCGTCTACTGGTCGCAAGACCTGGTCGAGCGCGGCCTGATGCGCACGGGCTCGCGCATCTACGCCATGACCAGCGCCGGCACTTCCACGATCTGGCCCAGCTACGGCCCGGTCGGTGCGGCCAAGGCCGGCCTGGAGCAGCACATCCGCCAACTCGCGGTGGAACTGGCGCCGCACGGCATTTCCGCCAACGCCATCCGCGCGGGCGTCACCGACACGCCGGCCCTGCGCAAGATTCCGGGCAACCAGGCCATGGTCGACCAGGCCCGCCGTATGAACCCGGCCGGACGGATAACCACGACCGATGACGTGGCCCGAGCCATCGCGGCCCTCACCGTGGCCGACGCCGCCTGGATCACCGGCAACGTGATCGGCGTGGACGGCGGCGAAAACCTGGTGATGTAGCTGCGACGGAAAGCAATCGCCCGGCAGGGTGTGGCCTAGAGGTCCGAGCGGACGTACGTCCGCTTCACGAAACGTCGGGCGCCGTGAGCACCTGGCACCGAAGGCCAGTCGCGCGACTGAGCTTGAGGTCCAGCGTGGCCAACGGACAGTCCAGCGCCTCCGCGAGCGCGACGTACCAAGCGTCGTAGCTCGTTAGATTCTCCCGTAGCGCCCAGATTCGCTCGGCGAACGGGGCAAACGGAAACAACGCCATATCAAGTTCCAGCAAGTCGACGTATGCAAAGGCAGCCTCAAAGCGCGAAAGCTGTCCCGCCTGCTCATGGCGTCGTAGAACGTTGCAGGCCTCCGCCAACGCCAGTTCCGGGCCAACCAGGGGGCCATCGGCCAGCGTCGCTTCCGCCCACTGACCGGTGCGGCCTGAGTCAATCAGGGCCGCGACAAGCACGGAGGCGTCGACGACCAGCGTCAAGTGCGGTCGGCGTCACGCGCCCGCAAGATTTCCGAAGTACTCAGGTGCGTTTGCGTGAGGGCTTTTCGACTCCGAACTTTCGCCAGCCACGCATCGACCGTGGGGCGCGACGCAATACGTTCCAACTCGCCGCGCAGAAACTCCTGCATAGATTGGCGATTCAACGCGGCGCGCGCGGCGAGTTCGTCACGCACAGCCTCTGGGACTCCGCGGATGGTGATCTGTACGGGCATGCCTTCATAGTGCCAGCAATACCATCGTTTTGCAATACGACCCGGTATCAGGCGAACGTACCTGCCGTCGCCCTCGTCGGTACTACGCTCGCTCCGCCAGTGTGCCTTTCGACTCGCCTTGGAGTCGGCGGGTTCGGAGACCTCAAATTGAGGCGCAATTGGATAGTCGTTGGGCAAACGCACTTCGCCGTTCCCGCCCCGACGCGCTACGCTTGCGCAGCTTCTGGCCACGGCCAATCAAGCGAGTCCGCCTATGTAACGTCCGGAGCGCGGGGATCGAGGACGAATCCTCGCGGGGCGCGCGCCCCCAACGTGCCGCCACGGCAGGTGCGGCGCAGGCGCCCGATGACGACGCGTGGCGATGGTTGATTCCCGGCGACGACGCGCGGGCACGGAATCCAACCCTTTCTCTCTACATGGAGACACGCAACGATGTCGCTTCTCTGGACGCGCGACGCACCCCGTTGGGCGCTGACGATTCGCGCGGCGACGGCCGTGTTGCTGGCGCTCACGGCCATCATGCTCATTCGCAGCCTGGTCTTCGCCCAGGCCGATCCGTCGGGCGAGGCCACGCTGGAGGCCGACCCGACCGTCGGCCTTACCTTCGTATGGACGCTGCTCTCCGGCGCCCTGGTGTTCTTCATGCAGGCCGGCTTCGCCTTCCTGGGCGCCGGCCTCATCCGCGCCAAGAACACCGTCAATTACCTGACCAAGAACATGCTGGACTTCGCAGCGGGAGGCCTCTCGTTCTGGGCCTTCGGCTACGCCTTCATGTTCGGCGGGTCAGGCGCATTTCCGGGACTTGACCAGGGCAACGCCTTCATCGGCTACTCCGGGTTCTTCCTGGTCAACCAGGCCTATGACGTGTCAACGGCCATGTTCTGGTTCTTCCAGATGGTGTTCGCCGCCACCACGGCCACGATCGTGGCCGGCGCCGTGGCCGAGCGCACCAAGGTGACCGCCTACCTGGCCTACAGCTTCCTGGTTACCGCGCTGGTGTACCCGATCTACGGGCACTGGATGTGGGGCGGCGGCTGGCTGGGCGGCGAGCAGCTGGAAAGCTGGATCGGCGCCGCGGCGGTGGACTTCGCCGGTTCCGGCGTGGTCCACACTATCGGCGGCATGCTGGCCCTGGCCGGTGCCTACACGGTGGGCGCCCGCATGGGCAAGTACGGACCGAACGGCGAGGTGCGCGTGCTCAAGGGCCACAACATGGTCTACGTGGTCATTGGAACCTTCATCCTGTTCTTCGGCTGGTTCGGCTTTAACGCCGGCAGCACGGTCAACGGCAACGACCCGCGCATCGCGGTCATCATTGCCAACACCTTCCTGGCCGGCGCCACCGGCGCCGTCACGGCCGCCTACATCCGGCTGGTGCAGCGGGGCAAGATCAGCGCGGCCGACACGGCCAACGGCTCGCTGGCCGGCCTCGTCGCCGTCACCGCCCCCTGCGCCTTCATCGCGCCCTGGGCCGCGGTGGTGGTTGGCGCAGTCGGCGCGATCGTCATGCTGGCCGGTGTGTGGTTCATCGACACCAAGTTGAAGATCGACGACCCAATTGGCGCCTCGTCGGTTCACGGCGTAGCCGGGGTCTGGGGCCTGCTGGCGGTCGGCATCTTTGCCGATGGCACGTACGGCGTCAGCGGCTTCGTCGCCGGCAACGGGATCCAGTTCGTCGCACAGTTGATCGCTGCCGTCGTGGCGGTCCTCTGGGCGCTGGGCACCGGACTCCTGCTCTTCCACGCGCTCAAGGCCACCATGGGCCTGCGAGCGTCGCCCGAGGAGGAGATGAGCGGTCTCGACATGCCGGAACACGGCGAGGAGACCTACCCGGTCGAGGCTTCTTAGAGCCAGTCCGCCTGCTTGATACGGGCAATACGAGGGGCCGCGGCGACTGCCGCGGCCCCTCGGCGTTGGCGGACAGAGTTACTGGTGAGCTTCCACAGGCTCCGTTGGCCACATGGCGCCGGGGTTCATGATGTTGTCGGGATCGAAGGCGCGCTTGATGCGGCGCATCGCGTTCAGCGTGGGCGGGTCGTAGGCGCGATCGATGAACGGTTGCTTCACTCGCCCCAAACCGTGCTCACCCGAGAGGATGCCGCCGGCGGCCAGCCCCGCGTCGGCCACGATTGGCAACAGGCTGAACGCCCGGTCTCGCTCTTCCTGATCGCTCGGGTCGTACAGCATGTTCGGGTGCAGCGTGCCGTCGGCCGCGTGCCCGAAAATCGCCACCACCACGTCGGCGTCGTCCGCGGCCTGCTTGATAGCCGCGAACGTGGGCGCCAGCTGGGAGTAGGGCACGCAGATGTCCTCGCCGATCTTGGCGGGACGGATGCGCGCCAATGAGGCGGTGATTCCGCGCCGCGCTTCCCACCAGCGCTCGGCGCGGACGGGATCCACGCTGTCCATCCCGCCGCCCGCGGACCTGAGCAGCTTATCGAGCGCCACGCCCTCCTCTCGCACGTCGGCTTCGTCGCCGTCCAGTTCGACCAGCAGCAGACCGCCGGCCTCACGAGGGAATCCCCAGGGTCGGGAGCGCTCCAGGGACTCGACAGTGATGTCGTCAAGGAACTCAAGCTTGGCCGGGGTGATTCCGCTTGCCATGATCTGCGCCACCACCCGGAGCGCGGATTCCCCATCGGGAAAGCTGGCTGCGCGCACGCTCCGGTGCGAAGGCAGCGGACGCAACTGCAGCGAGACTTCGGTCACGATGCCCAACGTGCCTTCTGAACCGATGATGAGGTCAATCACCGCATCGTCCGCTCCGCGCGTCAGGCTCAGCAGGCCGTGGCGCGGCGTGACGACGCGCAGACCAATCACGGCGTCGCGCGTGACTCCGTACTTGAAGGCATACGGCCCGCCGGCGTTGGTGGCCACGTTGCCACCGATCGTGGCGGCCGCCTCGGACGACGGGTCGGGCGCGTAGAACTGGCCGCGCGCGGCGGCATAGTCACGGAAGTCGCGTGTGACGACGCCGGGCTCGACCGTGGCGCGCCGCCGTTCGGCGTCGAAGTCCGTGATCCGGCGCATCCGGTTCGTGTCGATCACCAAGGCCTCGTCGGGCGGCACCGCGGAGGCCGAAAGGCTGGTGGCCCCGCCGCGCGCCAGACACGGAAGGCCGTGCGCGCTGGCCAGGGCCAACGCGTCGACGATGTGGGCTTCGGTCTCGGCCATGACCACCGCGGCCGGCGCGCCCCGATAGCCCATGGTCGCGTCGTAGCCGTAGGCCACCAGCTCGTCGGGATCCAGCAGCACCTGCGGGGCGCCGCCAAGACGACGGAGTTGGGCAATCAAGGCCGGATTCATGGACGGATCAGTTCGCCTGGGATCGGGATTGGTTCGTGGCCCATGCGGGCATGGTAGGCGGAGAGGCGGCAAGGGGGCAGCGGGGGATCGGACCGCGACGGCCTCCGCTGGACGCGCGTGTTCGCTTTTTGTACGGTATGCCCACGATGCGCCGTCGGACGCTGCCAGAAATCCAGATGGCTGCCTCGCTGCTACGGCAACGCGGCGGGCTGCCTGCCTCCTCGCCGATCCTGAACGCGGCCGACTTGGCGCGAACCGCAACGTCGTTGCGCGTCTATCAGCGCCCGCTCCCCCTTGGAATCCGCGGACTACTGGCCAGCGTGGGCGGCCGCCGTCCGACGCTCGTGGTCAACGCGCGGCTGCCCGTCGTGGACCGCAATGTCAGCGCGGCTCACGAACTTGGGCATTGGGTGCTGCACCTGGGCGCGACGCCGGACGCTGGCGGGCGCGGCGAGCGCCGGCGGCGGGAGTGGGAAGCGGATCGCTTTGCGCTGGAACTGCTGCTGCCGGAGACACTCGTTCGGCGGGTGCTTGCCGAGCGATGTTGCTCAGCAGGAACTGCGGCGGTGCGGCTGGGTGTGCGCCAAACCTACCTGGCCCGTCGGCTGCGCGGGCTGAGGCTCGCTGATCAGCCCTTCTTGAGAAGAGGAAGCCCGGTGCGCGGGTTTTCCGACACCACGTAGCCCTCGGGCATTTCGTCAACCGCTCCCTCGCCCACCGTCTTGGCGAAGTAGTAGATGCGCTGCTGGCGGCCGCCACGCAGGGTCACGACACGCGAGTGCAAGTGGTACGTGTGTCCGGACTTCTGGCTGATCACGCTGTACGCCACGGTGTTCTCCCCACATGGCCACACTAGCTGGAGTGGCAGCGGGAAGGATACCGTCAAACGGCTGCGGTACAAAGCCGCCGCCGGCGCGAGAGCCTGGACAGCGGCCCGCCGTCCGCCCGGAGCGCCGGTCGGTGAGCGAGCGCGCGGCGGGGTGTGCGGCGGCGACGGAGGTCGAGCGTCGGGCCTTTCCCCGCAACCGGCGGTCGGTGAGACTGGACCCGGCACCGCGCACAATCCAGCGGCCGTTTGACAACGCAGCCAACATCCCGGGCTTCGCTGAATGCCTCGGTCATTCAGGCGCGACTGCGCGCGCAGGGCCTCGCGGCGCCAGTGACCGTGTGGGATCGGATCGGGTCCACCCAGGACGGGGCGCTGGCGGGCCTCCGTGCCGGCGCGTCGCACGGAGCGGTCTACGCGGCGGAGCGGCAGACGGACGGGCGCGGACGTCGGGGCCGTCGCTGGCTTACGACGCCCGGCGGCCTGCTGTTCTCCGTTGTCACGCGCACCTGCGCCGCGCCGCGCAGGCCGACCGGACGGCTGACGATGGCGGCCGTGGTGGGCGTCGCCCGGGCGATCCAGGCGTGTACCGGCGCATCGGCCTCGATCAAATGGCCGAACGACCTGATGTTCGCGGAGGCCAAGGCCGGGGGCGTACTTCTGGAGACCTACAAGGACGCCGCTGTGATTGGCGTTGGGCTGAACCTCCTTAGCGGGGCCGGCATGGCCGAGGGACAGGCCACAACGGCCATCGCGGCCTACGCGACCCGGGCCTTCGACCGCAACGAGCTGTTGGCGACGTGTGTCGTCCGGGTCTTGGACTGCCTGACAGCGGAGGGCGCCGCGTGGGACGCGGTCTACGCGGACTGGGTGGGGCGGTCGACGCTGCTGGGACGCCAGGTCGAGGTAAGTGGAGCGCTGCGCGCGCGCGGCTCGGTTGAGGGCTTTGAGCCCGACGGCGCGCTGCGTCTGCGTGACGCCAACGGCAATCTCCGGCTAATTGGCAGCGGCGACGTTTCCTTACGGCTCATGGCGGACGTCCAGTCGCGGCATCCATGAGCGACCGCGGTGGTGCCCTGGGGCCAGGCGCGTTCTCTGTGGTTCGCCAGAGCGCGTGTCCACCTGCGCTGGGCCGGGCGCTGTACGCGGTCGCGCTTGCCGCGGTCCTGGGCCTGGCCGCGGCTCTGCGCTTTCTGGGCCTGGACTGGGATCACGGGCAGCACCTGCACCCCGACGAGCGCTTCCTCAGCATGGTGCTGCTGCAGATCCAGCCAGCCCCTGATCTGCGGACGTACTTCGATCCCGGTCGCTCGCAGCTGAACCCGTTCAACCACGAGGTTTCGTTCTTCGTCTACGGCACGTTTCCGCTGTTTCTGGTCGAGTCGCTGGCGCGCGCGCTGGGTCGAACCGGATACGACGAGGCCTACCTGGTCGGTCGGGCGCTGTCGGCCCTGTTCGACCTGGGAACCGTGGGGGTGGTTTACCTGCTGGGTCGGAGGTTGCTGGGGGCGTGGCCGGCTGTGGCGGCGGCGGCGCTGCTGGCCCTGGCCGTGCACTCGATTCAGATAGCGCACTTCTTCGCGGTCGATACCTTTGCCACCTTCTTCGCCACGCTGACGCTCTGGCTCCTGGTCCGCTACGCGAGCTCGCGCGACGCCGGTGACTTGGGGCTGGCGGGCATCGCCGCCGGGCTGGCAATGGCCAGCAAGCTCAGCACCGGGCTGCTGCTGGTCTTGTTCGCGGGCTGGTGGGCCCTGAGCACGGTGCGCGAGGGAGCGCTCCACGATTCGTGGGCGCGGCGCGGCGCCTGGCTGGCCCACCTGAGCGCGTTCGGCGCGTTCGCGGCGCTGGCCTTTCGCCTGTTTCAGCCGTATGCCTTCGCAGCGGCGTGGCCCTGGGACTGGCGGCTGGCGCTGGCGTTCACTAGCGCGCTGGCCCAGCAACAGGCCATCCAGTCGGGAACACTCGACTGGCCGCCGGGCATCCAGTGGGCGGGCACGAGCGCCTGGCTCTATCCGCTGGAACAAATCGTGCGCTGGGGCGCCGGCCCGGCGTTCGGCTTTGCGGCCCTGGCGGCGCTGGGTCTGGCGGCATTCGTGTGGTGGCGTGCACGGACCCACGTGCTTGCGCTGCCACTGGCCTGGGGCGGGCTGAACTTCCTGGTGTTTGGCGCGTTCGTCCTCAAGACCATGCGGTACTTCCACCCGGTCTATCCGGTACTCGCGCTGCTCGCCGCCTGGATGTTCTCGTGGGGCTGGGCGAAGCGTGCGCGGCTGCGAGGGCTGGCGGGCTGGGGCGTCGGCGCGGCGCTGACGTCGGTCCTGGCCGCAACGTTGCTGTGGGCGCTGGCCTTCGCGCAGGTCTACGGCCGCGACCACACGCGGGTCGTGGCCTCCAATTTCATCTACGAGAACGTGGCGCCCGGATCGACGATTGCCGTCGAGCACTGGGATGACGCGCTGCCGCTGCCGCTGGAGGGAAGAAATCCGAAGCTGTTCGAGCTCGTGCCATTGCGGGTCTACGACCCCGACCGCGAAGCGAAACGCGCGCACCTGATCGAGACGTTACGCCGAACCGATCTGGTGGTCCTGGCGAGCGACCGGGGCGCGGCCACCATTCCCCGGATGCCGCAGCGCTTTCCGTTGACTGGGCGGTACTACGCCGCCTTGGACGACGGCTCGCTGGGATTCGACCTGCTGGCGCGATTCGAGTCGCGTCCTTCGCTGGGTTCCTGGTCCATCGACGACCGGGCGGCGGAAGAGGCCTTCAGTGTCTACGACCATCCCACGGTCTCGATCTTTGCGCGGCGCGGCCTCGAGACGACCGCGCACATCCAGCGCCAGCTCGGGTCGGTCGACGTGCGCGGCGTTGTCCAGGTGCTGCCCGGGGACGCCGCCACCCGCCGCACGGACCTGGCGGCGGTCGAGTCGGCCCGGGTGCGGGCCGAGGCCGGCTGGCCCGCCCAATTTCGGGAACGGCCGCTGCGCGGCGCCGGGGCCGTGGCCGCCTGGTTCGTGGCAGTCTGGCTGGCCGGGCTACTGGCCTGGCCATTGATCTGGCCGGCCCTCAGGGGGCTGCCCGACCGTGGATACGCGGCGGCCCGGGTACTGGGACCGGCCGCGGCGGTGTTTCCGGCCTGGTGGCTGGCCAGCATCGGAGCAATGCGGTTCGACATGCCGGCGATTCTGGCCGGCGTGGGTCTCCTGGCCGCAGCCTCGGGCGTCGTGCTCTGGTATCGACGGGCTGAAGTGCGTCGCTCGGTGGCAGGGGCGCTGGCGCCGGTCCTGGGAACCGAGGCGCTGATCCTCCTGGCCTTCGGCGCCATGCTGCTGCTGCGGATGCGCAACCCTGACCTCTGGCATCCGGTCTTTGGCGGCGAGAAGCCCATGGACTTCGCACACCTCAACGCCGTGATCCGCAGCCCGACGTTCCCGCCCTACGATCCCTGGTACGCCGGCAGCCGGCTGAACTACTACTACCTGGGCCACGTACCCACGGCCGCGCTCGCCAAGACGCTGGGCGTGGTGCCGTCCACGGCCTACAACCTGGCGGTTTCCGGCGCGTTCGCGGCCGCCGTTGCCGCAATCTTTGGCGCGGCGTCGGGCTTCTGGTCCCTCCTGGGACGGCGTTGGCGCGCGGCGGCGGCGGTCGGCCTCGCGGCCGTGGCGCTGGTGTTGCTGGCCGGCAACTTGCACCTGGCCCTGCAACTCGTGGTGTTCGCGCAACTCAAGGCCGGCGACACCGGGATTGCCTTGCTGGAAGTACCAGGACTTCTCTTGAGCGGCGGCCTGGCCGAGTCCTTCGACTTCTGGGCCGCGACTCGCGTCATCCCCCGAACGGTCAACGAGTTCCCCTGGTTCACGTTCATGTACGGCGACCTGCACCCGCACCTCATGAACTTCGCCAGCACCGGCGCGGCGCTGATCGGGGCCGCGGCCATTCTTGGGCTGGGCGAGGCGACAAAACGGCAGCGCGAGATCGGGTGGCGTCCGTGGGCCGCCGTGCTGGCGTTTCAGACCTTCGTGCTGGCGCTGCACCGGGTCGTCAACCCCTGGGACTACCCGACCTATAGCGTAATCGCCCTGTCGGCGCTCGCCTACGCGCTTTGGCGTAGCGGTCGGCTCAGGCCACGGGCGCTGGCCGCGACTCTGCTGGGAGTTGGCGTGGGCCTGACGGCCGCATCGCAGCTGCTCTTCCAGCCGTTTCACGCGGCCTACGTGGACTTCTACGGAGGTCTCAGCCCAACGCCGGGAACGACGCCCGCCGCGCAATGGCTGCTCATCTTCGGACTGCCCGTGGCCGTGCTGGCCTCCTACGCGGCGCTGCGCCTCGGCGAAAGTCTGAGGGAGCAGCCGAGGCGGATCGCTCTTCAAGCCGCCGCCTGTGTTGCCGGCGCGCTGTTGCTGGCGGGCTTGCTTGGCGCTGGGGCTGACTGGTCGACCCGTACGCTTATCGCCGGCCTGCTCAGTCTGGGCGCCGCCGCGGCCTGGCCGCTGCGTACCGAGCCGAGGAAGTTAGCGCCCCTGGCCCTCTTGCTGGCGGGCGTGGGACTTACCGCGGCGCCTGAGTTCATTGTGGTGCGCGACGACATCGGCCGGCTCAATACCATCTTCAAGTCCTACCTCCAGGCGTGGACGCTGCTGGGGCTGGGCGCGGCGTTGGCCCTCCCATATATCGTTCGGGTGCTGCGGCCGCGACGGGGCGTGCGATTCAGAATGGCGCGCCTGGCCTGGGCCGCGGGACTGCTGTCGCTGGCCGCCACGGCGTTCTCGTATCCGCCGCTGGCGACACCGCACAAGCTC
This sequence comes from Chloroflexota bacterium, assembly GCA_026707585.1. Lineage (GTDB taxonomy): Bacteria > Chloroflexota > UBA11872 > UBA11872 > UBA11872 > UBA11872. Next base: position 13,021 of record JAPOWQ010000049.1, on the reverse strand, counting down.
GATCTGCGCATCCAGCCGATGCCCGCAACGCTGGACGGCGAGGCATTTATGGACGGCGGCGTCATCTACGACCAGGGCGTGCCCGTCGAGTTGAGCGCCGACCGTCGAGCTATCGAGTGGCTGCGCTCCCAAGTGGAAGGCGCGCCCATCGTCGCGGAAACACCCACCACCATCTATCGCTGGGGCGGGCGGATCTCCGTATACACCGGCTTGCCGACCGTCATGGCCTGGGACTGGCATGCCAAGCAGCAGCACTGGGGCTACGTTCACGAGGTCGAGGCCCGCTTCGACGATGCCCGCGAACTGTTTGCAACCCGAGACGCGCGCCGCGCGCGAGCCTTGCTCTCGACGTTCAACGTCGGCCTGATCTACGTTGGCGAACTCGAACAGAGCATTTATCCCGCCGAATCTTTGGCAAAGTTCGACCAAATGCAGGAGTTTGGGGTACACCAGATCTACCGGGACGGCGATACGGCGATCTATCGCGTAGACCCTGGAAGTCTGTCCGCGCCGGCCGGATGATGGTCGCGACGGCGGTGATGCGGAGGGAAGGCGTGACATGGCGACGCAACTCTTGAGCCGCGTGGTCTTGCAGCAGGTCACCCAACAGGTCCTGCCGCGGGTCCTTCAGCAGTTGCCGGAACTGATGGCGCGCGCCCAGTCCGGCGCGCCGCAGCAGGCGCCGGAGGCAGATCTCTCGCGGCTCAATGCCCTGGCGATCGGCGAACTGCGCGCAGAGGTCGGCCAGGCCCGCGCCCGAGCTGAGCGCGACGCGGCCCGCCTGGATCGCTTGGAAGACCGCATGACCCGCCTGGAGCAGCAAATCAGGTGGCGGCGCACCGTGCTGACGTTTGCCACGGCCGTCGCGGCCTATGGCATTGGCCTCGGCACGGCTGTAGTGCTCGTGCTGCTGGGCGCGTTCGGCTAGGCGGGGGTGCCATGCGTCGTGCAATTGGGAGTCTCGACGAGCGGCGGACGGCCAAGCTAAAGGAGGGTCGTCGTGCCCGCTGACCTGTCGGGAGCCTTCACGCGAGTGACGAGCGAACTGGGAGACGACCCGAATCTGATTGCCACGTTGGAGGTTGTCGACACGCTCAACGCGATGGTCGAGGGTGCGCATCCCATCCTGCGCTGCCCCAGCGGCTGCGCCCGCTGCTGCCATCAGCAGGTCTATATCAGCGAGGAGGAGTGGGCCATCCTGCTGCCGGCCCTGCACCGGGACTCCACGGCCGGCGAGCGGCGCCGAATTGTCCGACGCGCCCGCCGCCTGCTGGACCGCAAGCGCGGACCGTTTCGACGCGCGTTGCGCGCGCGCAACCTGGAGGACCTGAGCCGGCTGATGCAAAGCGTCGACCGCCGGCGAGTGCAGCGCTGCGTGCTCCTGACCAGCGACAACCGATGCGCCGGATACGCAGGACGGCCCATGATCTGCCGTGCATTCGGGCGCGTAGCGCACACCGTCAACCTCCCCATGCTGTGCAAGATCTTCTTTGACCGGCTACGGGACGCTGGGGCAGAGCACGAGTCCCTGCAGTTGGCGGACTTCGCCCCGGTGCGCCAGGCCTATCTGCAGGGTGGCCCGGCAGATCTGCGCTGGAGTCTGCTGCCGGTCTTTGTGATCCTTCACGCCGACGCCGACGGCGACCTCGTGCGCGAGCCGCGGCCGCTGCCGCGCGACGGCTCCTGGCCAATCATGACCCGCGAAGACATGGAGCATTTTTGACCACGTCCGCTGACGCGCTGGCCCCAATGACCCTGGGCACGGCCGGTCATGTGGATCACGGCAAGTCGACGCTGGTCGAAGCGCTCACCTCGATCTTTCCAGACCGGCTGGCCGAAGAGCGCGAGCGGGGTCTGACCATCGACCTGGGCTTCGCGTGGTTCACGCTGCCCAGCGGACGCGAGGTGTCGATCGTGGACGTCCCGGGGCACGAGCGCTTCGTATCAAACATGCTCGCCGGCGTCGGCGGGATCGACGCCGTCCTGCTGGTCATCGCCGCGGACGAAGGCGTGATGCCGCAGACGCGCGAGCACCTGGACATCATTGATCTCCTGGAAATCGACAGCGGCGTGATTGCCCTGACCAAGTCCGACCTGGTCGAGGACGAGTGGGCGGCGCTGGTGGAGGAGGATGTGCGGGATGCCTTGGCAGGCAGCCGTTTGGCAGCGTCGCCGATCGTGCACGTCTCCGCCCAGGCCCGGACCGGTCTCGATGAGCTCGTTCGAGCCGTAGACCAGGTGTTGGATCGCCGCCGCCCACGACCCGATAGCGGGGGTGCCCGCATCCCCATCGACCGTGTATTCACCATGCCGGGCTTCGGCACGGTAATTACTGGCACGCTATCGGGCGGGTCGCTGCGCGTAGGCGATCAGCCCCGCCTCTATCCCGGCGAACGCAGCGTTCGGGTCCGGGGTTTGCAGTCGCATCAGACGACCATCGACACCGCACACCCCGGGCGACGGGTGGCGGTGAACCTGGGAGGGACGAATCCTTCCCAGACGAGCCGCGGCGACGTGCTGGCGCGCCGGGGCGCGGTGTTCGCGACCCGCCGGGTCGACGCCCGCCTGCGCATGCTCCCCTCAGCCCCCCGGCCCCTGAAACCCGGCGAAGACGTGGCGCTGCATATCGGCGCGGCGGCGCGGGTTGCGCGGCTCCGCTTGCTTGAGCGTGACTCCATTCCCCCGGGCGAGGCGGGCTGGGTTCAGTGGCGCCTGGACGCCCCCGTCGCCGCGCGCCGGGGGGATCGCTATGTGATTCGGCGGCTCTCGCCGGCAACCACGATTGGCGGCGGCCGCGTGGCCCGCGCCCTGGCGCGGCACGCGCCGCGCGGCGACGCGTCGGTACTGGACGCCCTGGCGCGAGCCGCAGCCGGCGATCCTGTGATGCTTGTCCGGGACGCCCTGGCCGACGGACTGGCGACGTTGGCCCAGCTGGCGCGGCGAACCGAACTGGACAGCCCAACAGCGGCACAGGCCGTGGCCGACCTGACGGCGGCCGGAGAAGTCCGAGAGCTTCGCAGGTATGTGGGCAGGGTGCGGGTAATCGAACGGTTGATCTCAGTGCTGGTGGGTGCGCTCCGGGCGCACCACGAGTCCGACCCTGGAGCGATGGGCCTCCGCACATCGGACCTTGCCCGCTCGATGGACGCGCCGGCCGACGCCATTGGCGAATTGCTGGTCGTGGCGGCTGCCCGGGGAGCGGTCCGCCTGGAGGGGCCCCGCGCGGTCCTGGCCAGTCACACGGTCGAGCTCTCCGAGGCCGAGCAGGCCGCCGCACGGCGGCTGGTCGCCCAGCTTGACAAGGGCGGATCGGCGCCGCCGTCGCTGACCGAAGCGTTAACGGTCAGCGGCGCAACCCGTCGCCTGGCGGCGGCGCTGGCGCAGGACGGGCGGCTGGTGTTGCTCGCGCCGGATATCGCGCTCTCGCGCGAGACCTATGACGCCTGGCTTGGCGCCGTACGCCGCCTATTCGACGCAGGACCCACCGTGACGGTACGCGAGGTGCGGGACGCGCTAGGCACCAGCCGCAAGTACTCGTTGGCGCTCCTGGAATACCTCGACAGTCGCGCGCTTACCCGGCGCGTAGGTGATGCCCGCCGGTGGTTGGGCGAGGACTCGGAGCGCGACTAGGCGCGGGCGTCGGGTAACGCGGCCAGTCCAGGCAGGTCGCGGCCTTCCAGGAACTCCAGCGTGGCGCCCCCGCCCGTGCTGAGATGGCCCATGCGGTCCGCCACCCCCGCCGCCTGCGCGGCGGCCAGCGCATCGCCGCCCGCCACTACCACGAAGGCCGCTGAAGTCGCCAGCCCGTGCGCCACGGCCAATGTGCCCTGGGCGAACGGCTTGCATTCATATACGCCCAGCGGACCATTCCACACCACGGTGCGGGCTTCAGCCAGCACCTCCAGATAGGCCATGGTCGCGGCGGGACCGATGTCCAGCGCCATCTGATCATCGGGAACCTGATCGGCCGGGACGACGGTCGTGGCGCCGTTGGGATCGATCGCCGTGGCGACGACCGCATCCTTGGGTAACAGGATTCGGCAGCCCGAAGCCGCAGCAGCCGCCCGCACGGCGGCCACGGTCTCGGCCTGTCCGGGTTCGACGAGCGAACGGCCCAATGCGCCGCCGGCGTTGGCCATGAATGTGTTGGCAAGGCCGCCGCCCAGCAGCAGCGCGTCCACCTGCGTCGCCAGCCGCCGCAGCACGCCGATCTTGTCCGAGACCTTGGCCCCGCCCAGGACGGCTACGAACGGACGGTCCGGATCGCGAGTCGCGCGATCCAACGCCTGGATTTCAGCGTGCATCAAGGGCCCGGCGGCTGCGGGCAGCAACCGCGCCACGCCCACCGTGCTGGCATGTGCCCGGTGCGCTGTTCCGAAGGCGTCGTTGACGTACACCTCGGCCAGCCTCGCCAGGGCGGCGGCATGCGAGGGATCGTTTTGCTCCTCGCCCGGATGGAAGCGCAGGTTTTCCAGCAGCAGCACGTCGCCGTCGGCCAGGCGTCGCGCCCGGGCTTCCACGGCGGGACCAACGCTGTCCGGGGCGAGCGCCACGACGCAGCCCAGCAGCTCGCTCAGGCGCTCAGCCACCCGAGCCAGGGAGAGCGTCGGATCGACCTGCCCCTTCGGTCGCCCCAGGTGTGAAGCCACGACGAGGCGCCCGCCGCGTGCGCGCAGATCGGCCAGCGTCGGGGCGATTGCGCGCACGCGCGTGTCGTCACGGATTCTCTCGCCATGCAGCGGTACGTTGGCGTCCACGCGCACGAAGACGCGCCGACCGCGGACCTGCAGCGTCCGGCTGCTGCGTTTCACGGCGCACACGCTTGAGCAGCATCCCTACAGGGTCGTTCCCGGGTCGGGCTTGCACGCTGTTTGGACGACAGCCCAGCCGGGGGGCGCCACGGACGCTTCACCCGGAACTGCCGGCTCAGACGTTGGCCGGGGCTCCGACGCGCTCGCCGATAGTCATTGCGACATCGCCGATCCGGCACGCGTAGCCCCACTCGTTGTCGTACCAGGCCGCGACCTTCACGAGGTCGCCGCCGATCACCATGGTCGAGCCGCTATCCACGATGGACGAGCGGGTATCGCCCTTGAGATCGATCGAAACCAGCGGCTCATCTGACACGCCCAAAATGCCGTCCAGCCGCCCTGCCGCTGCGGCACGCAGCGCGTTGGCGACCTCGCCCTCGTCGACCGGCCGCTGCAGGTGCGCGACGAACTCGACGATGGACACGGTCGACACCGGCACCCGGTAGGCCGCGCCATGCATGCGTCCGTCGAGCTCCGGAATCGCCAGGCCGATGGCGCGTGCGGCGCCGGTGCTGGCCGGCACGATGCTGAGGGCGCTGGCGCGGGCTTCACGCAGGTCGCTGCTGGCGGTGTCCACCAGGCTCTGCGATGAGGTGTAGGCGTGGATAGTGGACATCAGCCCCTTACGCACACCGAACTCGCGGTGCACGACGTCCAGCGGCGGTGCCAGGCCATTGGTGGTGCAGGAGGCGTTGCTGACAACGTAGTGCGCAGCCGGATCGAACTGATCGTCGTTGACGCCCAGCACCACCGTGAGGTCGGCGTCGCTGGAAGGCGCCGAGATCAGCACCCGCCCGGCTCCTGCGTCCATGTGGGCCGCGGCCCGCGCGCGCTCGGTGCCAACGCCCGTGGACTCCACCACCAGGTCGGCGCCCAGGTCGCCCCAGGGCAGCGCGGCCCAGTCGCGAACTGAGTAGTACGGGATCGTCGTTCCGCCCACCACCAACCCACCAGCCGTGGCTTCCACGTTGCGACCAAAGCGGCCGTAGTTGCTGTCGTACTGCAAGAGGTGCGCGGAAGCGCGCAACTCGGCCAGATCGTTGATGCCGACAATCTCGGCCTGGGGATGGCGCTCCAACAGCGCCCGCAAGGCCAGGCGGCCGATCCGCCCAAACCCGTTGATTCCGATTCGCACGGTGGCTCTCCTCAGATCAAAAAGCAAAGAAATCGACTGGCTGCGCAGGCCAGCCGGACCGCGCGTAGTCGTCGTCGAGCGTGCGGTTTCAGCCGTGGCTGACCGCCGCGAAGCGCGGGCGGCTCGCCAAACAACGCAGCCGGATGCTGATCTTACGTGACGGCTTGGCCGCCGCGATTAGCACGTGGTCAATGCCTGGTGAATTCGCAAGAGGCCAGGACGTCGTGCGAACTGCGTGACGGTGCTGCAGGCGTCAGTAGGACGAGACGCGCGGGGGGCCGGGGTCGGCGGCGAGGACCGTGGCGTCGAAGCTGCGCTGCATGAGATCCAGCTTGATCTCCTGGTGGTCGGGGCTGTCCCAGAGGCTGGCCTGTTCGCGCGGGTCGTTCTGCATGTCGAACAGCTCGCCGATGTCGTGGCCGTGGTAGACGTTCAGCTTCCAGCGACGGTCCCGGTACATGGTGGCGAAGGTGTGGTCGGGCCCATTGACGGCGTCCAGGTACTCGCAGCGGACGAAGTCGCGATGGGTGTCTGGCGGAGCTTCGCCGGACATAATGGGCCGCAGCGTGCGTCCCTGCATGGCCTCGGGTACCGGCAGACCGGCGAACTCCAGCAGCGTGGGCGCAATGTCGGTCAGTTCGACCAGGGCATCGCTGCGCCGGCCGGCCCGGATCCGGCCCGGCAGGCGCCAGATCAGCGGCACGCGGCTGAGGCCGTCAAAGAAGCGGCAACCCTTCTGCGTAAGGCCGTAGTCGCCGGCCGATTCGCCGTGGTCGCTGGTGAAGATGACGATGGTGCGGTCAGCCTGGCCTGAGGCCTCCAGGGCCTCCAGCAAGCGGCCGAACTGGTCGTCGATCTGCTCGATCATGGCGTAGTAGGCGGCCTGGACCTTTTTGCCCTCGAATGCCTCCGGTGGCTGCGACTCGCTCTGGAAGTCGATTCCCGACGCGGTCAGGCGGCCCTGGTGCTCCAGGTCGGAGGGGCGAAAGTAGGGACCGGGCAGCGCGTCCGGGTCGTAGCGGCGGTAGTACTCCCAGGGCGGGTTGAACGGCGGATGCGGGTCGTACACGTTCACGCTCAGGAACCACGGCTGGTTGGCCGGGCGCGGCTGGTTGATGAATTCGATGGACGCCTCGGTGCCCCAGGTGGTCTGGTGTACTTCCGGCGGCGTGTTGTCCTGCTTGGGCGTGGGTTCCATCAGGGCGCCGGTGAGATGGCGACGATCGAAGTTGTGGAGCAGCACCGAGTAGGGATCGACGCCCTGCGCCTGCACCCAGGCCGCATAGTCGTGTTGATCGAGCGGCCAGTCATTGCGCGGCGCGTGGCTGTATTTGAAGTAGCGATAACCGTCGTTGACGCGCGACTCCCGGCCGTTGAATGCTCCGGCCAGGTGCAGCTTGCCGACCAGGCCGCCGTCGTAGCCGGCCTCCGCCAGCTGGCGCGTCACCAGGTTGGCGGCGACCTCGCGGTGGACCCAGCCGTTGCCGTTGCGTGGGTTATGAACCCGGCTGGGATATAGGCCGGTCAGGAAGCTGGCCCGGCTCGGCGTGCAGATGGGGCTCTGGCAGTAGGCGTGGGTAAAGGCCGTGCCCTCCGCCACGAAGCGGTCTAGGTGCGGCGTGCGGACGTGGGAGTTACCCAGCGCGCCGATGGTGTCGAAGCGTTGCTGATCGGTGCAGTACCACAGGATGTTGGGTCGCTGGTGCGCCATCGGATACCCGTCTGTCTTGCCGCCGGGCAGCGAACCCTACCGCACCCGCCGGTACCCGCGTCCGGTCGATTCGGCAATGTTTCGATATGTGGCGTTCCAATGAGCCAATGCGTGCTAGATTGCGCGTGGTGACCTTGGAATTGAATCTTCCGTCTGCCGCCGTCTGCGAGGTTTCTCGTTCACGCAAAGCCTTTCGATTCTCGAACGGTATACCTGAATCGACCTTTCCGACATTTGGTTCACTGCGGCGTTCACGTGACTGACGGATGGTCTGGACCTCCCGCTCGAAGGCGGGTGTAGACGGACGCACGTCCACGGCGACGGCGTTCAGGAACGGTTTCGAATGAACATATATGTCGGCAACTTGCCGTACTCGACCACCGAGGAAGAACTGCGCGAGCAGGCATCGCAGTACGGCGAACTGACGTCGTGCACGATCATCATCGATCGTGAAACGGGACGCTCCCGCGGCTTCGGGTTTATCGAGATGGCCAACGAGGACGAAGCCATGGCGCTGATCGAGGGCCTGAACGGCAGCAACATGGGTGGCCGCATGCTTACCGTGAACAAGGCACGTCCGCGGGCGCCCCGCGGCGGTGGCGGCGGCTACGGCGGCGGTGGCGGCGGCTACGGCGGCGGTGGCGGCGGCTACGGCGGCGGTGGCGGCGGCTACGGCGGCGGTGGCGGCGGCTACGGCGGCGGTGGCGGCGGCTACGGCGGCGGTGGCGGCGGCTACGGCGGCGGCGACCGCTACTAGGCGGCCCCCTTCGTTGGGCTCAACGCCCAACGAGCATCTGATTCGGAAGCGCCGGCATGTCCGGCGCTTCCGGCGTTAAGCGACGCCCAGTGCAGCTAGTCGCGGCGGCTCGCCGAGGTAATAGCCGACGTCAACCAATTCGCGTTGAAGCGCGCGGATATCGACGTGGCGTGGCGGTACGCCTTCCGCGACGGCGCGGGCAGCTGCCATGCCGGCGACACCGCCCGTGACCTTGGCGATCCAGCGCCAGCGCAGGCTGGCCGTGCGGTCGCGACCGATAGAACGACCGGCAGCCAGCATGCCCTCCACGCCCTGCGGCAGGAACTGGCCCAGCGGCATGTCGAAGTGGTGGCCCTCTTCGCGCTCGCGCAGGTTCACGAGCTGGCGTGTGCGCCCGCCCTTGCGTGCCTCGTCGTCGTAGCGGTAGAGCGTGGTCAGCACATGCACCACGTCGTCAAAGTTCCGCTCGGCGACGATGTCGTCGCGGCTGAGGGTGTAGTCAGGCACGATCGTGCGGCTCCAGCGCGTGCCCATGTAGGGTGCGATCTGGCTGACGCGGGCGTTCTCGAACCCCGGCACGTGGCGCTTGTAGAACTCGATGGTGTCGTAGGCGTGCAGGCGGGCCGAGGACTCGATGGTAGACCGCTGGATGGCGTTCAGCGCCGACAGGGTGTGATCCGGCCAGCGCGTCTCAATCGTTGTGACGTCCTGGTCGTGGGTGGCGAACGGAATCTTGTAGGCGTGGGCGCCGCCCGGGATTGAGGCCACGTACTTGTATTCGCCGGATTCCCAGTCGGCCATCATGAACGGGAGCAGCTCGCGCGGATAGTTGGCCCAGACGCGCTCCAGGGCGACGAACAGCACCTCGTCCACCCAGCGCTCTTCTTCGTCGCTCAGCGGCTTGTCGCGCTCGGCCGCGCGGAACTCCTCGTAGGTCTCCCAGTCCACGTCTTCGACGCGGAAGAACAGCCCGAACCCGGCCTCCGCGCTGGCGTAGGCGTCCTCGGTTTCGGCACCCGCCGCGGCAGCCACGTCGGCCTCGCCCGTGGTATCGATGACGACTTTGGCCGTGATGGCACGCCGGCCTTCGCCGGTCTCGAAAATCACGCCGCCGACGTGGCCGTCCTCGACGATCGCTCCAGCCACGGTGGTGGACAGGAGCAGCGAGACGTCAAGGTCTCGCAGACGCTGCAGGGCCAGACGCTGGAACTCGTTCCGGTCGATGACGGGAATGTGGGCCATGCCGTCCCAGCGCCAGGGGACGTTGTCGCCGCCGCTGATGAAGTCGAAGGTCTTGATGCCGCCGCGCGCGTCCAGCCGGTCCAGGAAGTCGCCCACCTGGCCGCCCAACCCGCGGTCGTGCTGCTGCGGCGCCTGCCACAGGTCGTGCCGCGAACCCAGCCCCGGCCCGTAATTGCCGCCCACCGCCGAGTACTCGTCCACCAGCGTGGTCCGCGCCCCCGCCGCCGCCGACTCCAACGCCGCGAACAGCCCCGAAATTCCCGCCCCGGCCACCAGCACCTCGGTCTCATGCAACACCGGCACCTCACGCGCCGGCTCATGGATCACGTTTGCCACAGGGAACCTCTCTCCGGGTAGTAGGCGCTGTTGCGAGTCTGACGCCGAGTTCGGTCTGGCCGGGCACGGTAGCAGAGCGAGGTTCATTGACCGTTCAGGTTGGACCGTGGCACGCGGCATTACGGGCAGGCAGGCCCGGTTCTGTAAGAGAAGTCTCAACAGCGGCGGCTTGCATGCGTCATGATCTGCCGGTTGCCAGGCGAAGGCCGGCCGTGGGCGGGCGCCGTCCGGACAGACGACGGGAGCAGTGGATGTTGAACGGTCCGGCAGTCCGTGTGGACGGACTGGCCAAGACGTACCCGGGCGGCGTGCGCGCCGTGGACGGGATCAGCTTTGCGGTGGAGCGCGGGGAGTTCTTCGGCTTCCTGGGACCGAACGGCGCGGGCAAGACCACCACCATCAAGATCCTGGCGACGCTACTGCCCAAGACCGACGGGCGCGTGGAGGTGGCCGGCTTGGACGTCACCCGAGAACCGAAAGCCGTGCGCCAGGCCATAGGCGTGGCGCTCCAGGAAGTGGGGCTGGACGACCTTTCGAAGGGTCGCGACTTCCTGGAACTGCAAGGCCTGCTGTACGGGCTGTCGCGCGCCGAAGCCCGTACCCGCGCCAAGGAGCTGCTGGAACTGGTTGGGCTCTCCTCGGTGGCCGACCGGAAGGTCGGCTCCTACTCCGGTGGCATGCGGCGGCGGATCGACCTGGCCGGCGCCCTGATGCACAACCCCGGCGTCCTGTTCCTGGACGAGCCGACCACCGGGTTGGATCCGCAGAGCCGGATAGCCGTCTGGGAGCACCTGGAAGAACTCAACGCGCAGGGCGTCACGATCTTTCTGACCACCCAGCACATGGACGAGGCCGACCGGCTCTGCCGGCGGCTGGCCATCATCGACCACGGCCGCCTGGTGGCCGAAGGCTCCCCGGCGGAGCTCAAGGCCGGCGTCGGCGGCGACATCGTGCAGGTGGCCTTTGAAGCGGACGATTCGCCCGACGAATGCGTAACCGCGGGGCTGGCCGCCGTGCGCGATCTGCCGGGAGTCCGGCAGGCGGACATCGCGGCCACTGGGCTCATCGCCACCGTCAGCGACGGCGGCGCCGCGGCCCCCGCCATCATGGCCGCGTTCCAGGACGCCGGCCTCTCCATCGCCAACCTGTCCATCACCCGCCCATCGCTCGACGACGTCTTCCTGCAACACACCGGCCGCCAGATCCGCGACTCCGACGCCGACGGCGACGCCGAGGACCGCATGTGGAGCCAATGGATGGGCGTCAACCGGAGGTAGACCGGAGCATGAGCCCGTGACGACGCCACCGTCGAGCAACCAGTCTTTGTCGGCCTCGAAGGACCAGGCGGCCTAAGCGACGTTGCAACGGCGGCTACGACTGCCGATTGCGGCGACCGGCACAGGTCGCGATCTGAAGCGACACAGCGCCCACGAAGGCCGAATCGGGTCGACACATCGATACGCGATGGCAGGAGTCTCTCCAGCACTTTCGATGGTTCAAATTGGCTGGCTCAGCGCCGATATACCAACCCGATATTGCAGGCATATTGAGGCGCTTCGTGTGCCCGACGCGCTTGGTGGCCATTGCATCACCGCTTGGGCGCGCCGTCGTTTCGTCGTCACGACTGGCGCCGCCGTCTTGGCCGCGTAGGGCGGCCTCAGAGCGCAGACGCCGGCCGGTAGACTCACATCAGCGGCCGCTGGGTCGTGCAGAGAGGCATCCATGAATCTCCCTCGCGTTATCGTGCATCTGCCTCGGATCATTCTCATTGCCTTGATCTTTACGGGCGCGCCACTACTGATTTTTCTTATCGCAAGCTCCGCGAATCTATTACCCACACCAAGACCGGACCCTACGCCGAAACTCACCCCGGTCCTATCGGGAGTGCCTGAACCGTCGAACTGGCAATACCGAACAGGGACAACAGTGGCAGGCGAACTCTATGTCGCAGCTTCGATTGCCGCTACGCAGCACTATTCGAACCACCCGGACTCTCAAGGAGAGGGCAAGCTAACCGTGCTCTGCTTTCCAGACTCACGAGATTTCACCGTGTATGTCGATTTCGGTGCGAATGTGAGTGAAGGCAAAGAGCAGATAGACGTCGAATATTACTTTGGTTTTGCTCAGCGCTCTTACGATATAAGGCCCTGGTCCTTTGATGCAGGGAGCATGTCGGCTACTGCTCCCGATGCGATCAGAGTGTCGTTTGCCTTGCAGGCCGTGGAAGAGCGAACACTCCGAGTCACCGTTAGGACTGGACAGACTCTACCAACGATACTGACGACGATACTCAGATTCGAGCTACGGGGCAAAGCCAATCCGTGGCACCCTGTCCTACAGGTTTTGGAAGCATGCGGTGAGGCGTAGAGTGCCCAAAGTTGAGCGGACGCCGACAGAATTCGAGACTGTGAGCCTGAGATTGTTTGGTGCGGCTTGGGCGTACGTGCGCTCGGCCGTATATTGCAGGTCGAACCCAGCCGCGAAGTCTCCAAGTACGGATGAGGAGTTTTTTAAGAGAGTATCATCAGAACTACTCCTATTGTCTGTGGAGCAGTCACTAAAGCTGATTCTTTACTTGAAAGACGTATGCTTTGACATTGATCATGACCTGTATCAACTGTACGCGAAGACGGCCAGCATTCAGGATGCGCATGATGGCAATTCCCTTATTGGTACCGTCGTGCGTCTCATGAACGAAATGGGCCGAGCACGAGGGTACTCGGGGTTTACTGAAGAAGAGGTGTGTAACTGCTTGAAGGTGCATAGAAGTCTCTACAAAGACCTACGTTACTTCGGCGTGGATAGGAAACTGAGGCCAATTGAACTCAGAAGCGTGCAATGCAAAGACTATCAGACCATTCAGTGGCTATCACTCTCCTTGATTGCGACCAACCTTCTTGCACTTAGATCGCACGAAATTGAAGTAGAATGGCCATTCACAACACGAGGCGAGCCGATCACTGCAAGTGACCTAACTAACTTTCTTGTGGGACTTGACTTTAGCGACCGCACATTACGTCAATTGGATG
>JAPOWQ010000067.1 GCA_026707585.1 Chloroflexota bacterium | reverse complement strand
CACCACAATTCGGTCCGCCGGGTCTCTCGGCAAATCCGGGAGACCTACCGCCCGGATGCCGATCGCCCCGTTCACAGCAACCTCGAGCAGGCCTTCGGTAAGCAGATTCGCTCGCAGGGCGTCAACGTCCAGAAGCACATCCAGCCGCCGCTTCTCGTGCAGCATGGTCATCTCCCAGAACGAAATAGCGGACACGTAGGCTTCGCCTGCCTTCCAGGCATCGTCGATCACCCGACGAGCCTGGCTGCCGAGCTTCTGGTCATCGAAGAGAAGCCAAATCAAGACCTGCGTATCGAGCAGAATCACGGATTCAGAATCCGGTCCGGGTTGCTCTCGGCGTCCCACTCCACGTCGATAGGCGCGCCGATATCACCCAGGATTCTGATCTGATCCTTGTATAGCCCGAACGGCGCGCCCGTCCGGCGACGAACTGGTAGGAGCTTCGCCACCGCCCGCCCCCGCTTCGTAATGTGAATCTCCTCCCCCGTCTCCGCCACCTCATCCATCAACTTCAGGCACTTCGCCTTGAACTCCGAAGCCTTCATCGTCCGCACCCCTGGCGTTCCACGCCCCTCATCCAAATCCATACTCCACGCTCCCGCCCGCCCTGTGGATCCCCCAATCATCCCATAGTCATGACTATGGTCACAAGATTCACTCTCCCGGCGTCTTCGGCCGTCCTTTGTAGAGCCTGCCCTGAGCTTGCCGAATGGGGGCCGCGTCGCTGACCGGCCTCTTCCGGGCAACCAGCCACCCCACCGTGCCCAAGCCACCCCTGGCAACTCACCACCGCCGCCCCCCTCTGCCATCCCAGCCTCCCCCGTCTGGCCCGCCCCTCTTCACCCTCGCCAAGGGGAGAGGCAGAACCTGTCCTGAGCTAGCCATAGGACGCCGTCGTCGGCACTCGCTGCGAGGTCCCCCGATCGTGCCGCAACCCGCCGCCACACCGGTGGCCAATCCCCGACCCCGTCCCGGTAAGTCCATCAATCAATCCCATACGCGTCGCCCCACCCGCCGTCGCCGGCATCGCCCACTCGCTCGGTCCGCTCTCCCCGTCCGTCGACTCATCCAGACCCTCCGCGACCGATTGACCCCGCGCCATCCCCACCACTGGTGCATCCACTGGCATGATGGACACGCCGCGCCCCGAGGACCCCACCCATGAAACGCATGGCCAAGCCCGCCGGCCGCGGCAACGTCGTCCTCGAAGACGCTCCCATCCCTGAACCCGGCTTCGGCCAGGTCCGCGTCAAGGCCGTGCGCAGCCTCATCAGCCGCGGCTCCGAAATCGGCTGGCGCTACGTCCGCGAGGAAGCCGTCGATCCACAGATCATGGGCTACTCCATGGCCGGCGTCATCGACGCCCTCGGCGAGGGCGTTGAGCACCTGGCCGTCGGCGACCGCGTCTGCGCCGTCTCGCCCCACGCGCAGTTCGTCTTGGCCGCCGCCATTCCCGAGCGCCAGGCCAAGCTGCCCGAGATCCTGCCGCTCTCCCCCAACGTCTCCTGGGACCAGGCCCCCTACTGGATGCTCAGCGCCTCCGCCGTCCGCTGGACGGACATTGCCCCGTTCGAACCCGGCAACGTCATCGTCATCCTCGGCCAGGGCCTGGTCGGCAGCCTCATCCTCCAGGTCATGCGCGCGCTCGACGCCGGAACGCTCATCGCCGTCGACGCCACGCCCCTGCGCTGCGAAATCGCCGCGACCTTAGGGGCCGACCACGTCATCAACGCCGCCGACGAAGACCCCGTGGCGGCCGTCAGAAAAATCAGCTACGGCGTCGGCGCGGACCTGGTCGTCTACGCCGTCGGCGGACCTGCCGGCCCCACCGCCTTCAAGCAGGGCATGGACATGCTCGCCGATGGCGGCACGCTGCACCTCGTCGGCAAGTACGAGCATCAATACCTGCCCCTCAGCTCCGACACCATCCAGAGCCGCCGCATCGTCGGCGGCTACTTCGGCGGCCAGTGGCACGCCGGCTCCGCCCGCCGCGCCCTCGCCCTCCTCGAATCCGGCGCCATCAACCCCGACCGCATGACCACCCACCACTTCCCCTACACCCAGGCCCCCCAGGCCTACCACCTCCTCCACGACCACACCGACCAAACCCTCGGCGTCCTCCTCGACTGGGACGTTTCGGACAGCTAACCGCTCGCGGTCTCAAAGCCGGCGCGTCGCCCGGCACGCCAGCGCCGCAATCCGCTTCGTTCGTTACGCCGGCCGTGTCGCCAGTAGCACTTGGCAACGGCCATGTGGCTCGCGAGTGCAGCCGATATATCGAGTTCGTTGGGCCGCTCAGCGCTGAAGTTAGCCGGCTGTCACACCTCTGGTACCGGCCCAATCACCAGGGACGCGCCCGCTGCTGTGCTCAATAGGGCGAACACAATTCGGAGCGCTCATTGCCGTATGGCAATCCTTCTCGGCTCCGCCCGCCGGGAGAATCGCCGTTGATTCTGACTCCGGCGAGCCATGAACCAGGGTGGATCGTATATGAAATGGCATACATGTACAATCGACTACATGTAGAGATATGTCGATGGACGGTGCACCGATGACGCTCAAACGCTTCGGCCTTGGGGTTGGTGCCCTGTTCATTGTGGTGCTGGTGGTGGTGGCGGCGGTGATGTCCTCGTTCTGGCTCATGCAATTCGGGCTGTCCCGCGTGTTCACCTCAACCTCGGTGACGCGGACCTACAGCAGCCAGGATGACTTCAGAAAGAACATCGATGTGGTCGAGGGCTCAATGCAATGGAAGGTCGTCAACGCCCAGGAATCGCCGTTCGATGACCACGTGTGGATCAGCTTCAAGTACACGCTCCGCAACACCTCCGACCAGGACATCACGGTTGGTGGCTGGTCGGACCTCATGGTGCAATTCGTTGATGCCGACGGGTTTGCGGTCTGGCAGCCGGCCACGGGGACCGACTACACCGTCCCAGCCAACAGCGAGTTCACCTTCACGCTCGTTGACAACGTGGAGAAAGCCATAGCCGACCAGATCGCCGACATGCGGATCGATGGGCCGGACTGATGGGAGCTGATATGAAACGCACGATCGGCCTCGCCCTTGGGGCATTCCTCTTCGGGGTCGTCACCGTGGCGGCCGGGGTCCTGCTGGCGTTCTACATCTACTTCTACCTGTGGTTGCCGAGCTTCATCATTCCAGAAACGACCGTGGAAACCCGCGATGTGCCCGTTGAAGAAACGGTTGTTCAGATGGAGAGCTCGGTGCTGCACACGTATTCGGAAGTGCTGCTGGAGCCGGGTGAGCCGGTGGAGATTCGGCTTGGCCCCGGGGTGTACGAGGTGTCGGGCGGCGATATCGACCATTCGATCTCGCTGGGCTCCACGACGCATGCGACGGGCGCGAGTTGGGCGGGACCCAGGCAAATCCTCTCCGTCGTGGAGGCGCCGGCGGCGGAGATTCGTGACGTGGACTCGGCCGGCCTCGTCATGCCCTACGGGCCGATGGTGCTGAGCTCGTCGGCCATCAAGCAGCCGCGAACCCTGACGTTTCGTCGGGTCTGGTGTCCGGAGGACTTTGGGTAGCACCCGCGATACGCTCGAAAGGAAGACCAATGTTCGAAGTCCTCGGGATCCTGAATGCACTCATATTGCTCTGGATCGTCGCGGGCTGGATAGCCGTGGCGTTCTATACGGCCACGGTCGCCTCAGCCAGGGGCTATCGCTTCGGGTGGTGGTTGATTGGCGGCCTGGTTTTCAGCTTGGTCGCGCTCATCGCCCCTGCGGGCTTGCCGGATCGGAGGAAGTGATGCGTAAGCAAATCCTGCTGGGCATCGGAGCATTCGTCTTCATTGTGTCAGCGGTGTTGATCGCGCGGGTGGTGTGGAGCCTTGGCTTGAGTTCGATCAATCACTACATCGCGTTGCCGGACGACGATGACAAACTAAATGAAAACATTGTGTTGGTCGAGGACTCCATTGAATGGAAGCTGATATCACCGCCCAACGACCAGTTCGGCCATAGTGCACGTATTTCAATCAAGTTTGTCGTGCGCAATCCTACAAGCGAGGATATCGTGGTTGACGCATATGACTTCAAGATCCGTTTCTTCGACGCTGAGGGCTTTGCGCTTGATCGCTCCTATTACTCTGACGAGTTTACCGTATCGGCGAACAGTGACTTCACATATTCATCGCCGTACACCCTACGGAATGACCTCGGGGAGCAAGTCGCATTCATTGAAGTCCTGGGGATGAGATCGAAGTGAATAAGAACACCGGTGGAATCATTGCAGGAATGCTCGTTGCAGCATTCTTAGGCGGGTTTCTGGGATCTGTCATGACTTCATATCTGGCTGGCACTCCAGGTGAAACAACGACAACAGAGACAGTGATAACCTCTGGCGGCGAGGTGCAGGTGACTACATCAACCAATAGCGACTGGACCGTCAAATTGGTGGTCCACTTGGCTTTGGCGTCCTTCCCTGCGTTTCTGCTTCTGTGGTTAGCGACTGAGGCCATTCGGTATCTGCGGGCTGGCCGAAGAGTGCTCAAGTAGCGCGGCTCTTTCGATCGGTCACGTTTCGGGGATACAGCAACAGAAACCCTGGGTAGGTATCTCACCTACCCAGGGTCCGTCGAATCTTACGTTCTTTTCTCTACCGTTCCGTTGCCGTGCTGCGTCTTGTGCACGTAAATGTTTGTGTGATTCCCGCAGAGCGGTAGGCACTGCTTGTATTTGGCGTCAACAAGGTCACTATGGAACTTCCAGTCATGGCCGCCGGATTCGCTAGTCTTGAACTTGACCCGTTCCCAACCAGCCGTTTCGTTGTACCAGTCGCCCTTGTCGCAATCGAGTTCCTCTGGTTCATCGACAATGTAGGTGCCGTCGTAGCAGAAATCCGTATTTGACCCCACGTGAACGCGCGTCA
>JAPOWQ010000038.1 GCA_026707585.1 Chloroflexota bacterium | reverse complement strand
CCCGGAAGACCCCTCACCGGTTTCGGCCGAAGACGGCCGAACCTGCCTCTCCCCTAGGAGAGGGGAAAGAGCGGCGTCCCCCTGAAGAGGGGCCTTTGCGTAACTTAGGGGCGGGTGCCCGGAAGACCCCTCACCGGTTTCGGCCGAAGACGGCCGAACCTGCCTCTCCCCTTGGAGAGGGTGAAGATCCGCCGCGACTTCGAGGTCAAGGCGGGGTTTTGCAAGGGTCTTTGCCAGGGAGAGGGGGAAGACGGAGGCTGAGGCTTACGAAGTCCGTGG
Source organism: Chloroflexota bacterium (assembly GCA_026707585.1). GTDB lineage: Bacteria > Chloroflexota > UBA11872 > UBA11872 > UBA11872 > UBA11872. The sequence goes on along the minus strand of JAPOWQ010000038.1, from coordinate 4,685 downwards.
CACCGGATCTCGACCATGGGTGAGCGCTGAGCAGGCGTGTTTGGGGAAAGCGCGTGACGCCTGCGACTTCAGACGAGATTGTTGTTTGCCCGGTAGCTGAGTTGCCGGCGGGGGAGCGGTGGGAGGTTCGGGGGGCGCTGGGGTATGGGGTGACGGTTTTCAATGTGGGCGGCGAACTGTACGCGATGCTGAATCACTGTCCGCATCGGGGCGGGCCGTTGTGCCGGGGGCGGATTCGGCCGCATCCGGTGTCGGACCGGGTGGGGTACTGGGAGTTCGAGCGGGAGGGCGAGATCCTGCGGTGCCCGTTTCATAACTGGGAGTTCGACATACGGACGGGCGAGGCCCTGTATGACGAGCGGGTGCGGGCGCGGACGTTTCCGGTGGAGGTGCGGGACGGGCAGGTGGTGGTGCGGGTGCGGAAGAGGCGGCGGTAGCCCAGACCGCGAACTTCGCGTCGCTCGCGGACCGTGAAAAAGCAACCTTTCAGGGACGTTTGTGCGTGCGACGATTGCCGGGTTGCGTCGGAGGGTCGGCGTGGCAGGCCGGACTGGAGATGCGGAGCTCATGGCCGACGGTTCTAACGGCAGCTCTCCGATCGTGGTCGTGCGTGACGTTCACAAGTCGTTTGGCGATGTGCATGCGCTGGCCGGGGTGAGCCTGGAGATCGAGCGGGGGACGGTGCTGGGCCTGCTTGGACCAAATGGCGCGGGCAAGACCACGCTGGTGCGGGTGCTGACGACGTTGCTGGATCCGGACGAGGGATCGGCAACGGTGGCCGGGTTCGACGTGCGGCGCGAGCGGACGCGGGTGCGTCCGCTGATCGGGCTGGCGGGGCAGTCGGCGGCCGTGGACGACACGCTGACCGGGCGAGAGAACCTGGAGATGGTGGCGAACCTGTACCACATGGGACGGGCGACGGCCGCGGCGCGGGCGGGCGAGTTGCTGGCGCGGTTCGACCTGCTGGAGGCGGCGGAACGGCAGGCCAGGACGTATTCGGGTGGGATGCGGCGGCGGCTGGACCTGGCGGCAAGCCTGGTGGCCGATCCGGAGGTGCTGTTCCTGGACGAGCCGACGACCGGACTGGATCCGCAGGCGCGGCTGGAGCTGTGGACGGTGATCCGCGAGCTGGTGGCGACCGGGACGACGGTGCTGTTGACGACGCAGTACCTGGAAGAGGCTGATCAGCTAGCCGACGAGATTGTCGTGATCGACCACGGGCGGATCATCGCGCAGGGCACGGCGGCGGACCTGAAGGCGCGGTCGGGCGGGGAGCACCTGACGGTGCGGGTGAGCGACCTGGCGGCGCTGGAACAGGTTCGTGACGTGCTGGAGGCGGAGGGCGACGGGCCGCCGACGGTTGACGAGGCCACGGGGACGGTGTCGGTGGCGGTGAGCAACGGGCCGGCGCGGCTGGCCGGGGTGGTGCGGCGGCTGGATGAGGCCGAGGTGGCGATTGCCGACATCGGGCTGCGCCAGCCGACGCTGGATGAAGTGTTCTTGTCATTGACCGGGCATCGGGCCGAGAGCGAGCCGGCCGACGCACCTGCGGGAGCGGTCTGATGGTGGTTTCGATGGAAGCGTTGCGGATGGAGGCGCGCTATGCGCCTGGCGACATCCTGCAGCTGTGGAAGCGCAACATGCTGGCGTACAGGAGGCAGCCGGATTTGCTGGTGTTTTCGACGATCCAGCCAGTGATGTTCGTGCTGCTGTTCGCGTACGTATTCGGCGGGGCGATTCAGACGGGGCCGGTGGAGTACATCGACTTTCTGCTGCCGGGGATCCTGGCGCAGTCGGTGCTGTTCGGGTCGACGCAGACGGGTGTGGGGCTGGCGGTGGATGTGACGAGCGGGATGATCGATCGGTATCGGACGCTGCCAATGGCGCGGTCGGCGGTGGTGGCGGGGCGGATCCTGGCGGACACGACGCGGAACGTGTTTGTGGTGGGATTGATGCTGGGGGTGGGATTCCTGATCGGATTCCGGTACCACGGGACGGTGGCCGGGGCGATTGCGATGCCGTTTGTGGCGGTGCTGTTCGGGCAGACGTTTTGCTGGATTTCGGCGGCCATTGGGACCAGCGTCAGGCGGGCGGAGACGGCGCAGGTGGCGTCGTTCGTGTGGTTGTTTCCGCTGGTGTTCGTGAGCTCGGTGTTCGTGCCGGTTGAGACGATGCCGGACTGGTTGTCAGTGGTTGCGGAAAACAGCCCGGTGACGCACACGGTGAACGCGATGCGGGGGCTGGCGCTGGGCACGGATTTCTGGGAGCCGCTGATCAAGGCGCTGGCCTGGATGGCGGGGATCATGGCGGTGTTCGTGCCGCTGGCGGTGTGGCGGTACCGGTCGATCCAGTAGCCGGTTGGCGATAGCCAGTAGACTCCCGTCGGCTTTTCGGACCCGGAAGTAGCTGCCGATGTCTGCGTTGCGTGCCGTGACGATTGCGAATAGCGACCTGGGTGGGGCCGGGCATGGGTTGCATCGGGCGTGGCAGGCCAATCCGGACGTGCGGATGGTGGCGCTGGCGGATCCCGTGGATGAGGGTCGCGAGGAACTGGCGGCGGCGTGCGGGGCGCAGCGCACATATGCGGACTACCGCGAGATGTTGGAGCGGGAGCGGCCGGACATCGTGGCGATTGCCCGGCACTGGTATGACGACGGCCGGGTCGAGGAGACGCTGGCAGCCATCGAAGCCGGGGCGAAGGGCCTGTACGTGGAGAAGCCGCTGGCGCCGTGGGCGGACCAGGCGCGGGCGGTCATGAAGGCGGCCGAGGCGGCCGGGACGCACGTAATCCTTGCGCACCGCAGCAGGGAGCATCCGGGGATGCAGGCGATCCGGGCGCGCGGCGAGGCGGGCGAGTGGGGGGCGATGACGCGGATACGGGCGATGGACAAGGGCGACCACCGGGTCGGGGTCGAAGAGTCGATGATCCATGCGCCGCACGTGTTCGACGCGATGCTGTACCTGGTGGGCGAGGCGCCGGTGCAGGTGTCGGGGCTGGTGTTGCAGGACGGCCGGCCGGCGACGCGGGCGGACGCGGCGGGACGCACGGAGAACGGGGCCGGGCCGATTGCGGGGGACCGGGTGTCGGCGACGTACCTGTTTCCGAGCGGGGTGATCGGCACGTTCGAGTCGGTCCCGGTGGGCGACGGGTCATATGGCTCGGACCGGCTGGGCGCGGACTGCTACTACCAGGAGGCGCTGGTGACGCTGCGGAACCAGCCTCGGGGACAGTTCCATGTGCTGCCGCGCGGGGACGTGTTCCCGACGGGCGACGGCGTGGGCTGGGAAGCGATCCAGGCCGACGAGCCCTGGGCGCCGGAGGGCGTGGACGCGATGACGTGGAGCAACCACCTGCACGGCTGCGAACTGGTGAGGCTGATTCACGGCGGCGAAGTGCGTCCGACGACCTGCACGGGGCAGGACGCGCTGATCGGTGTGGAGATGCTGGTGGGGGCGTACCGGTCGCACCTGGAACGGCGGCCGATTGCCTTGCCCCTGGAGGATCCGACGAATCCCTGGGTATAGCGGCAGTTGGGACTTCGACGTCGGGCCGTGCGTCGGACTTGCCGACGATTCGTGAGGGCGGACGGACGCGATGCCGGCTGACCAGGGGGCAGTTGAGCGCCTGCACGCGGCGCTGGAGGCGATACCCCGGTTGCGGGAACTGGCTTACCGGTCGCCGCAGCGCGTGGTTGGATCGCGGGATTTCCAGGAGTGGCGAGAGGATACGGCGTCGGCCCTGGCGGGCGCGTTTGGCCCGGATTCGATCCAGGTGAAGTCGTTTGCCAGCATCCAGTACGCCCCGGTCAACTTCTACTTCGGCGCCTCGGATGAGGAGTTTCGACAGATGTACTTCCGTGGGCTTGAGTTCGCCGGGGCTCGGATTGAAGCGATGATCGACGAGCTCGGCGAGCCGCCGATGGGCAGCGACGAGGCTTCGGGGCCCTAGCGTTCGCTCGGTCCGGTGAGTTCGCTCGCGGCAGGCGCGCCTTAGACTGTCCGCCGTCCTCACTCGCGGGCGTTGAGGGAAGGTCGGGTCTTGTGAGCCAGAAGTCGATTGTTCGAACCATCTGGCGGCCGGTGCTGGTGTCGGCGTTGCTGGCGGCGGTGGTGGGGGCGCTGGTGGGGGCGCTGGTGGGGGCGGTTGCGTCGATGGCGCTGGGTGGCAGTGAGCCGGAGGGCGTGGCCGGGGCGGCGGAGCGGGCGTTGATCGAGCGGTTTTATGAGGAGTCGTGGAATAACGGGGACATCAGCCTGATCGACGAGCTGTTCACGACCGACTATGTGCTGCACATGCAGGACGGACGGACGATCGGGCGGGATGGGTTCAAGATCGAGATCCCGGAGCTGCGCAGCTCGTTTCCGGACCTAAGCATCACGGCGGACGAGTGGATCATGGCGCCGGGGAAGATCATTGCGCGGGTGACATGGCGTGGCACGCATACGGGCCAGGGCCTGGGCATCCAGCCGAGCGGGAACACGTTCGAGTCGTCGGCGATTTATATCTACCGGTTCGAGGGGGACAGGATTGCCGAGAGTTGGGCGATGTTCGACTCGCTGGGGTTTCGGCAGCAGCTTGGGTTGCTATAGGGCTCCCGGCAGAGAGACCTCTGCGTAACCCAAGCGTGGTTGCCCGGAAGACCCCTCACCGGTTTCGGCCGAAGACGGCCGAACCTGCCTCTCCC
>JAPOWQ010000040.1 GCA_026707585.1 Chloroflexota bacterium | reverse complement strand
AGAGGCAGGTTCGGCCGTCTTCGGCCGAAACCGGTGAGGGGTCTTCCGGGCACCCACCCCTAAGTTACGCAAAGGCCTCTGGCAGGGAGAGGGCTGGGGTGAGGGTCGAATCGCTGGTCATGCAACCTGCTTAGCCACGCCCGCAAACGTCGACTTCAACCCCTCGTGGTCGGCCACACCCATCGCAACCGCCGCTACAGCCGGAACGCCGCCCGCGCCGTCTCCCCAAAAATGTTCGCCCGCATCTCCGCCGGAAAATCCGGCGCCACCGAGGTCGGCGAGTCCCAGTCCCAGTGCGGGAAATCGCTCGCGTACACCAGCGTCTCGTCCGCCCGCGCCTGCTCCAGGAACCAGTGCAGGTCCTCGCGCGACCCCGGCTGCTCCATCGGCTGCGTCCCCACCCGGATGTGATCGCGGAAATACTCGCTCGGCAGGCGTTTCACCCACGGCGTGTAGTCCCGCACCGCCTTCCAGTCGGCGTCAAAGTGGTTCAGCAGCCCCGGAATCCACCACGTATCCACTTCCACGAACACCCACGTCAGCGTCGGGAACTTCTCGAACACCCCTTCGCAGATCAGGCTCGCCGTATGCGCCTGCGCGATCTGCGGACGCGCCATCCGCATCTCCAGGTAATACGTCGGGTACCCCGCCGCCGTGGGCGGATTCGTCTGGCCCCGCCCCTCGCCGCCGAAATGCGTCACGATCGTCAGCCCGTACCGCTCCGCCGCCTCGTATATGGGGTGATAGATCCGGTTCCCGTATGGATGGCGCCCACCCGCCGGCAGCATCACCCCCACCACCGCCGGGTGATCGCCCAGCCGCTCGATCTCCTCCACCGCCAGCACCGGGTCGTTCGGCCCCACCGCCAGCGTCGCGCGGAACCGCGAGTCCTTCGCCACCCAGTGCTCCAGCGTCCAGTCGTTATGCGCCCGGCAGATCGCCGCCGCATAGTCCAGGTTCGTCATCCCCACCGTCGGGTACACCATCTGCCCCGTCAGGATCGCCACATCGAACCCGTACGGGTCCAGGTGCTCCTTGACCGTGAACTCCGCAAAGTCCGTGTTCTCGTCCACGTCGTGATCGGTCCGGTAGCCGTGCGAGTTCGGCATATTCGTCCAGCCGCCGTTGGGAAACATGGACCCGAAGTCCTTGATTTCCTGCACGTACTGGCGCGGCAGATACGGAAAGATCTCGTCGATCTTGTGCCACAGGTGGTGGCAATCGCAGTCCACCAGGTAAGGCGCGACCTTGCGAAACGCGGGCGCCTGTTTGACGGGTCGGGTCAGGGAGTCAACGGCCGGCATCACGCGACTCCAGCGCAATCCTCAACGCAAGCCCGATAGTAGCCTACCCACGCGCAGCCCATGCCATCCACAGACCATCAGCAAAACCGGTACCACTAGAATTAGCGTCAGACTCACCGTCAGATCCGCCAGCACCGCCGGCCAGCGCCAGTCTGAACTCAGCATCTGCCAGAGGGCCCGCAGCTTGGTGCGCGTCAATTCAGGCGGACTGTATGCCATGATCTGAAGGCTCTGCCCCGGCCACGTCGGTTCGCCGTTAACCCAGAGCCGGCCCTCGGGGTACAGGTTCGCCTTGGTCGCGGAAACCCGGATGTGGCTTCCAGTCTCCACGTCCGCTACCAACTGCAATCCTAGCCTTCGCCCTTCCAGGCCGCTCAGTGGTGGATCGAACTCAATGCTGCGCCATCCCAGGTCGTCGGTCGTGGCTATGTCCAAGCGGCCCTCACGCAGAAACTCACCATCCGTTCCACCATCGATCACACGCCACGTCAAGCTCATCGGACGCTTGAATTTACCCTGATCCGCGAGCCGAATCCTCAGTCGCTTGATCGGGAACTCGGGCCCGCGCAGTTCCTGAATAGCCGACATCTCGTCGTGCAGTGCCACATAGAAGCCACCCGCTGATCCAGGGTCATGCCGTGTATCAATCAGTCGCACTCCAAATGCCGACGTTCCAGCGAGAATCCCCAATACTGCAACAATAGCTAGGCTCCCGGCGACTGCTGAAACGAGAAGACGACGCCGCAATATGCCGAGCTCTTTCCCGCCTAACGCGATAACTGCACTCAGACTAATAAGCAGCATCCCACTAAACTCAAGGGTCTCTTCAAGGAGGCCCTTCATCGTCCGGATCCAGGAGTACCTTTCCAAGAGGAAGTCTGGCCCCCCATCATGCAGGATTGCGAGCATCCACGCGAGGATGGCAATTGACATGAGGAAGGTGAAATCTCTATCTTTACGGTATCGATAAATCAAGTGAGAAATAGCGATGAGAAACGTAACAATTAGTGGACTCGTCAACAATAGCCAGTGCGCCTCCTGCCCCGCGACAGCCACTATGTCGCGCCCCTTGAAGATAAACGAGTCAAACTCCTCGGCAACCAGGAAAATCGCCGCGAGCGCCAGGACAACCCACCCAAGCCAATCTATTCCTCCAGCCGCGCGTCGGCGGCCCACAACGACGTTGAGACAGGCCAGCACTGCAAGGACTAACAGCGCGGCCGATGAGACGCCATTCGTGAGCGATCCGTCCCGTTCCGGATTCAGAGCCTCGTAGATCTCGCTCCCAGACAGCACCTCGGGAAAAATCAGACCGAGAATTACTGGAAAAACCAGGCCGCCCCACCAGAAGGCCACGGTACCCAGCAGCACCAGGTAGCCCAGGCCGCCTGGCAGCCATGAGCGCACCCGGGCTCGCGCTGCCGGACTTCCGTCACTCACGCGTCCGCAGCATGTACCCGACCCCAGGCTTAGTAACGATATGGCGCGGCGCACCCGGATCGCGCTCGATTTGCTCCCGCACCCGCCGCACATACACCCGCGCCAAATGGCGGTCCCCCGCATACTCCGGGCCCCAGACCTCTTCTACAAGCTGCGCCGGCCGGAACACCCGGTCCCGGTTCCGCGCCAGGAACCGCAACAGCCGAAACTCCGCGGCGCTCAATGCCACCGGCCGTCCCGCTTTCCTCACCTCCGCCGCCGCAAAATCGACGAACAACCCATTGGATTCGAACGGCGGCCACGCTCCAACCTCCGCCCCCGGCGCCCGCCACAGCACGCCTCGCAGCCGCGCCAGCAACTGGTCGGCGTCAAACGGTTTCGGCAGATAATCGTCCGCGCCCCTGTCCAGCGCCTGCGCGATGCCTTCGTCGTCCTCCCAAGCCGTCATCGCAATCACCGGCGCCTCGCCGATCTCGCGCAGACCGCCCAACACCGCCAGCGCGTCTCCGTCCGGCAGCCCAAGATCCAGCAGCGCCACATCCGGCTCGTGCTCGGCGGCCAGTCGCAGCCCGCCACCACCCGTACCCGCCACCGCAACCCGGCAGTCGCACAGCTCCAGGTCCGCGCGCAGCTGACGCACGTACCGCAAATCGTCCTCGATCACCAGCACCAGCGGACGCCCCCCGCGGCCCGTCACTCCGCGTCCCCCCTATGCGAGACCTTTGCATAACCCCGCCTCGACCTCGACAGCGGGGCCGCTCTTTCTCCCTCTCCCTCTGGAGACCTTTGCAAAACCCCGCCTCGTCCGCGAAGGCGGTGCCGCTCTTCACCCTCTCCAAGGGGAGAGGCAGGTTCGGCCGTCTTCGGCCGAAACCGGTGAGGGGTCTTCCGGGCAACCACGCTCGGGTTAGGCAACGGTCTCCTCTGGGAGAGGGTTGGAGCCTGCCCCGGACTCGATCCGGGGGTGAGGGTCTTCCGGGCAACCAGCCCTGGGGTTATGCAAGGGTCTCCTATGCGCGGCACGTCGTCGCACGGCCAGCGCATGGTGCGACACCGCCCATAGCCCCGCACGCCAAACCACTCGCCCGTTCGCCAAACGACGAGCCCGAAGCATAGGCTTATGTCCGCCAGCCGCCTGAGGGATCCCCAGCCCATGGCCAGCAACCAATCCGACTACCCCGTCCAATTCTCCGTCGACTACCCAGACCGCCCCCTCAACCGCCTCACCACCCTCTTCCGGCTCATCATGATCATTCCCATCCTCATCGTCGCCGCGCTCATTCCCGGCTTCGTCAACAGCGGGCAGGCCAGCGGCTCCGACCAGGCGGCCATCTCCATCCCACTCCTCTGGCTTCCGCTTGTCCTCATCCTGCTCTTCCGCCACAAGTACCCGCGCTGGTGGTTCGACTGGAATCTCGAACTCAGCCGCTTCGTCTATCGCATTGAGGTCTATTTCCTCGCCCTGCGCGACGAGTACCCCTCAACCGACGAACACCAGGCCGTCCACCTCGACATCGAGTACCCCAACGCCGAGACCGACCTCAACCGCTGGCTCCCCCTCATCAAGTGGTTCCTGGCCATCCCCCATTACATCGTGCTGGTCATCCTCGGGATCCTCGCCTTCGTCGCCGTCGTCCTCGGCTGGATCATGGTCGTCATCACCGCCGAATACCCGCGCGCCCTCTTCGACTTCATCGTCGGCGTCATCCGCTACGGCGCCCGCGTCCAGGCCTACGCCTTCATGCTCACCACCGACCGCTACCCCCCCTTCCGCCTCGACCCCTAACCCCTCCGCCATCCCGGCGTCCCCGGCCGGGATCCAGCAGCAACCAACCATCGGAGCGCGCCCAGGCTACCCCTGGCTCCCAGCCAAACCAACAGCTCCGAACCTCCCCACCCCGTTCGTGCTGAGCCGGCCCGGTGTCCGCGGAGAGCCTGCCCTGAGCTTGTCGAATGGGGGCCGAGTCGAACCACCCGCCGCCCCCTGCTGCCTCGACTCCTAGGCGTCAACCACGCTGATGGAAGCCTGCGGCTGCGGTATCAGATCGCCACTTTCACGTAGCAGTTCCAGGTGCTCGACCACAGCCTCGCGAATCAAGGCCTCCGTCTCCACGCGCGTGTCGCCGGCCGCCACACACCCGGGCAGGTGCGGGACATACGCCGAGTACCCATTGCCCGTCCTCTCGATCACCGCCGCGTACTTCGGCCGATCCCGTTGCCGCCTCAACGTTGTCCGCTTAGTGACCGTCAGCCCACCTGGACAACTTGCGGGGCGGGAACCTCGATCTCCACCATCTCGAACCGCGTCGAAATTGTGAGAGCCGGCTCCCCAAACTCCCGGTAGGAGTCGAGCACGTCCTCGGCGATGGGTTCGCTGTGGTTCGCGATTGCCTCGTCGATGGACATCCGCGGCTCGGGGTGTGGCTCCCCGTCCTCCAGCATCGCCTCGATGTGAAACGCCAGCGCCTCGCGGATCATCGCCAGCATCTCGTCCCAGGTCGTGCCGGTGCTGACGCAGCCCGGCACATCCGGCACGTAGGCCGCGTAGTTATTGGGCGTCTGCTCGAAGACGACGGCGTACCTGAGCTTCATCCACGTTCTCTCGCGAGGCCGGCCTGCTTCATGATACTGGCCCATAGCTTCGGCCCCACGTCGTCGCCCGGCTTGCCCGGAATCGTCACCTTGCCCGGCTTCACCGAGTGGCGGAACTGCCGGTGGCTCCCTCGCGTGGTCACATGCCGCCAGCCATCCCGTTCGATCAAACGAATCGCATCCCTGACCTTCGGCACGCCCTCATTGCATCCATCCGCCCCGGTCAGCCTGACAAGTCAAGCCTACGTTGAATGCCCGGGGGCCGGCACAATCGGACAAGGGACGCTAATTCCCCGGCGACCCGGCCGCCTGTGCCACTTGTATCGAGGACTGGAACCCAGGCTCCCCGAAGCCACCGGGATTCACGATGCTGCCCACGGATCGATCACCTCAACCCCGCAACCCGCAAAGCCCTCGACATCCCGCGTCGCCACCCCCATCCCTCGCGACCGCGCAATCGCCGCAATCTGGCAGTCAAACTGGCTGATCGGCCGGCCTGCCGCCCGCCGCTCGCTCGTTATCTCTGCGTAGACCCGGGCGGCAGCCGCGTCAAACGGCAGCACGCGCCCCCTGAACGCCTCGTCAAAAACTCGGTCGGCGGCCGCGGTCAATTCCCACCGACGCCGTCCATCGGGCAGCAGTCCAAGTCCCGTGCGAATCTCCGCTTCGCTCACAGCCGTCACGAACAGACCACGAGCATCCTCGCGGTCCAGCCACCCCAGCACCCGCGGATTTGGTCTCCTTCGCATGAGTTCCGACAGGACGTTGGTGTCCAGCACGATCATTCGCCCGTCACCTCAGTCAAACCTCGGCGGCTCCCGCATCGGTTCCCGCGCCGGAATCTCCAGGTCCACGCCACCCAAGGGCCGGAACAATTCATGGATGGCCGTGCCGATGTTCCGGACAGGGCCCTCGTCCTGCTGAAGCGTCACCCGCAGAATCTCCCGCACCTCCTGCTCCATCGAGCGCCCGTTCGCCGCCGCCCGAACCCGCAGCCGCTGCTTCAACCCGTCGTCCAGGTTCCGCACCGTGATACTCGCCATCAATCAGTTCCCGCCCGCAGCGCTAGTCATCCGAGCGCCGGCTTAAGTGCAATCAATGATTGCATTGTATGCGTTGATTGCAATGCAATCACCCCACCCTCTCCGGATCGTGATGAGACCGCTCCGCCGTCACCACCGCCCGCCAGTCCTCCAAACTGAAGGCCGCGCGACTCAGCTGGCGAGAACTCTGCCAGTCGGACGGTTCGCGGACACGTCAGAAATTCGCAGCCTCATCCACCCCGCAGCCGGCGCAGCCGGTCTTCGAGTTCCGTACGGGGTAGGAAAACGGTTCGATCCTCACGCCATGCTTCAAGCGCCGCTATCAGCCTGGAGGCGCGACATGCGCCCGTCGCGTGCAACCGGTCGACTATCCACAACACGCCGTGGACTTGCACGCCCGCTGCCGCTGCCGCCCGCCGCAGGCCCAGATCTCCCGTCAGCAGCACCGCGTCGCGGAATTGCAGGACTGAAACAAGGCAGAAACAATCGTTTGCCGAGAGTCCGCGAGTCTCCTCCGCAAGTCTCACCACCTCCGCAACGAGGTCTCCCGGGAGATCGAAAGTCTCAAGGCCGGAGTGATCCAGTTGCCGCCAATCCTCGTCCGTGAGGTCGAGCATCTCGGAGAAACGAATGGGCAGCGGCACGATGAAGCGGTACGGCAACGTCAGCATGACGAAAAGCAGCTGAGCTTTGTGTAGATCAATCAGGCCGCTGGCGTCGCAAACGACCCGACGCGTCACGCCGTAGAACGACTCGCGGGTTGCAGGTTTGGTGTATCGACGTTGGGCCTCCTCGGTTCGTCAGCCGCAGGACTTACGCGAGGCTTGTCACGCCGCCCGCTCGGTGCGCTCCGTGCCGGTTGGTCCCCCGAAATCTCTACCGCCGAAAAGTCCAGGTGTCGCATGACAGCCTGACCTTCCCACAGCACCTCGGATTCTTCCGCTGATTCTGCACGGCTGGGTCCACGGATTCCCGCTTCGACTTCCTGCAACGACCGCTGGAGTAGGCCGGCGCCACGCACGGGCGCGAACAGTTGCTCGCCCAATCCGCGCCAGACCAGGTCCTCAAACCGCCGCGGCTTCTCGAATGCGCCAAGACCTTCGTTCGACAGAATCGGCGCCGGTTCCTGCCTGCGCCATGCCCGAAAATGGCCGCGAAAAGCACGATCTAGAGCTGATGCCGAGACGACCCCAACCTCCTGCAGCCGACTAAGCATGACCGACGCCGAAACGCCGTACATGTGCTTCAGGCGAACTAACTCCCCATACGTAAACCCGTGCCGGTTGCTCCCCGCCTGCGCTCGCAGGTGCTCTCCGGAGACGAGCAACGCCTGGGCGAATCGTTCGATCGCCTTGTCACGCCTAATATCCGAATCGACATTCGAGTGAATTGCGCGCTCCGCAAGTTCCCGGGCCAGGGTCAGGCGCCGGCGTTCGATCTGGGCCCGGCTGGAGAGCACGATGGCTTCGGTATCCGGCCGAGATCCAGTCAGCTTCACGGTGCAGGCAAGCCCATCGAAACGTTCGGGCAGGTCGGCTTGGATCAGCATGAAGCCCTTGGATTCCAGCAAGCCGGTCATGCTGGGAATGGGCCCCTGGCCCAGATCCCACGCCCGGCGCAGTCGGTTCGCCAGGTTCTCGGCTTCCTCCAGGTTGCTGACCTGTGCGGAAGGTAGACCGCCGAACGGGTCGGGCGCCGGTTCGAGCTCCAGGATGTACTCGATGGCCAGGTAGTTCTCGAGCTGCTCGGTGATCAAGACCTCAGCGCGGGCGCGGTCTTTGGCCGACGTACCCGAGTGCTGCCGGAACTCGACAGCCTCAAGCGCCTCCACCTGACCTCCCATCAGGAAGTCCAGTGACACATCGAGCGCCCGACCCAGACCCACCAGCACCCGCGAGCTCGGCATCATCTTGCCGGCCTCGTACTTGCTGATCGCCTGCACCGAAACCGACGGCGACATCCGCGAGGCAAGCTCCCGCATAGATAGCCCCGCTTTCTTCCGCGCCAACCGCAACCGCTGTCCAAACACTCCACCCTCCCCCGCCCTGGTTGGTTGACATTTCCCTTCGAAACCATAGGAATTCTACCAAGAGTTGAAGATCAACCTGGCGGTGCCGCAAGCTGGTCAGATTGGCCGCTAGCCGTGATCCTGTACAGTTCGCCGCCGCCGGCCAATCAGCGCACGGTCCGCAGTGCGCGCAGGACTTCGCTTGCACGCGCCGATTGCAATGCAATCACCCCACCCCCTCCGGATCGTGATAAAACCGCTCCGCCGTCACCACCGCCCGCCAGTCCTCCGGCCGGAACGCCCGTTCCCCCGCCCGCCGGGCCGCCTGCACCAGTTCCCCGACGTGATGCAGCGCCGCCAGCTTGCGGTCGTGATTGCGGTCGCGGTCGGCTCGTAAGTCGTCCAGTTCGCGGCTTGTCGCCATGTCCAGTCCTTTCAAGATCGAATCGGCGTAGCGGTACCCCTCGGCACGGAACGTCCCGCGCGAGGCCTGCCCCGTGTTGTAGTCCGCCAGCGCCTCGCGGTAGTCCCCGCCGCGGTGGGCGACGTGCGACGCCATCAGGTTCGCGGCGTACTCCAGTGAAGCGAACGGGTCGAACGTCCGCCCCCGCATCGACGGATGCCAGCGCGGAATGATCTGCGCGATCCCTTCCGCCCCCGCCCGGCTCACCGCCGTCGGGTTCCAGCCCGACTCCATCGCGATCTGCCGCCGGAACACCTGGGTGTCATAGCCCACCGCCCGTGCATAACCGTCCGCGAACAGCTCCAGCGGGTTCACCCGCTCGCCCGTCACCCGGAACGTCGCCGGATCGATCCGCCCGCCCGGCGTCGCGTCCAGATGCAGATGGTGCCCCGAGCTGTTCCCCGTCGAATCGCACAACCCCAGCGTCTCCCCCGGCTCGACGGCGTCGCCCACCGACAGCCTCGGCGGCTCGTCAAAGTGCAGGAACCGCCACAGCACCCCCTCCCCGTCCCACAGCGCCACCGCGTTCCCATACGGAAACCCGTTCCGCACCGCCGCATCCCGCGTACTCGCCCGCTCCGTCGTCCACACCGCCGCCACCACGCCCCCCGCCGGCGCCCTCACCGGCCGCCGATACACCGACCCCGCCGCCAACGCCAAATCCAGCCCCCCATGCCGATAGCTCCCCCGATCGGCACCAAATCCACTCGTAACCCGGATCGTCCCGTCCAGCGGCGGCGTCAGCGCTCCCGGCACGGGCGCTGGCTCGGGTGTCCGCGCCGGCGTCGCACGCCCCGTCGGCAACGCCATCGCCGTCGCCAGATCGCGCTTCAGCTCGGCGTGGGCCGCCGGCGCGAAGTCATGCCAGTGGCCGCCGCGCCCCTGGCCCACGAACCAGCACAGCGCCCGTGCCTGCGGCAGAGCCCGGGCCACCACGGGGGCCGCGTCCTGCAGCCAGCCCGCGCGATAGTTGTCCGCAGGCCGGTTCGGCGCGTCCGTACCTCGCGCCGCCGTGTTGAATTCGGTAATCCAGACCGGCAGGTCATCCAGGCCAAGCGCGGCGTGATTCTCGGCCCAGGTCTCCGCGACGTTCAGCCCGAAACGCCAGCCCCCCTCGTGGCGAGTCTGCATGTCTTCGGCCACGGAGAGGCGCGGATTGCCGTATACGTGAACGCTCAGCACGTCGGGCGGCCCCGCGATGCGCTTCCACGCATCCAGGAGCGCGTAGTCAAGATCCGCCCAGGGCGAGCCTTCCGGCGATTGCCCGGCCCTGGCGCCCAATCGGCTGGGGTGGAAAGTCGCCACCGGAATGCTGGCCAACCGTGCCCCAGGCAGCGCCTGCCGGCACTGCGCGATGAAGTCTCGCAACGCGCCCTCGACCAGACGCCAGCCCCGCGCACCCTCCAATTGCGGCTCATTGCCCGGCTGCAGAATCAACCGCCCGCCCAGGTGACCCAGCCGGCGCAGCTCCCCGAGCGCGGCACGATACGCCCTGCGCTCGGCGTCCGTCCCCGCATACGCCTGCCCCTGCCGCCAGTCCACCCGCAGCAGCACCTCGCTCGCCGGATGCCGCGCCGCCAGCGCCTCGATCCGCGGCACGGCCTGGCCCAGATGGTGCGGATCATCCGGAGCCACACCCTCCAGGTACACCAACTCCACGAACGGCGTCCCGTCCGGGTACCGCCGCCCCGCCTCCGGCCAATGCACCCCAACCCGCATCATCGCCCCACCACCCCCAACGCCGCACCCACGGCCCCAACTGCACTGCAAACCCGGATCGTTCCGTCAAGCGGTGAACCAAGCATCAGAACTCCTCTGTAGCCGAACCGGACCCCGCCGCCCACCGCCCCGTCGAAGTCCAGCCCGTTGCAATCCGTATTCCGACAGTGTACACTAACCGTACACAACTCGCAACCACCCGGAGCGTGCCCCAATGCCCCGCCCGACCCGCCGCTTGCCAACCCTGCCGACTACCCGCCGCCAGCCGCGTAGGGGCGCCCCTTGTGGGTGCCCATCTTCACGCCGCCCCGCCATACCCCCACCGCCCGCGCATCACCGTCCTGCACCCCCCGCCCACCGCTGCTCTCGCACGCCCCAACTGCCGTCCCCTCACAGGCCAATTGGACGCCCGCCGCGCCTCAAGAGTTTTTTGGAAAAAACTCTTACCGCGCACGCGAGGCCCCATTTCAACCGCCGCCACCGCCTACACTCGCTGCTCACACGCACCCTGGCGCACCCGGCGGAGGCCTCGCCCCCATGAACCTCGTCGGCTACACCGACCGCCTCACCGCCGCCCCCGGCGACACCGTCCGCTTCATGGTCAGCAGCCAGCACCCCCGCTACCGCGCCGACCTCGTCCAACTCATCCACGGCGACGAATCCCCCGCCGGCCCCGGCTACAAAGAGCGCGAAGTCCCCTCCGCCATCAACGGCCACTACCCCGGCCGCTCCAAGCCCATCCACAGCGGCTCCTACGTTCACATCCCCACCCACCCCGCCCTCGACACCCTCACCAGCTTCTCCGTCACCGCCTGGATCTACCCCACCACCCCCGCCAGAGGCCTCCAGGGCCTCGTCACCCGCTGGACCGACGACCCCGCCCCCCACGGCTTCGCCCTAGTCATCGGACCCAACGGCGACCTCGCCCTCCACCTAGCCGACGGCCGCAACTCACCTGTCCACATCGCCACCGGCGCCCCCCTCACCGAGCGCGTCTGGACCTTCGTCGGCGCCAGCTACCACGCCCCCACCGGCCGCGTCTCGCTCATCCAGCAACCCCTCCACCGCTGGCCCATCGCCCCCGACCAGACCCTCGTCACCCACGACACCGCCGCTACCAACGTCTGCGGACCCTCAGGCGCCCCCCTCCGCTTCGCCGCCCTCACCGCCGGCCCACCCGAGCGCACCGGCCCCATCGCCGCCCCCTACAACGGCAAGCTCGACAGCCCCCGCCTCTACAACCGCGCCTTCTCCCCCGACCAACTCTCCGCCCTCGCCGATCCCAACGCGAACCAGTTCGTGGCAGACCCATTAGCCGCCTGGGACTTCAGCCTCGACATCGGCGACTACCGCATCACCGACACCGGCCCCCACCGCCTCCACGGCCAGGCCGTCAACATGCCCACCCGCGGCATGACCGGCCACAACTTCACCGGCGCCCAAACCAGCTTCCGCCTCGCCCCCCACGAGTACGGCGCCATCTACTTCCACGACGACGACGTGGAAGACGTCGCCTGGGAGTCCGACTTCCAGCTCACCATTCCGCCTGACCTCCCCAGCGGCGTCTACGCGGCACGCCTCCGCGCCGGCGACGACGAGGACCACCTGCCCTTCTGCGTCCGCCCGCCCCGCGGCACCGCCACCTCACGCATCGCCGTGCTGATGCCCACGCTCACCTACGTCGTCTATGCCAACTTCCGCGATATCGACGGCGCCTTCGTCGACCACGAGCGCGTCCCCAACGCCGACCCTTCGCTGCACGAAGCGGTGTTCGCCTACATCCGCGCCAACGGCATCCCCGGCCTCTACGAACGCCACTCCGACGGTTCGGGCACCACCCACGTCTCCCACCTGCGCCCGATCCTCAACATGCGCCCCAAGTTCCGCTACCGCGTCTGGGCCGCCCCCTCCCGCTTCCCCGCCGACCTCTACCTGATCGACTGGCTCGAAGCCGCCGGCCACCAGTTCGACGTCATCACCGACCACGACTTGCACGCCGAAGGCGCCGACCTGCTGGCCCCCTACAGCGTCGTCCTCACCGGCTCACACCCCGAGTACTGGACCACCGAGATGCTGACCGGCATGCGCTCATACCTGGACCGGGGCGGCCGCCTGATGTACCTGGGCGGCAACGGCTTCTTTGGCGTCACCACCATCGACGCCGAGCGCCCCCACATCGCCGAGGTCCGCCGCTGGGGCACCAGCTGGCCCTTCGAGATGCCGCCCGCCGAGCGCGTCCACAGCACCACCGGCGAACCCGGCGGCATCTGGCGCAACCGCGGCGTCGCCCCCAATGGCCTCATCGGCGTCGGCTCGAGTGCCGCCGGCTTTGACCGCGGCTCGCACTACGTCCGCCAGCCCGACAGCTTCGATCCCCGCGCCGCCTTCGTCTTCGACGGCATCGGCGACGACGAACCCATCGGCGACGTCCCCTCCCTCGTCGTTCGGCATGGCGCCGCCGGCTACGAGATGGACCGCCTCGACTTCAGCCTCGGCACCCCGCCCCACGCCCTGCTGCTGGCCTCATCCGTCGGCCACTCCGAGCGTTACACCGCCTTCAACGACGAGCGCCTGGACTTCACCCAGGGCAAGGACGGCATGCTGCCCGACTCCCCGCCTCCAAGCGATGGCCCCCACGCGTTCGTCCGCGCCGACATGGTCTACTTCGAAACCCCCAACGGCGGCGGCGTCTTCTCAGTCGGCTCCATCGCCTGGCGCGGCTGTCTCTCCCACAACAACTACGACAACATCGTCTCCCGCGTCACCGGCAACGTCCTCCGCCGCTTCGCCGCCGACCAATGACGCCTTCGACCCTCTACAACGGCATCCAACCCCCTGCCGAGTGGCCGCCCCGAACCATTGAGCCCGGAGGCGACCCGTTGCCGGTGCCCTATCTCGCCAATCCGCCGCGCGTTGTTCCCATCGACGTCGGCCGCCAACTGTTTGTCGACGACTTCCTGATCGAACACACCACCCTGCGCCGCGTCTACCACGCCGCCAAGGTTCACGAAGCCGCGCCGGTTCTGTCACCCGAATCCGACCTCGAGCTAAACCAGGGCCACTGCCCGGTCGCCGCTCCGTTCAACGACGGCGCCTGGTACGACCCCGCCGACCAGACCTACAAGCTCTGGTACCACGCCGGCTGGTTCGACGGAACGGCGCTCGCGACCAGTAGCGACGGGATCAACTGGGAACGACCGTCACTTGACGTGGTACCCGGAACCAACGCCGTCATCGCCCACCCCGTGGGCTGGCGACGCGACGGCGCGCTGGTTTGGCTCGACGGCGACGCGGCACCAGCCGAGCGCTTCAAGATGTTCATCTTCTGGCGCCACCCCGAACGTCACGAGGGCTTGGTCTACACGTCACCCGACGGCATCCACTGGAACGAGCGAGGACCGACCTCCCAGTGCGGCGACAACTCCAGCTTCTTCTACAACCCATTTCGCCGGAGCTTCGTCTTCAGCATCCGCCTGAGCTGGAACCGCCGCGCGCGCTTGTACTTTGAGCACCCGCACTTCTTGCACGCCGCACGCTGGGATCCCGATCAAGCAGTCCGCTGGGCGCGCGCGGATAGGCTCGACCGTCCTGATCCGTTCCTCGGGCTTCGCCCCCAGCTTTACGACGTCAGCGCCGTCGCCTACGAGAGCATCATGCTCGGCGCATTCGCGATCTTTCACGGCCCCGAGAACCCCGACGCCGCCAGCATCAGCCGACCCAAGATCAACGACCTGCAACTCGCCTACAGCCGCGACGGATTCCATTGGCACCGTCCACACCGACAGGCCTTCATCGGCGCCAGCCGGCGCTGGGGCGACTGGAACTACGGCTACATCCACGCCGCTGGCGGAATCTGCCTGGTGGTCGGCGACGAGCTCTGGTTCTACTACGGCGCCTTCTCCGGCCAGGGCTCTGTGCTGAAACCGGGCGAGTTCGGCGGCGACTACGAGCAGGACAACGCCATGTACGCCGGCGGCCACACCGGCCTGGCCACGCTCCGTCGCGATGGCTTCACGTCCATGCAGGCCAACGGCCGCGGCGGTGAGCTGGCCACCCGCCTGGTCACGTTCAGCGGCTCCCACCTGTTCGTCAACCTGGACGCCCCACAAGGCGAGTTGCGCGTCGAGATCCTCGACGCGCGCGGCGACGTCATCCACCCGTTCTCGCTTGCCAACTGCCGGCCCCTCACCGCCGACTCCACTCGCACCCGCGTCGACTGGAACGGCGCCGGTGACCTTTCGTCGCTCGCCGGCCGTCCAATCCAGTTCCGATTCCTCCTGCGCGACGGCCACCTCTACGCCTTCTGGGTAAGCCCGTCCGAATCAGGTACCAGCAGCGGCTACCTCGCCGCCGGCGGCCCCGGCCTTTCCGGAACCGTCGATGTTTAGTCAACCGCCGACCGGCTGAACGAAAGGAAGCGACCAGTGGCTCGAGAGTTCGATCGAACCGAAAAACGACACCCGGTTCCCATGCCGCCGCCGCTGGACTTCCCCGAACACGGCAGCCCTGAAGCTGACGTGCTGGCGGAGGTCGAGGCACGCATGTCGAAGGACCCCTACCCCGTCCAACGAAACTTTGGCGTCAGCTACGTAGGCCCGCCCCACCAGATCGCCGAACAGATCCGGCCGCTCGCCGCCGGATCCTTCTTCGTCGAGTGGGCGCGCGACATGAACCCCGGCGCCGATCTCTTCGAGAAAGAAGCCGTGCGCATGCTCGGCTCTCTACTTGGCCATCGCGACGCCGTCGGCTTCATCACCAGCGGCGGCACCGAGTCGAACCTGCTTGCCCTCCGGCTGGCCCGCAACCTCGGAGGCAAATCGGATCCCGAAGTCGTGCTGCCAACCACCGCCCACTACAGCTTCCGCCTGGGCGCCGAGCTCCTTGGCCTGCGGCTACGCGAAGTCGACGTGGACGACGCCATGCGTCCGGACATGCGGCAGGTCGAGCGCTTGCTCAATCGCAACACCGTGGCGTTGGTCGGTTCGGCGCCGGAAGGCAATTTCGGACAACTCGACCCGATTGAAGAACTCGCCGACCTGGCTCAGCGCAAGGGCCTCTATCTGCACGTCGACGCCGCCTTCGGCGGCTTTGCACTGCCCTTCCTGCGCGATCTGGGCTACCCCATTCCCCCGTTCGACTTCAGCCTCCCCGGCGTCTCCTCGATGATGACCGACGGCCACAAGCTCGGGCTGCTACCGGTCGCGACGGGCTTCTTCCTCATCCGCGACGAGGCCATGCTGGACGCGATCCCTGCCGAGTTCACCGGCATCCACACCATCACCGCCACCAAGCCCGGCGACCACGCCGTCGCCGCCTGGTCGGTTATGCGCCGACTCGGCCGCGAGGGATACCGCGAGTCGGCCCGACGCCTGCTGGAGGTGGTAGATATCGTCAGCAAGGGCATCGAGAGCATCGACGGCCTCCGCCTACTCGTCCGTCCTCTGCTCGCCGTAGTCAACTTCACATCCGATGACGACGATGTGGAACAGATCTACCTGGAACTACGTCGCCGCGGCTGGGGCGCCACCTACGGCCACGACGGCACCCAGGGCCGCATCCGCCTCTCCATCCACCCCCACCGCGACACCGAACACGCCCACGGCTGGGTCGCCGCCCTTCAGGAATCCGTCCGGGCGGTTCGCGCAAATGCCTGACCCCAGCCGCACCGGCCGAGTCGCAGCTCCAGATGCGGAAGAATGTGAACCTGCAAAGTCGTTAGCCCTTGACTTCTTGTCGGCTCAACAATCGGACCCTGACATCTTCCACCAATGCCTCAGGCTCATCCAATGCAATACCTAGTATCGTCACTTCTTTCTTCCTAGCGAATAGTCCCTCCAGCACTTCGGGATCCCGCAGAACAATCACGACATCAGGATCTCCCAGCAGCGAGACATTCACATACCCATCAGCTTGCCGATCAGCATTCATTGCCTTGCGTACTTCCGATATGTTGCTCAGAGGCATCTGGCCACGCCAGATTAGCCCTGTGCGCAGGTATATGTTCTGTTCGTCGACAATCACTGGCTGTAAACGCGAAGCATGATAGTGGCCGACCATCCACAATAGTGTGTATGCGCTAATGCCTGTGAAGATCCAGGCACCGGGCTGAGTCCATATGCTGATTACCAGGTGAACACCGACAGTTTCGACTATTATCAACGCTACGAGCGGCCAGAACAGGAAATTGCTCTTTCGGTGGTACGAGTACTTTGAGACGTCGTGACGGGATGTCCTAAACCTTGCAAGACATCCCGCAAAGACAAGATACAACATCCACACTTCAGAGGCTACAATCGCGGCAATGAAATCGCTCTTGACGGACTTTCGTATGCCAGTTCTCAGGGCGTCAATAAAGTAAAGGGACTCGCGCCTAGCCGTTCGGACATCACGAATAACTTGACGGAGCTTGATCAATAGGAAAACAGCCACGGACAATTCGATCGACGGAATAAGGAAATCGCTGAATTTCAGGAAGGATTGTTCGGATGATGGCAGGATGAACTTGACCGCCAATAGTGTCAGAATACACACGGGCACTGTGCTAGATAACGGCAGAAACTTCTTACGTACTAGCAGCAGATAGAACAGAAGTGGCACTCCTACTGCGATATCAATAGTAATCGCGACTGCCAAGATGCCCGGCTGTGGACTCGCTTCAACATGGGTAGCGACCCACGTTTCCAACGACAGCAGCAGAAGAGAGAGCGAGACAAACGTGATGAGTGATCGTCGACGAGTGAGGGTCATGTCGGAGAGCCACATGCTCATAAGTCCGGCCTCGCACCTCATCGTCCAAGTGGCTGAGTCTACTCGCCCCGGTCTGCCTGCCGTCCCGTCGGTCGGGACCGCGAAGACTGCATCGCGAGCCTTCCATCGGGAGGTGCTTATCCACGCTGACCTAACCGTCCGCTCAGCCGTCTAACCCGAAAGCACCGGCGGGGCGTCCACGACTCGGTCGTGGACGCCCCGCGGCGAAAGCGCTCAGCTAGCGGCTGTAGCCAGTTGGCGCGGCCGGCGGCGCTTGCGCTCGCGCCCGTTCCGCCATGTGCTCCAGCATGAACCGGAAGTCCTGGTAGGCCCCAAGCCCACCCAGGCTGCCGTGCAACGACTGCAGCCGCTCCTCTAACTCCATCAGATCGCGGGAGATCTCGGCGACGTACTCGCCGTCGTACAACCCGCCGTAGCGGTCGGCCGACAGCGCCACAATCGCCCCAAACTCCAACAGCGGATCGCCTGAAGCGCTCAGGTTGGTGTCCAGCCGCCCGCGCACCTCGGAGCGCTGCGACCGCGATTGCCCGGTCTCCGCCACCACCCAGCGCAACTCGACGTTGGCCAGGGTGAGTTCCTGCCCAGCGCGCGTTCGCGTGAGGTCGTACAGCTCGATCTCGTAGAACACGGTCGTCGCCGCGCCCGACGGAATCTCCGCGAACTCCTTGCGGTCCTCCGCGAAGCTCTGGTCCGACGTCACCCGGTTCTCGTAGCCGATGATCCGCCACGACTTCACCAGGTCCGCATCCCAGGTCACCTGGGCCCGCGTCTGGTCCGCGAACGGCGTCGACAGCGCCAGCCAGCTGTCCCGGCTGAACGTCGCGCGCGCCTGACCGGTGTTGTCCAGGTAGCGGTACCAGCCGTTGCCGTGCTGCGCCAGCTGCTCCAACAGTACGTCGTTGTAGTTGTTGATGCCGACCCCAATCGTGATCAGCCGCAGCGGGTTCAGCGCATTCCGGTCGTAGGCCGATTCCAGGATCGCGAACGGGTTGGTGGCGTCCACATTGGCCACGCCGTCCGACATCAGGATGACGTAGTTGTACGCCTCGGGACGTTCCCGACGAATCCGATCCGCCAACCGCACTCCCTGGTTGAGTCCGGCCTGTACGTTGGTGCTCCCATGCGGCGCCAGCCGCTGGATCGACCGTTGCACCGCCGAAGCATCAGGTGATGTGTGCTCCACCGTGAGGTCATGAATCACGCCCTCGGTGAAGTGCACCACCGCCACTCGATCCTGCGGTCGCAGGCTCTGACGAATCGCCTCGGCCGCCGACCGCGCAATATCCACGCGGTTGCCGTCACCCATGGAGCCGGACGCATCCAGCACCAGCGTCACGTTCAGCGGCCGGTCGTCCGCCACTTCGGCGGCCTGGAAGCCGATCCGCACCAGGTGCTTGCTGCCGTCCAGCGGGTGCATCGCCACGTTGCTAGTGATCGCGAAACCCCAGTCGTCGGCCGGCAGTCCGTAACCGTAGTCGAACGCGTTGATCCACTCTTCGGCTCGAACCGAGTCAGGCTCGATCTCGAAGCCCTCCTGCAGCCACGACAACGCCAACTGGTACGACGTCCGGTCCGTGTCAAGACTGAACGTCGACACCGCGTCCTCGGCAGTGGCAACGAATGGCTGGCGTGTGTAGTCCTGGAACGTCGTGGCCGGGGGCCGCGCCGGCGCCGGCGTTACGACCGTCTGCGGCGCGGCTGCCTGGGGAGCAACCGTCGCGGCAGGCGGTGCCACGCGGTCGGCTTGAGCGTGAACCTCCACAACCTTCTCGACGACCACTTCTCGGGTGACAACCTTCTCGACGACAGCCGTCGGTCTCGGCAATGTGGCAGGCGGCTGAGTCATTGAACGCGCGGGCATCGCCGGTGCCGCAGCCGGCGCTGGGGCCGGCGTGGCAACTCTCTCGACCGGAACTTCCTTGACTACGACTTTCTCAACCGGGGCCGCAATGGCAGCCGCAGCCGGCGCTGCCTCTGCATAGGATTCCGACACTCCGAGTCCATCCTGAGTGGCCCGCGACGCAAGAAAAACCGCCGAGGCCGCCACGGCCACGGCGCCGCCGGTGGCCATCATCGGAAACCAGTTCTGCTTCAGCGCACCCAGAATCTTGCGACGCACCTGCGTCACCGGATGTCGCGTGGGCTGCATATCCATCTGGCCCTCAATGGACTGCCACAGGTTCTGCGGCGCGCGGAGGTCCTCCGCCTCCGCTTCAAAGTGCTCGCGCAGCGCGCGTTCCATCTCCTGATCCGATCCGTAGTTACTGGCCATGGCTGTACGCCTCTCGGGCACCGCCCGATGCGAGTTGTTTCCGAAGCTGGCTAAGGGCTCGACTGAGCCGCGATTTGATCGTGCCCTCCCGCACGCCAATGGCTTCCGCCAACTCGGGAACCGTCAGGTCCGCGAAATAACGCAGCACGACAACCTGCCGGTGGTCCCGACTCAGCCCACCGAGCGCCTCTCGGATCGCCTGGCGGTCGAGGTTGGCCTCCACCGTGTCTCCTGGGCTGGGGCGGTCGTCTGCGTGGCTGTAGGTCTCAAGCGGAACGGTGTCAACCGCACGACGTCGGCGCTGAGACACCACCGCGTTCACCAGAATGCGGACGAGCCAGGGCTTCACTGGCCGTCCACTCTGAAAGCCCGCGATGCCTCGCCACGCAGCGAGGAAGGCCTCTTGAACCTGCTCTTCGGCCAACGCGCGGTTCCCAGTCATAAGGACCGCCGTGCCAAACAGCACGTCCTTGTAGCGCTCCACCAGATGGTGGAACGCCTCACGCTCGCCGCTCTGACACCGCAGCACGGCTTGTTCATCGGTCATAGGCCGACCTCATGGTCCAATCTCCTGATGCCGTCCACCAATAACTACGCGGAATCAGGACAAACCGTTCCATTGAATGGGACTGTTCCGAGCCAACAGTTTGAATCCAGAACCGGCAACGCCCGCTAGGCATTGATCAGGGCGTGATTGATCCCGCCGGCTTCTTCGATATCCTCCCGCCCCGCGTGCGGGGCACCGCAGGGCGAGGCCGGTTCCCGGTGGGTTCGCCACGGGCAAGCCATGACACGCCCCAACTCGCCGACGGCAATAGAATTCGCGTCCTAAACGTGTGGACGAGCTGATTGTCCCCGGCAACCACGCTGCCGGAGCTACGCTCTCAGGCCGCAGGTACGATCGTGGCCTTCACGCACTGCATGGCCATCGCGCTCCGAATGGCCTCCATCACTCCAGCTTCTGAGAGAGGGAAAGCGCGCTGCATGCGTGACCAGTCGTAGCAATCCTGGATTGCATGCAGGTTTCCCATCGCTTGTGCCACCTCATCGGGTGTGAAGGCCCAACTGGCCAACACTTGCACTTCCTTCACACAGATCCGATGCCAGTTGGTATCAATGCTGCCTGCATCGGTGAACTGGCCCATTTCGACGAAGGTCCCGCCGTCGCGCAACATCTCGATTCCCTCGGGGCCGGCCTGCGGGGCGCCGCTGCAGTCTACGACCAGATCGGCTCCGTAGCCGCCGACGGCTTCGCGAGCCGCGGCAACCCTCGCGTCGGCCGTGCGATGTTCTTCGATCGAAACAGTCGCATTCGCACCGTATGCGCGACATAGCGCCAAGCGCGGCTCTTCAGGCGCGCCCACCACGACCACCCTGCCCGCCGCCCGTTGTCGGGCCGAAATGAGTGCGAGCACGCCGATGGGCCCCGAGCCCTGAATGACGACCGAGTCCCCGGCCTTGAATCCCTCCAGCCCCAGCGAGGCCGCTCGATTGAAGGCTCGGGTCACCGAGGCATAGGGCTCAACCAGCGTTCCAACCATGCTGGGCATGTCGTCGGGCAGGCGAAAGACCTTGGTCGCAGGAAATGACTCCAGATCGACAAACACCATCTCGGCCCACCCACCCCAGAGGTGCGGCGGACGCTCGAACCCGATCTTGCGCCCGTAGTAGGTCGGGTTCAGGCAGCGGTTCGCGCGCGTCGGATAGTGGATGCAGTAGTGACATGACCCACAGGCCATCAGCGGCGGAATCATTACCCTGTCACCCTCGCGCAGTGGTCGCCCCATATAGTCGACATCCAGACCCGACCCGATTTCATCCACCACGCCGGCCAATTCATGGCCGAGCGTGAATGGCCACGGAAGGTCGTCTGGCCAGTGGCCACGCAGGATGTGCAGGTCGGTGCCGCACACCCCGCAGGCATCAATCCGGATCAGCGCACCGCGGTCCGGTACGACTGGACGCGGCACCGTTCGCAGGTTCGGCGCCGTTCCGGGCCCGTCGAAGGTCGTGACCCGAATGGAACAATCACTAGTCGAGTCGCGGTACACCGTAGATTGCTCGCACGCGCGCCACGGTTAGGGCTGGTCCGTCCAGTCGAATAGCACTCCGAGCCACCCCTCGGGACCGCTGGCAATCATTTCGTACATCTCCGGCGCGCGCGTGTATGAAACGTCGTGCGTCACGAGACGATCGACATCCAGTTCATCCCGCGCGATCAGGTCGAAGACATACGCCCGATTGGCAGGGCGCGTCCATTGGAAGCGGTGGTACGGCTCAGATGGATAGTCGAGTGAATAGTTGCCCAGGATGTCCAATTCGTGCCGCAGCACCTCGGGCTGAAGCGCTATTTCAACCGTGCCCGGCGGGCTGCCCGACAGGCAGACCGTGCCGCCGCGGGCCGCCGCCTTCAGGCAGTCCGCAAAGACTGCAGGGTCTCGCGCAACCATAAACACGACGCGGGCTCCACCACCTGTCAGGTCGCGCACCGCCTGTATGGCGTCCTCGCGAACTGCGTTGACCGTGTGGGTAGCGCCGCTTCGCCGACTGTGCTCGAGTCGCTCGTCCATCAGGTCGATGGCGATCACCGGGTAGGCGCCTGCCCTTGCAGCAAAGTAGGTCGTCAGCTGTCCAACCAAGCCCTGCGCGAACACCGCAACCGACTCGCCAAGATAGGGTTTGGCGCGCCGCACCCCATGCAGCGCAACGTCGCCCAGGACCGCAAAGGTCGCCTGGGCGTCCGTTACGGCGTCGGGAATCTTGCCGGCGTAGCCACCCCAGTTCGAAGGGCTGCTGACATCGACCAGGTCAGCGCCCTGGTGCGGCGAAATGACGAGCACCCGATCGCCAGACGTGTAGTTAGCGACGGATGTTCCGGCCTCCTCCACCACGCCGACGGCGGTATAGCCGATTTTGGTGACGCTTGACCGAGACATCTCGTAGGCGTTGCGTTCGGAGCCGGCGCTGACCTGCGTCTTGCGGATCCGTACCAGAATTTCATCGGGCGCGGGCTTGGCCACCTCGATCGAACCAATGGCAGCCTTGCCTTCCGGCGTTAGAACGACTCTGGGGACGGTACGCATGGCCAGCCTTCCCTTCACGCTCGTCGGCCCGGAGCTGTCTCCGCAGGACAGACAGAAACCGCTGCGCTTCCGACGTTCAATTTAGTCGAATTCGCGCCCTGCTGCCTGCGACGGTCCGAGAATCGAATGGGCCAATCTGGTTCCAGCCGTCGGCAGTCGAGCGCCGAAATCCAGTCGCATACACTCGCTCAAGATATTTCTTCCTGAAACTATCCTCGTGTTGTTGCATTTCAAAAGGCGAACGCGGTATAACCTCAGTGAAGAGCGTCGGGGGGTAGAGTCCATGAGTTCCATTTCGGCTAAGCGAATTGTCGCGATTGCCCTGATAGCCGTCTTTGCGTTGGCGGCTGTGGGGTGTGGAGAAGAAGAAAAAGGACCGTTTCGGATCGGCGTGATGGAATCGGTCACCGGGGCCGGTGAGACCTACGGCACGGTGGCCGTTCAGGCCAAGCAGCTGGCCGTGGACGAAATCAACGCGGCCGGCGGAATCAATGGGCGGATGCTGGAACTCATCGTCGAAGATTCCAAGTGCAATGCGCAGGACGCGATCACCGCCTACAACAAGCTGACTGACGTCGACGAGGTCAAGATCATTCTCGGCACGTCGTGCAGCGGTGCAATGCTGGGCGCCGCGCCGCTGGCCGAGCGGGAAGGCGTGGTGATGTTCTCCGGTCTGGCTACGAATCCGGACATCGCCGAGGCGGGGGATTACATCTTCCGAACGTCGCTGAGCGACGCCACCGTGGGCGTGGACACCGGCAACGTGCTCTGGGCTGACGGGATTCGCAACCTGGCGACCATCAACGAATCCACCGACTACGCCGAGGGCGTGCGGCGAACCACGACGGCGCAGTTCGAGAAGCTGGGCGGTCAGATCGTGGCCGCCGAGAGCTATCCGTCCGACACCACCGACTTCAGAACGCAATTGACCAAGATCCTTAGCGCGAACCCCGATGCTCTGCACATCGCAGCACAGGCCGAAGCCAGCGGCGGCACCATCATCAAGCAGGTTCGCGAGCTGGGTTATGACGGCCCGATCTACGCAGACGTTGTCCCGATCGGTACGACGGCCCTTGAAATTGCGGGCGAGGCCGCAACCGGGGTCAAAGCGATTACCCCGGACCTGGATCCGGCCAACGCCAAGGCCCAGGAAGTACTGGCAGCCTTCAGAGCGGAGTACGACTACGTCACGCTGCCCTGGTTCCTGGGCTCGGCCTACGACAACGTCTACATCACCGCCGAGTGCCTGAAGAAGACCGGTGACGACCAGGACGCGGACGGGTTCCGCGACTGTCTCTACGACATCACGTGGAGCGGCACGATCGGCGTGGATTACAGCTTCGACGACAAGGGCGAAGTGGTCGGTCTGTCCAATGCGGTGCTGGAGGTGCTGCCAGTGGCCGAGCGAACCGAGGAGAACGGGGGTTACCGAGTCCTGGGCGCCGCGCCGACCAACTGAGTCAGATCACGTGATCCACATGGCCGTGGGGTTGGTCCGAAATCCATGGACCGGCCCCACGGTCTCGATATCAAGATTGCTCGAGCCGACGACTTGCCAAGCTGACTGCAACTCTTGATGAGTCTCGCGCAGCTTCGTGACGTCTCGCTCGTCAACTTTCTGAAGATTCGCGAGCAGCAGAGCCGGCTGCTGGCCGTGGGTCTCACGGCCGCCATCGTTGGGTATATCGGCTGGAAGATCGTCCAGTCGCCTGACCAGGCCCTTCAGTTCGCGTTCAATGGACTGGCCGTGGGCGCGGTGTACGCGCTGCTGGCCATGGGCTTTACGCTGGTATACAGCACGGTCTGGTTCTTTGACCTGTATTACGGCGCGGCCGCCGCCATCGGCGCTTACGGCGTCTTCTACTTGCGTTCGCACGATGTCCTGGGCGGCCAGTACGCAGTCAATAGCGGTCCCGTCAACGTGCTGTTTGCGGTCGTCACGGCGGGCGTCGCGGCCTGGGCGCTGCAGGTGTTGCTGTATCGCCGACTTCACACGAGGCTTCAGCCGAAGACTCTGCTGATCGTAGGCGGATTGTTGGCGACGGCGTTCGGGATCTATACGGGTCTGGTATTGGCTAACCCGGCGAACCTGCACGTGCTGCTTAGTCCCCTGGTCGCAGCACTCGTAGCCGGAGTGGCCATTTGGGCCCTGAACCGCGCGCACCTCCGTTTCGCTCTCCAAACGAATCAAGGGCCGTTCGCTGCGATGGTCGCGGTTGCGATCGCGTTGGGTGTGCTGGTAGCGATTTTCGTCGCCAGCACACCAGGCCTTGGACTCTATTTGAGCTGGTTCGTCGCCTGCCTGCTGTCTGGGACCGTGAGCCTGGCCCTCTATCGCGGCCTGTACGTGACCATGCGGGAACGGGCCAACTCGCCGCTCATCATGCTGGTGGCTTCGCTGGGCATCCTGCTGGCGATTACGGCGTTCATCACTATCGTGTTTCGCGCTGCGCCACGGCCATTGCCCGATACCTTTGGCAGCGAGCCTTGGACCATTGGCGGTGCCACCATCAAGGGGTTCAACGTCTTCGCTATCGGGCTGGCGCTGGCCGGCTTTGGCGTTCTCCTATTCGTAGTCAAAAAGACTGCCTTTGGCAAGGCGGTACGGGCGATCGGCGACGACGAGGAAGTGGCGAAGGTCGTCGGCATCAACACAACCGTAGTCATTGCAGTCGTCTTCTTCATTGGCGCGGTGTATGCCGCCCTGGCCGGCCTGGTGAGCGGCCACGACACGGCCATTCAGCCACGGATGGGTCTGCTGCTGCTGTTGAAGGGCTGGATTGCCTCCGTCGTTGGCGGAATCGGAAGCCTGTACGGCGCCATCGTCGGCGGCTTTGCGCTGGGGATGCTCGAGCAATTCGGCATCTGGGACCTGGCCGGTGAATGGCGTGACGTGATCTCGTTCATCGTGCTGATCGTTTTCCTGTCGTTCTGGCCTCAGGGCCTGTTACCCAGGAAGTGACCGCGTGAGCATCGCCACCGGAGCGCTTCGCAACCTCCAGGACGTCGCGCGCGATCCCCGATCGTGGTGGCAGCGCTCAAAGGGCAACATCGAGCTGTGGGCCAACCTGATCGTCATCGGCTGGGCGCTGGTGTTCATGCTGTGGCGAGGCGGCGGTTTCGCGATAACCGTCGGCAGCGTCTTCGCCATCTGGGCGATTCTGGCCGTGAGCCTCAACCTGGTCGTCGGCTACACCGGCCTGTTGTCCGTCGGACACATCGGGTTCTTCGGCGTCGGCGCCTACGCGATGGCGGTGCTCTCCTCGAATGCCTCCTACGAGCAGTTACGCACGGAGGCTATTCCTACCTTCGGTTGGCCATTCTTCGCAGCGCTGCCGTTTAGCGTGATACTCGCCGGTCTCGTGGCTCTTGTCGTGGGTGTCGCGTTCAACCGCTTCCGTGACGACATTTACGTGCTTGTCTCGTTCGGCTTCGCGGTCATCGCCTTTACCACGTTCTTGAGCTGGCGAAACCTGACGAGGGGCGCGTTTGGGATTCACGAAATCGCCCGTCCGGCCATCGGTCCTTTGGTCTTTGAAGGCGAGCTGGAGTTTCTGGCTCTGCTGCTCGTCTTCCTGGGGCTGGTTGTGCTGATCGCCTGGCTGATCGTCACCTCGTCGTTCGGACGGGTGCTCACGGCAATCCGTGAGGACGAAGAGGGCATCCAAGTCTTCGGCTACCACACGACCCACTACAAGCTGGCTATCTGGGTTATCTCAGCAATGATGGCCGGATTGGCCGGCGCTCTCCTCGCCAGCTGGAGCACGTTTATCGATCCCAACTCCTTCGTCCTGCTGGAGTCCGTCCTCCTCGTCTCGATCGTCATCCTGGGCGGGTTGGCCAGCATCTGGGGGTCGCTGCTTGGGGCCCTGGCGTTCGTGATGCTGGAAGAGGGCATGCGATTCGTGCCGTTTCTGCCGTCCGAGTTCATCGGCCAGATTCGACAGGTGATCTTGGGAATCCT
This sequence comes from Chloroflexota bacterium, assembly GCA_026707585.1. Lineage (GTDB taxonomy): Bacteria > Chloroflexota > UBA11872 > UBA11872 > UBA11872 > UBA11872. The sequence goes on along the minus strand of JAPOWQ010000040.1, from coordinate 160,494 downwards.
CCTTGTCCTGCTGATGCTGTTCAGGCCACAGGGCCTGGTCGGGAGATTCAAGCTGTGAGCACCCAGGTCGATCCGCGCGTCTACGTACTGGAGACGCGCGAAATCTCGAAGAACTTCGGGGCGGTCAAGGCCATCGATCAGTTGACGATGTCCATCCTCAGGGAATGGCTCACCTGCATCGTGGGGCCAAACGGATCCGGCAAGTCGACCCTGATCAATCTGCTGAGCGGCATGCTTCCACTGGACGGCGGAATCGTGGTCATCGACAACGTCGGACTCCGCGTAGTGAAGGCGCATGACTCGCCGGACCACGGCATCACGCGAACGTTTCAGGAGGTGAGGCTGTTCGACCAGATCAGCGTCTGGGACAACATCATGGTGGTCCTCACGGAACGCCGCGTGTTTCCATCGCTTCTCGAACGGACGAAACCGCGCCATCGGGAAGAGGCAGAGCGAATCCTGAAGAGCGTCGGCATGTGGGAGAAGCGTGACGCCATGGCTCAGGACCTGTCCTACGGCCAGCGGAAACTGCTGGAAATCGGGCGTGCTCTTGCAATGGACGTGCAGATTTACCTGTTCGACGAGCCCTTCGCCGGCCTCTTTCCGAGGATGCTTGAGCAGGTGAAGTCGATATTGAAGGACATGCGGGAGCAAGATCGCAGCATCGTCTTTGTCTCTCACAACATGGACATCGTGCGCGAGTTGGCCGATCACCTCTTTGTGCTGGACAGCGGCGCCCTGCTCGCCGTGGGAGAGACCGACGAAGTACTGAGCAGATCGAGCGTCATTGATGCATATCTGGGCAACTAGCATGAGTGCTAGCCAGAGATGATGCTCCTCGAACTGGTCGATATCTCTGTTCGCTACGGCCAGGTGCGCGCCCTTACCGAGGTATCGCTTGGCGTCGGCGAGGGCGAGATCGTGGCTGTGATGGGTCCGAACGGGGCCGGGAAGTCCACGGTGCTGAAGGCGGTGATGGGACTGGCACCGGTCGTGGATGGACACGTCAATTGGCGTCAGAGCCGGCTGACGGCGCCGACGCACGAGATCGTGAGAGAGGGCATTGCGTTTGTGCCGCAGGGGCGTCGAGTGTTCACCCACCTGTCCATCGAAGAAAACCTGGAGATGGGTTGCCTCTACCTGAACGACGCTGCCGAGAAGCAGCGACGCCTGGACACCGTGCTGGACCTGTTCCCGGTCCTCTATGAGAAGCGGCGCGACCTGGCCAGCCAGATGTCCGGCGGACAGCAGCAGATGCTGGCGCTGGGCCGCGGCTTGATGGCCGGCCCGGACGTGCTGCTGCTGGACGAGCCGACGCTGGGACTTGCGCCGATCGTGGTGAAGGAGGTGTTTCTGAAGGTTGCGGAGATCAGCGAGAAGCTGAAGACCACGATCATGGTAGTGGAGCACAACATCAAGGGCGTCCTGGACATCGTGGATCGCGCCTATGTGCTGGACATGGGGCGCGTGGTGCACGACGGCACGCCGGAGTCGATCCAGGAAACCGACATCCTGACCCAAGTGTTTCTAGGGAAGATCGACACCGGCGCGGACGAGGAGTAGCGCTCGCGCGTCTGTTTCAGCCGCTCGAGTCCCAGATTCCTCAGGTGCTGTTCATGAGCTCAGGTGGGACCTGAGGTTCTCGAAGAACTCCGGCCAGCCGGATTCGGCGCCTTCCAGGTAGGCATCCCACTCGTTGGTGTCCGCGATCATCCGGTGCTGGACGCGGACCTCGCAGGTTTGGTTGCTGGCTTCGAGAATATTCCATTTGGTGTTTACCGGTGGTCCGCCCGGTATGAAGTTTGAGCTTTCAACGGCGAAGCCGTGCGGTGGGTTCCAGGCGGTGACGGTGACCGCGTCGATGCTGCCTGGTCCGAAGTCGAAGGTGATTCGGCGAGGGGTTCCATCGGATCCGAGTTCGAAGCTGGTCGGTGCGAGCCAGGATGAGATGCCGGGGGCGGTTGCGATGGCGCTCCAGACCCGGTGAATCGGGCGCTGAATCTGGACTTCAACCTGAACGAATCGGCGGCCTGAGGGGTCGACTCGGACTGGCAAGACGCTATTTCAAGCCCTTTGGCGCCAGGTCTCCGATTGAACTCTCCACTTCATCGAAGTCCTTGAGTTGGACGCGTCCGGCGGTGGCGGGGAGTGGGGTGTCGTACTGGTAGTCGGGGTCGGTCTGCTGGCGTTCCCAGGTGTCCAGCATTTCGCGCCAGGCGCTGCGGAGGGTCCGAGGCTCAGGCATGTCGTGGGCGACTTCGTGGTGGAGCTTCTTGAGGTTGTAGCAGGGGACGCCGGCGTACATGTGGTGTTCGAGGTGCCAGTTCATGCGCCAGTAGAGGAACTCGAGGATCGGAATCAGCGTGTTCGAGCGCACGCACTTACGGAAGTCGGGGACGTTGTCCCTCAGGCCGCAGTGCTGGGGCAATCCCACCATGTACACGGCCCAGCCGGCGGTGAACGCGAAGAGTGTAAGCAGAAAGATCCAGATCCACTGGCCCGTCACGATTGAGACGATGACCACCGCTGCGTGGAAGGCCAGCTGTGCCCGAGCGAACCAGATCGCCCGCCGATGCTGATCCGGCTGATCCTCGTGCAGCGAGTTCACCCACTCCGAACCGCCCCTGGTGGACGAACCTGAACTTCCCATGGCCGTCCGAATCGTGTTCAAAATCAGCGGAATCAGGCCGCCGCGTCCAAACGTGCGTCCTTTCTGCGTCCAGATGTTCATGGTGAACATCTGGAGCAGGAATGTCTTGCCGGTCCTCGGCTGGATCGGAAGCAAGACTTCGCGATCACCCTCGGGATGCAGGGTGTAGCGGTGGTGGTAGGTGTGGCTGCTGGCGTAATCGAATACATCCCACCAGCTGAGCAGGCTGAACAGGTAGAGGAAGATCTTGTTGAGGATCTTGGTCCGGAAGACGGAGCCGTGGGCCAGTTCATGCGCGGCGATGCCGCGGAAGAAGGTCCCAACAGTGCCGTGGAGGAAGAGCCCCACGACAACGCCCACCCAGATCTGCTGCCACCAGAAGAAATAGGTAAGTGCGCCGGTCAAGAGGAAAAGCGCCAGGTGGCCGCCGGTCTGGTACCAACCCTGGAGGTCGCTGCGCCGGGAAAGCTCGCGAAGTTTCGAGCCCTCGATCGGGCAGCGGTACCACTCGACCCGGAGGTCCTTGCGTACATCAGCCAGCGGCCGGTAGCTCATGGCCTCTCCTCCCAGCGTCTTTGAACCAGCGGAATCGTCGCGCTTTGCACTGCTATTTCAGACCTTTCGGCGCGAGGTCGCCGATGGAACTCTCCAGCGCGGTGGACTCATCCTCGCGGATGCGCTGCGCGGTTGCTGGGAGCGGGGTGTCGTACTGGTAGTCCGGGTCGGTTTGCTGGCGTTCCCAGGTGTCCAGCATTTCGCGCCAGGCGCTGCGGAGGGTTCGGGGTTCCGGCATGTCGTGGGCGACTTCGTGGTAGAGCTTCTTGAGGTTGTAGCAGGGGACGCCGGCGTACATGTGGTGTTCGAGGTGCCAGTTCATGCGCCAGTAGAGGAACTCGAGGATCGGAATCAAGGTGTTCGAGCGCACACACTTGCGGAAGTCGGCGACGTTGTCCCTCAGGCCGCAGTGCTGGGGCATGCTGACCAGGTAGGAAGCCAGATTGGCGATGAAGGGAAAGACGCTGATCAGGAAGATCCAGATCCACTGGCCGGTCAGGATCGATACCACCCAGACCGTCGCGTGGTAGACCAGCTGCGCGCGCGACCACCAGAGTGAGCGGCGGTACTGGTCCGGCTGGTCGTAATTCAAGGCGTTCCACCACTCCGACTTGGACGTGTCCGGGGAGCCGGGCGTCGATATGGCCGATCGGAAGGTGCCAATGATCGTGGGAAAGAGGCCGCCAGCTCGGCCGAAGGTACGGCCCTTCTGCGTCCAGAGGTTGATCGTGCAGATCTGGAGCAGGAAGGTCTTGCCCACTGTTGGCTTGAGGGGAAGCAGGACCTCGCGGTCGCCCTCGGGGTGCAAGGTGTAGCGGTGGTGATAGGTGTGGCTGCTGGCGTAGTCGAATGAGTCGAACCAGCCCAAGAGGCCGAAAAAGTACAGGAAGAACTTGTTCAGGAACTTGGTTCGGAAGACGGAGCCGTGGACAAGCTCGTGGCTCGCGACACCGCGCAAGAACGATCCCACGGTTCCGTGGAAGTAGAGCCCGATGACAACGCCCACCCACATTTGCTGGAGCCAGAAAGCGTAGGTGATGGCGCCGGTGAGGAGAAAGAGCGCCAGGTGGCCGCCGGCCTGGAACCAGCCCTGGAGGTCGCTGCGACGGGAGAGCTCGCGCAGCTTGGCGCCTTCGATGGGGCAGCGGTACCACTCGACCCGGAGGTCTTTGCGAACTTCAGCCAGCGGCCGGTAGCTCATGGCCGAATCTCCCTGCGTTGCCGGATGTACAAACCGGTCGTGCTTCGGAGTCGAACGAGGCTAGCACCACGGCCGGGGACGGTCGATTTTGGCGTCTGCAACACGTTGGTTATTACCTGCCGGAGATCGACCACTGGGATTGCTCCGAAGGTGTTTCAGATACGTAGGAGGCGAGTTCGGACTGGTGGGTCTGGATCTTCTCGATGGCGGTGAGGATCTGGTCCATGCCGTCGCGGGTGTCGAGGGTTACGTGGGTGGGGAGGGTGACCATTTCCTCGGCGCAGGCGCGTTCGGCGCTGGGGCAGCTCATGGCGGCGTAGTCGATGTCGGGGGCGCCGTTGGCGCGGGGCCAGACGCGGCTGAGTTCGCCGTCGACGTCCGCGAACAGGTCGGCGCGGTGCATGGGGCGGTGATATTCGGTCTGGCAGGGGATGCCCTCGGCGTTGAGGGCCTTGACGAAGAGGTCGCGAGAGAGGCCGCCGAAGGCCTGGGCGTTGTAGCGCAGGACGAACAGATGGTTGGCGCCGCGGGTGGCGAAAGGGTCCTGGCGACGGGGAGTGACGCCGTCGATGTCGTCGAGCAGCGAGGCGAGGTAGCGGCCGTTGGCGTCGCGGCGGGCGGTCTGCTCGTCGAGTCGCTGGAGTTGCGGCAGGCCGAGGACGGCGTGGACGGGGTGGAGACGGCGGTTGCCTGAGGAGTACGGGAAGAACTCCTGGGTGGCGGGGCGAGCTTCGCGGGCGCCGGTGAGTTCGCGTCGGCGCTGGCGGCGGGGGTGGTTGAGTTCGCCGTAGCCGCTGGCGCGTTCGTGGATGACCGGATCGTTGGTGATCAGGACGCCTCCACCGCCGGCGGAGAGGTTCTTGCCGCTGCCGCAACTGAAGCAGCCGGCGTCGCCGATGGAGCCGAGGCCGCGGTGGTTCCAGGTAGCGCCGTGGGCGTGGGAGACGTCCTCGATGATGGCGAGGTTGCGGCGCCGGGCGATGGCGAGGATGGCCTGCATGTCGCAGCTGACGCCGCCGAAGTGGACAGTCATGATGGCGCCGGTGCGGGGGGTGATGGCGGACCGGATGGCGGCGGGGGCGATGTTGTAGGTGTCGGGGTCGATGTCCGCAAAGATGGGGACGAGGCCGGCGTTGAGGATGGCGGAGATGCTGGCGAAGAAGGTGATGGGGGAGACGATGACCTCGGCGCCGCGGTCGAGGCGGAGGGCCTGGAGGGCAAGCTCAAGGGCGCTGGTGCCGCTGTTGACGCCGATGCCGTAGCGGGCGCCGTGGGCGGCGGCGACGGCCTGCTCGAACTGGATGACGGGGTCGTCGTGGGAGCGATCGCCGGCGCGGAGGTGGTCGGCGAGGGCGGCGATGTCCTGCTCGGGGAAGACGGGCCAGGCGGGGAAGGGCTGGGTGCGGGCGGGGGCGCCGCCGGTGAGGGCGAGGGTTGGCATGGCAGGACCGACTTTCGGGGGTGGCTGTCGAAGTCCTGAGGGAGAGGGTACATCGGCGGAGGCGAGTAGGCCTGGAATGGGGGCCTCGCGCGCAATAGGAGTTTTTTCCAAAAAACTCTTGAGGCTGCGCGGGGTGTGTTTTGGCGTGTCCGGAGACGTGGAAAGTTGACCAGCGGCGCGTCGGGGTATTGGGCTGGCGTTCAACGGACTGGCGGGGAGGCGGCAGACGGGGGTGATGACGGGCATTCGGGCCTGGGTTGCGGGACTTACACAAATAGTGTACGATCAGGGAGAGCGCGAGGCAAGGCGAGTCAGACTCGAGCGCGAGGGTTCGGGGGTAGACGGGTTTGGATGGCCTTAGGCACATCGAGCCGGCAGTGGCCAAGCCCCGTGGTCAGGCAGACGTTTGCCGGGGAGTGCCGGAGATGCGGTTCTGAGGATCAGCGGGTTCGGAGGCTGAGGGCGTTGCTGCCGAGGAGGGTGGTGTGGAGGCGATCGTCGGCGAGGACCTGGTCGCGGTAGGCGATTGCGGACTTGAGTCCGGGCATGCCGGGTGTGTACCAGCCAGCAAAGAGGTTTGCGGTGATGAGTAGGCCGCCGACTCGAAGCAGCCGCATGGCGTGGGCCGGATAGTCGCCGTACTCGTCGATGTCGCAGTCGCAGAAGATTATGTCAACCTTATGGTCATAGCCGGCGAGGACGTCGATTCCATGCGAATGGACGATCTTGATTCGGTCCGCATAGCCCGCCTTGCGGACGTTTTCCTGAGCGAGCGCGGCGTGGTCGCGGTCGGCCTCGACTGTCGTGACCCGGGCGTCTGGCGCGCCGTGGGCCAGCCAGAGGGTGCTATAGCCGAGTCCAGTGCCGATTTCGAGGATTCGGTGGGCGCCAATTGCGCCGGCGAGCAAGCCCCATAACGGGGCTCTGGAGGTGGGATACACCGTGCATGTCGGGCCATGCTGCCGGCGGTGGGCTTCGCTGGCCGCGCGGACGTCTTCGAAGAGATCGACGGTTGATGCCTGGGCCGTGAGCCACTGTTCGAATGGCGCAGATTCAGCCATGACGAGATAGGTACCCGACTCATGAAGCTGGGCGCTCACGCTAGCAGGCTTTGCGGCGGGGCCGTGGATCGGGATCAAGGCGTGGGGTTGCCGGGTGAATGACCGGATTGGGGCGGTGTACCGGCGGGAGCCGCGGCGGTCGATTCCGTTTCGGATTACGTGGTGATGGGGGAGCTGCTGGAACAAGGATGAAGAGTCGGTTGAGGGCGGTGGGTTGCTGCTGGCTGGATCGATGCCGATTGGGGTGTGTGGTGGTGGGGCGATTGGGTAGGCTCGGATGACGCGGAGCCCGCGCTAAGCCTTGCGGATGCAGGCTTGGGGCCAGCGTCAGGGCCGGGACGGCCTTGCTCACCCACGGTCTCACGAGACCCAGGAATATTCGGTCTGTCCTGGCCCGCATTCTTTGACCCTTCCAAGGCTCTGGGTAACTACACGACGGGAGAAGACACGCCCGCGTCAGGCTAGGTTGTTGCTGGGTTGGCGTCGGTGGTAGCGGAGACAGCGGGAACGGAAGACCCCTCACCGATTTCGGCCGCAGACGCCCGAATCTGCCTCTCCCCTTGGAGAGGGTAAAGAGCCGCCGTGCTGTCGAGGTCAAGGGGCGTTGGCAGCGGATTCTAAGGGCGAGGGTCGGTGTTAGCCCCTGCTTTCTCGAAGCAGGGCTCTAAAGCCGGCCTGCTCGAAGTCGCGGTCGTAGGCGAGGGCGTCGGTGATGTTCCGCTCCTCCATGACCAGAAAGCTCGCGCAGTCGGTGAGGCTCCAACTCTGGTCGGGGCGCGACGCGTAGCGGATTACGGCGGCCCTAAACTGCGAGTCCGTTTGGGGGACAATCTCGACGCTGGGATCGGCCTCAAGGTCATGAACCATCCTGGCCGCGAACGTTCGCCGATATTCAGGCTTGTCCGCCATTGAGTTAAGCGCTTCGACCAGCACGAGTTGCGTCGTCACGACATCGGACGTTCCCAGGGCGTCAGCAGCGGCCATCGAGCGCCGGTGGAGCGCATCCCTTGGGTTCCACAACGCGATCCAGTAGCCCGAATCCGCGAAGACGACGCTCACTCTTCTTCTTCCTTGGGATGGCCGTAGAGGTAGTGCTTCTTGTTCTTGGCCAGGTCAGTAGGGAGGCCGTCCCACGTTTCCGGGGGAACGGACTCGCGGAGTTCCGCAACTCGTGCCGCGAGGGAGGCCAACCCTTGCCCCGCTGGTGGCGTGTCCTTGACGGCCGCTTCGGTGTCCTCAATCGACACCATCACCTCTTTGCCTTCGTCCAGGTCGAGCGGCTCGAGGGGCGTGAGCACGCCGTCGGCGTACCTGGCTTTGACGTTGACAATCATCCCGGGTCCCTTCCGGCCAGCGCGTGACCCGCGGCCAGCGCTGTGTGCGCCGTGCCTTCCGCCCCACGGTCGACGCTTGGCTTCTGCGCCCGATCTGCCGACGCCGCTTGGTCGCTGCGTTCGGCGGTCGATCGCACGGGCTCAGTCTATCGCTCAAGGGAAGCAGGGAAGGGGAGATGTGAGAGGGCAGATGAGTGAGAAGGAGCGGGCTCAGCGTGACGGGAGCGGCGGGCGCGATGAGGGCGTTACGAGAGGGGAGCGGCGATGACCGCCGTACCCGTGCGAGAGCCGCCTTTGACCAGGTCGGACCTGCGGGGCGAGCTGGATAGGACGCTGAAGCACTATGGCATGAAGGCTTACGTTGGCGATCTGAAGGTGTGGAACGTTGGTCTGCTATTGATTGTGGTAATGGATCTGCTGTGGACGGCGCGAGCCATGGTGGCGGCGTTGCCGACTCGAAAAGTCACGGGTGAACGGCTGACTCGCCGATTCTCGATCTATCGGTGCCAAGAGCCGACGATACATCACTAGGCCACGAAGGAAACCAATCCACGCGAGCAATTGCGGTATCAAGACCCCGTGCTACTCTCTACATTATCGCCTTCGACCAGTCGATGCGAGAGAACTACGACGGTCGACAAACTTTCAGCGTACAAGGTGAACCCCCCGAATGCAATTACATTGCTGATTGAGTTCAATATTCACAATCATGGGAGCTCAAGTTCTAGAAGCTACACTATCCGATTATTTGAATAATTCACTCTTACCGCTTCATCCTCAAATACTTGGCACGATCTCTCGCGTAACCCGCCAAGTACGAAAATATGAGAAGGACGTTAACGACGGAATAGCATACAAACAAAGATACAACACCGACTGATATTCGGCGAACCAAATGACACATGTCCGAAAACACAACCACGGACACCAAACCACACAGCACCGCGATTACTGCCAGTGTCGCTGTAAACCAAAACGGCCATAAATCTTCGTATATCCCGTCACCATGGGAGTCAAAAAACACCAGCATATCGTCGTCCATGGTGGCCGTCATTATTGACATTCCTGTCAACGTAAATCCAAGCACACCACTCGCTACCCCGATTTGAGCAATTGTGAGCACTTGGAACATGGACTGCAGCGAGCTATCATCCGGCAGCAATGACACAAGGATCCCGCACGCTGCTGCTATTAAAAAATCCCAATAGAGAATGCTCTTCCATTTGCTGGCCGTGATTCGCAAGAACGAATCGCTCATGATAGCCGCGATAGGATTGAGTTGATCCATGACCCCAACTGGCCAACTACCGTCTTGATATCAGCATCTTCTTCAATCACTAAGTTTTCACTAACTGCACGTCTTCCGGACAAATAGATGCTTGCATTTGCGCTAATCATTCCTTGCGCATCAACATGCCCATGGCCATCTTCAGCGTATTCAGCGTAGAGGTGCAATGGCGAGTCGACGATGTCCAGAGAGCTGTCCTGCGAGGCGCGTGCCGAAACATCGACCTCTTCTGCACCGGACTTTTCGAACAACTCCTCGATACTCTTGTTCTTATACTTTGGATTGGCTCTTTCCATATTTGCAACGAAACTAGATACCCGGTCAACTTCACGGATCCATGTAGATAGGCCCCTCGCATCATAGACAGAATCTACTTTTAAGTTTAGCGGATGGGATCCTGTTTGCATGAACTCCTGCATTGCCCCCTTTACCGAATTTGGTCTGATATCCGGTGGCCTAACTTCAGCGGCCATATATCGAAGATCACAGTGTACAGCATAGTGTATGAACTTACCGACTCTCGACACCTGGCTTCCCGGCACAAAATCATGCTCAGTCTCGTCGTAAGTTATTGCCTGACGCTGACTTGATTCATCAAAACCTAGCTTCCCGCCGATCACACGGCCGCCATGTGTTTCAACTGGCTTAGAGATGCGCCATGTCCTAGTATATCTCTCGACCCTTCTTGTTGGTACTAAGCTATGTTTGATGTCTTCGGCAAGGTCGCCAGTCTCGAAGAATGTCGGCTGTAGATCATCGGTGGGGAGAATGGCGAACAGATAGACGCGACGGGAAATCATATAGCGGCGCCGATCATTGAGGGTGCGTGAATGTAGCAGACTCCATTCGAAGCTGTGTTACTTGCAGCAGCCGAGGCCAGCACCTGATGTTAGCGAGCCGGAGCACCCTGCTATTCGTGTGTTTGCGTGCTGGAGTGGGGCGGATCAGCAGGCATTGAAAATTCTGGAGCCGCGGCGCATGTGTTATGGACGGAGAATATCTCGTTCACGCCCTCCGATCGGTGGGATGCAGAGTGATCGCGCAGGGCACGGACTATCGCGAGCCTAGTATCGGGGCGGGCTGATATGCCGCCGTGGACGGTCGGTTCGGCGCACTGATGGTGGCGGAGGACGGCGAGGAGTTCGAGGATGGACTCCTGCAGGTCGATGAGGTCGAAGAGGATGTCGCGGACGAAGGCCTGGCGGGAGGGATCGGGCGTGGACGGGGGCAGAGTTCAGGGTTGAAGGATTCAGGGAGTGGAGGCGGGTGGGAATGGCTCGCCGGTGGTGGCCGGACCGACTACAGTTGGGGTAGTGGGTAGCGGAGAGCGCTATCGGCGCCCTCGCTCTGCGAGGGCGCTTTCAGTTGTTGATGGGCCCAAAGCGTTCCCGATGCGCCTCGACCAGACTGCGTATGTCGCGGTCAGGAAAGATCTTTAAGGCGAATTTACCCGCTGAGAAATCCCCGCGCGTAGAAGCGCGGGCTGACCACGTCCCAGAACTTCGGCTCAACGGTGCAGCCGCTGCGCGTCCACTCGTAGCCCTCGCGGGCGACGATGTCGGCCAGTTCCATGAAGACGGGCGGGTCTGAGACGCCGCCCCCATTCGACAAGTTCAGGGCAGGCTCTACGAAGAAACGGCCGGGTGGTCGTGTGAAGTGGCGGGTGGGTGTGGTTCGACACGGGCCTCCGAAAGACTCCGGCCCGGCTCACCACGAACGCATTAGCGTCCCATTGGCAGAGTCGGGGCGGCTCTGTCAACGAGGGCAGGGTGGTTCCACCGGCGAGGTGGCTAGTCTGGCACCGCGAACCTCACGCCCTGTACATCAAGAATCAGCCCCGTGGCGTTCGGCGGGACGTCAAACACTACTCGGACATCTTTGCTGAGCCCCGGCTGGATCGTCTCGGAACCGCTGAGTACCTCCGGTCCGGACTCTTCGCCGATGAGGGCCGTGTGCCCGTCGCTGGACGTGTTGTATTCGACGCCATCGGGCGTGTTGAGTGAGAAGTCGTGCGAGTTGAGCGGGAAAGACCGATTGCCGACATTCGCAAGATTCAGCGTCAAAATGCGGAATTCACCCTGTGCTTTCTCGCTTCCGAAAGTTCCGCCCTGGATCTCGGTCGTTTTCTCCTGGGCTTTGAACGTGATTTCCCAGTTGCCCTTACGGGCTGCCGCTCCGATCGACGGCAGCGCTTCTTGTGCAACCGATGCCGCGCCAGCTTGTGCCGTTGACGATGAAGTCTGGTTGCCAGTCGAAACGACGACCTGCTCCTCCTCGGGAGCATTGGCCAAGGCAAGCACAATGATGACGATGAGGAGAACACCAACGACTACGATGCCGAGACAGCCATAGCGAAGCACTCGCCCCATATCGGACCTTCATAGTTTGATTGAACTGAATTCGGCGATCATATTCGAACGACTGAGTTCGTGCAAAAACGGACATTCACTCGCCTTTGTGAGCTCACGATATGAATTGTCTCTACATATATTCGAGCAGACACGTGCGCCGGCGAAGCACTCTGATGAAGGTATCGCTCGCAGTGTTGCCGGCACTCAGCGAACTTACGCCGGATCAAAGACCGGCCGGATGGCGCGGAACTGGTGTGTCTGTTGGTTCGACACGAGTCTCCCAAAGACTCCGACCCGGCTTACCACGAATGGATTGGCGTCCCGTTGGCAGGGTTAGGGCGGATTCTGCAGCGAGGGTGGGGTCACGCCGCGGGGCGGGGGTGGCAAGCGCCGGGGTAGGGGGCGATCAAGCGCGGGTCCCAGGCTGCGCGCAGCCTGGGCCACATGACAGCCTGGGCCACCAGGGCGGCTCACCACGGACGGGGCAAGGGGCTGTGGTTGCGCGGAAGACGGGCGGGTCAGAGACGCCGCCCCTACGAAGGATGGGCCGGGTATCTGTGTGGGGTGGTGGGTGGGTGTGGTTCGACTCGGGTCTCCGAAAGACTCCGACCCGGCTCACCACGAACGGGCAGCGGTTTAGAGTCGGGGGATGGGGTGTGGTGAGGATTGGGATGGAAGGGAGTGGGGGTGATGGGTGAGGGGCGGCCGAATGTGTTGTTGGTGGTGACGGATCAGCAGCGGGGGGATGCGCTGGGGTTGGATGGGCATGCGTGGCTGGAGACGCCGGCGATGGATTGGATTGGGGCGTCGGGCACGCATTTCCGGCGGGGGTACTCGGAGTATCCGTCGTGCGCTCCGGCGCGCCGGGTGCTGATGTCGGGGCACGCGCCGTCGGCGATCGGGATGGTGGGGATGACCGCGCACCCGGAATGGGATCCGCCGGCGACGCTGGCGGGCGAGTTGCGCGACGCAGGCTACGAGACGCACCTGAGCGGCAAGCTGGGCCTGCAACCGACGCGGCGTCGCTTTGGCTTTGAGGCGATGGACGTGGCGAACAGCTCGCGCACCCTGGACAACGATTACCTGACGTGGCTGCGCGGCGAGGCGCCGCCGCACCGCTGGGCCATGGCCCATGGGGCGCCCTCGAACGGATGGATCGGACGTCCGACGCATCTGCCAGAGGAAAAGACGCAGACGTTCTGGACGGTGTCGCGGGCGATAGATTTCCTGGAAACACGCGATCCGACGGCGCCGTTTTTCCTGAACGTGTCGTTCATGGACCCGCATCCGCCGTTTACGCCGCCGGCGTTCTTCTTTGACCGGTACGAGCGCATGGACCTGCCGGAACCGGTGATTGGGGACTGGGTTCCGGAGTTTCCCGGACCCCGGCGGGGGCTGGATCCGGAGCTTTCCGAGGACACGGAGCGCTGGAGCCGTCGACTACACCTGGACCCGGCGCCGATGCACCACTGCCGGGCGGGGTATTACGGGCTGGTGAATCACGTGGACATGCAACTGAACCGGCTGTTCCAGTACATGTGCGACAAGGGCCTGCTGTATGACACGTTCATCATGTTCGTGTCGGATCACGGGGAGATGCTGGGGGATCACCACCTGTTCGCCAAGACGTGGCCGTACGAGGCGTCGGTGCGGGTGCCGTTCCTGGCGCGGGCGCCGCGGTCGATGGGGTTCCCCAGCCAGGTGGAGGTGGCGGCGCCGGTGGGGCTGCAGGACGTGATGCCGACGCTGCTGGATGCGGCGGGCTGCGAGATTCCGGCATCGGTAACGGGTCGCAGCCTGCTGCCGTGGATGCGCGGAGAAACGCCGGAGTGGCGGGACGTGCTGCACGGGGAGCACGCGGGGCAGTACCGGGAGGCGGACGGCAATCACTGGATTGTGAATGAGCGGCATAAGTACATCTGGTTCAGCCAGACGGGCGAGGAGCATCTGTTTGACGTGGTGGAGGATCCGAATGAGGAGCGGGATCTGGCAGCGAAGAGCGTTTTAGGTGAGTCGGGGGTGGGTGCGCGGAAGACCCCTCACCGATTTCCGCCGAAGACGCCGGAATCTGCCTCTCCCCCAGGAGAGGGTGAAGAGGCGGCGGACCTGGGAGAGATGGGAGGACTACGGAATACCGAGGGCTCTGCAGAGGTCGATCTTGGGTGGTGGCGGGGGCGGTTAGCGGAGGAGCTGGCGGATCGGCCGGAGGGGTTTAGCCGGGACGGTGGGCTGGTGGTTGGGCGGCCGCATGAGAGGTATGTGCCGGGGAAGGGGAGAGGTTAGGGGGGAGAGAAGTGAGAAAGAGGAGGAGCGGGACTCTTCGAGTGGCCTCGCAAGAAGAGGAAGAAGGCGAGGTTTTCTTCGACAAGCGCAGGGCACGCGCACCTCGAACATACGCGGCACCTCGAACGGAAGACCCATCACCGATTTCCGCCTAAGACGCCGGAACCCTTCGGCAAGCTCAGGACAGGTTCTGCCTCTCCCCTTGGAGAGCGTGAAGAGCGGTGGGCTGACTGAGGGGTTGGGTGGTTGGGGGTGTGGTTCGACACGGTTCTCCGACGGACTCCGAACCGGCTCACCACGAACGGGTAGGGGACGGTGGTTGCGCGGAAGACGGGCGGGTCAGAGACGCCGCCCCTACGAAGGAGGGGCGGGGTGCGTCCGCGGCGGGTGAGTTCTCGGTTTAGAGTCTGTGGGGTGAGGTGTGGTGAGGATGGAGATGGAAGGGAGTGGGGGTGATGGGTGAGGGGCGGCCGAATGTGTTGTTGGTGGTGACGGATCAGCAGCGCGGGGATGCGCTGGGGTTGGATGGGCATGCGGTGCTGGAGACGCCGGCGATGGATTGGATTGGGGCTTCGGGGACGCATTTCCGGCGGGGCTATACGGAGTGTCCGTCGTGCGTTCCGGCTCGGCGGGTGCTGATGTCGGGGCAGGCGCCATCGGCGAACGGGATGGTGGGGATGACCGGGCACCCGGAATGGGATCCGCCGGCGACGCTGGCGGGCCAGTTGCGCGACGCGGGCTACGAGACGCACCTGTGCGGCAAGCTGCACCTGCAGCCGACGCGGCGGCGCTTTGGGTTTGAGGCGATGGACCTGGCCGAAAGCTCGCGCGGCCGGGACAACGATTACCTGACGTGGCTGCGGGGCGAGGCTCCGCCGCACCGCTGGGCGATGGCGAATGGAGCGCCCTCGAACGGATGGATCGGACGTCCGACGCATCTGCCGGAGGAAAAGACGCTGGCGTTCTGGACGGTGTCGCGAGCGATCGACTTCCTGGAAACGCGCGATCCGACGGCGCCGTTTTTCCTGAATGTCTCGTTCATGGATCCGCATCCGCCGTTTACGCCGCCGGCGTTCTTCTTTGACCGGTACGAGCGCATGGACCTGCCGGAACCGGTGATTGGGGACTGGGTTCCGGAGTTCCAGGGGCCGCGGCGCGGGATGGATCCCGAGCTCTCCGAGGACATGGAGCGATGGAGCCGGCGCCTGCACCTGGATCCGGCGCCGATGCACCACTGCCGGGCGGGCTACTACGGGCTGGTGAATCACGTGGACATGCAGCTGAACCGGTTGTTCCAGTACATGCGGGACAAAGGCCTGCTGTACGACACGTTCATCATGTTTGTGTCGGATCACGGGGAGATGCTGGGCGATCATCACCTGTTCGCCAAGACGTGGCCATACGAGGCGTCGGTGCGGGTGCCGTTCCTGGCGCGGGCGCCGCAGTCGATGGGATTCCCCAGGCAGGTGGAGGTGGCGGCGCCGGTGGGGCTGCAGGACGTGATGCCGACGCTGCTGGATGCGGCGGGCTGCGAGATTCCGGCATCGGTGACGGGTCGGAGCCTGCTGCCGTGGATGCGCGGGGAGTCGCCGGAATGGCGCGACGTGCTGCACGGGGAGCACGCGGGGCAGTACCGGGAGGCGGACGGCAACCACTGGATTGTGAATGAGCGGCATAAGTACATCTGGTTCAGCCAGACGGGTGAGGAGCATTTGTTTGACGTGGTGGAGGATCCGAATGAGGAGCGGGATCTGGCTGCGACGAGCGTTTTGGGTGAGCCGGGGGTGGGTGCGCGGAAGACCCCTCACCGATTTCCGCCGCGGACGGCGGAATCTGCCTCTCCCCCAGGAGAGGGTGAAGAGGCGCCGCGCTTTGGGGAGACAGAAGCACAACGGAATTCAGAGGTCTCTCCAGACGTCGATCTTGGGTGGTGGCGGGGGCGGTTAGCGGAGGAGCTGGCGGATCGGCCGGAGGGGTTTAGCGAGGGTGGCGAGCTGGTGGTTGGGCAGCCGCATGGGATGTTTGTTCCGGGGAAGGGGAGAGGTTAGAGGGGAGAGAAGTGAGAGGGGAGTAAGACTGGATCCCGGCTGGGGACGACGGGATGACGGGGTGCACCGCCGCTTGGTAGACCCGCGGACCCCTCACCGGTTTCGGCCGCGGACGGCCGAACCTGCCTCTCCCCTTGGAGAGGGTGAAGAGCGGCAGGCTGACTGCGGGGGTTGGGTGGCTGGGGGTGTGGTTCGACACGGGCGGGTGGGTACACCCGCCCGGCTCACCACGAACGGGGAGGGGACGATGGTTGCGCGGAAGACGGGCGGGTCGGGGACCCGCCCCTACGACAGACGGGATCGGGGCGGGGTGGGGGGTGTGGTTCGACACGGGCGGGTGGGTACACCCGCCCGGCTCACCACGAACGGTACGGCGTCGGGTTCGGTTGTGACTGGCTAGGTGGATGCGATTTCGTTGGCGAAGATCTGGGTTAGGGGGTCGTTGGTTTCGTGGAGCCAATTCACGATGCGTTCGCCTAGTTCGCACCTGGTGGATTGGTGTTGGGGGTGGTCGATGAGGTTGGTGAGTTCGTGGGGGTCGGTGGCGAGGTGGTAGAGCTCGGAGCGGTCGTTGAGGTAGATGTTGAGTTTCCAGTCGTGGGTGCGGATGGATTTGATGGCCATGAGGCCGCGTTCGGCTTCTGAGCCCTGGCCGTAGAACTCGGCGAAAATGGCATCGCGGGGGCCGGGTTGGCCGTGGGTTAGCAGGGCAGACTGGTCAAGGCCGGCGCCGGCATCGACGGGGACGCCAGCGAGGGCACCGAGGGTTGCGGCGAAGTCGACGGTGGAGAAGAGATCGGGATGGGTGCGGCCGCCTTCGATATGGCCGGGCCAGTGGGCGATGAAGGGGATGGCGTAGACGTCTTCGTACATGTAGGGGCCCTTGTGGGCCATGTGGTGGGAGCCCATCATTTCGCCGTGGTCGGAGAGAAAAATGACGAGGGTGTTGGCGGTGAGGCCGCGCTGGTCGAGGCCTTGCAGAAGGCGGCCGACTTCGGTGTCGATGTGGGCGTTGAGGCCGTGGTAGTGGGCGATGTACTGGCGCCACTGGTCGTCGGTCATGTAGGAGGTCCAGCGGACGCTGGCGGAGTCGCGCTGGAGGGCGGGTTTGTCCGAGAGGTCGTCGATCCAGGAGGGGACAAACTGGACGTCGTGGGGTGAGACGAGGTCGGCGAATTCGGGGGGCGGCAGGACGGGTGGATGGGGGTCCTTGATGGAGCAGCAGAAGAGCCAGGGACGGGTATCGGCGCTATCCAGGAACTCCAGGGTCTGACTGACGGCCCAGGCGGTGCGGGTGTGCTCCGTTGGGATCTGGGTGGCCATGGACGGCTGGGCGTGGTCGGTGCGGGCGGCGCGGGCCATGTTGGCGCGCTGGTGTTCGTCGTGGAATAGCTGGTCCAGGCCGAGCTCTTCCAGGTACTGGACGTAATAGTCGCGGCCGTCTTGCCAGTAGCGGTAGGTTCGCCAGAAGTCGGTGAAGCCGTGCTGGGGGGTTTCGTCGTTGCCCATGTGCCAGGGGCCGGTGTAGCCGAGGCGGTAGCCTGCGGCCTGGAAGGCCTGGCCGAGGGAGGGGACGGATTCGGGCAGGGCGGGCCGGTTGGCGAGGGGGCCAATGGGGGTCTGCCAGCTGATCGCGGCGTTGTTCATCAGCAACTGATGCTGGTGGGGGTAGCGGCCGGTGAACATGGAGGCGCGCGCGGGGGCGCACTGGGGCTTGGGCACGTAGGCGTGCGCAAGCTTGACGCCGCGGGCGGCCAGGCGGTCGATGTTGGGGGTGTGGGCGAGGGGATGGCCGTAGGTGCCGACGAAGTCGCGTTGGAGTTGGTCGCAGAGGACGATGAGGATGTTGGGGCGACGCGCGTTTTCGGGTTGGTCGCTCACGGCATGACTCTCCCTAGAGGCCCGCGCGCCCAGTCAAGGGGCGCGGGCCTGACGACTGGGTAGCGAGTGTAGGTGTCTCAGACGTTGTCGGTCTTGGGGAAGCGGGCTCCGGCGGCCAGGACGGTGTCGTCGGCTTCGACGGCCAAGTCGAGGGCCTGGCCTGGATCTTGTTCGTCGCGGAGGGGCACCTGGGTATTGAGGATCGAGTTTGTGAGTCTGCTCACCATTCAGCTTGGGCAGCCACGCGCCCAGGCCGTCGAGAGATTGCGCGTTCGGGCAGCATGCTCCGCAGGTCTCCAGCGCCCGGGACTGGCACGGCATTGAGCCCAGTCCTCAACTGATTGCGCCCGAGCGAGTCACATCCGTAGCCGAGATGCAAGCCTATTTGTCATCGAATAGTCTGGGCCCATATACTTCGTGCACATGATTAACGAATAGCTACAGCGGATCAAGGACTGTGCCGGTGTGGTGTCGGTCCTCCGCTCTGGTTGCCGGGAGGACTGCGATGGATCAGTCGCAAGGCAAGATGAACATCTCTCGACGCCGGGCGCTGGCTGCGTTCGGAGGCGGAACGGCCGCCGTCGTCCTGGCCGCGTGTGGCGAGACCCAGGTCGTCACCAGGGAAGTTCCGGTCAAGGAAACGGTCATCAAGGAAGTTCCGGTCGAGAAGATCGTCCGTGAGACCGAAGTCAGGGAAGTCCCGGTTGAGAAGGTCGTGACCCAGCAGGTCGATCGCGTCGTCACCAAGACCGTTGAGGTCGAGAAGGTCGTCGAGGTCGAGAAGGTCGTGACCCAGACGGTCGAGGTCGAGAAGATCGTCGAGCGGGTGGTGGAGGCGGCACCGCAGGCGCAGCTTCAGCGGGTCGAGATCATGACGCCGTACGTGGGAATCCCGCGGCGTCAGCCGCACCGGGCATGGATGCTCTACGTGTCAGAGCGACTGGCCGAGCATCACCCGAACATCATCATGGATCATAAGCCGACGACGAACTCGACGGATACATTCTTCATTCGCGTAGCGGCCGGCGATCCTCCGAACATCAAGGACACGGCCGGCTGGACGATCCTCAAAGCGCAGGAAATATGGACGGATCTCACGCCGTTTATCGAAAAGGATGGCGTTGATCTCGGCATTTACTATCCGCTCGCTTCGGGACTCAAGCAAGGCGCCGCCATCTATGGGCTGCCATTCCTGGAAGTCGCGCAAATGGGCTTCTACAACATCACCATGCTGGATCGCAAAGGCGTACCCGCGCCCACTGCCGACTGGACGTGGGACGAGTACCTGGAACGCGCGATGCAGCTTCGGGACCAAGAAACCAACGAGTGGGGACATCACGCGCCGCCGAATTGGGAGTCGCACTATCTTTCGTTCGTGCGGGGCGCGGGCGGCGACTATCTGAGCGACGACGGACTTCACACAACGCTCGACACGGAAGAGGCGAGAGCCGGACTGCAGTTCCTCACGGACATGTATACGAAGCATGACGTCGCGTTCCCGGTTGGCGATCAGAGCCTGGGCAACCAGGACGCGGTGTTCGCGACCGGCACTGTTGGGCTTTTCTATCGACACGCCGGCTACATACCGTTTGGACGCACGCAGATCGGCGACAAGTTCGACTGGGACCTCTTCCTACGGCCCACGAATGCCCAGACCGGCATTCGCAGCCACATCTATAACCAGGTGGCATGGTCGGGTGTCACCCAGGCGGGCGAAGTTGAGGCTACGTGGACGGTGATCAAGTTCCTGACGGATCAGGATGCGGCTGTGTTTGTCGCCGACAACCAGATCTATCCGCCGGGAACGCGCGAGGCGCTCTTGAACAACTACCTAGCCGGCGATCCTCCGCCGGCGTCGCTTGACCTAGTGCCAGTTGCGCGTGATGAAGCCACGGACTTGAAGTACGTGACTTCCAATTGGTTGGAGTGGTTCCGAGAGATCGGCAATCACATCACACCCGCACTGACCGGCGAATTGACGCTGGACCAGGCCATCGAGAACATGATCACGAACGGAGATCAGATCCTGTCGCAGTAGACGGTCTGGCGCGGCCCGCCGAGAGAGCCCCACCGTGGGTAACGATCGACGGGCCGCGCCAACCCAGACGCTTGTGACGACCGTTCAACTGAACGAGGTGCTTGATGCGGCCTCCGCGCATGCGATGGCGTGACGTAGAACCATACGTTTTCATTTCGCCGTTCATGATCGGCCTGGTGCTGTTCATTGTCGGGCCGACATTTGCATCGCTGGCGCTCAGTTTCACGCGCTTTGAATTTGTGGCACCCCCGGAGTTCATCGGTTTCGAAAATTACGATGAAATGTTTGCAGGCGATCCGAAAGTCTGGAGGTCCCTCTGGAACACGGTGTATTACATGGCCGGGCACATACCGCTCGGCATGGCGATGGCCTTTGGCGTGGCGCTGATGCTCAACCAGAAGGTCTGGGGCCAGGCGCTCTTTCGAACGATGTATTACCTGCCTTCAGTCACGGCCAGCGTGGCGACGGCCATTGTGTGGTCGTGGGTGTTCAATTCGCGATTTGGGCTGCTGAACAACTTTCTGGGGCTATTTGGCCTGGAGGGACCACAGTGGCTGGCGGACACGCGCTTCGCGATGCCCGCGCTGATAATCATTAGTCTCTGGGGTATGGGGAGCACTATTGTAATTTTCCTGGCCGCCTTACAGGGAATCCCCGAGAGTCTCTATGAGTCCGCGTCCATCGATGGCGCGGGTCGCGCGCGCCGATTGTGGCACATCACTATTCCAATGATGACGCCGGCAATCTTCTTCGTTCTAATAATCCAGATCGTTGGATCGTTCCAAGTCTTCACCAACGCCTTTATCATCACCGCGGGAGGGCCGGGCGACGCCACGTTATTCTTCGTCCTACATCTCTATAACAAGGCATTTGTGGCCTTACGGCTCGGCTATGCGTCCGCCCTGGCGTGGCTCCTATTCGTTATTGTGCTGGTCTTCACTATCGCCCAGGTTCTGATGGCCCGACGCTGGGTCTACTACGAAGGCGAGATACGGTGAGCGTGCAGACACGTTCGGTGAACGTCCAGGACGGACCTCACCGGGATCAAGAGTCGGTACGCATCCGACCAAAGTACTACCGTACCTGGCGAGTCGTTCAATATACGATCATATACGTAGTCCTAATCGGTGGCAGCGCGTTCTTTGTGATTCCGTTTCTGTGGATGGTACGTTCATCGCTGATGCGGCCCCAGGATATTTTCTCAGTTCCAGCCATCATATTTCCCTGGCCGATACACTGGGTGAACTATCCCGACTTCTGGAATGCGTTGCCGTTTGGTCGATTCTTCCTGAATACGGCCATCGTCACGTTCACAGCAACCATAGGACTCACGTTCAGTTCAGCTCTGGTTGCGTTTGGATTCGCGAGATTCAGATTTCGCGGGCGGGGTTTCCTGTTTCTGCTCGTGCTCGCGACGATGATGCTTCCCAAACATGTGACGCTGCTCCCAACATTCCTGCTATTTCGGAGCATCGGCTGGATCGACACACTCTTCCCGCTGATCGTTCCGAGCCTGTTTGGAAGCGCCTTTTCGGTCTTTCTGCTTCGCCAGTTCTTCTTGACGCTGCCACTTGAGCTGGACGAAGCGGCGCGAATCGACGGAGCGAACTCGTTTCGGATTTTCTGGCAGATTGCAATTCCGCTCTCGAAGCCGGCCGTCGCTACCGTTGCCCTGTTTGCGTTCATTGCGCATTGGAACGAATTCCTCGATCCGCTGATCTACCTGAGTTCAATGGAGAACTTCACGGTAGCGTTAGGGCTGCGATTCTTCGTGTCGCAATACAGCGGCACGTTTTGGGAGTTGATGATGGCCGCATCAACAGCGGCCATGCTGCCAATTGTGATCGTGTTTTTCTTTACGCAGCGCACGTTCATCAGGGGCGTGGCGCTAACCGGAATCAAAGGGTAGCTGTATGGCGCCGTTTCGAGTCGGAATTGCGGGCTGCGGCCAGATGGCGGGGAATCATGCGGAGGCTCTGCTGTGGGCGGATGACATAGACCTCGTTGCCGTGGCCGATATTCGCCCGGAGGCGGCCGAGGCGTTCAGTACTCGCTACGGACCCTTTGATCGGTACGCCAGCTGCGGCGAGATGTGCCGCCGAGCCAACCTGGACATGGCGATCGTAGCCACGCAGGGACCGCATCATGTCGAGCCAACGCTGGAAGCGGCCGAGGCCGGCGTGCACGTGCTGTGCGAGAAGCCCATGGCGCTGACCCTCTGCGACTGCGACCGCATGGTTGACGCGTGCGACGACGCGGGCGTGAAGCTGGCGATCAATCACCAACGGCGCGTCAGCCCATTCAATGCCGTGGCCAAGACCCTCATGGAGGAAAGCTGGGGGTTTGGAGAGCTGATAGCCATCGAGATTCACTTCACCAGCGGACGGACCGCCGCCTACGAGCTGATGGAAGTCGGTACGCACTTTTTCGATTGGGCTCGCATCTTCGTTGGAGATGTTGAATGGTGCACGGCCGACTTTACTGCCGGCGGCCGGCTGGCCGGCCTGG
This sequence comes from Chloroflexota bacterium, assembly GCA_026707585.1. Taxonomy (GTDB): domain Bacteria; phylum Chloroflexota; class UBA11872; order UBA11872; family UBA11872; genus UBA11872. The sequence continues at coordinate 137,855 of JAPOWQ010000040.1, read as the reverse complement.
ATGATGTTCACCTCAGCAGCGACGAAGGTCGGCCGGACCAACGCGAGGAAGGACCACTCCTCGGCGATAAAGCGGACATTCGATTTGGGGCCGCCAATGGCGTGCTGATTCGATCCCTACTAGGTCAGTGGCCGCATCTGCCGTTCAAGGGGCTTGGCTCAGGTATCGATCTGATCGGCAGCGAAGGTCAGGTGATCATCCGCGGCGAGATTCCGTACTCGATCTGGAGATTCCGAGGACCGTACATGACCCCGGCCCTGGGGCACAGCTACGAGCGTATTGCGGTACCCGCCGAGGAGTTTGGCGCCGATGGACACCCAATCGATCGACGCGAGGCTCTGCTCCGTCCGCTGGTGGGCATGTATAGGGAGATGGTCGAGGCCATCCGGGAGGATCGGGACCACGCGTCCAGCGGCAGGCAGGGGCGGGCGGCTCAGGAGATGGTGTTTGCCGCCTGGGAGTCGCATGTGACCGGGCGTCGGGTCCACCTTCCGCAGGAATACCGCGGCCACCCGCTGGTCCGCTGGCAGCGCGACGCGGGACGCGATCCGGTAGGCGGTTGGGTGGAAGCTTGAAACCGGTTGCTGTTGCTCTCATCGTTGAGCCAACGGCGTGGCACGTATCGGGATGGATGTCACGGCTCGCCGCCCGCGACGATGTTGCGAAGGTCTACCTGAGCGACCCGTCCGGCGAAAGCGAGGCGGAAGCGCGTGCGCTGTTCGGCGATCGACTCGCGGCCGTATTGCCTTCGCCGGAGGCGTTATTCGAGACGTTTCGACCAGAGGTCGCCGTGATCACGCTGGAACCGCCGCGGACGCCCGACGCCTGTGCGGTAGCCCTGGAGGCCGGAAGCCACGTCCTGTACGAGAAGCCCGGCGCGGTGGCCGCGAGCGATCTGGCAAGGCTCGCCGCGACCGCCCGATCGCGCGGCCTGCAATTCGTCTGCGCGTTCGCCAACCGCATGTCGCCGCACCTTCGATATGCCGGGGAGCTTGTTCGAAGCGGGCGGATCGGCGACGTGTGGGCGGTGAACGCCGTATTCGTCGCCCGTGACCGTCTCGTCAAAGGCTGGCGGACGTTTGGCGGTGGCTGGTTGTTCTCGCGTGCACGGGGCGGCGGCTGGCTCAATTTCCTGGGCTGCCACACGGTGGACCTCATTCGCGCAGTGACCGGCCAAGAATTCACCGAGGTGACGGCCTTCGCCGGGAAGGTGCATGGCGAACCGTTCGACGTGGATGACACGGATGCCGTGTCGTTCCGGCTCAGCGGAGGGGGTTTCGGGACGCTCCTGACGGGATACACCCTGCCGGAGCATCCGGGGCTCGGGACTTTTTCGGTGTACGGCAGCGCGGGCTGGCTGATAACCGAGCCGGTTGCCAGCGGGTCTGCGGCCGTCACGTGCCACGCCGCGAATCCACCCCTGCCGGAGAGCCGGGACTGGACCGTGGATTTCAGCAGCGGTGCGATGGTGGACCCTTATGCCCTGCTTGCCGACGCGTTCATCCGCGCGGCGCAGGGCGGCGCGCCTACGCCCTGCGAGCCGGAGGCCGGGGCGCGCATGCTTGAGTTCACAGCTGCCGTTCGGACGGCGGCCGTGTCTCGCCAAACACAGCCAGTCGGGGATCCGGGAGAGGGCGACGACCGGATGCGGTCGTCGCAGCGCGCCTCGCAACCAAGGCGCCCATGCAAATGAGCGGAGGCAGAGATGAGCCGTATCGACGGAATCAAGCAAATCGTCGACGATCGCATCGAGGCCGAGCGCGATGCCTTATTCGCGCTCGGGGAGGAGATCCTTCACGAGCCAGAGCTTGGATTCAAAGAGCATGCAACGTCAGCCAGAGTGCAGGATTGGTTTACACGACTGAAATTGCCGCACCGCGCGGGCCTGGCCGTAACCGGGGTGAAGGCAGTCCTGGATACCGGGCGGCCAGGGCCGACGGTCTGCCTGATGGGCGAGCTTGACGCAATCGTCGTACCCGGGCACCCGCACGCGGATTCCGAGTCTCATGCCGCCCATGCCTGCGGCCACAATGCCCAGATTGCCGGCCTGATGGCCGCCGCCACAGGACTGACGGACGATCGTGTCCTATCCGAACTGTCGGGCCGAATTGTCTTCTTTGCCGTGCCAGCGGAGGAGTTCGTGGAGCTGGCCTTTCGCAAGCAGCTCATCGATGACGGTGTCATCGAGTTCATCGGGGGTAAACCGGAACTCATCAGACTCGGCGAGTTCGACGATGTCGACCTCGCGATGATGATCCACACCAGCGCACCCATGGACGACGAAAGGGCGGTCGAAATATGGGAGTCGATGAACGGTCTGATAGCTAAGACGGTCGAGTTTCATGGCAAAGCGGCGCATGTGGGCAATCCATGGGATGGCGTCAATGCCTTGAAGGCGGCGACGCTAGCCATGGACGCCATTGACGCCCAACGCGAGATCTTCCGCGAGGACGACGGCGTGCGCGTTCATCACATCATTTCGCGGGGCGGCGACCTGGTAAACGTGGTTCCCTCCGAGGTGGTGCTTGAGATGAACGTCCGAGGTAAGACGGCGGACGCGATTCAGAAAGCCAGCGAGGTAGTGGACCGCTGCGTCAGCGCCGGCGCGATGGCGATCGGCGCACGCGCCGTCGTGGACACGAATCCCGGCTATCTTCCGCTGCGCAACCACCAGTCCCTGGTGGATCTCATGACCCCCAACGTCGAGCGGTTCTTTGGCGAAGGGTGCCTGGGATACCGGGGCCACAGTGGGGCCTGCACCGATACAGGCGACGTGAGTCATCTTGTTCCCACGGTGCAGCCGTCGATGGCGGGAGCATCGGGTCAAGGGCACGGCCGGGACTGGACGATTGCGGATCCTGTGGCGGCCTATCTGAATCCGGGCAAGACGCTGGCGATGACGGCCATCGACCTGTTGCGCGGCGATGCCGACGAGGCGCAGGGGATCCTGGCATCGTGGGAAGCGCCGATGACCAAGGACGAGTACCTGGCGTTTCAGCGGGGCATTCGATCCAAGGCGAGTTTTGGCGGCTAGCAAGGCGAGACCTCCCGCGACCTAACGAACGTCACAGGCCTAAGAGCGATGGCGCCGGGGCCGGACGATTGTCACCAGGAACGAAACGCGCAGCGGGCGAGGGGGTGAGCCCTCGCCCGCTGGTTGGGTCTGGCCGGGGTGGGCCGCCGGGTGGACGGGCCCTGGCGAAGACGCTGGGTGCTACATCCGCCTAGAGGGGGTTCGGACGCGCGCCCACGTAGGCCTGAAGCTCGGCGTAGCGCTCGGCGTTCTCGGCCAGGATGGCGTCGCCAGCCTCGTACATCATGGGGATGGCTTCGTCGACGGTCAGCTCGCCGAGCCAGACGCGGTTGGCAATGGCGGAGCTGTGGCTGTTGACGTGCCACTCGATGTAGCTGGGGAACATGAACTGGGGATGGTTGGCCGAGGAGACGTTGAGCCACTCGACGAACTGGGCGTGGTTTTCGGGCGGTCCGGCCGCCATTTCGGGCGACTCCGCGGCGTCCTTGCGAACGACGACCGAGCCACGGTCCACGGCGATTCGGGTCTGGACCTCGGTGCCCGAGAGGAACGAGAGCCACTCCACGGCGCCTTCGGTGTTGCCACGCGTTTCGGCGGTAGCCGTGATCAAGTGCGGCTGGTCGCTGAACTGCTGGAGCACGGGCTGGCCGTCGGGACCCTCAGGAAGCGGCGACAAGGCCCAGCGGAAGCGGTCCTTGATGCGCCCTACCTGCGATCCGAACGGGCCGTTGCTCTGGCGGAACAGGTTCTTGCCGGCGGAGAACGGGTCGCCGAACTCGCCGGACAGTTCCTTGTTCATCTCGCTGGGCTGGATGACCTTGTCGATCAGCTGCCAATCGGCCAGCGTGCGCATGCCGATGTCGGCGCCGGAGTCGGCGAAGGTGGACCGGGTCGCGTCCTGGCTGTACCACATGAGCTGTGGATCCGTGGCGTGGGAAAAGCCGATGGAGGCGAAGAGGCTGAACCAGTAGCCGGTTGGCCGGATCCCGAAGGTGTTGGTGTCGGGGTCGGTGGCCATGCGAAGGGCGTCCTGGAACTCGGCGAAGGCCCCGAAGCTGCCGGCGGTCGGCTGGGGGATGCCCAGGGACTCGGCCATATCGAGGTTGATGGCCAGGGTTTCGATGTTGCCCTGGAAGTTCATGCCGAAGGACGGCCCGCGCATTCCGCTTCGCGGATCGTGCCGCGTGTGCTGGAAGTTGGGCGTGGCCGTGTCGGGGTAGTAGAAGAAGTCGTCCGGACTGAAGTCGTCGCGCTTGGTGAGCAAGTCGTCGACCTGGACGAAGGCGCCGGCCGCGTACCAGCCGGCGGCGAACCAGCCGGTCATCAGGGCGACCTCGGGCTGACTCCCGGAGGCGAACTGCACGCCGTAGACCTCGTCAGTACCAGTGGGCGCAGCCACGAACTTGACGTTGAGGTGGGGCGAGACCTGCTCAAAGCGGTCAAGGGCCCACTGCATGGCGGCACCACGCGGGCCGGAGGTGTGGTCGGTACCGAAGGCGAAGGTCTGTGAGACGGGGGCCGGGGCGGCTTCGACCTCGACGACCTTCTCGACGACCCTTTCGACCTCGACGACCTTCTCAACCTCGACCGCGACCTCCTGGGTCACGATCTTTTCGACGACTCTGTCGACCGGGACTTCCTGCGTGACGACCTTTTCGACGGTTACTTCCTGGGTGACGATCTTCTCGACTTCGACGATCTGCGTCTCGCCACAGGCGGCGAGCACAGCGGCGCCGGCGGCACCGAGGCCGAGACCTCCGCCCGCACGCAGTAGTCGCCGGCGAGTCATGCCCTTGGATGAGTTACTCAAAGTCGCGCCTCCCATGATTTCCGGCCCCAAGGTCGGCGTCACAGACAGCGCCAAGGCTACCGGGGCTCGGATTCGAACAGCGTGGGGAGATTATCACGCAGCGCGGAAGCACATGACTCGCGGAAGTGGAGGGCGCCTATCCTCGAAGGGAGCAAAGGATCCGCTGGATGAACGGTGCCTTGAACTGTTGGTAGGCGCCGGGATGAGGTTGGGGGCCGCTGGCGAGCTGGCGTTTGAGGGCAGCGTAGTCGGTGGCGGCGGCAGGGCTGGTTCGGAGGTGGTTTCGGAAGGCGAGCATGTCGGCGTAGGGGGTTGAGGTGAGTTCCAGCATGTGGAGGTGGTGGGTGCGGCGGCCGTCGGGGAGGCGTATGACGAGGTAGTGGCGGCGGGGGATGCCGCGTGGGCCACGGAATTCCCAGCCGATGCGTTCGAGCGGTGGGATGGTGACGCGGGCTTCGTGCCAGTCGTGGACGCCGACGAGGATGTCGATGATGGGCTTGGCGGCGAGGCCGGGGACGGAGGTGCTGCCGACGTGGTGGACGGATTGAATGTGGGGGCCGACGGATTCAAGGATTCTGGCTTTGGCGGTTTCGAAGGCCTGGGGCCAGGTGGGGTCGTAGGCGACGACTAGGGGTGGTGGCAGAGGAGGCGGAAGGCACTGGTCGTCAAAGTCGTCTGTCACAGATGAGTTCAGGCTCAGTAGGAATGCCAAGTCACGCTAGCAAGAGCGGCACAGGGGCAGTGAGCGTCAGGATCAGGGCCGGAGCAAGCGCGTGGCCCCGAGCCCGACATGCAGTCTGAATAAGGGATACGTTTCGACCGGAAGACCCCTCACCGATTTCCGCCGCGGACGGCGGAATCTGCCTCTCCCCTCGGAGAGGGTGAAGAGCGATGTGCCCGCCGACGAGATTGGTGCCGAGTGTGGTGGTTGCGCGGAAGACGGGCAGGGCCCGGGCGTAATCAGTCGTGCAATTTCGGGACCCTTGCGGGATAGACTTTGAGCCTCGGATTCGCGGGGGCTGAGCGATGTACGACCCTGATCTTCACCTGCTGGTGGACGACGAGGAGATCGATGCCCGGTGGCACGTGCGCCGGGTGCTGGCGCGACCCGAACGGCGTACCCACGATCCGGTGATTCGTGCCGACCGGCCCTGGGAGGGGCGCGCCGCGGGGCTCTGGTCGTCGGTTCTGTACGACCAAGACGAGGGGATCCACAAGTGCTGGTATCGCAGCGCTGACGACGACGTTGAGGCGGCGTCCGACCGGAACGTTTTCAACTATGCGGTGTCGGATGACGGGCTTACGTGGGAGAAGCCGGAACTGCACGCGGTGGAATGGCACGGCTCGCGGCGCAACAACATTGTGTACTGGCCCCACGACGTTGCCGGCCTGCGGGCCTTTGAGACCCACGGGGTGATCGTGGACGACGTGGGCGCTCCGGAGCGGCGCTACAAGCTGCTCTGCTACCACGCCTTCGACTCCAATGAGGGCAACGGGATTTACGGCCTCTTCAGCCCGGACGGGATTCACTGGACGCGAACGAGCAGCCCGATCATGCCGCAGGCCGGCGACCGGCACTCGGCGATGAAGGATCCGGTCTCAGGCCGCTATCTCGCGTATACGCGCCGTCCGTTCGTGACCGGCGCGGTGTCCAAACCGCAATACCCGGAAGCCGAGGTCCCGAACGAGCCGCTGGGTTCGCGGATGCCGTATAAGCGCCTGATTACGCGCGCGAGCAGCGCCGATTTTCTGTCCTGGTCGGACTTCGAGAACGTGCTGCGGATGGACGAATGGGATACGCCCGGGACGCAGTTCTACTCCATCAGCCCGTTCGCCTACGGGAACCGCTACCTGGCGTTTGTGGACCTGTATGACACGGAAGTGGAGAAGATCTGGGTGACGCTGGCCTCCAGCCCGGACGGGGTGCGCTGGCTGCGGCCGCGGCGCGAGGCGTTCCTGGACCTTGGAGCCGACGGGCAGTGGGACGACACCTGGATCAACGTGACCAATAATCCGCCGATCCGGCAGGGCCGGCACTTGCGGTTCTGGTACATGGGCCGGCAGTCGGCCCACGGCCGCGCTCACCGGATCGCGGCCATCGGGTCGTTCCGGCTTGGCGTCGACCGTTTCGCCGGACTGGTGGCGGGACGGCAGATGGGCCAGTTGGTGACGGAGCCGGTCGAGGCCCGGCAGCCGCGGCTGTTCGTGAACGCCCGGCTGAATCAACCCGGCACGATTCGGGTGGGGCTGCGCAGCGCGGAGGCCGCGCCGATTGCCGGTCGATCGCTGGAGGACTGCGATCCGATCCGGGGGGACGCGATCGATCATCCGGTGCGCTGGCGCGGCGAGTCGAGGCTGGGTCGCGTGCAAGGCGAACGCGTGCGCCTGCATATCGAGGTCACCTACGGCACGCTTTTCGCGTTCAGATTCGGGACGGCGCCGCGGGACGTGAGTTAAGGCGCGAGACAGTTGCGGCTGAGCGACCGGGAGGCCGCTCGGGTGAGCGGCCTCCCGTCCGTCAGACGCGAATCCCGTCGAAGGCTCAGGCGTTCGCGATGTACGTCTTCAGATCCTGATAGGCCTCAGCGTTGTCTTCCAGGACTCGGTCAGCCCTTGCAAGACTTCGCTCCATCAGATCATCGATCGACAGGTCGCCCGCGTGCGCGGCGTCCACGTTGCGCCAGGAGTTGATCCACTCCAGCCAGGCCGGATAGGCCATCTGGCGGTGGCGAGCGTCCGGCTGGTCCAGGTACTCCTTCCACAGGTTGTGACGTTCGGGCGGCCCGGCGGCCATCTCGGCCGATGCGTGCACCTCCTTGCGCAAGGGCATCGATCCGCGGTCGATCGCGATCCGGCCCTGAACCTCGGGTCCGGCCATGAAGAGCACGAATTGCGCAGAGGCCTCCACGGTGTCCCGCAAGGCGGCCGTGTTGGAGATCATGTGCGGCTGCTCGGTGATCTCGTGCGGCACGGGGCCGCGCGGCCCCTCGGGCATGGGCGCCATTGACCACGGGAAGCGACCGGCGACACGGCCGATCGTGCTGCCGACGGCTCCGCCGTTGCGTGCGGTGAGCAGCTTGCCGGCCGAGAACAGGTCGCGGAACTCACCGGCCAATTCGCGACTTTCGCCCAGCTTCGGCGACACCCCATGTACGGCGATCATGTCCACCGCCAGCCGCACGCCCCGATCGGCGCCGGAGTCCCAGCAGGTGGTGCGCATGCCGTCGGCGCTGCGGTACATGATGCTCGGATCGTCGGCCAACGCCCAGCCCCAGGGGTTCCACTGCGTCCAGGAGCCGCCGTTGCCGCCGCCAACCTCGATGCCAAAGGTTCCGGCTTCAGGATCGGTGGCCTTGATCAGGTCGTCCAGGAATCCCTGCTCGAGATGCCAGCTCCCGGGCGTCGGCCATTGGATCCCGGCTTCTTCCATGAGCTGCAGGTTGATGTGCTGCCCGTTGGTGTTCCCCTGGTAGGGCATGCCGTACTGCTTGCCACGCAGACCGCCGAGGTGGCCGTAGGGCACGGTGTCGGCGAAATCCACGCCGGACGAATCGCCGGGGTAGTACCAGTCCTCGGGGTTGTAGTCGTCCTGCTTGGCCAGAAAGTCGTCGATGTTCACAAAGGCGTCGGCCGTATACCACTGCGCCGCGAACCAGCCGCTCATCAGGGCGGCTTCCGGCGTTGAACCGGCCGCGACCATGGCGCCGTACACGATTTCAACCTGGGTCGGCGCGGGGACGTAGCGAACCACGATGTGTGGAAACTGCGTGGAGAACCGCTCCAGGGCCCAATCGACCGCCGCCCCACGCGGACCGGACGTATGGTCGGTCTGGAACAGCAAGTTCTGGGTCATTGGCGCCGGTGCAGCCTCCACGACTTTCTCGACGACCTTCTCCACGACCTTTTCGACCTCGACCGTCTGCGTTACGACCTTTTCGACCTCGACGACCTTTTCGACCTCAACCGTCTTTGTAACGACACGGTCGACCTGCTGGGTCACGATCTTTTCGACCGGGACTTCCTTGACCTCGGTCTCACGGACGATCTTCTCGACCGGGACTTCCTTGATCACCGTCTTCTCGACCGGGACTTCCTTGGTGACGACCTGGGTCTCGCCACAGGCCGCCAAGGCAACGGCAGCCGCGCTGCCGCCGAGCAGGGCAATCGCCCGGCGTCGTGAGACTGGGTGCCTGAGTTGCTTGAATGCCATCGCCTACCTCCCGTGGGCTGCTGTGCACGGGCGGCCGCCAATCGGCCACGACACCATAAACAGCCTCCACGCTTGATGCTGCAAGGTCGAAATATCGGGTGTCAAATGCACTCGGAGGCCCCGGTTACGGGATTGTCGTGTCGCGGATGGGAATCGCGTTGGGCCGGCGGGTGGCGCTTGCCCGGCACCGGCCAACGGTGGGCGGCAGGTGGCGGCGCCCGAAGTCCCGACGGCCCCAACCCACGGCCACGGCGTTCAAAATGCAAGATCACAACGACGCAGGCTTGGCCCTGGCACCACCAAAGAGGAGCGCGGCCCGCCGTTTGCTCTGGCCTGGCATGACGGGAGCACGGTTGAAGCTATATGGTGAATCCCGGCGGGCGGTGGCGAGGCAAGTGCGTTGAAGGCGCAAGGCCAGCCGATGGCAACGAGCAGAGAGGACGCTCACGTGCCAGACAGCGAAGCGCGTCTGCTGGCGCCCGAGTCGCGGCTGTTGTTTTTGGACCTGGACGATGTGCAGTCGCTGCACGGGGTGGTGCAGGCGGTGTGCCTGGCGGAGAAGCATGCGGATAACCCGGTGCTGCCGCTGGGGGACATGCACGAGTGGGACGGGATGCAGGCGCGGCCGTGGGAAGGCCGGACGATCCTGTACGACGAGGACGAGCGGCTTTTCAAGTGCTGGTACGCGGGCAGCGACCTGAGCATGGCGCGCTGGTGGTGGACGGGGTACGCGATCAGCGACGACGGGGTGCATTGGGAGAAGCCGAAGCTGGGGCTGCACGAGTACCGGGGCCGTAGCGACAACAACGTTTGCCGGCAGGGCTGGGGACCGCTGGTCAAGGACCTGGACGACGTCCCGAGCCGCCGCTACAAGATGATCGTGAAGAGCAACGAGCGGCCGGACGACTGCTGGATCAGCGTTTCGCCGGACGGGGTGCACTGGACCGACGAGGCGTCGATCCTGCTGCCGGAGTGGTACGTGCCGGATCCGGACATCGTGGTGCTGATCAAGGACGACCAGGATCCGGATCCAGATCGCCGGTTCAAGATGGTGTGGCAGGGGCTGGGTCCGAGCAACAAGCCGGGGCCGCCAATGGTGCGGACCAAGTACCTGGCCTGCGGGCCGGACGTGGAGAAGCTGACGGCAATTGCGGATAACCCGATCCTGGATCCGATCGACGGGATGGAGCAGGAGAACCACTACCTGGCGCTGGCGCCGTACGCGGGGCAGTACGTGATGCCGTACGAGTACGGGTGGTATGCGCCGAACCGGACGGGCGTGCACGGGATGTTCTGCTCCGACATCCGGCTGGCGGTGAGCCGGGACGGGGATCACTACACACGGATACAGCCGCACCAGCCGCTGATTGCGCGGGGCCCCAGGGGGACCTGGGACGCGGGGGCGCTGATGCTGAGCGACAAGGTCGTGGAGCACGACGACCGGCTGTGGTTCTTCTACGTGGGCAACGGCGAGGAATGGACGCAGTGGCCCGCCGGCAACGTTCCGGAGCACTCGCACTGGATTGGCACGGGGGAGGTCGGGTCGAACCGGGTGTCGCGGATGGGGCTGGCGACGCTGCCGAAGGACCGGCTGACGTGCCTGGAAACGACGGACCGGGAGACTCCGGGCTGGGTGGTGACGGAGCCGCTGCGGATCGACGAGCGGGACGGGCGGCTGGCGCTGAACGTGAGCCACGTGCAGCAGATGCGCAGCTTTGCGGACGTGGAGGTGCTGCCGGCGGACGGGGATGACGCGCTGGCGGGGTTCACGAAGGACGACTGCGAGCCGTTGCATCGCGACGGGCTGCGGGAGCCGGTGAGGTGGCGGGAGCGGGTGCTGGCCGATTTGCACCGGGACACGGTGCGGCTGCGGGTGAACCTGTACGGGGCGGCGCGGTTGCATGGGATCAGCCTGCTATGACGACGATGCGTGAGCGGCGCGTGGTGTTCCTGGACCTGGCGGATGTGGAGTCTCGGCAGAACGTGGTGCAGGCGGTGTGCGAGGCGGAGAAGCATCCGAACAACCCGGTGTTGCCGGTGGGGGATCACCACGAGTGGGACTCCCTGCAGGCGCGGCCGTGGGAGGGGCGGACGGTGCTCTATGACGAGGAGGCGCGCCTGTTCAAGTGCTGGTACGCGGGCAAGGACGTGGGGGTGGAGCGCTGGTGGAACACGGGGTATGCCGTCAGCGATGACGGGGTGCACTGGGAGAAGCCGAAGCTCGGCCTGCACGAGTACCGGGGGCGCAGCGACAACAACATCTGCCTGCGGGGCTGGGGCCCGGTGGTGAAGGACGTGGAGGAGGACGACCCGGCCCGGCGTTACAAGATGATCGTGAAAGGGCCGCCGCGGGCGCGGATGATCCGGGCGGGGTACTCGCCGGATGGGATTCACTGGACCGAGGAAGCGCAGATCGACCTGCCGGAGTGGGACGGGGGCGCGCCGGACATCGTGGCGCTGATCAAGGACGAGCAAGAGGCCGATGCCAGCCGGCGCTGGAAGATGATCTGGCAGGCGGTGTTGCCGAACAACAAGCACGGGCCGGAGCGGGTGCGGGTGAAGCACATTGCCTTTGGACCGGACATGGAGCACCTGACGGCGAGCGCGGACAACCCGGTGCTGCATCCGAACGACAGCACGGAGCAGGAGAACCACTACCTGATGCTGGCGCCCTACGCGGGGCAGTACGTGATGGCCTACGAATACGGCTGGTACGTACCCAACGGCACCGGACGGTTCGGCATGTACTGCGCGGACATCCGGCTGGCGGTGAGCCGGGACGGGGAGCACTTCAGCCGGGTGCAGACGCACCAGCCGCTGATCCGGCGAGGGGTACGCGGGGACTGGGACAGCGGGTCGCTGGTGATCGCGGACAAGCTGGTGGAGCACAGCGACCGGATGTACCTGTACTACTGCGGCAATGGCGAGGACTGGACCAGCTGGCCGGGCGGGAATATTCCGGACGACTCGCACTGGCCGAACACCGGGGCGCTGCGGCTGTCGCAAATGGGGCTGGCGACGCTGGGGCGGGACCGGTTCACGTGCCTGGAGACGGTGGACCGGGAGACGCCGGGGTACGCGGTGACGCGGGCGATTACGGCCGAGGAGCGGGGGGCGCGGCTCTCGCTGAACGTCAGCGATGGGCAGCCGCTGCGGAGCTGGGTGGAGGTAGAGGTGCTGCCGGCGGAGGGCGACGAGCCGCTGGCGGGATTCAGCCGCGACGATTGCCGGCCGGTGAGCCGTGATGGGCTGCGTGAGACGGTGAGCTGGCGGGAGCGGCGGTGGGACGAGTTGGACCCGGAAGCGGTCCGGCTGCGGATTCACTTCTGCGGGGCGGCGCGATTGCACGCGCTGAATTTCAGCACCTGAGGGCGGGTCCGGATGACCATGATGAGCGGCGGGGAGGCCCTGGTTCATTCCCTGGTGCGAGAAGGGGTGGACGTGGTCTTCGGGATTCCGGGCATCCACATGTCCGGGATCATTGCGGCGCTGCGGGACCATCCCGATATCCGGATGATCACGACGCGGCACGAGCAGGCGGCGGCGCACATGGCCGACGGCTATGCGCGGGTGAGCGGCAAGCCGGGGGTGGTGCTGGTGGTCCCGGGCACGGGGGTGTACAACGCGGCCAGCGGCCTGGCGACGGCCTACGCACGCTCGTCGCCCGTGCTGGCGATTGCGGGACAGATCCCGCGGGGGCAGATCGGCAGCGGCCTGGGCACGTATCACGAGGTGCTGGGTCAAGCGGACATCGTGGGGGCCGTGACCAAGTGGCGTCACGCCGCTAACAGGCCGCAGGAGATCTCGCCGGCCGTGACGGAGGCCTTTCGCCAGATGCGGAGCGGCCGCCCGTATCCGGTGCTGATCGAGATTCCACCCGAAGCCGGAGTGGAGCGCGACGAGGTGACGTTGCACGACCCGGCGCCGGTGCCGCGGATCGTCCCCAGCCAGGAACAACTGCGTGAAGCGGCGCGGCTGATCGCGGAGTCCCGGCTGCCCGTCATTTACGCGGGCGGCGGCGTGGCTCGTTCAGACGCCGAAGCGGCGCTGGTGCGCCTGGCCGAGGCCACAAAGATTCCGGTCGTTACGTCCTGCGGCGGCAAGGGCGTCATTCCCGATCGGCATCCACTGGCGTACGGCTCGTGCTTCGCGCACCACGGCGAGTTCGACCAGATGAACCAACTCTTCGAAGTGATGGAGGCGGCGGACCTGGTAATCGGCATCGGGACGCGCTTCTCCCTGGGCAATCCGGCGGGAGAGGCCGCCACGCTGATCAATATCAACATCGAGGAATCGGAAGTCACGCGAGTTCAGGCCAACACCCACCCGCTGCACGGCGACGCCAAAGCCACGATCGAGGCCCTGCTTCCGCTGCTCGAGGCAGCCGGCGCCGGGAACCGCCCATCACCCGTGGAGGCCGTCGTGGCTGCGCGACGGCTGATCGCCTACCGGGACATTCACCTCAAAGAGCCGCACTACCCGATCCTGGAAACCATGCAACGCAGCGTTCCGGAGGACACCCACATCGTCTGGGACGTCACGCAGTTCGGCTACTACGCCCGCACGCATTACCAGGTCCACGAGCCGAAGACGTTTATCGACTCCGGCTACTCGTTCAACCTCGGTTTCGGATTTCCCACGGCGCTGGGGGCCAAGGTGGCCCATCCCGATCGGCCGGTGATATCGGTCAACGGCGACGGTGGGTTCCTGTTCAATGCCGTGGAACTGGCCACGGCGGTGCGGTATGGCATCAACGTCACCAGCATTGTCTTTCGGGACGACGCCTACGGGAATGTGGCCCGCGACCTGGAGGAGTTTTTTGACGGCGACTACGAGACCGGCCTGCATAACCCCGACTTCGTGGGATTCACCGAGTCGTTCGGGGCGGTCGGCATGCGGGCGGACGATCCGCAGGATCTGAAAGACCTGCTTCCGCGCGCGCTCGAGTGCGAGGCGCCAGTCGTGATCGACGTCCCAGTCGGCGACCTGCAGCTTCCGCGCGCCGAGTTCATGGCCGTCTTGCCAAAGCTGCCGTGGGTGCGTCCGCAGGAAGGGCTTATAGGTTCGTAGGCTCTCGGATACCCGGGCTCGGCCGTGGGGCCTGTAGCATCCTCTCCACCACATTTAGTGAGTCGCGGGTTTCCCGCAAGACGATCAGCGCTGCTACCGAGGCCGGGACGCGCGTGCGCGTAAGCGCCTTTGCAGGAACCAACGCGCAGCTGCTGATCACGATTGGCGTGCCGCAAGGCGCAACGGGACACAAGGGGAGGCCTGGGGCATGTCGCTGCGACCGGAGACCTGGCGGCTGCGGGTGTCCTGGTGGGCCCACGTCGGCGTGGCGCTGGCTTTCGGGTTGTTCAGCAGCGGGCTGGCCGCGCTTATTGCGCTGACGCTCGTGATCAATGCCGTCACGGTTCCGGCCTGCGAGGCGGCGACGCCGGCATCGCCGGACTTCGAGGCGGCGCCGTTTGCTTTCGATCCGGAGGAACGCGCCCTGACCTTTGGCCAGGCTCTAGTGGACCAAGACTACCGGAGCGCCTACGCGATGCTAGCCCCGGAGCTATTGCCGTATGCGTCGCTCTGCGAGGTCCGGCTGGAGAACATTCAGACGCTGGCTGACAACGGACTCGCGAGGGTGGAAGTTGTCACGACGCAGGGATGGCCTTCGAACCCGGAACGCAGCACACACGGGGACATACCGCCCGCGCCAGTATTCGGCTTTGTACCAACCTATGACGAGCTAGAGGTGCTCATCCGGCTGGTGCCTGACCAGTCCTCGGCCGATTCTGCGATCTACGTCCACCTGGCGCTGCTGCGCGACGGTCGAATATCCCGAGTTGAACTCCGCGAGATCCTGACCGAGTTGGGACCGGTGGAGGACTTTGTCCCGCCACCGTACGCGGACCTGACTTTCTTTGAAGAAACCGAGGTCGTGATCGGACAGACACCCTGGGAACTGGGCGGCACGCTGACTGTGCCGCGTGGGCCGGGGGCCTTCCCTGCCGTAGTGCTAGTGCCTGGTGGCGGCTACGGCGGTCGCGACGCCGTTTCTGGCGCGACCAAGGCATTTCGCGACCTAGCCTGGGGGCTAGCCAGCCAGGGCGTAGCGGTGCTGCGCTATGACAAGCGCACACTGACGCACGCGCTGGATTTCGCGCGCCAGCCTGACTTCACGATCGATGCTGAACTGGTAGACGACGCGCTGGCGGCGGTGGAGCTATTGCGCCAGATGCCGCGAATCGACCCGGCCCGCGTCTTTGTGCTGGGAGCCAGTCTGGGCGGTGTCGCAGCGCCGCGCATCGCGCAACGGGACCCGGATATCGCGGGTCTGATCTTCTACTCGGCGCCGAGCGGGCGCTACTGGGACGGCTTCGTGGGTAGCCTGCAGCGTCGATTCGAAGAAGATGGCACCGTTACCCAAGGCGAGCAACGCGCGCTTGACGTGATGCGAACGTATGTCGCGGCGGTTGGTGCATTGGTTGACGGTGAGACGCCACCGCGCAACCTGACCGTGCGCACCGCCTATCACGCTGACTTCGGCGGCTACCGGCCGGAGGATGTCGCCCGCGACTTGCCGCTACCGCTGCTGATCCTCCAGGGCACCAATGATGACGTTGTGTCCGCAGATGACTTTCTTGGCTGGATTGAGGAGCTTCATGTCCGGGACGATGCGGCGTTTCGCCTGTATGAGGGGCATAACCACACCCTGCTCGATGGGCGGGGGGTGGATCCGCCCTACCACCGAGCGCGCCTGCATGTTGGTGCCGAGGTTATAACCGACATCGCCGCTTGGCTCTTGGGCGGATGGCCCGAACGACCGTGTGCGGATGGGCAGGACCTGAACGCAGGCTGCCGCGGCGGGCCCACGGCGTTCCGCGGGAGCTACCTGAACCCGTGATGACCAACCCAGGTTCACGGACGCACCTCACACGGTAGCCGCAGCTGAGCGTCAGCCCGTTAAGGCGATCCTCAAGAAGTTACTGCGGTGCTCACTGCGCGTTCAATAGACGCTGAACCCGTGCGGTGTCGAAATGACCTGCGCGAACGAACAGTCATCGTTGAGCCCCCCGAGAATCGCCCGCGTGCATGCTAAGCACGCTGGACGATCGCCCTTGAGTCGACGACGCGGGGAGCGGCATCGGCACGAACGGCGGCAGGGTTGGCGGCGGATCACACCGTGGTCAACGGTCTCGAGAACTCGAAGAGTGTCAAGCTGGACGATGTCGACCAGCCGCAGGAGCATGCCGGGGCGCGTACGGGCAGCCCGCTTGCCGGATCACCCATGGATCTGACTGACCAAACGTGAGCGCAACCACAGCTTCACCTCGAACTCACGGCTATACGCCGCTGCCGCGGCGGCAGGTGGTGTTGACGATGGGTGGGTTGATGCTGGCGTTGTTTCTGGCGTCGCTGGATCAGACGGTGGTGAGCACGGCGATGCCGCGGATCATTGCGGATCTGGGCGGGTTCGACCGGTTCACGTGGGTGACGACGGCGTACCTGGTGGCGTCGACGACGACGGTGCCGATCGTGGGGCGGCTGTCGGACCTGTATGGGCGGAAGGCGTTTTTCCTGGGCGGGATCGCGGTGTTCCTGGTGGGGTCGGTGCTGGCGGGGGTGAGCCAGTCGATGGATCAGTTGATCGCCTTCAGGGCCATCCAGGGCATCGGCGGCGGGAGCATGATGGCGCTGTCGTTCACGACGGTGGGCGACCTGTTTCCGCCGGCGGAGCGCGGGAAGTACCAGGGCATTGTCGCCGCCGTGTTCGGCCTGTCATCGGTGATTGGTCCGACGCTGGGCGGGTTCATCACCGACACGCTGTCGTGGAACTGGGTGTTCTACGTCAACGTGCCGCTGGGGCTGCCGGTGATCGCGCTGTTCATCCGGTTTTTCCCGAATACTCGGCCGGAGAAGCGGACGTTTCAGCTTGATTACGCGGGGATGGCCCTGCTGGTGCTGGTGGTGGTGCCGTTGCTGATCGGGCTGTCGCTGGCCGGGGTGCAGTTCGAGTGGCTCTCGCTGCAGATCGTGGGGATCCTGGTTTTTGCAGCCGTGATGACGGTGATATTCGTGCTGGTGGAGCGGCGGGCGGCGGATCCGATCATGCCGCTGGGCATCTACTCGAACCCTGTGGTCAGTGTCTCCCTGGTGGCCGTGTTCATCACGGGGTTCGCGATGTTTGGGTCGATCATCTTCATCCCGCTGTTTTTCCAGGGGGTGCTGGGGGCTTCCGCCACGAGCAGCGGCTCCTTCATGACACCGATGATGATGAGCATGGTGGTGGCGGCGGCGCTATCTGGGCAGGCGCTGTCGCGGCTGGGCGGGCACTACCGGCTGCAGGGGTTGATCGGGATCGGGATCATGACGGGCGGGGTGGTGATGACCTCGCGGATGACGGCCGACACGTCGTTCGGGCAGGCGGTGGCCAGCATCATGTTGACTGGGCTGGGGCTGGGGATGACGTTTCCGAGCTTCACGATCGCCGTGCAGAACGCCGCACCAATGGGCCAGCTGGGGGCGGTGACTTCAGCAACGCAGTTCTACCGGTCGGTCGGAGGCGCGCTGGGGCTGGCGGTGCTGGGGTCGTTTATGGCGAACCGGTTTGCGGCCGGCTTGCAGGAGGCGCTGCCGCCGGCGATTCGACAGGCGGTGCCGGCGGAGCAGCTGGCGCGGATGGAGGAGAACCCGCAGGCGCTGGTGAATCCGCAGGCGCTGGACGCACTGCGAGCTGGGTTCGCCGAGCGGGGGCCGCAGGGGGCGGCGATCCTGGATCAGCTGCTGGCGGCGCTGCGGGAGACGCTGGCCGCGGCGATCGGGGCGGTGTTTGTGGTGGTGGCGGTGGCGCTGGCGATTGCCTTTGTGGTGACGATTTTTTTGCGTGAGGTGCCGCTGCGGGGGCGGGGGCCGGGACCGGCGCACGGTAGCGAGAGCCCGCGAAGACCTGAAACGGCTTCATAAGGCGGAACTCGTGAGCAAGGAAAGGCCGCACAGGAGGCGCCGCAGCCTGGCCGGGCTGACAGCCGCCCTACGTCAGGCCTCGTCGCGGAGCGAACAGGCCCAGGCGCACTATGAACTCGGTCTCTTCCACGACAACAATGGGCGGGAAGCGCAGGCGATCCCGCACTACCGCGAGGCCCTGGCGCTCGAGATCGATCCCGCCGTCGTGCCTGAAGCGCTGGCGTGGCTGGCCAGCAGTCTGTACAAGACCGGGCACGCTGTCGAAGCTCACAAACTAGCGCTCAAAGCACTCTGCCTAGCTTCAGATCCGAACCTGCAGATATTCTTGAATCGCCTTCTGCGTCGAATCCGTCGTGCGATAGCCGAACTAGATTCGCGCTAGCCCTTGCCAACCGCATCTGACGCCTTTGTGACTTCGTGCCGGATCGACAGGCGAGGCACAGCAAGGACTGCAGTGACCAATTGACCAGATACATCACTTGTCCCAAGTGCGGCACTTCTGACAGCTTGGATAGTGACGATGGCAGATTTGAGAAGCGCGCCGGAATACAGATGCGGACGGTTGTCAAGTGCACGAATTGCAAGTCTGGATTACTGCTAAGTCTGTTTTCTGGTTTGTTCTTCGGAAGTCCAAAGGTGATTTCAGAACGACAATGGTTTGACATGGAATCGAAGTGGAGCCGACATTTCGATCCTACCTGCATGTCTGATGAGGACATTATCGAACTTGGACTCGTTCTTCACTCGATGTTTGGGTTCGTCCATGGCTATTTGAGGCTCAAAGCAATTACTGATCCGACAAATGATGGCAGCCCTGAACAGTCATTCTACCTTAACGCTCTTCGAACTATGTGCGTCAATTACTTCATTGGAACCAGCCCTCGACCTAGTGACGTCAACATTCGAAATGTACTTGAGCATCATTCATTGCATCACCTTGTCCATCCAATCGATGAGCTACTTGGCACTGAGCTTGGCTCCACTACATTCAAGAGCATATTGACCAAATACAGGAACAAGTTTTTGACACATGAACTTTTCCAAGTATCGAATCTCGATAATATTCACGATCAGTTCAATCTACGTCGCCACGAAAACTGGCTAGCCTACCATGTTTTGGAGCAGAGACTGTTTAATGAGACCACAAAGCTTTTCTACGACCTGAGGGAGCGCTATCCGGGCGCGTGGCTTATCCCTGAAGATCTCAGATCCTGAATCTGGTTCCAATAGACGGTTTAATTGCAGTCCTTAGCGACGATGTCTCTTGCGGATATAAGCGCTGCTACGGCGGATTGATGTGCCGAAAGCAAAACTCGGAAGGTCCGAGTTCAGACACCCTTGGAGAGATCCCGTAGTTACCTTTCGAGGACCTACCTTGCCTTCACACGACTTACCTGACGAGAGATTCCCTTGAGTTTCAACTTCCAAAGCAGGGAGCCTCGCGAACCGAAGGCAGCAAGCCCTAATCTTGCCAATTACATCAGAGTGTGGCCGACCAGTTAGCCGACCTAATTTGTGAACTGGAGCGCGAAGAGGCGGGCGC
Source organism: Chloroflexota bacterium (assembly GCA_026707585.1). Taxonomy (GTDB): domain Bacteria; phylum Chloroflexota; class UBA11872; order UBA11872; family UBA11872; genus UBA11872. The sequence goes on along the minus strand of JAPOWQ010000040.1, from coordinate 118,300 downwards.
TGCGGAGGGCGAATCTGAGGCGGATGGGGGTGCCGGGGGGTACGCCGAGGGTTGAATCGCCGCCCCAGGTGACGGGGTGGCGGAGGAAGTTGCCGAGGATGCGGTCGCAATCGGCGAGGGTGCGGCCAGGGATCGGGCGGCCGTGGGCGTCCTGGATTTCGACTCGGCCTTCGCCGGACGCCGAGGCGTCGACGTTGAGGATCAGTTTGGACCCGTTGAAGGTGATTGGCCGGGTGACGAGTTCGCCGCCTGTGTAGGCGAAGTCAGCGCTGACGAAGCCATCCAGGCGCTGTTCGGTCCAGCGAATGACGCCGCCGGGGTTGTTCTGGCGCTTGTGGCCGTGGGACTGGTCGTAGGCGGTGTGGTACTGGAGGACGGTGTCTCCGCGGACCAAGATGCCCTGGACGGCGTAGCACATGCGCTGGCCGGGGCCTTCGGCGTCGATGCCGACGTAGGGCCGGCGGTCGGGACGGTCCCATGCGATGCCGTCGCGACTGACGGCGAGCTGGATGTCCATGAGGCCGTCGTTGCGGGGTGGGTCTGTGTCGTCCATCTCTTCGGGGGTGAAGTGGTGGTACATGGACATGGTGGCGAGGTAGACGTCGTCGGCCCCCGGGTACTTGACGACGGACGGGGTGTAGATGTCCATGTCGGGGGGATCGTCGTCGTCGCAGGCGATGACGATGGGCAACTGGTTGATGACGTGGCGGTCGCTTTCCTCGTTCGACAGGTCCCAGCCCTCGCGGCTGGTCAGGTCGTCGGTCTCCCAGCGCGCCACCGCGCGGCGGCGACGGCCGTCGGGATGATGGGAGAAGCCCCGGAGGTAGGCGACGTAGCGTCCGATGCGGTCGTCCCAGAAGGCCATGTTCTGGGTGTCGCCGGCAAGCCGGAGGCCGTTGCAGCCGAGCTCATGGAAAACGTAGCCGTCGGGGGACGCGAAGACGCCGTAGCCGTCGCCTCCGGGATCGCCTTCGAGGCTGAGGCCGAAGGTCTTGTAGCGCTCCGCGGGAGGCGCTGTGGGGTCGATGAAGACGTTGGAGCGCTTGGGCTTGGGCGGGATGAGGTTCATGTCGCGTCGGCCGTTGAGCTCGACCAGGCCGAGGTTGGGTTTGCGCCAGTTGCGGCCGTCCTCGGACTCGGCGTATCCAAACCGCGCGGATTCCAGTCCTCTGCGGATGATCGACGCGAGGTACCAGCAGCGGGCCAGGCCGTTGTCATCGAGGACGGTGTTCTGGAAGTGAATGTGGTGTTCCCAGGCGCGGTCGCGTCCGATGGCGATGCCGCCCAGGCGCGGGGGATTGACGCCGAGGGCAACGTTGGACGTGTGGTCGGCCAGGGAAAGGTCGATGAAGAGGTGCTTGCGCGAGCCGAGGTCAGTTACGTCGGTTCCCATATTGACCATCTCCTGTCGATTGCGGGCAGTCCGGCGGTGCAATCCCGAGGCTGCGCAGGCCCCTGGTCGCTTGCAAGCTCGCGCAGCTTCACGGGCCTTGCTCGCGGCAAGGGTGAGCCGAGGCAGCGCGCATGCGACAATTGCAGCGTACGCCTAATGCACCACCCGCACGAGGGAGCGCACCATGGGACGCGGCGCCCGGGTTTCGATCGAATACTGCAGCCAATGAAACTATCTCCCTAAAGCCGTCCGTGCGACGGAAGAGATCCTGGGAGAGCATGGAACCGACGTGGGCGAGATGACGCTGATGCCTTCGGGAGGCGGCGTTTTCGAGGTGGTCGTCGACGGGGACCTGGTGTTCTCGAAGAAGGCGCTGGGGCGTCATGCGGAGGACGGCGAGGTTTTGCCGCTGGTGAGCGCGGCACTGGCGTAAGCCGAGCGGGCCTCGCGAATAGCGTCGGATTCGGCTGGGAGCCTGATTCAGGCTGTCGACGAATCTCGACGGCGCTGCAGTCGACGAACCGCTAGGGACCGTCGGTGGATGCGGAGGTCAGCGATATTGCCCGCAGAGTCTTGGCGACACTCGCCACAGAGGCCTCCCAGAGTTTGGCGCCAAGCTGGGCGCTGGCGTGGGTTGGGTTGCCAATGACCCCGGTGGACGAGTAGCGCGCGAAGTCCAAGTCCGGATCCTGCCAGTCAACGGCCCGATGGGCGGGATCCCTGATCTCGTTCACCCGGACGGTTGCAGGGCGCAGATGGAGCGATATCGAGGTTGAGAAGCTGTCGGCATGGCCGCCTGGCACATCCGGGTCACCGAGACGGCACCAGATGTCGTGGAATGGGTGCTCAGGCAGGAAGGCCTGGGCCTCGTGAGGGCTTGCCTGGTTGAACTCCCTGACCGTTTCGCGCAAGTCGTGGCCGCCGCAGCCGCGCCAGACGACGATGCGCTCGAAGCCCTGCGCGGCGAGGGAAGCCAATGTCGCGGAGACCAGACCGCTGTGGAGTTTGCCCGGGATGTCGACGTAGCCCGCCCCGTAGTTCCGATGTTCCGGCGTTGGACCGAAAGGGATCGCGGGTAGCACCAGCGATTGAACGCGAAATTTGCCTGCAGCCCTCCGGGACGCCGCCAGGCAGAGGCGCTCGGCGAGCCAAGTGTCGAAGTCGACGGGGAGGTGCGGACCCTGCTGCTCGGTGCAGCCGGTGGGAAGGATCGCCAGGCAGCCGGTCTTTGCCTGCTGGCGGATTTCGAGGTAGGTGAGGTCGCCAAAGCGCATAGTCTCTCCAACGTATCAGCCAGCACGAAGGGTGGGACTGTCGGTGGTGGGGCACTCCATCGAGGCAGCGCCGCTATGATCTTTCAGGCTCTCTTGCTGGGCGGTGCGGTGGGCCAGCATCGTCCGGATGACAGGAATCCGGAACCCCGGTTCATGGAGGAGCCGATGACGGCCGAGTTGAACGCCCTTGAGATTGAGCGTCGGCTGACCAGGATTGACGCACTGGCTGCCACCGTCGCAACAAAGGCGGATTTGCACGCCCTGGAGACGCGCCTGATCAGGTGGACGGTTGGGTCCGTGCTGGCCTCGGCAATGATCACCGGCACGATTGTGTCGGTGATCAGCCGGTTCTGGACGTAGACCCGGGGCGAGGCCAGCCGCCGAAGCGCAACCTGAGCCCGGCGCGGTCAGTCCGCGGGGGCGGGTGATTCGCCGGCGTGGTCGAGGCGGCGTTTGGCTTCGGCGTAGGTGTCCGGGGGGAGGGCGCCGCGGTGGGCGGTGGCGACGTTTTCGGCGAGGTGGTCCGGGTTGAGGGTGCCGGCGATGATGGTGTGGACGTCGGGGTGGGAGAGGGTGTAGCGGAGCATGAAGGCGGTGGGGCTTTCGCCATCCTCGCGGAGGTCGTCGAGGCCGGCCTTCTCGTAGGCAGCCCAGCGATCGGCGCTGGCGAGGCCGACGCCCGGTTCGCCCTTGCCGACGCCGCCGCGGATGACGGTGCCGATGCCGGCCTGGGCGGCCTTGCTGATCCATTCCTCGTGCTCGCGGAGGACGGCCGCGTAGGGGATCTGAAAGACGTCGAAGACGCCCCACTGGATGTAGACGGGCAGGTGCGGGAGGGTGGTTGAGGCGCCGATCCAGCGGACCTTGCCCTGGGCGCGCATGTCCTGGAGGGTGTCGACGACGCCCTCGGTTTCGCACTGCTCGACGGTGGCGTTGTGGAGTTGCATGACGTCGACGTAGTCGGTCTTGAGGCGCCGCAGGCTTTGCTCGAGGCCGCGGAACATGTTTTCTCGAGTCCAGATGTGCTCGCCGCCGCCGGGGATGCAGCCGCACTTGGTGCCCAGGATGTACTCGTCGCGGCGGGAGCCGATGAAGCGGCCCATCAGTTCCTCGCTGCGGCCGTAGTCGTTGGACGTATCGATGTAGGTGATGCCGGAGTCGAGGACGGCGGTGAGGATACGGCGGGCGTCGTCGTCGCTGATGTCGCGGCCGCGGGGGGCGCCGCGGATTTCCATGGCGCCGTGGCCGAGGCGGGTTATGTCAAGTCCGGTGCGGCCGAGGGTGGCGGTGGGTAGATCGGTTGGCATGGGTTGGTCCTCCGTGGCAGGCGGCCCGCGCGCTAGGCGCTGCCTGAACTGTTGACGGCTTCCAGCACCCGAACCGGCGAGGCGGGCAGGTGGCGGATGCGGCCGCCGGTGGCGTTGTGGATGGCGTTGGCCAGGGCGGCCAGGGGCGGGACGATGGGCAGTTCGCCGACGCCGCGCACGCCGTAGGGGTGGCCGGGATTCGGGTACTCGACCATGACGACTTCAAGGTTCGGGACGTCCAGCGCGGTGGGCATGCGGTAGTCCAAGAACGAGGTATTGGTCATGCGGCCGGCATCGTCGTAGGTGTAGCCCTCGGTGATGGCCCAGCCGATGCCCTGGGCGATACCGCCCTCGATCTGGCTGCTGGCGTAGGGCGGATAGACGGCCTTGCCCACGTCCTGGACGGCGGTGTAGCGGAGGACGTCGACCTTGCCGGTTTCGGGATCGACGGCCACGTCGACGATGTGGGTGGCGAAGGAAGGGCCGGGAAGGGTTGGCGTGGTGGTGGCAACGCCGACGGGGGCCTCGCCCTCGCGGACGATCAGGCGGGCGGCCTCTGCGAAGTCGACGGCATAGCCGTTGGCGGCAAAGCCGTCCAGCGAGACGTCGATGTTCGACTCGGCCACGTCCCAGATGTCGGCCAGGGCGTCGCGCATCTTGCGTTGAAGGTCCTGGCCGGCTTCGATGGCGGCCCAGCCGGTGGCGAAGGTGGTGCGACTGCCGGCAGCGTTGCCGCCTTCGGCGATGGCGTCGGTGTCGGGAATGCGGGGATGGACGCGGTCCGCGCCGATGCCGAGGGTCTCAGCCAGTTGCATGGCGATGGACGTACGGGTGCCGCCGATGTCGGGCGAGGACTCCAAGAGGGTGACCGAGCCGTCGCCGTTGAGGCGCGCGGTGGCGGACGAGGTGCCGCCGCCGTTGCCCCAGAAGCCGGAGGCCACGCCGCGGCCACAGAGACGGCCGCTTTGCCGCGCGACCGGGGATTGCCAGTGATCGGTTTCCCGGGCGACGCGGAGTTGCTCGCTATTGCCGATGTCGTTGAAGCGAGTGCCGTTGGGGCGCAGGTCGCCGTCGCCGGAGGCGTTGCGGAGGCGGAACTCGAGGGGATCCATGCCCAGGGTATCGACGAGCTCGTCGATGACGCCCTCGACGGCGAAGGCGGCCTGGGGAGCGCCGGGGGCGCGGAAGGCCTGGGACTTGGGCTTGTTGACGACGACGTCGTAGCCGTCGACGCGGAAGTTCTGGAGCCGGTAGGGGGCGAAGCCGCAGTTGGCGCCGCCGCCGACGGAGGAGCCGGGAAAGGCGCCGGCTTCGAAGTGCATCGTGAGTTGCGCGGCGGTGAGATCGCCTGCCGAGGTTGCGCCGATCTTGCAGCGGATGAAGGCGGCGGGGGCGGGGCCGGTGCCGAGCAGGGTCTCGGTGCGGTCCATGGTGAGCTTGACGGGTCGACCGGACTTGCGGGCCAGGACCACCGCGATTGGGGCCACGTAGTTGGTGAGCTTGCCGCCGAAGCCGCCGCCGATTTCGGCGGGGACTACGCGGATGTTCGAGATCGGGATGCCGAGCATCTGGCTGATCTCGTTGCGGACGCCGAAGTGGCCCTGGGTGCTGCAGTGAATCTCCAGCGTGCCGTCGGCTCGCCAGAAGGCGGTGGCGTTGTGGGGTTCGATGTAGCCCTGGTGGATGGTGGAGGTGCTGAAGTCGCGCTCCAGGATCAGGTCGGCGGCGGCGAAGCCGGCGTCGATGTCGCCTTCTTCCAGGACGATGTGCTTGGCGATGTTGCTCGGGGCGTCGGCGAAGGCGCCGGCGGTCTCCATGCGCAGGTGGGGGTGCAGGATCGGGGCGTCGGAGGCGATGGCGGATTTGGCGTCGAGAACGGCGTCGAGAACCTCGTACTCGACGTCGATCAGGCGCAGGGCCTCGGCGGCGATATGGGGTGAGGTCGCAGCGACGGCGGCCACGGCGTGGCCGTGGTAGAGGGCCTTGTCGCGCGCCATGACGTTCATGGCCTTGAGGTGGATGGCGTTGCCGAAGGCCTGGGGACCGTCCAGCGGCGGCAAGGGGATGTCGGCGGACGTCATCGCCGCCAGGACGCCGGGAAGGGCCTCGGCCCGCGAGGTGTCGATGCGGGCAATACGCGCGTGGGCGTGCGGGCTGCGCAGGACCTGAGCGTGCAGCATGCCGGGAATGCTGACGTCCACGCCGAAGACCGCGTGCCCGGTGACCTTGTCCACGCCGTCGTGGCGGATGGGGCTGGTTCCAACGACGTTTAGCTCAGGCGCGGTGACTGTCACGTGGCGTCCATCCAGGCGGGGGGCGATGCCAATCTTCGCACGCACTCGCGAATCGTGTTTTTTCCGGTCAGACGCGGCCACTCAGCCGGTGACGGGTCACCCCGGACTAGTGGATTACCGGAATCGTTAAGCAGCCGACGACGGCGCACTGACCGCTCCGGGGAGGCTGCACGTACCGGCGCACGCGCGCGGAGGCTATCGGGCAGTTGCGCAGTCGCATGCACGCCGGTACGATGCCTGCCCTTTTTCTTCCGGCCACGAGCCACGGACTTGCGAGTGAACCTGATCGTGGCCAACGACGACGGCATCGGCGAGCCAGGTATCTGGGCGCTGGCGCGCGAGCTCTCGCCGTTGGGCTCGGTGGCCGTGTACGCCCCGACCCGCAACTTCAGCGGGGCCGGAATGTCCGTGACGCTGCGCCGCGAGCTTCGTCTGAGCCGGGCCGCCGTCCCGCCGGGCATCGATCCGGGTTGCGCCGCGTTCACCCTGGACGCACCGCCGGCCTCGCTGGCAGCCATCGGGACGGCGCACGCCTTTGGGGGGAAGGTGGACGCGCTGGTCGCGGGCATCAACCCTGGCTGGAACCTCTGTGAAGCCCCGTTCAAAGTCTCTGGGACCGCAGGCGCGGCGCAGGTGGCGGTGGAGCGCGGTTTGCTGGGCGTGGCGGTCTCGGCCGGGGAGGCGGCGGCCGCTCGCCAGTACGCGGACATCGCCGCCGCAACCCGTCGGCTGTTGCAGGCCATCCGCGGCGCCTTCGACCCACTTCCCGCCGTACTGCTCAACGTGAATGTGCCGGAGACCTTCGGACCGGACACGGCGGTGCGGTTGACCCGACCGAGCCGGGATCCGACGTTCAGCGAGTTTGGGCTGCACGAGTACGCCGCCGACGAGCAGGGAATCAACCTGCGGGTCAGGCTGGGCGACTTCTTCGGCCGGCAGCCGCAGCCGGGGGACGAAATGCACGCGCTGGCTGAAGGCGCGGTGTCGATCGCGGTCACGGGCCGGTACCCAAGGGACGTGTGGCAGTACGAGCCGTGGACGTCGATAGTCCAGGAGTTCAGGGCCTAGAGGGACGGGGCACGGACGCAGCGCGGCCGGGGCCGCCGCGAGTGAGGAAGGCATGGCCCGCACCAGCGCGTCGAGCGTCGCCTAGCGGACGAAGATGGACTCACAGCGCAGGTCGGAAGACCGCGTGCTAGGTTCGGCCCAGCACGAAAGGCCGCAGAGCGCAGGAATCATGATTGGCTATCGGACGGCACTCTGGCGCCGCGTCCGCGTATGTACGGCGACTGCCGTGGTATTGGTTGGCCTCACGCTGGGCGCCTGCGGCGGGGACGAGAAGCTGGTGCGGCAGGATTACTACTCGGTCATTGCGCCGGAGCGTTGTGGCGGGGTGAGTTCCGTGAGCTGCGCTGGCTACCAGGCCACACCCACGCCTACCGCAGCCCCATAGAGAGACCTCTGCGTAACCCGAGGGAGGGTGCCCGGAAGACCCTCACCCCAACCCTCTCCCAGCGGGAGAGGGAGAAAGAGCGGCCCCGCTTTTGAGATCGAGGCGGGGTTACGCAAAGGTCTCCGTAGACGGCGAGCCGTGGGTGTGCTGACGGGACGAAGGCCGGTTTGAGTGCAGCGGCGCGGCCCAACGTGCTGGTGCTGATGAGCGACCAGCACAACCCGATGGTGAGTTCGGCGTACGGCCATTCCTTCGTCAGCACCCCAGCGATCCAGGGCCTGGCCGATCGCGGCGTGACGTTCGAGAACGCGTACTGCCCATCGCCGCTTTGCGTGCCGTCGCGTTCGGCTTTTCTGACGGGATTGCCGGTCCACCAAGTCGGCGCCTGGGACAACTCGTGCCCGCTGCCGGTGACGGAGCCGACGTGGGCGCACCGGCTGAACGCGGTGGGCTATGAGACCACGGTGTGCGGGCGGATGAGCATTGGCGGGCCGAACCAGATGCACGGGTTCGCGCAGCGAATTCAACCCGAGATGCGCCCCGGCAAGATGGGATCCAGTTTTCCGGACTGGGATGCGCCGATTCGAGCCCACCGGGGAACGCGGGAGCGGCTTGAGACGGCGGGCGCGGGCGATACCTTTCAGCAGCGGTACGACGATAGCGTGACAGACGCGGCCGTGGCCTACCTTTCGGACGCGGCGAGGCAGGACGGTCCGTGGGCGGCCGTGGTGGGCTGGTTCCTGCCGCATACGCCGCTGACGGTACGGGCTGAGTACTTCGATATGTACTACCCGGACCACGTAAATCAGCCGAGCGCGGCTGCCCAGCCGATCGACACGGTGCATCCCCAGAGCCGGCGGTTTCGGGAGTACCTGGGCGCGGAGGGTCTGACCGACGCCCAGATTGGGCGGGCGCGGGCGGCCTACTACGGCATGGTTTCATTCACGGACGCGCAAGTTGGCCGGGTACTGCAAGCACTGGCGGCCACCGGGGCGGTCGACAACACGCTGGTGGTCTACACGTCGGACCATGGCGAGATGCTTGGCGAGCACGGGCTGTGGTGGAAGAGTTCGTTCTACGAGCCGTCGGTGCGGGTGCCGCTAATCGCGGCGTGGCCGGGCCGGATCGAAGGCGGCTCGCGGGTGGATACGCCGGTTTCGCTGCTGGACCTGACGCGCACCATCGTGGAAGCGGCGGGCGCCGAAGCCGAGGGGATCGTCGGCGACGACCTGCTGGAATCGAGGCTTGATGGCGACCGGGCCGTGTTCGCTGAGTTCGAAGCGCACGGGACGGACCGGCCCGCCCGCATGGTCCGGCGCGGACGCTACAAGCTGAACTATTACCACGGTGAGCAGGCGGAGCTATTCGACCTGTTAGCGGATCCAAACGAATTCAACAATCTGGCCTTGGACTCCGATCATCGCGAGGTGCGCGACGATCTTGTCGGCCTTGTCCTCAAGGACTGGTCCCCCGAGGAGATCGACCAGCGAGTCCGCGAGAGCCAGCGGCGGCGGCGGATTCTCTTTGCGGGCATGCCGTAGGCGGAGCGCGCGAGGCTTGCGATAGTTCGCCCGGATTGCGCGCCGGCGGGTATCCGGCGACGATATGCGGTGAGCGAACTACTTCGACTCGAAAGCCCGGACCCATGGCAAAACACCTGTTTCTAGACCTGGACGAGGTCGCAACTACGCATAACGTGGAGCAGCGGGTGTGCGAGGCGACGAAGCATCCGGCGAATCCGGTGTTGCCAGTGGGGCGGCTGGACGAGTGGGACGCCGTGCGGGCGAGCGTGTGGTCGGTGCGGACGGTGCTATACGACCCAGACGACGGGCTGTTCAAGTGCTGGTACACGGGGGCCGACCAGGAGCGCCTGCGCTGGCGGCGCATGGGTTACGCATACAGCGAGGATGGCATCCACTGGATCAAGCCGAAGCTGGGGCTCTTCGAGTTCAACGGGTCCAAGGACAACAACATCTGCCTGGACATGCTGGGGGCGGTGATTCGCGATCCGACGGAGCCCGACCCGGCCCGCCGGTTCAAGATGGTCACGAAAGATCTCGTGGGGAGCGGGCCGGCGCGTGCCGCGTACTCGCCCGACGGGATTCACTGGACCGTGGGCCCGGCGGTCGACCTGCCGGCGCTGGCGCATGGGCCAGACATCGTCGTGTTGGCGCTCGACGAGCAGGCCACGGACCCGGATCGTCGGTACATCCTGATCTGGCAGGAGCGGGTGCCGGCGGCCAAGCCGGGGCCGGCAACAGTCCGCGGCAAGTTCATCGCCTACGGGCCAAGCGTCGAGAAGTTCACGTCCAGCCCCGACAACCCGTTCCTCGATCCCAAGGATGGGCTGGAGCAGGAGAACCACTTCCTGACGCTGGACCGGTACGGCACGGGCTGGATTTCGGTGTACGAGTTCGGCTGGTACGTGCCCAACGGGCTCGGGGTGTTCGGACAGTACGCAGCGGACTTGCGGCTGGCCGTCAGCAAGGACGGCGAGCATTTCTCGCGCATCTGCCTGACCGACAAGGTGATCCCGCGGGGCGAGCGAGGCGCGTGGGATGCCGGATTCCTGGTGATTGGCGACCGCATCATCGTCAAGGACGACACCATCTACATCTACTACAGCGGGCAGGGCGAGGACTGGAGCCTCTGGCCGCCGGGGAACTATCCCAAGGAGTTCGGGGGCGGGAAGAGTGGGTCCGTTCGACTGACGCAGCTGGGCCTGGCAACGCTGCGTTTGGACGGGTTCACGTGCATGCAGACGGTTGACCGGGAGATCTCGGGGTCGCTGGAGACGACGGCGATGCAGATCGAGCCGGACACGCGGATGAACGTGAATGTGGCGGAGGCAATTGCGCGGCGGAGCTGGGTGGACGTGGACGTGCTGGACGCGGAGACCGGCGAGGTGATTCCCGGATTCAGCCGCGAGGAGTGCGTGCCGCTGGCGGTCGATAATGTGCGGGCTGCGGCTAGCTGGCAGGGCGCGGAACTGGGCGCCTGCGGTCGGCGGCAGGTGCGCCTGCGATTCCACATCCACGGCGCCGCGCGGCTGCATGCCTACAGCCTGACCTAGCGCGTTCGCCCGTAGCGAATTGCGCCCGCGCGGCCGTTGCCGCGACGATGCACGCACCTGGAACCCTCAGGAGCACGTTCATGGAGCGTCAGCGCATTTCGTCAGGCAAGCCAACCGAGGCCGTGATCGGATATTCGCGGGCGGTACGAGTCGGTCCGCATATCTGGGTGGCCGGTACCACCGGCCCGCTGCCGCCCGAGCATCCCGAGTCGCCGGGAGACGCCTATGCGCAGGCGAAGCACGCGATCGGGATTATCGAGAAAGGACTGGCCGAGGCCGGCGCCACGCTAGATGACGTCGTGCGAACACGGGTGTTTCTGACCGACATCGATCGGGACGCGGACGCAGTGGGGCGGGCGCACCTGGAGGCATTTGGCAACGCGATGCCGGCGTCGGCCTTTATTGGCTGCACGAGCCTGGTTGGCGGTGAGTCGGTGCTGGAGATCGAGGCGGACGCGTACGTGGACGACGGTTGCTGTTAGCTGCGGTCGGTCGTCGTCGCGCCGGCCAGTTGCGCAGACCGGACGACTAGTGTGCCGACGCCGCCTGATCGGGATTGAGGCCTCGCTCGGCGCAGACCTTCAGGTACTCGTCGACCGAGTCCCTGAATGCCTGACGCAACTCCGCAACCGAGGCGCCCTGGAAGGTAATGACGTCGCGAGTGTCAATCACGTCGCCGTGGAAGACGCCAGCGTCATAGTCGTACGTGACTGCGGCTCGATATCCGCCATGAATCATCATGGTCCAGTCTATTCCAGGACCCAGCAGAATGGGGCTAGGGCGCGCGCAGGATCACGTTTTCCGAGTCAAATGTCCAGGTCTCGTGGTAGACGTGGGGGCGGGGGCGCTGAAGTACGAGGGGCTCGGGCGGTGGGTTGTTGGGGTCCCAGAGTTCGAGGCGGTCGCGGCCGCGGACCTGGTGGAACCACTCCTTTTCGCTCTCGGCCGGCTCGATTTCGCGGCGGAGGATGAACTCGACGTAGTCGAACTGGCTCAAGGCGACCTCGGCCAGGAAGACGCGGTCGACGCCCTCGCCGTCCCAGGTGGCCATGTCCGGGACGATGACCGGCCCACAGCAGAGCTGGAACTTTCCGGAGTCGGGGTGCAGGTTCATGAGGCGGATGGGGAACTCGACTCGAATGTCGAGTCCGGTGGCCTTGTCGCGGTAGGTGGTCTGGCCGTTGATGACCGCGCCGGCCTGGGTTGCTTCGTTGACGGCGTGGCCGTCCAGGAGATGTTCGGCGCCGGGGATCGTGACGGGGCGATAGTCCATGTCCGCGTAGCGCTCGGGCCAGGGCCTGCGGGCGACGGGCTCGGGGACGTCCGACGGACCCCGCGCGATCGGCACGCCGTGCTCGCGGGTAAAGACCGCCCGCCACTCGCCGCTGGGGATCATGAAGAACTGCTCGGTCGCGATGGTGAGCTCGGCGCGGCAGGGGTAGTTGAGGTAGTGGGTGATCGACGATCCAGAAGGAGTGACGATGTCCATGGTCGAGTCGACCTGCATTCGGACGCGGTAGACGTCGCCAAGGTCGCCGACGAAACCGCCATCCCAGCGGTAGTACGGATGGGGTTTCCTGGGAAAGGTGGTCCAGGTGATGAAGGAGCGGGTGAAGTCGAGCATTTGCAAGGCTCAGTGTTGTCAGGACTTCCGGTTCGACACATTAGAACCGAATTCAGCTTTTCAAGCCACCGCTTAGCGCCTCCAGGTCTCGACCAACGTACGGCTGGGCCCAAACTCGAAAGCCGGGCGCGCTCGCGACCCATTGCTTGCTGAACCGATGGCCGAACTCCCAGATGACCAGGCAGTCGCGCAGCATGTACAGGCGGAGTCGCCTTGTCGCGTCCTCGCGCAACGGCTTGCGGCTTACGTAGGCGCGCAGGAAATCGCGGGCCAGCCCGGGCCGGCGCGAGCTGTAGTTGTACAGCGCTCGTACAAGGTCCTCCTCCGGGTCTCCGACATAAGCCTCCATCAGGTCGAAGACGCCGCTAAGGTTCCAAGCGGTTGCGCTGCGGTTGACGACGACGTTGGACGTGGTGAAGTCGTGATGAACGAAGGTTGGCTGGAAGGACACGTCGAGCGCTGCCTGGTTGTGTTTGAGGAGCCGGCGGAGCCAGTGCAGATCTGAGTCCGACAGCGAGTCGAGGCGGCCGCATTGGGAAACCAGATCGTCGATCTCACCTAGAACGCGCTCGCGGTGGCCGACCGCGTAGGGCACAACGTCGTCCGATTTGAACGCGTATGCGCCCGCATGGGTCCAGGTCAGCTCGTGCAGCATTGTGAGACCGGTGCCGAGCGCCCGAGCGATTGCTGTCGCTTCAGCCGGAGTTTGCCGTGCACGGACGGCCGGATCCGCGAGTTGGAGGCCGGGCAGGCACGGCATCAGCGCGAAACTCCAGCCGAAGATCCCGCGGCTGGGTTCGATGAGGTACGGCCAGGGCGCGCGAATACGCGAGCGCGTGGCGATTTGGCGCGCAAAGAACCGTTCTTTCGGGAACTGCCAGTCGTAGTGCGGGCAGCCGCGCAGGATCCAGGCGCCGGATTCGGTTGTGACGTGAACGTTCTGACCGAATTGCCCGCCCGGGATCGGCGCGGCGCCTCGTAGCCCACCGAGGTCGAACCGATCGACGGCGGCCTGCAACTGGGCGCCGGTCAAGCGGCCCAAGCGGTGACCGTAGTCGCCGGTTAGCGCATCAAGGTTAGGGCGTGTCACGTGCCGATTCGGAGCTTCGCTCTACGCCAGAGGAGCTTAGCCATGGCTGCGCGCGACCGGCCCTCGGGCGTGTAGCTTGGGCAGCGGGTTTCGGGCCAGGACGGAGACGGTTATGACTGACTTGCGCGACAAGATCATGGGGTGTTTGCTCGGCGGGTTGCTGGGCGACGCGATGGGCGGGCCAGTCGAAGGCCTGCACTACGAGTTCATCGCGGAGCGCCATGGCGAAGTCACCACGCTGAAGGAGCACCGGGGACTCCAGCCGGGCGCGGGCACCGACGACTCGGCCCTGAAGCACATGCTGTGCGAGGCGATCAGGCGAACGAATGGCGACGTCAACGCGGCGGCCTGGGCCCAGGTCTGGCGCGAGCGCATGAACCCGTTCAAGTTCTATCCGCCGGTGGCCAGTTCGTTTTACAAGATCTCGGTTGGCGGGGTGAGAGCGCGCGAGGCGGGCATCGGCAACATGATTTCCAACAGCACGGCGATGTGCATCTCGCCGATCGGGATCATCAACGCGGGCGACCCGCGGCGGGCGATGCTGGAGGCGTATGAGGTCACCAGCCTGATCCATCGCGGCTCGCCGCAGGACGGCGCCCTGGCCATGGCCGCCGCCACGGCCGCGGCCTTCGATCCGAACGCCGATGCCGAGTCGGTCATCGAGGCGGCGGTCGGCAACCTGGATGACGAGAGCGACATGCCGGCGGCCATTGAGACGGCGGTGAGTCTGGCCCGATCGACTGGCGACTTTGCCGCGTTTCGAGCCGCTTACTACGCGGACCATCTCTGGGATTGGCCGCAGCAGCCCGAAGAGGGGCACAGCAACGCCGTGGACCCGCGCGAGTCGGCGTCGGTGGCGCTGGCGCTCTTATTGCTGGCCGACGGGGATCCGAACGACGTTGCGCTGATGTCGGCGAATTTCGGACGGGATGCCGACTCGATCGGGGCCATGGGCGGCCCGGTGGCCGGGGCGATAGCCGGAGCTTCTGGAATCCGGCCTCAATGGGCCGACCAAGTGCAGGCCGCGACACCGGTGGACCAGGAGGAGTTGGCGGATTCGCTGCTTGAGGTGCTGACGGCGCGGCTGAGGGCAGATCGCGGGCGTAGTGAGGCGCTTCTGGCGTAGCTTTGAAGTGACCGCGCCTTTTGGAGCAGGTCCGGCGCTGCGGTTCCAGTTCGCGCGGCGTCGCGGGCGGCCCTAAAGTACGGAGCCATGGCGACACTCCGGGTTCCCACGGTTGAGCGCTTCTTTCCGGCGCATGCCGAGTTGCAGGCGCGGTTCGACCGCGAGGCGCGCCGGATGCCGGTGGATGCAGGCAGTCAGACAGCCTTTGAGGCGTGGCGGGCGGCCACGCGGCGACACCTTTCGGCCATCACCGGCATTGACAGCATGCGTCCCGCCGATCCGCAGCCCGTCGTCACGGAGTCGGTCCAGTGTGACGGCTACGTGCGGCAGCGGATGGAGATGCATACCGAGCCGGGCGTCGTCATGCCGCTGTACGCGCTGCTGCCGGACGACCTGCAGGCTGGCGAGCGGCGGCCGGTGGTCATCGCACCGCATGGGCACGGCAGCGGGGGCAAAAACATGACCGCAGGCCGGCGCGACATCCCGGCCGTGGCCGACACTATCGAGAAGCACAACGGCGCCTACGCGGAGCGCTATGCGCAGGCCGGACTGATTGTGTTTGCGCCCGACGCGCGGGCGTTTGGCGAGCGACGCGAACCGGTGGGGCAGGCGAACGACGAAGACTCGTTCATGCGGTCGACCTGCACGCCGCTGAATTTCGCGGCGATCTCGCTGGGTCAGACCGTTACCGGCATGTGGACCTGGGATCTGATGCGGCTGGTGGACTACGTGCTGACCCGCGACGACTGCGATCCCGAGCGTATTGCTTGCGCCGGACTAAGCGGCGGAGGGTTGCAGACGCTGTGGCTGGCCGCGATGGACGACCGCATTTGCGCCGCGGTGGTGAGCGGATACTTCTACGGATACCGCGACTCGTTGCTGGACATGAACAGCAACTGCGGTTGCAACTACGTCCCCGGGCTGTGGCAGGCCGTGGACATGGGCGATTTGGGCGCGCTGATCGCGCCGCGTCCGCTGCTGCTAGAAACCGGCGATGAGGACCCGCTGAACGGGGCGCGCGGGCTGGACAACGTGTATGAGCAGGTGTCGATCACGCGCGACGCCTACGAGCTACTGGACGCTGGTGAACTGCTAGTGCATGACGTGCAGACGGGCGAGCACCAGTGGTTTGGGGTGACGGCGGAGCCGTGGCTGGTGGAGCGGTTGACCGAGAACAACTCGACCACATGACATGCGACCGGGCCACAGCGCCTGGAGGCGGTCATCAAAGCAACGATGGAGAACGAGGCGTCGTCTACTACGGTGACAATTTGCCCATCCTGCGGAAGATGGCGCCGCAGTCCGTTGATCTGATCTACACGGATCCGCCGTTCAACACAGGCAAGAAGCAGGCCAGGACTCAACTGCGCACCGTCCGGGACCCCAGCGGTGACCGAACGGGTTTCAAGGGGCAACGGTATCGCTCAATCAAGGTTGGGTCACGAGCGTTCGACGACGACTTTGACGACTATCTCGCATTCCTGGAGCCTCGACTTGAAGAGGCGCACCGCCTGTTGAGCGATTCAGGCTCGCTCTACCTCCACCTTGACTACCGCGAAGTTCATTACGCCAAAGTCTTGCTGGATGGCATATTCGGCCGCGATTGCTTTCTCAACGAGGTCATCTGGGCTTACGACTACGGAGCCCGTGCGAAGAGGAAATGGCCGCCGAAGCACGACAACATCCTGGTCTACGTGCGCGATCCCGAGCGCTACCTCTTCAACGTGGACGACGTGGATCGCATTCCGTACATGGCGCCTGGGTTGGTCGGACCTGAAAAGGCGGCGCGCGGAAAGCTCCCGACTGATACGTGGTGGCACACCATCGTGCCGACGAACGGCAAGGAGCGTACGGGATACCCGACCCAGAAACCGCTTGGAATTGTGCGCCGCATCGTCCAGGCGTCTTCCAAACCAAGCGACTTGGTGCTCGATTTCTTCGCCGGCAGCGGCACGCTTGGGGAAGCCGCCTACGAGCTTGGTCGAAGATTCGTGCTGATTGACGACAACGAAGAAGCTGTTGCGGTCATGGCCAAGAGGTTCTCCGAGATGGAAGCGGTGAAGTTTGTAGGGCTGGATGCACAGCAATTCCAACTCGTTGAGCGCCAAGGCCACCTGCTTTCTTAGCCTGGTATCGGTATCGCGGGAGCGGCGGGCGTGACCGGGCTTGACTCGACCGAACTGATCATTGGCGAGCGGCCGCAGTATTTCTTTGATAGCGGGCTGATCGAAGAGATTCAGAACATCAGGCGGACGGTGCATGCGCCCAGGAAGCTGGCGCGGAACCCCGTGCTGGAACTTGATCGGCCGTGGGAGCACTTCACCAACTTTGGGGCGGACGACTGGGCACTGTGGCGGGATGAAGACGGAGGATTTCACTGCCTCTATACGGACATGGCGCTGGACCGGGAGAAGCTGATGCGCGAGGGCGGGACGATGATCGACTGGCACATCAGCCGGTTCCGGGTGATGTATGCGCGGTCGCCGGACGGGCTGAACTGGGACAAGCCAGCCATGGGCATCGCGCGTGAGGGCGGGCACGACACCAACATCGTCCTTGGCAGCGAGACGTACGGAAACGTCTGGGGTCCGGCCGTGCTGGACGATCCGCTGGAGCAGGATCCGGCGCGCCGCTACAAGATGCTCTACGAGCTGGGTCCGCCCGGCTTCCGGGTGGCTGACGAGACGCCGGGTGCGCACATCCGGCTGGCCTACTCACCGGACGGCGTCCATTGGACCGCTGCCGACGACGTGCCGGGCTTCGGGTCGCTGGGCGACCGGCTAGGCGACACGATCTTTCCGACGTTCGATCCCGATAGCGGCGTTTATCGCATCGTCACGCGCCATCCGCTGATGGAACTGGCGCCGCGCACGCGGCCGACCCACGCGCCGATGGTGGGCGGGGCGCCGAGCTTTGACGCGGTCATGGCTACGCCCAATCGGCGGGTCGTGCGCCGAATCTTCATGTGCGAGAGCCGCGACTTCGTGAACTGGAGCGAGCCTCGGCTGATCCTTGCGCCGAACCCCGAATTGGACAACCTGGACGTGGCCTTCTACGGGATGCGGCCGGTTCGTCTGGGCGGGCATTGGATCGGGTTCCTGGGCGTGTTTCACCAGGTGTCCAACACGTCAACGGTCGAACTGGTGCATAGCCGCGACGGGCGGCAGTGGGAACGCCTGGCGCCCACCCATGACTGGATTGGCCTGGGGGAGCCAGGAAGCTGGTGCGCGAACCAGATTGGGATTCCACGCATCCTGGACGTGGGCGACGAGACCTGGGTTTATTTCGGCGGCGCCACTTCGCAGCACGATCTCTGGTACGCAGAGGATCAGAAGGAGCCGAAGAGCCATTCAGCGGGGGCCGCGAGCGATCCCCGCTACGCGCTGGGCATCGGCAAGCTGCGGCGCCAAGGGTTTGTGTCGGTCGGGGCGGGCGGAATGCGTGAGGGAATGGTGGCCACGCAGCCTTTCGTATCGGAGGGGGACCGGCTGATCGTCAATGCCGCCTGCGGTACCGGCGGCTATCTCAAGGTCGAGGTTCGCGATGCAACCGACGGGGTGCTGCCCGGTCGGGGACTTGAGGATTCCGATACGTTCACCGGCGACAGCGTCCGCCTCACCGTCACCTGGCAGGGCGACGCCAATCTGCCGCTTCCCCAGGACGTCGACTCGGGCACCGTCTACACGCGGTTTATCCCGCACCGGCAGCTTCGGTTCGTGATGAAGAACGCGGAGTTGTATTCCTTCGCGATTGAGCGGTCGGGCGGCTGATCGTCAGCCCACTCCGACGGACTGCTTACGCAGCTGGGCCCTTTCAGGCGCCAACGAATCGCACGATTAGCGCGGTAATCGTCGCGGCGGCTGTAACCGACCCAATCACTGTAACGACCATCCAGCGGGTCAGGCTGTGAAGGTCGGACTTCCACTCGGCGCGCACAGCCTGGATGTCGGCTCTCAGCGAGTTGACGTCGGCCTTCGTTGCGAAGGTCGGGAGCGTGGTCTCAAGTGTGGTCTCGATGGCGGTCAGGCGCCGCTCGATCTCGATGGCGGTCAGGTCAACCGTCATTCCGGTTTGTCCTTCTACCGCCCTTGACTGTCCGTCCCACAGTCTAACGCTTGGCGTGGGGACAATTCCTTGCGGCGGCGAAGAAGCACTACCTCCGATCCCGCTTACACTCGCTTCACTCAAAGCCGGAGGCTGAGGCTTGTGGAACCAGACGCAGAGAGCCCTCCCTTTGCCGCTCTGCCGTTGGCTGGTGGCTAGCGCACATGCCGTCGTCATTCGCTGAGGCCCTGGCCGCTGGGGACACCGCTGATATCCGAAGTGCGGCGAAGGTTGACCTGCACTCACATCTCTACTTTGCCGCTCCAATTGTCGATGTCGAGCGATGGCTGGGCCACGCTATTGACCGTCCGCCGCCCAGAATGGATGGACTGGACGGCATGCGGGCTTACGCGCGCCAGGCAATCGACCCCTACATGGACAACTGGACGGCCTTCGAATTCGTGGCCAACGCCGCCGTTAGACACGCGCAGAGTGACGGCGTTGTTCTCCTTGAATCGAGCTTCGACATCTGGGCCGTCCGGCACCATCCCGATGGGCTCCGCGGTCTTACGGCGTTTGCCGCGTCGCTGGAATCGCAGTTCCGTGGCCAGGTCGACTTTGGGCCGGAAGTGGGGTTCTCACGCTCGTACGTCGCAAAGGCTGACCTGATGACTTCGCTATCCGAAGCGATCGAGACAGGCGTCTTTCGGTCAATCGACATGTACGCCTACGAGCACGACTGCGAGCCTGAATCGGTGCGATGGCTCTACGAGAAGGCGCGGGCACACGGCCTAAAGCTCAAGGCGCACGTCGGCGAATTCGGGGGCGCCGACGAGGTGAAGCGAACCGTTGAGGTTCTTCAGCTCGACGAAGTACAGCACGGGATCGGCGCCGCGGAGTCCACGGCTGTAATGAACTGGCTGGCGGACAATCGAATTCGGCTGAATGTCTGCCCCACGAGCAACGTGATGCTGGGGGCGGTGGCGGACCTGACGTCGCACCCGATTCGCGTGTTGTACGACCATGGGGTCGACGTGACGATCAACACTGACGATCTGATGATCTTTGGGCAGAGCGTCTCGGACGAATACGTGAATCTCCATCAAGCCGGTGTGTTTACAGCCAACGAGCTTGAGGAGATTCGGCTGAGATCACTGCGCTGACGACCGGAGTCACGGAAGCAGACAAATCCGACTGGGCTCTCTAGGCGAAGCGCCCAGGCCCAGATCGCCGTTAGCCCTCCACCGGCTCCAGTCGATCGCCGGTGATCCGGCGGTAGTAGCAGCTATGCCGCGCCACGCCGTCCTGGAGCGTGTGGCAGACGCCCTCCTTACGCAGTCCGACGAGGTAGAGAAGCGAGTTCTGCTCGCAGTTCACGCGAACTTCGACGAGGTCCAGGAAGTTGCCGGAGGTCTCGCCCTTTATCCACAGGCGGTCTCGCGACAGACTCCAGAAGGCTGCAACGCCGTGCTGCAAGGTGTAGTCCAGCGCCGCTCGGTTGGCGTGCGCCAGGACCAGGACGTCGCGGGACTCGACGTCCTGAGCGACGACGGGAACCACGCCGTCTCCGATCGCGGAGAAGAATCGCCCAAAGTCCAGGGCGATGTCGCTGCCTTCTTCGAGTTCGGTGGTCGAAAGTGCTGTTGGGTCGCGCCAGGCCATGAATTGCCCTTGAGCAGAGATTCGGACTTTAGCCGGTGACTGGAGACTATGCCGTTCGCAGGGCCGCGTTATGGCCCGCAGCTGAAGGGAAGCCCGCTACGTCTCCCGCCAGGGTAGCCGCCAGAGGCCAAGGCCCATCGCGACGACCGCGCAGGCCGCCAGGACACCGAGTTCCAGCCATACGTCCACCCGGCCGCCTAGGGAAGCGGCAATGGCGTCAGCGGCGTAGCGGAGCGGCGAGACGTATCCGAACCACTGCAAGAGAAGCGGCGCGGACTCCATCGTGAAGTACACGGGCGAGATGATGACCAGTACGATGGCGATGAGGCTGGCCAGGATGTTGCCGACAGGCAGTGACGGCGCAAAGCTCATCACAAATAGAACAATGCCGGCCAATGCCAGAACCGTCAGGAGCAGCGCCGGAGCCAGCGCCCAGGTGGGCTCGACTTCGACGCCGGCGATGAAGGCGAACGCCAGAAGAAACAGGGCGGACAGCGTTCCCGACACGGCGGTGTACAACAGCGTTCCGACAACGTAGGCGGCCTTGGAGACGGGCATCGTGATGACGAGCTTCAGGTGGCCCATGAACCGCTGCGCCACGATCTGCTGACCGACCAGCATGGCGGTGCTGAAGGAGACACCGAAGATCAGCGTGCCGGCCAGCAGGCGCTGCCACACGGCCGCGTCGTCGGGCGCGATGGAACGAAAGACGTAGAACATCGGGATCGGAAAGACAAGGGTTCCCAGGACGATCAGATACCACTGGCGGATCATCGGGAGCGCATGGATCTCCAGCACGGCCAGCGAATCGCTGACGAACTTGCGCGGGCCGGGCGCGCGGAGGCGGTCAGTTTGAGGCATCGGTCCGATTGTCTTCATGGGCCTGCGGCCGGAAAGTCGGTGACAAGCTCCACGAGCCGACGGTGATCAAGATCTACCGTGGCCACGGTCGGCAGTCCAAGCTGTGACCATACTTCCAACGCAGCGCGACCGGTCAACTTAGCCAAGTACAGCGCCATGACCGTTCCGTGAGTGACCAGCACCCAAGGCCCAAGTGTCCGCGTGGTGACGCGGTCGATAGCCGCCGACAGTCGCTGCAGCGCTTGACTCGCTGACTCGCGACCGAACACGACAGCGTTGGGATTCGCGAAGAGCGCTTGAAACTCCTGCTGCCTCGTCGCCGCATCGCGCCACGGCACACCGGTTCGATCATGCTCGCCTAGGTCAGCCTCTATCTCAACGTCAACGCCGCAGCGCTGCCCGATGATCATCGCAGTCTCAAAGGCCTTGCGCTCATCGCTGGAGCAGATCAGGCTGGGTCTGAGTTCGGCGATGAAACCTGCCGCTCTGTCGGCAGACTCCTTGCCTTCGTCGCTCAGCCGCCAGTCCCGGTAACTCAGACCGTCCGAAACGCAAGGGCTGGAGTGCCGGACGAGCAGCAAAGGCTGTCCGCTGGTCCCCGTCGCAGTGCTTAGCGAGTCACTCCGCCGCATCGGCCTCGCCCTTAGCGCGCGCCTTCTGCGTCAGCGCCAAGTACACGTCTTCCAGGCTCGTGCGCATGACCGCGTACTCGTCCACACCCTGGGCCCGCAGCTGGGTGGCCAGGGCCAGATGGTCGTCGCCGAAGAGGGTCTGGGATCCCTCGGAGGTCTCGTAGACCAGCTTGTATTCGTGCCCGATGGAGGTCCGCAGGTTCGCGATGGTGTCGAGGGAGATGAGGCGACCGTCCTGGATGATGCCGATGCGATCGCAGAGCGTCTCGGCCTCCTCCATGTAATGCGTGGTCAGGAGCACGGCGCCGTCGCGCCGGCGGTAGCCCTGCAGGACCTCCCAGAGCCGCTGGCGGGACTCCACGTCCAGGCCAACCGTGGGTTCGTCGAGGATCAGCACGTCCGGCCGCGCCAGCATGGCGATGCCGACCAGGAGACGGCGGCGAAGTCCGCCTGACAGACGTTCGCTGGAGAAGTCGCGGTGGGCCGCCAGGTCGAGTTCCTCGATCAGTTCGTCGGCCCGCTCTCTCGCGGCACGGCGCGAGAGCCCGCGCAGCACGCCGAAGATGCGCAGGTGTTGGTAGACCGAGAGGCCATCGAACAGCCGCGCCTCTTGCGGCACGACCCCGATCCGTGACTTGGCGGCGTCGGGATTGGACACGGCGTCGATGCCTACGACGCGCACTTCGCCGGAAGTCGGAACGAGTTCGGTTGTGATCTGGCGGACCAGGGTGGTCTTGCCGGCGCCATTGGGTCCAAGGACGCCCAGCGCTTCGCCCCAGCTGACGGTTAGCGAGATGTCCTGGTTGGCGTGCGGGCCGTCTTTGTATCGCTTGTTGAGGTTGCGGACCTCGATGGGCGGAGGACGCTCGGTCACGCTCAAGATTCTGAGCCCGTGCGGCGCGCAGGCCGGCGGAGCCGATGGCCCATGCCCCACGCCTCTGTGATCAACCCGGACGTACCGACAATCTAGCGTGCCGGGATTCGGCGGAGCGCGAGCGTTGGCTCTGACGCCTTGCGTAAGGCAATGATAGTTGCGCTGACTCAGATTGCCGACTGGCCAGGCATGTCCACAGCCACCAAGCGCCTCAAGTTGCCGCACCCCGAGCTGACCGAGCTTGTCGAGGCGATTAGGGCGAACGTGAGCGGCGAGCGCACGTGCACAGTGGACGGAACGGAAATCCCCTACCTGGTGTGCGACCCATGGCCCGATGAAGCCGACCTGGCGATGTACGACGAGGACGGCAACATCTATCTCCCGCAGCGGTGCGCGGACGAGAATCCGGAGCGGGCCAACCTGGTGGCATTGCACGAGCACGTCGAGATCACGCACAAGCTGGCGGGCCGGAGCCACGCCTACGCGCATCGCCGGGCGATTCTGATGGAACTGCTGGCCGCCAAAGTAATGTTTGAGGGAACGGGGACGCTGCACACGTACCTCACATGGCGGATCGGGGCGTACCCCGATTGGAAGGTGCCGGACAGGTCGAGCGTGGTAGGAGAGCTTCACGATCTGCTGCAGGCGGACAGGCCGCCGCGAGGTCGAATCCTGGAGGTCGTAAAGGCAGCCAGGCTGTAGCCCCGGCGCCCAAAGCGGAGCCCGACGCCGAACCGGCTACAAGTTGGGGGTGAGACGGATGTCCGCGCCCGAGCGAATCGCTTGCCTAGACTTGGCGCACACGGTCGCATCTCCGCCGGAGCCGAGGCATGAACTTCACGCATCAGCAGCGCGCGTACTTCGAGACTTTCGGCTACCTGGGGTTTCCCGGACTGTTCGCAGCGGAAGCCGAGACGATCACCGAGGAGTTTGAGCGCCTCTGGGCCAACCGCGGCGGCGGGCACCACGGAAAGGCCCACGACCATCAGCAGCGCTCGGCCCTCGTCCCATTCATCGACCAAAGCGAATACCTGAGCGCCCTACTGGACGACCCTCGGATCGACGACGTGGCCAGCGAGGTGGTGGGTGAGGACTACAACTACACAGGTAGCGACGGAAACTTCTACGTGGGCGACACCCGCTGGCACTCGGACGGCTATGCGCGCAGCAAGTACCGCAACGTCAAGTTTGCGTTCTACCTGGATCCGGTGGAGCGCGATTCGGGATGCCTGCGAGTGATTCCTGGCAGCCACCACAGGGGCGACGACTACGCCGAAGGCCTGCAAGGCATTATGTCAAGTCAGCGGACCTGGACGATGGAGGAGCACCTAGGCGTTTCGGGCGCGGAGATGCCGGCCGTGGCGCTGGAAACCCAACCTGGCGACCTGCTGATGTTCAACCAGGATCTCAAGCACGCGTCATTTGGCGGCGGGACCCGCCGGCGCATGTTCACCATCAACGTGTCCGAGCGCTTTGCCGAGGAGGATCTGGACGAACTTCGCCAGGACATCGGGCACGCGGCTCGCTTCTGGATCGAGCGCGCCTACGGCGACGCAATGGTTCGGACGGCCGGCCCAAAGCGCATGCGTCACCTGGAACAACGCCTGGCCAACGACGGCCACTTGTCTCAGCTTGCGCGCAAGGCGCGCCAGGAGATGAGCGAGCCCTCGCGGGGATAGCCAACCGCGGCGACCGGACCGGCCGTCTGCGTCGGCAGGACGTGCGCGCGGTATGGTTTGTGCAAGGGCGCTGCGGCTCAAACTTGAGGTGCTCGTCGTGATGAGGCGTTGGTCCACGTGAGGGTCAGACCGATTGTCACGCGGCGCAGCGCGCTGCGCATGCTGGCCACCGGAAGCCTGGCCGCTATCGGTGTTGCCTGCGGCGAGCAAGAGCCGGAGCAACCCACCCCGCCTGCCACAACCGGTCGCGAAGACCTGGATGCCGCCCTGCAGCGCGCGCGGACCGCCGCGGCGAGCGTGACCGAGCGTGCGCCCGCGCCGGGGCCATCGCTTCCTCAACCTGGCGAGCGGCGCGAAGTGCCCGTGGCCGTGATGTCGTTGGACGTTGCGGGCCCCAGGATTCTTGCGTTATTCGCCAATGGGTTACGTGAGGCCAGCCGCCAATCCGAGGGCCGCTACAGGTTCGACGACGTGCCGCTTGACTTTGCTGCAACGCTGAATTGGAACATGAGCCGTGCCCTTGCGGCGGTGGAAGCCTCGGCGCCGGAGCTCGTGGTCTTTTTCGGCAGCGATCTCGATGACCTCGTCGTCCACGATCAACTCACGCCGTTGGATGACTATCTGGCCGCCGATCCGGATTTCGATGCCGGCGCATTCTGGCCGGGTGTCTTGGAGCAAGGGCGGCACGATGGCGTGCAGTTCGGACTGCCGTTCGCCGTTTCGCCGTACTTCACGCTGGTTAATGGCGAGCTAGCCAGCGCGCGTGACATCGAACTACCCGAACCGACCGTGCCGGCCTTCACCGCGGAGGCCTACCTCAATACCGCGCAGGCGTTTCATGATCCCGAGCCCGCCGATGGCGGGGCCGGTACCCAGGGCATTCTGGGCGTCCTTTTTCCGGAACCGACAGAGCATGGCGATTACATCGTGAATCCACCACTGGCCATCGCACTTAACTCCGCGCTCGGCAGTTTTCGCGACTCCGCGGGCGGCCTGACGCCGCTTCAGAGCGAAAAGGCGCGGGAAGTCCTGGACTTCTATCGCGATCTCGTCCACCGTCACCGGCTGATCCCGATCGGCAACCTGGATTACGGCCGCTACATCCAGGCCGGCAAGTGGGGCATGGGATTCGCATCGATCGCTTTTTCCGACGCCGGACAGTTCATCACCAACAACCGCGTCTATCCGTTTCCTGCCTTCGGTTCCGGACGCAACCCCGCGTTCACATTTCTGCTGGGCGTCGTGAACTCGGGCAGGAATCCGGATGTCTCGTACGACGCGCTACGGCGTCTCCACGCAGTCATAGGACCCGACTCAACGCTGCCACCTTTTCGCGTCGATGCGGCCGCCATTCGGCGGCTCATGCCCGAGCTGCACGGCGACGACGAGCATGTGATCGTTCACCTACTCGAGAACGCGACGTATCCCGACCTTTCGCGGTCCGAGTACGCACTGTTGAGCAATACCCTCGTCCGCGACGTTTTGCTGGGTGACACCGATCCTGACGAGGGACTACGCCGAGCGGTTCAGGAGATGCAAGAGCTGCAAGCTGGCGGCTGACGAGCCAAGAGCCCTGCATCATCGCCCCTTATTCTGAAGGCCTCGCACATCTGGCGTCCCGCTCAGGAGGCGAACGTGAATAGCCCACAGGTCGAATACGTCGACGTCTTCTTTCCCGGTCAGGGCGACACGCTGACACAGGCGCCGGCCTATCACTGGGACCGGACGGAGGCGCCGGCGGAGGTTTCGGCGAAGGAAGGCCTCTCGGAGCAGAACGAGCCGGATTCGAGTGCGATTCACACGTTCGGGGTGACCGCGAACTTCTATACCAGTACTCGAGACCCGAACGAGCTCCTGATTGCGGTCATCAGCACCGACCGGCCGATGCGCAAGCGGATGGCCCAGGCCAAAGTGACCGTCGATTTCACGAACCTCCTGTACCACAACTACGACGGCTTCGGCGTCGGCATGCCCGGACTGATCGTCACGGACGCCGGGAACGTGGTGGCCGTGTGTTGCCGGCGCCACGATTCAATGAGCGACGGCGGCCACGAGAACGACCTGCTGTCAGCGCGCAGCGAGGACAGCGGCACGACCTGGTCGCGACAGCAGGTGATCCACGCCGAACCAGGCCAGTACACGTTCCTTGGGGCGATTGTTGAAGACCGGGTGACGCGAACGATTTTCGTGACCTTTTGGAACATCCCCGCCGAAGTTCGGGATGACCTTGGGTATTTCAGCACCTACGCCGAGCAGGGCGGCGGGTTCGGGCTCGTCAGGAGCACCGACGACGGCCGGACCTGGTCGGAAGCCGTGCGCGTCGATCCCAGCCCCAACGCCGAGGGCTGGACCGGGTGGCCCAACAACAACGAGCACGGGATTCAACTCGTGGCCGGACCGCACCGCGGTCGGCTGGTGATTCCTGGCTTCCTGTATAAGGAAGGCGAGCCCGGACAGGTTCCGGGCGTGCGCGGCGGCCTGCTCTACAGCGACGACCACGGAACTTCGTGGACGGTCGGCGCAGTCCTACCCGATGGATCCGACGAGGCGTCGCTGGTGGAAACCACCGGCGGCGAGATCTACGTCAGCTATCGCCGAAACACCCAGCGCCGCGACGGCCGAACCTATGCACGGAGCCGCGACGGCGGACAGAGCTTCTACGAACTCGGCGAGCATCCCGAACTCAGCGGCCGGCCGGTCAACGTGGGCCTCGCCCGCCATGGCTCGGGCGACGACAACCGACCGGAGACTCTCCTGTTCTCCCATCCGATCGGCGTGAACCGCCGCATCCCCGGCGGTACCGAAATGACCATCTATGCGAGCACGGACGACGGGCGCACGTGGCCGATCTCGAAAATCATCGACCCGCGACCCTGCCGCTACTCCGACCTGGCCGTTACCCCCGAGGGCACCGTGCTCTGCCTATACAGCGTGGGCAACGTCCGTGACCTGGAAAAGATTACCGTCGCTCGTCTCGGAATCGAACACTTGCTCGACTAGTTCGATGCGCCATGACTCAACCGTCGACGCAAGAAATGTTGGGTCAGTTCCTCGACGGGCTGGCAGGGACTAATACAACCTCCGCCGTGCAGCCCGGAACATTCCGCAGCGCGGCGTCGCAGGTGATCAGCGGGGCACCGAGAGCCTCCGCTAGGGCCAGATATATGCCGTCATACACCGTGACGTTCGCTCGAAGCGCAAAGGCCCTGGAAAGAAACGCCGTGTGGGGAAACCGGCGCAGCGGAAGGTCGGCCAGGTCGTCAAGAGAGGCCTGGGCTCGAGCGAATGACATCTCCCGTGGTAGCACAAACCGCCGAAGGGCCTGACCGACTTCCGCGTCCAAAAGGTGCGGCGTACAGACGACCTCCTGATCACCGAGATGCCGGGCCAGCATGCTCCCCGCGGGACTTCCGGGGCCCAGCAGCAATTCAACGACCACCGACGCGTCGGCAACGATCACCGCTGCTCGCGTTCACGCCGGATGACTTGCGCCGGGGACTCAGACAGATGCGGACGTTCCCTGGCGGCGATCCGCGCAAGCACCTCCTCAACCGGCGGGACCGACAGCGCTCGCTCCAACTCTCGAAGCAGAAAGTCCGAGAGACTCAGCCCGGCGCGGGCCGCTCTCGCCTTGGCCTCGCGATGCACCTCGTCGGGTACATTGCGGACCTGAATCATCTTCGACATGCTCATCACAGTATCACATGTTTATAACATGCGACTTGCTATTCCCCATGTTCGGCCTGCCGGCCCGCTCACGTGCTCGCTTGACAGTCCCCGTCCGCCCGGCAACACTTCCGCCCAACCGAACTTAGTTACGCATCGTTCGTTCAGGTGCCCGCCCTAGGGAGAATAGGGAAGGCGGTGCAAATCCGCCGCGGTAGCGCCACTGTAAGCGGGATTTCGGAGCCGGGGTCCACTGTCGAGGGATCGATGGGAAGGGACCGGCGACAGACCTAAGCCCGTAAGCCAGGAGACCTGCCTGAACGAGAGGTGACCGCTCTCCGCTCAAGAGAGGGTTCCTCGGGCGTCAGGTCGCAGGACCTGGCAACTCGAAGGCCTTGGCTTTCAGCGGAGAATCGCTGGAGGCAGGACTTGCGAGAGGCCGCTCGACCGACGTCGATGCGTCAATTCCGCCAGGCCGGGATTTCCGTTCGCCTTGCTGTTGGCGGCGTGTTGCTCGGCGGGCTGGTGCTGCTGACCTCGTTGATCTCGCTGAGCCTTGGGCCGGTTGAGATACCGGCGGGTCACGTGGCGGCGGTCGTGCTGTCGTTCGTTGGCCTTGATCTGGCCGAGGTCAGCCGCACGGAGCACCTGGTCATTGAGCAGATTCGGCTGCCGCGAATCCTGGTCGGCGCCTTTGTCGGGATGGCACTGGCGGTGGCCGGGGCGACGATGCAGGGGCTGTTTAGGAACCCGATGGCGGATCCCGGGATTATCGGGGTCTCGGCGGGCGGGGCGCTGGGCGCGGTCATTGCAATTGCGACGGGGTTGACGGGCCTGTTCTTTCTGGCGCTGCCGTCGTTTGCTTTCGTGGGCGCCGTGGCGGCGACGTTCCTGGTCTACGGCATTGCGGCGGTTGGCGGGCACTTCTCGATGGCGACGCTGCTGCTGGCCGGGGTGGCGGTGAACGCGTTCCTGGGAGCGGTGATCTCCGCAATCATCATTTTGCTGCCGGACAACGAAGCGCTGCGCGAGATCCTGTTCTGGCTGGCGGGCGGCCTGGATTCGCGGGCCTGGGAGCACGTGCATATTTCGGCGCCGCTGATCGTGGGCGCCACGGTCGTGATCCTGGTGCGCGCGCGCGATCTGAACCTGTTGATGCTGGGGGACGACGAGGCGCGGGCGCTGGGTGTGCGGGTGAGCTTGACCCGAGTTGCGCTGCTGGGGGCTGCCGCACTGGCGACCGGCGCGGCGGTGGCCGTGAGCGGAACCATCGCCTTCGTAGGGCTGGTCACACCGCACATTTTGCGGCTAGTGCTGGGGCCGGATCACCGGGTGCTGATCCCGCTGAGCGCGCTTGCGGGGGCGGTATTCGTGATCGTGGCCGACACGTTTGCCCGGACGATCATCCAGCCGGCGGAGTTTCGGGTCGGGGTGCTGACGGCCTTTGTGGGCGCGCCGTTTTTCGCCTTGTTGCTGATTCGGAATAAGCGTCAGGCCTATGCGCTGTGAGGCGCGGCCACCTGAAAGGATTCATGGGCTCCATGCAGCGACTGCGTAGCTTTGCCGTGTTGCCGATTCTCGCGCTGGTGCTGGCGCTGGCCTTTTCGGCCTGCGGGCCGGAGGACGACGTCCCGCCGCCAGCAGCGACCGCCGCACCGCCGCCGGCCGCCACGCCTCAGGTCGTGCGCGCGGAGTCGACGCCGGCGCCGGCCGCTACGGCGCAGCCGACTCCAGAGGCCACGGTCGAGCCAACGCCGGCGGCGACCGCAAGGCCCACCGCGACTCCGGAGCCAACCGCCGAGGCCACGCCCGCGGCGACAGCGACGGCAACGCCGGAAGCTACGCCCGAGCCGACCCCGACTGAGGAAGCCACTCCTGCCGCCCCGGCCTTCGCCGAGGCGTTTCAAGGGGTGCGGGGGATTGTCGACCCGAGCAACTTCGGGTGGCCACGCGAGGTGGAGGGGCTGAACGGCGTCGTCAGCATTCCGGCCAAGCCGCTCAGCATCATCACGGCGTCCGTGGGACACGACGAGATGACGCTGGCGATCGTTCCGATCGAGCGACTGATCGCGGTGGGCGGTTCGTCGAAGAACATCACCTACTCCAACGTCGCGGACCTGCTGCAGGCGAAGACCGAGATCTCCCGTGACCCGGAAACGATCATCGCGCAGGAACCGGACATCATCGTGACCAGCCCGTTCTTTTCGGCGGACGGCATTGCCGCCCTGTCGAAGGCCGGGATTCCGGTGATCCAGACCGAGCTCACGCAGGGTCCGGAGGCCCGGATCAGCAACATCCTGCTGATGGGCTACATCTACGGGGAAGAGGAGCGGGCCGTTGCGTTCGCCGCCGAGGTTCGCGAGCGCTACGAGGCCTTGATCGCCGTGACCGGGGAGGTTGAGACCCGACCGCGCGTGCTCGCCCTCACGCAGTTCGGCGACAAGATCTGGACGGCCGGCAAGGACTCCACCGAGGGCGGAGTCATCACGGCGGCCGGCGGCCTGAACGTGGCCGCGGAGGCCGGGATCGAGGGGAATCAGACCACCAGCCTGGAGGGTGTGATTGCCATGAACCCGGAGGTGATCGTGATTGCACAACCCGTTGAGTTTGGGGCCAACGAGTTCAGGCAGAGCCTGCTGGACAATGAGGCGCTGGCCGAGCTACCGGCGGTCAAGAACGAGGCCATCTACGTGGTTGAGAGCAAGCACTTCACCACGCTGTCCTATTGGAACATCCGCGGGGCCGAAGACCTGGCCCGAATCCTGTGGCCGGATGCGTTGGGCGACTCCGAGAGTCCGCCCTTCAGCCTGGCGGAGTAGTTGACGATGCAGACCGAACGGACAGCGTCTATCCGGGCGGACGAACTCGGCTTTCGGGTCGAGGCGAAGGCGCTGCTCGAGCGCGTGCGGCTGCACGCGGACCAGGGTCAACTGGTCGGTCTGATCGGTCCGAATGGCGCGGGGAAGTCAACGCTTCTCCGCGCCATTGCGGGCGTGCTGCGGCCGCAGGAAGGGGCGGTCTGGCTGGAGGGCGAGGAACTCAAGACTATCCCCGCCAGGGACGTTGCGGCCCGGATGGCCCTGGTGCCGCAGATCGCGCCGTATACGCACGGGTTCACGGCGCGCGAACTGGTCCTGATGGGGCGGTATCCGCACCTGGGGCGCTTCCAGATTGAGGGCCCGAACGACGAGCGGATTGCGCGGGAAGCCATGGAGCTCACGGAGACGGACGAATTCGCCGAGCGAACGCTGGACACGCTGTCCGGCGGCGAGCGCCAGCGGGTGTTCGTGTCGCGGGCCCTGGCGCAGCAGCCGCGCGTGCTGCTGCTGGACGAGCCGACGGCCAACCTGGACGTGCTGCACAAGCTGCGGGTGCTGGATCTCGTGCGCCAATTGGTGGACGAGGGGCTGACAGCCGTGGCCGCCATTCACGATCTCGGCATGGCGGCGCGCTATTGCGATCGCCTGGTGCTGCTCAGTGAGGGACGGGTGCTTGCGGACGGGACGCCCGCGGAGGTGCTGGCGCCGGACATCATTGAGGCCGCATTCGGGGTTCGATCAGCGGTTTACCCGGACCCGGTGACCGGTTCGCTGGTGGTCAGCCTTATCGCCCCGGCCGACGAGAACGGTTCAGCGTCGGCGGCTGGCGCCAACGGCCGCAGTCCACACCACAACCGGGAAGCGGCAGCCAGCCCGGCAACCCCAGGAGCGGCTACGACATGAGCGCCAGGGATCCTCAGACAAAACCCGCCGAAGTTCCCAAGCGCCCTCGTCGCCGGCACGGCCTGGTGATCGTCAATACCGGCGAGGGCAAGGGGAAGACGACGGCGGCGCTGGGGGTGATTTTTCGGGCCTGGGGGCGTGACTTCAAGATCCGGATGTTCCAGTTCATCAAGCACACCACCGCCACCTTCGGCGAGCACCGGGCGGCGATGCGGCTGGACATTCCCATCGAGGCGCTGGGCGATGGATTTACCTGGCTGTCCAAGGACATGGACCGGACGGCGGCGCTGGCGGTGGAGCAGTGGGACCACTGCAAGAAAGCGATTCTCAAGGGCGACGAAGACATCATCGTGCTGGACGAGTTCACCTACGCGATGCACTACGGATGGGTGCCGGTGGAGGACGTGGTGGAGACGCTGAAGGCGCGGCCGGCGCCGCTGCACGTGATCATCACCGGACGGAATGCGCCGCAGGATCTCATCGACTGCGCGGACCTGGTCACTGAAATGAAGCTGATCAAGCACCCCTATCGCGAGCAGGGCATCCGCGCGCAACGGGGGATTGAGTTCTAGGCGTGCGACTTGAGGACGTTGTCGCCGGCATCCGCGCGGGTGATGCCAAAGCGAAGCAGGCGGCAACGCAGCGTCAGCAGCGGCTGACGAAGCCGCCGGGCAGTTTGGGCCGGCTGGAAGAGATTTCGATTCAGCTGGCCGGGATCTTCGGAACCGAGCGTCCGATTGCCCGGAACACCACGTTAGTCGTTGCCGCCGCCGATCACGGGGTGGTGGCGCAGGGGGTGACGGGGTATCCGCAGGCGGTGACCGCCCAGATGGTGCTGAATTTCCTGGGCGGTGGCGCGGCGGTCAGCGTGATGGCGCGAACGCGGGGAGTCGAGCTGGTGATTGTGGATGCTGGTGTTGCCACGCCGCTGCCCGCCCATCCGAATCTGCGCGTCGTCTCGGCCGGACGCGCAACACGCGACATGACACAAGGTCCGGCCATGACCCGTGAACAGGCTGAGGACTGCATCTCGGCCGGTGTCGGCATCGCCCTGGACGCCGCCGAAAACGGTGCGCACGTAATCGCCACGGGTGACATGGGCATCGGCAACACCACGGCTGCGAGCGCCATTACGGCAGCACTCACCACGACGCCGCCGCGGCTGACGACCGGGCGGGGCACGGGTCGATCCGATCCGGAACTCCAGCACAAGATCGCCTGCGTGGAACGCGCGCTGGATG
Organism: Chloroflexota bacterium; assembly: GCA_026707585.1. Taxonomy (GTDB): domain Bacteria; phylum Chloroflexota; class UBA11872; order UBA11872; family UBA11872; genus UBA11872. The sequence goes on along the minus strand of JAPOWQ010000040.1, from coordinate 85,285 downwards.
TGAATCGGCCGGATGCCGATGACGGGCTGGACATTTTGCGCACGGTTGGCGGCTTCGAGATCGGGGTGCTGGCGGGCGTGGTCCTGGGCGGGGCGCTGGCTCGGCGCGCCGTGGTGCTCGACGGCTTCGTGTCCGGCGCGGCCGCACTGATCGCGCACAGCCTCTGCCCAACGGTCCTGGACTACGTGATCGCGGGCCACCTCTCGGCCGAACCCGGTCACCGGGTCACGCTGAAACACCTGGGACTCCAGCCGCTGCTGGATCTGGACATGCGGCTGGGTGAAGGCACGGGCGCCCTGCTGGCGGCGGGCCTGGTTGAAGTCGCCGCGGCCTGCCTGTCCGACATGGCCACATTTGATGAAGCCGGGGTCTCGGACCGGGAGCCAGGACATCCCACGGAGCCATCCGCGTGAGAAGTCTGCGGCTGGCCATTGGTTTTCTGACCGTTCTGCCCGTTGGCGGCGCTTACGCCGGGCCGATGGGCCTTGCCAGGGTCTACTTTCCGCTGGTCGGACTCGGGCTGGGCGGGCTGCTGGCCGGGCTGGACGTTGCGGCTCGCCAGGTTCTGCCGCTGCCAGTGGTTGGAGCGCTGCTCGTCGTGGCCATGCTGGTGCTTACTCGCGCCCTGCACACGGAAGGATTCCTGGATACGTGCGACGGCCTCCTGGGCGGCTGCGATCGGGAGGCGCGCCTCGCCATTCTTCGGGATTCGCACGTCGGGGCGTTCGCCGCGATCGGCGGCGCATGCCTGTTGCTGCTCAAGTGGACGCTGCTGGCGGGCATCCCTGAAGCTGAACGAATAGGCCTTCTGGTGCTCTTTCCGAGCCTTTCGCGCTTTGCCATGGTCGCCGCAATGTCCGTTTTTCCATACGCGCGAACGCAGGGACTCGGATCGGCGTTCCAGGATGGCGCCAGCTGGCGTCAGCTCGCCCTTGCGCTGCTCACGGCCGCTGCAGCGGGCGGACTGTTGCTGGGGCTCGCCGGGTTGCTGCTACTTGGAGTCGCAACAGTCGTTGCCCTGGGGCTCGGACTCTGGTTCCTGCGATTACTCGGCGGCATGACCGGGGACACCTACGGCGCAACCAACGAAGTTGCGGAAGTCGCGGTCCTGCTGGCCGGGCTTATTCTGATTCAGCTGTCGCCGGGGTTCGCCGGCGCACCGTTCTGGTAGGCGCGCAAACATGGGCACCTGGTATCTCGTGCGACACGGCGAAACCGAGTGGAATCGAACGGGCCGGATGCAAGGGCACCTGGGTGTGCCGCTGAACGCCGCAGGCCGCCGCCAGGCAACCCGGTTGGCCGGACGGCTGCGGCGTGTCGAGTTCTCGGCCATCTACGCCAGCGACCTTGCGCGTGCGGCGGAGACTGCTCGGATCATCGCCGACGGCCGCGACCTTGCGGTCACCCCCGATGCGGACCTTCGCGAGTTCTCATGCGGCGAGTGGGAGGGGCTGACGCTGGAGGAAGTCGAGACGCGCTATCCGGGAGTGCTCGCCGAGCGAATCGAGGCCGGAGGCAACATGGGATGGTCAGCACCCGGTGGCGAGAGCGCCATTGATGCGCTCCAGCGGGTTCGCCGCTTCAGCACGCGCGCGAATGCCAGGCTTGACGCCGGGGAGGACATCCTGGTCGTGGCGCACGGCGGCACTTTGCGCGCCCTTGTGGTCTGCCTGCTGGATCTGGCCGACACCGACTTCTGGAAGTTTCAAGTCGACAATACCGCGCTCGCGATCGTCAGCGACCATGACGGCAGCCGAGTGCTTGAGTCATGGAACGACACGAGCCACCTCGCGGACGTCGACTCCTCCGATTCCGCATGAGCCGGCGTCTGACCCTGGTGCTGGGCGGCGTTCGCGCCGGGAAGAGCCGCTTTGCGCAGGAGTTGGCGGGCGAGAGCGGACGGGTGCTGTTCGTGGCCACGGCCGAGGCCGGCGACGAGGAAATGGCCGCTCGCATCCAGGCCCACCGAGCGGAGCGGCCCACGGCGTGGTCGACACTCGAAGAACCCATCGACCTTGTGACAGCCCTACCGCCGCTCGTGCCGAACTTCGACACCGTGCTGGTCGACTGCCTGACGTTGTGGGTCAGCAACCTGCTGCTCCGGGACCCGCAACACGAGGCGACACCGGCACACATCCAAACGCAGGCCCGTCGACTGATCGAACTTCACGGGCGGGGTAATGCCGCCTGGATTGTCGTCAGCAACGAAGTAGGGCTTGGCGTCATACCGCCAACCAGGCTGGGACGCGATTATGCGGATGCGCTGGGGCGAGTCAACCAGCAGTTTGCCGCCGCGGCGGACGACGTATTCGTGGTGTTTGCGGGGTTGCCGGTGAACCTAAAGACGCGCGGCCTCGAGAGCCGATGAAACGCCGGCGGGTGGCCACGCGTGGCCGGGGCGAACCGCGCGGGCCTCGGCTACGTAGCCACGAATTGCAGGGCGTATAACCGCGCACCGCGCATGGCAATCCGCAGGCGCACGGGCTGGCCGTTGGTTGCCGGCAGCCGTTCGTTGCCGGCCCAGGTCACGACGTGCCGTATGTGATTGCCAAGCACGCGGTCGCACCTGTCCAGGGTGTATCCCTCGATGCCTCGGCCCTCTGAGTCCTGCAACTCAATCCGCACGTCGCCGCTGGCGGATGCGTCGACATTGAGCTCCAGGCGAGTACCTGCGAACACCAGAGGCTTCGTGATCAACTGGCCGCCAGCGTAGGCCGCCTCGGCGCTGACGAAGCCGTCCAGGCGCTGCCGGGTCCAAATGACCTGGCCAGCCGGGTTGTTCCTGCGTTTGAGCCCATGCGACTGGTCGTACGCGGTCGCGTACTGGTAGATCGAGCGGTCCCGAATGACCATGCCGAGCGCCGAGTAGAGCATCCTCGATCGCGGTCCGTCGGGATCGATCCGGACATAGGGTCGACGGTCCGGTCGTTCCCAGGTGATCCCGTCGCGGCTGACGGCCAGTTGAATCTCCATCAAGCCGTCGTTCCGGCGCGTCTCCGCGTCCAGGATTTCGGCCTCGGTGAAGTGCCGGTAGACCGAGAATGTCGAGATGTAGACGTCATCGGCCCCCGGGTACTTGACGATCGAGGGCGTGTAGATGTCCATGTCAGGCGGGTCCCGCTCGTCGAGCGCGAGCACCGTGGGAAGCTCGCTGGTGAGTCGCGGGCCACGCACATCAACCGGCGAATCGGTGAGCTGCCATCCATCCCGCGATGCCAGGTCGTCGGTCTCCCATCGCGCGACCGCACGCCGCCACGGCCCGTTGGCGCTCAGCGACTGCCCGTCGCGCTCGGTAGGGACCCAGCTGCGGAAATACGCCACGTAACGTCCAATCCGCTCATCCCAAAAGACCTGGTTCTGCGAGTCACCGTGCAGCGCGACGCCGTTTCCGCCCTTCCAGGCGAATCGAAGGCCGTCGGGAGACACGGAATAGCCGAAGCCGAGTGGACCGAGGTCCGGATCCCAGTTAAGCCAATACCCCTTGTAGCCCTCCGCCGGAGGCGCCGTGGGGTCCTTGAAGACGCTCCCCGGCACCCCGAGCAGGAGGTTGTTTGAGCGGACGCCGTTGAGTTCAACGAGTCCGAGGTCCGGCTTTCTCCAATGGACGCCATCCAGCGACTCGGCATATCCCCAGCGGTACGAATGGAGATTGCCGGCGCCCATGTGGCTGGACGCATACCACATTCGGGCCAGACCGTCGTCGTCGATCACCGAATTCATGAAGTGGATGTGGTGCTCCCAGGCCCGGTCCCGGTGAACGGCAACCCCACCGACAGTCGGCGGATTCACTCGCAGCGACACATCGTCAGCTTGATCGATAAGCGAGAAATCGATAAGGAGGTGCTTTCGAGTGCCGAGATCGATTGGCTCGCTCGCGTGGCCTGTCACATTCCTGCCTCGACTCCTATTGCCGTGTGGGCCCTGGCCTGTGCACCGCGGTGATCCGGAGACACGCATTGCCAGCCAGATCGTGCCGCGAGCCACAACCCAATGCAACGTTCCAGGCCGAATCCGCGGCCCGACGGTTCCGGGTGTCTGAACGCTTCCCCGAGGTCTTGTTCGCGCGAATCGAGCGGCGGCACACCCGCCGATTCCCGGTGGCTGCATCAAATCCGCAACGCCGGGTTGCGGTCAGGCGGTGGTGTCCACCGTCCGTCGCGTGCCTGGATGCACAACGGCGCCACCGCCAATCACTCGGCAGTCGTGAGTCGCCACGAGTTCCGGCAGCCGCTGTCGTGCCGACTGTGCGGCCCATGCGATTCGCTCGGCGTCGGCATCGAAGAGCAGCCCGACGACCGTACCGCTGTGCGCAACATTGACGCCGAGCGCGCCGGCGTCTTTGCCTAGCTTCACTGCGTCCGGCAGCCGCGGCTTGGGGAGGACGCACTGGTTCAAACGGCTGCTCAGCGTGGCGCCTTCGCCGATCTGCCGGGGATCTCCGTTCGCCACTCCGTCGGCGATGAGTTCGAACACGTCACGGAAGCGGCCGTCGTCTTGGTAAACGCCGTTGGCTCGGGTTCCCGCGTTGAAAGCCTCGGTGTCGACCTTGCCGGCAAACTCGAGCACCAGCACGCGCATCGGCGGCGGCGGCCCCAGTGTCCGGGCAATCCGACCGTCGAGATGATCGAAGAGCGCGATGCCCGGCAGCATGACGCCGTCGCTTGGCTCGATTGCCAAGGCCAGCTCGGCCTGCTGTTGCGGCGAGATCGTCGCTCCCAGGGCCGTCGCGGTCGCGACGATGGCCGAAGTTACGTCGGCGGTGCTGCTGGCCATGCCCTTCGAGCGCGGAAGGGGGCTTTCGAGCTTGAGCCGAGCGTTCAGTTTCGGACGGCCGATAAATTCCAGGGTTGACGTCAAAGCCCGGCGTGCTTTCGGCGCATCCGCCGGACCGTGGACGAATCCCGAGCCGTGGCATAGCTCTACGACGGCCTTCGAACCAAAGTGGATCGGGCAGGTCACCATCACGGCGGCGCCGTCCAAGTGACCCTGGGCCAGTTCGCCGCAGGTCCCGGGCGCCCAGGCCGCGCCGCGTCCGACAAGATTCGCGGTTCGGCACGGTTCCGGCGGCGTCTTCACCGCGTCAGTCCCATCGAGCGATAGACGAGATCCATATCCAGGTGACGCCGCACCAGCGCTGCCAGCTTGTCGTACTCCGCGCTTGGATCGATGTCGTCCCCGGTCGACACCACGGTGAGACCGCGCCTGGCGCCGGCCCAGGCCAGGATCGAGCGGCGCACGTCTCGGTTATGGAAGAGACCGTGGAGGTAGGTGCCCAGGGTGAGCCCTTCGGCGTCGAGGGCACCGTCCGGCAGCTCGACCTCCCTCTGCGAGCGGGAATGAAGGACGAATGGGCTCGCCAGATCCGCCCCCGAGGTCTCCCCCATGTGAATCTCGTAGGCCACAACTTCGGCGCCGCGACAGTTTCCAAGCAGTCCCTCGTCGCGCGCCACCCGTCCCCGAACCTGGTGCGTGGCTTTGTCTCGCCGAAAGGTCGTAGTCGTCGGCAGCAGCCTGAGTCCGCGCGACTGCCTGACCGACGATTCCACCCCATCCGGATCCAACAATTCATCACCCAGGATCTGATAGCCGGCGCAAATGCCAATGACCGGCGTTCCACCTCGGCGCGCAGCCATGATCTGAGCATCCAGGCCCTGCGCCCGCAGCCAGTCGAGATCCGCCACCGTGGTCTTGCTCCCGGGAATCACGACGAGGTCCGGATCGCCAAACTCCGACGCCTGGCCCACGTATCGAACGCGCACACCTGCCTCGTGGCGCAGCGGATCGAAGTCATCGAAGTTGGCGATGTGGGGCAGCCGCATGACCGCCACGTCAATGGCGTCATCGCTCTCCGATTCCGCATCCGCCCCAAGACCGACCGAGTCTTCTTCAGGAATGTGGATGTCATTGAAGAAGGGCACGACGCCAGCGACGGGCACCCCGGTTCGTTCGTGCAGGAAGTCCAACCCCGACGTCAGCAGCGAGGGATCACCCCGGAACTTGTTGATTACGTGCCCGCAGACCAGCGCCCGTTCCTCCGGCTCCAGCAGCACCATCGTTCCCACGAGCTGCGCAAAGATTCCGCCGCGATCGATGTCCCCTACCAGCAACACGGGCGCGTTGGCGTGCAGGGCCACCCGCATGTTGACGATGTCGTGGTCCTTGAGATTGACCTCCGCCGGGCTCCCGGCACCTTCCATGACCACCACGTCGAACTCCGCACGCAGCCGATCGAGCGCCGACGTGATCTGGGTCCAGATCCTGGGCTTCAGTTAGTGGTATTCCCGCGCCGAGGCCACCGCCCGCGGCCGTCCCATCAGCACAACTTGCGACCGGCGGTCACCCTCGGGTTTCAGCAGCACCGGATTCATTTCCACGCGCGGCGCAATCAGCGCGGCCGCCGCCTGCACCGCCTGCGAACGGCCAACCTCTCCGCCATCGGGCGTCGCGTAGGAGTTGAGCGACATGTTCTGCGCCTTGAACGGCGCAACCTGGAACCCGTCCCGCGCGAAAATCCGGCAAAGCGCCGTGGCAATGACCGACTTGCCGGCGTGTGATGAGGTGCCCTGGACCATCACGACCCTGGCGCGACTCGGCTTAGCCATGCGCCAGTACCTCCCGCATCGCCGCGGTCAGCCGCTGGCACTCGTCGAGCCTTCGCACGGCGACGCGAATGTATGCGGGCAGGCCGAATGACGTGCAGTCGCGGACGGCGATACCCCGGCATAGCAGCTCGCGGCGCAGTGCGGCCGCGTCGCCTACGCGTACGAGCATGAAATTCGCGGCCGAATCCACCACCTGCAGGCCCAGCGTGTCCAACTGGGCGCGCAGATACGCCTTGGCTTCCGCAACGACGGCGCGGGCGACCTCTAAGTGAGCGTTGTCGTCCAGCGCCGCCAGGCCAGCGGCCTGCGCAACCGCGCTCACGCTCCACGACGGCTGGAGCCGCCGCAGTGCAGAGACCGTGGGCGCCCCGGCCACCAGGTAACCAAGCCGCGCGCCCGCCAGCGCATGGTCTTTGGTCATCGAGCGAAGAAGAACGACGTTTCCGCACGCCAGCAGCTCGCGCTCGTCCCACGGTGCCTCGGCAAACGGGACGTAGGACGTATCCAGCACAAGCAGACCTCTTCCGCCAATTGCGCGCGTCAGCCGCATCACGAAGTCCCGATCGACATAGACACCGGTGGGATTGTTCGGATTGCACAGGAAGGTCAGCGCCGGTCGCAGCGTCTCGATTGCTCGGATGACAGCGTCGGCCGACCAGACAAAGCCCCGCGGGCGGGTAGCCTCGACGAAGTGCACCTCAGCGCCTGCCAGCGTTGCGGCCGCTTCATATTCCCCGAAGGTAGGACCCAGGATCAGGCATCGGCGCCGGGGACCGAGGCAGGCCCGCGCCAGCAAATGAATCAACTCCGTGGAACCGTTCCCTATGAGAACCTCGTCGAGGCATACGTCCAATCTCGACGACAAGGCTTCGCTCAAAACCAGGCTCCGCCGATCCGGATATGCCGAGAGATCAGCCTTAGCCGCAGCTTTCCTGACGAGCCGCGACGTGCCCAACGGGTTGACATTGGAGCTGAAGTCCAGCACGTCGCGGCGGGTTAGCCCATGGACACGCAGTTCTTCTTCGTCCAATCCGCCATGTACGGTCGGCGCACCGGCCGGCAAAAAACCTTCAGCCACCGATGGCATGCCTGAGCGCCAGCAAGCCGAGCGCTGCCAGAGCCACGAGCACCGCAGTTCGATTCAGAACTGCCACGGAACGATCAATGTCACCTGGAGTCGGATCCCGCAGCCCCTCGCCCAGCCGGTAGTGCCCGGCCTTCTCCAGCTGAACGCCCAACAGGCCGGCCATTGCACTCATCGTCCAGCCGGCATTCGGGCTGGCGGTCTTGTTTCGATCCCGCCGCATCACGCGCCAGCCCCGTCCTGCCGGAAGGCTGGCGGCATGCCCACTCGATAGCAGCAGAATCGCGCACAGCCTGGCCGGAATCAGATTGACTGCGTCGTCAAGCCGGGCCGCGACCTTGCCCAGGTATTCATAGGCACCGCGGTAGCCGACGACACTGTCCATAGTGTTGACGGCTCGATACGCAACGGCGCCGGGCACGCCAAAGAGCGCAAATGCCAGCCACGGACCTGCCACGCTGTCGGTCGTGTTTTCGGCAACCGACTCAATTGCCGCGGCGGCAACCAGCGGCGGAGTGAGCGTCGAAGCGTCGCGGCTGACCAGGCTTCGCAGGCTCTCGCGAGCAGCGACCAGCCGGCCGTCTGCGAGTTCGCGCCTGGTCCGGTACGCGGCCGATTTGAGCCCGGCTAGCGCGAAAGTAGTTCGAAGCAACGCGGCGCCGCCGACCACGTACGCCGCGGGATGAATTAACGACAGTAGATTCATAGCAATCCATGCCACGATTGTGGCGATTCCCACCACGGCGACGACCATGCCGAATCCATACACAAAAGCAGCCACGGATCCCCTGGGCGCGAGGCGCTTCAGGCCCGAAGTCGACCTGCCGAACCACACCACCGGATGGATGGCGCTTGGAGGCTCCGGAAGCAGAAGATCCAGCACCGCGGCAATCACGAGAATTGCGGCGTTCAAGGCGAATCCTTCGAACCACGTCATATTCGTGTTGATGCCGGCTTGGTATGGTCAAATCTCAAGGGCTAGACATTGTACTAAAGCCCGGTTTCAACTGATTCGCAGCTCCCCCTCCGTCACCCAACGCAGCACGCCTCACTGCTTTGGCCATTTGCGTTCGAGCTCATGGTTCAAGGAGTTCGATAGCCTGGGACTGGCGTACCCTGCAGGTGCCGCTAAGGTCAGCGACTCGCGTTCTCAAACACACGGTGACGCTCGCCCGCCAAAAGATCGGTCCGCAAACGCCCAGGCCGCTGCCGAAACGGTCCGGCAGCGATCAGCTTGCTGCCGGGTCTATCGAGACTTCATGCCTGCAAGTACTAGCGAACGTCCGCACACGGGACTCGACCACCTCACGAGGGCCACCGCCGCCCGGAAGCGACCATGCCTACCCCTTATAGCGTCTGATAGGATAGCCGCCGGCTCGACCTCACGACGTCCCATGTAGTTCACCGCGTCCGAACCGCCGCACTTGGGCCCTCCGCCGGCGGCCGTCGCACATGCCACATAACCAAGCCATGCACACGGTCCTGGAGTCGATTCGTCGAATTACCTCAGCGCCCGCATTCGACGCCGCCATCATAGGGATCATCATCGTCAACGCCGTGCTGTTGGGGCTCGAAACTTCGCAGGCAATCGATGAGAACTTTGGACGGTGGATCGACCTTGGTCACCAGGTTACGCTCATCATATTCATCGTTGAGGCGATTCTGAAGATAACGGTAGCTTCGCCACGAGTCTTCGGGTACTTCCGCGATGGCTGGAATGTCTTCGACTTTCTGATCATCGTATTCGCGCTCATACCCGCAACCGGTCAGTTCGCGATGATTGCCCGGCTGGCCCGCCTCCTTCGGGTGCTTCGATTGGTATCGACGATCAAAGACTTGCGCTTGATCGTCTCGGCGCTTGTTCGTTCGATCCCAAGCGTCGGACACGTCATGCTTCTTATAGGAATAATGGTCTACATATACGCCATCATCGGCTATCACTTATTCAGTGATCACGATCCCGAAAACTGGGGTGATCTTGGGACTTCACTGCTCACGCTCTTCAACATCATCACGCTCGAGGGATGGACAGACGTTATGTTCAAGGCGATGGAATTGAATGCGCTGTCCTGGATCTACTTCGTTAGCTTCGTTGTGATCGGAACCTTCGTGGTAATCAATCTCTTTATTGCGATCATTCTGAACAACCTAGACGAAGCTAAACTGGAAACTCTTCGCGATCTTGAGAAACCCGTTTCGCGCGAAGAACTTCTGCGAGAAATCCGCGCGACGCAGGACCAACTCCAGAGACTCGAACGACGTATTGACGACAACTAGCGTGGGTCATCCGGCTACACCGAATCGCGCTCTTGCGCGGATCATGCCAATCGGTCGACGCCGCTAGCAACACGCTACCGTGAGTGCCTAGCCGTCGACGCCCACAGCCTTCATCAGACCCTTGATGTAGCCCAGGGCAAAAGCAACCGCTTGTTCTTGCCGCTCGGAATCGCCCATCATCTCCGGTACGTGGTCATATACGGACGGTCCGTCGTAGCCGACCTCCTTGAAAAGCCGCATTGCCCTCAGCATGTCGACGTCGCCGGCCATCCAGGGTTGTTGGCCGGTCGGACTGCGATCGACCCGACTACCTCGCAAGAGCATCATCCCTCTTCCGGTAGCAGCACCACCCGCACGTAGCGGTCCTCGGTCAGGTACCGCTGGGCCGCCGCGACAACGTCCTCGAGAGTCAGAGCATCCAGGCGATCCTCGAAGTCGAGGGTTCCGCCAAAGTCCTGACCGCGTTGCAGTGAGCTCTGGATCTGACCCAGCCAGAAGCCGTTATCCCGGAGTTGCTCTTCCCTGGGGTTCCGCAGCAGCTCTTTCGCCGTATCCAGGTAGTCCTGTGCGCCCCCGTCGCGCAGCCACGCCAGTTCCTCAAACACCTCCATCAAGAGCTCATCCGCGCGCGCGGGATCACTGCCGAAACCGATGGATATTCGGTACTCGGCGTCCGGTAGCAGATTTGCTCGGGCGCTCGCGCCCACGCTATAGGTGCCGCCCAGCTGCTCGCGCAATCGCTCACGCAGTCGGGTCGTGAGCATTTCCGCCATCACCGTTAGAGTCAGCGCCTCCTGGCGGTCCCACTCCAACTCGCCGGCGAAGTACACGCGCGTCCGGCTGCGCGGTTCGATGCCGATGTGCACAGCGTGGTCTTCCAGCCCGGTCGGCGGGTCGATCCCCACATCCTTCCACTGCTCCACGCGCCCGGTGGTTGGCAGGCTGGCCAGGTAGGTTTCGGTCAAGGACCGCAGGCTTTCCCATTCAAACGCGCCCACGAATACGAATGTCGCGTCGCCCAGGTCGGCAAACCGGTCGACATACACCGCTTTCGCGCGCTCGATGCTGAGTTCGTCCACCAGTTCCAGCGTTAACGGTCGCCGGCGGAAGTGGTTCTGGCTCAGCACGCTGTTCACGGTGTCGGCGAACACGGCATCCGGCTGATCGGCCCTCGTTTCGGCCAGGGTCCGCAGGCTCGTCTCATACGTCGAGAAGTAGATCGGATCCAATCTCGGGGCGGTCGCGTACAGCGTTACGAGCTGAAACATCGTCTCGATGTCTTCAGGCGACGTCTGACCGCTGAAGCCCTCGAACAGCTCACCGATGAAGGGAGACACCGAAACCCGCTTGCCGGCCAGCAGCTTGTCCAGGGCAACGTTGTCATGCTCCCCGACGCCGCTGCCGGCCGCCAGCGAATCCGCGTACAGGGCCGACACATAGTCGGCGTCCTCAACCAGCGAATGCCCGCCCGGACTGAAGGCGCCAAACACAATCTCGTCATTCTTGAAATCGGTCTGCTTGGCGATCACGGTGATTCCGTTGGACAGGGTCCACCTGACCGCGTCGATGGACTCGATCTGCTCTTCATCGAGAATCGTTCCCGGCGTTGGCACCTCGGCAAGCAGCGGGACGTCGGCGAACTCATCCTCATACGGCTCGACAGTCAGCGAGTCGGCTTCCGCGAGTTGCGCCTGCAAGATCGAGGCCAACTCTTCGTCGTCCAACTCCTCGCCGCCCTCGGGACGCATGACCAGGAGCACCGTATTGCCGGGCTCCGCCCAACTGGCGGCGACTTCATCCACGTCGACTAGCGAAATCTCGGGAAGCAAGGCCTGGTATAACTCCCACTCAGCCTCAATGCCGGGCGCCGGAATCCCGCTAAGGAAGTGGTCCGCGTACTCCTGGGCAAAGTCAGCCGACTCTCGCTGCTCCCTTTCCTTGTAGATCCGTTCAATCGCACTCAGAAGGTTGGTCTTTTCTCGAGCCAGTTCACTTTCGGTGAATCCGTGCTGCCGAGCGCGCTGCGTCTCCTCGAGCAAGGCCGCAAACCCTGGCTGCACACTGTCCTGCTCCACCCATGCCCAGAACTGGACGAGGTCAATTGGATCGACAAAACGACCCCTCGCCCCGCCGGCCCCGAGGTAGGGGGGATCGTCTACCTGGCCCCGCTCAAATAACCGTGCGTTCAGCATCATGAACGCCAGCCGATTCACGATGATTCGTCGCAGCGCCGGCATGTCTTGGCCAGACTCCGGGGGCAGCTTTCGAAGCAGGTAGACCTGGGTGCCCGGCGCCTCCGGATCGCTGAACACATTGACCCGCGGCGCGGCGTGCTCGGGAAGGTCATAGCGCGGCCGGGTGCTTGGCTCCGCCACAGCCGCGCTCGCCTGGCTGGCGTCGCCCTCGGGAGGTGGTGCAAAGTGCTGGCGGATCTTGGCTTCGATTTCCTCCGTGTCAATGTCGCCGACGGCGATCACGGCCATCAGGTCAGGCCGGTACCACCGATCGTAAAAGCCCCGCAGGCGCTCCGGCGGCGCGTTTTCAATGACCTCCGGCAGACCAATGGGGGAGCGCTCGTTATAACGAGAGTCGCCGAAAATCAGCGGAAACCAGTTGTCTTGAAAGCGCGCCCCGAATCCTCGAAAGAGACGCCACTCCTCCAAGACGACTCCACGCTCCAGTTCAACTTCCTCCGGATCGAACGCAATCGCGTAGGCCCAGTCGCTCAGAATCTGGAATGCCGTCTCAAGGACTTCGGGGTCGTCAGTCGGGATTTCCAGGAAGTAGTTGGTGCTGTCGAAGCCGGTTGACGCGTTCACGTCGGGCCCGAAATTGCTGCCGATGGATTCCAGGTACTCGACAATCTCCTGCTTCGCGAAGCGCTCCGTGCCATTGAAGGCCATGTGCTCGACGAAGTGCGCGAGACCTCGCTCGTCCTCTTCCTCGAGGATTGATCCAGCCTTGACGATCAGCCATAGCTGCACCCGCTCACGAGGCTCCTGGTTCTGCCTGATGTAATAGGCCATCCCGTTGCTGAGCGTGCCGCGAGTCACCAGGGGATCGAAGGCCAACGGCACGACGGTCTCAACGTCCGGTTCGGCCGTTGCGGTCGGTTCCGGAGTCGGCGTCGGCGTAGGCGCCACCGGCGTGGCTGCGGGCGTCGGCGCGGCGGTCGGCGTTGGCTCCGGATCAGGCGTTGGAGCCAGGACGGTCGGCGCAGCGGTCGCCGTCGGCTGCGGCCGCGCCGTTGGAGTCGCCACGGCTCGCACGGCCACGACCGTAGGCATCGGACTCACGACGGTGGGCGCGGCGGTTGCGAGGGGAGCTGGCTCTACGCCTGGCGCAGCGACGACTGCGGTCGAAACGGCCGTGGGCTCCGGTTCAGTCGGAGTCGGTGACGTGGGGTCGCACCCCACCAACGCCACGCCCATCAAGGTCGCGCAGGCGACTCGGAGTACCGACTTCAGTCGTTCGCTCATTTGCACCATTTCTAGAGGCTCAATGCACTTCCCTATGCCCTCAGGCAAAGTTTACGCAGCTATCAGCCCTCAATTTGTCGCAAATGCTACCAATAGCACTTTCATGCCTGCCGGTGCGATTCTGAACTGGCTATTGCCCAGCAATCAGACTATCCCGATCAAGCGTACCTACTCCGAGTGCATCCACTCCATTACTTCGACCCAAAAGAGACTTGGATTGCGCACCTTGCCTGCGAGCTCAATTGGGACCACCCCGATACCACGCGAATCGGCCGCCCACCCGAGTCTGCGGGACTGCCCCGCCGCCAGTTCCCGCACCATGCCAAGCCGCGCGTCGCCGTCCGCAGATCGCCCGTCATGGCGCCGTCCTTAGACGTGCTCGCTCGCACGCAGACGGTCTAACAGCCGGGCGTGTGACTCAGCGATACACGCGCGAAACACCTGCTCCGCGTGCTCAGCGTCACGGCTCCGCAACGCCCGAACCATCTGGCCGTGCCTCCGAACGGTCGCCCGCATCCCCCGCGTCTTGTCGTAGTCCTTCCCGTCGGGCGTGACGCGGGTCGCATAGCTGACGATCTGCTGGGAGCGGTAGGCAACGTATTCGAGCTGTTCGGCCAGCAGCGTGTTATCACACAGGTCGGCGATTCGACTGTGGAAGGCCACGTCGGCACGCCTGAACCCGCCGAAGTCGTCGCGACGCGCGAGTTCCTTCTGGCGCGCGATGTGCTGGTCGAGTTCCTCCAGGTCACCAGGTGTCCGCCGCTGACAGGCGATGCGCGCCGCCTCCGCCTCCAGCAGGACGCGATAGTCGGCGACCTCGCGCGCGGTCTCGATCGACACCGTCTGAACGAAGGTCCGATGACTCGGGCTGTCGACAATCAGACCGCGCCGCCGCAACAGGTGCAGCGCGTCGCGCACGGCAATGCGCGAAACATCGAATCGCCTGGCGAGCTCTAGCTGCGTAATCGGTGCGCCTGGCTCCACATCCCCGTAGACGATCGCGTCGGTCAAGACTTCAGCAATCGACTCGGCCACCGTTGGGCGGCGGCGAATCAGCGACAAGTGCGCGCTCTCGAAGCCAGACGCGCCGCCGTCCGGAATCTGAGACCGGTCGACGTCTGGCAACAACGTACCAACGGTCCTCACGGCGACTCCAAGTGGGGCAGGCGCAGTGACCGCCGCCCGACGGAAATGGGAGATGTCTGTATACTGTATGACCTTATTACGCAGTGCAAGCGTATGGCGTTGGCGACGGAGCCATTGAGCCCACGCGCGTGCCCGAGCATCTCGCCCCGGCGGCCGCACGGACGTCACTGATGCCGGCCGCCTATCCGGAGTCGGTCCGCCTGGCGATTACGCCAGGCCGAAGCGTCCTCTTCGCCGACCTGCTCGAGGTGGCCGAGATGCACAACGCGCGCCCCGTCGTGTCCAGCGCCTCGAAACACCCGGCCAATCCCGTCCTCGCGGCCGGGCTGATCGGACGCTGAGATTCGATGCAGGCGTCGCCCTGGCAGGGAACAGTTCTCTGGGACGCCGAAGACGGCGTATTCAAGTGCTGGTACATGGGCATTGACGCCGAGGAGGCCGGCATCCAGCGACCGCGTACGGGCTATGCCACCAGCGTGGATGGCATCGCCTGGGATCGCCCGGACCTTGGCATCTGCGAGTACAAGGGCTCGCGTGCGAACAACCTGCTCGTTGACAACACGCCGCGCCGGACGAACGGCCCCTGCCTCAAGGACATAGCGGATCCGAATCCTGATCGTCGCTACAAGCTCTTTCTTCCGGACGAAAGCGAGAACAAGGAGATCTGGAACTCACCCGACGGCATTCACTTCACGCGCGAGGGAAAGCCGTGTCTGACATCCGCTCGCACGCCGGACGGGGCCTACCGCTGGCTCCCCGATCCTCTAGCATGGTTCGACGTTCACCAGGTGTTGTACGACCCCCAGGACCCCGATCCACAGCGCCGCTACAAGTGCTACGGCCAGATCTCCGCGCCCAAGTCGCCTGAGCGAGGCGGCTGGACGAGCCGCAAGGGCGGCATGGCGTTCGGCCCGGACCCGTGGACGTGGACCCGCTCAACCCACAACCCGATCATCGACCCGGACGATGGCGAAGAGTTTCAAATCCACTTCATCTCGGTCTTCCCGTGGAAGGGCTACTACTTCATGCTCTACGAATTCGGGTGGATCGAGCCGCTGCTCGATTCGTGCGTGGGAGACGTGCGGCTCGCCGTCAGCCGGGATGGCGAGATATTCAGGCGCGTGAACGCCCATGAGCCAGTGACTCGTCGCGGCGCCAGGCACGAGTGGGACAGCGGTTTCATCGTGACTTCAAGCGACGTGGTCGTGTACGGCTCTGAGCTTCGCCTCTACTACTCCGGTCAGGCCGAGACTTGGACGATGTGGCCGCTCGGCGACCGCGTGCACAAAAAAGTGGGATGGCCGCAGAGCGTGGGAAGCATCTACCCCGCCCAGATGGGTCTCGCCACGCTCCCGCTCGACGGCTTCACCGGCCTGGAGTCCCGCGATGGCGAGATGCCGGCCATCGTTACGACGATTCCGATCGAGCCCACGGCTGGGGCGGTTGGGCTGTCCGCAGGCGTGAGCGGGACGTTGGCGGGTCGCAGTTGGATTGACGTCGCCGTGCTTGATTCGATCGGCGAGGAGATTGAGGGCTTCGAGGGCGCCGACGGCCATCACCTCAGCGCCGATGGCGCCGATCGGCCTGTCCGCTGAGCCGACTCCCTGCACCTGCCGTCCGTCGCCGAGCCCGTGCAGCTGCGATTCTGGATCTACGGCCAGGCCCGGCTGCACGGATTCACCTTTACGGATCGTTCAGAATGAACTCTGATCGAACGCGTCGACCAACACCGAGTCGAGTACAGAACTGGAGGGGACCGCTGTGCTAATGACCCGCACCCTCAATCGCCTGACCGCATCACAAGTCGGGGCCTTCCACGACCAGGGATTCCTGGTACTCGAGGAAGCCATCGCGCCGGCCGATCTCGACGTCCTGCGAGCGTCGGTCGACGTGCTCGAGGCCTGGGCCCAACACCATCGACACCCCCACTTCGACGTCGAGAAGACCAGCACGGATGACCACGTCGCCTTGCGAAAGATCCAGGCAATCCATCACCACGGCGGCGAGCCGTGGCGTGCGCTCATGACGCATCCGTTTACGCTGGATGTCTTCGAGGACTTGCTGGGGCCGGATCTCCGGTTCCACCACTCCAAGCTGATGATGAAGCCGCCGTTCGAGGGATCGGCCAAGCACTGGCACCAGGATCTCTCCGAGGGCTTTGTCGCGCCGGCGGAGGTCGCCCGGCTCATCGGACAGGGCACGGACCTCACGCCCGAACGCGCGCCGGTGGTGGCGATCCAGTACTACCTGGATGACTCGTCGGCGGAGAACGGCTGTATCGAGGTCGTGCCGGGCAGTCACCGGCGTGGCCTGCATACCAACCCGCTGGCGCCGGAGCTGTTCGATCGCGACGACGTCGTCCAGGCCGAAGTGCCGGCGGGCGGCGCGCTTCTCTTCCACTGCCTCACCTATCACTTCTCCGCGCCCAATACCTCGCCGCACAAGCGCCGCGGGCCCGTCTATGAGTACTTCGCCCCGACCGCCGACGTGGCGTTACTCCCGCGGCAGCAGGACTACGGGCTCCCCGTTCGCACAGGCTGAGGCTTAGCTGACCAACACCCAGTCTTTGCAACCAGGACTGGTGCACGTCAGGCGACGGACGCCGGCGTGGCTTGGGCGGTGTTGCCCGGCACGGTCTCGGCGGGTTCGTTCACCGGTGCGACGCCGCCAGGCGACTTTGTCCAAGCGTGCGTCCGAGTCGTATCAGACTCAGCCGGCCGTTGCCCGCTGGGCGGCCGCCTCCCGTTTCAATTCCTCAATCATGTGGCGATGCCGGCGAAGCATCTCGGCGTCCTGCCCGGCCAGGTAGATGCGCTCCATGTCGTCCGCCAGGGCCGGCGCCGGCCATGCTGGAATGTCGATGCGCGCCGTGGTGATCCGATCGACGCCCCACGTGTACGCCACCACCTCGCCCTTGCTGATGATGAGATTGACGCCCACGGCCGCCTCGACCACCGGCACACCGTTTTCCCGCGCGCGCGCCATAACGGCCTCGTTCTGGGCGCGTTTTCGCGATCCGAACGATGGGATCAGCAGCACTTGCGCGCCGTCCATCACATCGGTCCGGGCGATGTGGGCGTTCCAGCGGTCATTGCAGATCAGCACGCCCACCCGCCCAACGGGTGTATCGATGCCGCGCAAGCGCCGTCCGACGCGATTGAAGTCCCACGACGGATGCGTGCCTTCGGACAGCTGCGTCTTGCGATACGTGCCGCACAGCGCCCCGTCCGACCCGATGAAGGCGGCGCAGTTGTAGATCCCGTCATCACGACGCTCGGCGAAGCCGAAACAGATGTTCCGCTTCAGGCCGCGCGCCAGCGCTTGAAAGCGCTGGATATACGGCCCATCGAGAGGCTCGGCCAGCGCGTGCATCGCTTCGGCCTTGGAAGGGTCGCGGACGACTTCCAATACCACGTATCCCACGAGGAATCCCTCCGGCGCGACGATCACATCGGGCCGCTCGCGCGCAGCCTCGCGAATGAACGCCTCGAGCTTGTCGGCGTTCTCAGCCTTCTCCCACTTGGTCGGCTTGATGGAGACCGCGCTCGCGACAATTGAGCGGTACATCAGCCTTAGCTGCCCGGTGCTGACCGGTGTCCGGTCACGCCTAGGAAGCTTCCGGTGAGGCTGAACCGTCGCCTGGCACGTCCATCAATCGCGCTGCGGTTCCGCCGAGAATCGCGGCGCGGTCCTCATCCATGAGGAATTCGCAGTACCGGCCGATGAAGTCGACGTTCTGCCTGTACGTCCAGAATCGCATGACCATCGGCATATCCGTTCCCCAGATCAGGCGCCGGGCGCCGATTCGGCTCACACACGTCTCGATGACCGGGTGCACCTCTCGCATCGGATAGTCCCAGACGTTGCCCAATGAAATCGGAAACAGCAGCTGCAGATGCAGCCGGGGGTTTGCATACGGTTCCCAGACGTAGTCCGGCAACGCAACGTGATCGCCATCGATGTACATCCGCCAGGGGAATCCGTGCGTGTGCACGACGGTGATGTCCGGGTATCGCTCCATCCAGCGTTCCAGCGTTCGCAGTTCGTTGCGATAGCTCTCGATCGCTGGGTCCCGCCGACCTAGCAGCGTGAGGTAGACGGGCACGCCCAGATCCGCAACGGAATCCCAGAACGGTCGATACTCGGGCCCGTCCCACGGCTCGTGGTGCCCGTACAGGTCCATCTGGTACGGCATGAATTGCAGGCCGCTGAGCTTGAGCTCGGTTATCGCGCGCGTCACTTCGGCGATCGCTGCATCAGGGTCGTCGGCGACTCGCCACTCGGCGACATGCGCGAGAGCGCGGAGTCGCCGAGGGAAGTCCCGAACACAGGCGGCCATGTAGTCGTTCGTCGTTCCCTGGAACTTGTGCAGCAAGGCCCATTCGATATTTGCGTAGTCCATCTCGGCCACCAGCCGCTCCGGCGGGTAGGCCATGTCCTGCATGGACGGGGGCTGATACTGCTTGGCGATAGCCTCGCTGCCGCTCCGCCACTCGAAGCGCCCGAACCCCGCAGCGCGAAAGTCAGCCTCCTTGAGCGAGTTGAGCGTTTCCCAGCGCCCGAGATCAATCAGCGCATCCACACCGGCGGGGGCACGGTCGCGCATCCGCCAGGCCGGCTGGTGATGTTTGCCCATCTCCCGCTGGAGGTGCCGCAGCGGGTCCTCGTCGCTGGGCGGATCCAGCCGTTCGTTCGGACTCGGAAAGCAGTACGCATGGCCATCAACGATCATCGCCGTCCCCCAGTCCGGTCGTTAGTCTTCATCGATCCTGCCGCCGCGGCGGACCCGGATCGGCCGCCAGCGCCGTGGCATCGAAACTCCGCGCAATGAGATCCGACTTTACGTCCCGAAAGTCGGGATCGTTCCAGCGATCCACAAACTCCCATGGATCGTCGTCCAGGTCGTAAAGCTCGCCCGTGCCGTGGTTGTGGTAGACCACGAGCTTCCAGCGTGTATCGCGGTACATCGTGGCGAAGCTCCTGCCCGCTGGCCGTCCGCGTGCACCGTAGTACTCCGTGCGAACGAAGTCCCGATGCGCTTCGCCGCCGCCGTCACTACGTTCAATCACGGGTGCGAGCGACCGGCCCTGCATGAGCGATGGGATCGGCTGCCCGGCGAATTCCAGCAGCGTCGGGGCGACATCGGTCAGTTCGACAAGCGAATCGCAGCGACTCCCCGCCGGAATTCGGCCCGGCCACGCCATCACCAGCGGAACCCGCACCATTCCCTCGTAGAACCGGCAGCCCTTTTCCAGCAGCCCGTGATCACCCAGCATCTCGCCGTGATCGCTCATGAAAACAATCACCGTGTCGCGGAGCTGGCCGGCCGCCTCCAGGTGCTCGACGATGCGTCCGAATTCCGCATCGATGAGCTCGATCATCGCGTAGTACGCGGCTCTGACGCGCTTTGCATCCATGTCGGACGGACGCGTCGGCATCGGCCGCCGCGCCCGCCACTCAATGTCCGCGAGGCGTTCCTGCTGGTCGAGGTCGCTCTCCCGGAAGTAGGGATCGGACAGCGAGTCGGGATCGTAACGCCGGTAGTACTCCCACGGCGGATCGAACGGCGGATGCGGATCATTCACATTCACGCACAACAGCCAAGGCTCTCGCGCCTGCTCGATAAACGCGATCGCCCGCTCGCTGCACCACGTCGATTGGTGCAGTTCGACCGGGATGTTGTCGCAATCCGGCGTCGGCGCGTAGCGCCGATTCGGCGTGGTTGGGCGGCGCGCGAAGACCGCCGACGGCTCGTGGCCCTTCGCCCGAATCCAGTCGGCGTAGCCATGAACGCCCGGCGCCCAATCGTCGTGCGGACCCAGGCTCCAATCGAACCACCCAAACCCATCGTTTACGCGAGGCTCGGTCGCGTGGGGATCGCCGTGGCCGTCAGCCAGGTGGAGTTTTCCCACCAGACCGCACTCGTAGCCCGCGTCCGCCAGCAGCCGGCTGACCAGCGTGGACTCCGCCGCCCCCGGAAAGTAATCGAGCGCGTTGTAGTTGACGTGGATGGCGCCGGGATAGCGGCCGGTCATGAAGCTCGCTCGGCTGGGACAGCACAACGGGCTCTGGCAGTACGCATGCGTGAACGCCGCACCCTGCCGGACCAGTTCGTCAAGGTGTGGCGTGCGAATCTCGGGGTTTCCCAGGGCCGCCACCGTGTCGAACCGTTGATGGTCGGTGCAGTACCACAGGATGTTTGGCGGCCTGCGCGGAGCGGCGATCAGCGGCTCGTCTGACATGCAGTTATCTCAGGCCTGTCGACCGAGTCCGCGCGGACGCCATCGGAAACCTGATCGTCCAGTATCATCCATCCGGACCAGCGTATTCGCTGCCGCAACCGCGCGACCACTGCAGCGGCTCACGTCACGGCCGTTGCACAACGACCGGAACTGGGCGTCCGTCGACCTGGCCTAGCCAAACTCCTCGGGCTTGATCGGGTTCGGGCGCTCCTGCCACCAGTTCCGCAGCTCTTGCCACGACTCGTGGGACTGTTCGAGCGCGCGATCCGCCGACTTCAGCGTCTGCTCGATGCCCTCATCGATGCTGAACTCGCCGAGCAGGATTGCCGACAGATTCTGGATGCGCGGACTTCCGCCGCGCTGCCAGTCCCGCCACGCCGGATGCGCCATCTGCGCCGAGCGCGCGTCCGGCTGCTCGAAGAAGTCCTTCATCATGCCGTGGTTCTCCGGCGGTCCCGCCGCGTATTCCGGCGATGCCAGGACGTCCTTCCTGATCGGCACCGATCCCCGATCGATACCGACCCGTCCCTGGACTTCCCGGCCGGCGAAGAACAAGCAGACCTCAACACACGCTTCCACGTTGCCGCGCGTCTCGGCGGAATTCGTCACCAAGTGCGGCTGCATGGTCATGGCGTATGGCGCAGGCCCGCGCGGGCCTTCGACCGTTGGCATTCGCGACCACCGAAACCGGTCCTTGATCCGCGTCGCAAAGGTGCCAACCGATCCCGCCGACCTGACCATCACGCGTCCGGCGGAGAACGGATCGCCAAACTCACCCGCCAGCTCCCGCGTCTCGGAAACCGGCGGCGCCGCACCATGTGTATGGATCAGGTCATTGACAAGGCGGATCCCTGCGTCACCGTCGCTGTCCCACATCGTCGTCCGCAGGCCGTCCGCCGATCGGTAACGCAGATTGGGATCGTCGGCCAGCGCCCATCCCCACGAGTACCACATCCCGTACCAGCTCCCGTTCGCGAGAAGCCCCCATTGCTGCGCTTCGGGGTCGGTCGCCTTCTGGAGTGCCTCCAGGAACTCTGTCTGGATACCCCACCGACCCGTCGTCGGCCACTCGATTCCAGACTGCTCCATGATGTCAAGGTTGAATGATCTGGGTGTTCAGATTGCCCTGATAAGGCAGACCGAACATGGGGCCCCGAAGGCCATCCAGATGCCCAATGGGCAGGGTATCGGTAAACGTCAGATCGTTCGTATCCGGGTAGAAGTAGTAGTCGTGCGGATTGAACGTGTCGAACTTGCGCACGACGTCATCGATCTGCATGAAGCCGCCTGACGCCTGGAAGCGTGACTTGAACCAGCCGGACAAGAGCGCCAGTTCACCCGCCGTGCCCGCGACCATCTGAATGCTGAAGGACTCCTCGTAGGTGTGAGGCTGAGGCACGAACTTGATATTGATGTGGGGCACCGTCTGCGCGAATCGATCCAGGCCCCATCCCATCGCGGCGCCGCGCGGACCCGACGTGTGGTCGTGGACGAAATACCACGGTCACGGGCGGAAGCTGCGCCTCGACCTCGACGACTTTCTCGACGACCGTCTCTACTTCCTTGGTGACGACCTTTTCGACAACCTTTTCGACCGGGACCTCGACAACCTGCTTGACCTCAACCACCTTCTCGACGGGAACTTCCTGCCGCACGACGTTCACGACCTCCTGGGTCACGATTCTTTCAACCTGCTGAGTAACGATCTTCTCTACCGGGACTTACTTGACGACGACCCTCTCGACCGGGACCTCTTTGGTCACGACCTGGGTCTCACCGCAGGCTGCCCAGAGCGCGGCGCCAGCGGATCCCAGGGCGCCGGTGCCCATCATCCGAACAAGAGCACGTCTACTTACGCCGTTCATTCTGCGCCTCCGCTGCTACGCACGCCACATCCAGTCGACCCGATGGCCAGTCGAGGAATCGATGCCGCGTCCGTGCGCGTCGGGCGATCAGTCGTCGCTGCGCGCACGACCGCTGTCCGTTGCCTCCCGCCGGTTCCTTCAGAATCGCAGTACCGATTCTGATTACGAATAGTACAGAGCCAAATATCTTTCGCTCAAGCAGACTCATCGAGCTCTAACCTCATGGCCGTTTGGCCAGGTCATCGTGAAGGCCGTTGGGTGCCGCACGACCGCCCCGCCCTCGGCGCCTTGGCAACCCGCCGAAGGTGTGGTCCCCCGACGTCGCGATCGCACTGCTCCCGGAAAGGCCGCAGACGATTCAGCTGATTGACGTCAACGTGCTCGACGCCATGCGGAAGGACTCCCTGCTGATCAACGCCGGGGGCGCGGGGCCTTGCACGATGAGCGAGCCTTGGTGCGCCGACCCCGTGACGCCCACTTTGGCGGCGCGGCGCTCGCTGTCTCTATCGCGGATCTGCTCCCGGCCGACGCCACGCTGTGGTCGCTCCCGACTGAGAGCATCACGCCGCACATCGGCGCGCGATTCCACGCAAATCGATGCGCGCAGATTGGCCAGTTCCTCGACCAACTGAAATACACCAAGTGACACTGGCCTTGGCGGCATCTCTGTCGCCGGGCGAGATGCCCCCCACCGCCAATCGGCCGGCTTCGCCGCTCTGCTTCCCTTGGGAGCGGGGGACGGGATTCGAACCCGCGACATCCAGCTTGGAAGGCTAGCGCTCTACCGTCTGAGCTACCCCCGCCAGGAGGATCCGGGCCGACGGGCCGCGTCTTGCGCGAGCGCCATCGTTCCGGTCATCCGACTATTCAGATCGTACCGAACACCGCATCGGAAGTTTCCCCGCCACCACGGCACGCCGTATCCGCTAACATGCTGGCCGCCAGACGGGTGTGCGCCATTCAGTGGAGCGCGAAACCCCTCGTTCCGGTGGGTAGGCCATGCCTTGTAAACTTCGAATCGCACGAACGAAGGTAGCGTCGCGCGCGTGAGTGACCTTCATTTCGGCCACTTCTCGGCCATACCTGAGTATCGCCAGGTCAACCGCGACTTGGTCGCCCGACTGCTGGATCGGGTGCCCAACCCGTTTGTGCATCTGGACGTGGCCACGGGCGCAGGTCTGATTCCGCAACTCATCATTGAGGAGGCCACCGCCCGGGGATACCTGGGACGTGTCATCGCGCTCGACCGCAACAAGCGCGCCCTCGAGATCGCGCGTCAAACCGTGCGCGGGAACAAGAGCGTCAGCGCCACATTCGTTCACGGCGACGCTCGCGACGCCCGCGCGGCCGTCGACGAGCTTCTGCCACCCGGGGGCGCCGACTCCGTAAGCATTCACGATGCGATTCACGAAATTGAAGGCGAATGCAATCAACGCCGCGTCTTCAAATCCTTGGCCGACGTCGCCCGCAATGGCGCCTTTCTCTCCATCAACAGCTCGTTCACGGCCACCTCAATGGCCGTCGGCCACTCCATGCGCGGCCACGGCGAGTGGAAGCTCCACTTCGTGCGGCTCACCGGCGCCAAGCGCGAGCGCAAGATCCAGACGCTCGCCTACCGCTCGCACGACGACTACAAGCAGATGATCCGGGACGCCGGCTTCCGTGTCGTGCACGAGGAAGACCGCGAGGTCATCCTCACCAGGACGGCCCTCAAGGCCATCGCCCGCTACCCCGAATTCGTGCGCGGCATGGCCAAGGACCTGACGTTTTCCCGCGACGTGAGCCTGGCCGAATTAAGCGACGCCATGAGCGCCGCCGTGGACAAGATTCGCTTCGACTTTCTGCCCCGTCTCTGGTACGGCGTGATCGCCCAGAAAGTGGCGTCCGAACCCGCCTAGTCGGTGGCGGGCCCTTACGCAGCTTCCGCCAGGTAGCGCCACCACGCGCGCCAGGCCTGCCCCATGGCCACGAACTGGTCGCCGGCCCAGGGGTACTTGCGATTCGAGTCGTTGAAGAACGCCTCGATCTCCGCCTGCTCCAGTCCGTCCGCGTTAAACAGCCCACGCTGCGCGACCCGCGGCAGGTAGCGGATCTTGAACATGAACCGCCAATCATCCGTCTGGTTCGGCTGCGCGCAGTGCCAGAGCGATTCATGGATGAAGGCAATCCGGCCTCCGGGACCCGTCAGTTGTCGCTGTCCCAGGAAGTTCTTATAGCGCGTCACATCGTGATAGCTCACGCGTCGCACGTGCGAGCCCGGCAGCACGAGCGTCGGACCCATCTCGGACGGCGCATCGTGCGGGAAGTAACAGACAAGAATGTCGAACGTGCGCGGATGGTCCAGCGCCAGGCTCGAGTCCACGTGCCAGCGCTGCGCTTCGCGCCGACCCGGCGCCACCGTGTGCAGGAACGAGTGGTCGTGGATGGCGTCAGGCCCTACCAGGCTCTCTACGACCCCCCGCACGGCCGGAAGCTCGAACACCTCGCGCACCGCGTCCGAGTAGTCCCAGAACTCGTTCGGCTTATTGGGGTTGTAGCCTCGGTTCTTCGGGTACGCCAGGGCGTCGCGATGCACCTGGGCATTGAGATCCTCGGGCACCAGATCCCCGAACTCCACGAAGCCGTCCACGACGAACCGCGCCATCTGGAGCGCGTCAAGCCTGTGGCTCATCGCCGTCTCAGTCGCCATTGGCCCCCTCCATCGGAACGAAACGCTCCAGCACATACTCCCACGGCAGGGGCCCCGTCTCGTGCTCAGCTCCCTGCGGGTAGGTGGGCAACTGCGGCAACTGCACCACCCGCCAGCCGTCGTGCATGGCGTCCACCACCGACTCGTAAGGCGGTTCGGGTTGGTCGCCAGCCTGCATCTGCTGATCACCGGCCGGTCGGCTTCCGTCGTAGAGCGCCCACGCCACCGTGGGAGCACCGAGGTCCGGCTCGGCCAGATGCAGGATCAGGATCTGCTGTCGCGTTTCCGACATTGCCGGGTGAAGCACCGTGCGCGCTGCCAGCGCCATGGTAAGACTCGCGTAAGTCCTCGGTCGCCATAGCTCGGCGAAGGCACGACCGACGGAAGCGTGGGATGCTGGGCCGCTGACACTGTGCGGCCGGGAGATGACATGCAGCTCGTTCGGTTCACCAAGTTCTGGGAAGACCTGGACGCTCGCCAGCTAGGCGAGCGCGCGCGCGACCTCGGCTACGACGGCCTGGATCTCGCCGTCCGCGACGGCCATGCCATCAGCGCCGACAACGTGGCCGCGGAGCTACCCGGCGCCGTACGCGCCTGGCGTGAGATCGGCGTCGACTGCCCAATGATCTCCTCGTCCACAGACCTCATCGACCCAGCCGCCGCCGACGCGGTGGCGCTCTTCGAAGCCGCCGCCGCGGCCGGCGTGCCGCGTATCAAGATCGGCTACTTCAAGTTCAATCCCTGCAAGTCGTTCGAGGACCTCTGGTCAATGGCTCGCGGGCGGCTCGACGGCTTCGAACGCCTGAGCCGCCGAACCGGCGTGCAGACCATGTACCACACGCATAGCGGCCAGTGTCTCGGATCCAATTGCGCCGGCATGCGTCACCTCCTGCAGGACTATGACCCGGAACACGTTGGCGCTTACGTGGACTTCGGTCACATGGCGATCAACGGCGAAGACGTGCAAATGGGTCTGGCCATGCTGCGCGACCGCCTCTCGGCCATCGGCGGCAAGGATGCGCGCCATTTTCCGGACCAGCGTCCCGATCGCCGGGCCAGCTTCACCGACGGCTTCGTTCTGCTCGGGCAGGGCGCCGCCGAGTGGCCCGAAGCCATCGCCCTGCTCAAGGCCTGGGGCTTCGACGGTCCCATCACCATCCACACCGAATACACCACCGACCAGGAGGTCATCGGCACCGTGGGCGCCGGCGAATACACCCCTGAAGCCATTGCCCTGCGGGCGCGAGGTGAGGTTGAGGATCTGGCGTACTTGCGAGGGCTGCTGAACTGACCGCCGGCTGACGCGCCGCAGGTCGCCGGCCAGGGTCCAAGAATCGAGCGGCGAGGCCCTAGGCCGTGAGCGTGCGAATCCCGTATCGCGGAATGTTCGCGTCCCGCGTCACCAGGATCAGGCCCTCGGCCTGCGCCTGCGCCACCAGCATGCGGTCAAACGGGTCGGTGTGGTATGGCGGCAGACTGCCCGCCCGCTCGGCGTGAAAGGCGGTTATCGGGAGTTCTCTGAATCCGTTTTCTTCCATTGCCTCAAGCACACTTCCGGGCACGTCCAGCTTGCCTCGAGCTCGCTTGATGGAAATCTCCCAGATGCTGGCCGCGCTTACGAACACCGCATTACTCGGATCGGCAATTGCGTTGAAGGCCCTGGAACTGAGTATTGGAAGGTCTTTCGCCTGCCACCAGATCAGCGCATGAGTGTCCAGCAAGAGCGCCTGCCCGACCCTAGACAGGGTCGTCGCTCCCCTTGCCCTCAAATGCGTCGATCACGTCCTGCGGCGTCTCGTCAAAGTCCGGCGCCATCCAGACCCGGCCCGCCCACCCGCCTGGTCGACGCGGCTTCGCGGCGCCTCGGTAGGGCAGCAGATAGAGGTACGGCTCCCCGTCTCGCGCAATCACGACTTCCTCCCCCTGCCAGGCCAATTCGCCCAGCTTGGACAGCTGCGACTTCGCCTCATGCATGTTGACCTTCACGTCACTCCTCGGCGTGAGTTAGCTAGACTTAGCTAAGCTTAGCAATCCAACCACCCGCATCGGCGCGGTCGGAAAGCAACCATCGGGTGCCCGGATAAGCTGGGCACAATCATGGACAATTGGCGCAAACCTTCCGAATGGACTTCCCGCACCTAAATCTCCCAAACCGCTTCATCCCCAGCCGCGTTCTGACCCACCAGAACCTCCCGCGCGGCGGGCCGATGACGCTGGCCAATTTGGAAGGCGCTGGCTGCATTCGCCGCATCTTTGTGGCCACGGTACGGCGGCCGTCGCCCGGCAACCAGCGCCAGACGCTGATCCGGATGTACTGGGACGGCTCCAGTACGCCCGCCGTTGAAGCGCCGCTGGGCGACTTTTTCGGCCAGCTCCACGGACTCGCGCCCTACCCGCTCAACTCGCGCTACCTGATCTCGCAGGCCCACGCCGGCTACACGGCCACATTTCACATGCCGTTTGCGCGCGGCGCGCGGATCGAGGCCGAGGCGGGGCCGGACGTCGACCCACCCCGCATCATCCTGTTCGTCGACTGGCACGCCTACCCTGACGGCGCGCTCCAAGAACCACTCCGCTTCCACGCGCAATTCCGTCGCGAAAACCCGTGCCAGGCCTTCGGCCGCAACTACCTCCTCATGGACGCCGTCGGGCGCGGCTACCTCGTCGGTTTCAATTACGGCGTGGCCGTGCGTGACGACCGCGCCCGCTGGTCCCACGCCGGGGCCGAGAACATCTACGTCGCCAACGAGACCGGAGCGCCCGAAGGTACGTTCGCCTATCTACGCGGCGGCGGCGGAGAGGACACCTTCGGCGCGTCCTATGGCGGCGTGCTGCATCAGCCTTCCTCGCACCTTGACCAGGGCGTCCCCTACTACGCCCAGGAAGACCTTGGCCCGGCCTTTGCCCGGCACACCCTGGCGGCCTACCGGTTCTTTGCGTCCGACGCCATCCCCTTCAGCCGCTCCATCCACGTTCGCTTCGGCTCCATGGCCAACGACATCTGCAGCACCGCCTATTGGTACCAGGAACCTCCCCACCGTCCCTTCGTCAAGCTGCCCGGCTGGGACCAGCTGCCGCTCGGCACGGAACTGCCCTACTCCGGCACCGGGGCGCCGAACGCCACGCCGCGCTGGATGGTTCACGGCCCGCTGCACCCCGGCGCGAAGTCGGCGCTGGAGGCCGCCGCGAACCAGGGCGATCTGCGTGCGGTCGTCGAGGACACCGGCTACCCGCCCGATTCACCTTGGCGGCATCAAGACCGGCACGTCGCTCGCTGGGTGCCGGCCGAGGACATTCAGGGCTTCGTTGACTTCGGCCTGACGTTTCGCCCGTCCGATCCCGGCAACTCCGTAACCTGGCCGGCCGTCGGGCTGGCGCAGACCTGGCTCTACGCCGACGCCGACGCCGAGGCCACCCTGTACATCGGCTGGGCCCATGACCTGAGGCTTCGCATCGGCAACGGCCAGTGGCAGCCCCTCGGGCGTAACGCCTATTTCAAGAATGCCACCCGCAGCGTGCATCTGCGCGCAGGCTGGAATCGACTGCAGATCACGCTCGATAGCCCGGAGGCCGGCATCGAAGGCTCGACCTGGGGTGCCTGGACGTTCGGACTGCGCGCCGTCGACGGACGTGGGCGCGAGATCAAGTCAAGGCTCCAACCTTCAACCTAGGGCAAGCGGGCGCCCCGGGCCGTTCGTTCCACTTGGGCAATGCCGGATCGAGTCCGCGTTAGGCCTCTCGACTTCCCCATCGGGTCGGGGAGGCGAGATTTGAACTCGCGACCTCGGCGTCCCAAACGCCGCGCGCTGCCAGGCTGCGCCACTCCCCGTGTGCCATCCATCGTAGCGCCACCGGGTAGCGAGTCCGTCACGGATCCAGCCAGGGTCTCCCAACCTAGAGCGCCGCGCCCCGGAAAAGCGGGCATTGCTCCACCGTCGTAATTCCTAACCTGCCGGCGCGTCCGGATCCGAAGACACCCCCGGAACCTTGCTCACCCCCCATCGCGCCGCCTCGTCCTGATTCTCGTCCACCCACTTGTTAAAGGCTGCCGGAAACCGCGCCTTGGCCTCGTCAATCCCCACGATGTAACGATTGGGCCAAGCCTCATAGGTGGAAAGAAAGGTACCCGTACGGGTCTCACCGCCCGCCAGAACGACGGTTCGGGTGACGGACGCCTTTACTCCGTCTTTCGCGTATTCCACTTGCTCCTCAAAGTCCGGCTCTTCTTCGGAGTTCACAATGCCCTCGTCCGCCGGGGGATCTTCCCAATCCCATAGCCGCGGCTTGCCCAGCCTGACCGTGCGCCCATCCGCGGCGCCCCAGATCTCGAAGTCCAGCGTCGAAAGCCGCCGGTCAATCAACGCGCGGAGCATGATCGGGGTCTCGAAGTCGTTCTTGAACTTGAGGTCGATTCCCGGAGAGAAGATCGTCGAGTCAAAGCCGATTGGCGATCCGCCCATCTCGTAGTAGCGAACCCGATAGAGATGCGGCCAGCGCTCCTCGATCGGCAGTCCGGCCGCCAGCACCGCCCGAAACAGCGTCGTTGAAACCTGGCAGATGCCGCCGCCAATCCCCTGCTCGGTGCGGTCCTCCACGATCACGCTGCCCTCAACCCAGCCTTCGGCCTTGGTAAAGGCGCCGATGCGCTCATTGAATGAGAAGGTCTCGCCCGGCCGCACGATCATGCCGTCCAGCTTGGCCGCTCCCACCGCAATGTTGTGATCGCGATAGTCCGGCGAGCCCTTGTAGATTGACGAGCCGACGCCCAGCAAATCC
The DNA here is from genome assembly GCA_026707585.1 of Chloroflexota bacterium. GTDB lineage: Bacteria > Chloroflexota > UBA11872 > UBA11872 > UBA11872 > UBA11872. The sequence continues at coordinate 55,125 of JAPOWQ010000040.1, read as the reverse complement.
TTGATACCGAGAGGATTGGCAAAGGTGTCGAACTCCTTGTTCATGAGAATCACCGGAACCTCAACGCGCCGCTCGCCCGGCTGCCGCACCGCCTCCAGGATGGAGCGCTCAAGCGCCGGTCGATCGAGCCGCTGACCGGGATGCCCTGGTTGAAAGTCCAGCACTCGATCCCGCGTATCGTCGAAGTCGAACGCGCCATGTCGAGGCTCGGCGCTCAGGGTGTCCTCGATTCTCTGGAAGACGTCGTTGAAGCGCGTGACCTCGATGCGTGGCGCATATCCGGCGTCAATGCGATCAAGGACCAGGGCGTTCCGCAGCTGGGCCGGTTCGATCATCCAGCCGCCGGACCCATGCGTGAGCCAGATGGGCTGCCCGATCATCTGGCGTACCGCCTGTAGCGCGGCCTCCGCCTCGGACGTGGAAACGGCCGGCTGGTCCTGTCGATAGCCCAGCTCGACCACGTGGCTCACCGAACGCTGCGCTAGGCCAGCCTCCAGGTCGGCCAGGGCCTGCTCCACGTTCACCACCCGCCCTGGCTGGCCCGGCGTCAGGCTCACCCGCCCGTCGTTTCGCAGCTCCAACGCCGCGCTCACTGACGGCTGATCGAAGCCGGCGGCAAGCGCTTGCAGATATCGCCGAGCAACCTCGCGGTCGTAAGAAACGACCGGCGTTGTGGAGTTCGCTGCCGACGGCAGCCCCGCCATCCGGTCAAGCACGCCCCCGGTGGCTCGGGAGACCACGATTTCGCGTAGCGGAGTCTGAAAGTCGGCCTGCAGCCCGATATCAGTGCCCGATGGCCGCCAACTCCGGCCGTCCAGCCGAAAAACCACCGGGCTGTCGAGAAAGGGTCGCCAGGCGGCTTGTACTCGCTCAAGCGCTTCCTGCGGGCTGAGACCTCCAACGTCAACCCCGCCAACGCTGGCGCCTGCCGGCAGGCCGTCCGAGCGTCCCACGAGTAGGGTGGCCACGAATGCGGTCGGGGCGGCGGCGACCATGCTCCCGATCCCGACGCCGAGCAGCGTGCGACGGTTCATTCGGAGCATCGCACGCGCCGTATCAGCGCCAACGGCAGACCGTCGCAGACATGAACTCCAGTGTAGCGACTAGTCGTTCGGCGACGGCCCAAAAAGACGGTCTCGCCCCCGCGGAGGCCCTCAGGCGTCACGCCCGCGGAAGCGCTTCGCGGCCGCGATCAGGGAACCGTGGGACCGCTGCGCGCGCCAAACTGCGCGGTGTCCTTCTGACCCGCGCCCACCGCCGGAAACGCAAACGGCGTTACCTCGGTCGGTGGAGGCTTGTCGGCGCAGGACGTCAGGACGGCGGAGAGCAGCGCGCCCGGCGCCATGAGCAACACGTGTCGTCGACCAACCCCGCGCCTGGCCGGACCGCCGTCCTGTATCGTCGCCGGCCGCTTACCCACCGTTGAAACCGGCTGCCCATCCGTCCCGGGCAGTTCCCCGCGAGCGCCCATTGCTCATGCCCTTCGTTGGCCGACGCATCGTCGCTCGCCGTTGGGCCCGGACGCCGGTCCCCACACCAGGCGACCCGCCACGCCGCGCACGGAACAGTCGCTACGATGGTCACTCGGATCCCGCCAGGAGATCTGAGTTAAAACTAAACAGCGAGCAATCATGCCGTTCAAGATAGGCCACTTGACGTGTAGTTCCAAATAGAACAAGCTACGCACGCCAAGTTCGGTGCACTGAGGCAAGCGTCCAACGGCGGCATGAGTTTCGGCTGGTGCCGGAGCGTCGTCCGGAAGCGACCGCAACGAGCTGTCGCGATTTGAGCATCCTTGCCTTCAGGGAGGGAACGCATGAGCAATCGCCCATCGAGGCGCACCATCCTGCGCGCCGCGGGCGTCGGGGCCATCGGCGTCAGCGGCATGGCCATCCTGGCGGCGTGCGGCGAGTCGGAACCCGAGCCTGAACCTGTGTCGGAGGCGCCGGCGACCACCGCCGCCCCGGCCATGACCGAGGCGCCCGCTCCGGCTGCCACGGCGGCGCCACAGCCCGAGAGCGTCACGCTCAGCTACGTAGGCGACCACACGTCCGGTCCGCGCGGCGCGGCCATGCAGTGGGGCCTCAAGCAATACGCGGCCTTGCGGCCGAATATCTTCGTCAAGTTCATCCCCCAGCCTGCCGACTACGCCACCAGCGTGTTCCCGCTGCAGATGGCCGCCGGCACCCAGGCTGAGGTAGCCATGCTGGACGGCGGCATGCTTGGTGCCTTCGTCAACGATGGCGGCTTCACCGAGATCAATGACACGCTGGCCAAGCGCGACGACTACATCGCTGAGGACTACTACTTCATTCCCGACCTGTACACCGTCAATCACGACCACGCCCACGGCGAGGGATCGAATCCATCGAACGTGATCGAGGGCGCGCAGTTTGGAATTCCGTTCCAGGGCGCCCTCGGCGGCATCGTGATGAACACCACCATGGGCGAGGCGGCCGGGGTACAGTTTCCCAGCGAGGGCTGGACCTACGAGAACGAGTTCCTTGAGTCCTGCAAGCAGGTCACGGATCCCGACACCGACCAGTGGGGCACCTGGGCCCACAACGGCTACGAGTTCCACTGGAGCCCCATGGCGTTCATGTCGGGCGCCAAGGCCATGCGCAATGCGGACGAGACCGAGCTGGCCGTCTTCGATGACGGCGGCGACTTCGGTCTAAATTTCTCCGTGGGCCTGATCCACAACGAGAAGGTTTCCTTCCCACTCGCCGACAACAAGCGACTGGCGGGTGAGTTCGGTAACCCCTTCGCCGCCGGCAAGGTCTGGTCCTGGTTGAGTTCCGTCGTCTATACCACCGGCTATCACGTGCCGCGCATCAAGGACCGCTTCCAGTGGTCGCTCGGTCCTATGCCGCTGGGATCGCTGGGCGAGGAAATCCACGAGTGGAACGATCAGCCGCACCTCGTGACCAACGGCGCCGAGCGTTTCGGCACCATCGAGGAAGCGGTCGATCTCATCCTCTTCCTGGGCGGCGAGACGTATCAGGGTCGCGTTGCCATTGACCGAGGCCACCTGCCCATGCACCGCGGCGTCTTCGACTCCGACGAGGCCAAGGCGCCGCCGCCCGAGGGCATGACGTGGCTCAAGCACTACGCCGATGTCGACAACGTCAACCGCCACTTGATGATGGCGCTCCCCGCCTGGTGGGAGATGTACGAGTGGCGCAAGACGCCCGACGCCGCCTACCTGGGCGACAAGCCCGTCGATCAGGTGATCGACGAGGCCAAGAACCTGGTGCGTACCACGCTGGCCAGTCAGCGCGACCAACTCAACGAGGGTCGCCAGAAGTTCGGCTTCCCGCCGCTCTAATCCTGGCGAGCGTCCGGACCTGGGACGCCGACAGAATCAAGGCCCGGCGCTTCGGCGCCGGGCCTTGATCATGTCCTCGAAACCAGGGCGGGTAGTAGGCGCACTCGCACAGGCACGGGCCGTCGTGTCGCCGTCAATGACGCGACCGAGGTCGCGCCGGGGCTACATGCGCGTACGCAGCCGAGCGGTTCGCTCTTCGCTATACGGGAATGGGTTGTCGCGGGTTCCCGCGCCCTCGTCCTCCGGGGCACAGGCTGCAATGCCCGCCGCGGCTATCGCGGCGGCGCCAATTGCCAGCATCCGGCGCCGCTGAATTCGAGTGCCGGCACGAAGTCCAGTCTGACCTCGTCGATCCGTATCGTTCGCCATGGGAACCTCGCGAGTGCGAAAGCAGCCTCAACTATGACCATGAAGTATATCCGCACAACGGGAACGGCCGGCGCCCCCGGCAAGCGATTCGTTGGCGCACGCCTCGGCGGCTTCCAATGCTGATGGCCGCCGTGGCACTGCTCCTCGTGCCCGGCCTGGGCCGCGTCTACGTACTGCCGCTTGGTTTGTACTCCTGCCGCAGCCGCTCACGCTCCTGCGGGTCGTACTCGTACTCTCCCCGCGCGCGTGTGCGCGCGAACTTGTAGTACCCGTCCTCATCCCGCGACGGGTCACCCAGGCACGCGCCCAGCGCGCCGCCCGTAGCCACGACGAGTGTCGATACAGACGCGGCGCGCAACAACCTCCGTCGTGCTATCCGTCCAGGTGTTGCCGTGCCGCCGGCCATCGCTACGATTTCTTTCTCCACCGTGTGCACGCCTAATCCTACGCGACGGGACCGATGCTCGGGGGCGAGATATGCGAGCCAGGTTCGGCTCCGTCGATCGTCAAGGGTCCCGACGGAACACTACTGAAGTGGACAGCTACGACTAACACGCCGAGGCTAACGTCAGCCTTGTACGCGACGGTTCGCTTGCACGTCTCCTGTCGCGTCTGGCTCACCGCCTGCTCCACCTGGCGGGCGAAGTCTCCGGCCGCAACGTTCGTGATGCCGGCTGCGGCGAGGGACACCTGTCCCGCCTGTTCGCCCGGCATGGCGCTGCTGTCGTTGCGGAGGACGTCTCACCCCGCTTGAGCGAGGCCGCGCGAAGCCACCCTCCTCAGGCGCGTAGCCGCTCCACCGCCCCGCCGGATATCCTGCCGCCATGGCAGCCCGACGCCGGACAGCACGGTCCAAGCGCACCACCTTCGCCATCCGTCGCTGGCGCGAATCCAAGGCCGTCCGCCGCGCCCGCGCCGCCGAAATTGTCCGCCGCCTCCGCGAGCTCTACCCCGAAGCCGCCGCCGAGCTGAACTACCGCAACCCCTTTCAGTTCCTTATCGCCGTCATCCTCTCCGCCCAGACCACCGACGTCACCGTCAACCGCGTCACCCCCGAGCTCTTCCGCCGCTACCCCACGCCCCACGCCCTGGCCGCCGCTCCGCAGCTCGAAGTCGAGGAAGTCATCCGCCAGACCGGCTTCTTCCGCAGCAAGGCCCGTGCTATCCGCGAAACTGCCGCCCAACTCATCCACGACTTCGACGGCGAAGTCCCCCGCACCATGCCCGAGCTTCTGCGCCTCCGCGGCGTCGCCCGCAAGACCGCCAACGTCGTCCTCGGCGAGGCCTTCGGCATCCCCAGCGGCGTCGTCGTCGACACTCACGTCAAGCGCCTGTCCCAGCGCCTCGGCCTCAGCCGCGCCACCGACCCCGTCAAGATCGAGCGCGACCTCACCGACACGCTCGACCAGGACGACTGGATCTTCGCCGGCATCGCCGTCATCTGGCATGGCCGCCGCGTCTGCGACGCCCGTAAACCCGACTGCGAAGGCTGCGTCCTCAACGACATCTGCCCGTCGTCCGCCGCGCCGGTCCGGCCGGCCAAATCCCCCTTCCAGGCGACCTTTGCATAACCCTCTCGTCTGCTACCGAGCGGCCGCTCCTTCTCCCTCTCCCCGTGGGAGAGGGTTGGGGTGAGGGTCTTCCGGGCATCCGCCCTGGCATTAAACAAGGGTCGATTCCAGGAGGTCCGCGCATGAAAATCACCGGCATCGACGTCGTCATCAAGTTCGTCCGCTGGCGCGAGTGGCTCTTCGTCCGCGTCTCGACCGACGAGGGCCTCTTCGGCTGGGGCGAAGGCTCCACCTCCGACCGCGGTCCCGCCGTCGCCGCCGTCATCCGCCAGTTCACCCCCCGCCTGCTCGGCCACGACTCCTCAGCCATCGAGCTCATCTGGCGCGACCTCTACACCGGCTGGCGCGGCGGACCCATCGTCAACAGCGCCATCTCCGCCATCGACGGCGCCCTCTGGGACCTGCAGGGCAAACGCTACGGCGTGCCGGTCTGGAAACTCCTGGGCGGACCCGTCCGCCGCAAAGTCCGCGTCTACGCCGGCGGCGTTTCGCGCTGGATGGACTCCGTGGCCGACCACGTGGAAGGCGCCATCCGCGCCCGGAACGAGGGCTACCGCGGCGTCAAGGTCACCCCGTTCGGCTCGCCCGGCCAGCGCACCGACGTTGCCGCCATCCGCTTCGCCGCCGAGCTCGTGGAGGGCATCCGCGAGGCCACCGGCCCTGATTTCGAAATCCACATCGAGTGCGCCGAACGCCTCACCCCCCGCCTCGCCATCGAGGCCTCCCAGGCCCTCGCGCCAGCCCGCCCCGTCTGGCTGGAAGAACCCATCCCCGCCGAAAACGTCAAAGCCATGTGCGCCCTAGCCCCGCGCATGGCCACGCCCATCGCCTGCGGCGAAAAGCTTTTCAGCCGCCAGGACTACCGTGAACTGCTCGAAGGCCAGGGCGCCGCCTTCATCCAGCCCGACCTGACCCACGCCGGCGGCATCACCGAGGTCCGCAAGATCGCGGCCGCCGCCGAGACGTACTACATCCAGGTCGCGCCCCATAACTCCGGCGGCCCGATCTCCGCCGCCATGGCCATGCAGATCGCCGCCGTCACCCCCAACTTCCAGGTGCTCGAAACCGCCTACCCCGAGGCCGAACTGCGCCGCCGCGTCGCCGGCGAATCCATGGAAGTCCACGACGGCTACATGCACCTCAGCGACAAACCCGGCCTCGGCATCGACGATTTGAACCTCGACGCCCTGGACGACGAAGCCGACGGCCCCGAACCCTCCTACCCCTGGCGCACCTTCATCGAGTAGTTGCGCGGCAACCCGTACCGACCTCGAAGGCGTACACTCTCCCTAAATCTGCAGGCCGTCCCCGGAGGCCGCCATGTTCGATGCCGTTCACCACATCGCCTACGTCGTGCCCGACCGCGAAGCCGCCCTGGCCCTGTTCCAGGAAAAGCTGGGCATGACGCCGTTCAAAATCTGGGAGTCGGAGGAAGAAGGCAACGCCTACGCCGCTCTCCAGATCGGCGACACCGACAGCTATCTCGAAATCATCTGCCCCACCAACGACGAGGTCAGCAAGTTCGCCGCCCACCTGCACGAACACGGCCCCAGCGTCCACCACGTCGCCTTCCGCGACGACGCGATGGACGACACCCTGGCAACCTTGAGCGGAGAATTCGGCATCGGCGGCACCGACCCCATCGTCAGTTCTTCCGACTGGCGCATTTCATTCCTCGACACCGACAAAACCCTGGGCGTGGGACTGCAACTGGTTGACGGGAGGCATCTCTAATGGCTGGCATGACAATCACGGCTGACGGCGTCGAGACCGACGTGGGCCCGGTTACCCAGGCTCGACTCACCGAACGCGGCCCGGCCATCTGGCTGGCCGGCGACCCTGAAGACCTGAAGGTCTGGCTGCCCCGCGGTGGCTACGGCATCGTCACCAATACCGTCGTCCTGGACGACATGACCCAGAAGTACGGGCAATTGACGGAGGTCGTCCGCCGCTACCTCGACATCACCGATAAGCAGGTCGTGGTCGAGATCGACGGCCACACCACGGCCGAACTCCTGGACGTCGCCCACGTCTTCACCAAGATGTCCGACCAGATCATCATCAAGATCCCCTGCGCCACCCAGGGCCTCGAAGCCTTTTCGACCCTGGCCGCCGAGGGCGTGGAAACCTTCTGCACCACCACCTTCAACCTCACCCAGGCCGCCGTGGTGGCCCAGGCCGGCGCCACCCACATCCTGCCCTTCTGCGAACCGTACAAGGGCGTCGGCGTGGACCCGGTGTGGCACGTGCGCGAGTGCGCCGACATGTTCGCCGGCTGGGAACAGCGGCCCTACATCACCGCCGCCCTGGTGCGCTCGGTCGACGTCGCCAACGCCGCCCTCCAGGCCGGCGCTGACGGCATCATCGTCTTCTGGGAAGTCTTCCGCGACATGCTCCACAACCCCCTCACCGACGAATGGAACGCCACCTTCCTCACCGCCTGGGAAAAAATGCACCAGGCCGGCCTCCTCCAAGGCGTCCCCGTCGCCGAGGCCTCCCACTAGACGCCTGGGCGCCTCGCGAAGCGTCATCCCCCTCCCGTAGGGGCGCTTCGCGAAGCGCCCTCTTCCGCGCACCCAAGCACGCCGGACTCGCCGCTTCCCCCGCCCAAACCGCATGCACTATCTCAGTCGGCTGGACCCACAGCCGCAAGACAATGCGTAGCGAGAAACCGAAATCACAACGGGGAAGAATTCATCCTGATGATCTCGGTCGCCCTCGCCGCCGTCGATCAATCCGCTTGCAGGGCTATGATTATTCCCAGGCCGGCGCGTACTTCGTGACCATCGTCACCCGACGCAAGCTCTGCCTGTTCGGCAACGTCCGGGACGAGGAAGTTCAGCTAAACACCCTTGGTAAGTTGATGGTGGAGGTGTGGGAGTGGCTAGGTGAAAGGTATCCATATGTGGAGCTGGACGAGTACGTAGTCATGCCGAATCACCTTCATGGAATCATAGTCCTCACCGAATTCGCTGAGTCAGGCTTCGGTCCTGCGACTGAACGATCCGCTGGTCATCACCATTCAAGAGCCGCGCCCGCAGCGCGACGGAAGCCGTTGGGTGAGCTGGTCGGCGCGTTCAAGACGGTCGGAACAGGACGAGCAAACCTGGCTCAAGCAACGGCCGGTCGGGTGATCTGGCAACGCAACTTTTATGAACGCGTAATTCGCAATGAACGAGAACTCGGCTCGATCCGCGAATACATCGTGAACAACCCACTTGCATGGGATTCGGACCAAGAGAACCCATCGACTTCCAAGATCCCTCGTCGGGGCGCTTCATCGTAGGGGCGCTTCGCGAAGCGCCCCTCTTCCGCGCACCCAAGCGCGGAACCGACCGACCTTCCGCCCCCTGGCGCTTCGCCAGGCACCCTCCTGGATGCCATGATCCGCGAAGCGCAGCGACGTCGACCAAGGCGTGACCCTAGGAACGACTCCCACCACCAAAGGATCCATTCAGCGTGTCAAAGGCCGTGAAGCCAATACGTGCCGGCCCACCCGTCACCGCCCCTGACGGCATCGTCGTCTACCCCATCGACCTCACCCCCTGCGCCCATCTCGCCCTGGCCGAAGGCGACATCCAGCCCGGCCACACCTACGGCATCCACGCCCACCTCACCCTCGAGCAGGTCACGTATGTCCTCTCGGGCCGCATCCGAGCCATCACCCACGACCCGCAATCCGGCCAGACTCATGAAATCCAGGCCGCCGCCGGCGAGTCCGTAATCACCCTCCCCGGCCACTCCATCCAGTTCGCCGCGGACGGCGACACGCCCGCCCGCGTCCTCTTCATTACCAGCCCGCCCTACCCCGCCGACCACAGCGACACCGTCACCCTCGACTCCCATCGCCCGATGACCCAAGCCGAGCGCACGGGCCTCCCTGAGCGGCGGGACACATTGCCCCCCGAATTCCGCGGGACCTCTGACCAACCGCGGCCTGAAACTCACCGCTGATCGCGCTTTCCAGTCCTCGCCGACCCCGGCACCACCCTCGAAGGACCCTCGAAATGATCAGACACCTCGCTGGCATCGCCGAAATCGTGGACGACCTCGAAGCCGCCGTCAGCTTCTACCGCCACGACCTGGGCCTTGAGGTCGACGACTCCGCCTCCGCCGATTACGCGTCGGTCAAGATCCCCGGAGTCATCCACTTCGGCCTCTGGAGCCGCGAGGCCGCCGCCGAAGCCACGTTCGGCGACAGGTCGGCCGTCGACCGGGTCGCCCCGGGCCTGACCATCGAGTTCGAAGTCGATGAAGTCCCGGCGTCCGCTCAGGCTCTTGAAGGCCGTGGCGTCAAGCTGCTCCACGGCCCGAAAGCGGAGCCCTGGGGCCAAACCACGGCGCGCTTCGCGTTACCCAGCGGAGCGCTCTGCGGCATCGCCGAGACACCCTGGGCCAGGCAGATCGACGACTAGCGGCCCGTCGGACTTCCGCCAGGCAAGGTCGTCCGAAACGCAAGCGTCGGGCTAGGTCAGGCTCACTGTCTGCGGCCTTGCCTTCGTCGGCGGCCCGTACGTCACGTGCAGCCGCCCCTCCAGCGGCTCAGTCACGACAGCCGCGTTCGTCAAAATGCCGTCCACCTCCGTCGTCTCCCGGCAGATCGACATCGGGTGGTCCTTTTGGTCGGAGAGGATGGCAAAGCCCGCGGCCACGTCGAACCCACCGCGACGTTCCGCCAGCGCTTCATTCACTCGCCGGTGCCGCGCCCCGGCGCTGGGACACCGCGTGGGGTAGCAATCCATCGCCCGGTCCGCCGGCTCCGGCGAAGCAATCATATTCGCGTGCCCAATCGAGTCGCGCCCGCCGTCCAGCCAGACCTGCCGCCCCGGCAGCCGTTCCAGCACCCCCATATTCCCGTCGGCATCGCTAAACCCGAATGCGCCGCTGTTGTCGTCCGATAAAGCCCCGGCCAGTTCGCGCATCGCGGCTACGCTGTCGCATTCCAGCAGCATCCGTTTGAGCAAAGGGCCGTCGCCTCCGCCGCGTCTGTCGATATAGAGCGACATCCCCCACAGCGACACGCCGGTGGAGCAGATGCCAATCTGCGCCAGGTGACCCGCGTAGCTGAAACTCAGAATCGCCGGTCGACCGTCAGGCCGAACCTTCAACACGATCGACCGCTCGTTCGCCCCCGGCCCTGTGTCCTTCGTTTGCCCCGCATACACCGTCCCGTCACCCGTAAACTCCGGCCCCACCGCAAACGCCGTGCATGCCTCCGGCGCCCGCATCCCCCACTGCAACCAGAGCGCCGCCCGCGCATCGATCCCCGCCCCGTCCGCAATCCCCCGCACCTCATCCAGCAGATGCGGCGCCCACTTCTTCACAAACGACTTCACGCCCGCCACGTGCCGAAACGCCGCCTCCCGATCCATCCCGCCCAACCGCACCTCAACCTCCGCCCGAACCATCCCCGCCACCGCCGCCCCATGCACCCGCCCCGCCTCATACGGCGACCCGGCGGCATCAACAACTGGAAACTCAGGCATCGGACTCAGAACCAAACGCGCTGGCTTGTCTGGACGCTACGAGCCTAGGTGCTCCACGGCAAAAGCGGCGAGGCGAGCGCCGTCGGCATCGGCGAAACGTCGTTCGTGCTGCCGCAAGGGTCCAATGGACGCTGCAACTCATGCACAATGCCCTCCCTTTGTTCATCCCGTGGACTATGCCCGACGAAGACGACCCTAGCGGCTGGCAGGCCTTCGCCGCCGAATACATCCGCTTCATCGACGAAGGCGACCCCAGCCGCACCATGCTCCTCGACGAACTCATGTTGGAGGATTGCGGAAACGTAGAAGGACAGCTCATCCTCGACATTGGCGCCGGCGAGGGCCGCTTCAGCCGCATGCTCGCTGCACGCGGCGCCCGCACCATCGCGCTCGACCTTTTCTGGCCAATGGTCCAGGCCGCCCGGGACCGTTCCGCCGGCCAAGCTACCATCGTCAGGTCCCCCGCCACCGCGCTGCCCATCGCCTCGTCCACCGTCGATACCGTCGTCAGCTACGTCGTCTGGGTGGATGTGCCCGACTTTCGATCCGCCATTGCCGAAGCCGCCCGCGTCCTCAAGCCCGGCGGAAACCTCGTCGCCGCCAACCTCGGCTTCATCACAGCCTCACCGGGCTGGGAACGCGCCGCCGACGGCCGCCGCCTCTTTCGCCCCGTCGACCAATACGTCGACGAGCGCCCCATCACCCTCAACTGGCGCGGCCACCAAGTCGTCAACTGGCACCGCCCCCTCAGCGCCTACATGCAGGCCTACCTCGCCGCCAACCTCATCCTCCGCCGCTTCCTCGAACCCGTCCCACCCCACGACACCCTCCGCCACAACCCCCGCTTCGAAGACTGGTACCGCATCCCCGAATTCACCCTCATGCGCTGGCAAAAACCCTAACCCCACCGCCCCGAGCGCCGATCGCGTGGGGACAACCCTTGTGGCCCCATTCCACCTCGCACATCGCCCCACACTCGAACCCACCCGCCCCGACGTCCGACGTATCATGCCCCCGCAAACATTGCGGGCGGACGCCATGGCTAGACGGGCGGGTTGCGAGCCGGTATACGACGCCGCCCAACGCTGGGTTGACGTAGCCCTACGCACGGACGATTCCCTCTTCACCCCCGGCAATCCGATCTGGTCACTTCAGAACCTCACCGACTTCCACCAGCGGTTCGTTGTGCCAACCAGTGCGCCCGGTAGCGGGTTCTTTGACAAGCTCAAGGCGCTACTTCTCGGAGCCCCGCGCGAGACAATCCAACTTGCCGCCGAAATCCTCTATGTCCACTATCTGATTGCTGCTCCTCCTGCGATAGGTGGCAGGAACAAGCGAGAACGTCTCAGCCTTGTTCTTAGTTGGGGTGACCCGGACATATCCGTTCCGAGCCACCTGGACTCGGTATTGGATAGCGGTGTCCTATTTCCTGGACCTGCCTTTGGAGCCTCCAAACCAGCGCACATTGAATTCATCGCCGAGTTCGTTTTGCACTGGAAGAGACTGCCTGACGAACGACAGTCGATAGCCCTCCGTGATCCTTGGAGTTTCATGGATGAGATCAAAGCAGTTGTAGTCCCAAAGGCAGGCTTGCAAACAGAGTCGATACTGCACCTCACATATCCTGATACTTTCGAGCCAACCATATCCAAAAACCAGAAGATGAGTCTGCGTAATTCCTTTGGAGCTCTCCTTGAAGCGCCAACGGGCGACATTGACCGCGACTTACTCCAAATCCGGCGACGCCTGACCGGACATGCCGAGCAGTATATGGACGGTTTCGACTTCTACTCAGATGACATCAGGTTCACCTGGTCGCCAGACGTTTCGGCATGGGACAGATTCATCGGCTGGGGAAGTCGCTTTGTCAAGCTTCAACACTTCGACAAGTGGGAGCGTAACTATAAGCTCGACATTGCAACCAGCCTCGAGCATGCGCGATTTGCTATCGAGCGTGGATCGGATGACTGGCTGACAGTTCTAAATCAAGCATTTGGGCATAAGGACAACAATTTAGTCTATTACATCACTCAATCTAGGTTTAGCATATGGTGTTCCGAGAACAATACGGAAGCACGTGAAGCGCTGTTCGCACTGTGGGGAGACAGAAGCAACTGGGTCAGCAAAGAGAATGCGTCTGTAGCAATCGGGGATTTTCTAAGGCAAGTTCCTGCAGACTCTCCCAGCGGCAAGGGTACGCGGATAACCCTTGCATCATTCTTGGCAATGGCTATAGATCCACGTACGTACCCACCGTATGGAACTACTACATTTGAACGCGGGTATGACCTGACAGGATACCCCTATCCTGATAAATCTGCATCGGACAGTGTCGTGTATGAGCACGTCCTGTCCTTCCTTGACCGGATTCTAGTCGAGGCAGGAAAGCGCAAGATTGAGCTGCGGGATCGTTTGGATGCCCAGTCGATGCTCTGGTCTGTCGTCAACTGGACGACCGAGGATCACCCAGATTTCCCAGAGTTCGAGTACGACGCCCTTCGACGCTTCCGAGAGGCCGATGCTCCGCCCCCTCCACCGCCGCCGACGTTCGAAGAGCCGATCGAGAACCAGGCACTCTCCCAGAACTCCATCATCCCGACCCTGTATCTGCCTGAGGCCAGCGGCGGCAGCGGAGCATCGACCTACGCGTTGACGCCGGAGCCGCCGGATGGTCTGGAGCTTGACGACGCGACGCGTGAACTGAGCGGCGCTCCGACGGCGGCGCAGTCTTCCGCAACGTATACCTGGACAGCAACAGACGAAGACGGCCGCGCCGCCGAGCAGACCTTCTCGATCACCGTCGCGCCGGAGACGCTCAACGACCTCGCCACTCGGCTCTTTTGGGACGCCGGTCACCTTCGCGACATCAACCGGCTGATCGAACACAAGCAGCAGGTCGTGTTCTACGGCCCGCCCGGCACCGGCAAGACCTTCGTCGCCCTGCAGCTCGCCCGCCACTTCGCCGGCGCCGAAGGCTCCACCGACCTTGTGCAGTTCCATCCGTCCTACGCCTACGAAGACTTCGTCGAAGGCTTCCGACCCTCCGACCAGAAAGGCCAGCCGGGCTTCCAACTCCGCGAAGGGCCACTCAAGCGTGTCGCCAAAAGGGCACGCGACAATCCTGACGCAAAGCACGTACTCGTCATCGATGAAATCAATCGCGGCAACGTCGCCCGCGTCTTTGGCGAACTCTACTTTCTACTCGAATACAGGGGTCCAGACCACGCGATTTTCCTCCAGTATTCCGACAAGAAGTTCTCCCTCCCAGACAACCTCTGGTTCATCGCCACAATGAACACCGCCGACCGCTCCATCGCCCTGGTGGACGCCGCCCTGCGTCGCCGCTTCCACTTTGTTCCATTCTTTCCTGATAGAACGCCGGTGGATGGTCTCCTGAGCCGCTGGCTTGAAGCACACAAGCCCGACCTCCTTTGGGTCGTCAGGCTGCTGGACGCGGCGAACGGCAAACTCCGCGACCGCCACCTGGCCATCGGCCCCAGCCACTTCATGCGCAGAGACCTCAACGAGGATTGGGTGGAGCGGATCTGGGACTATTCGGTCCTCCCCTACATCGAGGAGCAACTCTTCGGCCGGGAGGAGCGCCTGGCGGAGTTTGAATACGTCAAGCTCCGAGCCGAGATTCAAGCGGCCGATGCCGCTGCCAACGAAGACGGCGATGCGGCGTCTCCAACTAGCTGAACACCAGACGCAAGAAGACGTCAGGCTCACGTCCAGGCAGCTTCATTACCTTCAGCGCAGCGCAGAATCGGTTGATGTCTCTCCTGCATCCTCAGACGGCCTCTGGAATCTGCGCCCCAACTCCAAGGTTGGCGTCATCCGCCTCCCCGACCTCACCGTCGAAATCAGGCCAAAACTCCCCATCGACCGTGTCCTATTTCTGGCCTCCTACGCGCTCGGCGCCTTCCAGCTCAAGCCGGAAGTCACCGACATAGATCGATCAGCCGACCTGGTCGAAGCCATGGTCCAGCTATTCCACCAGGCCGTCCGCCGGGCCACCGGCCGCGGCCTCCTCCAGGGCTATCAAACCCGCGAAGAAACGCTCAACGTCGTCCGCGGACGCATCCGCATCGAGGAACAACTGCGCCGGCGCTTCGGCATCGCCGTCCCCATCGAGGTCAGGTACGACGAATTCACGCCTGACATCGAACCTAACCGCCTGCTCAAGGCCGCCGTCAGGCGCCTGGCCTGGCTGCCCCAGCGCTCCCCCAACACCCGCCGGCTGCTGAGTGCCATGCGTGCCGTTTTCGCCAACGTATCCAAAGTTGAATACCGGCCAACCCACCTTCCCGAAGTTCCCGTCACCCCGCTCAACGCCCACTACCAACCCGCCCTGGCCCTGGCCCGGCTCATCCTCCAGTCGGGCGCCGTCGAACTGGCGGCCGGCAAGGTCCAATCCGCCTCGTTCCTGATCGACATGAACAAGGTCTTCGAAGACTTTGTAGCCGTCGCCCTCCGCGAAGCGCTGGACCTGACCGAACACACGTTTCCCCAGGAAGCCCGCGGCCGAGATCTCTGGCTGGATCAAGGCCGCGACTTACGCCTCAAGCCGGACATCTCCTGGTGGCAAGCCAACCGCTGCGTCTTCGTCGGCGACGCCAAATACAAGCGCACCACCGTCCACGGCGCCCAAAACCACGACATCTACCAGGCCCTCGCCTACGCCCTCGCCGCCGGACTCCCCAGCGCCCTCCTCATCTACGCCCACGACGACCAGGACCGAGTCGAACCGGTCGTCTACGAAATCCGTGAAGCCCGCAAGTGCATCGAAATCGCCGTCCTCGACCTACGTGGCCAACCCGACGAAATCCTCGAACGCGTCAATCGCCTCGCCCGCAAAGTCCGCTAACACAAGCTCAAGACCACGGCTCAGCAGTTGGCTGCCTGACACCCGCTGAAGCCGCTCGCTCACCAGCCCCTGCCCCCTCGCCGCCCACCCTGGCGACGCCAGGTTGAGCCTTGATCAGTCCCCGCCACCTGGCTACCCGCTGCGACCGATCTGCGATAACGCCCCACCGGGCATACGCCGGGGGGCTGGGGATCGCGGCAACTACCAAGGATTCCTCGACAGTTCGAACCGGCAGCAACTCACTTCCAACTGACGCTCATCCCGAGCATGAAACTGCTCTGCCGTACCAATGGGACGCGGCAAACGTCTCTCCGGCCTCGCCCCAAGACCTCCTACTCCAACTGCGCAACGCGTTCGCCACCGAGAATCTGGACGCTGGGTCAACTGCTAAGGACTTCTTAGTAGTTCGGATCGCAGCCGCACACCTTGAGAGACGGCCCATCTAGCGCCACAACCTGGACGCCATCGTCTCCCTCGCTCACCAAGGCGACTCCCAGCGAATTACGCACGGTCAACTTGTGCAGATTTTGCACAAGTTCAATCCGCGGCGGCGTCGCTCTGTCCGAGATTTGATTCCCGGATGCACGGCCTGGCGGTGCGCAAGGGCTTCCCAGGGCCGTCACCTGAAGGACGACTACCGGAGCAGTCGCAGGAACTCCTCTCGCGTCAGGCCGCTGTCGCGTATCAGCGCTCGCAGCAGCCCTCGACCAAGTTCTTTCTGCCTTGGAACCGACAGCCTGAGTCCCGCCGGCCCGATCAGGATCATGTGGCTGCCGTGGGTGCGGTCCCAGACGAATCCAATCCGGGCAACGGCTCTCACGAACTCGTCACCCGAGATCACGGGAAGCCGCGCCACTACACGGGCACCTCAAGCACCTGGAACGTCGACGGGTCCGGCATCGGATCGCCGTGCTCGCGCATACTCGCCAGGTATCCGCTGATGGCCTCGCGAATGTTCGCAAGCGCCTCCTCCCGCGTGTGCCCCTGGCTGTGACACCCCGGGAGCGTCGGACAGCTCGCGACCACCCAGCCGTCCTCATCCGTCGTGAAGACCACCAGCAGTTCCAGCACCTCTCGGTCTTCGTCCGCCGTGTTCACGGCTACCGACGCTTCCGCCGGATCGCCGCCACGGCCCCGGCTCGTGTCAGGCTCACGCAGCGGCCGGCCATAGGCTTGTTCGTCTGGACGCTCTGAGATCTCAAATCCCAGCCTGCTGAGGATTCGATACGCGTACTGCGCCGTGAACACCGGTGACGCCAGCCCTGTCACCAGTTGGACGACCTGCTTGATCGGGTACTGGCGTCCGTGCAGTTCGACGAAGTACTTGTTCCGTCCGTCCGTCGCGTTGGGCTGCACGTCCTGCGTCGCGCGAATCACGTTCTGAGGCTCGATCGCGTACCACGCGCCTCGGATCTGAAAGTCCACAACAACGCCCTTCAAGGTAGTTCTGATATCGATACCGTGGATACTATCGAAAGATATCGGGCGACGAGTCTCCAGCGATGCCAACCCGCCGGTGCCCTCCGTCGCGAAGACCCGCACTCTCCGCCCCTCCAACGCTAAGCTCTCACCATGGCCAGCCGCGAATCCCATTTCGCGGCCGACCGCTTACCTGCGCCCGTGGGGCGCACGCCGGAAGACCTGGCCGCGTGGGTGGCGCTGAGTTCGGTTCCCGGGCTTGGGTCGGCCACGTTGTGGAACCTCATCCGCGCCTTCGGCGACCTGCGCGTCGCCTGGAGCGCCAGCGCCGCCAGGCTTGAAGCCGCCGGCGTCTCACCGGCCGTTGCTAAGGCGGTCGAGACCGCCCGCCGCGAGAAGTCGGCCGACTATGCCCTCGAAGAACTAGCCAAACACGAGGGCCGCGCCATTGCCTGGCACGACCCGACCTACCCATCCCAGCTGCGCGAGATCCCCGACCCGCCGCCCTTGATTTATGTCAAGGGCGACCTGGCCTGCGCCGACTACCAGCGCACCGTCGCCATCGTCGGCACCCGCCGCATGACCGCCTACGGCAAACAGGTCACCGCCCAACTGGCCGGCACCCTGGCGCGTGCCGGCCTTTGCGTCGTCAGCGGCATGGCCACCGGCATCGACGGCGAAGCCCACCGCGCCGTGCTCGACGCCGGCGGCGCCACCGTCGCCGTCTGGGGCACCGGCCTGCACGAAATCTACCCCCGCGCCAACCGCCGTCTCGTCCCTCGCATCCTCGAGCGCGGCGCCATCGTCACCGAGTACCCCGTCGGCGTCCGCGGACTCCCCGAGAACTTTCCCCAGCGCAACCGCATCATCAGCGGCCTGTCCCTTGCCAGCATCGTCATCGAAGCCCCGCTCGAAAGCGGCGCCCTCCACACCGCCCGCTACGCCATTGAGCAGAACCGCGAGATCCTGGCCGTCCCCGGCAGCGTCTTCGCCGCCGCCAGCCGCGGAACCAACCGCCTCATCAACCGCGGCGAGGCCCGCGCCGTCACCTCCGCCGAGGACGTCCTCGAAGCCCTGCAGATCGCCGTCAGCCCCGAGCAGTTGGAAATGCCCCAACTCGTCAAACCCACCACCGAGGAACGCGCCGTCCTCCGCCACCTCACCACCGACCCCATGCACATCGACGAACTCGTGCGCCTCGCCGCCCTACCCGCCTTCCGCATCTCCGCCCTGCTCGCCGTCATGGAAGTCAAAGGCCTCGTCCGCAACCTCGGCAGCGCCCACTACGTCACCGCCCGGCCCTCGGCGCAATGACGCACCACCGGCCCTCCCACGTATGATCAGCGCTGGTTTCCCGGGAGATCTCTAAGTCCGTGCGCAGACGTCAGTGGGCCACGGTGGCCGTCATCGCCGTCATCTTCGGCTTCGCCTTGTACCTATCGCTGCCCGCCACCCCCGGCCTGCCGATCGAAGTAGCTGGCCGCGACCTGTCCGACCTCCGCTTCCGTCAGGGCCTGGACCTGCAGGGCGGCCTGCACGTGCGCTTCCAGGCCAGCCCTCCGCCCGACCAGCAGTTGCAGGACGGCGACATGGACGCCGTCAAACGCATCATCGAAAACCGTGTCAACGCCCTGGGCGTCGCCGAACCCCTGATTCAGATCGAGGGCGATAACCGCCTGATCGTCGAACTGCCCGGCGTCGAGGACCCGGAAGAAGCCATCCGCGTCTTCCGCCAGACCGGCCAGCTCCTGGTTGTCAACACCGGCTTCGAGTTCATCGACGAGGGAACCATCCTCCCCGCCGACCCCTCCCAGACCGTCCTCCGCGGCCGCGACCTGCGCGACGCCCGCGTCGGCTTTGACTCCCTCGGCGCGCCCATGATTGAGTTTGACCTCCAGTCCGACGCCGCCAACCGCTTCCAGACCTACACCGCCAGCCACCTCAACGAGGTCCTCACCATTACGGTCGACGACGTCGTGATCAGTTCGGCACGGATCGAAGCCGCCATCCGCGACAGCGGCGTCATTCGCGGAACGTTTACGGCCGACGAGGCCCGCAACGTCGCCATCCAGCTTCGCTACGGCGCCCTGCCCGTTCCGTTGGAAGTCGTCGAGACCCTCAGCGTCCGCCCCACCCTTGGTCAGGAGTCCCTGCAGGCCAGCCTCAGCGCCGGCATCGTCGGAGCGCTCCTGGTCCTGATCTTCATGGTCGCCTTCTACCGCGTGCCTGGCGTCGTGGCCGCGCTCGCGCTCATCGTCTACGCCTCGGTCGTCTTCGCCGTCTTCAAGCTCATTCCGGTCACCCTTACCCTGTCCGGCCTGGCCGGCTTCATCCTGTCCGTCGGCGTGGCGGTCGACGCCAACATCCTGATATTCGAACGCACCCGCGAGGAGCTGCGCTCCGGCCGAGCCATCCGCGGCGCCGTCGAATCCGGCTTCAACCGCGCCTGGACGTCCATCCGCGACTCCAACATCTCAACTCTCATCATCTGCGCCGTCCTCTTCGGCTTCGGCAGTGGCGGCGTGCGCGGCTTCGCCGTCACCCTCGCCATCGGCGTAGCCGTCAGCATGTTCAGCGCCATCACGGTCAGCCGGAATCTGCTACGTCTGGCCATCACCGTGCCGGTCCTGACCCAGCCTCGGCTGTTTGGCGCCGGCGCCTCTGGGCAATCCGAAACCTGATGTTCGCCATTACCTCTCGCCGCGGTTGGTGGTACCTGCTGTCGCTGTCGCTGCTGCTGCCCGGTGTTGTCGCCCTTCTCACCGGCGGCCTCAAACCCGGCATTGACTTCACCGGCGGCTCCCTTGTCCAGCTGCGCTTCGACCAGGAGATCACCCAGCAGGCCGTGCAGGCCGTTGCCGTCGATGGCGGCTATCCCGGAGCAACCGTGCAACTCACCGACGACCGCGGAGCCCTGGTGCGCACGCCGCCCTTAGAGGTTGAAGCCAAGAATGCGCTGGTCGCCGCCATCTTCGAGCGCGTCGGGCCCGGCCAGGAACTCGGGTTCTCCACCATCGGCCCCGTTGTCGGCGCCGAACTCACTCGCGCGGCGGCCATTGGCGTGGCCGTGGCTTCCGCGCTCATCCTCCTCTACGTCATGTGGGCCTTCCGCCGCATGGAGCGGCCTATCGTGCTCGGCCTGGCCGCCATCGGCGCGCTTCTTCACGACGCGCTTTTCCTGGTCGGTCTCTTCGCCCTCCTGGGTCACACCGCCGGCGTGCAGGTGGACGCGCTCTTCGTCACCGCCATCCTCACGGTCATCGGCTTCTCGGTAAACGACACCATCGTCGTGTTCGACCGTATTCGCGAGAACCGGCAGCGTCACCTGCGCCTGCCGGACGCCCGGCGTCCGAACTTTGAGCAAACCGTGAATTTCAGCGCCAACCAGAGCCTCACACGCTCCCTCAACACCTCGTTGACCGCGCTGCTGGTGTTGCTCGCGCTGATCGTCCTTGGCGGTCCCACTATCCGACTGTTCGTGATCGCCCTCGCCGCCGGCTTCCTGATCGGAACCTACTCGTCCATCTTCGCCGCCTCGTCAGCGCTGGTTTCCTGGGACCGGCGCGACATCCCGCGAATCTGGGAACGGTTTCGAAGCCGCTTGACGCTCGTCCGCTAGGTCGCGCCAGCGCTCCGGCGGAGTTCCGCTATCGGTTGGCCGTACTCCAGGACTTCTCCGTCGTGCACCAGCAACCGTTCGATCGTGGCGTCTTCCGGTGCGACAACGTCGTGAGCCACACCCAGAACGTCCACATAGCCAAGCGTCTGCCCTTCGTCCACGGCATCGCCCACTCGCACCTGCGGTGGCGCACCTGGCTCGGTGAGAGCCACGAACACGCCAACTTGCTCTGACGAAACGACCATCAGGCCCTCGTCTGTCGACTCCTCGTCCTCCGTCACCGCCCTTTCGGCAGCTGCCACGCCCGGGGCGCTTGATCGCCGCATCCGGATCGTCCGCGTGGCGTCGCCAACCTCAATTTCCTCCGCGCCCGTCTCCCGCAACAACCGGGCCAGCCGCGGAACGTCTTCGTCCAACGCGGCTTCCCAGTCCGGGTCCGTGGTCATCGACGCGCTACTCGGCCGTCAAACGCGCGTCTGGTACTCGCCGCTGCGCGAGTCGATGCGCAAGACGTCGCCCGTTTCCACGAATAGCGGGACTTGGACCTCCAGGCCCGTCGCCACCCGCGCCATCTTGGTGGCGCCCGTCGCCGTGTCGCCGCGCACGCCCGGCTCGGTCTCGACCACCTCGATGTCCACGTTGATCGGCAGTTCGACGCCCAACGGCACATCTTCGAAGGACGTGATCTCCAGGTCCAGCCCGTCGGTCAGGTACTGCGCAGCCTCGCCGACCGCGTCGGCGGAGAGTGTCATGTCTTCGTACGTCTCCATGTCCATGAAGTGATAGCCGGAAGCGTCTTGGTACAGATACTGCACCTTGTGCGTATCCAGGATTACGCGCTCGAACCGCTTGGAGGCCTGGAACGAGCGGTCCGTGGTCGCCCCGCTGCGTACGTCACGCACCCTTATCCGCACGTTGGCCGACCCACGACCGATCTTCTGGTGCTGGAAGTCGATCACCTGGCAGAGATCGCCATCGATCCGCAGCACCCATCCACGTCTCAGTTCGCCGGCGTCAATCACGCAGCGGCCTCCTTAGCCATGGCTTCTCCGATTGCACCTTGGTTCTACCGTGTCGGTCACTTGGGGGCTTGGGTCAGCACGTCAACGCCATCGGCCTCAACGACTACCAGGTCCTCAATCCGCACCCCGCCCCAATTCGGCAGGTAAATGCCCGGCTCGACCGACACCACGGCGCCGGCCGCCAACACATTCGCCCCGCGCGGAGAGAGCGTAGGTGCTTCATGAATCTCAAGCCCCACGCCGTGGCCGGTCCCGTGACCGAAACTACCGCCGTAGCCGGCGTCGCTTATCACCTCGCGGGCCAGCGCATCGGCTACGCGACCTGTCATCCCGGCGCGCGTCCCGGCTTCCGTCGCCGCCTGCGCTTTCAGCACGATCCTGTAAATCTCATCAAACTGCGCATCGGCGCCACCCGCGGCAAACGTCCGCGTAATGTCCGAGCAGTAGCCGTCCAGCCGCACGCCCAGGTCAACGATCACCGGCTCCCCTGCGCCAATCGGGCGCTCACCTGGTGAGTGATGCGCCATGGCCGCATTCGGTCCGCCGGCCACGATCGTCGGAAACGATGGCCCATCCCCGGCCTCCCGAATCAAGCGTTCCAACTCCAGCGAGAGTTCGCGTTCGGACATCCC
This sequence comes from Chloroflexota bacterium, assembly GCA_026707585.1. Taxonomy (GTDB): domain Bacteria; phylum Chloroflexota; class UBA11872; order UBA11872; family UBA11872; genus UBA11872. The sequence continues at coordinate 32,812 of JAPOWQ010000040.1, read as the reverse complement.
GGGCGCCACGGCTTCGCCCGCCGCTGTCATTACGTCGTCCGCCAGCCGCACCGCCTCGCGCAGCAGCGCCAGCTCCGCCTCGTCTTTTACGACACGCTGCTCTTCCACCAGGCCGTCCAGCGGCTTCACCTCCGCCGCCTGCGACTCCTCTGCCAGGCGCTCGACCAGCTCGCGATGCTGCTTCAGCGACGTGTGCTCGGATTCCACGCCAAGCCGATCGATGCCGCGCGCGGCAATCCAGCCCGCCACCACGCCCAGCGTGTCGACGTTCTCGATTACGTCGTATCCCGCAGCCTGTCGTGTCGCTTGCTCGGTATACCGCGAGTCCGTCACCAGTCGCCGATCCTGCGACGAGATCAGCAGCGTGGCCGCCGTCCCCGTGAATCCGCTCAGGTAGCGCCGGTTAGCCTCGCCGGTCACCAGCATGGCGTCCACGTCAAGCTCGCCCAACCGAGCCGCCAGCCGCTCCGTCCGGCCCGCCGTCAGTTCAGATAGCGCTCGATGTTGCGTGTGTGTTCCTCCAGCGTCTCGGAAAAGGCGTGCGAACCGTCGCCGCGCGCGACAAAGAACAGGAACGGGGTGGATTCAGGTCTCGCCGCCGCAATGATCGAGGCCAACCCCGGTGCGGCAATCGGCCCCGGCGGCAGCCCGTTGACCACGTACGTATTGTACGGGGACTGCGTCCGCAGGTCGTCGCCGGTGATATCCGGCTTCCACCACCGGGCCCCCGGCCCGGCTTGACCTATGGCGTACTGCGCCGTCGGATCCGCTTGGAGCGGGATTCCCCGAGCCAGCCGGTTATGGAACACCCCCGAGATTACGGCGCGCTCGTCGTCCAGCACCGCTTCCCGCTCGATGATCGATGCCAGCGTCAGCATCTCGTGCACCGACAGCCCGTTGTCCGCCGCGTCCGCGCGTATCTCCGGTGTCACCACCTCGTCGAACCGTCGCAGCATGCGTTGAATCAGATTCCGCGCATTCGAAGACCCGTCAATCTGGTAGGTATCCGGAAACAGATAGCCCTCCAGTGACTGCCCTGGCGGTATGCCGGCCAGGAAGTCGAACTCTGCCACAAGCGGCGGGGCCCCTTCGCGCGCCAGCCGTAAGAACTCCAGGTCGTCAATCTCGGTTTGATCGGCCAGCCGTTCCGCCATCTGCTCCATCCGCCAGCCTTCCGGGAACGTAAGCGTCTGGTCCACCGCGTTGGCGGAACTGAGCGTGCGCACGATCTCGTCCAGCGTCATGTCCGAGCGCAAGAGAAACGTCCCCTGGCGGAACGCCCCCTCCAGCCCACGACGTTCCACCAGCACCTGAAACAGGAGATCGCTGCGAATCAGGCTTGCCTCCCGCAGCCCCTGCGCAATGTCCGAAGCCGTCGCCCCCACCGGAATCGTAAACGGCACCGTCCGCGCGGCCACCGCTGCCGGCGACTCCGCAAACCGGGCCGCGGCTGAATACCCCAACAGCAGCACGCCCGCCAGCGTCAGCAGCACAATGCCGAACGCCTGGGTCATCGCACTCACACGGCTCAGCATGTGGGCTGACTCCTGAGGTAATCCAGCAAGAGAATCTCCGCTGCGCGCGCGTCCACGTCCGCGTCCGCGGCTCCACCCCGCCGGGCGGCTTGCGTGGTCAAATGCTCGTCCTTCCAAACAACAGGCTCGTTGCGACCTTCCAGCAGTTGGGCAGCCCAACGTCGTGTCCGCACGGCCTGCGCACTCTCGGTTCCGTCCGTATTCAACGGCAGTCCGACCACTAACGTTGCGCCGGGATGGGCGTCCAGGATCGCGCCCAGGGCTGCCGCGTCGCCGCTTCCCCCGGTTCGTTGCAACACCTGCCGCACCGTCACGAACGATCCGCCCCCGTCGGTCATCGCCACGCCAATCCGACGCTCTCCCAAATCAAGCGCGCCAGTCCGCCGGCCGAGGGCCGGCGGCGGGCGCTCCGGGTCATGGAGCCTGGACTGGCTGCGGCGCTTCAACTTGGACATCGATGCGGAAACTGATTCTCGGAAAGTTCCCCGTATCCGGCGGATCGTGCGTAACGGACACGCGGTGCACGCCCGGCAGCGAGCGCAGCGCCTGCAGCCCTTCGCCAAGCGAACGACCGGCCGCCGTTTCCCGCACCGTGTTGTGGTCAATCGTATCCACGGCTTCAGCAATCGCCTGCACGCGCAGATCCAGCACCCCCTGGCGTTCGCCCAGCACCTCCGTGTCCACCACCTGAACTGAGTCGATCTCGAACGGCCGGCCCTCCAGCGAATCCTGTAATCGCCGCCGCAGCACCGCTTCCAGGTCGTCCGTCGAAAAGGCAGTGCCCAGCGCGCGAATCTCCATCGAAAGTGTGATCTCGTTTTCATGCGCATCCGGCTCGGCGCTGAAGTCGCGCCGCAAGATCTGGGGGTTACCGGTGGCGGGCGACCACACGATCAAGGTCTGGTTGGCCGGACGGTCACGCCGCAGGCGCTCGATGGCCGAACTCTGCAAGCGCTCCGTCAACAACTCTTCCAATTCGGCAAAGTCACGCGGAGACACCAGCGCCACTTCCGACTCCGAACCGCCCTCCAGCGGCTGCGGATTGAAGGCTTCCAGCGCCCCGCCAAACGGCCCGTCCACCGTTGTGATTGCCAGGGCCGGAGCGTTCCCCGCCAAGCCGGGCGCCTCCGCCGTCACGGCGACAATGGCCTCCCCCGGCACGTCGCGCCCGCCAACCTGCAGCGTCGGCGGCACCAGGAATTCGGCGTCGGTCAGGAACCCCGTACCGTCGGCGGCCATCACCCGCGACCCCACCGGTAGAACCACTGCCTGGCGCGTGCGATTGCGAACGGTCACGAATCCCTTCGCAACGCCTTGCGCCTCCCGGCGTCGGCCGGTCGTTGGCTTGGTCAGCGTTTCCGACACGGTAGCGTCCATGACAGTCGCCGGCACGATCCCGCGCTCGACATCAAGCACCCCGGCATCCGGATCGATCCGCACCGTCGCGTCGATCGGTAGTCGCTGGGCCTGCGGGACCACCGTGATCGTACTTGAGGGAACGACGAAGTACTGAAACGCCACGACCACCAGCAGAATCGACGCCAACCCGCCCACGACCGCCGCAGTCGCCTGCCGCGAAACCGACTCTCGCCACAGCCAGGCCGGCGCACCCGTCGAGCGCGGCAGCCGCCACGTCCCGGACCTCGGCGCGCCACCCTCCGCGGTAAGCCGCTCGAACACGACGCTGCGGCCGGCTCCCGCAGGCCGGCGTACCGCCTGCCGCGGCGGGCCATAGTCCAGACGCCGGTAGACCCCGGACTCAGGTACCTCAACCCGATGCGCCACGCCCGGGCGCCGTTCCCTGACCGCTCTCATGTCACCGCGACCTGATCCGTCAGATACGCCCGTCCAGCCTCCAACGCCGCCGGAATCCGCGAGGGATCCTTGCCTCCGGCCATGGCCAGCTCCGGACGGCCGCCGCCCCCACCGCCGGCCGTCTTCGCCATGGCCCGCACCAGCACACCGGCATTGATCCCCGCGGCCACGGCCTCCGCCGACGCCGCGGCAACGAACGCCGGACGCTCATCAATGGTTGCCGCCAGCACGATCACCCAGGGCGTCTCCAGGCGTTGGCGCAAGTCGTCGCTTAAACCTCGCAACGCGTTCCGATTAGTCACGGACGTGTTGGCCGCGACCAGCGAGATTGGGCCCACCGCAACCGCGCCGGCAGCCAGGTTGGCGGCCAGGCGACGAGCCTCGGCGCGTTCCGCGGCCTGCAGCCGCCGCCGCAGGTCGGACTGCTGATCGAGCAGCCGCTGCACCCGTTCCGGCGCTTCCGTCGGCGCGGCTTCGAGTTGCCGGGCAATGTCGGCCAAGAGGTCCTGGTTTCGCTCGACGAAAGCCACCGCGCCGGAGCCGGTCACGGCCTCGATGCGCCGAACGCCGGCCGCGATTCCGCCTTCCTGCACGATGGCAAACAGCCCGACTTGGTTACTCGAGACGCAGTGCGTCCCACCGCAGAGCTCGCGGCTCACCTCGCCCAGCCTGACCATGCGCACCACTTCGCCGTACTTCTCGCCGAACAGCGCCATCGCCCCGGCCTCCACGGCCGCCTGCACCTCGGTCAACTCGGTGACCAGCCGGGAATCGCTCAGGATCTGCGAGTTCACCCAGCTCTGAATCTCGCGAATCTGGCCGTCGGTCACTGGCGCCGGATTCGTGAAGTCGAAACGCAGCCGGTCCGGCGCCACCAGCGATCCCGCCTGCCGCACGTGGTCGCCCAGCGTGCGGCGAAGCCCAGCGTGCAGCAGGTGCGTGGCCGTGTGGTTTCGCATGATGTTGAAGCGCCGCTCGCGGTCAACCTCGGCCCGCACGCGTTCGCCAACGGACAGCCGGCCCTTGGTCACCTCGGCCATCATGACCACCGTACCCTCGGCATTCTTGAGCGTGTCCGTGACCCTGGCCGAGCCGTTGGGCCCCCTCAGCACTCCCGTGTCACCGACCTGACCGCCGGCTTCCCCGTAAAACGGCGTCTGGTCCAGCACAACCATCACGTGACGTTCCGCCGGCGTACTGTCCAGCAACTCGCCCTCGCGAGCCATCGCCACGATCGTGCCCTCGCCCTGCGTCACGAACTCATAGCCAAGGAATACGGATTCACCGAACCCCGTCGGCAGGTCCCTGGCCTGCCCGTCAGCCTGCGCGGCCCGGCTGCGCGCCTGCTGCGCCGTCAGCGCCGCGTCGAAGCCGGCTTCATCCACGCCCACCCCGCGCGCCGCCGCGATGTCCTTGGTGATGTCCGGCGGAAACCCAAAGGTGTCATACAGCTCAAACATCCGCGCGCCATCCACGCGGCCTCCCGGCGGAACCTCGGCCAGCAGGTCCTCCAGGCGCGCTACCCCGGCGTCCAGGGTCCGGCGGAAACGCCGCTCCTCGTCGCTCACCACGCTGCGAATGAAGTCCGCCCGCGGCAGCAAGTCCTCGTAGCCTTCCTCGGCCATCACGTCAATGGCGGTTTCCACCACCGGCCCAAGGGCATCAGATTCGATCCCCAGTTGCCGCGCGTGCCGCACGCCCTGCCGGATGCTCCGGCGCAGGATGTAGCCGCGCCCCTCGTTGCCTGGCATCACGCCGTCGCCAATCAGGAACGCCGCCGCCCGGCAGTGCTGCGCAACGACTCGCAGCGAGCGCCCGCTTTCGCGCTGCGCCTCGTATTCGAGCCCGGCCCGACCTGCCGCCGTGAGCACCAGCGGCCACCACGTGTCCGTTTCGTAGATCGAGCCCACGTTCTGCAGCACCACCGCCCAGCGCTCCAGGCCCGCCCCGGTGTCAACACCGTGCTGCTCCAGCGGCGTCAACTGGCCGTCCGCCGACTTCATGTACTGGTTGAACACCAGGTTCCAGATTTCCAGGTAGCGCTCAGGCGCGGCCAGCGGTCCCACGTCCGGCAAGTCCGGGCGCAGGTTCACGTGAATCTCGGTCGTGGGTCCGCACGGTCCGCTATCCCCGGTTGGCCCCCAGAAGTTGTCCTCGCCCGCGTAGGCAATGCGTTCTCGCGGATGCCCCAGGTCGGCCCAGATATCTGCCGCCTCCTCGTCACGCGGCACGCCCGGGCTGCCCTCATAGACGGTCGCCCAGACCCGGTCGGCCTCGATCCCAATGACGTCCTGCACGAGTTCTCGGGCCCAGGCAATCGCTTCCACCTTGAAGTAGTCGCCAAAGCTGAAATTGCCCAGCATCTCGAAGAACGTCAGGTGGCTCAGGTCTCCCACCTCATCCAGGTCCGTCGTCCGGAAGCACTTCTGCACCGTCGCGATGCGCGGATACGGCGATGCTCGCTCGCCGCTGAAATATGGCTTGAACTGCTGCATGCCGGCCGACGTCAACAACACGCTCGGATCGCCCACCGGCACCAGCGAGGCGCTCGGCAGCACACGGTGCCCACGCGCCTCGAAGAACCGTAGGAAGTGATCGCGAATCTGGGCGGTATTCATCGGGTCGTCCCCAGGCCGGCCGGGCCCACAAAACAAAGAAAGACCGATGGAAGCTGCCTCCCAATCAGCCTTAGAAAACGTGCGAGCCGTGGGTTATGCCTGCGCTATGGGAAGTCCTCCGTCGGTTGATCGGGCTCGGCCGCGGGTCGCATCACGCTCAGCGCGTACCCGGCGGTCACCCCGATCAGAAACCCCAGGACCAGCTTGGCCAATCGGACAACCACTGTCCGACTCCCTGGAGTCCGCTGTGCCCGAAAAAGCTAGCACAGTTTCCCGTAAGGCAACGGCGAGTCTGCGGCCAAACGGATGCGCACCCAGGGCGCGCTCATGTCAGGACCAGATGTGCGACCAGCAGGCCCACCAAACACCCGACGAACGCGCCGAGGATCGGTAGGCCGCCAATAGCCATGTACGTGGCGCCAATCGCGCCGGCCGCTAGCGCGCCGCCCGCGAACCCGGCCACCCCAAACGGCAGGTAGAAGAACCCCGAATTCTGCCGCCGGCCCATCACCGCGTGAAACGTAAAGCTGACAAACGTGGCCAGCAGCAATCCCAGGTAAACGGACGGTGGAACGACAAACAACACATCCACGTCTACGCGACTCCCGACGCCGCGGCTACGGCTCGCAGCGTCCGTACGTGCCGAACGATCGCCTCGCCTGCCCGCGAGACCTCGTCCAGCGTGGTTCCCCGGCCCACCGTGCAGCGCAGCGAACCGCGCCGGAATCCCTCGGGCAGTCCCAGCGCCTCGATCACGTGCGACGGCTCCAGCGAGCCCGAGGTACACGCCGCCCCCGTTGAGACGGCGATTCCTTCCAGGTCCAGCCGAATCAGCAGGGACTCGGCGTTGATATCCGCAAACGCAAACGGCGCGAACGCGGGCAGCCGCCGCTCCGGATCGCCCATCACCCGTACCTCTGAGCACCCGGCCGTCACCCGCTGCACGAGCGCCGCGCTCATCCGCCGCATGTGCGCGGTCCGTTGTTCGCGTTCGGCCTCGGCGCGCATCACGGCTTCGCCCAGCCCAACGATTCCCGGCACGTTCTCGGTCCCCGCTCGGCGGTCGCGTTCCTGCGCGCCGCCAAAGGCCCGCCGCTCCACGTTCACACCCTCGCGCACGTACAACGCGCCGACCCCTTTGGGTCCGTAGAGCTTGTGCGCGGACAAACTTAACAGGTCAACGCCAAGTCGATCAACATTTATGTCGAGTTGGCCCACGGCCTGCACCGCGTCCGTGTGCACGCGCGCGCCCGCCCCCTGCGCGATCCCCGCAAGCGTCGGAACGTCCTGGATTGTCCCGATTTCGTTATTCGCCAGACCGATGCTCACGAGCGTTGTGATTGGACGAACGGCGGTTTCCAGGTTGGCCGGATCGACCCGGCCAGCCTGATCAACGGCAAGCTCCGTCACCTCGAATCCGCGGGACCGCAGCGAGCGCGCCGCAAACAGCACCGCGTGATGCTCAATGGCCGTGGTCAGGATGTGGCGACCTCGCCCCGTTTCGGCCAGCGCCAGCCCGATCACGGCCAGGTTGTCCGCTTCGGTTCCGCCGCTCGTAAAGATCACCTCGCCGGGCCTGCAGCCCAGCACGCTGGCGACCTGTTCGCGTGCCCGGTCTACGGCCTCGCGCGCCTGGCGCCCGGCGGCATGCACGCTCGACGGGTTACCAGCCTCGGACCAGAGATAGGGGCGCATGACCTCAAACACCGCTGGATCCAGGGGCGTCGTGGCGGCGTGATCGAGATAGATTCGAGAATGGGCGGCCTGCGTCACCTCGTCAGTATGCCCCCGTTAATCTGGCACTCGGAGCACGGCGGCCAATCGCCGGGACCCTGCCGACTCACGCCAGCACCTGGAATTGGCTGCCTGCGAAGGTGAGGTCTGTAACACCACACACCCCCTTCACCCGTTACGCTGGTCGTCTATGCCTCGACAACTCTCACGACGGAGATTCGGACGTGCGGCCGCCGTTGGCGCTGCCGGCCTGGCCGCGGGACCGGCCGCACGCGTCCTGGCCGAAGTCTCCGGCGTGGCCAACGCCGCCGTCGACCCCATCTTCACCACGTTCGTAGCACGCGTTGGCGGCGTCGCAATCACCGGCGATCCACTCACCGAGCGTTTCCAACGCAACGGCCGCTCAGCGCAACTCTTCGCCAATTTCCTGCTCGAGCACTGGCCCGAGAACGCCGGCACGGACTACGAGGTACAACCCGCGCTGCTGGGAGAACTGGTCTCGGGAGGTCGCTTCTTTCACCAGATCGCCCCGTTTCGCAGCGAGACGACCGTGGAATACATCTGGCAGACCCGCCACTCGGTTCGCTTCGGCTTCCTGGAGTTTTGGAACCGCCTCGGCAGGACCGATCTGCTTGGGCTGCCGATCTCCGAGGAAGTGCCCGAGGCCGGCGGTGTCACCGCCCAGTTCTTCCAACGGGGCAAGCTGAGTTTCTTGGCGACTCGCGCCGTCCCCATCCAGATCGAACCGCTCGGCCGCACCTACCTTGAGACCCTGAACGACGGGATTGACGCCGGCTACGCCATTGATCCTGTTGAGCCGCATCCGCCAGGCGCCTCGGCTTCGCTCAGGCTCACGGTCACCAACACCGGTGACGACACCTGGACGTCCGGCGGCGCCGAGGCCGTCACCGTCGGCTTGCGCTGGGCTGACTCCAACAGCCCATCCACTCGCGCCACACCCGCCCCGGTTTCGCTACCCAACGACGTGGCGCCGGGCGGATCCGTCACCACAGACATAGCTGTGCAGATGCCCGCGGCCCCCGGCCCCTATCGGCTACAGCCGGACTTGAAGATCCGCGGCGAGTGGTTCACCGCCCTGGCCGTCCAGGCGCCAATCATCCATGCGCCCGCCCGCCTGCCCATGCCGGACGTTAGGGTCGGCCTCCTCGACATCAGCGACGACAACCCGGGCGTCCACCAGGCCACGATTTTTTCGACCGCCGGCCTGGAAGTCCGCGACGAAGGCGGCGCGGTACTTGCCAGGCTTAACCAGGACGAGCGCATCGCCATCCGCCGCGACATCCCAAACGCGACGCACGTGCTCGACCTGCCGGACGGTTCCCGGATCCAGACCGTTGGCAAAGTGCTCATCGACCCTGTCGAAGGGTCCCTGTTGCGCCTTGAGGAAACGGCCCCCCAGCGGACCTACCGCGGCTCGATGGAGTTCGCCTGGCTGGCCAACTACCGCAGCGCCTGGGTCGTCAACACCCTGCCGATGGACGACTACCTCTCCGGCCTCGTGGAGCAGAACGACAACATTCCCTGGGAAGCCCTGCGCGCATCGGCCATCGCTTTTCGGACCTACGCCTATACGGTCCGCGGCCCCCGCCGGGCACGCGGCGCTCTGTTCGACGTGGCGGCCTCCACCCGCCATACCCCCACGCTGTATACCCGCGATCAGGTGTATCACGGTTACGCGCGCGAACTCTCGGGCACCCGCCTGCGGGACGCCATCCACGACACGCGAGGCTGCGTACTCACCTATGAGGGCAGTACCATCCACGCCGTCTACTTTTCGCGCGCCGACGGCCGAACCCGCAGTTGGCATGAAGAATGGGGCGGACCCGTCAAACCCTGGGCCGTAGCAGTCGACGATCCGTATAGCCGCGGGCAATCATTGCTCGGCCATGGAATCGGACTTCCGCTGCGCAGCGCCAATGCCATGGCCGCGGCCGGGGCCAACGGCGAGCAGATCCTGGCCGCTTACTACACCGGCATCGACTTCGAGCACGTCTATTGACCCTCCACGCAACCACAACTGACCTTCGCGGGCAGGACTTCCTGACGCTGGCCGATCTTTCACCCGACCAGCTCCGGCGCCTGCTGGACCGCGCCTCGCAGCTCAAGGACATGCAGGCCAACGGCCGGCCGCATCCGCTCCTGGCCGGCCGCAGCCTCGCCATGCTCTTCGAGAAAGCGTCCCTGCGCACCCGCACCACCTTCATGGTTGGCATGTCGCAGCTCGGCGGCTTCGCGGTCGACCTGATGAATGAGCACACCCAGATCGGCGTCCGCGAGTCGATCCCCGACATCGCCCGCAACTTGGAACGCTGGGTCGACGCGCTCATGGCCCGCGTCTACGCGCACCGCACCCTTGAGGAATTGGCCGCCTGGGCCGACATTCCCGTGATCAACGGTCTCAGCGACCTCACCCACCCCTGCCAGGCGCTGGCGGATGTGCTGACCATGCGCGAGCACCTGGGCGGACTCGCCGGCCGGAGCCTGGCCTACGTCGGCGACGGCTTCAACGTCTGCAACTCGTTGCTGTTTGCCGGGGCGTTAGCGGGCATGCACGTCCGCGTCGCCTCGCCCGAAGGCTACGAGCCCGACGAGGACATCCTGGAACGCGCGCAGGAAATCGCCGAGGACGCCGGCGGCGGCATCGAGATTGGCAACGACCCGCAGGCCGCCGTCAGCGACGCCGAGGTGGTGTATACCGACGCCTGGGTCAGCATGGGCCTGGAACACGAGGCTGCGGAGCGCCGCGACATTTTCGCTCCCTTCCGCGTGGACGAGGACATGATGGCCGTGGCCGGCCCCAGCGCCATCTTCATGCACTGTCTCCCGGCCCACCGGGGCGACGAGGTTACCGATGCCGTCCTCGACGGCCCCCAGTCGGTGGTGTTCGATCAGGCCGAAAACCGACTGCATACGCAGAAGGCGCTGTTGGTGGCCATCATGCGGGGTGACGCGGCGTTCGACGAGTTGGGAGCGTAGGTAGACTGAAATACCGTCGGCGTTGACGATAAGCGGCTCCAGTGGAACAGCTTGAGTACCTTGCAGGTGAGTTCGACTTTGGCGCCGCCATTCAGATTCTGCTCGTCGCCCTCCTCTTCAACGCCGTGCTCTCGCTGATTCGGGGAACCCAGGCCGATCAGCTTCTCCGCGGCCTGGTGGTCGTGGCTGTCGGTTTGTTCGTCATCGGTCGCGTACTCCAGCTTGAGCTCATCAACTGGATCCTGGACCAGGGATTGCTGGTGGCAACATTCGCCCTCATCGTGGTCTTCCAGCCTGAGTTGCGTCGACTGCTGGAGCGAGTCGGCCGAACCGGGACGCTCGTCGCACATCCATTTGGAATCGTGACAACCGAGCAGACGCAACTGATGATTGACTCCGTGGTCGGGTCGGCAGAGGAATTGTCGGCCCGGTTGTGGGGCGCCCTGATTGTCATCCAGCGCCAAGGTGGACTGGACGAATACGCCGGCACCGGAACCCGCCTGGAAGCCAGTCTCTCGCGCAACCTCTTGGTCACGGTCTTCCATCCCGGTTCCGAACTGCACGACGGCGCCATCCTGGTCAACGGCATGGAGGTGGTAGCCGCGCACGTCATGCTGCCCCTGAGCGATGAACTGGGCCCGCAGGATCATGTTGGCACTCGACACCGGGCCGGCCTGGGCATCACCGAAGCCACGGATGCCATTGCGGTGATCATTTCCGAGGAGACCGGCGGAATCTCGATGGCCGTGGACGGACGGCTCGAACGTCACCTCACGCCGGACCAGTTGCGCCGCCGCCTCGAGACGGCGTTGCGAGTTCAAACGCGCGGCGCCGGCCTGCAGGGTCTGCCCGCCTGGATATCCCGCAGTAGGTGAACGCCACGCGCCGCCGCCGCGCGCGACGCATCATCCTGGCGCGCCGTTTCTTCGTTCGCACGCTCGGTGTTCGATTCCTGGTGGCGCTGGCCCTTTCAGCGCTCGTGTGGGTGGTCTGGACGCTCGAGCAGAACCCCAACATCCAGGACTTGATCGACGACGACATCCAGGTCGACGACGTCAACCTTGGCCCGAGCCTGGTATTGGCCAGCCAAATCCAGCCGGTGCGCGTAACCGTGGGCGGGCCACGCGAGAACCTCGGGCGACTGACCGTCCGCGACTTCTCAGCCCGCGTGAACCTGGCCGGCATCGGCTCCGGCGTCCATCAGCTTCCCGTGGAAGTAGCCGTCGCGGACGCGGCAATGGAGGTTGTTCGCGTCACGCCCGAAACCGTCACCGTGCAAATCGACCCGTTCGAAGTCCGTGCCTTTGAAGTAACCGCCCGACTCGAGAGCGCGCCGGCGGTCGGCTTCAGCGCCGACCTCAACAATGTCGTGTCCAGCCCGGCCAGCATCCGGGTCAGCGGCGGAGCCTCGGACGTCGACCAGGTGGCGTCCGTGATCGTTAACCTGACCCTTGAAGGCGCGACGTCCGACGTCTCCACCCAGGCCCTGCTGGTGCCCACCGACCGCAGCGGCAATGAAGTCGAGAACGTCCGCCTCGAGCCGCAGACCGCCGAAGTCCGCGTGCCGATCGCTCGCATCACCAGCCGCAAGCGAGTGCCGGTCCTGGCCGAACTCGCGGGCGCTGTCGCCCCCGGCTTCTTCGTCCGCGAAATCAGCGTAGTGCCGACCACCGTCGAAATCCAGGGCCAGCCCGAGGACATCGAGCGGGTCAATACCGTCAGCACGCTCCCGCTCGACATCGAGGGCGCGCGCGGCGACGTTGAGGGCAGCGTCGCCTTCGCCAACCCGGTCGGCGTCTTGCTCCTGAGCGGAGTGCCGACTGCGGCCGTCGTCGTCGTCGTCGAACCGTTGGCCGACACCACCACCATTCAGGTCGCCGCCGTCGCCGTCAACCTTGATCCCAACTTGTCGGCCGCGGTTTCGCAACCCTCCGTCCAGGTGGTCGTCGGCGGGTCGGTCGAAACCTTGCAGGAACTGCGCGCCGGCGACATCGTGGCCGAGTTGGATCTGTCGAACCTCAGCCCCGGTCGCCATCAGCTTCGACCGGTAATCACCGTCCCGCCGGGAATCGAAATCACCCAGGTCACCCCGCCAGTCTTGACCGTGGAGTTGCAGCGTCAGGTCGGCGAGCTACCGGCGCCCCAGGGCCAGGCCCTGATTGGGCCGGGCGGGGCCGTCGCCACCGCAACCCCCACCCCTCAGCCCGGGCCCACGCCGGAAGCAGTGCGGACGGCGCCTATCAACTGACTAGGCGCGCCCTGACGCGGCCCTCGCAACCGCACCTTCGTACAGCCCGGTCAGCGGTGCCGTTAGCCGCTCCCACGAAAGCTCGTCGATGGCCCGCGCTCGCGCTCTCCGCCGCACCTCCGTCGTCCCCTCGGCCGCCAGTGCCCGCAGCACGGCCGCGGTAACCGCCGCCGGCGAGGCGTCGGCTGCGACATATCCGGTCTCTCCGTCCCGGATATAGGTCAGCGCCTCGCCTATCGGCGTCGTGACCACCGGAACCCCCGCGTACATCAGGTCGATGTAGCGCGGCGAGCACTTGGCTCGATTCGCCACCGTGTCCGCCAGCGGCATCAGCGCCAGGTCCGCGGCCGCCAGCGCCGATGGTATGTCCGCAAACGGCAACCAGCCCAGGAACGACATGCGCTCGGCCAGTCCCGAGACCCGCATGTCCGCGGCCAGGTCACGCTCCTGTCCAAACTTGCCGGCCCCAAGCACCAGGAAGCGCGCCGTCGGTGACCGCTCCGCGATGCCGCGGATAACCTGCGCCCAGGCTTCCAGGCCGTAGTCGAAGAACCGCGTATATATCAGGATCAGCGACGCGCCGCTCCCAACGCCCAGCGACCGGCGAAACGCGCTACCGACGCGATCCGGCGCCCACGCCGCGTATGCCGCCGGATCAAACCCGTTCGGAAGGTGCAGCGCCGGGCGGCTCGCCGCGACCCTGCCGGCTCGCTCGGCCAGCAGCCGGCTGGCCGCCGTGAAGGCGTCGCACCGCTGCATCCCCATGCGCTCCTGGACCTCAAATAGCTCGACCAACGGCCGCGCATATGCCTCGTTCCGGCTCCACCCGTCTCGGCCTTCCCAGTCGTCCAGATCCAGCACCAGGGCCGGCCGGTCCTTGCGTCGAGCAATCAGCACCTGCGCCAACCCGGACACCGCCTTCGGCTTGAAGACATGCACGAGGTCCGGCTGCCATTGCCCCACCAGGTCCGCCGCAGCCCTCGCCAGCCGCCACTGCGTCCAGGCCGCGCCGATCACGACCGTGCCATCGAACCGCGGACGTGACAGGCACGTGACCTCCACCCCGTCCTCTTCCCACCGGCGACCGTAGGTGGCCGGATCGTCGTACGGGGGCACGATCACGCGCACCCGATGGCCCACCGCGGCGGCGGCGCGCGCCATCGGCATCACACGTCGACCCGTCGTGTTCTTCGGTGCAAACCCGAACGGCGCGATGTAGGCGGCGTACACCGGACTACCGGCGCTGGCCGCGGACCCACACGGCCGCGGCCCCCAAGACGAGCGCTCCCAGACTGACCAGTGAGACGATGCGCCCGGCCTCGAACGGGATTGACCGGTAAGTGAACTCGACGAGGTGCTCCCCGGCCTCCGGAACCAGCACCGCCCGGTGCCCCACGTTTGCCCGCCACACAGGCCGTTCCACCCCATTCACCCGCGCGCGCCAGCCCGGATACGGCGCGTCCGGCAGCACCAGCACCCGCGGACCCGTCGTCCGCACGTGCAGTTTCACGCGCTCAGGCAACTCCTCCAGCAGCCCAACGGTATCGGCGTCCGTCGGGGCGGCGCTCTCGGGAGGAATCAGCGCGCGCAACTCGGCGGCGGACACGGCATCCACCCGGCCCGCCGACGCCGACCGCAGGACGCCAATCGCGCGACCTGCCTCGCCAGCCGCTCCCCATCGCCTTTCCCTGTCCGAGCCAGCCATCAACACCACCGTTTCGTCGGCGGCAAAGCCCGACCTGCCAACCAGCTCACGGGCCTCCGCCTCGTCGCGCGCCAGCCGCGCGTCCGTCACCAGCCAGCCCCGCTGAATCGTCGTTCCCCGGCGCGTTACCACCACCTCGCCGGCCCGCTGGCTCACCGCTGCGCCCTCGGACCGCAAAGCCACGGGCGCGGAACGGCCGTCCTCCTGAAGCACCGTCAGCGCTCGCAAGTCGAACGGGGGACCCTCGGCAGTCACCACGACCCGGGCCACGTCCATCGGCGTCTCGAACATGGCGCGGCTCACGAACGACGGTCGATCCAAACCCCGCCGCACTGAAACCAGGTGTCCGGGACCCAGCGCTACGCGTTCCGGACGCTCCGCCCGACGCACCAGCGGCAGCGACACGGCCGACCCGTCCACCCCAATCACCTCCACACGGCCCGCCGGCCCGGCCGGTACCTCCGGCGAAGCGTCGATCAGCACCGCCACGCCCACCGCCTTCTCCACGTACAGCTCGTCAGCCCGCCCGGTCTCGTCGATGCGCCGCCAATAGCCAAGGTCCAGCGTGGCCCCGTCAATCTCGAACATCCTGTCTGGGCTGCGAATCACCGACTGCACCGCCAGCCCGTCCAGCACGCGGTCGGGCGGCATCTCGGTAATGGCCTGCTGAATCAGCAGGTCGGGCGTCGCCCCCGTCCCGGGCAGCAGGAGGTCGCGAAACTCCACGTAGCTGCGCAGCGGCAAGACGCCCCCGTCATATCCATCGGCGCTGGCCAGCCCGTAGGCCATCCCCATGTTCGGGTTCATGATTGCCGAGTTCTTCACGGTAACCAGCATCTCGCGATAGGAGCGCTCCCCCAGGCGATTGAACCACTCGTCGGCCAACCGCGCCCGGACTGGCTGGCTGACCTCAAACGAGGGCCTCGCCAGGCTCAAGACACGCCCGTTCCATCCGTCCGCGTGCAGCGCGGACTTCACGCCGGCGTCGGCGGCATAGGCCTCGGCTGGCACGGCCTGCCCCACCGGGGCCGGACCTGAGGCCACCACCAACTCCGTCACCACCAACACCACCGCCGCCCAGCGCGCCCATGTCCAGGACGATGCATACGCCGCCGCCAGCAGCGCCAGGGCCAACAGCCCAACCGCCATCCACGGCCTCGAGACGTCATCGCTCACTGGATGCACCACACCCGCCACGGTCAGCGCCGCTGCCAGCGCAACCAGGCCCAGCCCGGGCCCCGTCGCTCGCCGCCACGCTCCCGGGGCAACGCGGCCGCGGCCCAGCGACGCAGTGCCCTGCGCCGCCAGCAACGCCCCCGCCAGGATGCCCAGCAACAGCCAGCGCGGCGGCACGCGAAAGAGGTCGAACCCTGGAATCAGGCGATGCGCCAGCGTGAAGAACGGCGTGGCGGGCCCAACGGCCAGGAGCAGCGTCCCCAATAGCGTCGCCACCATGAGCAGCGTCCGTGCCTGCCGCGGCCGGGCCGCCACGCCCAGCACGGCCAGGATGATCCCGCTCAGCCCAATGTGCGCAACGAATTCAGTGCTCGAAGGCATCGCCGTGAACGTCGGCAGGACCGCGCTGAGGAACTCCGCCCCCGGCAGCGAGAACGACGCCGCCTCGTGCAACGGCAAGCCGCTCGAACGGATTCCCTGGTGCGAGAGTTCCAGCGTCGGCAGCACCTGCACCGCCGCCAGCGACACCCCGCCAACCCCGGCCGCCGCCCACGCCACGAGGCCCCGCGCGGCGCCGCGGATCCGCCCGCGCCAGGCGGCGCCGCCACCCCCCGCGCCTACGGTCATCGCGTACACCAGCCCAAAAGACAGGCTCATATACGCCACCTGCGGATGCCCCGCCAGTAGGAGCAGCGCGGTGATCAGCGGCAACGCCAGCCACGCCCGCCGGTCTCCCGTGACCGCCCGGTCGAGGCCCAGCAGCAGCCAGGGCAGCCAGGCCGCAGCCGATACCTGGTTCACGTGCCCCGACTGCGCGACGAAGTAGCCGCCAAACGCAAATACTGCGGCCCCGGCCGCCCCCGCCGCCCAGCCCAGCCGCCATCCCGCCCGTGTCAGCGCCACTGTCCCCGCCGCCGCCCACGCCACGTGCAAGATCAACGCCACGCTTATGGCCCGTTCGGGCGGCAAGCCCAGCAGCAACCAGTTCGGCAGATAGAAGACAGCCGCCTGCGGGTTCGCCAGAAACGGCGCGCCCATGAACAGGTCCGGATTCCACAGTGGAATCCGTCCCGAACGCAGCGCGTCGAACGCCGCCGCCCAATAGGGATAGAAATACGTCTGCGTGTCGTAGCCCGCCATCACCAGGCCCTCGACGATTAGCCGCCGATAGCTGAGCACCAACCCGGCCGCCAACAGCGCGACGACCAGCAACGGCGCTCCCAGCCAATGGGGGACGCGCCGGAGCACCTTCCCGTCAATGACGCCCCGCATGGGGGTCGGCCGGGCCTCCCCTAGATCTCTTCCGCCAGGATGATCGCCTCGGCGATGTCGCGCATCGAGCGGCGCCGATCCATGCTCAGCTTCTGAATCCGCTTGAACGCGTCGGGCTCCGAGAGCCCCAGCCGCGTCATCAGCAGCCCCTTGGCCCGCTCCACCGCCTTGCGCGTCTCCAACTGCTCGGTCAGGGTCTGCACGTCGCGGCTCACCGCCTCGAACTCCCCATACCGGGAAATCGCCACGGCGATGGCCGACTCCAGGTCCCGATCACGCAGCGGCTTCAGGACGTACCCGATCACCCCTACCTCGCTGGCCCGGTCCACCAGTTCGCGCTCACCGTGGGCCGTCACCAGCACCACTGGCGCCACGTGCTCGGCGGTCAGCGCCCGGGCGGCTTCAATGCCGTCCACGCCGGGCATCTTGATATCCATCACCACCAGATCAGGTCGCAGTTCGCGCGCCATCCGCACGGCGCTCTCGCCGTCGCCTGCTTCGCCCACAACCTGATGGCCCGAAGCCTCCAGCCGCTCCTTCAGGTCGAGCCGAATGATCGTTTCGTCTTCAGCGACGATGACTCGCAAGCTCAAGCGAGCTCCTTTCCCCAGACTCGGCGCCCGCGCCCGCGGCGGGCGTGTCAGGCAAGCCTAACAGCGACGCCACCCGAACCTGGAAGCTTCCGAAACCCGCCGCTGGATTGACCACCGCTTGGCACGACATCTAGTATCCGCCGTCCGCGGCGCCCAACATGTGCGGTACCGATCGCCGGCTGGGCCCGCCCCGTTGACTGGCTGCCACGACTCGGAGATCGCCGCGTGAACCTCACCTGCTTGCAAGAAAACCTCAACCGCGGGCTAAACCTCGTCAGCCGGGCCGTCGCCGCCCGCAGCCCGCTGCCCGTCCTCAGCAACGTCCTGCTGGCCACCGAAGACGGCGGCCTCAAGCTCGAGGCCATGAATCGGGAAATGTCCATCTCCGTCTGGACCGGCGCCAGCATCCAGGCGGAGGGCGCCATCACCGTTCCCGCGCGCCTGCTCTCCGACTTCATCGGCCAGTTGCCCGAAGGCGTCGTCGCCCTCGAACTCGACGCCGAGACCGACACCCTCGAGGTGTCCTCCGGGCGCTTTCGCGCCAAGATGAAGGGTATCGGCGCCGACGAGTTCCCTCCCATCCCCGTGGGCGACGCCGAGCGCGAACTCGAAATGCCCACCAGCGTCTGGACCTCCATCATTGAGCAGGTCGTCGTCGCTGCGGCCCAGGACGACAGCCGGCCCGTCCTTGCCGGCGTCAGCCTGACGTTCGGCCCGGACTACGTTGAGTTGGCCGCCGCTGACGGCTATCGCCTGGCCGTTCGCCGCGCCGCCGCCGAAACCGGACTCTCGGAACCTACCCAGATCATCGTGCCGCGTCCGGCCATGGTCGAACTCTCGCGCATCCTCACCGACGATCCGGGGTCCGTAACGATCGGCCTTACGGCCAACGCCCAATCCGTGCGCTTCAGCACCAGGGCCGTAACCCTCGTCTCGCAACTCATTGACGGCCAGTTCCCCGCCTACCAGCAACTGATCCCCGACACCGCCAACATGGAAACGCGCGTCGTTGCCGACACTGCGGCCGTCACCCAGGCCACCCGCATTGCCGCCCTCTTTGCCCGCGACGGCCAGAACGTCATCCGAGCCTCCATCGAAGGCAGTGACGACGGCGGTCGCCTGGTCCTCTCCGCCAATTCCGCCGAACTGGGCGAGAACCAGGGCGAAGTCGAGGCCGAAGTCACCGGCGCCAGCACGAGCGCCCAAATCGCCTTCAACTATCGCTTCCTTTCCGACTGCCTGGGCACGGTCTCCTCGGAGCGCGTCTCGCTCGCCTTGGCCGGCCCCACCAGTCCCGGCCTGGTCCGCCAGGTGGACAAGGACGGCCAGGACATGCCGTCCTTCAGCCACGTCATCATGCCCATGCACACGGTGTCGTAGGTCGACCCCATTCCATCGCTGTCCGGATTCGCGCTGCCGCTGCACCAGAGCATTCAGGCTTGACCGCCGACCCGCGCTGGGCCACCCAGCGCCCCCCCGTCATTGGCGCTCGCGCCATGATCTCCAGCGGACATCCCCTCGCGACCGAAGCCGGCCTGCGCACCCTGCGCAACGGCGGCAATGCCTTTGATGCCGTCGTCACGGCGGCCGCGGTCATCGCCGTCGCCGAGCCCGGCACCAACCATGTCGGCGGTGACGCCTTTGCCCTCTGCCTCCCCGCCGGCGCCGCGGACCCCGTCGCCATCAACGCCAGCGGCCCCTCGCCCGCGGGCCTCACCATCGACGCATTCGACGACGAAATCCCGCCCCACGGCATCAACGCCGCCACCGTCCCGGGCGCCGTCAGCGCCTGGCAGACCGTTCTGGATCGCTACGGCTCCATTCGCATGGCCGACGCCCTCGTCCCGGCCATCGAATTCGCCCAGCATGGCGTTCCCGTCGACCTCGATACCGCCCAGGCCATCGCCAGCGCCGGTCCGGCCCTTGCCCAGCACCCCGCCAGCGCCCGCAGCTTTCTCCCCAACGGCGTCCCGCCCCGGCCCGGCTCCCTGCTCTACCAGCCTGATCTCGCTGAAACCCTGCGCCAGATCGCCTACGGCGGCGCCGACGCCTTCTACAAGGGACCATTTGCCGACGCCCTCGTGCGCGCATCCGCCCGCGACGGCGGCGCCTTCACCCCCCACGACCTTGCGGCCTATCAGTGCCAGGTCCTCCGGCCGCTCCGCACCTACTATCGCGGCCTCGAAGTCCTCGAACAGCCCCTTCCTTCCCAGGGATTCCTCCTCCTGGAACAACTCAACATCGCCGAAGGTTTTGAACTGGCCGCCTTCGAGTTCGGCAGCGCCGACGTTCTCCACCTCATGGCCGAGTGCAAAAAGGCTGCGTTCGCCGACCGCCTGGCCCACGTCGGCGATCCCAACTGGAACGACATCGACATCTATCGGCTGATCGGCAAGGAGTTCGCTGCCCAGCGCCGCATGTCCATCGACCCCGTTCGCGCCGCCCAGCACATATCGGCCGGCGATCCCAGCGCCGTCGGCGGCGACACCACCGCAATCTCCGCCGTCGACGCGGCCGGCAACGCCATCACGTTCATTCAGAGCGTCTTCACCAGCTTCGGCTCGTGCTATGTCGTGCCCGGCACCGGCGTGCTCCTCAACAACCGCATGTGCGGCTTCTCCCTCGATCCCGCCAGCCCCAACGTGTTCCACGGCGGCAAGCGCCCCATCCACACCCTCAACACCTACATGGTGCGGCGCGAAGACCACCTGGTGCTGCTCGGCTCCTCGCCGGGCGGGCAGTACCAGGTGCAGACCAACTTTCAGGTCATCTCCAACGTCTTCGACCACGGCATGCACTGGCAAGCCGCCATCGACGCCCCCCGCTGGTACCACAACGAGGACACGGGCGACCTCATGCTCGAAGATCGCTTCGAACCCGCCGTCCTCACCGATCTCGAAAACCGCGGCCACTCGGTTCGTCGCGAAGCTCCCTTTTCCGTCTATTCGCGCGCCCAAGGCGTTATGCTCGACCCGGATACGGGCGCCCGGATCGGAGCCACCGACCCGCGCTGGCACGGACAGGTGCTCGGGTTCTAGGGGCGTCGCGTACGTGACAATGCGCCCCCGAAATGGGCGTTCGACGCCCCCCAACTGAGCTAAGGAATCGCGTGGCCAGCACCCCTTCCCCAACAGGCGAGCAGCCGCTCGGGACCGCACGCGTCTGGCTCGTTCTCACGATTGCCTTCTTCTCGGGCATGTCCGTCCTGGCCGTGGAGATCAGCGCCTCCCGGCTCTTGGCGCCGTTCTTCGGCACCAGCATCATCATCTGGGCCGTCGTCATCGGCCTGACGCTGCTCTACCTGTCGATCGGCTACTGGATCGGCGGGCGCCTCGCCGACCGGCGGCCGTACGAAGACACTCTGTTTCACATCGTCGGAATCGCCTCGTTTCTGGTGGGCCTGATCCCGTTCTTCTCGAAACCCGTGCTCTCCGTGTCCTCGCAGGCCATCGCCTCGCTCAACGGCGGCTTGTTCTTCGGCTCCCTGGTCGGCGTCCTGCTCCTGCTGGCCGTCCCGCTCACCATGCTCGGAATGGTGTCGCCGTTCGCGATCCGCCTGGTCACCAGCGACGTACAGCAGGCCGGCAAACGCGCCGGCCAGGTTTTTGCCGTCAGCACCGTCGGCAGCATCTGTGGCGCCTTCCTACCCGTCCTTCTGCTCATCCCCACCGTCGGCACCCGTTCAACGTTTCTGATCTTTGCGGTTCTGCTGCTGGGTCTAGCGATCATCGCCACCAGCCGCCTGCCTCGTCGCCTCCTCTACGCGGCACTCATGGCCATTCTCATCGTGCTCTGGGTCGCCGTTGATCCGGGCCCTGTCCGGCCTGCCGAGGGCCTCCTGGTGGAAGGCGAATCCGCCCTTCAGTTCTTCCAGGTCATCGACAGCCCCACCATCGGCCGCCGCCTGGTCCTCAACGAGGGCATCGGCACCCACTCCATCTACCACCCCGACCGCCTGCTCACCAATGGTCCCTGGGACTACTTCCTACTCGCCCCCATCATCGGCGGACAGAAGCCGGACGAGGTCGATTCGCTGCTGATCATTGGCCTCGGCGGCGGTACCGTCTCCAAGCAGTACACGCAGATCTTCGGAGACGACGTGGCGATCGACGGCGTGGAGATCGACGATCGGGTCATTGACCTTGGCCGCAAGTACTTCGACATGAACGAACCCAACCTCAAGACCTACGCCGAGGACGGCCGCACCTTCCTCCAGCGCGTGGACCGGCGCTACGACGTGATCGCCGTGGACGCCTACCGCCAGCCCTACATCCCGTTCCACCTGGTCACCCAGGAATTCTTCATTTCGGCGCGAGACCACCTGACCGATAAGGGCGTGGTGGCGCTAAACGCCGGACGCACCGCCACCGACTTCCGGCTGGTTGAAGTGCTGTCGGAGACCATGCGCTCGGTCTTCCCGCACGTGTACGTGATTGACCTGCCGTCGGGCTTCAACAACAGCCTCGTCTACGGCTCGCTGACGCCGATCACGGGCGACCAGGTGCGCGCCGGAACCGTCGGCGTACCATTTCTTGCCGAAGTGGCCGCGCGACCCTGGGAACTTCGCGAAGTCAACCGCGCCGAAACTGTTTACACCGACGACCTGGCCCCCGTCGAACGCCTCATCGACGACATCGTGGTCCGCGAAGCCCTGCACGGCGCAACCGGCCGCGACCGCTAGGTCGCCCCGCTCGTCAAACGAGTCATGGCGGACCGCACGCGCCCCGCATTTCTAGGAGAGTCGAGCCCATGTCTTCGCTAATCCCCGCGCTCCATCCCGCCACCGTCGCCCAGGTCGACGACCTCGGCACCTACCTGGACGCGGCCGCCGCTGCCGGCTTCCGGGCCGCGGACTTCAGCATGCCCGCTGCACGCGCGCTGGATGACGTGGCCGGGCGCGACGCCGTGATCGAGGCCTTTCAGTCCCGCGGCATTCAACCCGGCGCCTGGGGCGCTGGTGCGCAAGTCATCGGCGCCCACGCCGACTTTGACGCCAGCCTGGATGACGTGGCCGACAACGCCGCGCTCGGCGCGGCCCTGGGCGCTCGTGTCGCGGCCGTCGTCGTGCCCAACCGCGTCGACAGGCCGCCGGACGAGATGTTGGACCTGCTCGCCCTGCGCATCGGCGATGTCGCCGATACGGCCGCCGGCGAGGGCATTGCCCTCAGCCTCGAGTTCATCGGCCCCAACATCTGGCCCGATCAGCCCTTTGAACTCTTTTCCGGCATTCGTGGAACGCTGGACCTGATCGATCGCATCGGCCGCGTCAACGTCGGCATCCTCTTCGACACCTACCACTTCCATTGCGGCGACAGCGAACTCGCCGACATCGCCGCGGCCGGACGCGCCATCAACCACGTCCACCTCAACGACGCCCCGCCCGGCGACCCAACCACCTTCGACGACTCGGTGCGCCGCCTGCCGGGTGACGGCGTAATGGACCTTGCGGCTATTGCGGCTGCACTCGAAGGCGCTGGCTATCGAGGTCCCGGTGGCGTTGAGATATTCAACGACGAAATGCGCGCCCTACCGATCGCCCAAGGCGCCGCCCGCGTCGCCGCCGCCTGCCGCCGCGTCTTCGGGCAGCCCTAGCACCGCTGCATGAGACCGGCGAGCCGACATCTCGGCTCTGCCCGGTCCGCAGTAGACACTTCAGCAGTGGCCCGGCGGGCGAAGCCGGCAGCCCAAGCAGTAGTCATCACGAGACTGGACCCTCAACCGGCTCAACCTGGCGACGCTCTCCGGCTCGACTACCTGGTCACGCCTCGACAAGGCTTGCCAGTGAAACCGCGACTTCCCCGTGCTCCGTGTCCGCCAGAGCATTCACGAAACGTGCGTCGGCCGTCACCAGCGTCGCCCCAAGCCGATGCGCGAGAGCGAGATAGACGCAGTCGTAGACGGGGCGATCCAGTTCAAGGGCTAGCCGAACCGACGCTGAGGCAACGACCTCGTCCTCCGCCCACAGGACCGGCATCTCGGCTATCGCGGCGGCTAGCCGTGCGGCGCGGCTACGTCGCATGGTTCCCGCACGCGCCTTTCGCCAAAGAGCATTCCCTATCTCAGCCACCAACAGCCGCGGGGCGTGAAGCTCGTAGAGTCCTCGAAGAAGTCGGGCAGCCTTGTCGGAATCTTCCTCGTCGGCAACCCACTTCACGGCAACGCTGGCGTCCACCACCAGTCGCATCACCACTCAGGTCCATGGCCCCGATCCCGGTCTTCCCGGATCAGGACATGTGAGGAAGTCTGCGACTCATCCACCGTCTCCGCTCGCAACCTCTCGGACAAGACCCGGAATGTCCGCATTCTCTCTGCCAGATCGTCGGCTGCGGCCTGCTCCAGAATGTGGCGAACTTCACCCTCGAGTGAGCGGTGATTCGCGACCGCGCGTCGTTTGAGCCGCCTGACCACTGCATCGTCCAGACGCCGCACATGCAATGTCGCCATCCCGCCACCCCACATTCACTGCTAGCAGTATGATAGCAGTGAGCAGGAGCGGCAGCGCTCTAGAGAAGGTCCCTGAGTAACGCCTCGTCCGATGCACAGTCTTTCAGACGGCTCCGCAAGCGAGAGCCACCGGCGCCCCAGTTCCGGGCGGTTATTGGCCAACGGGCGGGCTGACTCAGCAGCGAATCCATGTCGGCTGTAAACCTGACGCCAGTGAGCAACCGCACAAATGTGCATGCGGCGATGACCCTGAGGTAAGGAGATGCTGGCAAAAGCATCGTTGCATTGGCTACGGCGCCCACCGCATCCTGTATCAATGCCCGACAGCCCAACCCGAAGTTCGCGGACCTTGTATGCCTAGCCCGGCTCGCCTCACGCGACGCCGCGTGGCGGCTCTCCTGGCCGGCGGAACCGCGCTGCTGATCGCCGGCTGCGGCGAATCCGAGGCGCCAACGCCAACCCCCACGGCAGCCGCGCCCGGCGCGCCGTCACCCCCACCGCCCACCGCGGCGTCCACAACCCGCACCCAGCCGTTGTCGACGCCAGCGCCGGCAACCGTCGCGGTAATCCAGCCAACCGCCGCGCCCCCCACCTCGCCTACAGCGGCCCCAGTCGCTCCAGTTGCCACAGTCGCCGCCCCACGTCCCACGCGCCCGCCGACGCAAACCGAGGCGCCCACGGCAACCCCGACGCCCGAACCGGCAACCCCGCCGCCCACGCCTGATCCAACCCCCACGCCAACCCCGCCGTTGATCCGCTCACCGCTGACGGGCCTGGGAATCAGCCCTGAGGCCAAATCCTGGCGCGTCGTGGCCGTCAAAATCGACAACGCCATCGGCGCCCGTCCGCAAAGCGGCCTCAGCACCGCCGCCGTGGTCTACGAACACCTCACCGAAGGCACCGTCACCCGCTATACCGCCTTTTTCCTGGACAGTGACCTCGAACGTGTGGGCCCCATCCGCAGCTCGCGCTTCGTCGACCGTGATCTGGTCCAGCAGTTCGACGCCCTGTTCGCCCACGTCGGCGCCAGTCCGCCCGTCATGCGGGATTTGCGCAACTCGGCAGCGGCCGATGTCGACCAGTTCTTCTACGACGAGACACGTCCCTACTACCGCATTGCCAGCCGCCCCGCCCCGTTCAACATGTACGCCAGCCTGCCCGCGCTACGTGAGGTTGGCGCCCGGCGCCATCCCGACCGGCGCGAAATCCGGGGCTTCCACTTCTACCAGGCCGAACCCGACCTTGGACCCGTGACCCAAATCACGGTTCCCGCCGGATCTCGCGGACCGTTTCAGGCCGAGTACGAATTCGACGCCGCCGCCCGCCGCTGGCGCCGCTCCCTCGGCGGCGCGCTCGACATCGACGCCTCCACGGGCGAGGCGCTCGCCGTGGAAAACGTGATCGCCCAATGGGTCCCAGCCCGCGTCACCCAGTACGACGAGGACCACCTGGGCAACAAGTCGGTCTGGATCGGCACCACCGGCGAAGGCCCCGTGTCAGTTTTCCGCGATGGCACGCGCCTGGACGGAACCTGGCGCCGAGCCTCGGAAACCGACGTGACCGAGTTCCTCGATCCCGACGGCTCGCCGCTCGAACTCCGTCCGGGACGAACCTGGATTCACCTACTGTCCGGCTCCGTTACCGTCGACGCCCGATGACCGACCTCGGCACTCCACCGACCACCCGCTCCGAAGGACCTCCCAATGGCTGAGCCACCCACCGTCTTCGTTCCCTTGGCGCACGCCCACCGCTTCCTCCCGCACGTCGGTGTAGTCGAGCAAGCCGGTGGTCAGGTCAACTTTGTTGACATCCAGGACAGTGAAAAACGACGAGCCGCACTGGCACGCGCCACGGCCGGCGCGGTGGGCCTTGACGCATTTGGCGCCGAAGACTTCGCCATTGCCCCACACCTGCGCGCCATCATCACCTGTACCACCGGCGTTGACCCAATTGACCTGGAGGCCGCCACCGAGCACGGCGTCATGGTCGGCAACACGCCCGACCTCTGCATCGAGGAAGTCGCCGACCACACCCTCATGCTCCTCCTGTCCTGCTACCGCCGCCTGCCTCGCACCGTCTTTGAAAGCCGTACGCGCGCTCCAACCCGCGATGGCGCCATCGACACCTCGGACCACTGGCCGCGTCTGCGCGGCCAGGTAGCCGGCCTGCTCGGATTCGGCAACATCGCCCGTGCCGTCGCAACCCGCTGCCAGGCCTTCGGCTTGCGAGTCATTGCCTGCGACCCCTACGTCGATCCCTCGCTCGCCACGCAACTCAATGTCGAACTGGTCGATTTCGACGAGGTGCTCGCCACCGCCGACTACCTCTGCGTCCACCTCCCGCTCAATCCTGAAACTCGCCACTGCCTCAACGCCCAGGCCTTCGCACGCATGAAGCCCACCGCCTTCGTCATCAACACCGCCCGCGGCCCCATCATCCACGAACCCGACCTCGTCGACGCGCTCCAATCCGGGCAGATCGCCGGCGCCGGTCTGGACGTGACCGAAATCGAGCCGATCGCTGAGGACAATCCCCTGCTCGACATCCCCGACGCCCTGCTCACCCCGCACTCCGCCGGCTACTCCCAGGAGGCATCGCGCTGGGGGCCGGAAAGCGCCCTGCGCTGCGCCGCCGCCGTCATCCAGGGCGGCCACCCGCGCTCCATCCAGAACCCCGCCGTACTCGAACGCCTGAAGACCTAGGCAAGCGCTCGCGTCCCGCTGATGCCTGTCCGCTTCACCGCCTACGGCGGCGCTGGCGAAATCGGCGGCAACAAGCTGCTGCTCGAAGACGGCGACTGGCAGGTTCTGCTCGATTTCGGTATGTCCTTCGGCGCCCTCGGCGCCTACTTCGAGGAATTTCTCCGGCCGCGGACCGTCCGCGGGCTCTCCGACTACCTCCTCACCGGTCTGGTCCCACCGCTGGACGGCCTGTACCGAGACGACCTCAACTCCCTTTCCGAACACGGCCAAATTTGGGATCGCCTGCGCGGTCATCCCGGCTACCGCCACGACGTCAACCCGCGCGCCGTCCTTCTCAGCCATGCTCACGCCGACCACGTCGGCTATGTCTCACTCCTCCGGCCCGACATCCCCATCGTCGCCGGCGGCCTGACCGCCGTGATTGCCAAGGCCATGCAGGATGGCGGTCAGAGCACCGACGACAACCAGACCGTCTTCCTGCGCCCCCGCGTAGCGCGGG
The DNA here is from genome assembly GCA_026707585.1 of Chloroflexota bacterium. Taxonomy (GTDB): domain Bacteria; phylum Chloroflexota; class UBA11872; order UBA11872; family UBA11872; genus UBA11872. Next base: position 5,474 of record JAPOWQ010000040.1, on the reverse strand, counting down.
ACGGGCTTCTCGTCACCGACTCCCGGACTCCCTTCCAACAGCGTCCGTGGGCGCTCCCGGCCGGCGCCCACTGGTCGCCCGACGCCGCCGCCTACTGGATCCACCGTTACACCAAGTCGGGCCCGGAACCAATCACATCCCCAATCACGACCGGCGTGTCCGAGATCGACGGACACCAGGTCCGCGCCTTTCCCGTCGACCACTCCATCCCCGGCGCTCACGGCTTCGCCGTCGAAACCTCCGCGGGCTGGATCGGTTACACAGGCGACATCCGCATGCACGGACGCCACGCCGACCAGACCTGGGCCTTCGCCCACGCACTGGCCGAACTCGATCTCGTCGCCCTCATCTGCGAGGGCACCCAGGCCGCCAGGCCCCGCGGTGCATCCGAGGCGCAGGTACGCGCCCGCGCCGTTGACCGTGTCGGCCACACGCGCGGCCTGGTCGTCGCCGACTTCGGACCCCGCAACATTGAACGCCTCGTCTCCTTCCTCGACGCCGCCCGCCACGCCAACCGCCAGCTCGTCATCCTAATGAAGGACGCCCTGGTGCTCAGGGCCATGCACACCGTCGATCCGGCTACACCGTTACCGTCGCCGCTCGGCGGACCCCTGATCTACGACGACCGCCGCGCCACCTCCACCGCCTGGCAGGACGAAATGACCGAGGAGTTCGCCGGCGCCCTGGTGCCTCCGTCCGCCGTTCGCGCCAACCCGGGCGGCTACGTCCTCTGCCTCAGCTTCTTCGACATCACGCGCCTCTTGGATCTCGGTGAACTGGCATCAGGCGCCTGGGTCTATTCCTCCAGCGAGCCCTACGACGAAGAGTCCCAGCTGGACATGCAGCGCCTCCGCAATTGGACGAATCTGCTCGGCCTGGACTTCCTGGGCGGTGATTCCGAGTCCGAGGCTGAAGCCGCCGGCTTCCACGCCTCCGGCCACGCCAGCGGCCCCGATCTCCAACGCTTCATCGAGATCGTCAACCCGCGCACCCTCATCCCGATTCACCTCCAGGCCGAAGGCCTCGACTTCTACCACCGGACCTTCGGCAATACCGCCATTCGGGTCGCCGAACCGGGCTGGGGACGGGCCGTCACGATCGAATAGGCTAGGCAGCTATTGACGGGGCACGCTCTAACGCCCCACCATCCCTCAAACCGCCACTCATCCCCGGAGCTGATGTCACGCCGCGTCGTTGATTGCACCAAGGTTCTCCGCCATGGCGTCGCTGACGCCTTCGCCGCGCTTGAGTTTGAGCGCGCCGGCCAGCCGCAAACACTTACCCACCGCATCGAAATGGACGCGGACGTCGGCACTCACGTCCTTGCCCCCCGCCGTTACGTCCGCTGGGGCTCCGATCTATCCGGCCTCGCGCCCGAAATATTCTTCGGCGAGGGCTTGGTCGCTCACCTGGAAGTCACGGCGGATGCCCCCGACATCGATTCCAACCGCCTTGAAGACATCTTTGGCCGAGAGCTCCGCACCCGCGACATCGTCGTCATCGCCGCCCGCGGCAACGGGGTCGCACCCTGCTTCACCGCCCAGGCCGCCCAGTGGCTCTTCGTCCGCGGTGCCAAGCTCGTCGCCCTGGCCGACGGGATCTCAATTGGCCGCCAACAGGAACCCGACGACGAACGCGTCATCCTCAACACCCTGTTGGAGAATGACGTTCCCGTCGTCCGCGGCCTCGTCAACACCGAGACACTTAGCGTCGAGCGCATGGCCTTCATGGCGCTCCCCGCGCCCGCCGCCGACGTCACCGCCTGGCCCGTCCGTTTCGTCGCCCTCGATCCCGGCCTCGACCCCACCCAGCAAGCCTTGGCGGTGGACCCCGACCTCGACCAGGAACCCGAGGCCGAGCCGCCCGCAGCCGACCCCGCGGACCAGGCCGCCGAACCCCAGCCTGACGAGCCCGCCGAGTCTGAGTCCACACCCGAGCCGTCCGATTCCGACACTTCGACCGATCAAGACACCGAGGCTTCCCTACCCGAAGCCGATTCGGCCGAGGATCCCACCAGCGACACACCCGCGTCTGAGGACGATCAGGATGTCGAGGATCCCAACAGACAAAGCGCCGAGGCCTGACCTCGGCACAGACAAAGCCAGCTACCGATTTGGAAACAGCAACTCGTCGCCGATCTGGATGATGTACGGCTCGTCGATGCCGTTCAGCTCCGCTATCTCTTCAAAGCTATACCCGTACCGGCTGGCCAGTGCCGCCAGCGTGTCCCCGCTTTGCACGGCAACGAGAAAGTATCGGGCCGGTGCCTCCGTATGTACCGGAACCACCGTTGGCGTCGGCAATTGCTCGAACGGGCCCTGTGGCACCTCCAGGTCGATCACGATCGGCTCCGGCGTGACCGGTATCACCGCCGGCGCTTCTCGCGTCGGGTCCGCCGTGGCTGCGGCCGCCGTCGGCTGCAACACCTCCGGAATCTCCGGCGGACGCCTCAAGCTTCGATCGACCAGAAGTACGAAGACAGCGCTCGCAATCAGGAGCGCGGCAACCGCCAGGCGCGCGTACGTGCCAGCGGCGGGGCGCTCAAAGGAGTCGCCCGGCGGCTGGGAACCTGACCCACCCCCGGCCTCTGAGAATTGCTCGGCCACCGTCGGTCAAGGTATCAGACGATGACTGCCTCTGGCCCCATCCGCATCCACGGTCCCTGGAGGCTCGGCATCAGCGACTCCGCCGACCCGGACCATGTGACCTTCGACCACCAAATCGAACTCCCGACCTATCCCCAGCTCATCCTCCACAACCCACCCACCGGCCCCGCCTTCTACTGGTACCGCCGCCAGCTTGCTGTCCCCACCCCTCCGTCCGGCCACCAGGCCGTCGTCACGTTCGGCGCCGCCGACTGGCTCGCCGACGTCTGGATCAACGACCGGCACATCGCCGGCAGTCGAAGCGGCTACCTCCCATTCGAAGCCATCCTTCCACCGGAAGCCCACGGCCAAACCGTCACCCTCACCGTTCGCGTCTGGGACACGCCCGTCCAGTCCCCGGGCGTCTGCACGCCCCCCGGCGCCCCCCCAACCCGCGCCGCCTGGATCCCGCGCGGCAAGCAGCACTGGTACGGCGAATGCTCCGGCCTCTGGCAACCCGTCTGGCTCGACCAGCGCCCACCCAACCACGTCGCCGGCCTCCGAACCGGCCTCGCCGACGACCTCCAGACTGTTCGCCTGTCCGTGCTCGGCAGCCCCAATACCCATGGCCGAGTCCATGTAACCGTCCGCGACGCCAACAGCCCCACCCCGCTGTGGACCGCCGAGGCCACCGGCGATCTCACCTCCGGCCGCGAACTCCTCCACAACTGGCCAGACCTCCAGCGCTGGGCGCCCGGCGCACCCACCCTCTACGACGTCGACGTCACCCTCGACGCCGACGGCCTCACGCACACCCGCCGCTTCACCACCGGCTTCCGCCGCGTCGAGTCGGACGACAACGAACTCCGCCTAAACGGCCAGCCCCTCTACCTCCGCGGTGCGCTCGACCAGGACTACAGCCCCGTCACCGGCTACGCCTACCCAGGCGATGACACCCTGGCCCGCCGCTTCCAGGTCGCCCGCGATGCCGGTCTCAACCTCGTCCGCTGCCACGTCAAGCTCCCCGATCCCCGCTATCTCGCCCTCGCCGACCGCATGGGCCTCCTCGTCTGGTACGACCTCCCAAGCTGGGGCCACCCGCAACAACCGGACGAACCCTTCCCCGACTGGCTCGACGACGATGTCACCGCCATGCTCCAGGGCGCCGCCGTTCGCGATGCCCACCACCCCTCGCTCATCGCCCGTTCGGTCATCAACGAAGGCTGGGGCCTCGACCTCGCCGCCAACGCCAACCATCGCCAGCGCCTGCGTCGCTGGGTCGCCGTCGCTCGCGAAGCCGACCCGACCCGCCTCGTCATCGACAACTCCGCCATGCTCGGCGCCCTGCATCTCGATACCGACCTCGCCGACATGCACACCTACGCCGCCCACCCCCAGGGCGCGCGCGACTTCGGTGCCTTCGTCGACTGGCTCGCCTCGCGTCCCCCCGACCTCTGGGAGCGTGCCGACGCCGACGCCCCGGCCGACCGCCCCGTCGCCCTCTCCGAATTCGGCCTCTGGGGCCTGCCCCACGACTGGAAGCCTTCCTACCCCTGGCTCCTCGCCGACCGTACGTGGACCCCTGACCTCGCCTTCGACCAGGCCGGATTCGCTGACCGTTTCGAGAACTCCGTTGCCCGCCAGGCCTTCGCCTCCCTCGACGACCTCACCGCCGCCACCCGCCAGGTCCAGGCCGAAGGATTCCGACAGCAGGTCGCTCGCCTCCGCGCCACCTCCGGGCTCTCCGGCTTCGTCCTCACCGAACTCATGGACCAGGGCTGGGAAGTCAACGGATTGGCCGACTTCCATGCCCGCCCCAAGCCCGTCGTGCAGGCCATGCGTCCTGTCGCCGACGAGACCGTGGTCCTTATCGACGGCCTCCCCGGCTCCGCCTGGGCCGGCAGCCCCGTCACCGTCCGCGCCCTCATATCCGGTCCCCGCGCCGCCGGCGACGCCGAAGTCGTCTGGTCCGTCTCCGGCGAATCCCGTCGCCGCGAGACCATCCCCATCCCCGGCGGCATCGAACCCGCCGTCATCGACGACTTCGAATTCACCGCCCCCCTCATCGAAACCGCCCGCGTCCTCGATGTCGAACTCTCAATCCGCGGCCCGGGCCTTGCACTCGACCAAAGCGAGCAAGTCCTCGTCATCCCCACCGACGCCGCCACCATCAACGGCAAACTCCGCATCTACCTCACCGGCGTCGACCACACCAATCGCGTCGCCACCCTTGCCAACGCCCTCGCCGAAGCCGGCTGCACCACGCTTACCCAGCCCGTCCGCACCCAGGCCGTCGTCGTCGCCGGCGGTGGCGGTGCCGACGCCCTCGAAATGGTGGCCGGCGGCCTCCCCGCCCTCATCGTCGCCGACCTCGCCGACACCCCGTTCCTGCCCTCGGTCCCCCGCACTGGCCGATTCGCGTCCCACTGGTCCACCGGCTTCGACTGGATCGCGCCCAAACTTCGCGAGGGGCTTCTAGCCGAACCCCTCATGAGCACGCCCTTCGTCCCCAGCGCCGCCCCCCGCGTCATCCCGGCCGTCGACGGCCTCGACCCGAGCGACATCCTCATGGGCACCTTCCGCGGCTGGCTCGGCAACGAAGCCGCCATCACCGCCCAGGCCAACTACGGCAAGGGCAAGGTCGTCGTCACCACCCTCGGCCTCAGTCAGGCCGGGCGCGCCGACCCCCTCGCCCGCGCGCTCCTCGTCCGCCTCATCCAGTACACCGCATCCAAATCCTGCTCCCCCGTCTCCCGCATCAACCTCCCCGCCACCAACCCTTAGCGACTCCTAATCTTCTCTTCTCTCTTCTCTCCACTCTCTCCTTCTTCAAGGGGGTGAGCGAGGGGACTTGAACCCCCAGCCTTCTGGGCCACAACCAGACGCTCT
>JAPOWQ010000071.1 GCA_026707585.1 Chloroflexota bacterium | reverse complement strand
TACGTCGGCGGCGCCGAGCACAGCGTGATGCACCTGCTCTACGCCCGCTTCTGGACCAAGGCCATGCGCGATGCCGGGATACTGGACCTGACCGAGCCGTTCCATGCCCTGCGCCACCAGGGCCTGATGCTGGCGCAGCCCGGCTGGGTGGATGAGTCCATCCTGCGGGTCGACAGCCAGGGCCGCGCCCGGGTGGATGCGCCCGACGGCGCCGATGCCTACGACAGCCCCGAGGCCGCCCAGCCCTTCCGCCGCTATCCCCTGGAAGCCCGCTTCGAGCTCACCGGCCAGCGCGCCCAGCGCAACGGCGACGCGCTGGTCGAGTTTCGGGCCACCGGGATGTCAAAGTCCTGGCGCAACGTGGTGACGCCCGACGAAGTGGCCGCCACCGCCGGCGGCGATGCCCTGCGCTGCTACATCCTCTTCATGGGACCGTTTGACCGCACCTTGCCCTGGAGCGATCAGGGCCTGGCCGGCGTCTCCCGCTGGCTGAACCGTGTGTGGAACCTGGTCCTGGACCTCGAGACGGGCGGCACCCGCCGCCGTCGCGCCGACTACGCCGATGTCCAGGTCGAGTTGCAGCGCCAGCTGCACCAGACCATTCGCCGCGTCAGCAACGACATTGACGCGCTCAAGTTCAACACCATGATCGCCGCCCTGATGGAGTTCACGAACTTTCTGATCGAAGTCGGCGACGACGACCTGCGCGCCACCCCGGCCTGGAAGGAATCCATCGACACCTTCCTGGTCTTGCTGGCCCCCTGCGCCGTCTTCATGGCCGAGGAACTGTGGGAGCGCATCGGTCACTCCGAGAGCATCCACCTGCAGTCCTGGCCCGCCTGGGACGAAGCCCTGGCCGCCGACGAGACGTTTACCCTCGTCGTCCAGGTCAATGGCCGCGTCCGCGACCGCATCGAGGCCCCCGCCACCACCGACGAAGCCGCCGCCCAATCCCTGGCCCTCGCCAGCCCCCGCGTCCAGGCCCACACCGACGGTAAACAGGTCCGCAAGGTCATCTACCGCGAAGGCCGCCTCATCAACCTCGTCGTCGGGTAGGCGTCTCTGGTCCTGGGTCCGTCTGGCCGAGGTTGGTTATCCGGCTAGTCCAGCCAGTGTTCGCTTGAGATCGCGTCTTGCGTGGTGAGCAGTGCATCGAGTGCTCTCACGAGCCGCCCGGCCGTCCGCCGGCTGGCTCGCGGATAGGCCCGGTTGCTCGTAAAGATCAGCGCCGGATGCGGGCACCCGGCCCGCATGGCGTCGGCGGCGAGCGGTCGGTTATCGACCACGTTCTCGGTCACGATCGCCCGACCCTCCGCCAGGGCTGCCTCGAAGATCGCCGCGTCCGGCGTTCCGCGAAGGTCGTGCCGTTCGGCCACGGCTACGACGTCATGGCCCCGATCCCGCAGCGACGCGGCGATCGCGGGCGCCCACATCTCGTCCAGCAGCAGCCTCACTTGCGGAGCAGCGATAGCCCCCGCCGCCAGTTCGCCTCCGCCCGCTCAGCCTCTTCCTCGACCCGCCGGATCCAGTCAGCAACTTCGTCCGTATGGTCGGCGTAGTACCGCAGGGCGGCACCTATTTCATCCGTGCTCAGTCCCGTTCGCTCACCGATTTCTGCCAGGCTCTCAGCCTCGCCGCCATCCGCACTGCTAAGCGCGCTCACCACTTCCCACACGTCCGGGCCGCCCATCAACCCGGCGCGTCGCCCGCCTGGATCCGCACGGAAGACGATCCCGGGATGCTGCTCCATTCGCAGCCCTTCCTCCAGCAACTGCTTGGCCAGCGCCGATCGCGACTGCCCGCTCCTCCGGCTCTGCGCCTCCAACTGCTCGAACAACTCGTCGCCCACGCGCACCGAGAGATGCCGGCTCATCACGCTGATCGCCCTGCTCGTATGCTGATGTCACACACCGTAACACCGCCCCCTCGCTTCCCTGGTATCCGGCCAGGCGGGGCGTCGGCCTGATCGCGCGTTCCGGACTTCACCCGCATTCATCAATCCACGGCGCCTCTATGCTTAAGTGGTTCGGGTCCGCACAGGAGGGCTGCTCGATGAAGACTAGGCTCGCGCTCCTGGCCGCAATGGTCGGTCTCGTCTTCTCATTCCAGCCCCTGCTTGCCCAGGTCTGTGCATTCCAGCTGGGCTTCAAAGTCCTGCACGATCTGATCCCGGACGTCGTGGGCACTTGCCTCGATGACGAGCAGCACAGCCCGGCAACAGGAATCACGCAGCAAAACACCACCAACGGCCGACTCACTTGGCGCAAAGCCGACAACTGGACCGGATTCACCGACGGTCAGCGCACCTGGATCAACGGTCCGGAAGGCTTGCAGCAGCGCCTGAACAGCGAGCGCTTTCCCTGGGAAGCCGCGCTGCCGGCGCCCACGGCCACGCAGCGCCTGACGCTGGAACAGCTGCGCAACGCCGAATACCACCTGCCGCTCCTCGGCGACCAGGACACCCCAATTCGACTCGTTGATGGCACGGGCACGCTTATCTACGGCGAGGGTGCGACCGAACGCGAAACCGTGGGCCTCATTGACGACGCCATTGCGTTCGGCGACCTGGACGGCGATGGCAATGCCGATGCCGCCGTTGCCGTCTACACCTCCGGCGGTGGCAGCGGCGCCTTCATCTACCTGGTGGCTGTGCTGGATAGCGACGGCGCGCCCTCACAGGCGGCGCGCGCGTACCTGGGCGACCGGGTGCGGGTGGAGAGCCTGAGCATTTCAGACGGCCAGGTCCGCGCGCAGATCCTCGCGCACGGTCCCGGGGATGGGCTCTGCTGCCCGTCCGTGCGCACCACCAGCACGTTCGCACTCCGTGAGGGCGGACTCATTCAGCAGGGCCTGACCCTGCACCAGCTACGCAACGCCCAATACCGCCTGCCGCTTCTCGGGGACGAGGACACACCCATTCAGTTCACCGACGGCGAGGGACAGATCGCCTTTGGCGAAGGTGCGACGGAACGGGTCCACGCGGGCATCGTCAACGACACCGTCGCCTTCGGCGATCTTGACGGTGACGGCATCGCCGACGCCGCGGTCGTCGTCTTCATCTCCGGCGGCGGCAGCGGCACGTTCATTCACCTCGTCGCCGTGCTCGATCGCGACGGCGCGCCGGAACAGGCGGCGTGGGCGTTCCTGGGCGACCGGGTACCGGTGCGGAACCTGGCCGTCACCGGCGGCCGGATCGTTGCGCAGACGGTCACCCACCGCCCCAGCGACGGCCTTTGCTGCCCGACCCTGGAAATCGCCCGCACATTCGGGCTCGAAGGGGACCAACTGGTTCCCCGCCGGGCATTGGTCATCGAGTCCCCGCTGCCTGGCGAGGCGGTTGCGAGCGGGATCGAGGTGCGGGGAACGACCAGCGTGTATCCGTCCGCTGAGAACCTCGCCTACCTCGTCTACGACGCCCGCGGCGGAGTAATCGGCATGGGCAGCCTCCCCGTTTCGGGATACGCAGATCAACCCGGAACCTTCGCCGCGCCGGTCGAGTTCATTGCGGCCGCGGATGGACCGGGGCGTATCGAGATCGTCGACCTGGATCAGGACGACGGCTTCGCGCTGGCCCGCACCGCCGTGCCCATCGTCCTGCGGGCCGCTCCAATCACCCACGGTCGCACCAGCCGCGAACCCACCCCCGAGATAGTCCTGGAAGCCCCCCTCAGCGGCGCCACGGTCGGCGCCTCGCTCGAACTGCGCGGCCGCATCAGCGCCATGCCCTTCGAAAAGAACCTGACCTACCGCATCTACACCCAGGCCGGAACCGTCATCGACCAGAGTTGGATCTCGGTGGCCGGCGACTACGGCGGTCCGGGCACCTACACCAGGTCGATCGAAATCCCGGCCACCACCGCCCCCGGCCTCCTCCGCATCGAAGTCCGAGATGAAAGCGTCATCGACGGCGCCCTGATCGGCAGCACGTCGGTGGAGGTGTACTTCGCCGGCAGTTCATAGTCCTCCCCGAGCCGTGGCAGGTGTGCCACCCCCTGGGACCCGCCTCACCACCTGGATAGCTGGTGAGGCTGTCGCAACATTCGAATGTCGTGGCATCATTCGGTCAGATCCTGTCGATGTCCGGCCAGGCGTTCAGTGGTATGGATCTCGACTCTGGAAGCGCCAGGTCCACCATGAACGATGGTAAGTGTGACCGCAGTTTCCCACCGTTGGATTACCCCCGGCCCGCAGCCCAATGGCCTGCAGGCGGCTGACGACGGCCTCTGGGTGATCGACCAGGACAATAACCACCTGTACAAGCTCGACTACTCGGACGGCTCGATCCTGGCTCGCATGCCCACCGAGTCCGACCATTCCAGCGGTGTCACCATTGGCGGCGGGCACCTCTGGGTCTCGTCAACCTTCGGATCCCGCATCTTCAAGCTGAACGGCGATGGGACGACGGTTGACCACTACGACACCCCCGGCAAGGGCGTCGTGGCTTTCGTCGACCCGGCCAACGCCCAGATCACCGGCGCGCACGGCCTGCAGTGGGTGGACGAGCGCCACATGTGGATGGCCGTGCCGCCGGCCCAGAAGCTGTTCCTGATCGACCCACGCGACATGTCGGTGCATCGCTCGATCCCCACGCCCAGCCACCGCCCGCACGGCGTGTTCGTCGCCGACGGCCACGTGTGGTGCTCCGACGTGGGACTGCGCCAGATCCATAAGATCGACCCGGCCACCGGCGACATCCGGGCCGCGATCGACGTGCCCGACCCCGAAGTCCACGGCATGACGCTGCACCAGGACCAAATCTGGTTCTGCTGCGCCCTCACCCGCCGCGTCTGCACGGTCCCGCTGCCAGCTTAACCGGGGAAACAGTCGCTAAGGCAGGCCGATCCAGGCGCGACTGAATCGCGCCCAGCGCAGGTGCTCGTACTCGCCCACGCTGCCGGCTTCGTAGAGACAGCCCAGCATTCCGTCCGGTAGCTCGCAGAGGTCCGAATAGGCGGCCCGTCCGTCGTGCAGGACCCGACCGCGAGACCATGACTGTCCACCGTCCGCGCTCGTTCGGACCGTCAGCCGCTCACGCAAGCGGCTGGCCGCGTTGCTGAACACCAGCCGGTCGCCACCCACGCCCAGCACGGCCGCCTGGCAAATGGGGTCGATGAGTTCGTGCCAGCCAAAGGCGTCGAAGCTCTCGCCTTCGTCGTGGCTGACCGCGAAGGCCCGCCGGTACTCGCCCAGGTAGTTGCGCTCGTTCAGATACACGCGGCCGTCGGCCAGCTGCGCGGCCATGCACTCGTTCGTGCCCGGCTGGGCCACGCCGCCCAGGCGCCAGGTTTCCCCGTGGTCGTCGCTCAGGATCACGTGCGAGATGTAGGGGTCGGTGGCCCGGTCGAAGTTCTGTCCGATGACGTGGTACGAGGGAATCAGCAACCGCCCCGAGGCCAGCTGCAACCCATGGCCCGGCCCGGTGCCGTACCAGGTCCACGCCGGCAGCTTGACCTCGGCCGTCATTTCGCGGGGTTCGGCCCAGGTCTCGCCGTCGTCGTCGCTGCTCGTCAGCCACACCGTGCGCGGCGCCTTGCCCGCGCAGATCAGGGTCTCCGGACCGTCGGAGTTGTTGCGACAGAACCAGAGCCAGATCGTGCCGGTCGTCTCGTCCACCACCGGCGCGGGATTCCCCGCCACGTTGCCGCCGCCGGGCACAGCCACCCGCATTTCGTCAAATGTCTGCCCGTCGTCGCGGCTGCGGCGAAGGACCAGGTCGATGTCCCCGGTGTCGTGCTGCGAGTTCCGCCGCCCCTCGGCGATCGCCAGCAGCGTCCGCCGCGTCGTCACTACCAGCGCGGGGATCCGAAACGTGTGGTAGCCGAGCGTCCCGCTCGTGAACAGGTCCGTCTGAATAGGGCCCGGCTCAGCCGTCAACGTACGGAATCCACACGCGCATCGCCCCTGGCGACCGGTTGGCCCAGGCAAAGTACGGAATCGCGGTAAGCGGCGTCGAACCCGTCAACCTTGGCTTGCCGCCGTCGAACCGCGCATACAGCTCGTCCGACTGGTTCTGAACCGCAACGCCGGCCGAACCTCTGATGGTCGTCAGTCCGCCCAGCAGGTCCGGGTCGTCCCAGGCTCGCAGGTTCGAGTCAGGGCCCAGGACCAGTGCGTCCACCTTCGACTCGGGGTGATCCGCGGCCTCGATGCAATAGATCAGCGGTCCCCGCGCAATGGCGGCTCGCCCGGTGTTGGCCTGGACCCGCGGGTGGCTCGCCACCAGCCGAACGTCCATCGGCAGCCGTAGACGCACGGTCGTTCCCGCCGCCCAGACCCGCCGAATGGCGGCGTACGAGCCGGGCATGACAGCCTCGCGCGACCCTTCCACCTCCAGGCTCGCGCCATCGGCCCACGAGGGAGTCCGCAGCCGCAGGTCCACTGGACTGTCCGGGGCGTCCTCCACCATCAGCTCCACGTCCCCGTGCCACGGATACCGCGTCGCAACCCGCAACGTCATGAACCCGCCGTCCGGCAGCGCCGCCTCCACCCGTCCCGGCAAGTACTGATGCACCCACAGCGCGCCCGGCGACACCCCGTAGGCGTAGCCCGGCAGGCTCAACAGCAGCCGCGCGATGTTGGGCGGACAGCAGGCCGTGTCGTACCACGGCTGGCGCTGGTGACCGCCCACCGTCTGCTGCGCCCCGCTGCTGTGGACACCGCCCTGGTCGTCCGGCGACGGTTGCGGATCGGCCGCTAGCGGGTTGGCGTAGAAATACGCCCCGCCGTCTGGCGAAACTCCAACCAGCGCGCCGTTGTAGAGCGCTGCCTCTAGCCAGTCCGCATAACGAGCGTCGCCAGTGGCCGCCAGCAGCCTGGCATTCCAGAAGATCCCGCCCACCGCCGCGCAGGTCTCGGCATAGGCGCGGTCGTTGGGCAATTCATAGTCCGCCCCAAACGCCTCGCCCTGGTACCTCGACCCCAGTCCTCCTGTCACATAGGCGCGACGTTCGTACGCGCTTTCCCACAAACGGACGGAGGCCTCCAGCAACTCAGCCTCGCCCGTATCCAGGGCCGCGTCCGCCATCGCCGCCGCCAGGTAGGTCAGCCGCACCGAATGCCCGTCGGCGTCGCGTTGCTCGCGAACCGGGGCGTGGTCCTGGTGGTAATGCAGACCGCTCAGATTCGGCGGATCCGCCCCTCGCCTGTCTAGAAAAAACACCGCCTGCCGCAGGTACGCGGGGTTCCCGGTCTCCCGCGCCAATTCCACCAGGGCTAGTTCGATCCCCGGATGCCCGTCCGGCTCCGGCCGCCCCTCGGGCCCGAATGTCTCGCAGATGTGGTCCGCCGCCCGCACCACGACCTCGAACAGTCGATCCGACCCCGTCGATCTCCGGTGCGCCACCCCCGCCTGGACCAGGTGCCCCATGCAGTACAACTCGTGCTCGTCCGTCAGGTTCCGGTAGCGCCAGGACTCCCGGGGTCCGCTGAAGTACGTATTGATGTACCCGTCCGGCCGTTGCGCGGCGGCGATCGCCTCGATCACGCCATCGACACAAGCCTTCAGTTCCGCCGAAGGCGCCCGCGCCAGCGCATAGCTCGCCGCCTCCAGCCACTTGTACACGTCCGAGTCGTTGTAATACCGGCCCTCGAACTCGCCCTCCAGGCGTCCCGCCGCCCGCTCGAAATTGCGCAGCCGCCCGGTCACCTCGCACTGCGCGAACTGCCGCTCCAGCCCATGCGTCCGCATCGCCCGCATCCGGTCGTCCCAGAAGCCTTCGGCTACATCAACCCGCCCCGGCGGCACCGACCGCACTACCGCGTGTGGCGAGTTCGCCAGGTTCAAAACAGCGGCGGAGTTCATCGACGTGGCGGGTGCCTGCCCTTAGCCCTGAAGAGCAACCGACCGCACGCAGCGAAACCCCAAGTTGCCCGCGCTGCTGTCCGGCGTGTTGGAACTGCGGGCCGCCACCCGGTAGCGATTGCAGTACGACCGGTGGCAGAGATACGACCCGCCCCGCAGCACCCGCCGCTGACCGTGCGCCGGTCCTTGCGGATTGCGCTGCTCGGCCCGCAGGTGGTGGCTGGGGCTGAACCAGTCGGCGCACCACTCCCACACGTTGCCCGACGTGTTGTACAGACCGAACCCGTTCGGCTTATAGGCGTCCACCGGCGCCGTGCCAATCCAGCCGTCGGCCGACGTGTTGGATTCGGGAAACGTGCCTTGCCAGATGTTGCAGCGGTGCTCGCCCTTCGGCGTCAGCTTGTCGCCCCACGGATAGCGGCGCTGGTCCAGTCCGCCCCGCGCCGCATATTCCCACTCGGCCTCGGTGGGCAGTCGCGTGCCCGCCCAGTCGCAGTAGGCCAGCGTGTCGTTCCACGAGACGTGAATCACCGGGTGATCCATCCGGTCGTCCAGGTCCGTGCCCGGACCCTCAGGCGCCGCCCAGTAGGCCCCGCTCACCGGCACCCACCACGGCGTGCTATCCGGCCGCTGCGGCGTCCGCCGTTTTATCTCGTCCGATGCCAGCATGTGAAACACGTAGCTCCACCCGAACGTCTCCGCCTCGGTCCGGTACCCGCTGGCCGCAATGAACTCGGCGAACTGCGCATTCGTAACGGCGGCAACGTCGATCCGGAACGTATCCACCCGCACCGCCCGCACCGGCCCTTCACCATCCGCCGGAAACCCGCTCCGATCCTCCGTCCCCATCCGATACTCGCCACCCCGGATCCGGGCCATGCCGGGGCGACGGCGGAGAGGCTGGGAACTCGGACTTCCTTTGGCCACACCCAATCGCACCGGACCGCTGCTTGCGGCTCGCGCGGATTGCGGCGCGCAGCAAGTGTTGTCACGCATGAGGTGAGCCAATTGGATCCAACGGCGGATCTTAGCCTGCGGCCCGCAGTCGACGAGTATTGACAGCGACGCCTTTACCTCGCAAACTTCCTGTAAGTATTTTCCCTGGCGTTCGCACTCGCTTTGGCGGGGCGCACGCCAGGAGAACAATTTAGGCGAACAAAGGCTGAGGCAGGTCTGCCTCAGCCTTTTTTGCTTTAGGAAGGCATGGGATGGCTCGCCTAGCGGTCTTCATTGACGGCGGATACGTTGAAGCGCTCTGCAGAAACGAGTTTCGCGAGTTCACGCTCAGAGCCGATATGCAGAAGCTCTCCGAGAGAATTCGCCAATCCGTTGCCGATGCGACTCCTGAGCCAGTGGACCTATTCCGCTCGTACTACTACACGTGCCCTCCCTATCAACACGAGCCACCGACAGAAGAAGACCGCGAACGCACCGGCCGGCTATCGCGGCTTCGCAACAGCCTTGTCACATCTTCCGAGGTTTCAGGTGCGTGAGGGCCGTCTGCGGCACGACGGCTTTAGAGCAGACGGCCATCCGATCTTCACTCAGAAACGCGTTGATCTTCTGCTGGGGCTTGATGCCGCGCTTTTGGCAGGTCGCCGACTCGTCACACATATTGCGCTCGTCGCCGGAGATGGCGACTTCGTGCCAGCGGCAGAGGCTGTTAAGGGGGAAGGCGTTTCTGTCTGGTTGTTCCACGGTCCACGCTATGGTTCAGATGGCCGCTCAACCTACGCTTACGACCTTTGGCTAGCCGCCGACGAGCGCCACGAGATGGACGAAGCTTTCTTGCGAAATATCGCGCGCACATCGAGCTAGGAGGCCTCGCGACTCACATCATCTCACCACAATCTCCCCGCCATGCGCATCACTCGCCTCCGCGCTCACCCCCTCCGCAACCCCGATCCGGGCCGTGAAGCCATTGCCCTCGTTATCGTGGAAATCGAAACCGACGAGGGAATCACGGGCCTTGGCTCCGTCGGAGGCTTTCCCGTCGGTGCGGAGACGATCATCACCCGCCAATTCGCTCCGCTGCTGGAAGGCGCCGACCCGACGGACATCGAGACGCTCTGGGAACGTCTCTACGCTTCTCTGAACCGTCAGGGCCAGCGCGGAACCGGCGTCATGGCTCTCAGCGGCGTGGATCTGGCGCTCTGGGACCTGCTCGGGAAGTCGGTGGGCCGGCCGGTGGTCAGCCTGATCGGCGGAGGATCGACGAGGACCGTGCCCGTTTATCTCAGTTCGCTATCGCTGCGTGGACGCGAGGACCCGCAGTCGCTGCTGGACGAAGTCCTCGAAGGCCGCCGACACGGGTTCAACGCCTTCAAGTACTTCACCATCCACGGTCCGGCGCACGGCGAGAAGGGCCGGCAGACCGAGATGGACGTGCTGCGCGAAATCCGCTCGGTCATCGGCCCCAATGCGGACCTGATGGTGGATGCCCACTTTGGCTGGGACCTTCCCTATGCCCGGCGCATGCTTCAGCCGCTGGCCGACGTTGGGGCCCGCTGGCTGGAAAACCCGCTTCCTATCGAGGACCTGGCGGGCTACGAATCGCTGGCCCGCGCCGGCGCGGTGCCGCTGGCGGCCGGCGAGTCCGAACGCACCCGCTTCCCCTTTATCTCGCTCATCAACGCGGGCGTCCATTACCTGCAGCCGGATCTCAACCGCGTCGGCGGCCTGACCGAAGCGCTGCGAATCTGCGCTCTGGCTGCCAGCCACCAGCGCCCGGTCACGCCGCACCAGGGCTGGCTGCATTCCTGGCACCTCATTGCCGCGCGCGCCAACTGCCCGATTGGCGAGTACTTCCCTCGTCGCGATCCGTTGCCCGGGAACTCCCTCATCTGGGATGCCCTCACGGGCGAACCCGAAGCCATCCGGGGCGCGGTCACGATCCCCGATCGCCCGGGCTTCGGCTGGACGCTCGACCGCGCCAGTCTCATCCGCTACGCGCCGGACTGATCGCCCTCCGTAGCGGCCTCGTTTGTGACGCCGCGACGGTTCCACGAGTCTCGGGACCGTCGCCGATATACTCACCCGCCCACACGCAGTCCCGTGGCGATGCCTGTCCCACCGGTTATCGAGTGGCATGACGGCGCGGTCCGGATCCTGGACCAGCGCCGCCTGCCGGATGCCGTCGAGGTGCTGCATTGCACCACGGTGGAGCAGGTCAACGAAGCCATCCGCACCCTCGCCATTCGCGGCGCCCCCGCCCTCGGCGTCGCCGCCGCCTACGCCGTCGCGCTGGCCGCCACGCGCGTCGACGCGCCCGACCAGACGACCTACCTGGAACGCCTGGACAAAAGCATCGACCAGGTCATCGCCACCCGACCCACGGCCGTGAACCTCGCCTGGGCCGCCGAGCGCATGCGTGCGGCGGCCCATGAGCTCGGCGCGCTCGCCGATCACCGGCCGACCGACGACTGTCGTAACCCTCGCGAATCAATCCGCCACGGCTTGCTGGCGCTGGCTCACGAGATCGCCGCCGACAACGAACAGCGCCACCGCGCCCTCGCCGAAGCCGGGGCCGACCTTTTCGAATCCGGCCAGCGCGTGCTCCACCACTGCAACACCGGTCCACTGGCCACCGCCGCCAGCTATGGCACGGCCCTGGGCGTGCTCCAGGCCGCCAATCAGCGCCACGGCATCGAAGTCGTCGTCAGCGAGACCCGTCCCCTCCTCCAGGGCGGTCGCCTCACCACCTGGGAACTCGCGCAGTGGGGCGTGCCCTTCACCCTCATCACCGACAGCATGGCCGCCGACCGTATGCGTCGCGGGCACATCGACGCCGTCATCGTCGGCGCCGACCGCATCGCCGCCAACGGCGACGTCGCCAACAAGATCGGCACCTACAGCCACGCCGTCGCCGCCGGCGCCCACGACCTGCCCTTCTACGTGGCCGCCCCGCTCTCCACCGTTGACTTCGACACTCCAAACGGCGACGCAATCCCCATCGAGGAACGGGCCACCGAGGAAGTCCACGGCTACGGCGACTGGCGCTGGTCGCCCTCCGATGCGCCCGTCGCCAACCCGGCCTTTGACGTCACACCTCATGAACGTGTAACCGCGATTATTACCGAGCACGGCGTCCACCGGCCGCCCTACCTGGAATCGCTGGGCCGGTTCGCGGCGGTCTCCGGCGAGGCCGCCTGACATGCGGAGCCAGGACTAATGCCAGCAATTGGAGTCATCGGCGGCAGCGGCTTCTACGAGATGCCCGGCCTGGAGGACATTCGGGACGAGACCGTCACAACGCCGTTCGGCGACCCCAGCGACTTTATTCGCATCGGCAGGCTGGACGGCGTGGAGGTGGCCTTCCTGCCGCGCCATGGCCGCGGCCACCGCATCATGCCCACCGCCGTCAACGCCCGCGCCAACTTCTGGGCGCTCAAGTCGCTCGGCGTGCGCTGGGTCATCTCGGTCAGCGCCGTCGGCAGCATGCGCGAACACATCGAGCCCCTCCACGTGGTCGTGCCCGACCAGCTGATCGACCGAACCCGCCAGCGCCCCATGACCTTCTTCGACACCCCCGGTCTCGTGGTGCATGTCGGCATGGGCGAGCCCTTCTCCGCCCGCCTGTCCGCCGTTCTGGCCGAGGCGGCCGAAACCGAGGGCGCCCACGTGCATCGCGGCGGCACCTACGTCTGCATCGAGGGCCCGCAGTTCTCCACCCGCGCCGAGTCCGAGACCTTTCGCTCCTGGGGCGTCGACGTCATCGGCATGACCGCGCTCCCTGAAGCGCGCCTCGCCCGCGAAGCCGAGATCTGCTACGCCCTCCTGGCCATGGTTACCGACTACGACGTCTGGCACGAGAGCGAGGAGGACGTCTCCGCCGAAATGGTCATCGCCAACCTCATGGCCAACACATCGCTTTCCCAGCGCGTCGTCCGCCGCGCCGTTGGGCAGATTCCCACGGAGGACTCCGCCTGCGAGTGCGCCGACGCGTTGGCCACAGCGATCATCACAGCGCCGGAGATGATTCCGTCCGAACTCGTCGAGCGCCATGACCTGCTTGTCGGCAGGTACCTTGCAGGCTCGGAGTAGGGAACGGAGAACAACATTCGATGCCCCTGAACTCCCTCGTGTGCAACCTGAAACGTCGGGGCAATGCCTGACCTGATCCTCCGCGCGGCCACGCTCATCGACGGCACCGGCGCTGACCCCTTGTACGACCCGGAGGTCGTCGTGCGCGACGGCGTGATTGCTCACGTGGGGTCCGCAGGCGCATACGCCGACGACGCGGACGTGGTCGACTATGGCGACGCCACGATCATGCCCGGCCTGATCGACTGCCACTGCCACCTGCAGTTCGGCGCCTACGACAGCCACGAGCGCACGCTGGCGGTGCACAAGTCCGCATCCAATGAGGAACGTGTGATGACTGCCATCGCCAACGGCCAACGCGCGCTGGCGACTGGCGTAACCACAATGCGAGACACGGGCGGCTATCTGACGCTCAACATGGTGGTTCGGGACGCGCTGCGCGGTGGGCTGGCGCTAGGACCACGCCTGCTGGTCTGCGGGGCGCCGATTACCACGACCGGCGGGCACCTGAACTGGTGCGGGCTCCGGGCCGACTCGCGCGACGAGGTGATTCGGGCCTTGCGCCGGATGGTGGAAGCCGGGGCGGACTTCATCAAGGTGATGGCCACTGGCGGGATGATGACCCCCGGCTCCCAGGCCGGACACTCACAGTACGACCTGGAAACGCTGCGCGCGCTGGTGACCGACTCCCACCGCCTGCAACGCCACGTGGCCGCCCACGTGTTGGGAGCCGACGGCTGCCGGGACGCGATCGACGCCGGCGTTGACACGTTGGAGCACTGCTCCTGGCTCACGCCCGAAGGGATTCGTGGCCAGTCGTTTGTGGACGAAGCAGCCGTCGAACGCATCGACGCATCGCACCAGTCGGTCCACATGACGCTGGCTGCCATGAATCGCACGCCGTTCCGCGACCTGGCGCACCTGGACGCATTGCCCGCGGACGAACGAGAGCGCATCCGCGCGGCGGGCGCGAACTTCCGCTACATGCGTGAGCGTGGCGTGCCGCATGTGGTGTCGACGGATGCGGGCGTGATCGATACTCCCTTCCACGAGTTTCCGCTATCTGTCATCAGCGCAGTCGTGGCGCTGGACACCACGCCGGTTGATGCAGTGCACTTGGTTACGGGCGCGGCGGCAAAGGCTATTGGTTTGGGCGGCCTGACTGGAGAACTGGTTCCGGGACAGCAAGCGGACCTGCTGGTGGTGGACGGCGACGCGGCCGAGAACATCTGCAACATCGCGCGCACGGTGTCCGTATACCTGGGCGGGCAGGAAGTGGTGCGGAAGCGGCGCCTGGCGGTGCTGGCCAACTAAGCCGACGGGTAGGCGTGGGGCCGCGCGCTAGAAGCCTGGCACCTCGACCCAGGACTCGGCGAAGGCGAGGAAGGCGCTGGTGATGGGCTGGGAGCCGACCTGACGACGAAATACGACGCCGGGGATCTGCTGGCCGTCGACGGACAGAGCCGCGTCTGACGCCGACATGAGGACTGAGAAGACGTCCATGGCGCCTGGTTCGCCGGGTTGGGCCAGCCGCTCGACGTGAAATGGCGTCGCCAAGTCCTTCCAGGCTGCGCGAATCGTCACGTCGCCGGCCCTGACGGTCTCGGTCCAGCGGCGCGGAAGTTCATCCACGAAGGAAAAGCCTCCCGCCGTGACGATGGGCAAGTCGACTAAGCCCTCCAGGTCTTGGTAGAGCGGACTGCCGCGCAGGTACCAGTCAAGCAGCCAGGTGGCCAGGGCGGGGTTGTCGCTGTAGCAGGCGTTGCGGGGGTCGGCGGCGTTGGCGTCGGCCAGCACGAACACGGCATGGCCCGGGCCATGTGGGCTGAGCCTGAGCCGAAAGTGATTGACGAGGGCAGCGTCCGGACCCTCCGGGTCTGAACGCAGGCGCAGGACGTGGTTCTCGCCAGCGATGAGGACGCGGCCGGGGTTGTTGATTGGACGTTCAGCCACGGCGGCGGCTTCCCACCGGGACGCGCGTCCAGCCCCGGACGGTTCTCACGAACAGCAGCGCGAGCGGCGTCGCGACCACCGCGCCGGCCGCCAACCCGGCGTAGGCGCCGCGCATGCCGCCGTTGAGCGTCGGGTCAAAGGGTCCGAGCGAGTCTCCGCTCTGCAGGCCGATCAGTCCCCCCACAACGCCGCCCACTATTGAGACGAGGGCGATGAGGCAGATCGAACCTCCCAGGGCGGCCAGGCGCAGGCTGCCCGTCACCTGGACGGGTCTCGGGACCTCGCGGGGGTGCGGCGGCGGCCGCCGTGCCGCAGGGCCGCGCGGCGGCGGGCCGCAACGGCGCGTCGGGCGCGAGCGGCGTCAGCCTTGGGTGGCGCTTCGGTGTCAACGACCGGCGGGTTGGGGGTGACCTGCCAGAAGTTGGCGACTTCGGTCTCCCACGCGTCGAGTATTCGGCGGCCGATGGCGCTGCCGGTGGCCGCCACATGGTCGGCGATCAGGTTGCGCAACTCCTCGGCGGCCTCCGGAGCGGCGACACGCGCAACGCTGACCAGTTCCGGATTGAAGCGCTTGAGGAACATCTCGCCACGCTCGTAAATGTAGGCCGTCCCTGCCGACATGCCGGCGGCAAAGTTCTTACCGGTCGGGCCAAGGACTACCACCGTGCCACCGGTCATGTATTCGCAGCAGTGGTCGCCGACGCCCTCAACAACCGTTTGCGCCCCGCTGTTGCGGACGCCAAAGCGTTCGCCGGCCCGGCCAGCCACGAAGAGGCGGCCCGAAGTTGCGCCGTAAAGGACGGTATTGCCCATGATCACGTTGTCTTCGGCCGCGAAGGCGGCACTGTCAGGGGGACGAACGGTGATGACACCGCCGCCAAGCCCCTTGCCGACGTAGTCGTTGGCTTCGCCGATTAAGTCCAGCCGCAGACCGCGGGTGACGAAGGCCCCGAAGCTCTGGCCAGCGGTGCCGTGAAAGCTCAAGCGGATGCTCTCATCCGCAATGCCGTCCTCAAAGCCGGCACGCACGATCGCGCCGCTGAGTTGCGCCCCGACAGCGCGGTCAGTGTTGGAGATCGGCAGTTCCAGTGACAGGGAGACGTTGGGTAGCGCGGAAAAGTCCAGGCGTTCGATGATGCCGGTATCCAGATGGCTGTCGTGCGGCCGGTCGTTGCGTTCGCGATGACGGCGCAGCGGCGACACGCGGGTTTCGTCGGGCGGGACCAATAGGTCGTGCAGGTCAAGGGCGGCCGCCCGGCCGGCATCCACGTCGGGATCCGGTTCCAGGTATTGGACCTGACCAACCAGGTCTTCGAAGCGCGCGACGCCCAGGCCGGCCATGATCTCGCGGACTCCCTGCGCCAGGTGGGTGAAGAAGCGGACGACGTGTTCCGGCTCGCCGGCGAAGCGTTCTCGCAGGTCGGCGCGCTGCGTAGCCACGCCCACCGGGCAAGTGTTGAGGTGGCACTGGCGAGCCATGATGCAACCCACGGCCACAGCGGCCACGGTGCCGAAGCCGAATTCCTCGGCGCCCAGGATGCCGGCAATCACGACGTCACGGGCGGTCTTGAGGCCGCCGTCGGTCTTGACCAGGATTCGATCGCGCAGGCCGTTGCGGACCAGCACATGCTGGGTTTCGACCAGGCCAATTTCCCACGGAACGCCGGCATTCTTGATCGAGCTGATCGGCGACGCGCCGGTGCCGCCATCGTGGCCGCTGATGAGCACGTAATCGGCATAGGCCTTGGCCACGCCGGCAGCGATGGTGCCGACGCCGGACTCGGCAACCAGCTTCACGCCCACCGCGGCGTTGGGGTTGGCGTGCTTGAGGTCGTAGATCAGCTGCGCCAGGTCTTCGATGCTGTAGATGTCGTGGTGGGGCGGCGGCGAGATGAGCGGAATGCCCGGAATGGTGTGGCGCAGGCTGGCAATGTAGGGCGACACCTTCAGGGCCGGGAGCTGCCCGCCCTCGCCGGGCTTGGAGCCCTGCGCCATCTTGATTTCGAGCTGATCGGCCTTTGAGAGGTACAGCGGGGTGACGCCAAACCGGCCCGAGGCAACCTGCTTGATGCGGCTGTCGGGTTCCTGGCCGTTCTCGTCGGGCGTGTACCAGGTCCGGTCCTCGCCGCCTTCGCCGGTATTGCTGCGCGCCCCCAGGCTGTTCATGGCCTTGCTGAGCGTGCTGTGGGCCTCCGGGCTGAGGGCGCCAACGGACATGGCCGTGGTCGTGAAGCGGCGCACGATAGTTTCAATCGGCTCGACTTCGTCGATCGGGATCGGATCGCTCTGCGGGACGAACCGGAGCAGGTCGCGGATGGCGTAGGGGTCGCGGTCGTTGACCACGCTGTCGTAGGCGTCGAAGTCCTCGCGGTCACCCGTTCGGATTGCCCGGTGCATGGCCTTGACGAATCCCGGGTTGGCGGCGTGGAACTCGCCGTTGCGCCGGTAGCGCGCCCAGCCAATATCGGCCGGCTGCGGCGGGGCCTCAGGCTCAAACGCCTCGGCATGTCGTGCCAGGACATCGGCCGCGAGTTCCTCGAACCCAATACCGCCCACTCGCGATGGCGTTCCGGGGAAACACCGGTCAATCACCGCATCGGCCAGGCCGACGGCTTCGAATACCTGCGCGCCCTGGTAACTGCTAAGCGTCGAGATGCCCATCTTGGAGAGCACCTTGCGCACCCCATCCTCAGCAATGCGCAGATACGTCTGGGCGAGGCTCTCGGATCCGTTAGTCGAAACTGGCTCAAGGCTGCTGACGGTGGCGAAGGCGAGGTACGGATTCACGGCGCCAGCGCCGTAGCCGATGAGCGCGCACAGGTGATGCACGTCCCAGGCCTGCGCTGTATGCACCACGATGCCGGCGCGCAGACGACGCCCGGACTCAATCAGGGCGAAGTGCAGCGCGCCGACTGCGAGCGCCATCGGAATGGCCGCACGGGTCCGATCCATCCCGCGATCGCTGACGATCAGGATGCGCGCACCGTCGTCGATCGCGCTAAGCGCCTGCCTGACCAGTTCGTCCAGTGCCAGTTCCAGCCCAGCCGGGCCACCGGCGATTGGGAACAGGGCATCCAGCCAGGCTGTGGCGAAATCGGGATCGTCAAGCCTGTCAATGCGCCGCAGATCTTCGTCACTCAGAATTGGAGAGTCCAGATGCAGCAGGTGGGCAGCCTCGGGGGTGGGCACCAGGAAGGTGCCGCGAGCGCCCAGGCGCGTCATGAGCGACATGACCAGCTTCTCGCGCAGCGGATCAATCGGCGGATTGGTGACTTGCGCGAACCGCTGCCGCAGGTAGCTGAAGACTGACGGCTGGAAGCGCGACATGACCGCGAGGGGCGCATCGTTGCCCATGGAAAAAACCGGGTCCATGGCCTGGAGTGCCATGGGCTCGAGGATGTGCGTGAGGTCCTCGCGGGTGAAACCGAGAGCGCGCTGCCAGCGTTGCACGTCGGGCTCTGCCAGCCCCTTCGCATTGCCATTGAGGTCAACTGGCAGCGACCGGTCTAACGCGACCCGCTGACCGTGGAACCAGTCGCCGTAGGGCTTGTTCTCAACAAATTCACGCTTGGCGGCGTAATCGGTGAGCAGGCGGCCGGTTTCCAGATCGACCGCAATCATGCGCCCGGGACCAAGGCGGCCCTTGGACACGATGTGCGAGTCATCAATGTCAATCACGCCAACTTCGGAGGCCATGAGCACCATGTCGTCGTCAGTGACGAAGTAGCGGGCCGGTCGCAGGCCGTTGCGGTCCAGGGCGCCGCACACCCAGCGCCCGTCAGTCAAGGCAAGGGCAGCCGGTCCGTCCCACGGCTCCATCAGGCAGGCGTGGTAGGCGTAGAAGTCCTGCAACTCAGCGGGCATCTCCCGCGCATCGCGCCAGGCCTCCGGCACCAGCATCATGGCGCTGTGCACCAGGTTGCGTCCGGAAAGG
Source organism: Chloroflexota bacterium (assembly GCA_026707585.1). GTDB lineage: Bacteria > Chloroflexota > UBA11872 > UBA11872 > UBA11872 > UBA11872. The sequence goes on along the minus strand of JAPOWQ010000071.1, from coordinate 25,778 downwards.
GTGAGCAACTCAAGCACCTGGTCGAGACTGCAGGAATCCGACATGGCCGAACCGACGCGGTCCGTCATAGGCCGAAGAACGGCCGTGTCCGCGCCGAACAGGGGATGCTCAAGCCCGCCTTCACGAGCAAACATCCAGTTGCGGTTACCGTCAAGCGTGTTGATTTCGCCGTTGTGCGCCAGCATCCGGAACGGCTGGGCCAACTCCCAGGTCGGACTGGTGTTGGTGCTGTAGCGCTGGTGGAACACCGCGACCGCCGTGCGGTAGCGGGGGTCGCTCAGATCCCTGAAGAAGTGGCCGACTTCGGTGCCGACGATCAGGCCCTTGTAGACAATCGTGCGCGAGGAGAGTGAGACCACGTAGTTGGCATCCAGGGACTCGGCGCGTAGCCGGCCCTCCAGCTCCTTGCGGCCAAGGAAAAGCCGCTGCTCGGCGGGCAGAAGATCGCTCGAGTCCTGGTTGTCGACGAGCAGCAGATGCTTGATGTCCGGCATCGTGCGTCCGCCAGCCGTGCCCAACACGTCGCGATCGAGCGGCACGTCCCGCCAGCCCGCCACGCTAAAGCCGCGCCGAGCGCAAATCGCTTCCGCCAGCACCTGGGCGCGATGCGTGCCGCGGGGGTCATGGGCGTCCAGGAAAAAGACGCCGACAGCCATGCGCGCCGGGTCGACGCTCGACCAGCCCAGGTCGGCGTAGGCGCCGACCAGCAGTTCGCGGGGCAGTTGCGTCAGGATGCCCGCGCCATCGCCGGTACGGGCGTCGGCGGCAATCGCTCCGCGGTGGGTCAACGATGCAACCGCCTCCAGCGCTCGCTCCACGATCCGATGCGAGCGCCGGCCCCGGATGTCCGCCACGAACCCCACGCCGCACGAATCGTGCTCATAGCGCGGGTCGTACATGGCGGCCACGGTAGGGATCCTCTCGATCAGGCGACTGGTGAAACGACTAGCGCGACGCCGGAGGCAGTGGAAGAGGTAAACGCGCGGTGCGCCCGACCCCGCCGGTGCCGGTCATTCGTCGAGGGTCGTTCATCGGCGTGGTGGGCGTTGCAGCTCTCAATACAAGGCCGACCGGACGGAGCCCACCGCGCGAACGGTATGCGCCGCCAAGGCCAGCATCATGCGGGCTACGCATAGCCTAGCGCATGGGCGCACAACGCGCCTTGAACCCGTTGGGGCCACCGTAGGTCTGCGGGGCGCGGACAGCCCAGTGTTTCACGCGAAACTTCGCCCGGCCCAATCGGGGCGATGAGGGCCGGTGCTACGATCAGTTGATGCGCGCCTGAGTTGGTGCCATGTTCCGCGTTCTCCTATTGGGGATGCTGGTTGCGACCATCCCGTTCCTGATCTACAGCGGGATGCGACGCCGGCTGGCCTACGCCCTGTCCGTTACGGCCACGATTTATCTGATCGTGATCGGACTGCGGGTACTCACCGGATTCTGGTGGTTTCGCGAAGAACTGCAGAACACGATTGGGGCGATTGGGATCATCGTGCTGGTGGCCTCGGCCGTATACATGGCCATGCGGCACTATGGAGAGCGCACCGTGCGGCGAAAGCTGGCGGAGCGGGAGCAGTCGCCAGACGCGCATCGAAGCCTGATCGATAATCTTCGGCGCACACTTCGCGAATAGCCGACGTCCAGGGAGCAGCTTGTGGCCTTCACCATCAACGAAACCCCCGTGCACTGGGACGGCGTGGCGCCACCCGCCCGAATGCCGCCGTGGCAGGAAGTGGTCTGGATCGGGATTCCCGGCTATCCGCGGCGCCTGTGGTTCATCTCCAAGACCGGGATGAGTTGGCAGCAGCGGCAGCGCGAGGAAATCATCCGCAAGGGTCGTGAGCTCCTGATGCGTGAACGTGCGGCCGCCGGAGATGCCGCGACCTGATCCCAATCCGCCGTGAACCTGCAGCTTGAAGGCCTGGCGGCCGCGGTCACCGGCGGCAGCGAGGGCGTCGGGCGGGCCATAGCGGCGGCTCTCGCCCGCGAGGGCTGTGACGTGGCCATTGCCGCGCGGCGCCGCCGAGTGCTGGAAGACGCCGCGCACGACCTCGCGCAGGCAAGCGGCCGGCGGGTCCTGCCGATTCAGGCGGACTTGAGCCAGGCCGACGACGCCCGCGTCTTTGTGGCCACCGCCGCGCGTAGCCTGGGTCGCCTGGACATCCTGGTGAACAACGCCGGAGGCCCGGGGGCGCATCGTTTCGACGGGGCCAGCGATGAGATCTGGCAGGCCGATCTGGACGTCAAGCTGTTTGGCGCGATCCGCTGCTCAAGGTCGGCGCTGCCCTATCTGCGGCGGGCCGGCGGGTCTATCGTCAACATTACGTCCACCGGCGGGCGCGAGCCGTCCAGAGCCTCTGTTCCAACCTCGGTGACCCGCGCGGCGGGCATTGCCTTGACCAAGGCCATGTCCAAGGAATACGCGGATGCGGGGGTACGCGTAAACACGGTCATGCTCGGGTCAATCCGCAGCGCGCAGTGGGAACGTCGCTGGGAAGCGACCGGCCGGCACGGAACGCTGGAAGACTTCTACGAAAGGGCCGGCGTGGGGATACCCCTGGGACGCATTGGGAGCCCGCAGGAAGTAGCCGACCTGGTGGCGTTCCTGGTCTCGCCGAGGGCCGCCTATATCACCGGCGCGGCCATCGCAATCGACGGCGGCCTGAGCAACACGATCTAGCCCCGCAGCCAAGCGGTGCATTCGCCGCCCGTATGTCTGTCGGGCGGCTAGTAGCCCCGGACCAGGTCCACCACGTTGTTGAGCGCCTCGCCGCGCAAATAGCGGCGCAGATTGTCCGTCACAAAAGGAACCACGCGCTCCCCGCGGCGCGGCGAGGCCCCGGCCATGTGGGGCGTCATCAGGACGTTTGGCAGGTCCCAGACTTCGCTCTCGGGCGGATGCGGCTCCTGTTCCACGACATCCAGACCCACGCCACGCAACCGGCCCGCGCGCACGGTTCGGATCAAGGCGGCCGTGTCGACACATGGTCCGCGGGCCACATTGATGAGATAAGCGTCGTCAGGCAGCGCGTCGAATACCGCCTGGTTGACGATGTGATGCGTCTGCGGGGTGTAGGGACAGCAGAGGGTCAGGACGTCGGTTTCGGGGAGCAGATCCAGCAAGTCCGAAACGGGGTGTACCGACTGAAGAGCGTCGTCCGGCTCGCCGATGACCACATCTGCGCCACGGACCTCCATCTCCAGGGCGTGATAGCGACTGGCGACGGCGCGGCCGATGCCGCCCACGCCGATGATCAGCGCCCGCTTGCCGGCCACCTCGTCATAGTCATAGCTGTTGTCCCAGCGATGCTCGGCCTGCCGCAGGGCCGAGTAATGAATGCCGCGAGTCAGGGCCGTCAGTAACGCTACGGCCGATTCGGCCACGTGCGACGCCAGCAGGGCGCGCGCGTTAGTGACGAGGAGATGGCCGTAGCGGTCGGCACCCAGGGCGGCGAGCGAATCGATTCCGGCGCTGGCCACCTGCAGCCACTTCAGGGACGTGCCGGCGTCCAGCACATCGGGCTCGACCGCCGCGCCCAGCACGATTAGCACCTCGGCGTCCCGAATCTCGGCGATCGCGGTGGTCACCTCGTAGGCGAAGGCGAAGTCGTGATCCGGGAACAGCACCGGCAGCTCGGCCCACTCGTCAGCCCAGAGGCGGGGCATGTAAATCAGGACTTTCATTGGGTGAGACCCTGGTTCGGGCGCCCGCAGTGTAGAGACTCCGCTGGATTCACGGCCGGGCTTCGCTGCTACACTTCGCGCGCTTGCCGCCCGGAGGGCTGGAGTATGGCCAGCTCGGGCGTGCCGAATCCGATAGAGCTCGACGGCGGCGCGCGGCGACTCACCGCCGCCGAGGTGCGCTGGACCTGTGGTCCAGCCGACCTGCCGTTTCAGTCCACCGCCGAACTCACGCCGCCGGACGCCCTGATCGGCCAGGAGCGGGCTGAACGCTCAATTGAGTTTGGCGTCGACATTCGCAGCCGCGGGTTCAACATCTACGCCGCTGGGATCCCCGGTACCGGCCGAACGTCGATGATCATGGCGCGGCTGCAGGCCGAAGCCGCGCGCCAACCCACCCCGGACGACTGGTGTTACGTCCACAACTTCGACGACAGCCATCGTCCTCGCGCGTTGCGCGTACCCGCGGGCCAGGCGCCAACCTTTCGCGCCCGACTCCGCGACGTAGTGGAGACGCTGCGCCACGAGTTGCAGCGCGCCTTCGACACCGAGGAATACCAGAACCAGCGGGACGCCGTGACGCAGGCGGTTCAGACCGAGCGGCGCGATGCTTTCAGCGAGTTCGAACAGCGCGCCTCCACAAGCGGTTTTGCCGTCACGCAGCTGCCGGCGGGACTGAACGTCTCGCCCATCCAGGATGGCCAGCCAATGTCCCCGGAGGCGTTGCGGGCACTGCCCGAGTCCGAGCGCCAACGTCTGCACGCGATCGGACGGGAACTCGATGAACGGCTCGGGCGACTGATGCGGCGGCTGCGGCGACGACAACGCGCGGCGCGTTCCACGCTGAGCAATCTGAGCTCCGACGTGGCGCGTGGTGTGGCTCGCCCCCTGCTGGACGACGTACGTGAGGAGTACGAGGAGCTGCCGCACGTCACGGCGCATCTGGACGCCATGGAGTCACACATCACCCGGCACCACGAGAATTTCCTCGAGTCCGACTCGACCGCGCTGCCCGCGCAGCGAACGGGCCCGGCACCCGACCCGTACCTGCCCTACCGCGTGAACGTGCTGGTCACGCACCAGCCAGGAACCGGGGCGCCCCTGGTTCGCGATACCCACCCCACCCACCCGCACCTCTTCGGACGAGTGGAGACGAGGACCGAATTGGGCGTGAGCACGACCGACTTCACCCTGATCCAGCCCGGCGCGCTGCATCGGGCAAACGGTGGCTACCTGGTGCTGGACGCGAACGACCTGCTGCAGTCCGGCACGTCCTATGCGGCCCTGAAGCGTGCCCTGCGCAATGAGCGCGTTCGCATTGAAAGCGCGGCCGAAGAGTTTGGCCTGCCGCTGGCGGCCCGTCTCGAGCCGCAACCGATCCCGCTGGATCTGAAGGTGGCGCTGGTCGGCCCGCCAGACGTCTACGCCCTGCTCTACGAACTCGACCCTGACTTTGGGCAGCTGTTCAAGGTTTTGGCGGAGTTCGAGACGGAGATCGAGCTCAACGCCGAGAACACGACGCGCTACGCGCAGTTCATCGCCGCCCGCTGCGCCGAGAAAAACCTGCGGCACTTCGACCGATCCGCGGTGGCGCGGATCGTGGAAGAGGGCGTTCGGCTGGCCGGCGACCGCACCAAGCTCTCCACCCGCTTCGGCGACATCAGCGACATCGTGCGCGAAGCCGAGTACTGGGCGCGGCGCCGCGGGGGAGCTCTTGTAACCGAGGAAGACGTTTGGTCCTCTATCGACGAGCGCATTCGCCGTTCGAACCGCCTGGAAACTCAGATTCGCGACCGCATGGCCGACGGCACGGTCATGATCGACGCCGTAGGGTCGGCCGTTGGGCAGGTCAACGGGCTCACGGTCATCGGCGTAGGCAGTCACGAATTCGGGCAGCCCAACCGGATCACGGCCCGGGTCTTCGCAGGACGCGACGGGGTTGTCAGCATCGACCGGGAGGCAAAGCTGTCGGGGCCCATTCACGACAAAGGCGCCATGATCCTGGCCGGGTTTCTGAATGGCACGTTTGGCCTGGACGGCCCGCTGACCATGAGCGCCAGCATTGCCTTCGAACAGTCCTACTGGGGCGTAGAAGGCGACAGCGCCTCGCTGGCGGAACTGCTGGCCCTGCTCTCAGCGCTGTCCGACTACCCGCTGGACCAGGGCATGGCCGTAACCGGATCCGTCAATCAACACGGGCGCGTGCAGGCCGTCGGCGGCGTGACGCAGAAGATCGAGGGGTTTTACGACCTTTGTGCTAGTCAGCGTCTCAGTGGTCGGCAGGGCGTGCTAATCCCCGCTAGCAACGTGCGGAATCTGACTCTGCGTTGGGACGTCGCCGGCGCCGTGGCCGACGGAACATTTCACATCCACGCCGCCGGCAGCGTTGCAGAGGCCGTTGAACTGCTCACCGGTCGATCCGCCGGCGCTCAGGACGCCATGGGCCGCTTCTCGCCGGACTCTGTCTTTGGCGCGGCCCAGGCGCGCCTGAACCAGTTCGCGCGCCGCTGGCACGACGGGCCGGCTCACTAGGACGGAAGAGCCCTTACTGGAGCATCACGCAGGCGGTTGACGGTCAGTGCCACAGACATGCGGCGGGAACTGCTGAAGCCCTTGGCGCTTGCCGCCCTGGGAGCTGCGGCCGGCGGCGGCACGGCTGCCCTTGTGCCGCTGGGCCGTCCCCCAGGTGCCGCGCTGATTGGACTCTTCGGCCCGCACACCGCCCTGCTGGCGCTGGTCGCCCGACGGCCACTGGACCGCGCGGTGCGCGCCACTGCCTGGTCTTTCACTCCCCTGCTCCTGCTCTGGCCGCTGCTGCTGAGCGTTACTGTCTGGGACGCGGCTAATCATTGGTTCGTATTCCACCCGTGCCTCGGCCTGAGGTGAGGTGGCGCGGCCTTCGTGTTCGCCGTTACACAGATCGCCTTGCTGCCGGTACACATTGACGGCGCCACATCCTGGCGGCCGGCCCTAGCGCGTTGCTGGTACGGCGCGTTGCGGCTCCTCCAGGACGATCCCCACCCGCTGCTTGTGGTCGTGGTGGTGTTCACGCTGCTGCGGCTGACCGTGCGATTCGCGTTCGAAACCGCCCGCTTCGTCGATCCAAAACGGGCGTCTGAGCTGTTTTACAGCCTGGCCACCCTCACCGACCAGGGCGTGTATCCCTACTTGCACCGCTGGTCGGAATACCCACCAAGCTTTCCCTGGCTGTCGGCGGGGGTCTACCGGGCCGTCTCGTTCTTGGGCGTGACGTACGAGCGCTACTACGCCGCCATCACCCTGGCGCTTCTGATCGTTGGCATCGGATCACTGGTGCTGATCGATAAGCTGACGGAGCGGTCCTGGGATCAGCAACGCGCCGTCCACGCAGCCTGGGGGTTCACAGCGCTGGCCGTCCCGATCCACAAATGGATGATGTCGTTTGACTCCCTGGCAGTTTTCTTCCTGCTGCCTGCCGTGTGACTGGTCGTGGAGCGCAGGCGCGCCGCCGCCATGCTCGCAGTCGCGTCCGGGATGCTGGTTGAGATCGTACCCGTTGTAGTGGCCGTGCTCGTTCTGCGCCCCACGCCAGCCTGGCGCGGTCGCGCCGGTCTGGCGGCGCTAGGGGCCGTCTATCTGGCAGCGGGGCTGGTCCCCTTTTGGGTTGCCGGCCGCGCCTGGGTGGAGGCCTCCGTTGGCAACATGCTCAGCCGCCCGCCCTGGGGAACCACGTGGGCGCTGCTGGAAGGTCACTTCAAGGCTGGCTGGGCCAATCCCTACCGGCTGAATCCGGCGTATGCAACCAGCTACGACATTGTTGGCCGATTGCCCGAGTGGTTTTGAAACGTCCCGCTGCTGGTACTGGGGGCGTTCTATCTCTGGCTGGTCTGGCGGCCGCGACCCATCGAATCGGCCCGAACGCAGATTCGGGTCGCCGTCCTTTCCCTGCTTGCGTTCCTGCTCTACCTCAAAGGCTGGAGCCCGGCATCTGTGACCTGGGTGCTGCCGTTCTTGCTCATGGCGTATCCCAACGGCCGCGGTGTCCTGCTGGCTGCCGCGCTGGGCCTGCTGGAACTATTCTGGTGGCCGACCGCAAAGGCGCTTCGCGCCATTGAGGCCGGTCTGGCGCTCAGTGTCTCCTGACGCACCATCCTGTTTCTCGCGGCTGTCTTTGACCTCGGTCGCTAAATACGCCGGGCTTCGCCACCATCGTCTGATCAGGGGCCAGAGTCCGAGTACCAACGCCCCAGCCGCACGGACCACCCATAAGACGGGGCGCGTGAGGGGCAGCACGAACTCCACCACGTAGACCGGGATCAACCAGGCGACGACCCTCGGCCGGGCAGCAAGCATCAGGCCGGCTGTCAGCGGGAGAATGTAGTAGCGGCCGTGGCCAAGCATGAGCACAAAGAAGTAGGCCACCGACATGCGAAACATGCCCCAGCGTGGATCATGGCTCAGCCAGCCCACCAGCGGCGCCGACGCCAGGACCACCAGCATCGGCCAATCACGCGGCCCTCGAAGCCCGTCAGGCATCTCGACGCCGAACGCGCGCGCGAATCCCCAGAAGACCGGAAGGCCGTCACCTCGGTTCTGCAAGTGGCCGACGACGGCCCAATGCACGGCAGCGGCGTCTCGAATCAGGAAGGGGCCGACGATCAGGGCGCCAATCGCGCTCCCGCCGGCCGCGTAGCCGGCAAACGGCTTTGGCCCTCGGCGGGCGTAGTAGCCAGAGAGCACGAGCGCCGGCAGCACGAATTCCGATCGAGTGACAACACTGAGGCCGACCAGCCCGCCCGCCTGCCAGGGAATCCGTAGCCGAAGCGCCGCAGCCACCAGGAAAAATGCCGCGACGGAGGACGCATGGCCGTTGAGGGCGCCTGCCTCGAATACCCACGGCGTGAACAGCCAGAGGATCCCAATGCCCAGCGCCAACGGCCGCGACAACCCTTGTCGGCGGGCCAGAAGTAGGAGAACCCCAGCAGTCGCGACCTCGAAGGCGTGGACGATGACCTTGACGGCCAGAATCCGGTCCCAGCCCTGCGTGTCGAAGACCCGCTGTAACGGGGCCAGCAGCATGGGGAACAACGGCAGATGGGCGTATGTGTAGCTCTGGTCGGACACGCTGGCGTAATAGTTGAAGTGTTCCGGCGTGAAGGCGACCTCCGCGAAGGCGAAGAAGTGCTGGAGATCGCCGTACAGGAATGTCTTGCCCTCAAGCGAACGCAGCGTCAGCGCTGCGGCCAGCGCCGCCGTCGCAAGTGCGACGAGCACCGGCAGGCGATCAAGGCGGGTGACAATCCCGTCACCACGCGTCATGTCGGTCGTGTTTCTCGTCGGGGAGTAATGTTCGACACCTTACGCACCAAAGCCCGGGGCTATACTCCAATACTCCCCGCGGGCGGCTGCCGGGTTTCCGGTGTCCGCCGGGACGGGGCGGCCCGGAATTGAGGTGTGGCGATGGCCTCCACGGACTCTGACCTGCGGCGCCAGGCGCACATGCGCCGCAGCCCTCTGACCTTCCTGCGCGAGCACTGGCGCGCGATCCTTCTCTATCTCGGACTCACCGGGCTGTTGGTCTACGGCCTGACGAATGCTTCCGAGGTCACTCTTGGGATTCTGAGCTTCGCCTTCACGCTGGTCTACGCCATGATGTTCATGGTCGTCCAGTTCGGCTTTCTGTTCTACATTTTGGGCAGGGGCCGGGTCTATTGGGTCCAGCCGGGCGAGACCGGGGTCTATTTCACCGACTACCGTGGCAACGACCAGGTGCTGGAAGTTGCCCGGCGCGTCGTTCGCCTGCTGCAAGGCGCCAAGTCCTTCAAGCGCATGGGCGGCGAGATTACGCGTGGCGTGCTGCTTGAAGGGCCGCCGGGAACCGGCAAGAGCTATCTGGCCCAGGTGATCGCCAACGAGGCCAATATTCCGTTTGCCTACGCCTCGGCGCCAGGGTTCCAGAACATGTTCATGGGCATCGGCAACCTGCGGGTGCGGATGCTGTACGGCAAGGCACGCAAGCTGGCGCGCAAGCACGGCGCCGCCATCATCTTCATCGACGAGATCGACGCTATCGGCATGGCCCGCTCCGGGCAGACCGGCGGCGGCATGTTTGCGGGTGGGCTGTTTGGCGGCGGGGCCGGCTTTGGGTTGATCAACGAGTTGCTGCTGCAGATGGACCCGCCGAACTTCGACAACGGCTGGTTCGCGCGACTGATGCGAACGCTTGGCCTGCGTCGAACCAGGGCCTTGCCGCCGATCGTGCTGACGATGGGCGCGACCAACCTTGCGTCGGCGCTGGATCACGCGCTCCTGCGACCTGGCCGGTTCGACCGAAAGATCCATGTGGATCTTCCCGACCTGGACGGGCGCAAGGACATCATTGAGTACTACCTGGCCAAGGTTCGGCACGAAGACATGCCGGTGGACAGGATGGCCAACGACACAATCACCTACACCCCGGTGGCCATTAAGTTCGTGATCAACGAGGCCGTGATCCACGCGCACTTCGATGGCCGCGACGCCATCAGCTATGACGACTTCACCCGCGCACGCGAGAACCACGAATGGGGCCTGCGCGAACCGATTCGCGGGCTCACCGAAGAGGACCGGCGGCGGATTGCCTATCACGAAGCCGGCCACGCCATCGCCCAGGTCAAGCTCAAGAGCTGGGAACGGCTGACCAAGGTCACCATCATCCGGCACGGCGACGCGCTGGGCCTGGCTGCGTGGAAGCCCGTGGAGGAAAAGCGTGTCCTGATTCGCGAGGAGTTGCTGGCCAGCATCCAGGTAAGCCTGGCCAGTCGTGCGGCCGAGGAGCTCTTCCTTGGATCGCAAACGCTCGGCGTCACGTCGGACTTTGCCGGCGCTACGCATCTGGCCTTCCAGATGCTCAGCTTCTGGGGCATGGACGGCAGCTTCTACTCGTCGTTGCCGTTCGGCCCGGCGGTTGACGCCACCGATCCCCGCATGAAGCGCAAGATCGACCAGGTGCTGGAGCAGGAATACCGAAAGGTCAAGGGGCTGCTCTCCGAGTACTCGGGTGCGGTGCACGAATTGGCGCAGGAATTGATTGAGCACGATGAGGTCGATGGCCAGGACGTCGAGGATATGGTGAAGCGCTGGGACGACAAGATCACCGAGGGCAAGACCCTCAAGGCGCTGCCCGAAGGCGGTGTGCTGGTTGGCGCAGACGCCGAGCCGCAACCCTACGCCTACGGCGGCAACGGGAGCGGCAATGGCACAAACGGTCGCAACGGGAACGCCGAAGGATCGCCCGACCGTGCCCGGCGACGCACGAGGCTCCGCGACCGATACAAGTCTCGCGAAGCAGGGGACTCCTAGCTAGCTGATATACCAGACGCGCGTCCGGCCTTCGCCGGGCGCGCGTCTTGGCGACAGCTCGTCAACCGTCGATAAGCGCCAGCCGATCCGACAGGAAGTCCAGGCGCTCGAACGCGCCGCGTCGAAGTCGTTCGTAAGTTCCAAGCGCCTTTTCGGCCTGGCCGGCGCGGATCGCGTCGCGAATGACCGCAGCGTCGCCAACGAACCGGTCGAAGTGTTCGAGAAACGTGCCGTGAAATAGCGTGCCCAGCGCCGGGGCTTCAAGCTCGGCGGCACGCGCCTGTGCATCGCTCAAGACGCGGTGAAAGTCAATCGTACGCTGCTCGGATGCGGCTATGCCTTCGAGCGTGGCCCAAACGTCGGCTTCGGGGCCAAAGAAGGCTTCAAACGCGGCACGCTCGTCAGCCAGGATGGCGGCAACGGTGTCCTTGTATGCCCGGCGTTCCGCGTCAGCCGAGTCTACCGGGACCTCCACTGACCCCTGCTCCACCTCACCGCAGGCGGCCAAGAGCACGACGGTCGCGACGACTCCAAACGTGCGGCGACCGATCAACCGGGGGTCCTCAGTCCGGCTCAGCAACCAGCCTGGCGCGGCCAACCGATGAATTCATGGCTTCCGAATGCAGGCCTGCGTTCATCGTGGACCACTAGAACACGGCCTCGTGCTCGGCGTCCGCTTCGTCCCGTTTGCGCCTGTCGTCGTCTTCGATCTTGAGTCCGAACTGCCGCATGCGGGCGTGAGTGAGGATGATGAGCTGGCAGCGGTCCGCGCCATCACTCATGCGTGTGGTGTAGGTAGCCTTCATGTCGAACTGCTTGAAAAACTCGTCGTCGTAGACGTTGCTCACATTGCAGACCGGATGGTCCTTGCCAGGCGTCAGCCCGTACGGGCAGACGCCGAATTCGATAACGGCCGACGATTCAGCACGCTGATCGACTTCAACGGAGTCGTGCGGAACCAGATGCCGGCGGCGAGCTGCCCAAGCCTCTGCAATGTCCAGCGGTTCTGGGTCCTCAATGTCGCCCAAGCTCTCGGCGTCGACTCGAGCTTGGCTGCGAAGGGCGGCTTCGGCTTGCTCGGCAAAGTCAGGGTCAGCGTCAATCGCTTGCATCACCATGAGCCGCATGAAGCCACCCATCTGGTTCTGTAGACCAGGCGTCGGCGGTCCGAGGGCCGCCGACGGAGCCGCGGGATCGTCGGCAGTGGTGGCCGCCGTTGCGGCGACCTGTGCAGGCTCGGGCGCGGGTGCGGCCACTGAAGGTGGTTCCGCCGGAGGGGTTGGCGGTCCTGGTTCGGTCGATCCGTTAACGTCCGGGGCGTACGCCGAGAGTCCCCGTCCGGTCGACTGCGGAGCCGTCAGTTCCCCATCGGACACAGGCGGCGCGGTTTCCTCAACGGCTGCTACGGGCGGAGTGACGTCGACCTGGCCGTTGGTTTCTGGAGTAAAGGTGTCCTTGATGGCCAGCGCCATGGCGTCGGCTGCTGCCAGCGGCTCCGTCGGCGCCGCGGGAGAGGTCGACGCGGAATCCGAAGCGGGATTCGGGAGCGTAGGAGACGCTGACTTCGCCGAGGCATTGGCCTCGGGCGCTGGCAAGGCCGGCGCCGATGTGGTCCCAGACGACGCGCTGGGGGCTCCCGGCGATGCCTCCGCTCCGGTCTGACCGGCGCTGACCGCGCCGCGCAGGTCGTCCGCGATGCCCTGGCCGGCCACGTTTACGTCGTCCGCCGCACCCTGGAGCGTGTCCGAAAGTTCGGCGCGGATGTCGGCCAGCTCCTGGCGCGTGTTCTCGGCCTCCTGGCGCAGGACGTCCATCTCCTCGTAGAGAATCGAGAACTCTTCGGCGAATTCTTTGCGGAACTCGCGAGTCATCTGGCGCAACTGGCGCACCCAGCGGCCGAGGGTGCGCATGGCGAGTGGCAGTCGCTCAGGGCCTAGCACGATGAGCGCGAGGACCAGAACGGCGAAAAACTCGGCGACGCCAATGCCGAACATGAAGGATCAGAACGGCCGATATCGGCCGTTGGTCAGGGGCTTAGGTGCTCAATCGTAGGCAGGCCGGGACGCGGCGACAAGGGCTTGGCTCAGGATGCGCGGGATCTGAGGGCCGTGCGCACGGCCTCGCCGAATTCCCCGGTGGAGGCCGTGCCGCCCAGATCGACGGTGAGCACGCCCGAACTCGTCACGTCGGCCACGGCATCCAGCAGCAGGTTGGCGGCTTCGAGATGTCCGAACTCCTCCACCATCATGGCCGCCGACCAGATGGATGCGAGGGGGTTGGCAATCTCCTGGCCGGCGATGTCGGGCGCGGAGCCGTGGACCGGTTCGAACATCGGCGGGTAGCCGGTGCCCGGGCTGAGGTTGGCGCTGGGCGGCACACCCAGGCTGCCCATCAGCGCGCCGCCGATGTCGGACAGGATGTCGCCAAAGAGGTTGGAGGCAACCAGCACGTCCAGGGTCTGCGGATTGCCCACCATCCGGGCGGCGCAGGCGTCGACCAGGTTGCGGTCGGTGGTGATGGCGGGGTATTCGCGCGCCACCTCGTCGAAGACCTCGTCCCAGAAGACCGGCGCGAATTGGAGGGCGTTGGACTTGGTGACGTTGGTGACGTGGCGGCGGCCGAGGCGGTCGGCCAGTTCGAAGGCATGCCGGATCACGCGCTCCACGCCCACGCGGGTGAAGACAGTGGTTTGGAGCGCGACCTCGTAGGGCGTGTCCTTGTGCACGCGACCACCGGCGCCGGCGTACTCGCCCTCGGAGTTCTCGCGGACGCAGATGAAGTCGATCCCCTCCAGCCGGTCGGCCGCGAGAGGGCTGGGGACGCCCGGCCAGATGCGGACCGGGCGGATGTTGGCGTATTGCTGGAAGCTCTGGCGGATGAGCAGGATCATCTCGCGCTGTGAGATGGGGTCCGGAACGCTGGGAAAGCCGCAGGCGCCGAAATAGATGGCGTCGAACTGCTCCAGCGTCTTGAGGGCGCCGGAGGGCATCATTTCGCCGTGATCGAGGTAGTACTGGCAGCCCCAGGGAAAGTCCTCGAACTCCAGGATCAGGTCGCCGGTGACCTCGCTGAGCGTTTCGAGGGTGAGGCGGCCTTCGCGAATGACCTCCAGACCGATTCCGTCGCCGGGTACAACGGCAATGGCGTGCGTGGACATGGCAGCAGCTTCCGGAGGCGAGCGGCAGAGTATACGGGCGACGGCAGCACGAACCGCAGCGCCGTTGTGGCACCTTGCATAGAAATGCCACTGAGTATCGAGACCCGGTGAGCACGGAAGCGACGTTTGAGGATCTGGTGGACGCGTTGGGGCGGCCCGGGTGTGCGATCTGCCGCCTTGCCACGCGCCGGGCTGACCGCTTCCTGGGCTCCTACATCTATGAGCACGTTAACGACGTAGACCTGCGCGCCAACATCCGGGAGGCGCGCGGGTTCTGCGAGGTTCATGCCGGGCAGTTCCTTGAGAAGCTGGACGCGCTGGCCGTTGCCATCACGTATCGCGACATCCTGAACACGTTGGTGCGGGAGCTGGAGGGCGCGCCGGAAACCAGCGTTGACGGCGGCTTCGCGAGCGTCAGGTCAAGGCTGCGGGGATTGGCGCGGACGGACTCGCGACGGCCGAGGAGACCCGCGAAGTGTCCGGTGTGCGAGGCGGAGACTGCGGCAGCCGGACGGGCGCTGGACGTGCTAACGCAGCACGGCGACGAGCGCGACCTGGACGAGGCGCTCATGGAAGGCGATCCGCTCTGTTTGCCGCATGTGCGGGAGGCGCTGCGACGGCGACCCGGGCTCGCGACGCTGCGAGCGCGGCAACAGCGCGGGTGGTCGGCGCTTAGAGATCGGCTCTTGGAATTCATTCGGAAATCGGATCACAACTATCGCTGGGAGACGCTGACGGACGAGGAGCGGGCGGCGATCGTGGGTGGGGTGCGGGCGGTCACCGGGATCCGGGCGCGGCCGGGGGACGATGCGCGGGCGGAGACGCGGAAGTTGCGGCGGGGCGGGACGAATGCGGTGCGTTCCGAGCGTCACCCCCCTGGGCAGCGCCGGCCGAGCTAGCCGGGGTCGGCCTCTCGGATGACCCGCAGGATGCGGTCAGCCATCTCGTCGGGTGCCTGAAGCTGAACAAAGTGGCCGGCGTCGGCCACCATATGAAGCTCTGAACTAGGGAGCAGGCGGTGGAACTGGCGGGCGACAGCCGGCTTGAGATAGGGATCACGGGCGCCCCACAGGATGAGGGTGGGCGTCTCCAGGGCGGTGAGGGTTTCGAGGCTACGCTGGTTGGATTCGATCTGGTCGACGAGTTCGTTGTTGACGGTGTGGAAGGCCTGACGGGCGGTGGGTGAGTGCCGGAAGACACCGTGAAAGATCCGTAGCAGGCGGTCGAAATCGGCGGTCCAGCCGGGCCAGACCTGGCCGACCTGCCAGCGGTAGACGTGCCACGACAGTCCGGTGCGCCCGACATCGAGAAAGCGCCGGACCAGGCGCCCGGCGTAGGGCAGGTGGAGCAGCTTGAGGGCGAACGGCATGCGGGCTGAGTTCCAGCCGTAGTAGGTGTTCAGCAGCACCAGGGCGTGGGCGCGATCTGGGTGTGCGGCGGTCCAGCGAATGGCCGCGGGGCCGGACATGTCGTGGGCTACCAGGACGACGCGATCCAGTTCGAGCGCGTCAAGGATCTGAGCGAGCGTTCGGTCCAACATGTCGAAACCGAGCGAGAGCCCGTCGTTCGGCTGCGAGGATCCCCAGCCGAGGAAGTCGGGTGCGACGGTGCGATGGGCGGCGGCGAGCTTGGGTTGCAGGCAGCCGTAGATGCGGGAGTCGTCGGGGAGGCCGTGCAGCAGGACGATGGTTGGCTGGCCCTCACCCGATTCGCGGACAAAGCAATCGCCGGCGGGAACCTGGACGTGCCGGCCGGGAGGGGGCGCCCAGTCGGCGACGGGATCAGCGGCCATTGGCGGCTCGCAGCAGACGCAGGCCCCGCAGCCATTCGGCGGCGCCCCATGCCTGGGCCGGCGCGCCCTCGGGGCCGAAGGGGGGTTCGGGCTGGAAGAGTTCGCTGACTGCGCCCACCACGCCCTCGCTCAGGTGCGCCAGCATGGCCTCGCGCACGCCGCGGAGTTCGTCCGCTGGAGCACCGACCTTGAGACTGGCCTGGATGAACATGCCCAGCAGCCAACTCCAGACGGGGCCCTGGTGGTAGGCGCCGTCGCGCTCGCGCGGTCCGCCGCCGTAGTGCGGGCAGTAGGCGGGATCGCCGGACGCCAGCGAGCGAAGCCCGACGGGCGTCAGCAGGGCGTTGCGCGCCTGCGCCAGGACCGATGCCCGCTGCTGCGGCGAGAGCAGGTCTCCTGCTACCGCGAGGGCGATGACCTGGTTGGGACGAATGGCGGGGTCGGAGCCGTCGGGCCCATCGACGACATCGAAGAGTCCGCCGGTCTCGGGATTCCAGAAGCGGGTCGCGAACGAGTCCTCTATAAGGGACAAAATGTCGGTGTCGAAGGCGTCGCGCCAGCCGATTCGAGCGAAGGCCTCGTCCGCGAACTTGAGGCCGGCGTACCAGAGGGCGTTGATTTCCACGGGCTTTCCGCGACGCGGGGTGACGACCCAGTCCTCGAACTTGGCGTCCATCCAGGTCAACTGGAGGCCGTCCTCGCCGCCGGTCAGCAGGCCATCGTCCGGATCCATGTGGATGCCGTGGCGGGTGCCGCGGATGTGCCAGTCGATGATTTCGAGCAGGGCGGTGCCGAGCACGTCGAGGACTTCGGTGTCGTCGGTGGCGCGCACGTAGGCGGCCAGGGCGTGGGTGAACCAGAGGGCGGAGTCGAAGGCGTGGTACTCGGGCTCGTCGCCGGCGTCGGGCCAGCGGTTGGGGACCATGCCCTGGTCGATGGCCTGGGCGTAGTTAAGCAGGATGGTCTTGGCAGTCGAAGCACGACCGGTTTCCAGGCAGAGGCCGGGCAGTGCGATGAGGGTGTCGCGGCCCCAGTCGCCGAACCAGGGGTAGCCGGCGATGACGGTGTTGGGCTCGGGGGTGAAGCCGGGAAGGGCCGGGCCGCGGTGCACGAGGGTCTGGTCCGCGGCCAGGCGCAGGCGCTGCTCCAGCGGGTCGGCGGCGGAGGCCACCAGCGAGACGGAACGCGCGTCGAATCTGGCCAGCGAGGCATCGACGTCGGAGGCGGATTGAAGCTCGTCGGCGACGAGTTGCAGGGTCACGCCGTGTCCGGGGCGCACCTCGGCCACGAAGTCGGCTGGAGCGAAGGCGTCCTCGGTGTGGTCGAAGCCGCGGGCCTGTTCGACGCGGCGATTGAAATTCCAGTACCAGTCCAGGCACAACTCGAGCCGCCAGCCACTGCCGCCGAGGTGCCCGCAGGGGGCGTCGCCATCAGCGCGTACGGAAAGCGAGCCGGGTCCGGTCAGCAGAGCTTCGAATGTCGGGTCGGCGCCGCGGCGGAGGGCGTGGAACCAGCGGAGGGTGACGAATGGGCGGACGCGGAGGCGCAGGAGGTCACTGGAGAGGTTGGTGTAGCGGACGAAGGTGCGGCTGCGGCCGCGTTCCATCCAGACGGTCTTCTCGACCGAACCGGTGTCGGTGTCGAAGCGCCAGATGGGGCGCTGGCCGCGGAGGGTGAAGGCGGCGATGGCGGGGTAGCCGGTGGGGTGCAGGACGCCGCCGTCGTACTCCTGGGTGCTGAGGGGGATCTCGGGGGCGTCGCCGTGCTGGACGAATTCGTCGGCGCCGGAGACCAGGACCCAGCGGGCGTTGGGGGGTGGGTCGGCGGCTACGAGGAGGCCGTGGTAGCGGCGGGTGGCGGTGCCGGCAAGGGTGGCGGAGGCGAAGCCGCCGACGCCGTTGGTGACGAGCCACTCGCGCTCCAGGAGCGAGTCGGGGGTGCCGGTGAAGAGCTCGGTGGGAAGTTGGAGGTCGCTCATGCGGGGGGTGCCTGGGGGGCGGAGTGGGGCGGCTTTGCGCGCGTAAGAGTTTTTTCCAAAAAACTCTTGAGGCGCGGCGGGGTGCTTTTCCGGTCGGTTTGGGCGCACGCGGCGAGGACTGGATTCCGGCTGCGGACGCCGGAATGACGGAGGGGGCGCGGCGGGGTGCGTTGTGGCGGGGATTGGGGGACTGGACGAGGGGCCTGCGTTGAGTGCTTCCGACTCGGGATTGGTTGCGGAGGGCGGCGCCCACCCTCACCCCAACCCTCTCCCTCAAAGGAGACTCTTGTGTAACCCGGCGGTGGGTGCCCGGAAGACCCTTCACCGATTTTGGCCGAAGACGCCCGAATCTGCCTCTCCCCTTGGAGAGGGTGAAGAGCCGCCACACCTTCGAGGGCGAAGGGCGTTTCGCATAGGCCCCTCTCGAGGGCGAGGGCGGAAGAGGAGGTGGCCTCGGGGCGCGGGGGGGCGTTGGTGGGCGCGGTGGTGGGTAGTGGCGGGTGGGGTGGGGGCATTGGGAAGGGGGGTTGCGGGGGCATCGGGGCTAGTGTACACTGTTGGGAGACAGAGGGCAAGGGTGAGGGTGAGCGGTGGGTGACGTGAGGGTTGGGGCGGTGGACGGGGTGGGGTCCATATACTCCGCCGATGGAAGGCGCGGCGGCGACGACGACCGAACGACAGGCGCCGGTCCTGGTGTTGATCGGGATCGGGCTGGCCGGGGGCGTGGTCAGCGGGCTGATCGGGGTGGGCGGCGGGATCATTCTGATTCCGCTGATGGTTGGCCTGCTGGGGATGTCACAGCACCGTGCGCACGGGACGTCGTTGGCCATCATCGTACCGACGGCGTTTGCAGCCACCCTTCGCTACGCCACCTCGAACCCGATCGACTGGTCGGTGGCGCTGGCGCTGGCGGCTACGTCGGTGGTGTTTGCGGCGATTGGTGCGCGGCTGACGGCCTACATCAACGAGAAGCTGCTGCGGCGGCTGTTCGCGCTGGTGCTGCTGGCGGGGGCGCTGCGCATGTTCGTTTCGCTGCAGGACGTGGCCCTGCTGCACCTGGAGGGCACGGAACGCATCATCGCCGCGGTGATCACCGGCGTGGTGGCGGGGCTGGTTAGCGGGACGATGGGCGTGGGCGGCGGGATCGTGATGGTGCCGGCGATGGTGATTTTCATGGGGATCGACCAGGTGATCGCGCAAGGCATCAGCCTGGCGGTGATTATTCCGACGGCGCTGTCAGGCGCCACGCAGCATTACCGGCTGGGTCACGTGGACGTGCGGCGGGCGCTGACGATCGGGATCGGCGGACTGATCGGCGGGTTCGGAGGCGCGCAGGTGGCGCAGTGGCTGCCGCGGGTGGTGCTGCGGGCGCTGTTTGCAGTGTTCCTGCTGTACTCGGCGCAGCGGATGCTGGGGGTGCAGACCTGGGTGACGACGCGGTTGCGGCGGGATTAGCGCTTCGAGCGGAAGATCTCAGTCTTCGAGGGAGTGGTTCGCGGGGCAAGACATTTGGGTTGGGGTGGGGTTGGTTGCGCGGAAGACCCCTCACCGAATTCCGGCGAAGACGCCGGAGTCTGCCTCTTCCCTTGGAGAGGGTGAAGAGGGGCGAGTCCGGCTTGGGTGCCGGCGAGGGTGGTTCGACACGGGCCGCCGACGGACTCTGGCCCGGCTCACCACGAACGGGGTGGGGCTGGTGGCTTGGTAGAGCGGGGGACCCCTCACCGAATGCCGTGGACGGCTTCTGCCTCTCCCCTTGGAGAGGGTGAAGAGCGCCGCGGCCGTGGACGTCGTAGTGCGCACGCAGTTGCAGCGGTGCGCGGAATAGGACCTCGAACGGAAGAGGGCACCCACAAGGGGCGCCCCTACGGGACTCGGCTTCTCGGCGGGAGTTCCCAGCACCGAGCGATCCACGATCCATGCCGAGAGTCGCCGGCCGATGTTTGGTCGCTCGCGGGTACAATCTCGCAAGGGCGGACGTATTCCGAGTACTGGCCCGCGCCGCACGCTCGACCGGGTCCAGGGATCCTCGCAACGGAGGAGCCGATGGCTACAGAAGCGGAACGCCTCGCCCGGTTGGAAGGGGCCTACAACCACCTCGCGACGAAGGCCGACCTCGCCAACCTCGAAACTCGCTTGACGAAGTGGTTCGCCGGACTGCTTCTGCTCGTTGTCATCAACGTGCTGGGCAAGGTGACCGGGATCCTGATCGCGCTGCTCGGATAACCGGTACCACGGCCGACGGGACTGGCGTCAGCGGGGTCGGGGACCGGCGTCACCGTAGATCTCGGCCTCAATCTCCGCATGCGGGATGTAGTCAGAAGTCGTCGCGTCGGCCAGTCGCTGGGAGACGATGGCTAAGTCTTCCGCGTCTTCGAGGTGTTCCAGAAGCTCGTCGTTGGTGGCGGAGACGAGGTCCGCGAGGGTGTTGCCAACCTCGGTGTCGCTGCGCAGCAGCGCCTGGGCGGCCTCGCGCAGCAGGCCATCCCGGAACTCCGGGTCGCGTCTGGCGCGGGCCTGGACGGTTGCATCGGAATCTCGTGCGGGCGGCATGACGCTCGGCTCCTTCTCCGCCCGGCGATTGTGTCCGGCTGGATCAGTCCGTCTGCTTTGAGCTTGTCAGCGCTTCACGCAAGCCATCCACCAGCCCTTGCGTGCGCCCAAGTTCACGTTCCACCGACGACATGCGGTTTTCCATCGCGGACATGCGCGCTTCCAGCATGCCCATCCGCTCGCCAAGGTCCCTGCGCAGACTTGCCTGTCCGGCCACGATCAACCACGCCAAGGCCGCCCCGCCACTCAGAATGACGATCAGTAAGCCGACCAGCCAGAAGATCAATTCCGGTGTCATGGTCGTGCCTCTATCGCATCGCTAACCCGAGCGTATGTCACAGAACTGTCAACGTGCGACATGGTCTGCAGGAGAGGGTCGATTTCATTGGGATAGAATCTCGAAAGGGCGGTTGTTTGCTGACCCTTGGGCTGCGTCGGGTGAACGGCGAGGTCCCGGGGCTTTCGCTGCGGAGGAACCGCCATGACGGCTGAATTGGGCGCGATTCTGGGGCTGAACGCTTTCGTAATTCTCTCGGCTGTCGGCCTCGCGTGGTGCGTGGGGCGGGTTGAAGGGCGGCTGATCGGGGTTGAGCGCTCGGTTGAGCGACTCCAAGCTGAAATGGCCGGTCTGCGGGACGACGTGAAGGCCATCTTGCTGAGGTTGCCGACGAAGGTGGAGTAGGGCGCCGGACCTGTGGGATTGCTTGTCCAAGCGCACTGATAGAGCGCCACATGATTCCGCTTTACGTCTTGCGAAGCGTGTTTCATATTCGATGCGGAGAATCTAGTGGAAGCGGTACGGCCTTCACATTGAACTACAACAATTGGCAATACCTAGTTACCGCCCGACACGTCATAGAGGCTATCGGCGGCAACACAATCGAGGTATTCCACGATGGCGCGTGGAAAAGCCTGGAGGTTGATGTCGTAGGCAGAGGCTCCGGGGAGATCGACGTTGCCGTTCTCTCATCGCCACTCGCCATTGGCCCGCAAGACGCGGTTGTCCCAGCATCTTCAGCCGGCATAACAATAGGGCAGCAGATCTACTTTCTAGGATTCCCGCTGGAGATGCGGGGAGGGTCGCCATGCGACTTTCCGTACCCGCTGGCGAAGTCAGGTGTACTTAGCGGTGTTGACTCCTGGCATGGCGCCAACCTGCTATATGTGGATGGTCATGCCAATCGGGGGTTCAGTGGCGGACCCCTCATCTGCTATCAAGACCAAACAACCAACATTCAAATCGCCGGGGTAATGACGAGCTTCAAAATTGATCCAGATAGCGTCAATTCAGGAATCGGGATTGCTGTCAATATCCGACATGTCATTGATCTGATCGACAGCAATTCCAGGAGAAACCAGTCAGCTAATTAGCATAGACTCGTTGTGCGTCCTCAACCTTCAGAGGCTGATCCATAGGAACGCCTTCCCAGCGCTCGTCGAGTCTCCGAATATCTTCTTTCGTCAGCCTCGGAATGCCATCGTCATTGTCTTTGACCTGTTGGATCCGCTTCTTCCGTGTCTCGCGCGACTCCTTCACCTCAGCGCTCCGTTTGGCATGTGGCTGACCAAAACCACGCAGCATCTTATCATCTGCAGCCAAGACTGCCCAATGGAGATTAGCCTACAGATTGCGGCGACACTGTCGATTCTCAATAGGCAATAGGACACCGGATAACTACTGGCCGTCGCCTGCTGAACAGTGGGTGGAGGGGCTTTCGCGAAGGAGGAACCGCCATGACGGCTGAATTGGGCGCCATTCTGGGGCTGAACGCTTTCGTAGTTCTGTCGGTTGTGGGACTTGCGTGGAGCGTGGGGCGGGTTGAAGGGCGATTGTCTGGCGTCGAGCGTTCGGTCGAGCGACTTCAGGCAGACATCGACGGTCTGCGGGAGGACGTCAAGGCCATCCTGCGGCGATTGCCGTCAAAGGCCGACCAGGCCGTTGCTCCAGAGGGTCCCTAAAACGAGCCACCAGTGCGGCGCCCGTGTCCTAGAGCCGACGACTGCGCGTCGTGAGGCTGCGTGATGTTTGAGACTCCGAGTCGTCGCCGAACAGATTTACCTCAGGAGGACTGGGGAAAGCGCGTCACGTGGCTACCGCCCACGGTGCTTGACGCGTGTGAAATGCCGCGCAAGCGTGATACGGTCACACTGGGGTCCCCTTACGCGAGTTCCTGAAGCGCTCGCATACTGGATCGGTCTGCAAGCCAAGGCCTGGACAGGAGCGTCGAGCAACATGTCGACTGACATTTCGCCCGACGGTCCGATTGGTGCGTTCACCGCTGACCAGGTGTGTGAGTTGACTGAACTGTCACGCAGCCAACTGCGCTACTGGGACAAGACGGGGTTCTTCAAGCCAGAGGCCGGATCACTGCGTATGGGGCCCTACTCGCGCGTTTACTCGTTCCGAGATGTCGTTGGATTGCGGACGCTGGCCCTGCTACGCCAGCACACGTCGCTCCAGGCGCTTCGGGGTGCAGCCGGCATGCTTCACGAGCACAACGACTTTCCGTGGGCCAATCTTCGGTTCTACAAGCGCGAGGGCGAGCGCACCATTTTTTTTGAGGTCAACGACGAGTCGTTCATGGTGGCCAACACCAAGTCGCAGACGACATTCACCATTGACCTGCAAGAGGTCAGCGACAAGATGCTGAACCTAGTACGGCGAATGCGCGAGCGAAAAGCGGAGGAGATCGGTCAGACTTCGCGGCACCGGTACGTTGCGCATAACCAACGGGTCATTGCTGGAACACGCATCCCCACGTCAGCCATTTGGAACTTTTATAAGGCCGGATATCGAACAGAACAGATCATCGAGGAGTATCCGCGCTTAGAACCGGCAGACGTGCGCGAGGCTATTCGTCTGCATGAGACCGAAGCCGCAGCATTGGCAACGTAGCTTTCATGATGTCCACGCGGTGATTCGAGCTCCATGCGGTTGCTGATCGACGAAAATGTGCCAGATTCCACCGCCAAGGCGTTTGAAGCCCTGGGCCATGAAACCATCTATGTACGCGACGAGAATTCGCGCGCGCCAGACCAAGCAGTCGCACGCATTGCAGAACTTCGCGAGGCCATCGTAGTTACTTGGAACGTCAGACATTTCAGGTCAATCATAAGGACACAACTTGGCATAACCCGGCGAAGCGCTCACCAATTGGGGCTCATCGGATTCCGATGCGACGAGAGTATTGGAGCAAGACGTGTTGAGGAGATCGGCAGCCTCATCGAGTACGCGTTCAGTACAGGTCAGCAAGTCTCCAGCGACAGCGTTGCCGTAACGGTAACGACGGAAGAGGTCAGATGGGAACTAGGGTTCGCCCGATAACTGGACTACAGGCTTCTGCCTGGCAGAGACAAGGCTCACATAGATCCGCCCACGCGATCCGGCGCGATCCGGAGATCCTCGACACAGATGAGCCGATGACTACAGACTCGGACTCTCGCACCCGCCAAAAGAAATTTGACCTGTCGACATCTACTATCTGTACCACCTGGAAGATCCATCGAAGAATAGGAAGTAGAACATAGCTGTCCGAAGTCGAGGTAGCCAACGCGATAGAGAAATGAGGATGAGCCACAGGAAAATGCCGACAACTCCTAACAGCGCACAGGTGAGCAGTCCGGGAAATGGAATCTCCCTCGCAGACCGCGGTACGGTCATCTGATCTTTCGCAAGTGATCCGTCGTCGGTCTTACGGAAAAAATGCACATTAGAATTGCCTGTGTCGGGATGATGAAAAGCTAGACTCCTAACGAGATAGTATGATCCATACACACCGATTGAGACGTGGATGATCAGCGCGGTCATCAAAAATTGAGTGAAGGTCAACCAATAGAGCGGTCCACTTGTATCCATACGCTCGATCCTCCTTGGCGTGCGGTCGACGTAACCGCTGACGCCCTTGTCAGATGGTAAATGCCTTAAACAGCATGGAGCCACTCCATGTCAAGGCAGTCTCCAGTTCTGGGCTTGACATGGGGTAGCAAGTTAAGCCGCTAGATCCCCAGCGAGAGGATCAATTCCGGTGCAGAGTCGCCGGATGGAGACAGGCTTGCCCTCGCGTTCATCCCTGACACACAGGCTCCTTCAGGCTAGAACTGGCGCGTCGTCGACCTCAGGATCTCAACTTGGTCCGTATAGCTGAACTGGTTCCCCAGGACGGTGAGTAAGGGGGGCAGCGGCGGACGGGCTACGTGGTGTCATTCGGCCAGGTCCGCTTGGATGGCCGCTTAGGCCAGCATCACGAAGGAGTGTTCAGACTTTCCGCAAGGCCGTTGGGTCGATGTTGATGGTGAGGAGGGATTCGTGGTTGCCGGGGTTTTGGGATAGGAGGTGGCCGCCGGGGGCGAAGGCGGCGGAGCGGCCGGTGACGCGGTGGGGCCAGTGGGGGCGTTCGTGGAAGCCGGCGCGGGGGTCCTTGGCGTCGAAGTAGAGGGCGAAGACGCCGAGGCGCTGGGCCAGGTTTTCGGCGCGGCGCTTGAGGGTGTCGCGGCGGTTGAAGTCGAGGATCTGGTCCCATGACTGGCCGGCGTTCTGGAAGTCCTTGATGCAGTCGAAGTGGGGCTGAAGGATGACTTGGGCGCCGAGGCCGACCAGGGTGTCGTGGATGACGGGGGATTCATTGTCGGCGCAGATGGTGACGCCGATAGAGGTCTCGCCAAGGCGAAACGGGGCCATGTGGTCGCCGCCGCCGCGGTAGAAGTCCATCTCGCTGGTGGTGGGCTGGAGCTTGCGCTGGACGTGTTGCACGCCGTCGGCATCGACGATGACGTAGGCGTTGAAGGGCTTAGGGGCGAGGCCGCGTTCGGCGATGCCTGCGCCGATGGCGACGCCGTGGGTGGCGGCGATCCGGGTGAGTCGCTCGGTGGAGGGGCCGGGAATGGGTTCGGCCTGGCGTTCGAGCTCGGCGGGGTCGGCGTCGGCGTCGTAGGCGACCCAGGGGCCGTGGACGGAGAACTCGGGGAAGAGGACGAGGTCGCAGCTTTCCGCGGCGGCTTGCTGGGTGAAGGCTTCGATCTTTTGGAGGTTGGCGTCGATCTGGCCGCGCAGGGAGCAGAGGGTGACGAGGCCGATGCGCATTGGGTGTTAGTTGAAGGGTTTCGGGCAGGCGGCAGGTTAATGGATGGCGGGAGCGGCGTGCGCCTACATGGCGAAGAGAAAGAGGCAGTTGAATTGGCGTTGGTTGCGGCTGGCTCGACGTGGGGTGCTGGGGGTGGCAGCCACCCTCACCCTGCCCTCTCCCTCTGTGCGGACCGGGGACATCATGAACACATGTTCGGAGACATGGTGAACACATTGG
>JAPOWQ010000004.1 GCA_026707585.1 Chloroflexota bacterium | reverse complement strand
GAACAGGTGGCCGATGGCCGACGGGATGGTGCCGGTGAGGCTCTGGCTGGCCAGGTTCAGCCCTGTCACCCGCGTCGGCGTGCCGCCGGTGGTGATGCCGGTCCAGCCGCTCAGTGCCGAGCCCGTGCTCCAGGTCAGGGTGGCCGTCCCCCGCAGCGTGTCCCTGGCCGCCAGCAGCGTTTCGCAGTCCTTGACCAGCTCGCGGTTGGCGTCGGGACTGGGCACCACCGTGCC
Organism: Chloroflexota bacterium; assembly: GCA_026707585.1. Lineage (GTDB taxonomy): Bacteria > Chloroflexota > UBA11872 > UBA11872 > UBA11872 > UBA11872. Next base: position 4,994 of record JAPOWQ010000004.1, on the reverse strand, counting down.
GTTGGTGCAGGTGGGCGCCGCCGGGGGCTGAGCCGGGGTGAAGGTGGTGGTCTGCCCGTCGCCGGGGGTGATGTCGGCGTAGGCCTTGAGGGTGTCGCGGTAGTGCGGCTGCAACCCGCCCACGGTGGTTACCCGCGTGGTCGCGTGCGCGTCGGTCGTCGCCGCCGTGGTGATGCGGGTGGACAGATCGGCCAGCGGCTGCGTGTGCTCCGGATCGCCGGCCGGCGTGTCGTCCCTGATCGCCTGCACCACGTTGTTGTCGTCCGTCACCACCGCCCACGACGCCACCGCCTGCCAGGCCTCGAACCCGATGGCGTTGTGCGCGCCCATGGGTGCGAGGAAGACGACAGCCTCGCGGCCGCCGATCTCGGCGCTCAGGGCCGCCTCCGCCGCCACCACCCGCGCCTGCAGCCCCGCTTCGTACGCCCCCCGCGTCTGCAGCGGATCGGATCCATAGGTCCCCGCCTCGTGCTCCCGCACGTACAGCTCGTAGGACGCCGCCTCGTCCATCCGGTCGTACGCCACCGTCACCGTCGCCGGCGTCGTCCCGCTGCCCAGCAGAAAGTTCGTCACCGCGTAGTCCGCGAAACAGGTCAGGAACAGGTAGTCCATCGACTCCCCGCCCCGCGCGATCGCCAGGAAATTGGCCTTGGCTGTCTCGCGATACTTCGGATCCAGCGTGTCGAGCGTCGCCGCGAATAGCAACTCAAGGGTCGCCACGTCCGGGATCGTGTCGGTCGGCCCCAACTGCAGCCAGAAGCGGATCGCGCCCTCGCGCTGCTGCGCGGTCCGCGCCACCCCACGCCAGGCGCAGCGCACCGAGGTGGCCGTCGGCGTGCCCCGGATCGCCAGGTGCACTGGCGACGCGCCGGCCAGGCGCAGGCCGTCTTTCAACAGCTCCTCCACGGTCGCGGCCGGCCCCTGCGATCTCGCCGCCGCGACCCTCGCCGGGCCGTCACCCGAATCGAGGGCGCCCCGCGCCTCGGAGACGGACGCTGCCGCCGCTACACCATCCGACGCCTCGCTGTCGGCGCAGCTCGCGGTCAGCGCCGCCAGCAGCAGCCCCATCAGGAAGACTCGCAGCACCGGCCGGCCCTGGCCTGCCACGGCGCACCCAAGCGTCATGGCGCGCTTCCCGAGCCACAGAGCTTGACGTTGCTGACCTCGGCCAGTTGCGCCGCGAATCCGGGATCCAGGCAGCCACCGAGATAGTGATCCGGGTGCCGGAACCGGAAGTTCGGCCCCGTCACCCGCGCTGGCTCGCCGCTCACTTGGACGCCCACCCACTGCGCCAGCGGTGTGCCGGGGCCCCAGTTCAGCAGGACATAGCCGGCCAACTGGTTTCGCAGCCCCAGCAGCGTCTGCCGGTCCGCCACCAGCCCGGGGTTGCTCGACGGAGCGGGCACCACGCAGCCCTCGCGGCAGGCGGCGTTCGCCGCCTCGGCGACCTCGTAGCCCGAGTGCGCCGCCATCATCGCCACGCCGCCAGGCATCAGCACCTGCACGTCCGAGCCGTCCGTCGACGCTATCCAGTCCACGTGCAACTCCGCGTCTCGGCCACTCACCACCAGTCGCGCCACCCGGCCGGCTCGCTGCACCGCCACCGTGAGATCCCAGCGGTCGTGGAGCACCGAGTCATCCTGCGACTCCAGCCGCACCACCGCGTCACCCCCCGGCGCGCAGCCCTCAATCCACGTCGCGTCGTCGTAGCCCGGCCGCGTGAACGGCGACGGTGCCCGCGGCTCCGGGCTCACCGGGGCCGTAGCGCGTCCCAGTCGCCCTTCGCTCACGGCCGTTCCTCAGCCTCGACCGCAATCAACCGCTCGCGGGCATTAGGGTCCGCCGCCACCAGCACCCGCGCCTCGCTGCCATCGGGTGCCATGGTGTACAGCACTACCTGGCGTCCCGAACGCACCGAAACGGACGACCGGTTCAGGCCCACCGTCCCCACGGCAATCCGCGTGCCGTCCGGCGACCAGGCCGCCAGGCTTCCGTTGGGCAGAGGTACGGGCGATTGCCCGACAGGCGTACCGTCGGTCGTGACGACGCAGACGTGCGCCCCGCAGGTGTACAACACGTGCGCCCCGTCCGGCGACCACGCCACCAGCGGAACCCACGCGTAGGTGGGACGCCAAGGAGCACGGTACGGCCGCCGGATCTCGACGGTCGCAATACGCTGCAGATCAGCACCGTCGGCCGCCATCGTGAAAAGCGCGACGTCGTCCCCATCCGCTTTGGCAAACGCCAGCCGGCGCCCGTCTGGAGACCACGCCGGATCGCTCACGACGTCGACGGCCACTTCCACCTGCGATCCGTGAACGCCGTCCGCCGTCACGACACGCAGGACGTTACCTGGCGTGAACGCCGCCCGCATCGGCCCCTGTCCATGAACAAACGCAATCCGCCCTCCGTCGGGCGACCATTGCGGGGCGCCAAATGCCGAGTGCGCCACTTCCCATACCTGGCCGTCATTAATGTCCAGTACGTTCAACCGGACACCGTCGCGCGCGCCAGTGGTGTGGTCGTAGTAGGAAAGAAACGCCAGTCGCTGCCCATCCGGCGACCATGTCGGCCGGCCGCCGATCGCCAGCCGCTCCGTCGTCCCGCGCCCACGATGCCAAACGATAATCTCGTGTAGATCGCGGATAATGGCGATCCAGATCGTCCCGGCCGGGACATCGAGATCACCCTCCGCCAGCGCGCCGTACGTCTGCCCTTCCGCCGGCTTGCGACACACCGCCACGGCAATCCTGGACCCATCGGCGGCGATGCTCGCCGCCGTCAGTCGCTCCGCGGCAAACCGCACCGGCCCGTCCGACGTCACCTCGGAATCGTCGGTCAAATCAGACCTGTAGAGAGCCCCGGTGATGCCGCGACCCGTCCAGTCGCCGCCGGTCGTCTCAACGGCTATTTCACCGGCGGCGTCGTGGAGGAGCTGCAAGCCGGGCGGGTCGGCCGCGGCGGTGTAAAGCCGCGTGCCATTGGTGAACAGCACCCCCGACCCGTCCGGCAGCCACTGGAGCTCAAGGGTATGGACCTCCTTATCCGGTTCATGCAGGCCCGTCGGCTCTTGCAGCCATTCGCGATTGAGGCCGGGGCATTGTGGGTAAACCATCGGTTTCCGCGACATGGCGTCAGGCACACGATCGATGTCGGGAAACGTCTCGTTCCCACAGCCCGCCATGCTCAGCGCGACCGCAAGCGTCAACGAAGCGAGCGACGCCCGCCATCTTCCTGCACGAGTGCTGAGTTCGAGCATTGTGAGCCCTACCGCGACTGGTACAACGCACGCATCGCCAACACGTCGAGAGGGTGAGGCGAACAGTTAATATTAGTAATCCATTTCGTCATGACGGTGTCTCCAGACGCCGGGTGCGTCGAGTAGTCCCCATGCTGGCTGCGAATGCCAAGCGCGTGGCCGGCCTCGTGAACCAATACGCCATAAACGCTGAATTCAGATACGGCAGGACACGCATTGAACGAGATATCGCCAGGATCCACATTCGCGTCACCACCAGGGAGGGCCAGAGGATCGTGCTCGACCCTGGTTCTTCGCAGGAAGATATCGGTCGTATATCCCTCGTATCCTACGCGCTTTGTTGGACGCGCGCACGCAATCGTCGAATTATCTCGATGATCTCCCCAGCAATCGGGAAGCCCAAAACCCAGATCCTTGGCGAACTCTGAGAATGCAAACTCACGCCGCCTATCGTAGTTTGAAACTCCCAACGGCTTAACACTCCAATCGATGTCATCGAGCATGATGACTTCATTGAGGCGACTATCGGCGATCTGGTTTGGTCGTATGTCGGTCCACCGAAGGCTCTTTAGGATTGCATCCACGGCATTATAGAAACTGGTATCAGGGAGGCCCGTACGGGAACGGACTTCTTTAAGGACCGCGTTGACGACGTTCGAATAGTCGGTGCAAGCTTCGCTGCTATACGTCATGGTCACGACGCCGCCAGTGGCCAGTTCCCATTGCTCAAAGGCATGCTGGATAAAAGCGGACCAGTCACTCTGCTTGCCTACGGGGAACGTGTCCTCACAGATCCGATACTCGTATGTCGTGCTGGGCAGCGGGTATCGCAATGGCATGCCCGCGACCCATGTTGGTGAACTGGACTCGGAAGCTGCTGCCGGAGTCGCTGACGACCAGACATAGGAGTCCCGGGCAGCAAAGACATCGCTATCATTGGAAGTGCTGGATCCCTCTCGGTAGATTAACTGAATGGCATAGACTTGGCGAGCTGCAAGTCCAGTCAACGTTGACGGGCTTGTCACGTTCGTTTTCGGAGAGACAAAAGCGCCAAGATTCGTCGGTCTCCAATCAGCCTTCGCATGATCTGCAGTCGCCGGTCGATATCGCAGGTCATACGTACCGGCAGTATAGCTAGTATCGTTCAGGATACTCATTACTGAAGTCCATCTGATTTCAGCAGAATTCGAGCCCGCGCTGTTGCCGTTAGCCACCGTGATCGGCGTGTCAATGATGATGATCGCTTTGGTATACGAAACTCTATCCTGATCGTCCCTCATGCCAATTCTGATGCCATACGCGGCGTTCTCGGCAAGGCCGATGACCGTGCCCGCTTTCGTCATGATTTGTTCGAGATTGAGTTGGAGGCGCTGAGCCTTGTCGGCCACGTGGTCTTGCTCCATCGTGCCCTGGATTTGATGCCAGTCCGACCTGTCGGTATCGTGGAGATTACTGAGGTTGTCCGTGGCCTGGACGAAGTAGGATTCTCCGAAGAGACTGGGGGACCAGCACAGGCTGGCCCGGCGCCGCGGCTGGGGCACCACGTCCACTTGCACGTTCGCGGGAAGCACCGCTGTTGCACTGATCGCCGGGCATTCAGGATCGGTGGATACCGGCGGACCCGACCCAGGCGGCGGATCCTCCACCCGCTCGGGCGGCGGACTCTCGGACGTCTGCACCGTGATCTTGGCGCTGGCGTAGAGTTCGGATTCGTCGGCGTTGACCACCCGCAGCC
>JAPOWQ010000026.1 GCA_026707585.1 Chloroflexota bacterium | reverse complement strand
GACGTAGGGGCTGTACTGGATTCCAATCCTGTCCACGACGAGCGAACTCAGTTGCTGGAGGAACCTGTCTTGCGACCCTCCGACGAGACTCAAGTCCCTATCCATCCCGAATACGTGTCCGCTGTCTTCGACGCCGATCAACAATGTTCCGCCTTCCGTATTCATAAACGCCACTATCGTCTTGAGAACTGCATCCCTAAGACCCTTGTTCCGACGACCCGCTACGACATCCCACTGTAGAGTGCTCTTGAATTCGAGACCCATTCCTTCTCCCAGCTCGATTAGCTCGCTCACGGGTCGGGTAGGTGACGGCCCCTCTTCATTAGCCAGATTCTCAAGCAATTGATTGACACCGGTAGCGAGTAGTTCCCTCCGGACGCGGAGAAAGTCCCGGTACCGTCCCAGCTTCCAAAGCTCACTATCCATCGGAATGAACTGGCTCTCGAGGGCCCCAGGGAACCTCGCCTCGACTTCCGGAAGATACTCTTCCGGGATTCGACTCCCGATACTCAAGTTTGTTGGACCACTCAGAAAGGCCCTATTCGCTATTGCATTCACGAGCTTCCGGTCGACATGGCTGTCCGGGCTAAAGCCGTTCTTGTAGAGCTCGCTTTGGGGGAAGATGTGGTGGCTGTGGATCCCGAAGGTGTCGTCCACAGGCGTAGTCAGCGATAAGCCATTGAACCAGTCCACAGCACGATTGGCCTTGACCAACGCGAGACTCATTCGATAGAGCGGGTGTGAGGCGCCGCGTCCCTCAAAGTCATCCGGCAACACTTCCAAGCGACCGCGCTGGTCGACGATCTGGTTCAACAAGGACTCCCACGGGGCATCTTCCCTGTTTACGACCGTCACATCATGCTCCAGGCGCGTGTTGGTCTGGCTTGTGTATCGCTGATGTACCAGCGCGAGGTACAGCCAGTGCAACGCCCGCCGAAGGGATGACTCCGACTGAAACTTGCAGTCGTTAAGTGTCAGAAATCGAACGATCGGAATAAGGGGGTTCGTTGAGCTCATTTCCCGAGTTGAATGAATGTAGGCTCGGCCAGGAAGTACATGGGTGAGATATGCCAGTATTCTCGAGAGCTTTGACCACCCGTCCTCTAGGCGATTTCTCTCCACCGAATGAATGTGTTCAAAGAGGGCGTGACCAGTGACAGTGCACACCAATGCTCGTGTCATGAAAGTCAAGTCGTATTCGAATCTTTGTTGCTGTAGATCATCCATTCTGGCCTTCAGAGTCCTCCTGGCCTGGGACCACCTGCCGGTAATGTGAGTGAGGGCTAGCTCAGCTTCAGTCAGTTGAGTGCCCTGACTATTGAGCCTGTCGAAAACGTCGATCGCGTCGTCGAGAGAGGCTTCGTCAGGTACTACCTGGACTGGTAGATCGGCGTCCCGGATGTTTCGGAGTTTGCTCAGATGGAATTCGTAAAGCTTCGCTTGTTGAAATGCCGACTCATCTTCGCCTACCGTTTCTTGGGCAACCCGAAACACATCCACAGTATCCCCGTCAAAGCAGTCAACCACTCGAACCCAGCGAGGGTTGTCTCTCATTCGCACCGGCTGAAAGTATTGGAAATCGCCGTCCGATAAATTATAGTATAGATCCCGAATATCGTTGGTAATATCACGGCTAAGATAATACGGCGGGATTTCGCCCGAAATCAGCAAATAAAGCGTAGTCAATCGTTGCTGTCCGTCCAAAATCACCTGGACGGTGCCAAGGCGCTCCGGCATTGTGTCGACATTCTTGAGCTCTGGAGGTTCTTGGGTTTTCCAAAAGAGGAGGCCTCCGACCGGGTATCTGCGGGTCAACGAAACTAGAAGTTGCTTGGCCTGTTCCCTTGACCACACATACTCACGCTGAAACTCGGGCAGGACGAGGTCTTGATTCCTAATGTCGGAGACGGCTTCGGTGATTTTCATCGCCCGAGGAAGTCCTAGGGGGTGGTTGGGCGCTCTTCGACGGGCAACGGCCAGTCGGCCGCGGACGACTCCTCGCCGGCGGGCTGATTCACCAGCCGACGCGCCGCGTCCACGATGCCATCGACGCTCAGGCCGTGCTCCGCGCGCAAGCTGTCCGCCGGTCCGTGATCGAGAAACTGGTCCGGCAGGCCCAGGCGGCTCACCGTGATGTCGCGCCGGCCGTGGTCGGCCAGCAGCTCGAGCACGGAGCTGCCGAAGCCGCCCATGCGGTTGTGGTCCTCGATCGTCACCACGCGTCCCGTTCGCTCAGCCGCCTGCACGATCAGCTCCGCGTCAAGCGGCTTGACGAAGCGCGCGTTGACGACCGTGGCGTGAATGCCGTGGTCGGCGGCCAGGATATCCGCGGCTTTCAGCGCCGGATGCACGGCCCACCCAATCGGCAGCAGGGCGACGCTATCGCCTTCGCGGAGCACCTCGCCGCGACCGATGGGCAGTTGACCCAGCGGCTCGTCGCAGGGCACCCCGCGGCCCGCGCCGCGCGAATACCGAATCGCGAATGGCCGATCCGAGGCGATGGCGGTTGCCAGCAGGTGCCGCAACTCGTTTTCGTCCTTGGGCGCGGCGACGACGAGGTTGGGAATGGCGCGCAGATAGGCCAGGTCGAGCACGCCGTGATGCGTGCGGCCGTCGTCACCCACGACGCCGGCGCGATCGACGCCCAGCACGATCGGCAGCTCCTGGATCGCAATGTCGTGCACGATCTGGTCGAACGCACGCTGGAGGAAGGTCGAGTAGATGCACACCACCGGTCGCAGGCCCTGGGTGGCCAGGCCGGCGGCCAAGGCAAGGGCGTGGCTTTCGGCGATGCCCACGTCGTGCACGCGTCCGGGCAGCGCTTGTTGCAGGTCCGCGAGCGCGGTGCCTTCGAGCATGGCCGCGCTTACCGCGACGATTCGCGGGTCGTCGCGCGCCAGCTCGGCCAGGGTTTGCGCCAAAACCTTGCTATAGCTCGGCGCGGCGGTGGCTCCGACCGCCTGAGCCGTGCCCGGCTGATGCAGCGTCACCGGATCGCTCTCGGCGGCGGGGAGACCGCGGCCCTTCTGCGTGAAGACGTGCACGGCGACCGGTCGGCGGAGCGCCTTGGCCGCCTGCAGCGCCTCTTCCAGGGCGCGAAGGTTGTGACCGTCGATGGGACCCTCGTAGGCGAAGCCAAACGCCCCAAAGAACTCCTGGGCCGAGCCCGAAGGTGAGGTGGGCGCGGTTTCGCGCTGGGACGGGGTGAAGCGGCTGTCTGGAGCGGGCGGCGTCCAGTCGTAGTGCCGACCCTGACCCAGGTTGCGGCCCAGCGCCCCGACATTGGGCGAGATCGACATTCCGTTGTCGTTCAGAATGAGCACCAGCGGCAAGCCGAGATCGCCCGCATGGTTCAGCGCCTCGAAGACGACGCCGGAGGTGAAAGCCCCGTCTCCGATCACCGTGACGACCGAGGCGTCGTCGCCGTGGACACGGCTGGCGAGGGCAACGCCCGCGCCGGCCGACACGCCCGTTCCGGCGTGACCGGCGCCGATGACGTCGTGCGGGCTCTCCTCGCGCGCGGCAAATCCCGACAACCCGCCCGGTTTGCGCAAGCTCTTGAAGTCGTCGGCGCGTCCCGTGACGAGCTTGTGCGCGTAGGCTTGGTTGCTCGTGTCCCAGATAATCGGGTCGCGGGGGCTTTCGAAGACCCGGTGCAGGGCCAGCGTCAGCTCGACCACTCCAAGATTCGAGGCGAGATGACCGCCGTTGGCCTGAACCGTATCGATGATTTCGGCGCGAATCTCGTCGGCCAGGGCCGCCAGCTCGTCGGCGGCAAGCTGGCGCAGGTCGGCCGGCTCACGAACGCGATCGAGAATTCGGTTCACAATGCCCCCTTGGCCAGGATCGGCCAGTTCCCGATGGTGCCTGCTTTATGACCAACGCGCAAAGCCAGCCCAGCCGCCGCCCGCGGGTGCTCAGCCTGGTCGAGTTGGCCGGACCCGCGGTTAAGCGTCTGCGGCGTGTCGCCGATCTCACGCTGCGCCCCTGGACCGAAACCCAGGAACTGGTCGATCCGCTCGAACTTGCGGCGGAGATCGAGGAGCACGGCTATGGCGCCCTGTTCATCGAAGCGGACTTCGTATTCGAGGAAACGATTGTCAGCGCGCCGACGTTGCGGTTCGTCGGGATTTGCCGCGTGGACCACGGCCACGTCGACCTCGACGCGGCCGCGGCTGCCGGCGTGGTGGTGGCCAACACTCCGGGCCGAAACTCGCAGGCGGTTGCCGAACTCACGCTCACGCTCATGCTCAATCTGGTGCGCCCGGTGATCGAGGCGTCTCGGTTCGTTGCTGAAGGCGCCTGGGCCGATCCCACCGCCGGATACACGGGCTTTCGCGGCACGGAGCTCGGCGAGCAGACCGTCGGCATCATCGGCCTGGGAGCCATTGGGCGGCGCACGGCCGCCTTGCTGCGACCGTTTGGCTGCCGGATTCTGGCCAGCGACCCGGCAGTTTCCGCCGAGGAGATGCACGCGCTCGGCTGCACCGCCGCGTCGCTTGACGAGCTGCTCGCTGCCTCAACCCTGGTCGCGGTGCACTGTCCGGCGCTCCCCCAGACTCAGGGCCTCATCGATTCCGCCGCCCTGGCCAGGCTGCCGTCCGGGGCGCGCCTGGTCGCCACGACCGGCGAGGGCGTGGTGGACACCGTGGCCCTGGCCGCCGCCCTCGAGGACGGCCGGCTCGCCGGCGCCGCGCTCGACGTGTTCGAGACGCATCCGCTGCCTCCCGAGCACCCCCTGCTCTCGGCGCCGAACGTGATCCTCTTGCCGCACATCGGCGGCGCCACCGACGACACCGTGACGCGGCACTCCGACATGATCGTGGACGACTACCTGCGCTTTCTGGCTGGCGAGCCACTCCTCAATCCGGTTCCGCCAAACCCGCGTTCATGACCGCTGCGACCGCCTATCTCGGCGTCGACATCGGCTCGTCGGGGACGCGCGTGGTGGCGCTGGATTCGACGGGCCAGATCCGGGCGGTCGCCGAGCGGAAGCGTGGGCGCAGGCCGATCGTTATCGCCGACCTCGAGCGCAGTCTCGACGTCGACCGCATCTGGTCCGAGGTCGCGGCGTGCGTGTTCGAGGTGGCTTCGCAATGCGCCGGTGTCCGGTCGCTCGGGGTGTGCGCCATGCGCCAGACCCTCGTGGTGCTGGACGACGAGGAGGCGGTGCTCTTCGCCTCGGGCAATGACGACCTGCGAGCGTCGCTCCACGGCGCCGCTGTCGACGCCG
>JAPOWQ010000072.1 GCA_026707585.1 Chloroflexota bacterium | reverse complement strand
TGCATTCGAATGGCGCACTGCGGTCTGGCACCTGCGCGCACCGGTGATGCGGGCGTTGTTCCAGCAGGTCTCGGACCCGGACCGCCTGCAGCCGCTGGGGCTGGTGGAGGTGCTGGACTGGACGGCGGCGGCGCTGAACCGGGTGGATCGGGAGGCCTTCTTCGCCCGGTTCAACGAGGGACAAGCCGTGACCTACTTCTACGAGCCGTTCCTGCAAGCCTTCGATCCGGCGCTACGGAAGCAGTTGGGGGTCTGGTACACGCCGCCGGAGGAGGTGCGCTACATGGTGGCGCGGGTGGACCGGGCGCTGAAGGACGACCTGGGCATCGCCGAGGGTCTGGCCGCCGAGAACGTGTACGTGCTAGACCCGTGCTGCGGCACGGGCGCGTACCTGGCCGAGACACTGCGGCGAATTGCCGACAACCTGCAAGGCCAGGGCCTTGGCGCGCTGACCGGAGCGCGGGTCAAGAAAGCGGCGACCGAGCGGGTGTTCGGGTTCGAGATCATGCCGGCGCCGTTCGTGGTGGCGCACCTGCAAGTCGGCCTGACCATGCAGGACCTGAACGCGCCGCTGGCGGAGGATGGGGCGGAACGGGCGGGAATCTTCCTGACCAACGCGTTGACCGGCTGGGAACCGCAGCCGCAGACGCGGCTGCCGATTCCCGAGTTTGAGGAGGAGCGCGAGCGAGCGGACGAGGTTAAGCAAGACAAGCCGATCCTGGTGATCCTGGGGAATCCGCCGTACAACGGCTTTGCAGGCATGGCGGTGGACGAGGAGCGCGAGCTTTCGACGGCCTACAGGACGACTCGCCGGGTGCGGCGGCCCGAGGGCCAGGGACTGAACGACCTGTATGTGCGCTTTTTTCGTATGGCGGAACGGCGGATTGCCGAGACGACGGGGCAGGGCGTGGTCTGCTTCATCTCCAACTACTCGTGGCTGGACAGCCTGTCGTGTCCGGGAATGCGGGAGCGGTACCTGGAGGCCTTTGACGTGATCCGCGACAACCTGAACGGCGATAAGTTTCGCACTGGCAAGGTGGCGCCCGACGGTTCGCCGGACCCCAGCATCTTCTCGACGGCCGACGATCCGGTTGGAATCCAGGTCGGAACGGCCATCGCCACACTGGTACGTAAGACCGACCGCGCGTCCGCGCCAAACATCGAGTTCCGCAACCTGTGGGGTCAGGCCAAGCTGGAGGCCCTTACGGAAACGGCGGAGGCTGTGCCGGGGGTGCTCTACGGGACGATGGAGCCGGTGCTCCCGCTGGGGCTGCCGTTTGCGCCGATTGCCGTCAGCCCGGAATGGTTCGACTGGCCGGCGCTGCCCGATCTGTTTCCCACGTCGTTTCCGGGAGTCAAGACCAGCCGCGACGCTTTTTTGGTCGATGTGGACCTGGACCGGCTGCGAGCGCGAATGACCAACTACTTTGATACCGCCCTGAGCTACGAGGAAATTGCCCGGCTTTACCCGGGCGTGATGCGCAGCACGCAATGATTCGATGCGCGGGAAATTCGCGACACGCTCCTGAAACGCGGCGGTCCCACAGAAAGTGGCTTCGTCCGCTACGCCTACCGGCCCTTCGACACCCGCTGGCTGTATTGGGAACGCGACACGAAGCTGCTCGACGAAAAGCGTGCCGAATACCGGCCGCATGTGTTCGCGGGGAATCTGTGGCTCGAGAGTCGCGAACGGGAAGCAAAAGACGACTTCTCACGGGGAACCGTGACCAGACACCTTGCCGACAACTTCGGCGACGGGCTGTCGAGCTTCTTTCCCGCCTGGCTGCACGAAGACACCCTGGGAGATGACCGGCTCGGCACCAGTCGTCCCAATCTGACAGTCGCCGCCCGCCGCTACCTGGAGCGCCTGGGGCTGGGTATTGAAGACCTCTTTCACCTCGTGCTGGCGGTTTTGCACGACCCTGACTATCGGGAAGCGAAGGGAAGTATCGCCGAGGCGATCCCATTGCATCCTTGAGTCAACCGTAGTCTCTTGGAGTCAATCCGCTGCGAACGTTCTACTTGGCGAATCGCCGCATTCAGCGGTTCTGGGATTTCCTGGCGATACGGTTCGCAGGCGTCCTGATGGAGGCCGTGGTTGGCCTCGAGAACTTGCCCCTCCTGGTCGGCCTCATTGTCGTATGCCTGCTCCTTGGTGGTCGCTACGAACACCTGCCGTGGGCCACCACGTATCTCCTCGGAGTGCCGATCTCGTACGGAATGGTCGGGCCGGAGCCGGGGGACGGAACGACGGAACTGAGCTGGACGTCGGCTGGCGTCCACCTCAATGAACGAACGGATCCGGAGTTTCCAGACGACGTTGGCCATCGGATCGTGGAGATCGATACCACCTATGCCGTCGTCTTCTGAGAGGACACCGGCGTCAGGCCAATGTGGGAGCACCGCACGGATGTTTTTCCTGCTGGTCGCCGACGCGACGTGACCCTTCCCTTAGGCAACTATCAGTCGGTCCGCAGCAAGGGACCAGGTCCAGCCAAGCGACACCTCCATGCGAGCTTCTTCGTACGGCGATGCAGGTGCGCACGCGCCTTGACCCAGTCCACCTGCGATGCCGAGAGGCGCCAGCAAGCTCCTGACGCGGCGAGTTCCCGGCGGAACATTGCTGGAGCATCTGCCGAATCTGCCAGCCCGCGATTCTCTGGCCGAGGATCTCGCTGATTTCTTCACGGAGTTCGTCCGAGGTCATGGCAATCCTTTAGGGCGATGGCCGCGGGCCAGTTGCTGCCAAGGGACGAGCTGAGACTTCATTCCCGACGCCGAGTCCGACCTGCGGAATCTACGCTATACCTGCCACTGACAAAAGACGTCGTACGCTAGCTTCACTAAACGCGGCCAGAGTCTTCGCGGCCTAGGTCTGGTTCCGCTGGGGTTTCTGTGTAGCAACTAGGACTTTCGCCCAACGGTTCTGTTCGGGGCCGCTCTGCTACCGGGAGCCAGGACCAGCTTCCATGCTGTTCAAGGTTGTCCCGGTCGGGATCGTCAGCACTCTCATCGTGGACGCGGTCGTTGCGCTGACACTCGCGTTCTTTGCGGCGGTCGTGGCCGGTGACAAGGGCCACAGAATTTGGCTCTGGCGGCTCGGTGTCATCTCTTTCACCATTATCGCCTTGCTTGCCGCCGTCGGGCTGTCGGACCGCAAACTCCAGAAGCTACTGAGGCGGCCCCGACGCGTCAGCGATGCTTAGCCCAGCCACTCGCGTAACTCCCACACGTCGCCTTTCGTCTCATTCTTGTAAAACAGGCGCGGGTACTTATGGGCTCGGGCGCTGACCTGGCTGCCGCCGGCAACCATGCCGTCCGTGCGACGGAAAAGGTTCCGATCAGTGATCCACGCGGCAATCTCGCTGGGCGTAGCCTCTCGCGTCTTGTCACGCAGTACGGCCACCATCGCTTCATGCAGGGTCATCGCGTGTGCTCCGGGACATCGACCCACGCTGGCGGCGTTCCAGCTTCAACGACAAACGCGCCGCAGCCGGGAAGCCGCATGCTTCTTGTGCTCCAGCGCCCAAAGAGAACCGTAGGGTCGATGGTCTGGCGCGGTCGGGGACCAGGACGCACGTCGGTGAACGGCTTCTCGAGGTTACAACGACCAGATTGCTTGCCCATGAGGGCCTCCGTACGGGCTGTCGTGTTGACGCACCTTGAGTGTGAGGCTTCCAGTGCTGGCATTTGGATGCTAGCAGCTAGAAGTCTCCCTGAGACGCTTGCGAGCTTGGCGGTAGTGGCCAACGCTGAGATCAAACCCCGTCGAACGTCTACGTCGTCCAGTCCGGGCCGCCGAACACCAGCTGATGCAGAAGCCACTGGCGCGTCTTCCGGTGCCTCCACCCAATCAACGCCAGCACAATCGTACCGAGCATGCCACCCCACCAAAGACGCCAAAGACCACCAGGGCATGAAACCTAAGGCCACGCCACGACTCGGGAAACGGCACCGACTCGACGGCCTCCAGCGACCCGTCGTTCTTCTCCACATGTTCGGTGACGATGTGGGTCGACTCGGACAGGCGGTCGCGGGCTCCCGGCAGTCGCCGGCTGAGTTGGGGCCGGGTCTGGGCCAGGCTCCGCAGCACGTAGTAGGAGCCCAAGACTCCAATTGACGCCCACGTAATGGCGAGGAAAAGACTTGCTGGATGACCGCCAGACCGATACAGCCATCTGGGTTGAGTCCGAGCATGTCAGCGCCGCCGATCCCTCCGTCGCGTCGTCACCTCAATTGCGTCGGGTTCCCGCGCCTTAATCAAATGCACAAGGTCATCCATTGTCCGCGGCCGCTCAGCCAACCCCGCGGCCAGCGCCGGCGACATGGCTGACCTCGGAGCCATCGCAGCCGGCGCAGCGGACGCCATCCGGACACCGCTGCTGCTTGAACCGGGTACGGGCGGCCATTTCGACGGGCACCACTTCGGCCAGCTCCATGAGCCTGATGCCTTGCCGGTGCGCTCGACTCGGTCCGCTAATCGTATCCCCCTTGGTATTCCGGTTGTTTCTCCCGCGCAATCCCGTCGAACCGCCCTGCTCAAGTTTGGCATTTGGTTGTGGCTGGGTAGCCGTTTCTCTCAGTGTCGTCCCTTAGCGCCCGCAGCAAGACGGCCACCGACAGGTTCAAGTCCTGGCGGACACTTGAAACCCAGGCCTAGAGAGACCTTTGCAAAACCCTGGTGGGCGGCGCATAGTGACGACCAGCAGGTTGACCACCGAGGATCGTGGCGATGCACCGTTCGACCCAGCCCCCGGAACTGATCGACGCCTAGCTGCCGCCGCGTGTGGGCCGCAACGCGCGGCTGGAGCGGCTAACCGAGCTCATCGACTGGGCGCCGCTCGAGGCCTTGGTGGCGGACGTGCACGCCGCGCCAGTGGGGCGGCCGAGCTATCCGCCGGTGCTGATGGTCAAGGTGCTGCTGTTGCAGCAGTGGTACCAGGCCTGGGATCCGGCCATCGAAGAGGCGTTGTGGGAGCGATTGTCGTTCCGGCGCTTTGTGGGGTTGGGGTTGCAGAATGCCGCGCCCGATCACTCGACGATCAGCCGCTTCCGCACGCAGCTGGCGCGGACGGGCCTGGCCGAGGCGCTGTTCGCGGCGGTGGAGCAGCAACTGGGCGCGCGGGGCGTGCTGGTCAAGCAGGGCACGCTGGTGGACGCGACCTTGGTGGAGGCGCGACGGGCGACGGGAGCCCGCGCGACCCAGACGCGGCCTGAGCCCGGCGCGGCCGGCAGGCGCGCTTCGGCTGCAAGGTGCACCTGGGCGTGGACGCCCAGTCGGAGTTGGTGCGGCGCGCGCTGCTGACCCCGGCCAACGTGAACGAGACCCCGGTGGCGGACGGACTGATCGCGGGTGACGAAGCGGCGGTCTTTGGGGATGCGGCTTACGGCACGCACGCGCGCAGCGCCCGGCGGCGGGCGCGGCGGATCCAGGACCAGCTGATGCGGCACCCCAGGAAACACCACCACCGCCTGAGCCCGTCGGTGCACCGCCGGCCTGCCCGGATCGAACGGGTGCGGCGGCCGGTGGAGCATGTGTTCGGGACACTGAAACGCTCCTATGGCTACCAGCGGGTCCGCTACCGCGGCCTGGCCCGCAATA
>JAPOWQ010000003.1 GCA_026707585.1 Chloroflexota bacterium | reverse complement strand
GATCGGCCAGTTTCGGCTCTACGACATTCTTCGGAACGGCGCGGAACGCGGCGGCGAGCTGCAGTTCACCATCGGCTCGCCCGGCCTGGCGCTATTCGCCGTCTCGTTCCAGTAGGTACTGGCCCGCGGGTCCTGGGCGGGAAGCATGGATCAATCGCTCAACGTCGGCCTGGCGTTCATCGCCGGCATCGCGTCATTCATCGCGCCCTGCACACTGGCGCTGGTGCCGGCGTACCTCGCCTATCTCGCGGGGTTCACGCTCACCGATCCCCGGACCGCATCCCCTGCGCGCGTTCATGCCGCCACCGTACTCAACGTCACGCTGTTTGCCGTGGGTTTCACGGCCGTCTTCGTCGTGCTCGGCTCGTCGCTCGGCGCGCTCTCCAGTTTCGCCGGAAACCAGGCCGTCTGGCTCAACCGAATCGGGGGGCTTTTGATCATCGGCTTTGGCCTGATGACCCTGGGTCTCCTCCGCGTTCCCGTCCTGGAGCGCGGCTTCACGGTGGACGACCGATTCGCCCGCCGCCTGCGCTACGCCGGTTCCCTCATCGTGGGCGGCACGTTTGCCGTGGGCTGGATTCCGTGCGTGGGACCGATCCTCGGGGCGATCCTGGTCCTGGCGGCAACCACGGCCTCAGCCGCGTCCGGCGCCGCGCTTCTAACCTCGTATTCGCTGGGAATCATGCTGCCATTCGTACTGGCGGGGGTGTTCTCCGGCTGGACGCGCGTGCTGCTGCGGCGCTACGGCCGGGCGCTTCAGGTTGCCGGTGCCGCTGGCGGCCTGCTGTTGATCGCGCTGGGTGTGATCGTATTCACGAATCTCATGCCGGTGATTGCCTCCGCCGTGCCCATGAGCGTTCCCCCGATCAGTTAGATGCGTCCCTCCGGCAAGCGAGTTGATTGGTTGAGCGGCCAGTTGTCGTACGATGAAATCAGGCACACCGCGCGCGTGCGCTGTGTCGCGCCCGCACCTGAGGCCCATGTCACCGACGAATGACGCGACGACAGGCGGCGATGCGGGCGCGCGTCGGCGCCGGGTCCTGGCCGCGCATGCCGAGCTGTTCAACGAAGCGCTGACCGAAGAAGCGGATCGCCTGCCCAAGCTGGCCAACGTGGTCGAAGTGCTGGCCATGGCTTCCGACGCTGAAGCGCTTGAGCCGCTTGCGCCGGTAGGCGGCCACGTCGAAGGCGCCGTGCGCCTGGAACGGGTGCGGCGCCGGATTGCGTTGTGGTTTGACAGCAACGATCACGCGGCGCTGGCCGAGGCCGCGCGCGATCGCCAGGTCGACATCCTGATCGTCGTCCAGGGTTTCCCTCTACAGATGTCCGTGGACGCCGACTGGGCAAGCGAGTTAGCCCTGCTTGACGGCCGCGATCTGACGCTCCTGCTGGAAGGCCGCTGGACGCTCGGGCAGGCGGTGCGGTTCAAGCACAGCGAACAAGCTGCGCACGGGCGCTTTATTTCCCTGCGCGTTGCCCCGCCGGCCGATCTGCCCGATCAGTCGGAGCCTCAGTTCAGCCCTGAAGACGGAGAGATCCTGCGCTCCAACGTTGACGACATGCCACCGGCTCATGACGAGGACGACGCTCGTGGAATTGACGATCCGAAGATCTGGGACATTGGAACGGGGCGTCCAGGCGATCCCGAGCCAGCCTCGGCCACCATACGTTCCAACATCGAGTCGCACGAGCAGACGTTCGCCGAGGCCGAGGCCGTTGAGCAGGCCGAGCATCGGCGGCTGCGCCTGATCCGAACGGGCCTCATGCTCGCGGCCCTGCTCGCCGTGCTCATCGCGGTCGTTGTCGTGCGCGGCCGGCAGGACGCCGAGGCCGCCAGCCTCGACCAGGCCGCCAACGTGGCCGTGCGCGCCGCCCATCTCGAGTTCGAAGCCTATAAGACCCTTGATGCCACCGGCCTGCGGTCGGTCTATGACGAGTCGCTCGCTCAGGCCATCGAGGCACAGGTTCAGCAGTTGCGAGCCCGCGGCGTATATCTGGAGAGCGAGGTTCGCATCCAGGTCGTTGACGCCAGGCTGGACGGCGAGATGGCCGGCGTCCTCGTTCGTGAGCAGGGCAATCTGGCCACGCGCCGATCGTCCGACGGTCAAACCATCCAGCGCGGGCCCATCAGCCAGGACGTTGGGTTCTTCCTGACCCGCAACGCTGACAACCGCTGGCGCGTCGTGCAGCGCGCTCCGGTTGGCTGACGGAGCCCAGGCCCCGCGACGACTCGGCTTGTTGGCCGGGACGCGGTGTGCTGGATATCCTTTGGCAAGGGCCAAAGGCGCTTGGGCGACGTAGCCAAGTGGTAAGGCGGGGGTCTGCAAAACCCCTATCCTGGGTTCGATTCCCAGCGTCGCCTCCCGCATCCACACGCCGGGCGAGTACGCGGCATCCATCGCCGGTCTCCGGCGGGTGGCGGAGACGCCTCAACCTCTGATCGCCGCCTGCCGCACGCGCCGCCACACGCGATCCACGAATGCTCGCGAAAGCTCGGGATCCCAGTCGACGGTGTCCGGATCGTCGGCATGCGCGTGCAGCCAGGCCAGCACGATGGGCCGTTCGTAGTCGTTGCCGTCAGACCGCGACGGGCTCGCCTTGCCCAGGCGCTCCAGGGCGGCGCGAACCGTGGGACGTCGCGGGCGTGACATCGACTCGATTGCGGCGATGGCACCGTTGTTGATTCGCACGAGCTCCGCATCGCCGGGCGTCGTGCCGGCGGTGATGGCCAGCATGGGCGCGGCGCCCAAGCCGCCGCGAACCGGGTGGCGCAGCACGCGCGCCCGCCGAATGCGGCGCGCCAGAGCCTCCCGCTCGGACGCCTCCGCGTCGGCCGCCTCCACCATCTGCAGGGCTGCCTCCCGGCTTACGCCCAGAAAGGCAACCGCCGCATCGCGTCGCCAGGCGGCAACCCGCTTGTCCACGGATCTTCGCGACGGCAGCTCGAAGATCCGGCGCGCCGCGTCGCTGGCCAGCCGCGCGTCCCGCGAGGTTGGAAACGGCCCCAGGTAGGCTGCCCCGTCGTCCCGCGGAACGGCGGCCGCGTGCGTTACGGCGGCTTCGGCTCGTCCAACCCGCACGAACCGCCGGCCAATCCGCCAGCTGCGGTGGCGGTTAAAGGTGGGGGACAGCACGGTAATCAGCTCGGCTTCGCGCACCAGGGCGCGCAGCTCCGAACCCGTCGGTTCCCACTCGATCGCCTCGATCTGCTCCAGCATCCCGTCGCGGCGCCGAACGAATCCGGCCGAGTCGGTGAAGTGGCTGCGGACGCGCCGCTGCAGTGAGGTGGACTTGCCGACGTACAGCGGCCGGCTGGCCGAGTCGCGAAAGATATACACGCCCGGTGATGGCGGCAGATTGCGCGACGCCCAGCGCGCCAGTTTCCGCGCACGCCGTGGGTGCCGGCCTTCCGGCCCGCCCCGGGCCGCCAGCCGTCGCAGATCGTCCAGCCTTCGCGCCTCGCGGTCGGCCGCTTCGCCCAGGAGAAACTGAAACAGTTGAGCCGTGACCCCGGCATCGTCCAGGGCTCGGTGCGTGGGCGTGTCCTTGATGCCCGTCGCCTCCAGCACGGTGGCCAACCCGGTACCCGGCAGGTCGGGCAGCAGCGCGGCGCTCAACTCCATGGTGTCCAGGCCGTCGCCGGGAAACAGCGCCCGACCCGCCCACACGGCTTCACGGTTAAGGTAGCCAAGGTCCGTGGGCAGGTTGTGCGCCACCAGCACGCCGCCGGCCTGAAACTCCCGGAACTCGTCCAGGACCGTCTCGATCGGCGGCGCATCGCTCAGCATTTCGTCGGTGATGCCCGTATACCGGGATACGAACTTCGACACCCGGGCGGGCACCCGAACCAGCGACGCATAGCGCGCAACCTTCCGGCCCGCCCGCATACGCAGTGCCCCGACTTCCAGAACCCGGTGCCGGCCGCCGCGCCCGCCGTTGGTCTCGATGTCGAACACCACGAATTCGGTTTCGTCGATGGCCTCGGAGCGCTGCGACCAGGCCGCCAGCCCCCAGTGCCCGGCGGCTGCGGGTGCCAGGCGGTCGTCGGCCGCCAGCAATGGCGACAGGACGCGCGCACCAATGTGGGCGCCGCCCGCCTCCACGTGCAGAACGGCGCGCGCCAGCTGCTGCAACGTCATGGGGCGGCCCGCGTCCTCCAGCGTCGCTACCGCCGCCTCCACCAGGACGCTGCGCCGGCCCGGCGCGGCCTCGTCGCTGGCCCTGGCTTCTGAACTCACTCGTCGGTGGAACGGCCGCCGAACGCCAGCGACCCGAAGGCGCCAACCGCGGCCACGATCACGGTCCCGAGCAAGGCCGTGCCTAGATCCGCGATGGTGAAGTCGTCCACCAGCATCGTCGCGGCCCAGAACACCAGCGCGCTGATCACGAAATGCGACAGCCCGAAGGTCAGCACCTTCAACAGGCAGCTGATCGGCTTGAGGACCAGCTCCAGCGCCGGGCGCACATAGGAGTTCAGAATGGCCAAGGCCACGGCCAGGCCGAACACGGCCACCCAGAACCGGTCGCTGCCCCGATCCGGCAGCACAATGCCGTTTTCCAGCAGCTGCGTCACCGCCAGCACGGCGAAGAAGTTCGTGACGAGCCGGGCCAGCAGGAAGCTGATTTCGCGACTAAGCCAACCCATGCGTCAGAAGCGGAATCCGACAATGCTCTCGGGCGCCGTACCGGGAGATGGGTTTCCTGCTGGGCTGGCGCGGGGTGCCAAGGTTAGAGGCTTCACCCACAACCCCTTTCCACAGTCCGGCCCCGCGACAGTTAAGGCTAGCCCGCCTCCGGTTCCGTCACCTCCACGCCCACGATTGCTTCCAGGCGCTTGAAGGTGGCAGCGGCATCCAGGTCGCCCCAGCCCATGGCTCGAATCTCCTGGTAAATGGCGTCGGCCTGGGCCGTAGCCACCAACGGAACCCCGCTCTGGCGGCCCACCTCCAGTGCCAGTCCCAGGTCTTTCAGCAACAGGTCGACGGCAAAGTTGGCGCTGTAGTCCTGCGGAAGAACCAGGTTCGGAATGTCCACTTCCATGCAGCGGCTGGCGGCAAAGGCGCCCATCAGCGTGTCGTAGAGCTGGCGCGGGTTCAGGCCGTTCTTGACGGCCAGCACAAAGGCCTCGGCGTTGGCCTGGCGCACGCTGGCGATGATCATCTGGTTGGTCAGCTTGGCGATACAGCCGGTGCCGGCCGGACCAAAGTGCTCAATCTTTCCGCCAATGATGTCCAGAATCTCGCTGCCCTGCGCAAACGCTTCCTCGGTGCCGCCCACGAACACGGCCAGGGTCCCGGCCTGCGCACCGCCCGGCCCACCGCTGACCGGCGCGTCCAGGTAATTCACGCCCTTCGCCGCGGCGGCTTCGGCGCAGGCTCGGGCCGTGTCGGGGCCGTTGGTGCCGAAGTCGATCCACAGCTGCCCTTCGCGGGCGTTCTCGATCGCGCCGTCCGCGCCCAGCAGCAGCTCCAGCGAGACTTCGGGGGTCGGCACGTTCACGCAGACGACGTCTGACTGCGCCGCCACCTCGGCCGCCGTGCTGGCGGCCACCCCGCCGTCGGCCACGAAATCGTCGACCTTACCGCGGCTGCGGTTGTGAACGATCAGGTCGTGCCCCGCCTCCCGCAGGTTGATCGCCATGGGCATGCCCATCTTCCCCAGACCGATGTAGCCGATTCGCATGTCGGTGTGTCCCCTCGCTGCCGTGCCTGGCGCTAGACCTGCGCCCAGGCGAGTTGGAACGTGCGCTTGCAGTTGCCGATTATCGCGTCCGCCGACTGGTCCGGCGCGGGCTTCATCTCGAACGAGACGAGCGGCATCGGCGTGGGCAGGTCGCGCTCGAAATAGCCGATCTCCATCAGCGTCTTCAGATATGCCGTCAGTTCTGGCACGTCGTTCTCGCCCGCCGGATCCCCGAATACCGGGTGCTGGTCGCCGTATTGCGGGTGATCGCGGTCGCTCATGATGCAGTTGCCGATGTGCGCCTGAATCAGGTGCTCGCCGGCCGCACGTATTGAGGTCGGCGGGTCTTCGTCCAGCAGCGGCAGGTGACTCAGGTCCAGGCACAACCCGAAGTTCGGAGTGGACGCGCGGACCATCTCGCTGACCCGCACGCACAGGTCGATCGGCCCCAGCAGTGAGTTCTTCTCGATCGCCCGGTCGAACTGCTCCAGCGCGATCCAGATGTTTTGCCGGCCGGCGTAGTCGCACAGTTCGGTCAGCGACTCCACGACGCTTTCGACTGCAGCTTCTTCGCCGCCGGGTGCGGGCGCCGAGTTGGGCCCGTCCAGCAGCGTCACCATCGTGATGCCCAGTTCGGCCGCTTCGTCAATGGCTCCTTTGACCTGGGAAACCGCGTCGCCGCGTGCGGCCGCATCGGCCGAAGCCAAGTTCAGGCCACCGCTGAGGATCAGCGGGTGCGCGCCGTATCCCAGCGTTAGGTGCGCGGCTTCGGCCAGCCGGCGCATGGCGGCGCGCTGCGCCGGATCGTTGATGCGTGCAATCTCCAGCGCGTGGAAGAACCCGTCGGCCGCCAATGCTTCGGCGGCTTCCACGGCGGGTCCGTCGCCACTCTGGAGGTCGGGATGCAGCATGAACTGCACGATCCCGATGTGCATGTAGGCCTCGGGCGGTCGATTCACGTTGGCGAACCTCTCTCAGTCGGTCGGGCGCACGGCATCCCAATCGTGACGCGAGCCCATCGCGCGTGTCGAGCTATTCGGTTGATGTCGGCGCTCAGACGCCAACCGCCGCGGGCTCGTATTCCGGCAGGAACTCCTTCACGGCCTCGAATGCCTCATCGATAGCCGCGTCGTCCAGCGACGTCTTCGGCGGCGCCACCCACGGTTCCATGATCCCCAGCCGGCTCAGCACGCCCTTGGCCGTGGCCTGCATGAACGGCGAGGCTCCGCTCAGCTCGCGCAGGAAAGCGTGTTGCCGGTTCTGGGCAGCCGCGGCAGCGGCCAGGTCACCGTCGCACCACGCGTTGTAGATGGCACAGACCAACTGCGGCGCCACGTTGGGCGCGGGGCCGGTCGTTCCGGCGGCACCCGAGTTGAGTGCGTGCAGCAGCGTCGCGTCCCCGCCCACGATCACCCGAAAGTCGTCGCCGCGCATGGCGTCCAGGTAGTCCAGCAGGTTCTGCGGGCTGCCCGAACTGTCCTTGGTGCCCTGCACCCCCACGTCGCGCAGACGCAGCAGCGTGGCCGCGTCCACCGAGACCTTGGTCATGCCCGGGATGTTGTACAGCAGCACCGGAACGGGCGATGCGGCAACGAGGTCCTCGAAGTAGCGGACGACCTCGTCGTTGCTCATGGGGAAATAGAACGGCGGATTGACCAGCAGGCCGTCGGCGCCCAGGTCGCCGGCCTGGACGGCCTGCTGGTGCGTGCGCTCCACGCACGGCTGCCCGCAGGCCACGATGACCGGGACGTCGCCGTCGGCTTCCTCGACGCCGGCGCGGATCGCGACCGCCCGCTGGTCGTCGTTGATCGCCGCGAACTCGCCCGTCGTGCCCAGCAGCACATACCCGTGACAACCGGCGTCCAGAACTCGTCGCGCCAGCCGACGCATGGCGGGGCCGTCCACCGCCAGGTCCGCAGTCAGCGGCGTGAGCAAAGCTGGAATCACGCCGTGCAGGCGTTCCTGGAACCGAGTCATAGTCAGCGCGTCCCCATCAGGTCGGCACCGGGAAGTATAGGTCTCCGCACATGCGCGCTCACCCACGCGAACCCCTTCGTTCTCCCCCACCACGCTGTCCGCGCCGCAACCTGCCCCGCACTGGAGACGGGCGACATGACCCGCGGGTCGGCGCGGCGTCCCCTCAGCGCCTACGCCCGGTCCATGTGCAAAGACGTGCGCAAATCCGGGACCGCGGGACAGCACGAGGCCCAGGACCCGGGCCGTCCACAGGCGGGAACCGAAGCGGCCTGCCGCCCCGCGCCCGCCCCCCATTTGTCCCAACCTGCTCCGGCACGCCACAATCAGGTGGCCGCAGTCAGGAAGAGTGACATCCGTGGGTACCACCACTTGCACCAACTGCGGTCGCCACACGGCGGCCCGCGCCCCCACCTGCCGCCACTGCGGCTTCGACCCCTACGAAGACCGCCGCGCAGGTCGTGTCGAGGACTACGACTTCGACCGCGTGATGCGCCGCGTCCGCAACGTCCTCTACGTCATCTTCCTGCCGGTTGTTGGCCTGCTCGGCCAATTCCTCCTTGGCGCGCTGCTGCTCCTGCCCTTCTTCTTCGCGGCCGCTCTCGCCAGCGGTGCCGGCGGTGATGGCCCGGTCCAGCTCATGCGCGGACTCACCGGCTTCGTCTTTGCCTGGCCTGGCTACCTCATCACTGTCGGCTTCACCCTCATCGGCCTCTACCGTCGCTTCCAGCGCGTTCGCACCCTCACCCACCGCCTCAGCCGATCCATCGTCCAACCTATCCGCCGCTCCTAACCTCCCACCGGGCACGAGGACCCGAGACTTGGACTAGTGGTCAAGCTGTAGCACGGTTTACCGCGTCGCATTGGGCACGGAGGCGTGAGGTGGCTGTCGCAGACATTCAGACGCGGCTGCTGACTGCCCACGACCTGCTCCTGCTCCGTAGCGAGGGGGGCCGAGGCGAGCTCATCCGGGGAGTCCTCAGCGAGACCATGCGAATCGGCCACGCACATGGCGTGGTCGAAATCGACCTGGTCTCCGAGCTACGAAGCTTCATCAAGCCCGGACTACTCGACACCTTCACCGCCTCCGACTTGGGCGCCTCGATCGACCACGAACCCGACGAGCTGCGCGAGCCTGACATCGCTTACTTCTTGGCCCGGAAGACCCCGCTGGACCAGCGGGCCATCGGTTCGTTCGTCCTGCGCCTATCGATGGGGACTTAGCGAACGTTTCGCGGAATCCACTGGCGGTCCACCGGCCGGTCGCATGCACCATGGGTGAACCAGGTGCGCTATCGGCCTAAATGCGTGCGCCCCGCACATGCGGATTCGCCCAGGCCAGGATCGCCACGGTGAGGATGAAGCCCCCCGCAGCGGCGAACATGATCCAAACCTCGGTGAACTCCGCAATCCATCCTCCAGCAAGGGCGCTGATTGGGATGAGCGCGACGCCCATCCCACGAACGATGCCGAACACCCGGCCTCGGTAGGCCTCGGGCACGGCCGCAATCAGGATCGCGCCGGTCGCAATCATCCCCGCGGTAATCGTGCCGGTTTCGATGAACTCGAGAATCATCGTCACCGGGAGCCAGGTCGAGGCGGCAATTCCCAACGTGCACATCCCCGCCAGGCTCCAGCTTGACGCCAAAATCCGGCCCGCGCCGAAACGCCGTTCTAGAGGACCCGCGACCAGGCCGCCCAGCATGGCGCCGGCTGCGGACGCCGCCAGCAGCAGTCCATAGGCACCGGCTCCGCCGCCCAGCCGGTCCTGGACGAGTGCCGGCCACAGCGGCCCGATAAAGGACGCCACATTGAGCAGCACGCCGAGCCATAGCAGCGCGTGCACTACCCGGTGCCGCGATGCGGCCCGCCACCCATCACGCAGGTCCCGAGCCACGACCTTGACCGAAAGCCCGCTGCCGGCCTTGCCCTTAGAAGCGCCAGCCCGGCCCGGCAGGCGCGCGAGGGCTATGCACAGCGCCACGAACAGGAACGTCGCCGCGTCCACCACCAGCGCCCAGACGGAGCCCGCGGCCGCGATCAGGAGGCCCGCGGCCGCACTGCCTACCAGCGATGCCGTCTCTCGTGCGGTGGCGAACAGGCCCTGGGCCGTGGTCAGGAGATCGCGTCCAACCACCGACGGCATCACCGAAGCGCGCGCCGGCTGCATGAAGGTCGTTAAGCCGTTCAGCTTGAAGATCGCCACAAACGCGACGATCGGCGGCAGGTGACCCACGACCACCACGATCAGGGCCACCGCACCCACCACCGCGGCGGCGCCCAGGTTGGTCGTCAGCATGATGGCTTTGCGGTTCCAGCGGTCTGCCAGTACTCCCGCCAGCGGCGCAAAGAGGACGTCGGGCAATTGCCAGATCGCCTGGATGATGGCGGTCTGGAACGTCGATTGCGTCTCCGACCAGACCGTCCACATCACGGCCAGGTTGAAGAATGCGTCTCCAAAGAACGAGACCGTCTGCCCGCTCCAGAGCAGCGCAAAAGAGCGATTACGCGAGAGCCGGCGGAATCCGTCCGTGATACGCCTCAGTACGCAGCGATGTCACCGCCCGAATCTTCGCCCACCCGAACGCCTGCAACCACCCGCCTGCTCTGCCCGTGGCCCGGCCCATCCACCGCCGCCGACCGCCCACCGTGACCCTGGTTGCCTGCAAGCTCGAGCTCCTCGTCCTCTTCAGCGCCTTTTGCCAATAGCAGATCACCTCGGACCCCGCCATGCCCTAACCCTTGACACCCAACACAGGTGCTCACTTCTCTTCACTCACTCCTCGCCGTCATGCATAATGAAGACATACCGGACATCGGCGATGGGCCGAGGATTCCGAAACGCTGAGGGGGTGATACATATGGGTGATGCTAGTCGTGGCTTTTCGAGCGCTGCCGTATGTGAGGTGAGCGCCGGGTAACGTCGCGTGACACCCGGGTACGGCCTAGCCGCGCCCGAAATTGCCGCGAACAAGCGAGCGGTCCACTTGGTGGACCGCTCGTAAACTTTAAGCAGCCTTTCCGTCCTCCCCGATTCTCCCGTCGTCTTCTCTCACCACTCACTACTCTTCACTCTCTCCGTCTTCTCGCCAACCGCAACCACCGCCACTGGCCACACCCCGGCTATCGCCCGCCCCCACATCTCACGCTGAACAGTCCCATCGCCAGGGTTCCAACACACGAGCGCCGCCACTGTGATTCGCGGGAATCGGGCTCACACCGGCCTCTCCCTGCGGCGCACTCCCGCGGTCACATGCTGGGGAAGCCGCTGGAGCGCTCTCCCCTTCCCCTCGACACCCAACAATTCCATCCCGTACCGTCAAAACACAACACCACCCCACCCCACGCGACATCGGGCCAGCCGAGAGCGCCTGCCACCGATTCGTTCTCCGCGATCCTCCTGGAATCCCTCGGTCGCCAAGTCTCCTTGAATCCACCAGGTCAATGAAGTGCTTCTAGCCTTGAGTCTTCATCAATTCAAACCATGTACGAACTCAGCGATCCACGTCCGAAACTCACACCCCGGCGCGCTTGGAGTCCACGAGCACACGATGGGACCACAAACTCGAGGAATGCGGGGGAGGTTCTTGGCTAACCTGCTATATCTTTAGTGGCAGTTGGCAATTCCTTGAACGTAGCGATCTTGGCAGTTGCTTTGGAAAAGTCGTAAGATGCCGTGAACTCGTTGGCAACCACGATGCAGTCGATACCCGCTGCCACTGCCGAATTCAACCCTCTCGCCGAGTCTTCGACAACCACCGATTCAGCGGCAGTGGCACCAACACGCTGGAGTCCTTTCAGATAGGGCTCCGGATGAGGTTTAGCTCGCTCGTAGTCATCCCTGGCCAAGTAGAATTCCATATAGTCCAGGATGGATCGACTTTCGTGCATTAAGGCGAAATCAGCTGGTTTGGAGGTAGTAATGATACCCATCCTGAATTCATCTGCGAGTACGTCTAGCGTTTCCAGGACAACATCGATCTCAATGTCTTCTGATCTAAGATACTCCTGATAGTAGACATTACGGACCTCACGCTGCCAGTTGATGGTCTGCTCATCAATACCTGCCGCTATGGCTTGGGCCCAGGTGGCCAATCCCTGGGTCATGTCTCCGAGGTATTGGTCTCTATCCAGGGTAAATCCGATGTCAGCCAGGGCGCGCTCGCCGGCTTTGTAGTACCAGAATTCGGTTTCGACCAGGACCCCATCATGGTCAAAGAGGATGTATTTCTTCACCGTTGGTCCCGATTGCCGTCCGTACGCCTTCATGTGATTCCGGCAAGGTTGCTTTCCAAGCGCGTCTCGATCGAGTGGTCCGCCTCTGGAAACTCGAATGAGCGACCAGTGATCTTCTCGTAGAGGTAGATGTAGCGTCGCGAGAGCTCGATGACAAGGTCGTCCGGCGCGGCTGGCAGGACCTCATCCTCGTAAGGATCGCAGTTCGCCGTGAACCAGAGCCACAGGAATTCCTTGTCGACGTTGTCGGGTTCCCGTCCCTCCCGCATGCGCTGTTGATACGTGTCGGCGATCCAGTAGCGGCTGGAGTCAGGGGTGTGGATCTCGTCGATCAGAAGGATGTCACCGTTCTCGTCACGGCCCATCTCATACTTGGTATCCACGAGAATCAGGCCATGCTCGGCTGCCTTGGCTTGACCGAAAGCGAACAGCTCCTGCGCGATGCGGCTACATTGTTCCAAATCTTCGGCTGTCATCCAGTTCTCGGATACGATCTCGTCAGGGCTGATCGGACGGTCGTGATCCTCAGCCTTGGTGGTCGGCGTGAGGTAGTTCGTCGGGAGCTTCTGGTTCTTCACCAGCCCGTCGGGCACATCAATGCCACAGTAGTGACGTTGACCATTCTGGTAGACCGTCCAGAGGGCGGTGCTCGTGGTGCCGGTGATGTATCCCCGAACCACGAACTCGATAGGGAAGACGGTGCATTTCTTGGCAATCGTGACGTTTGGATCGGGGATGGATAGGACCTGATTCGGCACAATATGGCGGGTCCTTTCAAACCACCATGCGCTCGTCATATTGAGGACCTGCCCTTTGAAGGGGATCGCGGCCAGCACCCGGTCGAAGGCGCTCTGTCGGTCGGTGGTGATGAGTACCAGTCGGTTCCCAAGATCGTATCGGTCCCGTACTTTGCCTATGAGCTTCTCACCTTGAGAAAGATAAGTCTCCGTGAGGCAGTTTTCGAGCACTTGTCGTATTCGAACCGTGTAGTCCTCCGGGGTGCATATGACGTTATCCATCTATTGTCGTCTCAGCAGAATTAAGTGCCTATACGAGATGGCCCTATTGTAGCAATAAACTACTGGTCAGACGAAAGTTCTCCGTTTCGTAGGAGGGCCTTAAAATTGGCCAAGTGCTAGCTCCTTGAAATGGATACTTCAAGGAGTGACAGTGAGCCGAATGCCTGTCGAACCCACGATTTCGTCAACGACAGTGCCGATTGAATTCTCCCTAACTCTTCAACTGAAAAACTGCCTCGATTTCACACGGAATGTCCATCGGGAGCGTGCTGCAGCCCACGGCCGAACGCGTGTGCCGCCCCGCCTCGCCAAAGACTTCCTGCATAAGTTCCGAGCAGCCGTTTACCACCAGGTGCGTCCCCGATTCCGAAGGCGCGGCGTTCACGAACCCCACCACCTTGATCACTCGTTCCACCGCGTCCAGGCTGCCCACCGCCTTGCGCACCTGCGCCAGGATGTTCAGTCCCGAGTCCCGCGCCGCCAGCGCGCCGGTGGGGACGTCATAGTCCTCGCCCACCCGACCGCGCCAGTTGCCCCCCGGCGGCTGTCCCGCAATCCACAGCAGATCCCCGGTGCGTAGCGCCGGCACATACGCCGCCATCGGCGTCGGCGCCTCCGGCAACTCAATCCCAAGCTTCTTCAATCGCGCTTCATGCGACACAAGTCACCTTCTCTGAGGGCAGTCAGCAGATAGCCGAATTGTAGGCGGCCTGCGACTCGCTAGTCGCCACTTGGACGCGAACCGATAATGGCGGCACTCACTCACCCGTCAGGGACGAGACCCATGGCCATCCGCACCATCCACGTCGGCGCCTGGAACCGCGCCCGCTCCCACCTCGGCGTCATGACCCAGTCCGAAGACTTCGAACCCGTCGCCCTCGTTGACATCAACGAGGAGTTCATGGCCCAGGGCCTCGACCTCGCGGACCTCGGATCCGACGCCGCCCACAGCTCCCTGACTGCGGCCCTCGACAAGCATGACTGCGACGCCGTCGTCGTCGTCACCCCCGTCATGCTCCACGCCCAGTTCATCGACGAAGCCCTGGCAGCCGGCAAGCACGTCATGGTCGAGAAGCCCTTCACCGTCAGCCTCGAGGACGCCGAAGGCGCCGTCGCCACCGCCGAAGCCGCCGGTCTGCAACTGCTGGTAACCCAAAACGACCGGCTCCGCCGTACTTACCCCACCATCCGCCGCCACCTGATCGAAGAGACATACGGCCCGCCCGGCTACGCCGTGATGATCCACCACAAAGCGCGCTCGGGCCCCTACCACGACTCACCCCACATGCACCTCTGGCAGCAGGGCGTCCACCAGATCGACTCGCTGCTCAGCGCCATCCCCCGAACGCCCGTTCGCGTCCGCGGCATCAGCGTCGAACCCGCCTGGGGCACCTGGCCCACCCCGTCGCTCGTGCACTCCATCATCGAGTTCGACGACGGAACCTCCGCTACCTACGTCGGCACCTCCCAGGCGCGGCACACCGAGTTTCAGTTCACCGTCGAATGCTCCGAGGCCGCCCTGGCCACCGTCGGCCTCCACTCCAACAACTCCCTGCAGCTCAAGCGCGGTACCGATGTGGAATCCATCCCGACCGATCCGCCGCCCGGCGGCATGTCGCCCGAGGAACAGATTTCCGACATGTTTGCCCGCCAGATCAACGAAGGCGTCGACACGGAACTCTCCGGCCGCAACAATCTCGCCGTCATCCGCGTTATCGACGCCATCGCCCGCTCCACGGACTCCGGCGAGGTGGTCGAACTGACCTAGCGCCGTGGCTCTATCCCCGCTCCACCGGGTCGACGTCCACCACCTCGACCGTCGGCCCGCGCTGCCAGCGACGATAGGCCCGGGCGGCCCGCCCGGCCCGCCATAACCCCACGATCACCCGCCGCAGATCCGGCCTAAACAACGATGCCACCGCCAGCACGACCGTTGCCGCCACCAGGAAAACCAGGCCCACGGCAACGACGACCAAACCGGAGACCGCCGCAATCAGGAACAGCGGCAGCGCGGCCAGCGAGCGGCCAAAGGATCGAGTGTCGTCAATCATTCAAATCAGGCGTAGGCAGATCAAACGTCCACACTGTAAGGCTACGAAATCCGAGTGCCCACCGGTGTTCCCGTAGACTGCACCGACCGTCCACCGGATCACGCAACCCCTTGCCAACCTACGAAGTCCGCGAACTCCAGCATCAGCAGAAGGTCTACGTCGACGGCCACTACCTGGCCGCCGTCCAACAGGGAAAGTTCCGCCCCTACATTCACCCGGTGCTTACGCCTGGCGGCCATGTTGTCACCGAAATCGCCACGGCTGACCACCTGCATCACCTTGGCATCTGGTTTGCCCACGAGGACATCGACGGCGTCAACTTCTGGGCGCCCGAGTCCCGGTGGACTCACCCCATCCCACGCATGCTTGTGGCCGCGACCGACGTGGACGTCGACTTGGACGGCGTGACCTTCCGCCAGGAGGTGGAGTGGCTTGACGGGAACGACGCGGTTCGCCTGAGGGATTCGCGGGTTGTTGTGATCGGCGAGCGCCCCGGCCACACGATGGTTGACCTCACGGTCACCGTGCGCGCGGACGACCACCCGGTCCGCATGGGGCAGACCAAGGAAGCCGGGCTGGCCCTGCGAGTTTCAGACCAAATCGACGTGCTGGACGGAGGCCGCATTACCAACGCCGACGGACAGGTCAATGAGGCCGAGACGTTCGACCAAGTCTCAGACTGGGTGGACTACTCGGGACCCGTCAGCCGGGCCCAGACGGCGGGGATCGCGATCTTTCCACACCCCGGCAGCGAGGGAATCCCATGGTTCACCCGCGACTACGGCCCGTTATACGTCAGCCCCTGGCGGCATGAGGAAGTCACCCTGGAACCTGGTCAGACGCGCACGGTGGGCGCACGCTTTGCGGCGCACGATGGATCGTGCGAGGAAGCGGATGTCGCCGGCCTCTACGCTCGATTCCTAGAGGACATCGCCTAGCGCGGGTCTTTGATCGCCGGAGTCCAGAAGTCCCGCGTCGGCCACGAGGCTGACGAGCGCGGCCGTCGCCGCGGCTTCGGCGTCGATGAAGGCGATCTCTTCGGCAATCTCCTCGATCACGGCCGGCGTGGTGGGACTGGCCACGGCCACCAGATCGCCCTCGTCTTGCAGTTCGCCGGCGGAGAGGTCCACGAGGTAAAAGGCCGTATTGCTCAATCCGTGCAACTCGGACTCCTGCCCCGTCTTGATCAGCCCCACACTACGCGGCGAGGCCACAATGATCCGGTTGTGCCGCCCGGCGTCCAACGTACTGAGCAGCATGTCCTGGCGGGCGAGCTGGCTGATGCGGACGAGGTTGGCCAGGCGCTGCTCGCCGGAGTCCACGTATTCGTTCACGGCCGCGGGGTCGACCTCCGCCTTGCGAAGCTCGGCGGGCTCAGGCAGTCGCAGAAATCGCCACAAGCCCGCGCTGGAGGCGAGTGACGCCTCGCGCAGCGCCATGCGAGCCGAGGATGCGTCCGCTCGCAGTCGTGCCTGCAGCAAGGACGTACCGAATCGTTCGCGAACCGCCACGTACAGGAATCCGATTGAAAGCAGCGCGCTCATGCGCGACTGCATAAGGCGCGTGCTCAAGGCCTTTCGGAGATTGCGGTCGTCGGACTGGCGAATTGCCGCGACCAGCGCACGCGCCTCCACGCCGTGGATGGAAGACACCCAGCCGGCGTAGTCCCGCAGATAGGCTCGATCCGCGATCAACGACGCCGCAGGCGACTTGGGCCACATTAGCCGTCGACTCCCCGACCGCCAAAGACACCCTCGAACTCCTCTGTCCTCACGCCGTCCGACGCCCGCAGTCGATAGGTCCAGGGGTCATCCAGCATCACGCGGCCCATGCCCGCCAGCAACTCGGCGAGTTCGTCCAGCAGCGCCTCTGGCGGCTCATCGCCAGGATCGAAGCCGATCATGGTCATGCCGTCAGGCATTACGCTCGGTAGACCCAGGTCTAGCTCGATCAAGCCGGTCGCGACGGCGAACCGCGTGAGCCGCCAGGA
Source organism: Chloroflexota bacterium (assembly GCA_026707585.1). GTDB lineage: Bacteria > Chloroflexota > UBA11872 > UBA11872 > UBA11872 > UBA11872. Next base: position 32,356 of record JAPOWQ010000003.1, on the reverse strand, counting down.
CCAGAAGTGTTGCCGAATGGCCACGAGGAACGGCATAGCCGCCGTGTCGTATTTCTCCGGATCCCAATGGATCGGAACGCCGTTGTAGCTGGATGGAAACTCCTCGACACTCCAGGCTGGGCCAGATTCCGAGCCGCTCACTTCGCTCCCCTACAGCGCTGATCCTGAAGGCAAAGCCTACTCCAGTCTTTCCGATTGCGCGCACCCGGCCAGCGAAGCGTCGACCGGGAGTGTCACCGGCACCCGAATTCGCCAGAATGTCTCGGCTGCTGCCAGATTGCCCTTCATTCTTCGATCAGAGGAACGATCCGAACGTCCTTGCCTGCCGGTCCACCCGCCTCCCGCACCGGCGGGCGGCTGGGGCGTTGCGGAACTGCACTGTCACACCACGGCTAGCGACGGCGTAGTTGCGCCAGAGCAACTGGTGGAGATTGCCGACGACCTTGGGCTTGATGTACTTGCCGTGACCGATCACGACACCATCAACGGAGCGCTTCGCGCGCGCGACTATGCGCTGGCCACGCGCGCACGCGTGGAGGTGATCATCGGAATGGAGGTCACGACACGCCGCCAGGACCATGTCGTGGGTCTTTTCCTGGAGCGCCCCCCCAGCATCTTTCGCTCGGTACCCGACACCGTGGACGAAATCCACGCGCAGGGTGGGCTGGCGGTGGTGGCGCATCCGTTTCTGGGGTTGCCTTCATCCATTTCGCCTGACCGGCTGCGAGATGCGCTGCGACGATGCCGGTTCGACGGAATCGAGGCTGAGAATCCCTATATGCATAAGGGTGCCCGCGACCGGCTGGCCGCGTTCCTACGGGACCACAGTGAGGGCGTTGGAGCTCAGGTCGGCGCCAGCGACGCGCACTTTGCGGACCTGGCCAAGGCCGTGACGCTGTTTGAGGGCCAAGACGCCGCTGACGTACGACGCGCTCTTGAGGAGCGAACAACAGTTCCCGCGGTGGGCCGGGTCAGACACCCAAGGCCGAGCCTGCGCGCGCACTTGCAGAACCAGTACCGAAGTCTCCTGCGCCTGCCGGTCATGCGGGCCGGAACGGTTTGGAGGCAGTGGCGAGAAGCCTAGAAACTCGTCGCCGAAGCCCGTGCCGCTGGTTGGCGCCTTAAGCGGTGCCTTCGGCGGGGCGAGGTTTCGGGTTTGGTGGGAGCTTGAGGTCCGGGGCCTCGGCGGACCCGCCGTCCAGCGGCTCCGCGTCGGGCACCGGTTCGGGAAGGTCCGGCGGGGTGATCGGCGCCCGGCCTTGGTGCTGGTCGATGAGCAGCGTGAACTCCTCGGCGTCCAGCGTTTCCACCTCGATTAGCCGCTCGGCCAGCTTGTCCAGCAGGTCGTGGTGGCGGGAGAGGATGTCCATTGCGCGGCGGTGAGCGTCGTCAATGAGGTGGGAGACCTCGTTGTCGATCTCTTCGGCCACGCGCTCGCTGTAGTTGCGCTGTTCGGCGATGTCCCGGCCGAGGAAGACCAATTCCTCGCGCCGGCCGAAAGCCCGCGGGCCGAGCTTAGGCGACATGCCGTACTGCGTGACCATTCGGCGGGCGGTCTCGGTGGCCTGCTGAATGTCGTTGCTCGGGCCGGTAGACATCTCGCCAAAGACCAAGACCTCGGCGGCATGGCCGCCCATGATCATGGCCAGCATGTCCTCAAAGAACGACTTGGTGTAGAGATGCCGGTCCTCCGGCGGCTGCAGGCGGGTATATCCGCCCATCTGTCCGCGCGGCAGGATGGTGACCTTGTAGACCGGATCGGATCGCTTGAGCATATGCGCCACCAGCGCGTGGCCAATCTCGTGATACGCGGTCACCCGTTTCTCCTGAGCGCTCATCACGCGGCTCTTGCGCTGGGGTCCGGCGATCAGGCGGTCGATGGCCTCTTCGATCTCGAACATGCTCAACACCGATCGATTGCGGCGCGCCGCCAGGATCGCGGCCTCGTTAAGCAGGTTCTTCAGGTCGGCGCCTGAAAAGCCGGGCGTCTGCTTGCCGACGGTTTCCAGATCCACGTCGGGATCCAACGGCTTCTCGCGGGCGTGAACCCGCAGGATCGCTTCGCGACCGCGGATATCCGGGAGGTCCAGCGTGACCCGGCGGTCGAAGCGGCCTGGTCGCAACAGCGCCGGGTCGAGTACGTCCGGCCGGTTAGTGGCCGCCAGCACGATTACGGTCTGCTCGGACTCGAACCCGTCCATTTCGACCAGAATCTGGTTGAGCGTCTGCTCGCGTTCGTCGTGGCTGCCGCCCAGGCCCGCACCGCGCTGGCGCCCCACGGCATCGATCTCATCCACGAACACCAGCGAGGGCGCGCTTTGCTTGGCCTTTTCGAACAGATCGCGCACGCGCGATGCCCCAACGCCGACGAACATCTCGACAAATTCCGACCCGCTGATACTGAAGAACGGCACCCCGGCCTCTCCGGCCACCGCCTTCGACAGGTAGGTCTTACCGGTACCCGGCGGGCCGACCAGCAAGACACCCTTGGGGATTTCGGCACCGATCTTGGTGAACTTCTCGGGATACTTGAGGAACTCGACAACCTCGGCCAGTTCCTGCTTGGCCTCGTCCACGCCCTGCACATGCTTAAACGTGACCTTGGGACGGTTGGCGGTGACCATGCGAGCGCGGCTGCGACCGAAGCTGAGAGCCTGCGAGTTGGACCCCTGGGCCTGCCGCATCAGGAATATCAGCAGCCCGATGAAGACCAGGAGCGGCAGCACGGAGGTCAGGATGCTGATGATCGTGGGCGCATTGCTGGGTTCGTCGAACTCGACCGTGACTTGCTCGCCCCCGATATTGATCCCACGGTCCGCCAGTTCGCGTCCGATGCTGAAATTGTCGTCGACCACCGCGCTAATCGTGCGCCCGTCCACGTTGGCAATGACTCGCGCGCCGCCCAGGCGAATTTGTGGGCGGCTTCCGCGCTCCGCGGCAGCCTGAACTTCGGCGAGCAACGTGGATATCGGCACGCTCTGCTCGCGGGGGCTCGGGTTGAACATCACGAACAGCACGACCAGAATCGCCACGGCCAGCACGATGTACATGAAGCCGTTGCGGACGAGTCGATTGTTCATGGAAGGGCAGCCTTTCGTCCCTGGACAGAACGAGACGGGCGCCGCGCCGCGTGGATGTCGGCAATTATATCAGCGGCACTCTCGCGCCTGACCCGCACTTCTCCCGCGAATCGAGTGTACGCACGCGCAGCGGCGATTCCGTAACGAAACCACCCGGCGAGTCTGCCCGGGGCAGCGGGGCCCACACCACGGAAACGGCCAGGATTGTGTCGGCCCTGGGCGGCGGGCGGTGGTCCGCGTCAACCACCACGCCGGGCACGCAGACGGGCTGGTCATTTAGCGTAACCACGGGGGTTCCGCCGCGCAGCGCGGCGGGCACCCGCCGGCGGCGTAACAGGCGCAGCAGGTCGTGCCGACGCCCATCCACCGACGAAGTCACCTGATCGCCCGCACGCGGCGTGCGAACGCCTAGCCTGGCGCCAGACGGAGGAACCGCGAGCACCTCGAACGCCGGCGAGTCGCACGCCGCCTTCGCCAGCGCCGAATAGCGAAGCTGTAGTCGCCCAACGGCGAGATCGACCTCCGCAGGAACCGATAGCTCGACGGGAGCGGGCCACGGCGGATCGGCGACTCGGCTACCGTAGAGCGCGATCGCGCGGTCCCGCACATAGGCCCAGCGTCCGCCTGGCAGTTGAATCCAACGCCCGGCCGTATTCTCGGCCAGCGCGCGGACGAGTGCTCGCCAGTGCGACTCGCCCAACTGGGGGGTAAACAGTTCATCGGTCCGCAGCGCCGCGTTCAGCACGTCGCGCAAGGGACCAGCAGGCACCGCGCGCCGATCCGGCGCCAGCGGCATTCGAACTCCCTGAGCCGAACTTACCATCGGCTCGGCGGCAGGCGTGGCCAGCGCGCCGGCGCGCAGGAGTGCCTTGCGTGCCCCGGGATAGATGCTGTCCAACAGGGGAATCAACTCGTGCCGAACGCGATTCCGGCGAAAGTCGGACGATTCATTCGCCGGATCGCGGTGCGGGAGCAGGCGTTGGCGGTGCGCGTAGGCTTCGATCTGTTCACGCCACACCGTCAACAGCGGACGTAGCGTCCAGCCGTCGTCCACACGCATGCCTTGCAGGGCGCCGGGTCCGCCACCGCGGGCGAGGTTCATAAGGATGGTCTCCACCTGATCATCGGCCTGGTGTCCCGTGGCTACCCGGGCGACGCCCAACTGCGTGCCCGCACGGCGTAGAAAGTCGTGCCGCAGGCGGCGTGCGGCCATTTCGCGGGACTCGCCCGGGTTCGGCGTTGGCCGCGCAGCCCGCTCACTCGTAACCGCCATGCCGCTGGCGCGGCAGGCGGCGTGCACCTTCTGGGCCACGGCCGCACTGCCGTCGTGCCAGGCATGGTCAAAGTGCAGGACATGGAGTGCAGGTCCCCCACGCTCGCGGGCGGCCAGCAGCGCGTCCAACAGGACCATGGAGTCAGGCCCACCCGAAACCGCCACGGCCAGCAGATCGCGCGCCGTTAGTCCGGCGGTGTGGATCGTGGCCCGGCATACGGCGTCGCGCACTAGGCGCACGGCATGCCGCGCACGATCGCGCCTAGCCAGTGCTCCCGAAGCCACCGCGTGACGGGGCATCCGGCGTCTCCCGTTCGTCCCACGTAGCCACCGCAACAGACACGAACACCCCCTGCGCGATCCGCTCACCTCGTTCCACGACGACCGGACGGTTCGTCGGATTCCACACGTCGATGTGAATTTCGTCGTCCGGCCCCGCATAGTCCTGATCGACGATGCCAATGGCGTTGGAAAGCCGCAGGCCCGTACGGCGGGGCGTGCTGCTCCGCACGGCCACCAGCAACATGTAGCCGGGCGGTGTCGCGACGATGAGGTTTGACGGAATCCGGGCCGTACCGCCCGGCGCCACTTCGGTGGTTACCCGCGTCGTGAAATCGAACCCCACGGAGCCGTGGGTGGCGTAGGCGGGCAGCGGCAGCGAGGGATCGACGCGAGTAATTGGCACGCGCATAACGAGCCGAGTCTACGCCGTGCGTCGAAGACCTAGCCGCCGGTAAAGGCCTCCAGCCAAGCGCTGAGATGGCCGAATCGCACTGGCGGCGGCGGGTCCGGAGGCGGCGGATCCACGGGAACCGGGGTCGGCAGCGGCGCGCCGATCAGGTCATCCATGATGATAATGGCGCGGTCGCCGGGATCGACCAATCCCAAGTCACGCTTCGCGACTTCACGCAGGGCATGCAGCGATTCCGCGTAGGCCAGTCGTTCGCGGAGGTCCGCGTTGGATCGCTCGACACGATCAATCTGCGTGTTCAATGCCTCGATGCGTTCATTCGCCGCAACATAGGCGGGCGAATTGGTGGTTTCGCGCACGACCACCGCTACAAGCGCCAGCACTCCGACCAGCGCCAGAATCTGGCCCAACAAGCGTGCGCGGTCGGTGGTTGGCGAAGCTGCCGGCGCCCGCACTACTCGACCGTCACCGACTTGGCAAGGTTGCGCGGCTGATCCACGTCCAGACCCAGCCAGACCGCAATGTGGTAGGCGAAGAGCTGGAGCGGAACTACGCTGACTATGGGCGCGATTAGCGGCGGCGTCCGGGGCACGGCGATGACCTCCTCGGCAATGCCCGCGTGCAAGTCATCGCCTTCGCTGGCGATTAGGATGACCCGGCCGTTACGAGACCGGGTCTGTTCAACGGCATTCAGAATCTTGGGCCGCAACTCGTCGTTCAGCGCCACCGCCACGACGGGGATGTCGGGCGCCACCAGGGCGATTGGCCCATGCTTGAGCTCGCCGGCGGCAAAACCCTCCGCGTGGATATACGAGATTTCCTTGAGTTTCAGCGCGCCTTCCAGCGCGATTGGGTGGGCCAGCCCACGTCCCATGTAGAGGAAATTGGCGGCGTCGTGGTAGCGGCGAGCCAGCTCCTGGATCCGATTCTCGATCTCCAGAACGCGTGCGACCGCCAGGGGGGCATGGGCAATGTGGGCCAGTCGGCGTGCCAACTGGTGCGGCGACAGGGTGCCGCGCAGTACGCCGAGGTGACAGCTCAGCAGATACAGCGCCCCCAGCTGGGAAACGAACGTTTTGGTTGCGCAAACGCTGATTTCCGGACCCGCATGCAGGTGAAACGCGGCGTCGGCGGTGCGCGTAAGTTCGCTTCCTACCGTATTGACCAGCGCCACCACGGGCGCCCCATCGGCCCTTGCGCGCTCCACAGCCAGCAACACGTCAGCCGTAGCACCTGACTGGGATATCGCGACCACGAGCGTTCCGTGGGATAGCGGCCCCGGTGCGTACGCGAACTCGGAGGCAACTTCGGTTGTGGCAGGGAGCTGTGCCAACTCTCGCAGGTAGCGGGCGCCGACCATGCCGGCAAAGTTCGAACTGCCGCTGGCCACGATCATGACTCGCTCAATGTCGCGCGCGTCAACCGGCAACTGAAAGTGCTGAAGTCGCAGCTCAGCCGGTTCCAGCGTGACCCTGGGACGAATCGTGTCGGCCAGCGTGTCGGGCTGTTCGTGGATCTCCTTGTGCATGAAATGCCGGTGACCGGCTTTCGCCGCCGCCATTGGACCCCAGGGCACCGAGATCAGACGACGATCCCGCGGTCGGTTGTTCAGGTCCTGAAACTCAGCGCCATCGCTTCGGAGTGTCACGATCTCGCCGGCTTCCACGACTTGCAGGTTCCGGGTGTGACGGACCACCGCCGGGAGGTCGGACGCGAGAAACGCTTCGGACGTGCCATGCCCGACCACCAGGCCACCGGCCGAACCTACGCGTCCGCCAACCAGCAGATCCGGCTCGTCGGCTGCCAGGGCCAGGACAGAGTGGGCACCGGCCAGGCGCCGAAGCGTGCGTCCCACCGCATCGGTCAATGGCAAGCCAGCGTCGCGCTCGACGCCAATGAGATGCGCGATGACCTCGGTGTCGGTCTCCGAGTCAAACACATGCCCATCGGCCAGCAACTCGGCTCGCAGTTCCGCCACGTTATCGGTCATGCCGTTATGGACGATGACCAGGCGACCCGAAGCATCGGCATGGGGATGCGCATTGGCATCGGTCACCGCCCCGTGCGTTGCCCAGCGGGTGTGCCCGATGCCAATGGCGCCCGACATCAACTGGTCGTCAATCAACTCTGCCAGGTCGTCGATCCGGCCAGCCCGACGACGGACGCTCAAGCCGTGCGGAGTGAGGACGGCAAGACCGGCTGAGTCGTAGCCCCGGTACTCAAGGGCGCGCAGCCCGTCCAGAATGGCTGGCGCGGCCGAACCATCGCCGATATAGCCAACGATGCCGCACATGGCGCCGTTCTCCGCGTGAACTGTTAGTGGGCCCATGGGCCCGCGGAACCTGCGCCTCCCCTGCTCAGACCATACCGCTCACCACCCGCGGCGGCAACGCGAGATTCTTCCAACCAGGTCCCCGGCGGCCTGCGGTGCTGGCGGACCGTCACGCACGGCGCCGCATGGCGTCGCCGCCGGAATGCGTAGCAAACCAGTCGAGCGTGCGCGAGACCAGATCCACACGATGCGCCGGCTCGCTGATTCGGTGGAATTCGCGGGGATAACGAACGAAGGCAGTCTCGGCGCCCGCCGCCTGCAGGAGTGCATATAGCTCCAGGCCCTGGGCAATGGGTACACGCCGGTCCTCTTCGCTGTGGACCACCAGCGTTGGCGTCGTGGCGCCGGCGAGATGCCGGACCGGCGAACGGTCGCGGATGAGTTCGCGCTGCTCCAGCGGTGAACCCCCAAACTCCCAGTAGACCCAGCTTGGAATGTCAGTCTGCCCGAAAAAACTCTCCACGTTGGTCACCGCGTTCACGGCAACCGCGGCGACAAACCGCTTCGTGTGTCCGACCGCCCAGGCAGTCAGATAGCCTCCGTAGCTGGTACCCGTGACGAACTCCGGAAGGCCGTCGCAACCGGACCCGGCCAGCCACGAATCGAGCGCCGCCAGGCAGTCGGCATAGTCTCCGCCGCCCAGGTCCATCCGGTCTGCCAAAACGAAGTCGATCCCGTAACCGTGGCTGCCTCGAAAGTTGGGATGCACTAGGGCGAATCCGTGCCGGACCGCCGTCTCACTCTCCGGACGGTACTCATTGGCGGTTCGACTGTGCGGACCGCCGTGCGGCCAGAGGATCACACCCCGTGGTGGGGTGTCGGCCGGCGCCAGGGCCAGACTCTCAATCGAGAATCCGTCGTCGCGATCGAGAGTCCAGATCCGGGACTGCGCCTTGCTTTCAATGTCGTGGTGGGTGGAGCGCCAGCGCGATCGGCCTTCCGGCGACAGCAGCTCGATCTCAGGCGGCATCGTGGCCGCCTGCGTGACGCAGGCGATCTCGCCGCTACAGCCGTCGACATCCGGCAGGGTGGCGTGCGGCTGCTCCACGACCAGCGTCTCAGGCGTGGAATCCTCGGAGGCCCGCAGGAGCACGCTGCGCATGCCATCCATAAGGGCAACGATCCATGAGCCATTGGGCGCGGCCGCCGGCGGCGACTCCGGGTCGACGCTTCGATCAAGCCCGCCGGTCAGCGTCCGCCGATCGCTGCCGGTCGAGTCGACGGTCGTTAGCTCCATGTTGACGGCGTGCGGTCCCGTCATCGGCGCGGCCAGGTAGGCAATGCGCCGGCCGTCCGCCTGGACGGCGGGTACGACAGCCGCGTGCGAATCGGAGACCAGCGGCTGCTCTGTCGACCCGGCGATATCGGACGTCCAGATTGCGAAGGGCTGGGTCAGGCTCGCGATCGCGCCTTCCTCGTGTCCGCTGCGATTGGACACAAATGCGACGGTTTGGCCGTCGGGCAGCCATATTCCCGCGCCGCTGTGGTACTCCTCGGAAGTCACAGGGCGCGGCGGCTCGTTGCCGTGAAGGTCGTGCACCCAGAGGCGGATTCGCTCGACTTCTCCCAGTCCATCGCCGTCGTTGCGGGGATTTACCGCGGGGTCGGGCGGGTCCTCCGGGTCCGGGCTATACGCGGAGTACAGCAGCCGGTCGTCGGTTGGGGACCAGGCAAACGTCCTGAAGAATGGGAGCGTGGCCAACCGGCCGTGGGGAGCCTGCGCAAGGTCGATCTCGCGCCGCGACCCGTCGAGTCCGACAACGACGATGCGGTCGGTCTCATCGTCAGTCTCGGCGTAGGCGAGACGGGTTCCGTCACTCGACCAGGTAACGGGGGGATCTCCCGTGGGAATCCCGTGAACCAGCCTCTCCGAATGTGCGCCTTCAGCATCCAGAATCCAGAGCTCGCTGGACGCGCTATTAGCCTTAACGTCCGGCACAGCAACCGTGTACACGAGGCGCCGGCCACAAGGCGCCCATCGAGGACGGGTCGCCGTGGGTGCTTCAAAAAGCGCCCGGATCGTGCTTCGGTCCAGTTCCATGCCGGGTGCCTCGATACCTCTCTAAGGAAACGCCACGCGCCCGAAGCCAAAGCAGCGCGGGCAGCGTGGAGGACGGCCGCTGGGACGCGCCGGCGGACCGCCGGGATCGACGCCGGAGCCGTCGCAAACGGGACAGCGTCGCGAGAGCAGGCGTCGCAACGTCCGCCAAAAGAGCCCCGACAGGCGACCGCCACCGGTGTATCCCGGCGGCCGAGCGGCTGGCGAAGGGCCGGCGGAGCTCACGCGGCGGCGGGGATTCCGCGTCGCAACCCGCGACCCGGCGTGGCTCCCGTATGGCGCCCATGGTCGACGACGACCACACCATTCACGATCACCATGTCAATGCCGTCCGGGTAGTTCGTCGGATCGTCAAACGTCGCGTTGGACTTCACTCGCGGCATGTCAATCAGCACCAGGTCAGCGGCCAGGCCCGGCTGGATGAGTCCGCGGTCGATCAGTCCAAAGCGTCGGGCGGGCGCCGAGGCCATGTGGCGGATCATCTCTTCCAGTGGCAATGCGCCCCGGTCGCGCACGAAGTGCCCGAGGAAGCGCGGATAGGTGCCATAGGTTCGCGGATGCGGCGATCCGCCGGTCAGCAGCGCATCCGTTGAGCAGATGTGCCCGGGATGCCGCATCGTCATTTCGAAGTCGGCGTCGGTGGCCGAGTTGTGGATCACCGCCGCCGCAACGCCGCGTTCGGCGATCACCAGATCAACCAGCAGGGTTTCCGAGGCGACGCCACGTTCCGCGGCGATGTCCGCCAGGATGCGACCCTCCAGGTGACGGTTTGTCGGCGACGGGACGCTGGCCAGCCGGACGCTCGTTCCGTCGAGCGCTCGCCCGCTGTCGGCGCTTCGCATTTCCGCCTCGACGCGCGCCCGAGTCGCCGGGTCATCCAGCCTTGCCAGCATGGCCGGTACCCCGCCGTCCAACGCCCAGTCCGGGAACGAATAGTGCATCAGCGTGCTACCGGCGGCCCACGCGTAGGTGTCGAACGACACCGAGACGCCCAGGTCGATCGCCCGGTCGGCTTCGTCATGATTGATCCACCAGCTGTTGTCCTGGCTGTTGAAGTGCGAGATGTGGACCGGGCACCTGGCGCGACGGCCGATTTCCAGCGTCTCGCGGATGGCCTGGCGCATTCCCAGCTTGTAGCGCATGTGCGTGACGTAGGGCGCATTGAAGCACCCGGCCGGTTCGCTGATCGCCACCAACTCATCCGTGTTGCTGAAGGTGCAGGGGGCATAGTCCAGGCCGGTTGATACCGCTGCAGCGCCGTCGCGCATCGCCTCATGCGCGATCTGCCGCATCTGCGCCAGTTCCTCCGGCGTGGCCGGCCGGTCTTCCCAGCCCAATACGGCAGCGCGCACGCAGCCGTGGGGCAGGTGGTGGGCGACGTTGACCGCGACCTTCCGGTCGAAGCTGTCCAGCCAGCCGCCGACAGTCTCCCAGCGTCCGTCCACATCCGGTTGGCCATTGAGCGCGTCGAAGTAGTCCAGGAAGGGCTGGCGATCCTCGGCAGCCAGCGGCGCGTAACCGATGCCATCTAGGCCGGTGAGTTCGGTGGTGATGCCCTGCCGAACCTTTGGCTGATGGTCCGGTCGGTCGAGCAAGAGCAAATCGGAGTGGGTGTGAACGTCGATAAACCCCGGCGCCAGGACGCGGCCTCCCGCATCGATCTCGCGCGCGGCGCCGTCCTCGACTCGCCCCGTCGCCACAATCGTTGAGCCGTCCACGGCTACATCGCCGCGCACGCCGGGCGCGCCGGTGCCGTCCACAATCAGCGCATCCCGAATGCAGAGGTCGTGCATCAGATCGTCAGGTGGAGTCGCGCAGGTGCGAGGCATCGTAGTCGGCGGCGGTTCCGGCGGCGAACGCACGAAGCCGCCGCACGGCCTCGGCCTCGGCTGCAGCCAGGAACTCGACCGCGACATCGGGGCCAAAGAGGCGGCGTCCTATGGCCGCGCGCGCCTCAACTTCGCGGGTGGATTCCACGGGATTCACCGCAAGCCCGTTCAGGGCAACGATAGCCCGGCGCAGTTCGCCGAGCGGCAAGCCTGGGTCGATTGTGCTCACGCCGGCCGCTTTGCGCTCGAGCAGCCCAGAATCCGCAATGGTTGTCAGGCCGTCGGCTCGAAATGCCGCGAGAGACTGAAATGCCGCAGCCAGCCCGAACGGCGGCTGGGGAGACCCAGCCTCTATCGCCCAGGACAGCCCGCCAATCGCCGAGCCGTCACCGTTCACCGCGTGCTGACCCAGCCGGACCACGAAGACTTCGTCGGCGGCCAGGTGGGTCAGGTAGCCGGCCACGAAGGCGGTCTGGGATCCCGTGAGCGATGCTGGATCGGTAAGCTCCGGGTAGGCGGAAAACAGCCGGCGCGTGGCCGATCCCCAGGTGCTCGAATCGCGGAAGCTGTAGAAGTGCGTGGCCTCGCGGGCGGCCTCGTCGCGAACGCGGGCGTCGGGCGCAATGGCCCCTGCGTAGTAGGCCGATTGAAAGCCCCGTGCGATGTTGCGCAAACTAGCAGGCGCCGTCTCCAGCGCCGCTAGGGCCACCCTCATGTGCGCTCGCTGTGTGGCCAGGGACGTCCCTCGCTCCGGTGCGCTGTCACAATGCGGTCAGACCTCACGATTGTAGGAGGCGCCTGAGGTGGCCATTCACGCCGGGCACACGGGAATCGTGGTTCAGGATCTGGACGGGGTCGCGCGGTTTTACAGGAATGTGATTGGCCTGACCGAAGCGCGCCGAATCAGTCGCGAGGGGACGCCGCTCGACATCCTGCTTGGCCTCACCAACGTGCGCCTCGAAGTCGTGTTCCTGGGCACACCCGACCGGCCGGCGGCAATTGAACTGCTGCACTACGTCCGTCACCCCTCGGCGCCCGTCCAGCGCCAGCCCAATACGCACGGACCGAATCACGTGCATTTCATCGTGCATGACCTGGACCCGATTCTGGATCGGCTGAACAAGGCCGGAATCGAGTCGATCGGCGGACCGGTGGCCTGGTTCGATACCTGGACCCGGGTGATCTATACCCGAGACCCCGAAGACAACATTGTGGAACTGACCGAGATCCCAGAAGGGCAGCCGATTCCCTACGCGCCGACCGGCGACTGAGGGACGATTCGACCGGCCAGCCCTAACCGCCACCTGCCGGGTAGGTGTACCGATCCCGATCAGCGGCCTTAAGCAGCTACAGCCTCGGCCCGGCCGGACTCCATCGATTTCAGGACTGCGTCCTGCACGGCGGCGGCCTGTGTTGCTTGATCAGGGTCGAGCGACTCGCCGCGCGTATACGCCTCCACCGCGCGAATGTGGCCGGCAAACGGGCCGTCCAAGTCGAGCGGTGCGGATTCTGAATCGTCGAGCCGAAGCGCCGCCGAGGCTCGTCCATCGGCGTGAATTGAGCCGTGAGCGCCGATCATCATGGCGCGGTCGAACGGCGGTCCACCCGAAGAAGCCGCGCCCACGTCCAGCACGGCTGTGAGGCCGCGTTCGAACGTCAGGATGGCCGAAACGTAGTCAGGCCCCTCCGCGCCCACGGCCTGGCCTGCCGCGTATGCGGTCACCGCCGGGCGACCCATCAGATCCAGCACGGCCGCCAACTCGTCAATCAGGGCGCCCGCAAGTTCGTCGGGACCAGCCGGCGCCCAGTGTGTCCAGCGCAGAAAGCGCGGCGAGCCAATTCGTCCGGTGTCCAGCGATTCACGCAGCAGGCTATGCGGCGCGCGGTGGAGGGCGGGCGCCAGCACGCTGACACCAGCTCCCCACTCCGCCTGCAGCGTCGACAGCCCAGCCGTCCCCGCCACGGCCGAAGCGAAAACCGCGCAGGGAATCCCAACGTCGGTCGCGCTTCCTGCATCGGCAGCTGTCAGGACAATCGCCTGCGCGTCGGAGCGCTCGTCGCCAGCGATGTCCAACGACGGTGCGTCGATCAGCGCGTTTTCCAGGTCCGCGTCACCGGAAGCGCCGGCGGCCAAGAGTAAGCGCATGGGAGATCCAACGTTGCGGTGCGTGTATGGCTAGTGTGACCGTCGGCAACGTTCTTACGCAAGCAGCCGCCTTCCACCGCCACGCAACAGCATCTCCAACGGGGTCGAGGCAGGCTGAGTCTCGATTCCGGTACGTGCGGTCTGGCGGCACGCGGCCCTTAAACGACCGGTGGGGGCCGAATGGCCCCCACCAGGCGGATTACGACGTCAAGCCGGAGCTACGACTTGATGCCGGTTAGCGCAATCCCACGCACGAACTGCTTCTGTGCGAAGAAGAACACGATCACGATTGGCGCCACCGAGACGATGGACGCCGCCATTAACATCTGGAATTCCGTCCCGTATTGGGTCCGGAACCACCGGATGCCCACGGCGAGGGTCAACTTCTCAGGCGTCTGGATGAAGACGAACGGTTCAAAGAACTCGTTCCACTTGTTGATGAAGTTGAACACCGCCACGGTGGCGATGGCAGGTTTGGATAGCGGAATTACGACGCGGAACAACACCTGCAAGAGGTTTGCGCCGTCAATCTCCGCTGCCTCATCCAATTCAACCGGCAGCGTTAAGAAAAACTGCCGAAGAATGAAGATGTAGAAGGCCTGTCCCCAGAGGTCCGGCAGGGCCACCGGCCACAAGCTGTCCAGCAGTCCGACGGTGCGGAACATGATGAACTTGGGCACGATCGTCACGTGACCCGGCAGCATCAGCGTCGCCAGGATCAGCACGAACAGCTGGTTACGGCCCGGGAACTGGGTTCGCGCAAAGCCGTAGGCCACGAAGATGCTGATGAAGGTCTGCCCGAACATGCCGAGCGCGACCAGGATCAGGGAGTTCACGATCCAGTTCGCGAACGGCCCCGTTTCCCACATGTCGATGTAGTTCTGCCAGATCCAGGGATCGGGCCAGATCTGCGGCGGCTCTTCAAAGAGCTTGTCCAGCCGCATGAACGACGTGCGGACCATCCACAGGAAGGGGATGGCGTACACGAAGCTTCCCAGCCAGAGGATTAGGTACGTCAGTACGCGTCCGCTGACGCGCATCGCACGGATACGCGCCGGCGTACGGATGCGGACCGACGACGGCATCCCGGAGGGGTCCGATGGTTCTACAGTTACCGTTTGCTGCGCCATAGTCCCCCCTAACTGGCCCTTTCACCCTCGTAGTACACCCAGCGTCGCGCGGTCAGGAACTGCACGATCGTCAGGAAGAGGATGACGAAGAACAGGATCCAGGCAATGGCCGAGGCGTATCCCATCTTGAAGAAGCGGAAGCCGTTCCAGTACAGGTAGAGCAGCAGGAACAGCGTGGCGTCGGCCGGACCGCCCTCGGTGATGATCAGGGCGGCGGTGAAGACCTGGAACGAGCCGATCACCGCCAGCACCATGGTCAGGAAGATCTGCGGCGTCATCATCGGAATGGTGACGTGGCGAACCTTGCCCCACCAGCCGGCGCCGTCAATTTCGGCAGCCTCATACAAGTGCTGCGGGATTCCTTGCAGCCCCGCCAGGTAGATGATCATCGTGGTCCCCACGGACCAGAAGCTCATGATAATCAGTCCCGGCATGGCCCAGGTCGTGGACCCCAGCCAGTTGGGCGCCTGAATGTCCAGCGGCCCCAAGAAGATGTCGAGGAAGTTGTTGAGCAGGCCGTTGGGCTGCAACACCCAGTACCACAGCACCGCCGTGGCCACGCCCGTGGTGATTGACGGAAGGTAGAAGCACGTTCGGTAGATGGCAATGCCCTTGACCTTCCGGTTGAGCAGCCCGGCGACGATGAAGGAAATGATCAGCACACCCGGTACGTGGAACACCACGTAATACGCGGTGTTGTACACGCTCTGGACGAAGCGGGTGTCCTCCCCGGATAGCAACTGGGCGTAATTCTCAAACCCCAGCCACTTGATGTCGCCCACCAGGCGCCACTGCGTGAAGCTGAGGAAGAACGAGAAGAAGAAGGGCCCCGCGATGAACACGATGAACCCAAACAGCCAAGGGAGAATGAATAGGAACCCTTGGGTCTCCTTCCATGTCCAACCGAGAATGCCACGCCTGCGCCTCGCGGGTGCAGGAGCACTGGCCATGTCAGTTGCGGTCATCGCACCTCCTTCAAATCCGAGCGTCGCGCCCCGTCTGTCGTGACGAGCCGCTCGGCCCCCCAATAGACAACACCCGCCAAAGCGGTGGCGGACCGTACAGCCACCACGGCACGCGCGTCAACAGATGTGCGCGGATTCTACCGGCGCACGCGCACGGTGAACATTAGGGAATCGCCGGAGCTTCAGCCGTCCACGGGATAGCTAAAGCTCCCGTCACCGTCCCGGGTAAAGGACCACGAGTCGCCCCGGCCATTGCGCCGAACGACCAGCCCTGGCGGTCCGTGGGCCGGTGCCGAATGCCATTCGACCTCGGCGTTAACTCCGTAGACGAAGGCTACGGCGCTCCAGAAGGCCTCGGCTGTAACCTCGGTAGCCAGCGTGCTGCGCAGGTCGCTGGCCGGATTGCCGGGCGAGCGCGCCGTCAGCAGGCGGGCGCCCGACAGCGGGGCGAAGGCGGCCGTCAACGTTGCCGGAGCGTTGCCATCCACGGGAACCTCGAGCCGAGCCACCGCGCCCTGCTCGGCCGGCCAAACCCGGGCCGCGCTCAGATGTGCGTAGGACTCGTTCTGGGGAAGGCTCGCGGGTCGCCCATCGCCGTCCGGCCAGCCCGTCATCTCGCCCTCGTGGTGGAAGACTACGTGCGCGCGACGGGCGACGGGCGCTTCCACCCGAGTGAGCACGATGAAGTAGCCGTCGCGCGCCAGGACCACGCGGCGCGCGTACACAGCGGCGTACGGCCCTTGCTCCCAGTGCACCTGGGCGTCGGCGATTCCGAAGTCGTTGTCGCCAACGGGCCGGTAGCGCAGGGCCTCGCCGGTTGCGGGCGGCTGCGCTTCGCCCTCCAGCAGGATCGTGGAATGGCTCAGCGTGTGGCGATACCACGAGTCATTGATGGCGATCCCGTAGCCCGGCGTGCCCAGGTCGGCGCCCCAGCGCCGGCCGCCGCCGTAGATGCTCAGCGCCAGCTTGTCGGCGTGTCCGTGCCCGCCGCCGTGCGGCCCGTATTTCAGCAGCAATTCGCCCGGCGAGCCGGACGGAAGATCCGGACGAAGCACCGCGAATCCGCTGGCCGCCTCGTTGGATTCGACCAGCGGCGGCGCGTCCGCGTCCGATACCTCGTCAGGACCGTAGAGCAGCGACTCCACGTTCGATCTCGGCATAGCGCGGTACGCGCGAGCCAGAACCGCTTCAAACTCGGGCGCGCCGTACGTGCCCGCGGCGATTTCATAAAAGCCGGGACCATTGGGAATGCCGTGCCCCACTTCGTCGGTGACGCGCGAGTGGTACCAGCAGTCGTTGATGGCCGGCACGTAGTCGTCCGGATAGGCGATCCGCAGCGGCGCCTCGAACATGCGACGCATCGTCGGATTGCCGACAGGGTCGCCCGACAGGCCCTCGCGCGCTTGCGCGAGATAGAGCACGGCCCCGAGGGTGTAGTAGTGGTAGCTGGAGGCACCCTCGTACCAGTGACCGTCGTCCAGGACGCCTCGGGCAAGCTGATCCGTCAGCCCGTACGTGTCGTCAATCACGGTCCGGACCAGGGCTTCGTCGCCGAGCGCCGTACCCAGGGTGGCCAGCGCGGCGTTGAGCCAGTTTTCGTAGTTGTGAATGCGCGGCGTGCGCTGGGCCTCAATGTGCGCGGCCGCCGGCTCCAGCAGCCGGGTACGCAGCAGGTCGCGGTCGTTCACCACGCCCGGCCAGATCCAGTGGCAGGCCCAGGCAATGGGGATGGCCCAGACCGACTCGTCAAGCGCGGAATAGGTGATCTTCCCCACGCTCGGATCGTTGCGCGGGCTGTGGACGTCCGGATAGATGGCGGCGTACTCGGTGAGAATCCGGCGCGCCGCGTCCAGGTGCTTGCGATTCCCTTCCAAACGCCATAGCAGCGCCAGCCGATAGGCGCGTTGCGCCATCCGGCGATTGGCCGTCCAGAGCCACGAATCATCGAAGGGCTCGCCTGACCAGACCTTGCCGTCCACGGGACATGCGTGCTGGGTGGGCGTGTGTTCCTCGAAGATCAGTTCGGCGGCATGATCCGGGCAGAAATACGAGTGGTAGTAGCCGCCGTTGCGGGCCACCGGCCGCAGGGGACTGGCCAGCGCGACCGCCGCTTCGTCGCGCAGCGCCTGCATGGCCGCGGCAAAGGCCGGCGATTCGTGACGAGCCAGCGCACGCTCCAGCGGACCCGCGGGCAGCCCCAATTCCCATCCGGTCACGACGAGCTCCGATCCAGGCCGTACGCGGCCAGCGTCTTGCGGGCGATTCCCGCCCAGTTCAGCCCCGCGTCCACGTCGCCAGCCGCGCGAACGGAAGCCTCAGGATTCAGTGCCTGCGCGTCCACAAGCGCCTGACGCAGTGCGCCCGGCTCGTCCGGGTCATAGAGCACTGCGGCCGCACCGTCACCGACCAACTCCGGCAGACAGCCCCGGCGGGGCAGCACCAGCGGCGTGCCGTGGCCCAGCGCCAGGATCGCCGACCCGGAGGTCAGCGTGTCCAGGAACGGCAGCACCAAGACGTCGACGGCGGCCATCACCAGTTGCACTTCCTCGTCGGCGATGTGACGCAGATGGGCGACCACTCGCGGGTCGTCAATTTCAGTGGTGTGCAGCGGCCCGTGATAGTTCGCATGCAGCGCTCCCGCGACCAGCAGGCGCAAGTTGTCGCCCTCCAGCGACCCGAACTCCTCAATCAACTGCTCAACGCCCTTGTACGCCCGGATGTTTCCAAAAAACCCGTACACGAAGGCGTCGTCCGGAATGTCGAATGCCCGCCGCGCCTCCGCCCGCGTGGCTTCTCGTGGATAGGCGTCGGCAAACGACCCGTGCG
The DNA here is from genome assembly GCA_026707585.1 of Chloroflexota bacterium. Classification (GTDB taxonomy): domain Bacteria; phylum Chloroflexota; class UBA11872; order UBA11872; family UBA11872; genus UBA11872. Next base: position 14,025 of record JAPOWQ010000003.1, on the reverse strand, counting down.
GGATCACATGCACGCCCCAGCGACGGCCAAAGCGTCGACCCAGCACGGACTTCGCGTACTCGCAGTGACAGATCACGGCGTTGGCCAGCGTGGTGATCACTCGACGCGCCACTTCCCCGTGCGAGGCACGGATCTGCTCGTGGGGAACGACGTTGTGCATGGTCCAGACGATGCGGAATCCACGCAGCCGCGCCAGCAGCAGCATGGCCGCAAAGGCCAGCAGGCGCAGCACCGCCAGCAGCGGGTTGGGGTGCTCGTAAAAGGTCGGGTTCCAGTTGAAGTGCACGATGTCGTATGGGCGAGGGAACTTCCACACGAACCCGAGGTTGCCCGAGCGCTTGACCTCAACCCGCACGCGATGCTCGGCCAGCGCCTGCGCCAGTAGCCCGGCATAAGGGTTTGACCCGTCCAGCCGCCAGTTCAGCGTGGTGGCGCTCCAGAAGAACACCACGCGCGCCACGGGGTTCGACACCCCATTGGTCTCGGCCAGGGTCATGCGTCCGCCTGCCGGCGGCCTGGACAAGCTCGAGCGAAATGCGCGTCGCCTACAGGCGCCGCGAATGTCACGGCGGGCTCTAGAATCCGATTCCGGCGGATGAAGCCTTACTCGGGTTGAGCTTGAAGCTGCCGCTCCGTTCCTGGCCGCAGCCGGAGGCCACGGCGATGGCAACGATCAGCGCAACGGCGGCGAGCATGCCCGCTACGCGGCGGACGGATCGAGTCTTGACGGCTCTTCGCATGTGAACCCTCCCTCCCACGCTGCCGCAGCCTACCCGTTCGGCTGCGACGATTCAGCGAGTTCGCGGGCGTAGGCGAAGATTAGCGGGGTTCCGCCGGTATGCAGAAACACCGCGGTGTCCTGCTCCGAGAGATCGCCGCTGCGAATGTCATCCAGCAGTGCGGCGAACGCCTTGCCCGTGTACACCGGTTCCAGGAATATCCCTTCGGTCTCGGCCACCAGCCGAATGGCGTCGAGTCCCTCGGGAGTCGCTTCGGCGTAGGCGGGGCCAACGAAGGCTTGGGAGTTCCAAATGTCCTCGGCACGCACGCGCACGTCCAGCCCCAGGAGTTCCGCGGTGGCGTTGGCCATCGCCGCCTGGTGCGCCGTGCGACCGCCGTCCACGATCAGCGGGCTGAAGCCACGAATGGCGTAGCCGGCGCCCAGCGCACGATTGCCAAGTTCCAACCCAGCCTGCGTGCCGCCGCCCGAGGCCACGTACAGATGCGTGACGTCGGCGCCCAGAGCCTGTGACTGCTCGTGGATCTCCAGCACGCACTCCACGTACCCAATCGACGTCAGCGGGCCGTAGTCGATCACGTAGGGCTTGCGACAGGCAGCGCGCAACTCCTCCGCCGTGGCCGCCAGGTCAGCCTCGTGGCCGAACATCCCGTCGCGACCCGTGGGCCGCACGTCGGCGCCCAGGATGTCGAGCAGCAGCCGATTGCCTTGCAGTTCATCACCGTGCGGCCCCTCATTGAGCACCAGCACCACGTCCAGGCCCGCGCGCCGCGCGGCGGCGGCACATTGCCGGGCGTGGTTGGACTGCATCACCCCGCCGCCCCACAGCAACACGTCGCAGCCCTGCGCAAGCGCGGCGCCGACCTCGAACTGAAACTTGCGGTTCTTGTTGCCGCCCAACCCGTGCTGGGTCAGGTCGTCGCGCTTCATCAGCAGCCGCGGGCCGCCTAGGTGCCGGCTCAGGTTGGGCAGATCAAGCAGCGGCGTCGGCAACTCGGTCAGGTGAAAGCGCGGGAGCGCATCCAGGCGGCGCCGCAGATCGGCCGCGGCGTAGACGGTCGGCGCTTGAGCCATTGGGGAGCTCCTTCCCGCGTCCGTCGCGGCCGGTTGAATCCTCGTCCAGCCGAAGCCTACCGCCTGAGGGCTCGAACCATTCACCGAGCATCGCCGCTTGCGAGACCGTCACGGCGCACCCGAGGCGCTGCGGGGTTGAATCCTGGCCGGTGGCCGCCTACAGTCTGAACTCCGAGCCTTTGGGCGCGTAGCTCAGCTGGTTAGAGCGCCACGTTGACATCGTGGAGGTCAGAGGTTCGAGTCCCCTCGCGCCCACCACTGCCGAGCAACGCGTCCTGATCCCCTGTAGCGGCAGCGACCTCAGGCTCGCTGGGGAACCGGGCTCCAACCGCGCTCCTGGCGCCAGCCACGCCCTACACCCGAAAACCGGTCCAGCCCCAGGCCGCGAATGTCAATGCTCGACTCGCCATGGAGCACCAGTTCGCTCACGACCTTGCCCGTGGCCGGCGAGATTCCGAATCCGTGCGCCGACGCCGTGACGACCACGTAATTGCTCGGGCAGTCCAGGATGTCGATGATCGGCCGATAGTCCGGCGCCTGTTCCACCACTCCCGCCCAACTACGGATCACCGGGACGTCCGCTGCTCCTGGAAGAAGCTCGGCCAGCCGCCTGGCGATGTTCCTGATGAGCGGCGTGTTGGGCTTGCCGGGACTGGTGGTCAGGTCCACGTCGGTCCATTCGTGGGCCCCGCCGCCGAAGATCAGGTTCCCCCTGACGGCCTGGTGTCCGTAGAGCCCGTTCCCCACCAGGGCGATCGGGAAGCGCGGCTCCACCGGGGCGGTCGCCAGGATTTCCACCCGGGCCGGCGCCACCGGCACATGCACGCCCGCCAAGTCCGCCAGCAGCCCGGTCTGCGGTCCGGCGGCGCCGATCACGAACTCGGCCGCCAAGTCGCCGGCGGTGGTCTCGACGGACGCGACCCTGCCGTCAACGACCCGAAGGCCTGTGACCGTCGTGTTCTGATAGAGCCTGCCTCCCAGGTCTTGAAGCGCCCACGCGTACGCCTGCACCGTGAGCTGGGTGTTGGCGTGACCGCCGTTAGCAAAGAAAAGCCCACCGAGCGTCCGCTCGGTGATTCCGGGAATCATGTCCCGTATGGCCGAAGGCTCAACCACCTCTACGTCGATGCCGTGGCGCAATGCCACGTCCCGCTCCGCCAGAAGGTCGCCCATCTCCGCTTCCGTCACGGCAACCTGGAGCCGGCCTTCCTGCGTGAACTCGGTGGGATAACCCAACTCCTCGTCCAGCGTTGTCCATAGCTCCGTGGCTTCCACGGCTAGCGGGATCAGCAGCGGCTCGTCAACCCGCTCGCTGACCATGCCGCCGTTTCGTCCCGAGGCTTCGCCTCCCACGATTCCCTTGTCGACGACCACCACATCCTTGCCCGCCCTGGCCAGAAAATAGGCTGAACTCAGGCCGGAAACCCCAGCTCCGATGACGACGACGTCGGCGCGATTTACGGGCATGTGTTCACTTCGCGAGTCCGGACATCGGTCTCCCCTATCCCAGGACCTGTTGTGTTGGGCTGAACCACTTGGCCCATTCGTTGCGCACCTGCTCGCTCTCGTCATGCGGCCACATGACCCGCAAGGGCAGCGGCCGCACGGGTGGCCGGTAGGACATCACGGGCATGTCGGCGACGTCGGTTTCCGACGCCTCCGCGAGCAGCAGCGCCACCTGCTCGCGGCATAGCCGGCCCTGGCAGTGGCCCATCCCCGCCCGTGTCAGGCGCTTGACCTGGTCCGGGTTGACCGGAGCATCCTTTGCCAGGGCCTTAAGGCTGGGAGGGCTCGTTCGCTCCGTTTCCCAATCCAGGAATCGCGGCGGCCGCAGGTCGATGAGATCCGCACAGGTGACTTCCTCGCACGGACACGCGAAGACCTCTGATCCACCAGCGTTGAGCAGGGCCTGGAGCCACCGGATCCAGTTCGCGTAAGTGTCGGTCGGCTTCGAGTCGATCGCGGCCGCCTGAAGGTCACTTCTCCGGGCAATCGCCTCCGCTTCGTCGATTGCGCCGAGCGACTTGGCCGCGGCAATCCCGGCCAGGCGGCCCTGGTTTCGTGCAGTCTCGGTGTCGAGAACCATTCCGTCGTGGAACCCGGCAACATCCCCCGCGACGAACACCGATTCGACGCTGGTCCGCATCCAGTCATCGCGGTCTGGAACGTATCCGCCCAGCTCAGGCTCGAAGCTCAGGTCGCATCCCAGGAGGCTGAGCAGCTCGACGTTCGGAACCAGGCCGACCGCGAGACACACGGTGTCGGCGGCGATGACCTTGTCGCTCCCGGCAACCGGCTGGCAGTTGTCGTCAATCTCGACTAGCACGACCGACTCGATCTCCCCGTTTCCTCCAACCGCCTCCCGCACCGTGTGGGACGTGAAGAGCTTGACGCCCGATTCCCGCAACGTCGCGACGATGGCCTCGTCGCCGCGCACGGAGCGAGACACGTCCACGACGGCGGCTACGTCTACACCACGGTCCAGCGCCATTCTGGCCGTGCTGAGACCCAGGTTGCCGCTGCCCAACACCACCATGCGTTGTGAGGCCAAAGCCTGATAGCGACGCATCAGCGAATAGGCGCCGTTGGCCGCCATGGCGCCTCTTCGATCCCACCCTGCGAAGGCGAGGCCCAGGTCTCGGGCACCGGCCGCCACGATCAACCGGTCGTACTTCATCAGCCATGACCGCTCGTTGTCCGCCAACCCCAGCTGCGGGCCGTCGAGAACCCTGCTGGATTCGGAATTTCGAAAGGCGCCCCATACGCAGGTCCCAAGCTGAACGTCGACGCCCATTGCCTCAGCCTCCGCCAGAGCCTCGTTGGCTGCTCTCGCCCGCTCAACCATCAGCGATTTGTCGTGGAGGCCGCCCGCGAACCGCTGGCCAAAGAACTGCGGCACATTCAGCCTTGCCATCGAGGCTGCAATGGGGTTCTCGTCGATGAGCGTGACCTGCACCCCGGCCCTGGCCGCCTCTATGGCGGCGGCAGTCCCCGCTACACCTGCACCCACAACCACCAGCGGTCTGGATTCCAAGTCAGGTGCCTCTAATCAGGCCGCAGCCAGCTATCTGGCGCACGGCCATGGACCTGGGCGGACTAGGCGACCTTTCGTGGCGACGTACTCCTGGTCGGCAGAGCCTCGCGCAGCGCCCTGGTGTAGTTGTGGCCGAATCCACAGCATGTACCAATAACCTGCGCTCCCATGTCGACCCAATGCACGGCCTCCCGCGTCAATTCCTGCTCAGTCTGTTCGTTGCTGACGCTGCTGTCCTGCCAGGTCTCGAGATAGTCCTCTCGGCCGGCATCCGGATAGACGACCACCGGTCCGGACCACTCGTCGAGCATGACCTGGAGCGCCGCCGAGGTCTCATCAATCCGGCTGTGGAACACCCCAAGCACATCGGGGCCCACCGACGCGATTTCCTTGATGCCTTCGGCCAGGCTCTTGTTGTCGTCGACGGGCCGCCAACTCTCCGTCCACATGGGCATTCCAATGCCGGAGCTGTAGTCACGGTCGTGGCCGAAACTCATTCTGACAGCCTCCCCGTTAGTTGAGACGGAGGCGGTAAAGGCCACCCAGACCGGCAGTCCCGTGGCCTTCGCCGCTTCGGCGGCTATCGCCCGCGACTCGTTGTCGGCCCACAGATTCTCGATGAGGAAGAGGTCCACGCCGGACTCGGCCAGGATATTGGCCTGCTCCTCGGCATAGGCCCGCAATTCCGCCGTCGAAAGGCTGGCGCCATACCCGTACCCAGTGCCGCCCAGGAGCGTCCCCGTCCGGCGGTCACGGATGGGTATTCGGCATGAAATTGAGCCGGCGATGTATACATTCCTGTCGACAGCAGCCCTGGCTCGTGCATCCAACGCCGCATCAACGGCGCGAACGTTGACTTCCCGCACCAGTTCGCTGTACCCGGAAGCCTCCAGCGCCGGTCGCAACGTGTTGAATGTATTGGTGGTAATGACGTCCGCCCCGGCCTTGATGTAGCGCTCGTGCATCTGCCGCACCGTCGCCGGGTGCGTGTAGTTGCCGGGACCGCACCAGGAAGCCGGGTCCATCGGCACGCCCATGGCCTGAAGCTCCGTCCCGATAGCCCCGTCGAGAACGATCACTTCGCCCTGATCAATGCGGCTCTTCAAGTCCTCATAGTTGGCCATGACCCGTCACTCCGTTGTGGCACGCGCCGCTAGTCGCCATCTTCACATATCAAACAATTCGGACTGCGACAGGAACCCGGCCCGCAACGAGCCGCTGGACCTGCGATTTCGCAGTACAGTATTTGGCGGTCCACCGGCACCACTTGATACGACACGCGGAACCTGGCGCCGATAGCGCGGGGCCTTCTGGCCGGGGCGGTAGCCGCCGCTGTGCTGTCCGCCTGCGACGGAGCGTATGACGAAACGGTCGTTCTGCGCCTGACCGCACGCGCCGCGACCGTGGCAAGTAGTCCATCCCCAGTGGTCACCGGCGCCCCGGACGTGTCGTGGCCCCTGACTTCCGCCACGCCGACGCCAGAACCTGCCGAACGCAGGCCGCCGGTGTCCCCAGCGGCGACTCCCGAGCCCACACCGACCCTGTCACCCACCCCAACGCCAACACCCGAGCCGGCGGTCGACGTGGATCTGGACGGCACGCCAGGTCGCCTGGGTTCGGTGATCGACGGCGACACGTTCACCGTCGCCACGCGGTCGGGCGAATTCACGATTCGTATCCTCGGCATCGACGCGCCCGAATTCGACGACGTTGGCCAGCGCGAACTCGCCAAACAGGCACGCGAGGCCCTGCGCAGCCTCATCGGCAGTGGCCCTGTGCGGCTCGTCGCCGACGTGGAGTCGAAGGACGCCGGCGGTCGCCTGCTGCGGCACGCATATCAGGCCGACCGCCTGGTGGCCGCTGAGTTGGCCCGCCGGGGTTGGGCACGGGCGCTGCCAGTTGCGCCGAATCTGACCGAGCAGGCAGCAATTGAACTTGCCGTCGCCGCGGCCCGCGCCGCCAATGTCGGTATCTGGGCGCTGGACAGCGCCAGCGTCGCGCTGACCGTTGACAAGGTCCGGGAAGTCGTGACGGTGACCAACAGGGGCCCGGCAGCGCTCGACGTATCCGGATGGTGGCTGGTCAGCCTGCGCGGCGAACAGGGATACCGATTTCCGCCTGGAGCCACGATTGACCCTGAAAGTGCCGTGCGAGTCGTATCCGGTCAAAGTTCGGGCGCGCACCGCTTCCAACAACGGAACGTCTGGAACAACACCAGCCCCGACCCCGCCGAACTGCGGCGCCCCGACGGACGTGTCGTGGCGGTCTGGGACGATGCCACGGTTCGGTAACCCAGCTGCGCCCGCATCACTGCCCGATTACTGAATACCGGGCACCTCGCTGCACCTCGCCGGCATTGAGCGCCGCCGGTTCGCCGCCGATACTGCAAGCTATGCCACGCAACCGGTCGACAGACCTTGCCGGTCTCCAGCATGCGCTGGCGGCTGAGCTATCGCCCGGCGCCGTTCGCAGCTCTGACCCTGAGTCTGGCGGCGTCGACGGCGTGCGGCCCGGTCTGCATGCGCGGGTGGACTCGCCCGCCGCCGCCGCGGCGACGCTGGCGGTGTGCCACCAGCACGGAGCGGTGGTCGTCCCACGGGGCGGGGGGACGCACCTGGGCCTGGGGTTGCCGCCGGAGCGAGTTGATCTGTTGCTGGACCTCGGTGGATTGGACCACGTGATCGAATACCGGCCGGAGGACCTGACCCTGGCGGTGGCGGCCGGCGCGCGCCTGGTGGAAGTACAGGCGCTGTTGGCCGAGGCGGGGCAGATCCTGGCGCTGGACCCGGCGGGCGCTCCGGCGTCCACGATCGGCGGCATGGTGGCCGCCAATCTGTCCGGTCCGCGTCGCGCCGGATCGGGGACGGCACGAGACCTGGTAATCGGCCTGGAAGTTGCCGGCGTGAATGGCCTGGTCACGAAGTCGGGCGGCATGGTGGTGAAAAACGTGACCGGCTACGACCTGCCCAAAGCCCACATCGGCGCGTTCGGCACCCTGGGCGTCATCACGCGCGTGAACTTGAAGATCACACCGCGTCCCTCGGTGGAGCAGACGCTCGTGATGCCGCTGGCCGACCCCACGGCGGCCGGAGCGGCCATTGGAGCCGTGATCGACACTCCACTCCTGTGCAGCGGATTCGATCTGGTGCAGCGCGAGCTGGCGTCCGACATCGAAGTCGCAGGCGACGGCGCCTGGCTGCTCGCAGTACGCATGGCCGGAACCAAGGGGGGAGTGAGGGCGCAGCTGGCGATGGTGATGGATGCCGTCGCGCCCCACGCGGTTGCGGATGGCGTGACGCTGGATGGAGAGGCCCAGGATCGCTTCTGGTCGGACGCCGACGCGCTGGCGCGTCCGCCCGCCCACATTGGCAGCCAGGTAACGTGCCGCCTGAGCGCACTGTCAAGCCAGACGCCTTCGCTGCTGAGGAGCACCGGCGAGATTGGCGAGGACCTGAGTCTGCGCACGGTTGCCAGCGCCCGGGCGCTGCACGGCGTAGTCCGGGTGCGGGCCGCAGGGTTAGAGGACCCAGGCAGACTGACAGAGTTCGTGCAACGCCTGCGGGCAGCGGCGCAGCGGTTGGCTGGCGCGCTGGTAATCGAAGCCGCACCGGCTGCGGTCAAGCAAGCTGCTGGGGTGTGGGGCATGTCCGCCGATGCGCCCGACGTGCAGGCCATGGATGCGTTGCGCTCGGCCTTCGATCCAGGTCGGATAATCAACCGCGGACGATTTGTGGTGACCTGAGGCATGGCGGTCAAATTCGCGCGATTGGGGTTCTCGGCGTCGGACGCGCCGGATGCGTCGATCCTGTCCACGTGCGTGCACTGCGGGCTCTGCCTCAACGAGTGCCCGACGTACCGCGTGTTGCGAGTTGAGATGGACTCGCCCCGCGGGCGCATCCAATTGATTGACGCCGTGCAGGACGGGCGAATGGCGCTGGACAGTCCGGCTTTCCTGCGACACACGTTTCAGTGCCTGGACTGCCGGGGTTGCGAGACGGCCTGTCCGTCGGGCGTGAAGTACGGCGCCCTAATCGAGTCCGTCCGCGCCCAAACGGTGCAGGCCAAGCTGCTGCCACCACGGCGACGGATAGCGCAGACGGTGCTGCGGGTGGTGTTCCCTCGGCCCAGGCTGCTGCGGTTGGCCGCGCGCGGGCTGTGGCTCTACCAGCGAAGCGGACTGCAGGCACTGATGCGGAAGCTCGGCTTGCTGCGCCTGATCGCGCCGCCGTTGGCTGCGGTTGAGACGTTGTCGCCGCCGGTTTCCGACCGGTTCCTCCAGGCATCGGACCTGCGGTTCGTGCCGGCTCACGGGGAGCGCCGTCGCTCGGTCGCCTTCATCACCGGCTGCATCATGAGCGTGGCCTTCGCGGAGGCCCATCGCGCCTCGCTGCGGGTGCTGGCGCGCAACGGGTGCGACGTGCACATTCCCGAACACCAGGCCTGTTGCGGCGCGTTGCACGTGCATGGCGGCGACCGCAAGACAGCCCGCCTGTTGGCGCGGCGCAACATCGACGCCTTCGACTCGGCCGACTACGAGGCCATCATCATCAACTCGGCCGGCTGCGGATCCACCCTAAAGGAATACGGCGAGTTGCTGGCGGACGACCCCAGCTATGCCGAACGCGCCCATGCATTCTCAGAGCGAGTACGCGACTTGTCCGAGTTCCTGGCCGAGATTGGGGCCGTGCCGCCAACAAACTCGGTCAACGAGCGCGTCGTCTATCAGGACGCCTGCCACCTGGTGCATGCGCAGGGCGTCTCACAGCAGCCGCGGGAATTATTGGCAGCCGTGCCCGGTGTGGACCTCGTGGAAATGGAATACCCGACGGTGTGCTGCGGAGCGGCCGGGTTGTACAGCGTGACCGACACGGATATCTCGCTGGCAATCCTGGAGCAGCGGCTGGACGCAATCGAGGCAACGGGGGCCAAGGTGATCGTGTCCGCCAATCCCGGCTGCCTGCTGCACATTCAGTCGGGGGCTCAGAGGCGCGGGCTCGAAGTAACGGTGATGCACGTGGCCGAGTTCCTGGACCGGGCCTACAGCGCGTGAGGTCTAGCGGTAGCCAATGTCGACTCCGCAGCGTTCGGTAGCGCGGGGCGCCAGCCGGGGCGCCTGGGCACGGCGCCAGGCGGCCGTTGATGCTCAACGGGCCCGCTGGCACGACGATCATGAGGCCGATGTGCGGGCCGACCGGGAGTCGCGAGCGGCAGAAATTGCCGCGAGTCGCCGACCGACGCCGCGCAACATCTGCCGTGCATTGACCTCCAGCCGAACGCTGACGTCGGTTCTGATATTCGGGATTCTGCTGGCGGCCGGGGTCATTCCGGCCATTCTGGCGCTGCGGACGACCCAGGAAGAGGGGCTGGAACCAGAAGTGGTTCGCCGGATCCAGGTGGGGTTGCAGCAGAGTTCGGACCTGAACGGCGAGGGCTTCGACCTGCTGGAACTCGTGAACGGCGGCGAGTTGCTGGCCATCAGTTCAACCGCCCACGCCGACGGCGACCATGGCCCCAACCGGCTGCAGGATGGCCTGTTCGATCCGCAGTTCTTTGCCTGGCGGTCGGCCGGGCCGGACTTTCCCCTGACCGCGATCTACGAGGTGCGATATCGTACGCCGGTCCGAAAAATAGTTATCTGGAACCATCCGAACGAACCGGAGGCCAGCTACATTCGGGAGTTCGAAGTGCTGGCCTCGCTGGAGGATCCGCGGACGCACCCCGATGCGTTGGTCAGCATCGGGCGGTTCAGGGCGGCAGCGCCCGACCTGAAGCTGGTGTTCGACGTCGAGACGCCAGTGCCCATCCGCTACGCAATGCTGAGAATCTATTCCACGTTTGGAGCGGCGGACTACGTCTCCGCATCGGAGATAGGCCTCTTCAGCGAGTCCCGGGACGCGGAGCAGGCCCCGCTGCCCAGGCCTCCGGCACCGTTGAACATCTAGTCGGACGGTTCGTACTCCCCGGCAGCGCTGATGCATCCATCTGGGAGTGCTCGCGAGCGGCGACGGGAGTCCTGGCGACCATGGTTGGGGAAGCGAAGGGCTACTGCGTTTTTTGGGCCGGTGGGCGGAGCACGCGACGTCTCGCGAGTGCCCGTGCCTTACTTGCCGATGCAGAATTTGGAGAAGATGACGTCCAGCAGGTCTTCGGTGGCGGATTCGCCGGTGATTTCGCCGAGGGCGTTCACGGCGCCGCGGACGCCGATGCTGACGAAGTCGGACGGTTCGTCGTCGGCCACGGCGCGGCGGGCGCCGGCGAGTTCGTCGCGGGCGTGCGTGAGGGCTTCCTGATGGCGGACGCTGGCGACGAGGGCGAGGCCGCCGTCGGCGCCGGCCAGGCCAATGACCTGGCGGAGGGCCTGGCGTAGCTCGCTGACGTCCTCGCGGATGGCGGCGGTGCGGACGATGGGCGCGCCTGGGGCGAGGTCGCCGACGTCGTCGGCCCGAAGCGCGTGCGGCAGATCACGCTTGTTAAGCGCGACGATGGTGGGTTTGGCGGCCTGACGCACGCGCGCGCCGGCGGTTTCGTCGCGGCCGAGGAGGGGGCGGCTGGCGTCCAGCACCAGGACGACGGCGTCGGCGCCTTCAAGGGCACGGGAGCTGCGTTCGACACCCAGGATTTCTACGGGGTCGTGGGTCTCGCGCAGGCCGGCGGTGTCGTTGAGGACGATGGGTATGCCGTCGAGATCAAAGGACTCTTCCAGGACGTCGCGGGTGGTGCCCGGAATCTCGGTGACGATGGCGCGGTCGGTGCTGAGCAGCGCGTTCATGAGCGAGGACTTGCCAACATTGGGGCTGCCGACCAACGCAACACGGACGCCGTGGCGCTGCATGATGCCGCGCCCCGCCGAGGCCAAGGCGTCTTCAAGGCGCTGGTGGAGCGAATCGAGGGTGGCGGCGACGACGGCGCGGTCCATGGCGGGGACTTCGTCTTCATCGAAATCGACCTCGGCTTCCATCTGGGCCAGGAGGTCCAGGCAGGCGTTGCGCATTTCGCCGACAGCATCGGAGAGGCGTCCGGCCAGCTGATTGGCGGCGACAGCGAGGGCGGCGGGCGTTGGGGCGGCGACAAGGTCGGCGACTGCTTCGGCCTGGGCGAGGTCGAGACGGCCGTTGAGGAAGGCACGGAGAGTGAACTCGCCGGGGCCGGCGGGGCGGGCGCCGGCGGCAAGGATGCTGTCAAGCACGCGCCGGAGAGCTACGGGACCGCCGTGGCAGCTGAGTTCGGCGACGTCCTCGCCGGTGTAGGAGCGGGGGCCGGGCATGAACAGCAGGAGGGCCTGGTCGATCAGTTCGTTGTTGCCGTCGTAGACCCGCGCCAGGTGGGCGTAGCGGGGCCTGGGGTCGCGGGAGCGGCGGGTGACGCGGCGGGCGATCCACTGGGCCTGGGGCCCGCTGATACGTACGACGCCAATGCCGCCAGTGCCCACGGGAGTGGCGATGGCGGCGATCGTGTCAGTGGTGGGAGCGCTGGGGTTCATCAGCAGACAGCGGGGACGCAGGTCCCGGGGCGACGGTGGATTCTACGGGCGGCCTGAGCGAATGGGTTGAGGTTCGCTAGGCTGGCCGGGAGCGCTGCCGCAGCGCTTCGCAGGACACGCGGGAGTTGGCGCCGATGCCGCAGATGACGGGTGGGCAGGCCCTGGTGGCCGGGATGCGCCAAACCGGCGTGACCACACTGTTCGGGATTCCCGGCGTGCATAACGGCGGGCTGTACGACGCGCTGCTGGACGCGCCGGACATGCGGGTGGTGATCACGCGGCACGAGCAGGGCGCGGCTTTCATGGCGGACGGGTACGCACGGGCTTCGGGCCGCGTGGCCTGCGTGGCCACGATTACGGGGCCGGGGATCACCAACGCGGCCACCGGGTTGGGCGAGGCCTATGCGGAGTCGTCGCCGGTGTTGCACATCGCCACGGCGCTGGGTCCGGCCTCGCGGGAACCCGAGGCCGGCGAACTCCATGAGTTGCGCGACCAGTCGGGTGTGCTGCAGGCGCTGGTGGGTCACCACGAGCTTGTGGAGACGGTGCCGGCGATCCCGGGCGCGGTGACCCGGGCCATGGACGCGATTACGACCGATCGGCCGGGACCAGCGAGCGTGGAGGTCCCACTGGGACTCTTGACCGCGACCGGCGACGTTGAGTTGGACGGAGCGGCCCCGGCGACGGTAGCCGCACCTGACTCAGGGGCGGTGGATCGAGCGGCAGAGTTGCTAGCGGGCGCGGATGCGCCACTGATTTTCCTGGGCAGCGGGGCGATGGACGCGGGGTCGGAGGTCGAGGCGCTGGCGGAGCGGCTGCAGGCGCCGGTGCTGACGGCCCAGACGGGCAAGGGGGCGTTCCCCGAGTCGCATCCGCTGTCGCTGGGCTGCAAGCATCGGCTGGACGAGAGCCTGTACGAGTTGCTGCGAACCCGCGACGTGGCGCTGGTGGTGGGGTGCCGCCTGGGGGCGCGGGTGACGGACGACGACCGGATGCCGCTGCCGGAAACGCTGATCCAGGTCGATCGGTCGGCGGCCGAGTTGGGGCGACATCGATCCAACGCGGTGTCAATCCAGGCTGATGCCGCGGCGGCGGTGAGCGAGCTGCTGGAAGCGCTGCCGGACGAGCCGCCGCCTGAGGCCCCAGACATTGCTGAGGGGATGCGGGCGCGTCGACGCAATCCGCATGACGCCGCGGACGATCCGAGGTCGGCAGCGATTCTTGAGGAGCTTCGGCGGGTGCTGCCGGACGACGGCGTACTGGTGAACGACATGACGATGACCAGCTACCGCTCGGCCGGGCTGTTTCCGGTCGATCAGCCGCGGTCGTACATGTTTCCGATCTACTTCGGCACGCTGGGGTTCAGCCTGCCGGCGGCAATCGGAGCGCAGGTGGCGTGTCCGGAGCGGCCGGTGCTGTCGCTGAGCGGTGACGGGGGATTCCTGTTCACCGCAGAAGAGCTGGCGACGGCGGTGCGGGAACAGTTGCCGGTGGTTGCGGTGGTATTCAACGACTCGTCCTATGCGGCCATCGATGGGAACTTTCGCGGGAACTTTGGCGGGCGCACGGTGGACGTGCGGTTGCACAACCCGGACTTTGTGGCGTTCGGAAAGTCCTTTGGGGCGGCGGCCGAAGGCGTGGATACGCCGGAGGAGCTGGGCGCGGCGGTGGCGCGCGGGCTGGCGCGGCGGTGTCCGA
>JAPOWQ010000025.1 GCA_026707585.1 Chloroflexota bacterium | reverse complement strand
TCGCCTCCTCGTCCGCGGCGGCCTCCAGCCATTGCAGTACGCAATCCAGCCAGGCGCTGATCGACGACTGCGAGACGCTGCTGGGGCTCAAGGACGAACTGGCCGGCGACTCAGACGTCCTGGACGACTGGGTTGGGACCACGGCCCTCGAAGACTGGACAGGCGTCTACACCGACCCGAACAAGGGGGTGTACAACCTCACTATTGGTGGCGGCCAGCAGGTGAACGGGACGATCCCGGCGGAACTGAGCGACCTGGGCAATCTGGAGATTCTGAGTCTCGGCGGGAACAAGCTGACCGGCTCGATTCCGAAAGAACTTGGCAGTCTCAGCAACTTGACGACTCTGACTCTGAGTAACAATAAGCTAACCGGCTCGATCCCGAAGGAGTTGGGCGATCTAAGCGCCCTAATACGCCTACAGCTCCCACAAAACGAGTTGACGGGCTCGATTCCGAAGGAGCTGGGCAGACTGGGCAGCCTGGAAGAGTTGGGCCTGCATACGAACAAACTGAGCGGATCGATTCCAAAGGAACTCGCCGACCTGAGCAGCCTCACGGGGCTGCACCTCTCTAGGAACAAACTGACCGGCTCGATCCCGAAGGAGCTGGCCAATCTCGGCAACTTGAAGTGGCTGTCACTGGCCTGGAACAGGTTGAGCGGCTCGATCCCGAAGGAGTTGGGCAATTACGAGAACCTGTTAGGCCTGTATCTCCACGCCAATAGGCTGTCGGGCTCGATTCCGAAGGAGTTGGGCAGCCTGAGCAGCCTCACGCAGTTGCAGCTCTATGAGAACAACCTCACGGGCTCGATTCCGAAGGAGTTGGGCAGCCTGAGTGCTCTCCAGCAATTGTGGCTTTGGACAAATCGGCTGGAGGGCGAGATACCAAGCGAGTTGGGCAGCCTGAGCCAACTACAAACGCTGTACCTACACAACAACAGGCTCAGCGGCGAGATCCCGGCGGAATTGGGCAACCTCGGCAGCCTGCAGAACCTGTACGTGTACAACAACAAGCTCAGCGGCGAAATCCCGGCGGAGCTGGGCAACCTCAGCAACCTGGCGTACCTGTACATGGATGTCAACAAGCTGAGCGGCGAGATTCCGGAGGAGCTGGGCCAGGCGTCCAACCTGCAGGGCCTGGGGCTGAGCCGAAACGAGCTGGAAGGCGCGATCCCGACCGAGCTGGGCAACTTGAGCAACCTGCTGTACCTCCAGCTGTACGACAACAAGCTGGACGGCAATATCCCGACCCAGTTGGGCAACTTGAGCAACCTGCTGTGGCTGCTCCTGAACGACAACAAATTGGACGGGCCGATCCCCACGCAACTGGGCAGCCTGGCCAACCTGCAGCGGCTGATTCTGGACAAGAACGAGCTGATTGGCGCGATTCCGGCTCAGCTGGGCCAGTTGACCAAGTTGCAGGTACTGGGGCTGTCGTGCAACGAACTCAGCGGCACGGCGCCGGCCGGGTTGAGCGGCGCCGGCAGCGCGGTGACGGGCAACGACCCGGACGGCAATCCCCTGGGGACGCACACCTATCTGCAGGGCAACACGCTGGTGGACGCGGAGGACGCCCCGCTGCGGCGGACTGCCCAATTGCCCGACAGCCTGCGGTCTCCGGCGGAGGGGGGCACCAAGCGCGCCAGTCCGGAGCTTGAGGTCACGCTGACCGGCCGCTGCTATGGCGATCCGCCGCCGGCAGCGCCGCGACGCTCCTCCCGGCCCACGCCCACGCCCGCGCCCACGCCCGCGGTGATCGGCGCGACGGCCGCGGCCAAGGCCATCCTGCCGGTGGCTGAGGGCGCGCCGCTGCGCCTGGAGCGTCTGGACCAGCCAGACAGCGTGATGGAGCTGCCCATCGGTCGCATTTCCGCCGACCGGCAAGAGGTCACGCTCGGCGGCATCATCCGCGACGCCGCCGATGGGCAGACCTATCTGATCGTGCGGCGCGAACCGCTGGATGAGGACGGGCGCGTGGTGCGGCGCTGGGTGCCGCCGGGCAGCCCGCTGGTCAATCAGATTCCCTGGCCGCACATCATCTCGCACTACACCGTGCCCGCGGAGGTGCTGGCCGCGATCCCGCTGGATGGGCTGCCCACGGTTCGCGGGCAGGCGCTGCGGAGTGTGGATCCGGCCGACGATCGCATTTACCGCTGGGACGGGGACACGCACCGGTGGCGGCAGGTGCCGGACCTGGCCACGTTCCAGGCGCTGGGGCTGTACTGGTGCGACGTGGCGGCGGTGAATGCCGACTTCCTAGCAAGCCTGCCCGAGGCGCTGCTGGGTCCGCCCTACCCCGCCACTACGGAACCCGTCCAGGCCGACTATCCCCCCTGCCGGACGGCCTGACCCGCAGCCCGCGGCCTAGCGCCCAACGCCCACCGACGGCTGCTGGGCCATCCGGTTCCTGACCGACGACCTGGGCGCCTTGGATCTGCGGGAACCGGTCCAGGTGTCCACCATGTCTCCGAACACCTGTCCACCATGTGTCCGGTCTGGACAGTCCCAGAGGAGACCGTTGCGTAACCCCAGGCTGGTTGCCCGGTAGACCCTCACCCCAACCCTCTCCCACGGGGAGAGGGAGCAAGAGCGGCCCCGCATTGGACAGCCCGGGGAGTTTGCAAAGGTCTCCTCAAGTGAGAGGGAGCAAGAGCGACCCTACAAGGGTAAAGAGCGAGACCGGCCACACTTTCGAGGACAAGGGGCATTATGCGGAGGTCTCCTATGGAAGAGGGTCATGCCTAGCTGGGCTGGGCACCTGCACGATGCCAGTGGGCGCGCACGATACGCGAGAGGTGATTGGGCGGCCTAGACTGACCGCCCGTCAGACTCCTGAAATGAACGCGGCTCTAGATGCACGCCGCGAGAGGTGCTGAACCCCTCGATGCCAATCGCGCGCAATGAGGCGGATGCTTCGTGCTTCAATGCCGACATTCAGCTCCCGTTTGAGCTTCGCCTACGGGACTTTGAGGGTGCTCTCCAAGACATCTACGACTTCTTCTTCGACGTCAATTCGCACCTCACGTCACGAGGCTTTGAGCGGCTGGACGACATGCTGCGTCCGGCCATCATGTCCGGGGTCTTGTCCGACATGCTGACTTCGAGCCTTGCCAAGCACTCGCGCGTTCTCGCGGAGAACAGATTTCACAACGGGCATCCCGACCTGCTGGTGCAGGGGGTATATCCCAACAACTCGATCAAGTCCGGGAGCGAAGGTGTAGAGATTAAGTCAACGCGCAACCGTGGCGGGGCAGTCGACATGCACGGCGCGCGTGAGCAGTGGATGTGCGTGTTCGTGTATCGAGTGGACACCGAGACAGAACCCGCTCGTGATCGATCGCCTATGACGTTCACGGAAATCTATCTTGGCCATGTGACGCTCGATGACTTTCGAAGAAACACTCGGGGGGCGCTGGGAACACCGACTTCTACGCTTCACAGGGACGGAATCCAGAAGTTTCGGAGAAGCTGGGTCTACCGGCTCGATTGACCGTTGGTCGGCGAGTAGCCCGTGAGTTTGGGTATGGCCTCTTTGGCCATCTCGAAGTACAGCAGGTCCTTTTCGATCCCTACGCTCTTGTAGCCGACGGCTTCCGCCGCAGCCAGAGTCGACCCGGCGCCAGCGAACGGGTCGAGTACGACGCCTTCGCCGAGCGGCAAGGCCGCTCGCACGAGCGTGCGCAGAAACGCCTGGGGTTTGAGGCTGGGGTGGGGCGCGAGGTCGCGCTCGGCCTTTCGGGTCGGGGCCGAAGCGATGACATCGCCGAAGGGCTTGTCGGGAATCGGGCGGCGAAAGCCACCTGTCTTCCAGGTTCGCAGGTTGTCCTGCACCCGCCCCTCGATTGGCTTTCGGTATACGACCCACGGTTCCCACATCGAGCGCGGCATGACACTCACGTCGCGAAACTCGTTGTGCGCGGCCTTCGGCCGGTCGCCTCCGCGCATGGTCATCGTCAGGCGCACGACTTCGCCACGGCGTTCCAGCCCCGCGTCCGCGAGCGCACCTGAAACCAGATACGACAACAGCGGATTGGACGCCACGACGACCTGCGCACCGGGAACCAGCTTGGGGAGCAGCAGGCGGGCCCATACGAAGAAGAACGTTCGAATGTCGTTGAGTTGGTCTTGCGAGAGCGTGGTGAATCGGGGAAGCGGCGAGCGGCGATGGCCGTCGAACGACGGGGGGATCCGCCAGACGCCACCCTTACCCTTGCGCAGCTTGGCCTGCTGCTCGTTGGTGTATTCGTGCAGGCCGTATGGTGGGTCCGTCACAACGGCGTGAATGGTGTTGTCTTCCTGCTCGCGCAGCCAGTCGAAGCAGTCGGCGTGGTGCAGGGTGGCCTGGCCGAACGACTCCGGCGCCTCCCATCCGCCCGGCGCCGGGAGGTCGCGCTGGACGCCGGACTCGGCCGATGATCGAAGCCTGTAGACGCCTCTACGCTCACGGGCAAAGACGGTGGGGGTGTTCAGCCGAAGGTATGAACGAATCGAGGAGCCTCGGGTGGGTCCGACGACCTGGGAGACGCGCGCCTCGATTTCCTTGACGGACAGCGGCTGCGAGGTGTGCGACATCACCTGGACGATGCCGTCCCGTACTCGGCCGGGCGCCTGTCGGGTGTGCTCATAGGTCATCTCAGGATGCAGATTAGACGTCGGGACGTCTTTCGGCAAGATCAGATGGGATGCGAGCTTTGCGTAGCCACGCGCGAGGCCTCAGATGCATGCAGCGCGGAGCCGAAGTCTTGACGGCGGGCGTTCAAGATTGGCGGGCGGTGTTGCAATAAATCAGCGTATTCTTTGATCGCAGCAGGCGAGGTGAGCAATGAAGCTGAACGTGGACCGGGAAGCCGACGCGCTGTACCTGCGCCTGGCTGACTCAGAGATCGTGGAGTCTGAGGAAGTTTCTCCCAGGGTCGTGCTGGACGACAACGAGGCGAAGGAAGTCGTTGGCGTGGAACTGCTGCACCTTTCGCAGCGGTCTTCGGATCTGAACCTGTCGGCGCTGGAGTTCGAGACGGTCTAGCGAAAACGTTGCGGCGGACTTGAGGGGGAGGCGTCCGACCTCTACGTCGCTGCAGCCAACGCCGCGACTGTCCGCTGGTCCAGAGGCGTTCCCGGATCCCTGTCCAGAAGCGTCGGGCCCGCCGGCGTGTTCCGAATAGCCACGGGGTCTCGCAGTTCGCGACCGAACCGTGGGCCCGGCCCTGCTCAGGCACCTCGTGGCTCCTTACGGCACCCGTTCTTAGCCGCCTCCACGTCCCGCCGCCTCGAGTCCTCCATCGCCAGCGCCGCGTACGAGCACCTGAACGTCCGAGCCGTCCGGCGCCATGGTGTAGAGCGCGACCTCGCCGTTGGGCGTCGGGTTGCCGGCCGCGCGCACGGCGATCCGCGACCCGTCCGGCGCCCAGGCCGCCGCGGCCCGGCCGCCCTCGGTAGCGAACTCCTCCGGCGTCCGTCCCACGATCTCGCCATCCAAGTCCGCCACACAGAACTGGCGACCACACGAATAGAGAATCCGTGAACCGTCCGGTGACCACGAGAGGTTCAGGTAGGGCTCGACTTTCACGAATCCTGCAACCGTCGCCACGCTCGCCCAATCGGTTAGCCGCCTGATGACGTCTGCATCCGACCCATCGGGCGCGATCGTCTCCAGCTGCACGTTGTTCCCGTGCAGCCGCGCCACGGTGAGGCGCCGACCGTCCGGCGACCACGATGCCTCGCTGACCACGCCTTCAGCGATGGTGTGCTGCCCTGATCCGTCAGCTTCGACGATGACGAGGTTCAGAAGGTCGCCGAAGACCCCGTCTACCTGGACTTCGCTTCCGTATGTCAGAACGGCCAGACGCGCACTATCGGGCGACCATTGCGGCGCTGTGCCGACAAACAGCAGGCGCTTTCCAAGGCTTAGGGGTTCGGTGCCATCGCTCTCCACCGAGAGCGTCAAGAGGTGCCGATAAACAAAGGCGGCCGGGTTTGTGACATACGCGATGCGGCGGCCATCCGGCGACCAGGCCGGGTGGCGACCGAACTGGCTATTAGTCGTGAGCCGCCGTGCCGAAGATCCATCCAGCGCCACGGTGGCGAGTTCGAACTGATAGTTCCCGCGCTCCGCCGATGGAGCGTCCGGAGCCGCCCTTAGCCCTTTGGATGGGTACTCGCAGGTGGTATAGACGACTTGTCGACCGTCGGGCGAAAGCGCAGCCTGCAGACCTACGGAGTCGGGGAATTGGCGCCCGGGATACGCGTCCACAACCTGCCGAAGCCACGTCCCTTGAGCATCCACCAGCCGCACCGACGTGACATCGTCGAAGACGAGCTGCAGGCCGTCAGGACTCCAGTCGACGAAGTGCGGCGGTGGATATACCGGAGTCTGCGAGCCGACGCTAAGTTCGCCTGGTCCGCAGGCGAATCCGGAGACGGCGTTGGGCTCCAACGACGAAATTCGCTCTTCATCGGTCTGATCTTTCGCGCCTTCGGTCTTCGCCTCGTCCATTGATTGGTCTCCAACGTGAATCCTTCCGCCTTCATCGGTCGGTCTGCAGCCGGCGATCGACTCGCACGCATCGCTGATGCAGCGACAGCCTGCGGACTGGTCGGTTGGCCCGCAGCTGGCGAACACGGCGAATCCAATTAGCACGGCGAGCCACGGGCCTCGTCGCAACCAGCTGGCGTTCACGCGCCCGAATCCTGCTGGTACAGCGCATAGATCGCCATCACGTCACGGGAATGCGGCGAACAGTCGGGATCGTTAGGCAAAGCGCCATCCGGAAGGCCCGTCCTATGCGCGACGATGGCGCGCGTCTCAGCCCAGGGCGTGGGCTCAGTGCCGCAGTCTGGTGGGCGAGACCGCCTCACGGGCCACCCTCCTGCGCGCAGACCCGCAGTCCCTCGCCGACATCCAGCTGCTCCACAAAGCCAGCGCTCAGGCAGCCGTCCAGCCGTGCGCCGCCGTGGAGCTGCAGATTCAGTTCTCGCAGATGCTGCAGGTCCTCGAGTTCGGGTGGGAACGTGCCCAGGAGCTTGTTACAGCACAGATCTAGCGTCCGTAACTGGTCCAGCTTGCCGATCTCGGGCGGTAGCCGACCGAACACCAGCCGGTGGCTCTCGTGCCAGTGCACTCCCTGCCCGTACTGGAACTTAAGCCCCGTCACCCGCCGCGGCTCGCCGCTAACCTGGATTCCCGCCCACTGCTCCAGCGGCGTGCCCGCGCCCCAGTTCAAGAGCGTCTGTCCCGCCAGTGTGTCCCGCATCGCCATCAGCGCTTCGCAGTCGGCCACCAGCGCGGAGTTGCTCGCCGGATTGGGCACCACGTACCCCTCGCGGCAGGCGGCCTTGCCCGCCTCGGCGTCCTGGTAGCCCGAGTGTTCCGCCACCATCGCAAGGCCGCCGCGCACGAGAACCCGCACGTCCGAGCCGTCCGGCGCCATGGTGTAGAGCACCACCGCGCCGTTGGGTGTCGGGTTGCCCGCCGCCCGCACCGCGACCCGTGATCCATCCGGCGCCCAGGCGGCCGCCGCCCGTCCTCGCTCGTTGGCGAACTCCTCCGGCGTCCGTCCCACGATCTCGCCGTCCAGGTTCACCACGCAAAACTGCTGGTCACACGAATACAGGAGGTGCGCGCCGTCCGGCGACCAGGCCACGTGGAGCAGCGGGGCGTTATAGATGGAGTGCTGGACATCGACGTACGCCGCCAGGCCGGCCCGATCGGTCAGTTGCCGGATGACCTGGACATCGGACCCATCGGGCGCGATCGTCACCAACTGCACGGCGTTCCCCTGTAGCCGCGCGAACGCCAGGCGCCCGCCGTCCGGCGACCAGGAGACCGTGCTCACCGTAGGCGCCAGCCTCCGTGTCTGGGAGCCATCGGACGCCGCGATCACGACGCCCATCGCCCTGGCGTACGGGTCGCCGGGTTGAGCCCTGTCGCGTGGCGGGGAGGCATTGGACGCTGCAATCACGTCGTCCATCTCCCTGGCATACGTGTCGCCGAGTTGAACCTCGCCTCCCAGTCTCAAAACCGCCAACTGCGTTCCGTCCGGCGCCCACTGGGGGGGCGCCGTGGCCCCCAAGTCTCGGGCCAGCGTCTCGGGCTCGGCATCCGCCGCACCTACCGAGAGGATGCGCAGGTCGTCGGTCCCCCAATCGCTGTGCGGGCTCCCGGCCGACAAGTACGCGATACGGTGGCCGTCGGGCGACCACGCCGGCAGGTGATCGAAGTGCCGGTTAGTCGTGCGCCGCTGCGTGCCCGTCCCGTCCACACGCACCGTCACGATCTCGAATTTGTAGAACGCGCGCGGGTTCCGTGCCAGATATCCGCCTCCGGTCGTGAATTCGCAGCTGGCATAGACGATGGCTTGGCCGTCCGGCGAAAACTGCGCGTACGGGCCAATCCCGTCACGGAATCGGTAGCCCGGATTCGCGTCGACGATCTGCCGCAGCCGCGTTCCCCTGAGGTCTACCACCCGTACCGATGTGTCATCGTCAAAGATGAGGTGCGTGCTATTCGGGCTCCAACTCAAGAAGTGCGGTGGGATGTCGTGGTGCCGACTGACGAATGGCCCGCACACAGAGCCGCCGCCCTCAAAGACCTCCCACACAGGCGTCGGAGACTTCAACGCCTCGCTAGGTGACGGAGTCTGCTCCTCACAACCTGAAACGAAGACACAACCAATCACCGCGACAATGGACGCAACGCGACGCAACCAAGTCACGCTCAACCGCTCGATTCCTGCTGGAACACCGCGTGTATCGCCAGGATGTCCAGGGGATTCGGCGAAGCATCTACTACCTTGCGCGTAGCTCGCCTGGCGCCAGAGTCACAAGACCGTGGCCCGCACACTACTCAACCCAGTCGAGTTCTACTATCGATAAGTCGCATGCTACCTGTACGTCTCACACTAGCCCCAAGGTTTGCAGAAACCAAGTCGCCTGACTGGAGGGTGTACTGCCGGCCGAAGACGCAGTGCACCAATGGCAAGAGGTCCCCAGCATTGCCGCGGTGCGAATCGAGGCGTAGTCGGGGGGTTGAGGGATAAGCGGTTCGCGCCGCTGGTTGGGCGCTGAGATCTGCTCGGCTGTGGCGGCCTCTCGGATTTGCGGAGTGCTTGAGTTCTGAATCGGTTCGCGCCGCTGGTTCTGAGACGTCTCGGCAGCGCCGCACGCAGTCGCTACGGGGTCAGGCCGCCTTTGTGGAGATTCATGGCGAGGGAGCGGAAGTTGGGGATGCGGTGGATGGTGCAGAGGTCGGCGTCGTGCTGGTTGGCGGCGTGGCGGCTGGTGCGGGAGAGGATGACGAGGTCGTGGCCATCAATGACGGCGCTGGGGTACATGAAGCTGCGGCTAACGCTGTCGGGCCAGCGGGCGACGCAGCCGGCGGGGAACCAGTTGAGGCAGTCGATGCCGTAGTGGAGGAAGAGCCAGCGGCGCTCGTTGCCGGGGCCGCCGGTGAAGCCGGTCTGGCGCATGCGGGTGCCCCAGCCGAGGAGGTCCTGCGAGTTGGTGACGAGGTTGCTGAGCATCCAGTACATGCGGTTGGGCCGGTCGTGGAGGATGAAGAACTTGCACTGGCCGCCGGGCCAGGACGCGAACTGGGTGAAGCTGAGGCGGTTGGCCGCTTCGTCATAGTCGAGCACGGCGGCGATGTTGGCGGTGGCTTTTTCGTCGATGATGGCGCGGGCGAAGACGCGGATGCGGCCGGCGACCTCGACCGTGTTGGGTTCCAGCCAGACGAACGGGCGCGACCAGCCGAGGTGGATGTGGGGGCGGTCGTGCTGGGGGTAGAGTTCCCTCGTCAGGACGGCCGGGACCGCGGATGGCGGCACGATGTTGGAGATCGTCCAGGCAGTGGGATCGAAGGCGGATTTGGCGCGGTCCCAGCGGACCATGACCTTGCCCCTGTAGTCGATACCGTCGGAGTCGCGGTCCATGGCCCAATAGAGGGCGTCGGGGCGGACGACCTGGGCGGTTGAGATGTTCCAGATCGGGCCGGGGAGGACGGTGCGGGGTTCGGTCCAGGTTTCGCCGCTGTCGTGGCTGGTGACGATCTGGAAGTCGCCGTGGGAGCGCTCCTGCACGAACATTAGGAGCCGGCCGTCGACGACGAAGGGGCGGCCTTCGTCGTAGGGGAGGGTGGGCAGGTGGTCCCAGGTCCGGCCGCCATCGGTGCTGCGGAGGATGCGCAGGGAGCGGCCGACATTGGTGTGCCGGCGACCCCACTCGGGCGCCGCGATGATCAGCGTGCCGTCATCGAGGCGGGCGAGGTTGGGGTCGTGGAAGAAGTAGCGGCCGGGGTCGGGGACGCGGGCGGCGATGGTGAAGTCCTGGGCGAGGGGGGTGACGTTGGGGTTGGGCATTGGGGAGCTTTCTGGCGATCGGTGTGTGAATGCATGCACTGTTCATGCTATCCTCATGCTATGAGCAACCTACAAGTACGAAACGTCCCGGCCGAACTTCACGAGCGCCTCAGGCGGCACGCTCGCGAGCGCAACCGCACCATGAGTGCGATTGTGCTATGCGCCGTGGAGCGTGAATTGGAGCGCTGGGAGTGGCAAGAGCGCCTAGCCCAGCACCCGACGACAGACTTAGGCGTTGATGCGGCAACGATAATTGCCGAGGAACGCGCGCGCCGCGACAGGGAACTCGGGTAATCCGATACGTCGTCGATGCGTCCGTGGCGGTCGAATACCTGCTGCGGACTCCGCTTGGCCGGTCGGTGGCAGACATGATGGCGAGCGCATCGTTGGTGGCACCGGAGTTGATGGATGCCGAGGTGCTATCAGCCTTGCGCCGCCAGGTGCTGCACGGACGTCTTGAGGAGTCGCGGGCGAGGCTGGCCATCTTCGCGCTGCGGCATTGGCCGGTAGACCGTATTTCACACCAGACCCTTGCACAGACGGCGTGGAGGTATCACCGCGCGGTCAGCGCCTACGACGCCTTCTACGTAGCCGCCGCACAGACCCGCGACTGCCCGCTCATCACGGCCGATGGACCACTTTCACGCGCGCCGGGGCTGGACGTCGTTATCCACCACGTTGGCGGGGCCAATCCCGCTGATGGGTGAGCGCAGCTAATCCGATAGCGTCCGATCCGCCGGCGATTGGCGGGACTTCAAGGTTCGGGACACAGTAGCGAGAAGGATTCCGGCAATCATTCTGCGATGGACGGGTCACGTAGCCTGACGGGTTGCAGCGCGTGAACGGTAGGACGAGGGCGTGATGCCGGGGCGCGACGTCTCATCGGCCGGCCGGGAGGTTCTCTCGTATTACGAGGGGATTGATGAGGCGGGGCGGTTGGTTCGGGGTGCGGGGCCGCTTGAGTTTGCGCGGATGCAGGAGTTGCTTGGGCGGTTTTTGCCGGCGGCGCCGGGGGTGGTGCTGGACGTGGGCGGCGGTCCGGGGCGGTATGCGTGCTGGCTGGCGGGGCTTGGCTATGCGGTCCACCTGATCGACCCTGTGGAGCGGCACGTGAGGCAGGCGCGCGAGGCTTCGCTGGCGCAGCCGGAGCATCCGCTGGCGGGCGCACGCGTGGGCGACGCACGGTCGCTGGATCAGGCTGACGGCAGCGCGGACGCGGTGCTGTTGATGGGGCCGCTGTATCACCTGACGGACCGAAGCGATCGGCTGACGGCATTGCGGGAGGCCTACCGGGTGCTGAAGCCGGGAGGCGTGGTGATTGCGAAGGCGGTCAACCGGTTTGCTTCGCTGCTGAGCGCGCTACGCAGGAGTCATATCGACGATCCGGAGTTTGCGCCGATCCTGCTTCGCGATCTGGCGGACGGGCAGCATCGCGGGCTTCCGGACGGCTTCCGCTACTTCACCACAGCGTTCTTTCACAGGGCCGAGGAACTGGAGGGCGAGGTCGTTGCGGCGGGATTCGACCAGCCGGATCTTTACGCGGTGCAAGGGCCCGCACTTGCCGCGGCCGATCTCGACGAGCGGATGTCCGACGCTGTGAAGCGTGCGCAGCTGCTGGACTTGATTCGTTCGGTCGAGCGGGAACCGACGTTGCTCGGAATGTCCAAGCACTTCGTCGCGGCTGCCACGAAGTGACGGACTGAGGCAGCGGCGGAGCGTCAGCTTGTGGTTTCGATGCTGGCGCGGGTTTCGGTGAGGACGAGGTCGACGACCTTTAGCAGCGCTTCGTCGTGGGCGTCGCCTTCGAGGCGGCGGAGGCGGTAGAGGTCGACCTGGCGGTCGGCGCCGGTGCCTTCGGTGATGATGGTGAGGGCGTGGCGGAGCTCGGGTTCGCAGTGGAGGGCGCGAGCATCGTCGGCGAGGGTGTCGACGAGTTCCTGGGTGATGTCGATGATGTCCTTGCGGCCGCCGCCCTTTTCATCGCCGAAGAAGGCGAGGACGCCGTAGCGCTGGGCGAGCCAGCGGTTCTCGGCAATGATTTCGGTGGGCGGCTCGGGGGGCAGCCGGCCGGCCTGGTCCTGGCGGAGCAGGTAGCGGACTAACGACGCGTAGAGGGCAACGATGCACATGGCGTCCTCGATGCGGGTGCAGACGTCGCAGATGCGCATTTCGATGGTGGGGAATTTGCCGGAGGGGCGGATGTCCCACCAGAGCTCGCTGGCGTCGCCGATGAAGTCCATGCGCTGGTAGTCGGCCACCAGGCGGTCGAACTCGGCGCGGGACCGCAGGGGGCCGGGGAGGCTGGTGCGGGGAAGGCCGGTCATCAGATTCAGGCGGTAGGACTTGAAGCCGGTTTCGCGACCTTCGACGAAGGGCGACGTGGCGGAGAGCGCGTGGAGGATGGGCAGGTAGCGCCGGATGGCGGTCATGACGCGGATGCGGGAATCGGGATCGCCGAAGCCCGCGTGGATGTGCATGCCGCTGATGATGAAGCGCCGGACGCTGTCCTGATAGGTGACGGCGAAGCGCTCGTAGCGTTCGCGCGGCGTGGGGGCCTGTTCGCGCCAGTCGGCGAAGGGGTGGGTGGAGGCGGCCAGGACGGCGGCGCCGTAGGTCTCGGCGGCTTGGATGACCGTGCTGCGCGTCTCGAGCAGCGCGGTGCGGACGTCGGCCACGGATTCGCAGACGCGGGAGTTGGACTCGATCTGGGTGCGGAGGAATTCCCTGACGTATTTGTGCGGTCCGCCGTTCGTCTCGCAGTGCTCGAAGATGCGGACGTCGGGGTCGGCCAGGAGATCGCGGGAGTACGGGTCGACGAGGAAGAACTCCTCTTCGATGCCGAGCTTGATGGTCAGGTTGTCCACACTGCGCCTCCGCGCTGCCTCAGCCAAGCGCCTTGGGTGTCTCGGGTGTCGCCGAGAGGATTTTCATGTGACGGAGCATAGGTTGTTTGCGCACGGCCCGACGGGCGGCGCGCCCGCCGTGGCGCCGTGATGACCACCGCCGGGCGGCTGGCGTGTCGTCGGCCGGGCGTTGGGCCGGGGAGCGGACCCGGGCGCCGGAGGGAGGCGCGTGGACTCCACGACGCGCGGCCGACGGTCCCCGAATTGGCCAGACGCGAAGGCGGCGCCTAGTTGGGGTGAAAGTGCGTACGGATGACGTGGTTCAGCAGGTCAGCGGTGCATTCGGCGCAGAAGATGGTGCGGGTCTCGTGCTCTTCACGAGCGAGGGCCAGCAATTGACCCGCGTCGGGGGCGAAGCGCAGCGCGCAGCGGTTCAGGCAGGTCAACCTGCCGAGGGCCGTTTCCACGTTGGACTGACGGTCCTCGGCGGGTAGTTCGAGGACCTGGCCAAAGGCGTTGATGGCGAGCCGCCGCAACGCGGTTTGCCGCTGCGAGGCCCGGGTGATGGCGCGCAGGCGATGCACGGACATGACGGCGGCGAGGTCGCGCCGGCAACTGGCGAAGACGTGCGGATCGCTCTGCGGCGAGAGGTTGTGTTCGGGATCGTCGCGCAGGTCATGGTCCAGGATGGCGACGTCGTAGTGCGGGCCGGCCTGTTGCCAGGGTTCCTGCTCGAGCGTGCGGATGAAGCGAGGCCCGACAATCTGGCCGTTGGCCTTGTCGAGGCTCTGCTCGACATACCAGAGGGTGCTCCAGTAGGGCGAGCCGCGGGGCAACTGGGGGATGACCCAGGTTCCAAAGGGCCGCAACTGGCCACGCTCGACACTGAACCCGGCGCGCTGGCCCAGCACCAGGGCGACTTCCTGGAGGTGGGCGATCGTGGAGACGACGGTTTCGGCTTCCCAGCTTTCCACGCCGGGCGTCCACTGGAAGGAGATGGATTTCATGGATCAGCCGAACATGGGGCGGGTGGCCAGGGCAGTGCGCGCATTCGGCAAGTCTCCTTCATACTGACGTGAGTATGCGACGCCAGCCGCGATGCCTGTGAGACTCGACTCGGCCGAGCGCCTGATGGTGATGGACCTGGGGCCGTGGGTGCGCGCGGGCATTTACGCGCGCAGCACGGGCGGCTACCGCATCCTAGCCGTGGGCTCGGCGCCGTCCACGCTGGACGCGCCGCATTTCGATCTGACGCCGGCCTGCGAGGACGCGCTGGCGGACGCGGCGGCGCGGGGTGGCAGCTTCGCCTTTCCGCAGGCGCCGCATGACGGCCCGCTGGCGGAGCGCGCACCCGCGATCGCCGCCGTAACGGGGGGCGACATCGCGGGGGGGCCGACGGCATTCCTGCTGGGCAACCTGGTGCAGCGCGATCAGGACGAATTGACCCGCACGATCGCCGAGGCCGGGTTGGCCCAGGTCGGCCACGCCACGACGTCCGGACACGCGTTCCGGGAGCGCGTGGACGGACCGGCCGCACTGGACGTGGTGACCTCGCGCACGCCGGACACGGTGGTGGTGGCGCTGACGGGCGACGACACCGGCGAGAGCCTGGCGTATATCGCGGACTTGCTGGTCGGCGGGCTGGCCGGACACGAGTCCGGATACTTGCCGCGGGTGGTTGTGCTGTACGGGGGCGTGCCGGAGCCGGCGGCCTGCGAGCGCCTGCAGGCGGCGATGCCGACCACGGTGTTCCAGGTGTACGGGGGCTCGCCGACCGAGCCGATGGACATGGGCACGCCGCTGGCCGCGCTCCAGGATGCGGCCCGTGCGGTCCAGCGCGGACAGTCGGCCGACCGCATCGTGCCGGCGGCGGTGAGCCGGGCGCCGCAAATCTCGCGCGCCGCGGCGTTGAGCGCGGCGGCGCAAAGGCTGAGCGGGGGCCAGGAACTCGATTGCGCTGTGATTTCCTATGACTACGGCGACGTGACCGCCGTGAGCGTGCACGGTGAGGCGGCGGTGGTGACCCGGCTTGGATCGGAGCCTCCGCATGGACGGCCGTTCCACCTGGGGCTGCACACGCCCGTGGACCGGGTGGGGCGTTGGACGACCGACGACCCGTTGCCGGCGGCCCTGCAGGCCTTTGTGCTGGAACGCACGGCGCATCCGACGGCGCTGCCGGCCACGCCGGGGGAGTTGCAGTTGGCTCACGCCATCTGGACCGCAGCGGCGCGCGATGCCCTGCGCGGGTCCGGCGGCCGCGGCCAGCCAGCGGCGGTTGACCTGGCCGTGATCACGGGCGACATCGTCCAGACCCTGGCGCGGCCGGTGCAGGCGGCGCTGGTGCTGATCAACAGCCTGGAAACCGCGGGCGTGACGCAACTGGCGCTGGATACTTCGAACGCGCTGGGTATGAGCGGAAGCCTGCTGCAGGTGGGGCAACCGGCCGCGGTGGAGTCCTCCCTCGTCCGGCTGGGGGCTTGCGTGGCCTTGCAGGGCGACGCCTCGCTGGGCAACGCGGCGGTTGGCGTGGAGGTGCAGCCGGCGGGGGCGGCGGTGATCGAGCGAGAGGTGACGGCGGGCTCGATGGACGTGATTCAATGGGACGCGGATGTCGAGGCTCAGGTGCGCATCTGGCCGGCACCCGAGTTCGACGCCGGGCTAGGCTACGGCCGCCCGGTCCACCTACGCGCGCCGATTGTGGCGGGCAGTATTGGCCTGGTGATCGATGCGCGCGGCCGCCCGCTGGTGTGGCCGGATGCTCCGAATGCCCGGCAGGCCTGGGTTGGACAGTGGCACCGCGCGATTAACGCTTATCCGGCGGCGCGACCGCGACAGGAGGAGGCGACGCATGCGGCCTGAGCCGGTGAGCCGCCGGGCGCTGCCGCGGGGCGTGTTTGTGGGGCGGCTGCGGCGCCGGCACGCCCTGCCGTTTCCCGGGCGGATCCTGGTGGAGGTTGGCGAGCGCGTGGTCCCAGGGCAGATCTGGTGCCGTGGGCGATTGCGGAGTGGGGTGGTGGTGGTGGATTTGCCGCGCCTGCTCCAGGTGCAACCAGAGGAAGTGCACGATTTGTTGGCGGTGGAGCCCGGGGTGACGGTGGAAGCGGAGACGCTGCTGGCGGGAACGCCGGGCCGCTTGCGCGGCAGTCGTCACTGGCTGGCGCCGACGCGCGGGACGCTGAGCGACGTGAACCCACGAACCGGCGTGGCGGTGTTTGTGGGCGAGGAGCGCGACGCGGCGCTCTACTGCCGCCTGGGCGGCGAGGTGGTGAGCGCTGACCCGGACGATGGGATCGTGGTGGAAGGTGAGGGCGCGGCGGTGGCCGGGGCGCTGGGCGGCGGCGGCCGCGCCTATGGCCCGTTTCGATTTGTGGAGTCGGGCGAGCGTCCCGATTCGAGAACCGAGGGTGCGGAGCCGGGCATCCTAGTCACACCGGACTCGCTGCGCGCGGAGTGGGTGCGCCGGGCGCTGGAGCGGCGCCCGGCCGGCATCGTGGCGCCCTCGGCGGACGCGGAGATGGCCGCGGGGCTGGGGCTGGCCCCGACCATTGCCGGATTGTCGCCTCCCGAAGGGAGCTACGGGCAGCCGCCCCAGACGATCGTGTTGATCGTTGGCGTTGGCGCAGCGCGGATGCCGCATGCCCTGCAGGACGTCTTCCGGGCCGCCGAAGGCACGAGCGGCGCCGTGATTGGCGCGCGTCGACCCGGGCAGTCGGAGGTCCTGCTCGAAGCAGGGGCCGCCGCAGGTCTTGCGCAGCGGGCGGCCGAGAGGTTGCCCGTACACCTGGCCAGCGGCCCCGGCGCGGGGGCCGAAGGGATGATGCTGGGCGACGCGCCGGACGTGGGCCGCATGAGCTCGGGTATCGCCACGCGCTTCGTGCGGGTGCGCCTGGCGGAAGGCGGCGTGGCGGCCTGGCCGACGCCTAATCTGGCGACGCTGGCCTAGCGCCGGGCTACATGCGCTCGGGCGCGGGAATGCCCAGCAGCCCGAGCCCGTTGGCCAGGACTTGCCGGACCGCACGCACCAATTGGAGCCGTCGAGCGGTGCGGGCGGCATCCTGGGTGACCACGCGGTGCTTGTTGTAGTACGAGTGAAACGTGCGGGCCAGATCCAGCAGGAAGTGGGTGACCCGGTGCGGTTCGCGATTCAGGCAGGCGTCGGCCACGATTTCGGGGAAGGCAAGCAGGCGGCGGGCTAGCGCGACGTCATCCGGGGTGAGGGCCGCGGCTCCCTCGGCCGAGGGCATGGTGGCGGCCGTTCGCTGGATGCCGGCGCAGCGGGCGTGGGCCATCTGGATGTAGTAGACGGGGTTTTCGGGGTCTTCACGCTTGGCCAGCTCCAAGTCGAACTCCATCTGGCTGTCGATGGCCTTGGAGAGGAAGAAGTAGCGGGTGGCGGCGGGACCAACCTCGTCCAGCACTTCCCGGAGGGTCACGAACTTGCCGCTGCGCTTGCCCTGGCGGCCGAGTTCGCCGTGGGTGCGAATGCCGACCATCTGGGTGACCAGAATCTCGAGCCGGGCGGCGTCGGCGCCGGCGTCCAGCGCCTCCATGGCCGCGTGCATGCGGGGCACGTGGCCGTGGTGGTCGGCTCCCCAGACGTCAATCACGCGCTCGAAGCCGCGGGCCTGGAATTTGTCCTGGTGATAAGCAATGTCGACGGCGAAGTAGGTGGGGTCGCCGCGCGAGCGGACCAACACGTTCTCGCGGTCATCGGCGACGGCGCCGCCGATGAACCAGACGGCGCCGTCGCGTTCGGCCACGAAGCCCCGGCCGTGCAAGGCCTGGATGACCTCATCAACAGCGCCGCGGTCGCGCATGGCCTGCTCGGAGAACCAGACGTCGAACTCGATGCCGAGGTCATCGAGATCGCGTCGAATCTCGGCGAGGCCAATCGCAACGGCCCGGGCTTCGAAGGCACGCGGGTCGCTGGGAACGCCGTTGCCAAGCCAATGCGAGCCGTCGTCCTGGGCAATCTGCGCGGCCCATTGGGCGATGTAGGCGCCCCGGTAGCCATCGGCCGGGAATGGCGCCTGCGCACCGAGCGCGGCGGCGTAGTGGTGGTAGACGCTCAAGCCCAGAATCTCGACCTGATGCCCGGCGTCGTTGACGTAGTACTCACGCGTGACGTCGTAGCCGCAGGTTTCGAGCAGCCGGGCCAAGGCGTCGCCGACGACGCCGCCGCGACCGGCGCCGGCGGTGAGAGGACCGGTGGGATTGGCGCTGACGTACTCCACCTGCACGCTGGCGCCGCGGCCCTGGTTGGACCCGCCGTAGGCGGAGCCGGCGTTGACGATATTCCGCAGCTGGTCCAGCACCCAGGCGTCGTCGATCCAGAAGTTAATGAACCCAGGACCGGCGGTTTCAACGCGACTGACCTCCGCAGCGGGGGGCAGGTGGGCGACGATGGCTTGGGCGATCGCGCGCGGCGGGGCGCCGACGATGCGGGCCAGGCGCAGGGCTTCGGAGCTTGAGTAGTGGGCCAGGTCGTCCTCGCGCCGCTCGAGGGTGAAGGTGACGGGCGGCGTAGCGGCGACGGCGCCGGCGGCCTGGGCCGCGGACAGCCCTTGCGACAACAATGCGGAAAGACGACTGCGAAGCATGGTGGTTGGCCCGCGGGTGGGTCGTACGGTGCAGGTACGCGCGGCAGGCTCTGGGAGTATAGCGAGAGCTTCGGCGGCGGAAGGCCGCCGTCTGACGCGGGGCCAAGGGTAACGGGCAGCATGTGAAGAAGTCATGCATACTTGCGATAGTTATGTCATCCTGTTAACTTATGTAACGTGCGCCCGAATTGGATCGGGCCGAGCCACGCCGTGGCCGCCAAAGGAGAAGCGCAAGCGTTGCAGTGTCCGCGGTGCTGGACGCGGCAGTATGGCGCTGTCGCCCGCTGTAGTAACTGTAGTAAAGATCTCCTACCCGGTCGATCCCCGCGGATGCGGTACTACGCGCTGCTGGCGTCGGTCTTCGCTTTCCTGGTGGCCCTGGGCGTGCTGCTGGGCGCCGAGGGCATCCCACTTGCCTATCCGATCATCGGGCTGGGGTTGGTGGCGGCCGGCGGCGCGGCGGTGTATGCGGTCCTTCCCGTCTCGACGGCCAGCCGATATCAGCAACGCGCGTTGGCGCACCTGCGCAGGCATCCGGAACTGGCGCTGCAGGACCTGACGCGGGCGTTGGAGCTTGACGCCGACAACCGCAGCCTGCTGGTTGACCGGGCGCGGGCCTACCGCCTGCTGGGACGGCATCACGATGCGGCGGCCGACTTGCAGGCCTACCTGCGGCACACGCGCGGCGAGCCGCCGGACCGGGTGCAGCAGGCGCGGACGCTGCTAGAGCGCGTCGAAGCCGGCGGCGGTCTCCGTTTGTGGGAGGTCTGAGGGCGGTCGCCCCGCCGCCCAGGCGTCGGCGATCCGCCGCACGAGCGCGGCGGTAGCCGCCGGGCCAGACGCACCGGTCTTCACTTCGAACGTCCAGGCGCCGTCGAACCCGATCTCGGTGAGGGCCGCGCTGACCCCGCGCCAGTTGATGTTGCCCAGCCCCGGCGGCCAGTGCCGGTCTTCCAAGGCATCGGTGTCTTGCAGGTGCAGGGCGATGAGGCGGTCTCCGGCGATGCGGGCCTCGTCGGCCGGATCCAGGCCGTTGTTGTTGGCGTGGCCGGTGTCCAGGCAAATGCCGACGGTAGGCGGATAGTCGTCGATCAAGCGCCGCAGGTCCTCCATGCGGCAGAGCGGACGCGGCTCGCCCTTGTGCTGCAGGTTTTCGCAAGCCAGCCGAATGCCCAGATTCTCGGCCAGGGCCGTGAGGGTATCGAGCGAGCGACGAAAGGCTTCGACCCTGGGCTCCAGTTGCTGCTCGGGACTGTCGCCACGGCTGGGATGCACGATCACGGCAAAGCCGCCCAGCTCGGCATACGGTTCAAAGCAGGCAGCCACGGCGGCGATGGCCCGGGTCCGCACGTCATCGTCAAGCGCCGCCAGATCGACGCTCAGGTCGGAGTGAATCGTGCGGGCCCAGACGCCGTGCCGGTTCAGGATGCGGCGGCGCTCGCCAGCCGTACGGTCGTCGGCCAGGTCCTTGGTCGCGACGAGTTCGCACTGGGTGAATCCGGCGTCGGCGAGTTCGGCGATGACCTGGTCAAAGGGCACGCCGTTGGGCCACAAGGAGGTGGCCAGGCTGTAGACAGGCATCGGTTAGCGCCCCCAGTCGCGCGGGTAGCGGAAGTCGCGGTCAATCGTACGGTTTGAGAGCTTGGCGATGAGCGGAAGCCGCCGCTTGAACTGCGAGCGCACCACGCGGCGTTGCAAGTCGTGGACCAGGTCGGGGTCGAAGCCGTCGGCGATGAGATCGGCGGGGGCGTACATCTCGTCGATCAGCAGGAAGAGCAGCTGGTCGGCCGTCTCGTAGTCGAAGCCGAGTTCGTCTTCGTCGGATTGCCCGACCCAGAGGTCGGCGCTGGGGGCTTTCTCTCGGATCGCGCTCGGAATGTCGAGCGCGGCGGCCAGGGCCCGCACCTGGGTTTTGTAGAGATCGCCGATGGGGTTCACGGCGCTGGCCATGTCGCCGAACTGGGTGCCGTAGCCGAGCAGCAGTTCGGTCTTGTTACTGGTGCCGACCACCAGGCCACCGAATGCTTCGGACTGGTCGTAAAGGGCGATCATGCGGGCCCGCGCCATGATGTTGCCGCGCCGCAGCGGACCTGGATCGTCGTCGAGTTCGCCCAGCAAGCCGTCGACGGTCGCTGAGATTTCAATGAGCCTGGAGGGAATGCCCAGCTGATCCACAAGGGTCTCGGCATCGCCGCGGCTGGCCGGATTGCTGGTGCGATAAGGCATCAAGACCGCGAGCACCCGCTCAGGGCCAAAGGCGCGGGCGGCGAGGGCGCAGCTCACGGCCGAATCGATGCCACCAGAGAGGGCGACGACGGCTCGTTGGATTCCGAACTTCTCGATCTCGTCGCGAATGAAGGCCTCAAGGACCCGGCGGGTCAGGCGCGGGTCCAGGTCCAGCTCGCGGCGTGCGCGCCGGCGCAGGTTCAATTCAGCCGGCATCCAGCCAATGCCGCTGGGCCGCAATGCGGGCGAACTCGCGCCCGTTGAGCGTCACGTTTTCATCGCGACGCAGGGGCAGGCGCGTGCGCTGCCGGCGCAGGGGTGCGTCGGCCAGCGTGGCAAACACGAGAGCTTCCTCGAAGTCGGGCGCGCGGGCCAGCACTTCGCCGTCCGGGCCAACGACCTCCGATCCGCCCCAGAAATTGACCCCGTCCTCAAAGCCGACGCGGTTGCAGTGGACGACGTAGCAGACGTGCAGGCTGGCGTAGAGGCGGTTGATGGCTCGCCAGGTTTCGGCGGAGCCCAGCTCGTGCGTTCCGCCGGCGACGCCGCGCCCAGGACTGCTGGACAGCCCGAGAATGACATCGGCGCCATCGGCCGCCACGATACCGGCCGTGGTGGGATGCCAGAGGTCTTCGCAGATCAACATGGCCTGGCGGCCGAATGGCGTGTTGAAGGCGCGTACGGCGCCGCCGCCAGCCAGGTCGCGCGCTTCGTCGAACAGGCCGTAGGTCACCAGGTAGACCTTGTGGTGGACGTGAACGAACTCGCCACGGTGCAGGTAGGCGGCCGCCGGCAGGAAGCGGTGGTCGGAGGTTTCCTCGACAAACCCAAAGACGACGTCAATCTTCCGGCTGGCCTCTCGCAGCGAATCGAGCCGGGCGTCGTCGCGCGGCAGCGCCACGTCGGGCACGAGGTCGCTGAGGAAGTAGCCGGTCAGCGACTGCTCGGGAAACACGACAACGTCGGCCCCGCCGGTCGCGGCCCGCTCGATGTTGTCCAGGTGCAGTGCCAGGTTGTGTTCCAGATTGCCCAGGGCGGGCCGAATCTGAGCCAGGGCCAGCCGAAAGTCCTGCACGGCGTCTCACGATCGTGGCGGGTTGCGTCAGTCTAGCGGCGACGAACAGGCGGCCGAGGCGTGGTGAGGAAACGCACAGAACCCGAGCTCGCAGCGCCTATACTCGAATTACTCCCGTACGAGCCTGACCCCCGTGTCGCAGTCGCCAACACCCGCCAGTTCCTCGCGCCTATCAGGTTGGACGGTCGGGCTGCTTGCTCTGACGGTCGTGCTTGGGTCCGGCGGCGGGGCCATTGCCGGGTTCTTTGCCGGCCGCGCGGCCGCCCCGGTGGCCACCGTCCAATCCGAGCCGACGCCGGACGCGACCGCGACCGTCCCAACGACCGCGGCCCTGCCCACAACTTCGTACGCGAGTCTGCTGGAACAGCTCATGCCCGCGGTGGTTACGGTGGAAGCGCGGCAAGGCACGCTGCGGCGAGGCATGGGGATCGGCACCGGCTTCTTCTACCGCAATGACGGGCTGATTCTCACCAACGCCCACGTGCTGCCGGAGGACTCGAGCGGGGAAGTGCGGGTGACGCTGTCGGACGGTCAGCGAATTCCAGCGACGATCGTGGGGCGGGACGTGTGGGGCGACGTGGCGGTCTTGCAGGCCGAGGGCGGGCCGTTTCCGGCACTGGAGCTAGCCGAGAACATCGAGCTGCGGGTGGGCGACGCCGTGCTGGCGATCGGCAGCCCGCGCAATTTCCGGAACACGGCGACGCTGGGCATCATCAGCGGCTTGGATCGCCTGATTCCACGCACGGTCAACACGGACACCGGGCCCATGGCCATTCCGCTGCGCGGATTGATCCAGACCGACGCGGCCGTGAACCAGGGCAATAGCGGCGGGCCCCTGGTCACCACGGACGGGCGCGTGGTGGGCATCAATACGGCGGTCCAGTCCAACGCGAACGACATTGGGTTCGCGTTGCCCATAGCGGACATTATTCGCCGGCTGCCGGAGCTTGAATCCACGGGAACCGTGGCGCGCGGACTGCTGGGGATTCGCTATCAGTTGATCGATCCCGAGCTGGAGAGCTTTGCCGGGACCCCGTATCCCTACGCGGTGGCCGTGAGCCGCGTGATGCCGGATACCACGGCGCAGGCGGCCGGCGTGCGAGCCGGCGACGTGATCGTGGCGGTGAACGGTACGCCTCTCACGCGGGAGCACACACTGTCGATTGCCGTCGACAGCATTCGGGTAGGCGAGGCCATTACGCTCTCCGTCCGTCGGATGGGTCAGCAGCTGGACCTTCAGGCGACCTTGACCGCGCGACCGCGGGCAATCAATTCCACACCGGCGGGGACACCCCCAAGCTAGGCCAGCGGTGGATGACGGTTCGGCGGACGGCCGCTGGCGAGCAGCGAATCAGGATGCCGGCCGAGAGCCGATGTTCGGCGCGGCCAGCCTGGCCCTGCAAGCCGAGGATTGGATGCTGGAGATCCGGCCGCATCGAGGGACAAGCGTGATTTCCCGATCCTCAGCTTTGCCCGATGCTGTCGTCAGCCGCCGGCTCACTTGTGGCGACGCCCGTCTCCGATGGGCGGTGCCTGGAGCCCAAGGTCGTCCGACATAGGGCAAGCGCGGCTAGAATGGCCGACTTCGGTCCGGCAGTGTCAGCCGTGGTTCGTATCGGTTGGATACGGGCGGGCGCCGCAGTTGCGAGCCGGCTAGCTCCAGGGAGACACGGATGTCGCTGAGCATTTACCTGAACTTTGCGGGCAA
Source organism: Chloroflexota bacterium (assembly GCA_026707585.1). Taxonomy (GTDB): domain Bacteria; phylum Chloroflexota; class UBA11872; order UBA11872; family UBA11872; genus UBA11872. The sequence continues at coordinate 190,351 of JAPOWQ010000025.1, read as the reverse complement.
CTGCCGCGAAGCGTTTGAGTTCTACCGGTCAGTCTTTGGCGGGGATTTCGCGATCGTGCAGACGTTCGCGGACGGCCCGCCGGACATGGGCGTACCCGACGAGGCGAAGGACCAGATCATGCACGTGTCGTACCCGATCGGGTCTAGCGTGCTGATGGGCAGCGACGTGATGCCCGGGTTCGGTCCGCCGCACGTGACGGGCACGAATTTCTCGGTTTCCTATACGACCGAGAACCGGGAGCAGACCGACGAGTTCTTCGCGAAGATCTCCGAGGGCGGCACGGTGCAAATGGCGCCGGCGGACATGTTCTGGGGCGCCTATTTCGGGGCGTGCACGGACAAGTTCGGGATTACGTGGCAGTTCAACTGCGAGCACGGGGAGTCGGAGACGCCGTAGGGGTCTTTTGAACTTCCGACGGACAACGTCCCCCCTGGCGGAACGCGACTCTAACAGGCGGCCGCCCCGCCAGCGGGGACGTTGTACCCGCAGTCTGGGTGCAGAGAATCGGGAGTCAGGCCGTTTGTCCTGATTGAGCGCTGCAAGCCGAGAAGGCCATAGCGACAGCCGGGCGTCACACCGGGTTTTCGAACCAGATGGGGTAGCCGTCGGGGTCGTTGACCCGGAATTGGAGCATGTCGTATTCCATGCGTTCGGGTTTGGTGGCCTGGATGCCGCGGGCGAGGAATTCGGCGTGGAGGGCACGGGCGTCGTCGCAGAGGATGAAGAGCTCGGCGGCCTGGCCTTCGACGGGGGGCGGGACGTCGCCGGGGGCTACCTGGAGCATGAGGCTGACGGGTCCGCGCTCGAGGCGGCACCAGGCGATGCCCTGTGGGGCTTCCCAGGAGGCGACCAGCTCGAAGCCGAGGCCGTCGCGGTAGAAGGCGAGCGAGCGTTGCATGTCGGAGACCCAGACGAGGGGCCAGACTGTTTGGAGGGTCATGGCGATTCTCCAGTCGGAGGGCGATGGCGGTGTCCGTCGCAAGGGAATGGCTCTCTCTCCCGAGAGACCACTTGCGCAACCCAGGGGCGGTTGCCCGGAAGACCCTCACCCCAGCCCTCTCCCAATGGGAGAGGGTGAAAGAGCGGCCTCGTCTGCGAGGTCGAGGGGTTGTGCAGAGGTCTCTCGCAAACGGCAGGATTGAAATGAACTGGTGGAGGGGAGGCTAGCCGGCGGTGCCGTCGTGGCGTTGGTGGAGCCAGATGGGGTTGCCGTCGGGGTCGGCGATCATGGCGTTGAGGCAGGCGGGGGTGTCGCGGGTCTCGTGGAGCACGTTGGCGCCGGCTTCGCGGGCTTCCTGGAGGGCGGCGTCCACGTCGTCGACGGCCAGGGCCATGAGCACTCGTGGCGGATGCAGGCCTACGTGGGCGGGGGTGACGGCCAGGGTGGTGGAGCCGGCCTGGAACTCGCGCCAGTCGTCGTCCTGAATGCCGGTGGCGGGCAGGCCGAGTACATCGCGGTAGAACCGGGCAGTCTCGTCCACGTCGGAAGCGACGGTCCAGATGAAATCGACACCCTTGACTTCCACCCTGAGCCTCCCTGGAGTCTCGGACGTCAGCTTAGGGTACTGGGGTCAATGGGACGTTGGGCGGCATCCGAGGCGTAGGCGGCCAGGGACGCGCGAAGCACCTGCGTCGATGCGTGGACGTCCAGGCGCGGCTGGCGGCCGGCGATGATTCCATCGATGAAGTCCCGGGCGGCTCCCTTGAAGCCTTCGATCCAGTCCATGGGGACCTGGTGGCTGACGGTTTCGGCGCCCGTGTGCAGCATGACTGGCGGCAGGTCGAGCATTTCGCCGCTGCAACGAGTAACCCAGATAAGGCCCTTGGTGCCCTGGATTTCGAAGAAGTCGTCGAGGGCGTAGTAGGGGGCGCGGATTCGCATCTCGGGGGCGCTGGAGTACTCGAAGACGGCCAGGCAGTTGGCGTCCTTGAACCGCCAGACGACGACGCTGGGCGCATCGACCATGTAGTCGTCGGTGCGAGTGACGGTGGCGCTGACAGACGCAGGCTCGCCGACCCACCACATGGCGGTGGCGAACTTGTGGGCGCCTTCGTCGTAGAGCAGGCCGCCGGGGTTGAGCAAGGGATCGCGGCGCCAGGTGAGGGCGTCGGGGGCCAGGGGCAGCCGCACCGATTCGGCCTCCACGCTCGTCACGACGACGCGCATGCGGACCATGTTGGGGTCGCCGATGACGCCGCTTTCGATCAGTTCCTTGGCCTTTACGAGGGGCGGGTAGTAGATGAAGTTCTCGGTTACGCGATAGAAGGTGCCGGCGCGGGCCGCGGCGTCGGCGACACGGGCGGCTTCCTTGAGATTTCGCGCCATCGGTTTCTGGCAGGAGACGTGTTTGCCGGATTCGAGGGCGGCGATGGACTGGTCGGCGTGGAGGGGGGTTGGGGTGAGGAGTTCGATGGCGTCGATGTCGGGGGCGTCGAGGAGCTGGTCGTAGCTAGTGTAGATGCGGGGGGTGATGTTCCACTCGGCGGCGCGTTGTTGGGCGCGTTCGGGGGCGGGATCGCAGAGGGCGGCGACCTCGCAGTGGGGGTGTTCCAGGTAGCCGGGGGCGTTGAGCCGGGAGATGGTGCCGCAGCCGACGATGGCGAGGCGGACCTTGGTCATGGTTGGTTCGTCAGGTGCGGACGCATGGGCGACTCAGGGCGCGTCGATCGCGGCCGCCATTTGCTGGAACGACTCGTCGGAGAGCGAGTTGAGGTGGAACCAGTTCCGGCCGTGGCCGAGGCGGTCGTTGAGCTCGTTGAGGTTGGCGAGGACGGCTTTGACCTGGTCCCACGTGCAGCCGATGTCGGCGGGGCGGTAACGCACCTGGCAGGCGTCCAGCAGCGCCTTGGTTTCGTCGAAGCCCCACTCGTAGACGTAGGCGTTGATGAGGGCGCCGAGAGAGACGACCTCGGAGTGGATGAGCTCGAAGCCCTGGACCCACTCGAAGGCCATGACGAAGGTGTGGTCGATGCTGTGGGAGACCTTGAGGTCGTAGGTGGGAATGTCGTAACGCTCGCGGTTGACCTCGCTGGCGATGCGGAGGGCGTCGTCGTTGGGGCGGCCTTCGGCGTCCAGTCCGGCTGCAAACTCGGCACAGCGGCGGCGGATCCAGGCCATGGTGGCGTCGGCCGCGGACTGGTCCCAGGGGACGCCGTCGGAACGGTTGTCGGCCCACCAGCGCCAGGAGCCGACGTGACCGAGGAGGCAGATGCACTCGCCCATGCCAGCGCGGTTGAGGTGCGGGGGCGCGGCGGCGATGACGTCGAAGTCCAGGATCAGGAACTCGGGCGCGATGGTGTCGAAGTAGAACTGCCAGACGGGCTCGCGGCGGAAGGCGACGGGGGCCTGGAAGATGGCGCCGGTGGAGACGATGGTGGGGATCATGACGAGCGGCTTGCCGAGCTTCCAGGCGGCGACCTTGCCGACATCGAGGGCGTTGCCGCCGCCGATGGCGAGGACAAGGTCGGCATCCGGCAGGCGCTGGACCAGATCCTCCAGGTAGTCCTCGCCCATGCCGCGCTGGTACTCGAGGGCGCGTGGCGGATGGGGCAAGTGTGGCCCCGCGACGGCCCAGGCGCTGGGCGAGGTGATGGCGATGTAGTCGGTGTATTGGGGCCCGTGCGCCGCCAGGATTCCGCGGCCGTAGCGGGCGTCCCAGGTGCGGCTGTCGAGGTTCATAGGGTGTTTACGTAGTGGGCGTAGGTGATGATACGCGCGCGGTGGGCGCGACCAGCGGAAGTGTGGTCAGGTGCATCGGGTGAGTCGTGCCGGTTGGGGTCCATGCGGAGGCCGCACACACGAGGACTGAGCATCACGGCCGCACAATTCTCTGGCTTTCGATTCTCGATCCAGGATCAGCATCCGCGCTTCGCCTGATGCCGGTCGGCTTCATTCCAGGGGTCTCGTCGCATATTTCGAGTCGGATGGCGAAGGGGATCTGATTCCCGCAACCGAGAGACTCTATTCCATTGTCAGTCGGACAGATCTAAGTCGGATCGCGAAGACGTGGTTCCTCTTCTGGTCCTGAGAAAGAGTGACCCTCCCGACTACTCCGTTGCCGGAGAGAGCCCCTTGGGCTCTTGTCATCGGGAGGGAACCTTTGAATAGACGATACCAGACTAGGGGCAAGGTGTACAGGATTAGACTGAGATCGGTGAGTCGGGTTGTGTGTCCTTTGACTAGGACTCTTGCTGCTTCAGGAATCGCCTACGCAGAGCGTTTATAGGTTTGCCAAGCCCGTCTTCATCTATGAACTTCCAAAAGGTCCATCCTTGGGTAGCAGGCTTCGGCCCCGTGTATCCAGCTGCGCGTTTAGCAGCAGCTCCGGCTCCCGATAGCGACTGATACTTCTGGCTCTGAAACGTTAGAGTTCCGTCACGCTCAATTCGGGCTGTTTGCTTCTGCCCTCGGTAGGTTGCGAATACCTCGAGCGGCGGATTCAGGATTTGCGCGTCAATGATCTGCTTAAGCTCGGCCTTTGGATTAACTCCCCAGAGGTCGGCAATGCTCGTAACCGCTTCGAGGGCTGCTTTGGACGTGTAGCGTCGACCTGCCGGGGGTATACCACGTCCTAGCTTGATGGGGCCAATCTCTCCGGCTGGCTCACTAAAATTGACTACAAACTTCTCCGAGCCTTCCCAAGGCTCTATCGACTTGACCGGTGCGATGTGCGTAATTGCCGATACGGGCGTTGTCCGATAGACCGCGATGTACTTCATACGGGGAATCAGTTCTTCGCTAATGTTCACTGCATACCAGCGGTTCTCACCAAGGAAAGTGTCGTGAAAATTTCTTTCACGGGCGGGTACGACGACTGTATCAGGCATGTCTGATGCTCTGGATTCCGCTGGTGGAGGCTTCGAGATCAGAGGGTTCACGGGCTTAGGGACTCTGGACTTGACCTCTTCGTCAGGCGATGACTCGAACGTTGCGATGGTCCTTCGCAGACCCTCTCTGATGTCACTGGGAGCCAGGTCGCTAACTTGCCTACGTAGAAGACGCACAAGGGATGCGTCCGGCGGTTCTTTCACGAACAATCCCCGCAGAGCGTCCAATACTTTCTGATCGACGTGCTGTCGCTCTCGTTTAGCGAGCTCCTCCTGCCAGTGTGCATCGAGGAGAGCGTTCAGCGTTGCGCTTCGCGAGAGAAGACTCAGGACCTGTGCGGAATGGACATGTTCATCGCTAATGCGGACTCTCGTAAAGACTTTTTCTTCGATGGGAACTTCCGCATAAGCATTGAAAATAATGTACTCGTCGCCGTTCGTCAATACCGCCCATCTTACGCCAGTCGTGACGGCGTAGACGGTGAGCTGCATCGCCAACTTTGGATTGTCTAGATTGATATCTAGCGCCTTGGCTTCGACAAGCAAACGAGGTTGATTATCAATGATTAAAGCATAGTCGACACGACCGCCTGATGAAGAGAATTCTGGAGAGACCTCGCGAAGATTCTCAGTATCCCAGCCCAGGTCTCGCAGCAACGGATTAATGAGGGCGATCTTGGTGCCTTCCTCAGAGACTCCCTCGCCGCGATGCGATTCAATGCGACTGCGGATGGTGTCGAGAGTTTGATCTAATGGATTTCTGGCCATCAAGTCCGCCTTGCTGAAGTTTCTAGAGTCTCAGCGTACGTCGGCTTCTGGGACTCCCCGAAAGCTACATTGTCTGATGGTCCGAAGCTCGAAGGATCGTTTGCTTCAGGCCTAGGGTTTTCCTGGGCGCTAGTTCGTGGAACGTCAGTGTCTCGGCCGGGCAGGATTGCAATCGAGCAACTAAGCGATACTCGAGTTGTGTTCATGGGCAGTCTGTAAGCCAGCATTGCTCGCGTCCGTGGCCAAAGTGAAACACACGGGCAGCATAGCTGGCCAATGATGACAGCCGTGGTTGCATAGTGCCCTTGGGTCAGCTGCCTGTGGTGGCTTTGAAGGTGACCTGGCGCATCTGCCAGTGGATGTCGGTGGTGGCGGTGGAGGTGGTGAGGTGGTCGAGTTGGGTGGCGAGGTTGGCGCGGTCGTGGTGGGAGAGGCCGGCGTGGGGGTTGGGGCCCCAGGCGTTGAGGTTGAGGCGGAACATGCGGGCGCAGGCGGCGCTGGCGACGGGGTGTTTGACGAGGCGGCTGGATATGCGGCGCAGGCCGGGGACGCGGCCGAGTTGCTCGACGCGGCGGCCGACGTAGAGGTCGCCGCCGACGCCGTGGAGCAGACGTTCGGCGGCGTCCAGGTAGGTGCGGAAGGTTGGGTTGACGGTTTGGATGTCGGATACCTCGTCGACGAGGAGAAGGCCGGCGGGTCGAAGCTGGGAGGCCCAGGTCCGCAGCACGGCGGCAGGGTTGGCGAGGTGCGGCAGGAGCAGGTGACAGAAGAGCACGTCAGCGGCGCCGGTTGGGAAGGGAGTCCGGGTGACGTCGTGCTCTATGAAGGAAACGCCATCTGCCTCCTGGCGGCTTGCAAGGTCAAGGAATGGCTGCGAGGTGTCGAGACCGACGGTTTTCCGGGCGTTGAGTGTGTCGGCGATGAAGCGGGTGGTGAAGCCGGGACCGCAGCCGAGGTCGATTACCAGGCCGGGGTCGGGCGGGACGCGGCCGAGGAAGCTCTTGATCTCGGGCGCAAAGATGTAGGCGAGCATGCGCAGGCGTTCGGCGGCGGTGTCGTCGTCGCCGAAGGCGTAGGTGGGGTTGGGCAAGGGGAATGGCTTTCGTGAGTGAAGAGAGTTGGACTGGCGGGATTCTGCCCGAATCTGAAGCCGTCTGGAGCCCTGAGCACAGCGATGCGGCTTCGGGTAGCAGGCAGAGCTCTTGTGCGTTCAGTTCAGATAGTCTGGCTGTATGGAGATCCGGCGAGTCGTGCCTGCCGCCATCCTGCTGCTAGCCGCTCTGGCTTTGCTGGCGCCGTCGTTGGTGACGAGTGCGGCGCCGGCGCTTGGGGTGGTTACGCCGCGTGGGCATGAGGGGCATGACCACATTCACTTGCCGTGGGCGATGCCGGCAGCGGAGGCGGAAGGGGCGGATGGGACATCCGGCGAGTTTCCGGAGCAGTCGTCGCCGTTTCCGGTGGGGGTGATGCCGGCGTTGCTGGCGGTGGTGCTGGTGGTTTGCATGTTCGAGCGCGTTGGTCTCGATATCCGGCGGATGCGCCTGACAGCCATTGGGCCGCCGCTGCCGCCGCCCAGGCCGGCCTTGCGGTAGATGGCCTGCATCCGCGCATACGTGTGCGCGGGCAATCTGGGCAAGACCCGTGGCGGCGAGATGAGTTCCATGGGTATGCGCCTTAACTGCGAGGTTTATGAATGAGCTTCTGGCATCGCCTGCCGCGCCTGAGGCGCAGCCTGCTGGCCCTGGCCCTATCCGGGGCGGCACTGGCAGCGGCCGTTGGCGTGGTGTGGGCGCATGAGGGACGTGAGGTGCACGGGTTCACGTTTGACGTCGGGTTCCTGGTGGAGCCGGCGTACGAGGGGCAGCCGAATGGGGTGTACCTGTCGGTGACGCGCGCGAGCGGCGGCGAGTTGAGCCAGGCATCGGAGGGCGGTCACGAGCACGGCGGGACGGTGGAGACCTCGGACATGTCGGTGGAGGTGACGGCGGAGGTCGATCCGATTGACGGGATCAACGTGCACATCATCCCCACGGGGTTTGAGTTCGCGCCGGAGCGAGTGAACCAGGCGGACGTGGACGGCGAGGGGCACGCGCACATATACGTGGACGGCGAGAAGGTGGGCCGGGCATACGGCGAGTGGTTTCACCTGAAGGGTGTTGCGCCCGGAGACCGTGAGATTCGCGTGACGCTGCAGGCGAATGGTCACAGCGAATACGCGGTAGGCGGGCAGACGGTGCAGGCGGCGACGACACTCAGCGTTCCGGCGATGCCGCCCGCGCCGGAAGAGGTTGGGCAGGTCGAGGCGCCCGCGGGGATGAGCGTCGCGATCAGCCTGGAGCCGGACCCGGTGGGTGGCGCGAACCTGATGGTGATGCCGCAGGGATTCAGGCTAGCGCCAGAGAGAATCAATGCCCCGAACGTGGCGGGCGACGGGCATCCGCACGTGTACGTGAACGGGGTGCGGCTGGGGCGGGTCTACAGTCCGTACCTGCACCTGGGGAAGCTGGCGCCGGGCATGAACGAGGTGCGTGTGACGTTGAACACGAACATGCACCAGGAGTACGCGCGCGACGGCGAGACGATCGAGGCGGTAGCGACGATCCACATCCCGGACCCCGATACGTCCGTGGCCATGCAGGTGGGCGAGGCCGGGCAGGAGCGGATCGGCGTGACGGGGCTGGCGAACAGCCTGGTGGTGGAGGTGACGCACCTGGCCGGGGATATGTCGGCCTCAGGTGTCGCCCGACAGATGGCTCTTTCGCCGCTCCCAGGCGAGGACGGTGGCTACGTTGCGCCCTTCATTCCGACCGTGCCAGGGCCGTACAGGTTCCGATTTGTGGGGACGATTGACGGCTTGCCGATCGACGAGACGTTCACCTCGGGTCCCGGCACATTCGATGACGTGCGGTCGGCCACGGAGGCGCAATTCCCGCGGCCGGTGCCGAGCGCGCGCGAGATTGCCGGGGTGGCGTCGGCCGCGCAGCAGCAGGCGCGGGACGCAACGGACGATGCGGCGGCCGCGCTCAGGGTTGCGGTGATCGGGCTGGCGGTTGGCGGACTGGGTCTGATGACCGGCGTTGGCCTGGCGTTGTATGCGTTCCGTCGGCGTGGCGCGGGGTAGCGCATCCGGCCCGCGGCGGGGGCTTGGGCTCCGCCGCGAGCGGCTGGCCCTGGCGGTGCTGGCCGCGCTGACGGCGCTGGCGCTGGTGGCCGCGCCGGCCGGCGCGCACGCCAACCTGGTGCGTTCGTCGCCGAGTCCAGGTACGGCGGTGGATCCAGCGCCGCCGGTGGTGTATGCGGAGTTCAGCGAGGCCATTGACCTGGGCTTCAGCAGCCTGGAGGTGCTGGACGCCAACGGGCAGCCGGTGACCACGGGTCCGACGGAACCCGATCCCACCACTCCCACGGCGATGCTGGTGCCGGTGGGGGAGCTGGCGGACGGCACGTACGTGGTGGTGTGGCGGACGCTGTCGGTGGTGGACGGGCACGTGATTCGCGGGTCGTTTGCCTTCGGAGTGGGCGAGCCGGTGGCGGCGGACGTGGCGGTGGCGGTGGCTTCGATCGAATCGAGCCCGGCCGCGGCGGCTTCGCGCTGGCTGCTGTTTGTGGGCACGGCGGTGTTGATTGGCGGGCCGTTGCAGGCGCTGGTGCAGCGACGCGGGGCACAGCCGGAGCGGCGTCGGGTCGTGGAGCGGCGGACGGCGCTGCTGTTGCTGGGCGGAGGGTTGCTGGCGCTGGCAGGTCAGATCGGGTTGCTGGGGACGCAGATCCTGATCCTGGGCGGGGACTCGCTGCTGGCGGGGTTTGGGGAGGTGTTCGGGGCGGGGCAGTGGGGCGCGTTGTGGATCTCACGCACTGTGGCCTTGGTGGTGGCGCTAGTCGCGGCCGATCAGGCGAGTTCGTCGTCCGGCGAGCGGCGCGGGACCGCTGCGTTAGGTGGCGTGGCGCTGTCGGGGATTGTGATGGCGGTGACGATTTCGTTGGGCAGCCACGCGGCGGCGCTGGTGGATATTGGGCCAGCGCTGGTGGCCGACCTGATTCACTTGCTGGCGGTGGGGGCCTGGGTGGGTGGTTTGCCGGTGTTGCTGCTGGTGGCGTTGGATGCGCGCAATGCGCGGCCAACTGGATCAGCAGCGGTCCACTTGACGGAAGTGGCGGCGCGGTTCTCCGCCATCGCCACGGTGGCCGTTGGGTTGATCGTGGTGACGGGCGTGTATAGCGCCTGGTTGCAGGTGGTGGAGCCGGCGCGGTTGTGGAGCACGGAATACGGGCTGCTGCTGGTCGTCAAGCTGGCATTGGTGGCGCCGCTGCTGGCGCTGGGCGGGGTAAACCTGGGGTGGACGCGTCCGCGGCTGGCGGGGGCCGGCGGGGCAGGAGCGCGGCCGGCGAAGGCGCTGCGGACGCTGGTGGCCGCCGAGATCGTGATGGCGGTTGCCGTGCTCGGCGTTGTGGGCGTTCTGACGGAGCGGGAGCCGGCGCGGCAAGTGAGCGGGGACGTGCCGCTGGCGGTGGAAGGTGTGGGCGCAAGCGGCGATACGAGGGTGCGGGTGCGGGTGGCGCCGGGGCGGCCGGGACTAAACACGCTGGAGGTTGACGTGGTGTCGAGCGGCGGCCGGACGGCGGAGGCGGATATCGAGTTGCAGCTGAGGTATCTCGACACGGACCTGGGGACGACCGTGGAGCGCCCGGTGCGGACCGAGGAGGGGACGTTCGAAGCGGAGACCGATGCGTTCGCACTGGCGGGGGCGTGGCAGGTGCTGGCGATCGTGCGGCAGCCGGGAGCGTTCGATGCCAGGGTGCCGGTGCGGCTGAACATCGGGTCGCCCACGGCGATTGGCGTGGCGGAGGTGGACGCGACGGTGGCGACGCGGTTCTGGGGGCTGGCGCTGGCGGGGATGGGATTCGTGCTGACGCTGGCGACGCTGGCGCGCCAGGGATGGGCGGCGCGCGTGCGCCAGGCCGGGACCGGGACCGGGTTTGCGGCGATTCTGCTGGGGGCGGGACTGCTGATCATCGGGCCGCAGCAGGGCGTCGTGCCCTCGGCGGTGAACCCGATTCCGCCGGACGACGCGTCAGTGAGCGCAGGTCGCGAGATCTATGAGGCCGAGTGCGTGAGCTGTCACGGCCCGGCGGGTCGCGGAGACGGTCCGCTGGCGGCCACGCTGGATCCTCCGCCGCTGGACCTGGTGATCCACGTGCCGCTGCACCCGGACGACGCGCTGTTCGGATTTGTGTTCAACGGGATCGAGGGCACGGGGATGCCGGCATTCGGCGATCGCTACGGCGAGCTGGATACCTGGCACATCATCAACTTCATCCTGACTCTGCCAGAGGCGGCGCGGAGCTAGGCGCGGGCGCGGCGGCGGGCGGACCAGGTGTGGGCGGCGACGGCCGCGAAGAAGCCGCCAATGACCAGCACGCTGGGCAGGACCCAATTGGTGGGCGCCAGGTCCAGGGCGTGGGTGAGCTTGGCGGGGCCGAGGGGGCTGGATATGTCCAGCACGAGATTCCAGTGGACTTCCTCGGGGCTTGGCTCGACAAACTCGTAGACGGCGCCCGACTCGAAGGCGGTGTACCGGGCGATGTTCACGCCGTTTTCGAAGACCGTAACGTGGACCTTCGCGCCGGGAATGCGCGCGCCGGTGGAGACGTTGCGGAGATCGATGGAGTAGTCGAGCCAGCCTTCGGCCCAGTTGGCGAAGGCGCGGACCTGATACGGACCGGTGGCGCCCGTGTAGACGAGGTCGCCGCCGTGGGCCAGGGCCGGTGTTGAGGTCGCCGCCAAAAGAAGAACCACCACCGGCAGGAGGCGGGCGAAGCGACGCATCAGTTCAGCGGCGGACCAGCCACGGCGTCGACGGCGGGTTCGAGTTCGACCGCACCGACCAGGCCCTCGAAGCGCGCGGCCACGCGGCCGGACGCGTCGATAACGAAAACCCAGGGTTCGGTTTCCAAGTTCCACGCACGTGCGGCGTCGCCCCACACGAGGCGTCCCTCGGTGCGGGCGACGTTGAGATCGAAGGGCTCGAGATGGATGAAGCGCACGCGGTCGCCAAAGTCCCGAGAAAGACTGCCAACGACGGCGGTGACCGGTCCGCACATCGCCGACGTGCAGTAGCCAGGGGTGCTGAAGGCCACGACGAACGGTTCGGCGCGGGACAGAGTTTCGACGATCGAGTGCTCGTAAAGGGCCGGGAGGGGTGGATCGGCAGTCGTCAGGGATTCAAGGTTGGGTGCGTCGCGGCTCGTGAGATTGGCGAAGGCCGGCGCGGCGTCTCCGACCCGGGGGGCCGAGGTGCGCCGTCCGACCTGGAAAGCAGTCGAGGCCGCGTAGGCCGAGCCGAAGGCAGGCTCCACTTCCAGGTCGGCGCGCCAAAGGCCTTCCTCGAACTGATTGTCGGAAACCAGGTAGTAGGAGCGTGAGTGGTCGTGGACGTGGACCGTGCCGTCCGCGTGCACGTGGTCGTAGCTGGCGCCGGCGACATGCTCGCGGGCCGGCGCCTCGAAGCGGAACTCGTCGCGTTCCCCGATCAGGCGAACGAAGCGCACGTTGATGTTCGCGCCGGTGACCAGCCCGCCGTCGCCGTCCACCAATGTGAAGGGAAAGCGGTGGGGACCGGGAAGCAATTCGTTGACGGCCAGGAGGACGCTGATCCGGGGGTTGGTGGGTAGCTCGCCGCAGGCGGGCAGCAGACCGGCGAGGGCCGACGCCCCCAGGGCCAACGTGCCGAGCAGCGTTCGTCTGGTAATCGGACGGGCACGAGGGGTCCGAATCGGACTCTCGGGGCTGGAGTGCTCCACAGTGGCAGTCTAGCCAGTCAACGGCCACCGCCAACCTGTAAGGTTGCGAGCCCACCCTTCAATCAAGTCACGATGCCAGCGCCGCGGATTTCGGCCAGCGAGCAGGACTACCTGCGGGCGATCTACGACGCAGGCGGGCACGAGCGGCGTGTCGGGACCGGCGAGTTGGCGGGTCAACTGAAGCTCACGCAGGGCGCGGTGACGGTGGCGCTGCAGCGCCTGCAGCAGAAGGGCCTGGTCGACTACCAGCGGTACCAGGGGGCGCAACTGACCGACGAAGGCGAGCGCCACGCACTGGAAATGGTTCGCCATCACCGGCTGATCGAACGCTTCCTGGTGGAGTTCCTGGACTACGACTGGAACGACGTGCACGAGGAGGCCGACCGGCTGGAACACGTGATTTCCGAGGAAATGGAGCGGCGGATCGCGGCCAAGGTGTCCGACCCGACGACGGACCCGCACGGGGACTCGATACCAAACGAGGCGCTGGACGCGCTGCAGGCCGACGATGCCCGGCAGTTGACGGGGGTTGCCGACGGCACGGACTTCGTGGTGGCGCGGGTACGGGACCGCGATCGGGCGGTGCTGGAATACCTGACGGAGATTCAACTCGTGCCGGGGAGGCAGGCCAGCGTGGTTCGACGGCTGCCTTTCGATGGACCGCTGGTGGTGCGGATTGGGACCGACGAGGTGGCGATCGGGCAGACCGTGAGCGACAGCGTTTTCGTTCGCGACGCGTAGCGCCGACTGGCCTTCGCTTGGTCGAGTCGCCCGCGAGTGGGGGGTTCCCGCGCGCCGGCGACCGGGCACGCAGAGGGAAGCGAGGCGAGGGGCCGGGCGGCGCGACGGCGGGAGGTCCAGCCACCGGGTCCGTGGCGCGCGGCTGGTGGCGTGACTGTTGGACCGGCTCGGGCGGCGTGGCCCGGGGTGGACCAGGAGGGACTAGCGGGCGTTAGGCGCCCCGGCGGGATCGTCGGCGGTGAGGAGAGCGTTGAGCTCACGCCATTCGGCGGGGGACATGCCGACGTCGCGGCGAGTGACGGGTTCGCCGCGGAGGCGTCGGCGGACGACTTCGAGGCCCCTGGCCGAGAGGTTGGCGCCGCCGACGCGGTAGTCCATGAAGGCGGCGTAGGTGAGGGGCGCCCAGCGGCGGACGGTGTCGAGCATGACGTTGGCGTAGGCGCGGATTTCGTACTGGGCGTGGGCGTCGCTGCGCAGCCAGAGGAAGTGGAGCAGGTTATGGAGGTTCACCTTCCAGTACCACTGGGTGTAGAAGCCGAGGGAGAGGTTCATGCGGGCCAGCTCGCGGGCGAGGCCCTGGCGTGACTCGTCAAGCACTTGCCCATGGACATCTTCGTTGAGCATTTCCTCGTAGTGGGCGTAGACCTGCTCGGCGTCGGAACGAAGCAGATCAAAGACGCGGGCGGCTTCATCGCCGGAGAGGACGTCGCCGCGGCCCTGGCGGTTGCTGGTGGACTGGGCGGCCAAGTGTTCCGGCTCCGGAATGTAGAACTCGTTGTCGAGGATGGAGTAGCGGGCGGAGTACTCGTTGACGCTGGCGGTGCGGTGCCGGATCCACTGGCGGGCGACGAAGATGGGGAGCTTGACGTGGTACTTGATCTCGCACATCTCGAACGGCGTGGTGTGGGCGTGCCGCATGAGGTAGCGAATAAGCCCGGCGTCCTGGCGGGCGCGCTTGGTGCCGGCGCCGTAGGAGACGCGGGCGGCCTGCACGACGGCGCTGTCGCTGCCCATGTAGTCGACCACGCGTACGAAGCCGTGATCGAGAACAGGCAGGGCCTGGTAGAGGATTTCTTCGAGGTCCTGAACGGTCAGGCGGCGGGTGGGAGTCTGGACGGCGCGAAGGTCGTCGATCTCCTGCTGCTCGTGCGAGCTGAGCGGCATCCGGTCGTCCAGGCGGGCGGGCGGCGCGAGTATAGGGCCGCGGGCGTTCGCCCCCAGAGACCGTTGCGAGACGCTGAGGGGTGGTTGCCCGGAAGACCCTCACCCCAACCCTCTCCCACTGTCCAGACCGGACACATGGTTTACAGACGTTCGGAGACATGGTTTACACATTTAGGCGGGTTCTCGGAGATCGACGTCGGCCAAGTGGTCGGTCATAAAGTGCAGGGTCCAGCAGCCGTCGGTGGGCGTCGGGCGGAAGGCGACCAGCTCGCCCCGCAGGCCCTTGGGGACCCGCAGCCGCCGGCCCTGGAACGACACCCGGCCGCCGTCGTCCACCCGCCGGCGCTGGTCGTCGGGGCCGTAGGGCCGCGGCGGCAGCTCGGCCGGATAGGGCCGCGGGCTGACGCGATAGCGGCTGGCGGGGACGGCCAAGGCCAGCGCCTCATGGGGGCGCACCTGGTTGTATTCGTGGCGCCATGCGTCGAAGCTGGCTTGCCAGGCGGCCAGATCGGGGCGTGGCGGCTGCCGGCCGAAGTCGCGCTCCAGGGTGCCGTGAAAGCGCTCGTCCTTGCCCAGGGTCTGCGGGTGGTACGGGCGGCTGTGGCTGACGGCGATGCCCAGGCGCCGCAACCAGACCGTCAGCGGGGTGTAGGGATGGGCCGGGTGGTTGCCCCAGGGGCTGCCGTTGTCGACCAGCAGGCGATCGGGCAGGCCGTAGCGCTGGAAGGCCGTGACCAGGTGGCCGCGCACGGTGGCGGTGCGCTGGTTGGGACCGGCGGCCAACCCCAGGGCGTAGCGCGAGTGGTCGTCGAGGATGGTCAGGGGATGGCAGCGGCCCGGCCCACAGGGCCAGCCGCCCTTGAAGTCCATCTGCCACAAGGCGTTGGGATAGGGGTGCTCGAAGCGTTGCCAGGCGCGCGGCTGGCCGGCGCCCTGGGCGGGGTCGAGCTGGTCGTGGCGGCGCAGGATGGCGGTGATGGTGGAGGCCGCCGGCAGCGGCTGCACGCCCTGTCGGGCCAGCAGCACGCGCAGCTTGCGCGGCCCCCAGGTGGGGTGCTGGGCGCGCAGCGCCAGCACGGCCTGCTCAGTCGCCGGGGCCGTCTGCGCCGGACTGCGATGCGGCCGCCGCGAGCGGTCCTGCAGCCCGGCGGGTCCCTCCGCGGCGTAGCGCCGCAGCCACTTGTAGCCGGTCGGCGCCGAGATCGCAAAGCGTTGGCACAGCGCTCGCCGGTTGGTCCCCGGCTGGCTGGCCAACGCCACAAACTCGGCCCGCAAATCGCTCACCTGTCGCTCCGCAAACGGCACATCCCGGTCCTCCATCTCATGCCCAGATGTGTAAACCATGTCTCCGAACACGTGTAAATGATGTCCCCGGTCTGCACACCCACGGGGAGAGGGAGCAAGAGCGGCCCCGCTTTCGAGATCGAGGCGGGGTTATGCAAGGGTCTCTTAGAGCGGCGGAGCGAGGCCGAAGGCGCGCATGTATTCGCTGCCGACTTTGCCTATCTGGACCTGCTGGCCAGGCGGCGCGTCGGGTATCCATTCCAGGCGGACGCGCTGGAAGTGCTGGACGGTGCGTCCGTGCTCCACGACCTCCTGGGAAATGGGGTAGCCGAAGCGCTCGAGGCCGCCCTGGGTTTCCCAGAATTGGAGGAAGCCGAAATGCACGCTATGGCCGGTTTCGGGGAAGTAGCGGTGCTGGGGCACGGTGGGGAAGGGGGTATCGCCGGCAAACGGGCGGCGCGGAGCGGTGAGGGCGTCGTTGAGCAGCCCAAGCTGGGTCTCGTAGGGCGTTCCCGCGAGTTCGGGGTGATATTCGAAACGGGCACGTTCGAAGTACTGGACCACGCGGCCGTTCTCAAAAAACTCCTCGGTGAGCGGACGGCCAAAGGCGGTCACACCGCCGCGAGCATTGAAGTACTTGAGGAAGCCGTGGCGCACGTTGTGCCCAGTCTCGTCGAAATAGATGGACTGCCCATCCGGCAGGTTGAGGGGCGCGACGCGTTCAATCAGCGGATAGTTGCGCACGACGGCGAAGCGGGTGCTGTAGATCAGCCCGGCTTCCCGCGGGGTGCGCTGGTTGAAGCGCAAGGCGAAATTCCAGGCACTGATGGTCTGGCTTCCGCGGTCGCCGTTGAGGCCCACGATGATGAGGCGGCCGGTGGACGTACGGCGGCTGAAATCGAGGGAATGGAGCGTGCCAATCGATTCTTCGTACAGGCCATGCAGGAGACTTGCGGAGAACTCGGGCGTGGACCAGGTGCTCAAGGGGGAGTCGGCATCCCAGGGTCGGCCGTTGGGATCAAGGTCGGCCACGGCGCGCAGATATGGCAGTGGAGCGCCACCAAAGACATCCTCGTTTGATTCGGTGTGCCCGTTGGCCGCGCTGAAGAAGTAGGACAGGATCGGCTGGCCGCCATGGGTCATGACGCGGCGCGCGGTGGCCTGGACGGCGGCGCTGGTTTCGGGCTTTTCGTGATTGAGGCCGAGGTAGACCTGATCCTGGGTGGTGTCGAGGACATCCCAGATCGGGTTGCCGGGCATGAGGCTGACAAGGGCATAGGTGCGAGCTGCCAGGGCCTGGGCCTTGAGCGCCTCGGCGGGCCAGTGGTAGGGCATTTCAGCCGGCACGACCCCGAGCAGGTAGTCCTCGACACTCACGACGTTAACGGTGTCGATGAGTCCCTGCGCGTCGAGGTAGACACGGATCGAACCGCGAAAGACGTCGTAAAACTGTCCCGGAGACCCGACAACCTGGTCGGTGTACTTGTAGTGCACCAGCAGGCGGCTGTGAGGTTCGAGGGGGACGACCTCGATCTGGGCGGGGAGATCGAAGTCGAGCATGTGTCCGCCGGCGGCGTCGATCAGGCGGACGGTGACGCGGTGGGCACCCGGGTGGTCCAGCAGGCGCAGGCGCGCACCGGGCGGGAGGGGATTGGTGACGCCCGAAATGGCCCATTGGCCGCCGACGCCGACGATGTCCCCGGCCAGACCATTGGATGACGCCGTAGCGCCGTCGATGGAAGCGGGGCGGTAGTCCTGGTCGATCAGGACGCGGATGGGTGTCTGGTCGGTGGGCGAGTCGGTGATGTCGATGCCGGTGTAGTAGGCGCGGACAATCTGATCGGCGTTCTGCCCGGCCTCGGCACGTCCGCGGGCGCCCCATTGGGACATGCCGACGCCGTGCCCCCAGCCCTGGCCTTCGATGCGAATGGTCTGGCCGGACTGCAGGGGAAGCACGTCGGCCTGCGACGGGGATGGGGAGACGACGGTGAGCGCCAGGGCCGCCGCGCCCGCCAGCAGACGCAGAGATCCGCGCCAGAGATGGCGACAATGGACGCCGACGCTCACGGGTTCGATCGATTCATGCAGGTGGGCGGTCAGGTCATGCGCTGGTAGGCGCCGTAGTCGATGGGCACCTCGACAACGAGTGGTTCCGAGGCTCCAAGTCCCTTGCCTACCACTGTAGCCGCGACGGCCGGGGAATCAACGCGTTGGGCTGCGAGGCCAAAGCTGCGAGCCAGGGCGACGAAGTCGGGCGGCCGGAAGTCGTTCGGTACAGGATCGTGTTCGAGCTGCTCGGCCTTGAGACGGATGAGGGCGAGCGAGGCATCAACGAGCACCAGGTAGACGAGGCCGGGCGGTCTCAGCCGGGCCAAGGTTCCGAGCTCGCCGGCGAACATGAGCGCGCCGCCGTCGCCGGTGACGGCGAGGGCGGGTTGATCAGGACGCGTCAGCTTGACCGAGATAGCACTTGGCAGCGCCCAGCCCATGCCGGAAAGGCCGTTGGCCACGAAGTAGGTGTCCGGCGCCGGGGCGTCCCAGTACTGGGCGAGATAGAGCTTGTGCATGCCGACGTCGGAAATTAGGGCCGTGTCGGTAGGAGCGACAGCGCGAATGGCCTGGAATAGCGGGTCGACGGCGATACCGTTGGACGGGGCATCGGCCGGGTGGTCGGTACCGGCTGAGGCGGCCTGGAGATCCTGGCGAGCCGCCCGGCGCGCCCTGGCGGCGCGCGCGGCGCCGTCCGCGCGGTGGTCAGGACGGCCGACTGCCGCCAGGCGTTCGAGCATGGCGGCCACCTGACCAACAATCGGGGTGTGCGGCAGCGAGCCGTCCGGCAGGCCATAGGCGGTGAGGTTGAAGCCGGCGGGGCCGTCCCAGGGCCAGATGAGATCGACGCCGTCCATGCCGACGCCGAGCACCAGGTCGGCGTCGTCGATGAGTTCGAACACGCCGCGCGATCCGTATGAGGCCAGCGTGCCGGCGTGCAGCGGGTGGCTGCCCGGGAACCAGCCGCGGGCCTTGACCTGGGTAACGACGGGAATGTCGGCCGTGTCTACCAGGTGGGCGAAGTGCTCTGCGATAGCGGGCGTGCGCGCTTCGAGGCCGAGGACGGCGACGGGGCGGCAGGCTCGGGCCAGGCGTGCTTCGACGTCGTCCAGAGCAGGTGGGATGGGCGGCGTGGTCGCCGCGCCGTTCCGGGATGAAATAGGCGTTGCGGAGGCGGGAAGGGTGGACGTGGAGCTGGGCACGGCCAGATGAGCCGCGCCGGGCATGCCCTGGATAGCAGCCGACCACGCTGCCGGGACGACCGTTGCCACGTTGTCCGGGCTGACGCGGGCGGTGTATTTGACCGCGGGAGCCATTGCGCCGGGAATGTTGTAGACCTGATGCCGCTGGCCGGCGGCTTCGTCGGGCGTGACGTCCGCCGTGATGCCGAGGACGGGCGACCGCTCGAGGGTGGCCTGGGCGAGGCCGGCGAAGAGGTTGGCAGCGCCGGGGCCGAGGGTGCTGAGGCAGACGCCGGGCCGCCCGGTGAGCTGGCCTTCGGTGTCGGCCATGTAGGCGGCAGCTGCCTCGTGGTGGGTCAGGATGAAGTCGATGCCGTGGCGCTGAAGGGCGTCGAGCACCGGCAGCATCTCGCCCCCGGTGACGCCGTAGGCGCGGCGGACGCCTTGCTGCGACAGGAAGGCGGCGATGGCGTCGGCGACAGTTACGGCAGGCACGGACGGTGAGGCGAGTAACGGGGCATGCTCCGAGTGTAGGCGACAGGTGGCCAACCTGGAGGGGATTGATTGCGACCCGACCAAGAAGAGGGGTCTGGAGCGGCTACCGGGGGTTCCGGGTCCGCGTGTGAGTTGAGTCCTCGCTCAAGCTGGATGCCCCTGTCGCTGTGGCTGACTTAAGGGGACGGATAACGCCGCGCGGACCTTCACGTCGTTGTCCGCCCTGGTCGAAAGGCTAGGTGTACCGGTTTTGGGGGCTACGGGTTCGGCGGATGAAAGGCCTGCGAGCCGTGGTGAGCCGTCAGGTCCACAGGCGATCGACGGCGACCGCGATTGCAACGGCCAGGCCAGTGGCGCTCAGCATGAGGCCGAGCATCCACTTGATCAGGCGCGCTTCCAGGGCGTGGAGGTCGGCTCGCAAGTCGGCCAGGTCCGCTTTAGTCGCGTAGTGCTGGAGCGTGCGATCGAGCTCGTTGCGCAGGTCGTTGCGGGTAAGCGGGGCGGCGTCAGCAGGCATGGATTTCCATCCTTGTCCCGCTCAGGTACCAATTCGATAGCCCGATAGTGGCATCTGGATTCGGGACTAGCAATTGGATGAATGCGAACGTGCATTGGGCGCTCCAGACTCGACCGCGTTCAAGCTGATCCAAGTGCTCCAGCCCTCGTGCGACTGGGGCGATGGCTTCGCCGGGGCGTGAAAAACCTGGCTGGCGTTGCACCGCCTTCGGCGCCGGGCGCTTAGCTGAAGAAGCGAACGATGAGGCCGGTGACGGCCGCGGCGGCGGTGACGGAACCGAGGACGGCAATCACCATCCAACGGGTCAGGCTGTGGAGATCGGACTTCCACTCGGCGCGTGCAGCGTGCAGCTCGGCCGTGACGGCGCCGAGGTCGGCCTTCCATTCGGCACGCGCGGCATTAAGCTCAGCTGCGACGCCGCCGAGGTCCGACTTCCATTCGGCGCGAAAGGCCTGCAGGTCAGCCCTGATCGATTGGATGTCGGCTTTGGTCGCGAATGTCGGCAGTTGGGACTCGATCGCCGTCAACCGACGTTCGATCTCGATGGCGGTCAGGTCTACCGTCATCGATTCCTCCGTGTCGGGGGCCCTGATTTTCCGCAGCACCGGGCCTACAAGAAAGCCTGCGAGCCGCCCCTCACGTTGAGCGAGTCTAGGAGGACTGCGTTTTTTGGGTCAATTGGGCGCAGGGCGCTAGTCGGCCGCAGGGTCTCCGCCGGTCCGGCGGAGATGGAGCCGGGAGAGCTGGCGGGCCAACGTTGCGGGCCTGGCCGCGATCGCGATGCGTTCCGTGCCCGGCGTTTAGCTGAAGAAGCGGACGATCAGGCCGGTGACGGCGGAAGCGGCGCTGACGGAACCGAGGACGGCGATCACCATCCAGCGGGTCTGGCTGTGGAGGTCGGCCTTGAACTCGGCGCGCGTGGCGTGGACTACAGCTCGCAATTCAGCGAGGTCGGCCTTTGTCGCGTAGTGGGCCAAGGCCCGATCGAGTTCGTCGCGCAGGTCGTCTCGAGTGAGCGGGGCGGGGTGGGCAGCCATGGTTTGTGATCTCCAGCCGCCCATGCACCAGATCGATAGGTCCATATTTGCACCTGGAGCCGAGGTTCGCAAAGGGAACGACGGCGGTGCAGCGCACGCGGATTGGGAGTGGGAGCCCTGCGACCGAAGGGGTAACCCAGCGACTCGACGGAAGTCCGCGGTGACGGGGACGGGCGCGGCGAAGGAGTCGAGTGTCGCCGCGGGCGGTTTGAAGGCGGTCTCCGACCCATGCGAGCGGCGCGGGCGGGGCGTGGGCTGTTTTTATACTGGGCGACCGTCCCCGAGGGTGTTTGTGGGTTTGGTGCGCCTAATGCGAGCGCCCGTGGTCACGATCGACGGACCAGTGGGTTCGGGGAAGAGCACGGTCGGGCAGTTGCTGGCCGAGCGCTGCGGATTTCTTTGCCTGGATAGCGGGCTGTTCTACCGAGCGGCGGCGCTGGCCGCACAGCGGGCCGGGGCGGACCCGGGAGACGCGGGCGAGGTGGTGCCCGCGATTGCGAACCTGGAGCTGGAGTTTCGGCCGGAAACCGAAGGGGCGTACCGCACACGGGTCCTTTCGGGCGGAGAGGACGTGACGGAGGGTGTATACAGCGCGGAGGTGGAAGCGATTGTCTCGGACGTATCGCGGCTGCCGGAAGTGCGGGCGCACCTGCTGGGGGAGCAGCGGCGGGTGATCGGGCAGGGCGGCGTGGTGGCGCTGGGGCGCGACATTGGCACGGTGGTATGGCCGGAAGCCGAGTTGAAGGTATACCTGGACGCGCCGCTTGAAACTCGCGCGCTGCGCAAGTGGCAACAGCGGCGAGCGGACGGCGAGCGCATTGCGTTCGCGCGGGTGCTCGACTTGCTGGAGACTCGGGATCGGATTGACAGCAGTCGCGCCGCCGCGCCGTTGGCGGCTGCCGCCGACGCTGTGCGGATCGACTCCGACGACAGCAGCCCGGAGGAAACTGTCGCGCAGATTGCAGTCTTGCTGCGAGAACGCGGACTGGGCCATGGGTGCTAAGACTCGCCGGGACTCCAGCTGGGAACCGCGGTGGATCATCAGGACGATCTACGCGTTCTGGCAGTTGCTGGGACGATTCGTGGTGTTTCCGTTCCTCTTTCGGGTGCGCGTGGCGGGCGTGGAACAGGTGCCCGAGGAGGGCGCGATCATCGTGGCGTCGAACCATTTCACGCAATTCGACCCGATTCTGACCGGCTCGTACGTGCGGCGGTACCTGACCTTTATGGCGAAGCGTGAGGTGGTGGAGTCGGCGACGGTTGGGTGGCTCTGCCGCGCCTGGGGCGTGCTGCCGGTGAGTCGGGACGGGATGGACCTGCCGGCGATTCGGCAGATGCTGCGCATCCTGCGAAGCGGCCAGGCGATGATGATGTATCCCGAGGGCACGCGCAGCCGGGACGGGAGGTTACGCGAGCCGCAACCGGGGGCGGCGTACGCGGCCATGAAGCTTGGCGCACCAGTGATTCCGGTGTCGATCTGGGGCACCGAAGCGTTCTCCTGGCGGCGGCGGCTCACGAAGGGTCGGATGCCGGTGAACCTGCGGGTTGGCGAACCGCTAGACCTGGGACAGCGTCCGGGCCGGATCCCCGCCGCGGAACTCCAGGAGGCGGGCGAGCGCATTATGCGGGCGATTGCCGCGAACATGCCGCCGAGCTATCGGGGACCGTATGGCTAGCGAGAGCGCGGGCAATTTGAGCCCTGCCTCCACGGTGGCCGGCGGCGCGGCGCTGGTGGCGATTGTGGGGCGTCCCAACGTGGGCAAGTCCACGCTGTTCAACCGGCTGATGGGCTCGCGGGTGGCGGTGGTGGCGGATCAGCCGGGCACGACGCGGGATCGGATATACGGGGAGATCGAGTGGCGGGGGCGTGGCCTGGCGATCGTGGACACGGCGGGCATCGCCTGGCGGGATCCGGCGCCGGTGGCCGCGCACGCGGAGGCGCAGGCGCGGCTGGCGGCGGCGGAGGCCGACCTGGCGCTGATCGTGACCGACGCGACCACGGGGCCGACCGAACTGGACCAGACGGTGGCGCGCGAGGTGCTGCGGGCGGGGCGTCCGCACCTGCTGGTGGTGAACAAGGTGGACGCGCCGCAGCATCGGGACCGGGTACCGGAGTTCTACGCTCTGGGGCTGGGCGATCCGATGGCGATTTCGGCCATGCACGGGACGGCGACGGGCGACCTGCTGGACGCGATGGCCGATCGGCTGCCAGGGACTGAGTACCGGGCGGTGGCGGATACACGGCCGCGGATTGCGATTGTGGGTCGGCCGAACGTGGGCAAGTCGTCGCTGCTGAACGCGCTGCTGGGCGAGGCGCGGGCGCTGGTGCACGACGCGCCGGGGACAACGCGCGACAGCGTGGATACGCTGGTGGAGTGGGAAGGCCACGAGGTGTGGCTGGTGGACACGGCGGGTATTCGCCGTCGGGGACACATCGAGCGGGGCATCGAGCAGCACAGCGTGCTGCGGGCGATGCGCTCGATGCAGCACGCGGACGTGGGGGTGGTGGTGATCGACGCGTTTGAAGGCCCCACGCAGCAGGATGCGCACGTGGCCGGTTTTGTGCTGGACGCCGGCAAGGGAGTCACGGTGGCGGCCAACAAGTGGGACCTGGTGCGCGGGAAGGAAGCCGTGGCGCGGGTAGAGCACCACCTGGGGCGCATCTTTCACTTCCTGCCACAGAGCCCATTGGTGCGGATTTCGGCCAGGACGGGCCGCAACCTGGACCACGTGCTGCCCATGGCGCTGGAGATTCACCGGACACGGCGGCGGCGGATTGCGACGTCGCGCCTGAATGCTTTTCTGCGTGCCTGGGTGGGCCGGCGCGACTTGCCGTCGCGGCGCGGTCGAGCGGCACGATTCAAGTACGCGACGCAGACCGGGGTCGCGCCGCCGGAGTTCGCGCTGTTTTTCTCGAATCCCGAACACGTGCATCGGAGTTATGTGCGGTACCTGGAGAACGGGCTGCGGCAGGAGTTCGGGTTTGACGGAACGCCGATGCGCCTGAGTTTGCGGTCGACTTGAGGTGCGCGTTTCTAGTTTGACAGCCGCGCACGACGGGCCGAAGCTGGCGGAAACTCGTCGGGTTGTGGGGCACTCCCGGTGACGACGATCCAAGGCATCCAGGTCGTTGGCCTGCTGGTCGGGGCGTACCTGGTGGGTGCGGTGCCGATGGGCTGGTTGGTGTGCCGCATCGGTTTTGGCGTGAATATCTTTGAGCACGGGAGCCGTCGCTCGGGCGCGACCAACGTGTACCGCACGGCAGGTCGCGGGGCAGCGGTGATTGTGTTCGTGGGCGACATGCTGAAGGGGTTTGTGCCGACGCTGGTTGCGCGGCTGCTGGTTGGGGACCTGCAACTGGTGCCGCTGATCGTGGCGGTGCTGACGGCGGTGGGTCACAACTGGTCGGTATTCATTGGCCTGCGCGGCGGCCGCGGGGTGGCGACGAGCTCGGGGGCGGTGATTGCGCTGGCGCCGCTGGCGGCCGTGGTCGGCTTTCCGGTGGGACTAGCAACGGTCGCAATTGGCCGCTACGTCTCGCTGGGGTCGTTGGTGGGGGCCCTGGGGTTTCTGGTGGGAGCGATCGCGTTTTACGCGCTGGGCTGGGGCGTGACCGGATTTCACGTGACGCTGGTTGCGGTGTTCGTGGTGTTCCTGACGTCCCAGCACCTGGACAATCTGCAGCGCCTGTTTGCCGGCACGGAACGTCGCCTGGCGCCGTGGCCGGAACTGATTGGCAGCCGCGGCCCAGGCGACCAGAGCGGGGACTAAGCCCACCGCCACGTGGGGGTCCGTCGCGGCCAGCGCGCCGATCCGATGGCCATGGCCCTGCGGTTTCTGGCGTCACGCGCGCGTTCGGAAGCGGAGGTGCGCCGGCGGTTAGCGTCGCGCGGGGTGGACGACGAGGACATCGAAGGCGTGCTGGAGCGGCTGCGGGCGTTGGGCTATGTGGATGACGCCGAGTTCGCGGCGGCGGTGATCCAATCGCGCCGGCAGGGCCGGGCGCGCGGGCTGCGATTGGTGGAGGACGAGTTGCGGGCCAAGGGTGTGAGCGACGAGGTGGTGCGGGAGGCGCTCGAGCACTGGTACGGCGACGAAATGGCCGTTGCGCGGCCGGTGGCGGAGCGGCAGGCGGGGCGGTTGCAGGGACGCGGGTTTGGGGAGTTTCGGCAGCGGTTGGGGGCGTTCCTGGTGCGGCGGGGGTTCGAGCACGCCACGGCGGAGTCGCTGGTGACGGAGCTGTGGGAGACCTACGGCGCACCGGACTGAGGCCAGCGCCGCCGGCGCGGCCGGCGCCAGCCTCAGCGCCAGGGCCCTGCAGGCCGCCGGTTGACGGCGGGTCTGAGCGCGTCCGCGACCTGTTCCAAAGGGACACCGCGATCGTCGTGGCCACTGGCGATGCGGGCGGCGCGGCTGTGGATCCAGACGCCGAGGCGGGCGGATGCCGTGGGTGTCAGGCCCTGCGCCAATAGGGAGGCGATGGCGCCGGCGAGTACGTCGCCCGAGCCGGCGGCGGCGAGGGCGGGGTTGGGCCGGGCAAGGATCCATACCCTGTCGGCCGAGCAGACGAAGGTGGGCGAACCCTTGGCGACGATGGTGGCCCCGGTTTGGGCGGCCAGGTCCTGGGCCGCCGCGAGGCGTTGACGGCCCGGGGGCGGCGAGGGCAGACGCAGCAGCCGCGCAAGTTCGCCTGGATGGGGGGTGAGGACGCAGCGCGGGCCGAGCGATTCCAGGCGGTCGGCTCGGTCGGCGAGGGCGTTGAGGCCGTCGGCGTCGATGACGGTGGGGGTATCAGGCAACGTGTCGAGCAGGCCGTAGACCAGTGTGTCGGTGGCGTCGCCGCGGCCCAGGCCGGGACCGAGCAGGAGGGCGGAGGGCCGGGCGAACGATGCCGCGACGTCGGCGGCGGTGGCCCGCACCTGCCCTGAAGGCGAGGCTGCCAGCGGGACGAAGGTGGCGGCGGGCGCCTGGGCGGCGGCTACGGCGCAGGCCGGTTCGACCGACGCGAGGGTGACGAGACCGGCGCCGGCACGCAATGCCGCGACAGTGGCCAGGGCGGCGGCCCCGCGGTAGCGCGCTGAGCCGGCCACGATGGCTAGCCGTCCGAAGGTGCCCTTATGACCATCCAGCGGACGAGGGGGCAGGAGACGGCGCACCGTACGGGCGTTGATGCGCGAGGTTCGAAGCGACGCGTAGGTGTGGGCGGGCAGGCCGATGTCCAACGCGATCTGGCGGCCGGTGAACTCGATGGCGGGGTGCAGCAGCGCGCCGAGCTTGATCGGACCGGTAGCGAGGGTGAGGTGCGCGCGGAAGGTGGCGGGGTCGGCGGCACCGGTGTCGGCGTCGATGCCGCTTGGGATGTCGACGGCTAGGCGGGTCTGCCCGGCCACATCCGGCAGGGCAGCGAGGATGTCGGCGATGGGACCGCGCAGCGGGGGGCTGCTGCCGATGCCGAGAAGTCCATCCACGAGGCAGGCCGCCCGGCGAACGTCATCGACGAGCGGACGGGGGTTGGCGTTCCACACGCGCCAGCGAACGCCGCGGGCGGTTGCGGCGGCTATGAGCGGATCGTCGGGACGCTGACGGGAGGCCCAGGCGGTGGCGCGCGCGCCGGTGGCGGCGAGGCGGGCGGCGGCGATCAGGGCGTCGCCGCCGTTGTCGCCAGGTCCCACCAGCACGACGACGCCGCGGGCGCCCAGGGCGCCGGTGCGCCGAAGGATGGCGGCGGCAATGGCGTGGCCGGCGTTTTCCATGAGGTTGACGCCGGGGGGCGCCTGGGATTCGAGGGCGCGCATCTCGGCCGCGTCGACGACGCGACTGAAGGCGGGGCCGGATCCCGCGCCGCGTGCTCCGATCACAGTAGTCAGTCCGCGGTGGCGACGACGAAAGCGATGGCGAGTTCGCGGCTGTGCGTGAGGCTGATTTCGAAGGCGGTGAGTCCGAGTTCTCGGGCGCGGGCGGCGGCGGCGCCGTGGAGGTGCACGGTGGGCTTGCCACGGCGGTCGTTCAAGATTTCGAGCTCGCGCCAGAGGACGCCGCGCATGCCAGTGCCGAGGGCCTTGGAGATGGCTTCCTTGCCGGCGAAGCGGGCGGCGAGCTCTTCGGCGCGGCCGCGGCAATAGCGCTGTTCGCGCTCGGTGTAGATGCGGCGCAGGAACCGGTCGCCGAAGCGATTCAGGGCGGCCTGGATGCGAGCGATTTCAATGGCGTCGACGCCGGCGGCGAGGCGTGGATTGGCGGGGCTAATAGCCGGTGAGCTCCACGCGGCGGACAGCGGAGCGGTACTCCCAGCCGCTGCCGAGGACTTCGATCCGGCGGAGGCGAACGGGTGCGGGCCGGATTTCCTGCAGCAGCGTGGGGTGGTCGAAGGTGATCCATTCGCCGGGGGGGATGTTGCGTCCGAGCTTGACGCTGAGGCCGGCGTCGTTCTGGTGGTAGAAGCCCGTGGCCCAGATCTGCTCGCGGCCGTCGGCGTCGAGGTAGGTGAGGCGCAGCATGAGGGGGTATTCGGTGCCAGCGGTGCCGCCGCCGGAGAGGCTCTGGTGGTCCGCGCGGACGTCGGTGCGGAGGCGCAGGTTGACGTAGTCGCGAACGTCGCGATCCAGCTCCTGGACAATGCCGCTTTCGCCGTGGCGGTCGGTGGCGCCATCGGCGGTCTGACGCTCAAACCAAACGCCGTCTGGCCGCGAGTTGACGGTGCCGGGGGCGCCGGCTTCGGTGACGACAAAGGCGCTCCAGGCCGAGGCATCGGCCAGGCGCTCAAGGAGAGGATCACGAACCAGGTCGCGTTCGAGCGGGAGCGGCCCGATGATGGTCTCGGCGGGGGTAAGCACGACGCGCCGGCCCGCGGGGGCTTCCAGGACGCGACTGCCGAGCCAAACCAAGGCAGCGCCCTGCCGCACGCTCAGGTGCACCGCGCCGTCGGGTTCCATCTCAATCCGATAGGTGCCGGTTCCGAGGTCCAGGCGGCCCTCGCCAGCCAACAGGCTGATTCGCCGGTCGGGCGCGGCCGGGTGCAGCGCCACGCCGATCTGGACGCGTCCCTGGAAGAGTCGCAGGACGCTGTCCTGCAGGGCGGGATTGAAGCGCCCGTATTGCATGCGCTGGACGGCGAGTTCGGCGTCGTTGTAGAGGAGCACGGTGGAGCCCTCGCGGGTGCGCAGGAAGGCTCGCGATCGGTCGTCGGTGAGGAGGCGCGTGCCTTCGGCGAGATCGGCGCGGGACGCCATGCCCTGCCAGGTGGCGGTGGCGGGGGGCTGGACGAGGACGGTTCCTTCGAGCACGGTGGCCGAGATGGGACGGGACTCGCTGACACCGCTGAACAGGGCGGCAACGCCACGGGGCAAATAGACGATGGCGGCGGCCAGCAGGCCCACGGCCACGAACAACGACACCCAGGCGAACGCCTGCATACCACGGTGGCGCTCACGCGGCGGAGCGAGAACCCCGCGCGTGTGCGTTCGGGAGTTGGGGAGGCGCTGCATCACCTGGTCCCTAGGCGCGAATCGCGAACGCCGGCAAGTCGCCGGCGGGCGCTTCCCACGCCACAGTAACCGATTCGACGATGGCGAGGGGCGGTCCAGCCCGCAACTGTTGGACGAGCGCGTCGAGCGCGGGGCGCGGGCCCTGGGCGACTACTTCCACGCGACGTCCACCCGGGAGGTTGCGGACATGGCCGCAGAGGTTGAGGCGTCGACCGACGCGGGCGACGAAGAAGCGGAAGCCAACACCCTGCACGCGGCCGCGGATGGTGGCACGGAGCCGCTGGGGGCGCAGGGCGGCGGGTTCCACGTCAGAGCAGCGCGGCCTGTTCGGGCGCGGTGCGCGGAGGCTCGCGGTTGAGGTGTGTGTAGGCGAGGCGGGTGACGACGCGGCCGCGGGGGGTACGCGCGATGAAGCCGGCCTGGAGGAGGAAGGGTTCGTAGTAGGACTCGAGGGTGGGCACGTCTTCGGCCAGAGTGGCCGCGAGGGCCTGGAGGCCGGCGGGGCCGCCGCCGAAGGCATCCATGAGTGTGGTGAGGATGCGGCGGTCCATGGCGTCGAGGCCCTGGTGGTCGACATCCAGTTCGGCGAGGGCCTGGGCAGCGACGGTATCGGTAATGACGCCGTCGGCTTCGACCTGGGCAAAGTCGCGCACGCGGCGGAGCAGGCGGTTGCAGACGCGGGCGGTCCCGCGGGAGCGGCGGGCGATGGCGAGGGCGCCCGCGTCCGTGATGGGGACGTCAAGGATTGTGGCTGAGCGCTGGACGATGCGGGCGCACTCGTCAGGGCTATAGAACTCGAGGCGGTGGACGGCGCCGAAGCGGTCACGGAGCGCGGAGGTGAGCGAGCCGGCGCTGGTGGTTGCGCCGATGACCGTGAAGTGGGGAAGGGCCAAGCGGTAGGTTCGAGCGCTGGCCTTCCCGGCGCCGACGACGATGTCGAGGGCGAAGTCTTCCATGGCGGGATAAAGGATCTCCTCGACGGTCTTGCCGAGGCGGTGGATTTCGTCGATGAAGAGGACTTCGGCGGCATCGAGACTGCTGAGGGTGGAGGCAAGGTCGCCGGGGCGTTCGAGGGCGGGGCCCGAGGTAACGCGGAGGCGACCACCCATCTCGGTGGCGACGATGTGGGCGAGGGTGGTTTTGCCGAGGCCCGGGGGGCCGCCGAGGAGGATGTGGTCGACGGGTTCCTCACGCTGCTTGGCTGCCAGGATCATGAGGCGCAGGGCGCGCTTGACGCCTTCCTGGCCGATGAACTCGTCGTCCGAGAGGTCACGGGGACGGAGGGCGCGGTCGAGACGCTGGTCGCCCGCGGCGGATTCAACGGCGACAACGCGCTCGGTCATGCGGGACGGCCTCGGGAGCCAAGGTCACGCAAGGCGGCGGCGATGCGGGCTTCGACGGACATGACTTCGCCGACGGTCTGATTGAGCGCGATGGTGGCCTCGGTGCGGGTGTAGCCGAGGCCGAGGAGGGCTTCCAGCACTTCGTGGGTGCTTTCGTCTTGCTCCGCTTCGGCTGGGGCCCTGTCTTCAGGAACCAGCTTGCCGCGCAGTTCCAGGATGATGCGGTTGGCGGTGCGAGCGCCAATGCCTGAGACAGCCTGGAAGGGCTTGGGGTCTTCCTGGTCGAGGGCCTCGTAGATGCGGCCGGCGGGGTGGGTGGAGAGCACGCGCACGGCCATGCGAGGCCCGACGCCGTTGACGTTGAGCAGGGCCTTGAAGACGCGTAGCTCTTCGGGCGACTCAAAGCCGGTCAGCAGGGGGCCGTCGGCGGCGACGTGGAGCGAGGTGAAGAGGTGAATCCCATCACCCGGATCGACCAATGAGCGGGCCGGGACGATGACTTCGAGGCCGATGCCGGTGCCCTCAGCCAGGACGACCAGGCTTTCCGCGCGGCGCTCGGTGACCTTGCCGTGGAGTTCGGCGATCACCGGACGCCGACTTCGCGTTCCAGGGCGCGCGCCTCGTAGGAGTTCACGTGGCAGATCGCCACAGCCAGGGCGTCGGCCGCATGATCGGGTCGGGGCAGGCGGTCGAGGTCCAGGAAGCGCCGGACCATGTCCTGGACGCTTGCCTTGTCGGCGGCGCCGTAGCCGGCCACGGCCAGCTTGATTTCGCGCGGGGCGTATTCCTCGACCGGGACACCGTGGTCGGCGGCGACCAAGTGGGCGACGGCGATGGCGTGCGAGACGTCGACCGCCGAGGTGAGGCGACGGGCATAGCCGAGACGCTCGATGGCGACGTCGGTGATCGGGTGGCGCTTAAAGAGGGGTTCCAAGCCGTCGCGGATTTGTGCCAGGCGCGTTCCCAGCGGTTGGCCGGCCCGCGTCGTCAGACAGCCGTGGATGACGTGTTTCGTGCCACGGTCGCCCTCCACCAGACCGAAGCCAAAGCGGGCGGTACCAGGATCGATGCCGAGCGTCAGCACGCGCCGCGACCGTTGATCCGGCCACTGGAAGTGCCCGGCATTAGAGTCCTCGCCTCCGGCCTCGTAGCGGTGTCGCGGGCAAACCGGCCAAGCTCAGGCGCTTATTCGCTCGAGCAGCGTATCGCTGAGTTCGAGGGTGGTGTGGACGCGACGTACGTCGTCCAGGTCCTCGATGGACTCGATCATGGCCAGGACCCGAGCGGCGCGATCGTCGGCCAGTGTCATCGGCGTGGTGGGCGTCTTGGTGAGTTCGGCCGAGGTGATCTCGGCGCCCTCGGCCGCCAGGTCGGTTTTGACTCGGGCGAGGTCGGTTGCGTCGGTGTAGATGAAGACCGACTCGTCGGTGTGCTCGACATCGACGGCGCCGAGGTCAATGGCGGCGAGTTCGAGGTCTTCGGGGTCATGGCCGTCGATGCGGATTTCGATGGCGCCGCGCGTCTCGAACTGCCAGGCGACGGCGCCGCTGGCGGCGAGAGTTCCGCCCAGACGGCTGAGGGCGTTGCGAACCTCGGCGACAGAGCGGTTGCGATTGTCGGTGACGACTTCGATCAGCAGTCCGGCCCCGTCGACGGCGTAGCCTTCGTAGAGCAGTTCCTCGAGCTGCCCGCCCCCGGATGCGCCGCCGACGCCGCGCTGGATGGCACGCGCGATGTTGTGCTTGGGCATGTTGGCGGCCTTGGCCTTGGCCATGGCCTGCTCAAGCCGAAAGTTGCCGCTCGGGTCGGGGCCGCCCTGCTGGGCGGCAATGGTGAGATCGCGCCCGAGCTTGGTGAAGAGCTGGCCGCGCCTGGCGTCGGTGACGGCCTTTTGGCGCTTGATCTGCGCCCACTTGGAATGGCCGGCCATCAGGGTTGGGACATCAAGAAATTCACCTGGTTCGCGAGTATAGGACAGGGGGCTGGGACGGCTGCTTCCGGCGAGAGTTCGACACAGGGGTCGACCCTCTGGGTGGAGGACGAGGGCGAGACGGACGCCTCACCGATACGTCGGATGCGCCGACTGGGATTCGATAAGCGCCTTGCGGATGTTATGGAAGTCAACCACCTACGCCGCCTCACGGAGCCACGCCCCGGTTCCGGCGGGTGTTGCGGATCTGCATTATCCGGGCTACCTGGACCAACTGTTCGCCGCTGTGATCGTCTGAGGAGGCATCTGCTTGGACGAGGAACCGGTGGAACTCCGAACCCACAAACATCTGTTCGCTGATCTGAGCCTCCTCGACCGCTACGAGCCCGTGCAACTGCGCGACAATCCTCCGCGGCTTGGCGGCGTCGCGACTGCGCGTGACCACGCCTGCGAGCACCACTTGTGGTTCCACGCCACCGCGATCGACGAGGACGATCGCGCCCGCATGTGGTACATGTCCACCGAGCTGGGCAGGGACCGCCAGCGATTGAGGATCCCCTGGCACGGATACGCCGAGTCCAGCGACGGCAGCACCTGGCGCAAGCCGAACCTGGCCCTGGTGACGTTCAGCGGTCGCACCGACAATTACCTGATTCCGCCCAAGCCCCATCGGGCCAACGTCTTTCTCGATCCCACGGCGGCGCCGGAGCACCGATTCAAGACTCTTGGCCTGAACCTCGAGCCGGAGATTGGATCCACCCGGTACGGGGTCTTCAGCTCGAGCGACGGCTTCACGTTCCGCGAACCCGGGTGCAATGGCATCGACCTCGCCGGCGACAGGCAGAACATGGCGTTTTGGGACGGCCGGCTGGGACGCTACGTGGCCTACCTCGGCGCGTTCACGCCGACAGCCGGCGGCGACTGGCGACGCGCGGTTGCTCGCTGGGAGACGGATGACCTGACCAGTCGCGGCGGTTGGGAGCTCCGCAGCGACCGGCGTCAGCTCCTGCTGTTTGGGGGTGCTACGGAGACAATCGGCAGACGTCGCGTGGATGCAAGAGTCTGACGAGCACGAGCGTCTCTTTCTCAGCGCGAGGCCGAGCCGATCGTCTCCAATCCCGGTTCGCTCGTAACGCCCCGAGCCTGATCTAATTCTGGCGGCACCGACGGTGAGCCATCCAGGGCGGTGTGGGGCCTGTGTTGATTGGAGGCGGCGACCCGGGCCGGCAAGGTCTGCAGGCGGCGTGGGTCGGCAGCCGATTTCGGAGTGAAGCGTGCCTCGACATGGTCCTGATAGCATCGCGGGAGGCCACCAGCAGACGTTGGGAGCAGACTCTTGGACGCGTCTGACCTGACTCGATATGCGACCGTTGCGTTGGCCGCCTTGGTGTATGGCGCGATGGTTAGCGGCGCGATCAATCCGTGGGCGCGCCCGCGGCCGGGGCGCGAAGTGATGCAACTGCGGACCTCGTTTCGGGCACGCATCCTGCTGTACCGCTGGCACTTGCTGCTGATCCTGGGGATATTCCTGGGGGTGCGGCTGCTGCCGGGGACGTGGACGACCGAGGGCGCCGACGTGGTTTCGCTGCTGCTGGTGGCCGGATGGCTGCTGTTTCCGGTGCGGTACTACTTCACCGACCAGGGGGTAGGGCTGCACACGGGCGCCTTCTGGGCCTGGGAGAGCTTCGACTCGTATCGCCGGGCCGGTGGCATCGTGCAGCTGCGCCGAACTGAGCGCGGTGGCGTGTCGCTCTACCTGAACCACCCGCAGCAGCAGGCGATCCTGCCACTGCTGCGCCGCCACATCTCGCAGCGGACGTAGGTCCCTCCGGTCAGGCCACCGGGTCGCTGGTGGCGCTGCCGGCCTGGGCGCCGGATTCCCAGCGGGTGTGGAAGATACCTTGGCGATCGGCGCGCTGGTAGGTGTGGGCGCCGAAGTAGTCGCGCTGGGCCTGGATGAGGTTGGCCGGCAGTCGCGCCGAATGGTAGGCGTCGTAGTAATCGAGCGACGCGCTGAGTGCCGGACAAGGGATGCCGGAGGCCTTCGCCGCACCGACCACGGTGCGCCAGGCCACCTGGGCTTCGGCCAGCTGACGGGCGAATGAAGGCTCTACCATCAGGTTGGGCAGGTCCGGATCGTCTCGGAAGGCGCCCTGGATCAGGCCCAGCAGCCGGGCTCGGATGATGCAGCCGGCTTTCCAGATACGGGCCATTTCCGAGAGGTCGATGCCGTATTCGCGCTCCCGCGAGGCGGTGCGCAGCAAGTCCATGCCCTGGGCGTAGGAACAGATCTTGGCGGCGTAGAGAGCTTGGCGGACCTGGCCGACCAGTTCAGCGGCGCGTTGGAGGGTGGGGGCCGCCCGGTTGCCGCTCGCGGCAACTCGTTCGTCTTTCCTGGCCGAGATGTTGCGGGACCAGACGGCGGCGTCGATGGTGGGGATGGGCACGCCCAGTTCCAGGGCGTCCTGCGACATCCAGCGACCGGTGCCCTTCTGTCCGGCGGCGTCCAGGATGCGGTCAACCAGGAAGCCGTCGCCATCGGCATCTTGGACGCGAAAGATGTCGGCGGTGATCTGGATGAGGAAGGACTCGAGCTCGCCTTCGTTCCAGGAGCCAAAGACGTCGGCCAGTTCGGGCGGCGTGAGACCGGCGGCCTTCAGGACGGCGTAGGCCTCGGCGATCAACTGCATGTCGCCGTATTCGATGCCGTTGTGCACCATCTTGACGTAGTGCCCGGCGCTGGACTGGCCACAGTAGGCGGTGCAGGGGCCGTCATCGGTGGTGGCGGCGATGCGTTCGAGAACGGGGCGCATGGCTTCGTAGGCGGCTGCGGGACCACCGGGCATGATCGAGGGACCGAGCAGGGCGCCAGACTCGCCGCCGCTGATGCCAGTGCCGAGGAACATGACGTCGGTGGCGCGGACACGCTGGAAGCGCCGGGCAGTGTCCTGGAAGTGCGAGTTGCCGCCGTCCATAACCACGTCGCCCGGCGCGAGCAGCGGGAGTAGCTGATCCAGCACGGCGTCGACGCCGCGGCCGGCCTGCACCATGAGGATGATGCGGCGGGGACGCTGAAGCGACGTGACGAAGGCTTCCAGCGTTGGGACGCCGCGGACCGACGTGCCTGCCGCGTCGCCGGCCAGAAACTCGTCGGTGCGCTGGACGGTGCGATTGAAGACGGTGATGGGAAAACCGTTGCGCTCGATGTTGAGGGCGAGATTGCGGCCCATGACCGCAAGGCCAATGAGTCCGACGGACGTGGAGGCCATGGCAGGCTCCGGGAAGAGCGACGGTCTATTCTGGCGTATTCGACCGGCGTAGCGGCGGCTTTGGCAAGATTGAGGTCGACACCATGAGCACTACCGGACCATCAGCCGCCCAGGCCCGACGCGCGCGTCGGCGCGCCGCCCGCGAGGAACGCCAGCGGGCCGCGCGCACGATGCGGCGACTGCGGCTGGCCGGATTGACGGTGCTCGGGGCCGGCGTGGTCGCGGCGCTGGCGATGCTGGTGATGGCGCTGGGGCGCGGGCCGGAGACCGACGCGCCGCAACGCATCCGAGTCGAGAACGAAGGCCGACAGCACGTGGCGGAGGGTAGCGTCGTTGAGCACGAGGCCGATCCGCCGGCATCTGGCGACCACTACCCGGTCTGGTCGCGGTACGGGGTGTTTGACGAACCCGTAAACCCCGGATATTGGGTCCACAACCTGGAGCACGGGGCGATCGTCCTGCTGTACACCTGCACCGACGACTGTGAGCAGGTCAGGTCCGACATCAACCAGGTCTATGCGTCGCTGCCGGACGGCGCGTTCGGCGAGGTGAAGCTGCTGGCCACGCCGTACGAGGGTGACTTGGGCTCACGGTTCATGCTGATCGCGTGGAACTGGCAGGAGCCGTTCGACGAGTTCGACGCGGGGCGGATCGAGCGCTTCTACAAGGAGTTTCTGGACCGGGGACCTGAGCGAGCGCCGTGAGCTACTCCGGACAATTCATTGGAAGCAACCGGCCGCAATCGCCTATGGTGTGTGAACCGACGACGGCCTCAGAACGCGTTCGGAGCGCTCCTGGATGATTGAACGAGAACCTTTCATTATTCGCAACGGGCTGCGCATTTTCAGCGTGGTCGTGGTGTTGGGGCTGGTTGCGCTGATCGTGGTGGGCATCCGATTCCAGATTGAGAACGCGGAGCATGCGAACGAGATTAAGCGGTTTGAGACGCGCGTTCCGAACGCGCGTGAACTCAAGGCCGGGTGCGACTTCTTTGGCGGCCAGTACCTCGGGATGCCGGTGGTAGCGCCAGGCGGTGCGTCGGCCGGGCTGATGGAGGCGTGCAACCTGGCCGGGACCGCGCAGGCCGGCTGGCAGTGTGAGCACTTTGACGGAGCCTATAGTCGCGGCTCGTGCAGCGTGGACGTGGGGGCGACACTGCAGGCGATGCCGCGGGTGCCCGGGTAGGGTTGACGCACCTCACCCTGAACTGACGGTCCGCCGCGGGCGCGGCGTTCCTCGACACCGTAGCCGCCTGAGGCGCGCACTATAGTCAGACGGTCGCGCGATTCGGAGTTGCCATGTACCCGCTGGACTACAGCCGATCCTATCTGCGCTGGACAACCGCCCCTGCCACGTCCGACCTGCGGACGCCCGGGCACATGCCGTACGGGAACAGCGTGCGTATCTTGCTGGATGCGCGGGCGCGCCTGGTCGATTCGACCAGCGGGACGGATGAGGAGTTTTACCTGATCGCGCCGTGCCGCACGGAGTGGATGTATAGAGACGATTCCTGCATCCAGCAGCCGGGCGGCGAATACCGGCTGGCCTGGGCGCAGGGCAAGGACCGGGCGTTGCGCTTCAGCCGGGACCTGACCGACCCGGATCCAAGGCCGCAGCCCGTGGTGATTGACGAGCGGTATCTCGAACTAGACTACGCGCTGACGCCGCTACCGAGTCCGCAGCCGGCCAGTGACAACGCGGGGCTGGTGGCGGCGGCGGAGTCGCTGGCGCAGGTTGTGATCCAGACGGAGATTGAAAACGCAGGCGGCACTCGGCGAGCGGTCCTGGAGTACCCGGCCAAGACGTTCAACTATCACCCGGAACGCGTGCTGTTTCAGATGGATACCGGTCCGATGCTGTGGGCCGATCTGGATTCGTCGGAGGCTGACCCGATGCGCTGGTTGCGGCTGGCGCACACGGTGTTCAACCGCTTCGACCGAGCCGAGTTTGTGCTCCGAGGGCCGACGCCGTACGTCGTCGATGGCGAGCCAGTCGGGCACGTGGAGGACTACCAGCAGGTGGTGGCGCAGCCGGCACGGCATTCGTTCTTCGTGGCGGGCTGACTGCGGGCGATGCGACCGATCGGCGGCGACGAGCCAGTGCTGGGTGTACTGGCGGCAACCAGGTCCGAACTGAACGCGTTTGTGGGCGAGGCCGAGGCGGGCCTGTCCGTGCCCGAAATCGCCGGCGCCCGCCACTATCGCTTTGGCGAGGTCGAAGTTATCGGTGTGGTTACCGGGCAGGGGACGCAGCTGTGTTCGGTTGCGGTAGCGCGCGCATTGGAGAACCGGCGGTTCGCGGCACTGCTGATGGTGGGAGTGGCCGGTGGCACGCAGCCCGGGCAGGCGCCCGGCGACCTGCTAGTGGCCAGCGGGGCCGGGCCCCTGTTTTCCGACCCGACGCTGGCGGCGCCGGACCTGGTGACATCTATCGCGAACGGTCTGGAGGCGGCCGAGACATCGGTGCGCATTGGTCCTTTGGCGGCCGTTGAGAGGCTTGCGCAGTCGGAGGAGAAACGTCGGCTCGGCGAGTCCGGATTCATTGGAGTCGACATGGAGACCCAAACCATGCTGGCGGCCGCGCGGCAGGCCGGGATCCCAGCGGCGTCTGTGCGCGTGGTGCTGGATCCGCTGGAGCGGGACATTCCACGCAGCGTGGCGGCGCTGGCGGCGGCGCAGGGCGGGCGGCTCTGGCCGGACATCGTGGGGCTGGCGCGCTGGCCGGTGGAGGTGCGCGAGATCGTGCAGTTCATGCGAGACATGGGTACGGCGCTGGGAGCTTTGCGGGCCGCCGCCGAACCAGTGGTACGGGCCGTGGGCGACGAGGGTTGAAAGCCGACTTGCCGCGTGACGGCCCGCCGAAACGGCCCGAGTTGTGGCGTACCATAGCGACACGGCGGGCTGTCACGGACTTGTGGCGCCGCCGTAATGTGTGTCACGCAGCCCGCGTCGACGGGCTCGCCACGATCTGAGCCAATGCACGGAAGCGAGACGGTTGCGGCGGGGACCGGCCTGGTGGTGGTGGGCATCGTCATATTCGTTGTCGCCTATGCGCTGATCGCGAGCGACAAGGTTCCCAAGTCGGCAGTGGCGCTGGGCGGCGGCGCGCTGATGATCATGGTCGGGA
This sequence comes from Chloroflexota bacterium, assembly GCA_026707585.1. Lineage (GTDB taxonomy): Bacteria > Chloroflexota > UBA11872 > UBA11872 > UBA11872 > UBA11872. Next base: position 152,334 of record JAPOWQ010000025.1, on the reverse strand, counting down.
TTCTGAATCAGCATCAGGCGTTCGAGCACATTGACTTGAACGTCATCCTGCTGCTGGTCGGGATGATGGTGCTGGCGGGGATCGTGCGGCACACCGGGGCGTTTCAGGCGCTGGCGATCCTGGCGGCGCGCTGGACCGGCGGCGACGGGGTGCGGCTGATGCTGGCACTGTCGCTGATTACGGCGGTGCTATCGGCGTTCCTGGACAACGTCACCACGGTCATTCTGATCGCGCCGATCACCATTTTCGTGGCGTCGCGGCTGGGTCTGAACCCGGTGCCATTCTTTATCGCGGAGATCCTGGCGTCGAACGTTGGGGGCGCCGCCACGCTGATCGGCGACCCGCCGAACATCCTGATTGCCAGCGCGGGCGACCTCGACTTTGCGGTGTTTGCGGCGCACATGACGCCGCCGGCCGTGATCTCGCTGGTGTTTCTGCTGATTGTGATGCGCTGGATGTTCAGGTCACAGGTAGTGGCGGATCCTGAGCGTGCGGCCGCGCTGGCGACGCTGAACCCCGCCGACTCCATTACCGACCGGCGCGGCATGTACATCGGGCTGGGCGTGCTGGGGCTAACGATATTTGGCTTTCTGATTCACGGCGCGATGGGGTGGGAGCCGGCGACAGTGGCGGTGGCGGGCGCGGCGCTGCTGATGATTCTGACCCGACCGGACGTGCATAAGGTGTACAACGAAGTTGAATGGGCCAGCGTGCTCTTCTTCGTGGGCCTGTTCATGATGGTGGGCGGGTTGGTGGTGCTGGGCGTCCTCGATGCAGTAGCCGATTTCACCATCGAGCTGACGCAGGGCAACGTGGGGGCCACGGCTCTCCTGATCATGTGGCTGAGCGCCGTCCTGTCGGCGGTGGTGGACAACATTCCCTATACGGCGACCATGCTGCCGGTGGTCCAACGGTTGACGGCGGAAGGCCTGAACCCGGACAACATTCTGTGGTGGTCGCTGGCGATTGGAGCTGACTTTGGGGGGAACGCCACGATCATCGGGGCATCAGCCAACGTGATCCTGGCCGGTATCTCCGAGCGCGAAGGCCACCACATTCGGTTTGTCCAATTCATGAAGTACGGGATTCCGGTGACGATCATGGTCCTGATCATCGGCACCATTTGGGTGTGGTTGCGGTACCTGCTGTTTGCCTAGGGGCGGTAGTCGGGAGGAGTTCATGAGTCTGGACGGGCAGCGACCAAAGAGCGCATAGCCCAGCGAACGCCGCTCCCCGCGGTCGAGCCTAGAGGGATTCCTTGAGGGCCTTGGCGCTGGCGGCAGTCATGCCGTCCACGGCGGTGAGGTCGTCAAGTGAGGCGGCGCGGATGCGCTTGAGGGAGCCGAAGGTTCGCAGGAGGTTGCGCTTGCGCTTGGGGCCGATGCCGGGGATTTCGTCGAGGATGGAGCGGCGGCCGCGGGCGGTGCGGAGCTTGATGTGGAAGCTGACGGCGAAGCGGTGGGCTTCGTCGCGGATCTGCTGGATGAGGTGGAGGCCGGGGCCGTCCACCGGCATGAGCACCGGCCCGGAGCGGTTGGGGAGGTAGAGCTCTTCGCGTCGCTTGGCGATAGCGGCCAGCGGGAGGCTGGAACAGTCAAGGCCCAACTGCTGGTACACCTCCAGGGCGGCCCCCAGCTGGCCCTTGCCGCCGTCGATCAGCAGGAGATCGGGGGTGACGCCCCATTCCTTGCTGGAGCCGGCGGTGGGCTGGGCGATGTCGGGTAGCTGGGTATCGGGGTCGAATCCGCTAATCGGCACTTCGGCAAGAGCGCGCGGGGCCTGGCCCGAGGCGGCCGCGGCGTCGGTCTCTTCGGCGTACCGGCTCAGACGGCGGCGGAGAACTTCGCGGAGAGAGGCGAAGTCGTCGTTGCCGGGGGCGGCTCGGACCTTGAACCGGCGGTATTTGCCGTTGCGTGCGATGCCGTCCTCAAAGACAACCAGGGAGCCGACGGCCAGGGATCCCTGGATGTGAGAGATGTCGTAGCACTCGATGCGTCGGGGCAGGCGGGGGAGGTCGAGGGCGACGCCAATCTCGAGGAGGGCCTGGCGGCGCTTGCGCTCGCTGTTGAGCCAGGCCGTGCGCTCCAGGTTCAGGGTCTCGGCGGCATTGCGGGTGGCCATCTCGACGAGGCGGCGCTTGGAACCGCGCTGGGGGCGGCGAATGGTGACGTTGGCGCCGCGGAGCGACTTCAGCCAGGACTCGAGCACATCCACGTCGGTGAGGTCGTGGGGGACCAGGACGAGTTGCGGGACTTCGGCAGCGCGGTCGTAGTACTCGCGCACGAAGTCGTCCAGCATTTCAGCTTCGGTTTCCTCGCCAGTGACGGTCAGGTCGTAGTGATGGTGGCCGATGAGCTTGCCGCCGCGGATTCGGAAGACGGTGGCCATGGCGTCGCGGTCCTGGCGGACCGCGGCGATGACGTCGACCTGGCGCTCTCGGGCGTCGGGGTCGGAGACTTTCTGCTCCGCCACGACCTTTTCCATGGCCGTGATGCGGTCGCGAAACCTGGCGGCCTCTTCGTAGTCCTGGGCGTCGGCGGCGGCCCACATTTGCTCGGCCAGGCTCTCCTTGACGTGCTCGTACTCCCCGCGCAGAAAGCGCACGGCGCCGTCCACCACCTCGCGGTATTGGTCGACGGTGACGTAGCGGGTGCAGGGGGCGTTGCAGAGGCCGAGGTCGTACTTGAGGCAAGGGCGCGGGATGGGCTTGGCCATGCTGATGTTGCAGGTGCGGTAGGGGAAGAGGCGGTTGAGGAGCTTGAGGGTCTGGCGCAGGGACTTGGCGCTGGTGTAGGGGCCAAAGTAGAGCGAGCCGTCCTTGGCAATGATCCGGGTGGTGGCGACGCGGGGGTAGGTCTCCTGCACGGTGACCTTGAGGTAGAGGAATTGCTTGTCGTCGCGGTAGGTGACGTTGAAGCGGGGGCGGTGTTCCTTGATGAGGTTGTTTTCGAGGACCAGCGCCTCGACTTCGGAATCGGTGACGATGACGTTGAAGTCGGTGATGCGGGCCACCAGCGAGCGGGTCTTGTAGGAGTGGTCGCCGCGTCGGAAGTAGCTGCGAACGCGATTGCGCAAGGAGCGGGCCTTGCCGACGTAGAGCACGCGGTCGTCCGCGGCGCGCATGAGGTAGACGCCGGGGGCCTCGGGCAGCTCCGCCAGCTTGCCTTCAATGGTGGGACGGGCGGCTTCGCGAGTCATTTCATCTGCGGTGCGACACGGTGCGCGGTGCGCCGCGGCAACCAATTCTAGGCAGGTCGGGAGCGGCTGCCGGGCGGATAGAATCGGAGGTTGCGAGCGGTCCACGAAGGAACCTCGCCCGTCGAGACTCAGCGTCCTCTTCTAATCCTGATCTACCTCGGCATTGCCGTGGCGGCCGCTTGGCTGCTGCAATTCCTGTGGGGCGTGTTGAGCCAGGCCGGCGTCTTTGTGGTGATGTTGCTGGTGGCCTGGATTGTCACGGTGGCGACGCTGGGCCCGGTGCGCTTGCTGCAGCGGCTGCGGATTCCACGTCCAGTCGCGTCGGCCCTGGTGTACCTGGTGGTGCTGGGCATCGCGGGCGTGAGCCTGTTTTTTGTGCTGCCACCATTCTTTACGGAAGTCGGGCACGCCGCGGAGAGCCTGACGGCGCAGGCCCGGGGGATACCGGAGGGTTTGAGCAACCTGCAAACCTGGCTTTCGGGCCTGGGCGCGCCGGACGACATCGTCGGTACGGTCACGGAGGATGTCAGCCACAACCTGGCGTCGATGGGACAGGAGCTGGCAAGCGGCGTCATCACGACAACGGGAACGATTGCGGGCGGCGTGGCCGCCACGATCGTGACATTGATCATCTCGTTCTATCTGGTCCTGGGCTGGGACCGAGGCGTGGACCGGCTGGCGGACGCCCTGCCTCCGAATTGGGCGGCGCGCCTGCACCGCGGCGTGCGGGCCAGCGAGCACACGTTTGGGGCGTGGATGGGCGGCCAGTTTCTGGCGTCGGTTATCTGGGGAATCGCGGTGGTGGTGGCGTATCTGATCGCGGGGCTGGAGTTTGGCCTGCTGGTCGCGGTCGGTACCGGCATCCTGATGTTCATCCCCTTCTTCGGCATGATCGTGGGCATGGCGATTCCGACGATCATGGCGTTTACGGTTCGTCTCGACCTAGCAATCTGGGTTGGGGTTGCGCTGGCGCTAGTGTCCCTGGCGATTGAAAACGTGGTGAAGCCGCGAATCATGGGGACGGCGATTGGCGTGAATCCGATCGTGGTCTTGTCAAGCGTGATCCTGGGCGGCATCGCGGCGGGATTCTGGGGCGTGCTGTTCGGGATTCCGATCGGCGCGCTGCTTTGGACGACCCTGCGAGGCTTTCTCAGGGAATTCCTTGTGATGCAGCGACGACGGACGCGTATCGCATTGGCGGCGGCGGCGAGCGACGTGCCCGGATCTCCGCCGCCGGCTGCGCCGGAAGTGCCGAGCCCCGGAATCGAGGACGACGCGTGTCCAGCAAGAGCGACTTCTGAGGCGTCCAAGGACGAGGCCAAGCCATAAGGTCCATCTGGCGAACGCTCGCCTACATCCGCTCGTACTGGCCGGTGGCGCTGCTGAGCGTACTGGTCTGGCTGGTGTCGGCCGCCATGGACCTCATCGTGCCGCAGGTTTTGCAGCGGGTCATCGACGAGGGCATCGTGGCGGGCGACCGCTCACGCCTTGTGGGGCTCTCACTGCTCGCGGCAGTCCTGATCGTGCTGCGCGGGGCCGCGCTGTTTGGCGCCAGGTTCTGCCAGCGCTGGTACCAGGCGGGGATCAGCCGCCAACTGCGGAATGAGGTATACGACAAGTTGCAGCGCCTGCCGTACGCCTACTACGACCGGGTGGATAGCGGCGACGTGATCACGCTGGCGATCAGCGATACCCGGACGGTGCAGGGTTTCACAGGTTACGGAGTCATGGAAGCCGTGCGAACGGCTGGCATTTACGTCGTGATCGTGACGGGAATGGTGATTGCCAGTGCGCAGTTGACCCTGATGGCCCTCGCTGTGCTGGCGCTGATGGTGATTGTGGCCACAGTCTATGGGCGGGTGGTGCGGCCGATGTGGCTGGCCTACCGGAGCCAGCAGGCGCAGTTGACGCGGGTGCTGACGGAGAACCTGAACGGGATCCGGGTGGTCAAGGCGTTCGCCACGGAAGAGCGCGAAATCGAGGCGTTTGGGGCCGAGTCCGAGCTGATGCGCGAGCGGGCGCTGGCGCCAATCCGGCTGCGCGCGCGGGCCATGCCGCTCATGTTGCTGCTGACCGGCATCGGCTCGCTGGTGGTGATCTGGGCGGGCGGACTGCTGGCCATTGACGGGGCGATTTCGGTGGGCGTGCTGCTGGCGTTCTACTACTACTTCACACGGCTGATTCAGCCGTCGCGGCGGCTTGGTTTCATCGTGCAGCAGGTGGCGCGCACGGCGGTTTCGGCTGATCGTGTGTTCGGATTGCTGGATGAGCCGGTGGGGATCGAGAGTCCACCGGACGCGGCCAGGCTGACGCGTGTCAGGGGTCGGGTGGATTACGACGGTGTGGACATTGCGTTCAACCGGCGAGCGGTCGTATCCGGGGTCAGTGCGGCGGTCGAGGCCGGCGATGTGGTCGGCGTCGTGGGACCGACCGGGTCGGGCAAGACCAGCCTGCTGAACCTGATCGCGCGCTATTACGACGCGGCGGGCGGCGCGGTGCGGGTGGATGGCCGGGATGTACGGAGCTTTAACCTGGGAAGCCTGCGCTCGGCAGTGTCGATCGTGCCTCAGGATCCCTTCCTGTTTTCCGACACCGTGCGCAACAACATCGCCTACGGCAATCCGGATGCCGGGCTCGACGAGGTGATCGCGGCCGCAAAGGACGCGCAGGCCTATGACTTCATCCTGGAGATGCCCGAAGGATTCGAGACGGTCATCGGAGAGCGCGGCGTTGGGCTGTCGGGCGGGCAGCGGCAGCGGCTGACGATTGCAAGGGCGCTGCTGCGCGAGTCGGCGATTCTGATCCTGGACGACGCGACGAGCAGCGTGGATACCGAGACCGAGCGTCGGATCCAGGAGGCGCTGCGGCGGCGGGCAGGTGGACGGACGACGTTCATCGTGTCGCAGCGCATCAGCTCCGTTGAGCACGCGGACGAAATCCTGGTGGTGGACGACCGGCGCATCGCCGACCGGGGGACGCATGCCGAGTTGCTCTCGAGGCCGGGGTTCTACCGCGACCTCTATAACCTCCAGGTTCAACAGGCGGAGGAGGCGCGCGCGGACCTGGCGGCGGCGGAGGCGGCAGGCGCATGAGGATGGGCATGGGGTCAGGAATGGGCATGGGGATGGGAACGTCCCAGGCCCGCGGGACGTTTGTCCAGGAAGAGAGCGGTTTCGAAGGATTCGACCGGCGTGTCCTTTGGCGACTGCTCGGGTACCTGGCACGAGACCGGCGGCGCCTGCTGGCTGCAGCCGCGGCGGTGCTCGTGGTTGCCGGGACGACAATGGCGCAGCCGGCGGTGATCGGACTGGCGATTGACGACGGTATTCGAGCCCGCGACGCCGGGGTGCTCACTATGGCCGGCCTGGCGTTCCTGGCTATCACGCTGGGGCAGGCCGGCGCCACCGCGGCCCAGTTGCTGATCAATGCCGGCATCGGCCAAAGCATGTTGCAAACCATGCGGATGGAGATGTTCCGCAAGTACCAGTCGTTGCCCCTGGGCTTCTACGACCGGCAGATCACCGGACGGCTGATCGGCCGGATGGCGTCGGACGTGGAACAGATCGGGGAGGCAGTCACCGAAGGGGCGATCGGGCTGGTGGCCGACGTGGTGATCCTGATCGGGATCCTGGTGGCGATGTCGCTGTTGAGCTGGGAACTCACGCTGATCGCGGTGGCGGTGTCGCCGCTGATGCTGCTGAGCGGCATCGTATTCGCGCGGGTGGCGCAGTCCGCCTATCGGGTGATGCGGACGCGGACGTCCACGTTGAACGGGGTGCTGGCCGAGTCGATCCTGGGCATGCGGGTGATCCAGGCCTTCACTCGCGAGGAGGTCAACGCGCGGCGCTTCGACGAGGTGAACCATGCCCAGGCGCAATCGCAAATGCGCGCGATGACGGTAACTTCGTCGGCCGAGCCGGCGGTGGAGGTCTTCACGGCGATCTCGACCGGGCTGGTGTTGTGGCTGGGCGGATCGTTTGTGCTGGACGGGTCGGACACGGTGACGTTGGGCGTGGTGACGGCCTTCGTGCTGTACATCGAGCGGTTCTTCGGGCCGGTGCAGGAATTGGCCACGCGCTGGGGCGCGATCCAGGCCGCGATGACGTCGGCGGAGCGGGTGTTCGAGATCCTGGACACCGACGAAACGATGCACGACGAGCCCGACGCCCGGGAGTTGCCGCGAGTCCGGGGCGAAGTGCGGTTCGACCGGGTGAGCTTTGCCTACGAGGCGGGCCGGCCGGTGCTGCACGAGGCCGACATCGTGGCGAAGCCGGGCGACCGGATCGCGCTGGTGGGCGCCACGGGGGCCGGGAAGACCACGATCATTAACCTGCTGCTGCGGTTCTACGACGCCAGCGCCGGAGCGGTGCGGATCGACGGACACGACGTGCGCCGGGTCAGCCAGGCTTCGCTGCGGCGGCAGATCGGGCTGGTGCTGCAGGAGCCGTTCCTGTTCAGCGGGAGCATTCACGACAACATCGCGTATGGGCGGGCGGACGCCACGCGCGAGGAAGTCATCGAGGTTGCGAAGGCGGTGCGGCTGCATGAGTTCGTGGACAGCCTGCCGTTCGGGTACGACACGCCGATCGAGGAACGGGGCGGCGGGCTGTCGACGGGACAGCGGCAACTGGTGTCGTTTGCGCGGGCGTTGCTGACCGACCCGCGGGTGCTGGTGCTGGACGAGGCGACCAGTTCGGTGGACACGCAGACGGAGGGCATCATCCAGGACGCGATGGAGACGATGATGCGAGGGCGCACCAGCTTCGTGATCGCGCACCGGCTTTCGACGGTGCGGAACGCGACGGAGGTGCTGGTGCTGGACCAGGGCCGCATCGTGGAGCGGGGCACGCACGCGCAGCTGCTGGCGAAGGCGGGGCTGTACTACAACCTGTACACGCTGGGGCTTTCGACGGGCGGCGAGGACATCGACGCGGCGGCACTGCGGGGCAAGGTCTCCCGGTAGGGCGAGTCGGCAGGGGGCGTCTGCCGTGTCGTCGCCTGTGTGTTCAATCTGCAAGGCCCGGGTGTCCAGCTTCGCGAGTCGCACGCTCAGGTTGTTGCCGACAGGCGCCCGCCTGGCCACCCGGCCCCGCGGGGAGGCTGTCGCAACACTCCAATGACGACGATCATCGTGACCTACGACTGGCTGACGGAGAACGGATTGGCGGCCTAAAGTTCGCCGGGGCGCGTGGGATACGCTGAGACGCCGCGCGCGTCGCTGGTGGTGCGGTTATCTCCTCCTATCGCCTCTACCGCAGACTCGGCCACGCCCGCGAGCGCGACGTTGCGCCGATGGTCTGGCAACTTCGTCACTACTGGCATTTCTGCCGGAACTGCCCGGGCTGGCCCGACGGACCGCCGAGCCAGTGGCGCTTCACAGGCCCATCCCCCGATCTGCCACTGTGCCAAGCGTGCGTTGGGTTCGTGCGCATGAGTGCATGCGCCGAGGCGTCCATCGACTCAGACGGGTGATCGGCACCCTGTGTAGCGAGGCAGGGATCTCTGCCATCTGTCCGGCTGCGAGCGGCGCGGGGTCCAGGAGGTCACGACGTTCGAGCAGGCGTTGGCATCCGCCAGTTCGAAGGTATAGGGTCGGCAGCCGACTGAAGGGGACTCGGGCCGACCCGGTGCGCGGCTCGTACCGATCCCTCCGGGTCGCCGCTCCGCCATGGTTGAGTTCGAGCCGAATCCGGGTCCGCGGTACACCGAACAGTCACCGCTGACCGGAGCCAGGGGGCGAGGCGTCTGGACGGCGCGTGGCGCTGCCGTTCGCGCCGGGTATCAGGTCCGTGGCGTCGCGCACGAAAGTTGGATGCGAGATGAGCTTTGCGCGGCACTTCTACAAGTCTCAGCGGCTGCGGTCGCTGGCGGAGATACGGGCAGACATTCTGGCGGTAGAGCGGGAGACCGAAGGGGTGCTGGCTGAGATCGTGGGTAGCAACTCGTAGAAGGCGGGCAGCCTAGCAACGATCGAAGCGCGTCGCTGCGCAATGGATGACCGTACGAGCTATCCGTGGAGCCAATGGTCAGACGCCGTGGTCAATGGTTCGCCCGCGCCCAGGCCGGACACACGGTGTTGCCAAAACGCACACATTGCATGACAATAGGTGCATGGGCATCGGCTTCGACTGGAGTTCGGAGAAGAACCAACGGCTCATCGACGAGCGAGGGATCTCATTCGAAAGCGTTGTCTCCGCTATCGAGCAAGGCGGCGTGGTCGACGTGTTGGGGCACCCGAATTACGAGCGCTACCCAGGACAGTTGATCTACGTGGTGGAAATCGGCCAGTACATTCACCTTGTGCCGTTCGTGATCGGGAGTGACGGTACTCGTTTCCTGAAGACGATCATTCCCAGCCGGAAAGCGACCAGAGACTACCGGAGGAGGCGATCAACATGAACGATACGCTGAGCGCGGAAGAGCGGGACATTCTGAGTCGCTTTGAGCGGGGCGAGTTGCGGTCCGCTCAGGAGGCCGACCGCGAGATCGAGACGGCTCGGCAAGCAGCGCGCGCGACGTTCAACAAGACTAAACGCGTGAATCTGCGGGTCACAGAGCGCGACTTCAATCTGGCCCACGCGCGGGCGAGGGAAGAGGGCATTCCGTACCAGACCCTGCTGTCCAGCGTCATCCACAAGTACCTGTCCGGCAGGCTGACCGAGCGGCGGTAGGTCGGACACGCGGGCGCTGGAGCGGGAGACGGTGGGGGTGCGGGGGATACCGTGAGCCCGACATGGATGAGCCTCTGCCGGAACCCGGGAGTGGGGCAATGCCCCAGGCGCCAATTCGACTGACGTCCGTTGAACCGCGCGACGGCTATCGCATCTGGCTCAGCTTCTCCGACGGCGCCGCCGGTGAGGTGGACCTGTCGCATCTGGCCGGCAGCGGCGTGTTCGCGGCCTGGAAAGAACGTGACCGCTTTGCGGCCGTGCACATCACCGACTACGACGCCATCGCCTGGGATAACGAACTGGAACTTTGCCCGGACGCCCTCTACATGCAGCTGACGGGAAAGTCTCTGGCGGACGTTGTGCCACAGGCGCTGGCGGTTCTGGACGATGCCTGAAATTTGCCGGTTCTACGGCATTGTGATCCAGATGTACTTCAACGACCACGCCCCGGCGCACGAATGATGGTGTGGAGTGGCGATGTGGTATTGTGATGTATATGAAGGCTATACAGGTGACATTCGACGAGGCGCTGCTGGAACGGCTTGACCGGGATCCGGCGGTGCGGGAGCAAGGCCGATCGGCGGTGCTGCGGGAGGCGGCGGCAGCGTACCTGGTGCGCAAGGAGGCCGAGGTCATTTCCGACCGATACCGCTCGGGCTATGGCGATGCCGCCGCGCTCGACGCCGAACTTGACGGGTGGGCCGGCGAGGGCGCGTGGCCCCAGGACTAGACGCCGGGCCGCGCCGCGGCGAGATCTGGCACTACGGCTTCAAGCGACCCGACAAGCGACGTCCGGTCGTCGTGCTGACGCGGCAGGAGGTGCTTCCGCTGCTGCGTACGGCGATGGTCGCGCCGATCACGTCGACGATTCGCGGGCTGCCGAGTGAGGTAATCGTGGGCGTGGACGAGGGGTTGCGGCACGACTCGGCCATCAACCTGGACCACGTGCAGACGGTGGAGCAGCGGCAGTTGCACCGCTTCGTCGGTTCCGTGAGTCCCGCCAAAATGCGGCAGGTTTGCCGAGCGCTCGCCATAGCCACCGGCTGCGGCTCACCCGCCCAACCCTGAGTCCGCCAACGGTGCGTCGCAGCCTGCTGAAGGATCCAGGACATGTCCAACCAACTTGAACCCGTGCAGGCGAACCTGCACCACGAATTGATCGCGCCCCGAAAGCAGGCTGACACCTATCCGACGCTGGTGTTGTTGCATGGGCGGGGGGATAGCGCGGCGGGGATTTTGCCGCTGGCCTATGAGTTCGAGCGGGACGACCTGCTGGTGATTTCGGTGCAGGCGCCGCTGGAACTGGGCGGGGTGATGGCGGGTGGGTACGAGTGGTACCGGCTACAGCAGCCGCGGAGCCTGAACGAAGCTACGCTGCGGGCCAGCCTGGAGGCGCTGGCCGAGTTCCTGGATACGGTCAAGGCGAGCTACCCGGTCGATCCCGAGCGGGTCGTGTTGCTGGGATTCAGCCAGGGTGCGGTGATGTCACTAGGAGCACAGGCGCTACAGCCGGGAAGCGTGTCGGGGGTGATTGCGCTAAGCGGCTACTTCCCGATTGAGGTTGAGTCCGACAGCGGCAACCTGGTAGGAGCCCCGGCCTTTGTGGCGCACGGGGTGCATGACGACATTATTCCCGTGGAGGCGGGGCGCCGGACGCGTGACCTGCTGGAACGGCACGGGGTGGACCTGACGTATCGGGAGTACCCGATGGCGCACAACGTTAGCGCCGAGGCGATGGCCGACGCCCGAGAGTGGCTTAGCCGGCTACTCGACTCGATTCCTCCGCCTACGACTCCTTAGCCGCCAACCCCAGTTCGTCCAACTGCGCGGCGTCGATGGGGGAGGGGGATTGGAGCATGAGGTCGACGCCGGCCTGGTTCTTGGGGAAGACGGTGACGTCGCGGAGGTTGGCGGTGTCGCCGAAGATCATGGCGATGCGGTCAAGGCCCATGGCGATGCCGCCGTGGGGCGGGGCGCCGTATTCGAAGGCCTGGAGCATGTGGCCGATCTGTTCCTGGATGCTGTCCTCGTCGAAACCCATGACCTGGTAGATGCGGTGCAGGTCCTTCGCGCGGTGGGCGCGGATGGAGCCGCCGCCGATCTCGTGGCCGTTGCAGACGAGGTCGTACTGCTTGGCGGTCGCCTTGGCAGGGTCGGTGTAGAGGAGATCGAACGAGTCGTCGGCGGGCGAGCAGAAGGGGTTGTGCGAGAAGGTGAGGCCGCCGGTTTCCTCGTTGGGTTCGAAGAGCGGGAAGTCGATGATCCAGCCGAAGGCCAGGACATCGGGGTCGATCAAGTCCAGCTTCTCGCCCAGGGCCAGGCGTAGCCCGCCCAGGGCGGCGTTGGCGGTCTCGCGCTTGTCGGCGACGAGGCAGACCAGGTCGCCCTGCTCGGCGCCGGCGGCCGTGGCCAGTTCGCGGAGGGCGTCTTCGCCGAAGAAGCGGACGAGCGGCGAACGAAGGGTGCCGTCGTTGTTGAGGGCGACGGTTGCGAGTCCGGCGGCACCGTGCGCCTTGACTACGTCCTGCAGCCTGTCGACTTCGCGGCGGGTGAAGGCGGCGGATCCGGGGGCGACGACAGCCTTGACGACGCCGCCCGACTGGACCACCTGGTCAAAGACGCGGAAGCCGTGGCCGGCGGCGGCGTGGCTGACGTCAACGAGTTCCAGGCCAAAGCGCAGGTCGGCCTTATCGGTGCCGTAGCGCTCCATGGCGTCGGCGTAGGTGATGCGGGGGAATGGCTCCTGGAGCAGCCGCTTGGTCGAAAGTTCGCGGGCCAGTCGCAGGTAGAGCGTTTCGATGAGTTCGAGGATGTCCTCGCGCTCGACGAAGGCCATTTCGATGTCGAGCTGGGTGAACTCGGCGGTGCGGTCGGCCCGCAGGTCTTCGTCTCGGTAGCAGCGGGCGAGCTGAAAGTAGCGGTCGAGCCCGGCCACCATGAGGAGTTGCTTGAGTTGCTGGGGCGACTGGGGGAGGGCGTAGGCCTGGCCGGGGTAATGGCGGCTGGGCACGATGAAGTCGCGGGCGCCCTCGGGCGTGCTCTTGACCAGGGTGGGCGTTTCCAGTTCCAGGAAGTCGCGCTCCCAGAGGTGCTCGCGTATGACGCGGCTGATGTTGAAGCGGAGTTCGGTGAGCTCGCGCATGCGGATGCGCCGCAGGTCGAGATAGCGGTGGGTGAGGCGGACGGACTCATCGATGTCGCGGTCGGAGGTGATCTCAAAGGGAGGAGGCTTGGAGACGGCGAGGATTTCGACTCGTTCGATCTGGCCGAGCTCGATCTCGCCGGTGTCCAGGTCGGGGTTGGTGGTGCCGGCGGGGCGTTCGCGGACCTGGCCGGTGACGGCCAGGACGTATTCGGAGCGGACGCCGGAGGCCGTTTCGTGCGCCTGGGCGCTGTCATCGCGGTTGATGACGACCTGGGTGATGCCGTAGCGGTCGCGGAGGTCGACGAAGATCAGGCCACCTTGATCGCGCCGGCGGTGAACCCAGCCGTTGAGGACGACAGTTGAGCCGGCGTCAGCGCGCCGCAGCGCGCCGCAGGTATGGGTGCGACGGGACCAGGTTGATGCAGGCAACGTGGACATGGGGACCTCCGGGGTGACGAACGAGAGTAGTGCTGGCTGATCGGGAGATGCGGCCGCGGGAATGCGGCTAGGTATTCAGCGACGTTGCGATGCGCTCAGCCGAGGCTCGCCAGAACTCGACCTGGCGGGCGCGCGGAGCGCCCTTCAGCTCAATGGCTTCCTCGGCTTCCAACTGTTCGAGTTCCGTGTGCTGGCCGGTCATGAGCAGGCCCAGCTTGGCGAGGGCGTAGGCGTAGTCGGAATGAAACTCGAGCATGTAGGCCAGGATCGAGCCGGACGTGCGTTCCATGCGGGCGACGGCCGCCGAGTCGGAGAGCAGCCGGGCCAGGTTGGAGAGCGGGCGTTTCCAGCCGCCGCCGATGCGAACTTCGACCTCCAGGGGGTCGAGCCCCTGGTTGGCGGCCATTTGCGCCCAGCGCTGCGCCAGCGTCTCAAGGTCAAGTCCTTCGATGGGCGGGGGGTGTTCCAGGGCCCGCGCCACGGCGGTCCAGTCAATCTGGATCTCAGGATACAGAACCTGGCATTCCTCCCGGACCTGCCGGGTGACGTGGGGACTATTGCCGAGGTAGGCCAGATAGCGGGGTCGGGGATCGTCGGCGGTAGGCTCGGCGACCAGCCACGCGGCCTGGACGCGGCGCACGCTGCCGTCAGGATTGCGCTGTTCTTCCGGGTGCCATCGCACCGACGCGGGCATACCGACTCCAGGCCGCGGGGATCCTGCCGCTAGTTCTTGCCTTGCGGGGCCATGATGATGCTCAAGACGCGGCCGTCCTGCTCGCGGGTGATGTCGCGCTCGATCACGCCGTAGGGTTCCAGGCTGGTCTTGACGCGTTCGAGGACGCGCAGCGCGACTTCGGGGTGGGCCAGTTCGCGGCCGCGCATGCGGACCCAGGCTTTCACCTTGTTGCCCTCGCGCAGGAATTTCTCGAGGCGCTTGATCTTGAACTGGATGTCGTGGTCGCCGGTGCGGGGGCCGAAGCGGACTTCCTTGACGGTGCCGGCCTTCTGGCGCCGCTTGTTTTCGGCCTGGCGGCGATTCTGCTCGTAGCGGAACTTGCCGTAGTCGAGAATCTTGGCGACCGGGGGCTGGGAATTCGGGGCGATCTCAACCAAATCGAGGCCGCGCTCGCGCGCCATCTCCAACGCTATGGGGGTGGGGGTGATTCCAATCTGTTCGCCGTTTTCGGCAATCAGGCGAACCTGGCGTATGCGAATCTGCTCATTGATTCGCGGGCCGCGGGGCCGCGGCCGCTGGTCAGCGCGAGGCGATGGTGAACGCAGGGGCAACTCCCAGAACTGGTCGGCAACGAGCCGGCCGAGTGATTCACGCTAGCATAGGGGTATGCGCGCGACAATGTATTTCGATCCATTAGTTCGCGGAGCCCGGCGCCGCCCCCTACTTGAGACAACCATTTGCCGGAATCCATGGCCCTCGCCGTTGACGTAGGACTGGCCGCCCTGAGCGGCGGGGTGACGCGGCAGGACGGCCCCCGCCTCCATGCTCAGCGCGAGCCGGCGGATCGACCCGGGCGCGGCGACCTGTATTTGCTGGTCCAGGGCGGCAGCGACCGGCAGGCGGCCTCGTTCGGCCAAGCCGTGGCCACCAGCTACTTCGCGGACGAGTCGGAGGGGATCGCCAACGCACTGGTACAGAGCATGCGCCACGCGGCCCAGAGCGCCTCGATCGACATGGACCTGGCCAGTCCGGGCGAGCCGCTGGGAGCAACCGGCGCGGTGCACGCGGGCGATCAGCTGTACCTGGCCCAGTTGCTGCCGAGCCAGGTGTTCGTGCTGCGTGATGGGATCCTCAACGCGCTGCCATCGGAGCTTCCGCCAACGAGTCTCGGCGATCCGGCGCCCGATCAAGAGGTGGAGATCTTCCGGGTGGAGTTGGACCCGGACGACGTGGTGGTGCTGGCGTCGACGGAGTTTCGCCGGGCGCTGACGGACCGCGAGATCCAGGGGCTGCTGCAGGGCCGGAGCGCCCAGCGTGCCGCCCACGACATCTGCTCGGTCGTTACCCAGCGCGGCAGCGTATCGTGCGACATCGTGGTGCTTCGCGTCAGCGTGGCGGCGCCCGCGGCGGTGACGGCGCCCGCAGCCGACGAGCGCTGGATGTCGGCGTCCTCGACGTCCGCCGCGTCCACGAACGGGCTGGCGAGACCCCCGCAGGCCTCAGCGGTACCGGAGCAGCCCCTGTATCCGCGCGAGCGGCTGGCTGGCGATGGTCCGCAGCGCTCCGCCGTCCAGCGGCTGGTGGCGCTGCCGGTGACATTGGTTCTCATGCTCCTGGTGCTGCCGGTAATGGCGGTGCGCGGCCTGGTCCGCCTGGTTACGGGTCAGTCGGAGCCGGTGCAACCGACGATTCCGCCACCCGCGCCGACGCCGACCGCGGCCACCACGGGCGGGGCGGGCGAGATGGATGACGATTGGTCGAGCCTTCGCTCGCTGCGGGCGGCGGGCCCCGGCGGAGAGGAACGGCCCGGGGCCGCACGGCCACAGACGCCACCAGCCCTCAGCGCGGTCGGCGAGCCGCTGCGGGGCGGCCAGGATGCGTATCGATACCGGCCGCGGCGATCGCTGCCAGGCCCGGGCACGCTGCTGTTCGGGGTCTCGCTGGTGCTACTGACGGTGATGGCCGCCGTGTTGTTTCTGCGCAACAGCGAGTCGGCGCCCGGAGCGCTGGAGGCGGACGCGGCCGACGACGCGCCGGCAGGGCAAGCGGGCGTGGTCGCGGAAGGCACGCAGTCGCCGGCCCTGGACGCGGAGCGTGCCGCCACGCTGTTCGCCGACGCCGAAGCCCGCTACCGCGAAGCGCTGGATCGGGACCCCGACGAAAACCGGGCGGCCGTGTTGCTGGTTCTGCGGGACGCCAAGGACCTGGCGAATCAGGCGCTGACGGCGGACGTGGAGCGCACGCTGGCGCCCGACATCAACCGGCTGCTCAGCCAGATTGGCCGCGAAGAGGATCGACTCAACCGGGTCCGAACGGTGGTGACCAGCGCCACTATCGGCGACTTTGACAGCGCGGGCGTGGGCAGCGCGGCCGAGCAAATGGACGTGCGGGTGGACGCCAAGTACGTGATCGACGCCACGACGGGTCGAGTCGTGTCCTTTGAGACGGCCAGGCAAGGCGCCACGGTGCTGCGCAAGGGTGACGTGGTGAGCAGTATCACGGTCCAGGACCCGATTGCGGTGGTGAATCGAGCCCTGAGCGTGCTGGTGCTGGACAGCCGCTACAACCTGGTGAGTCTGCAAGCCGACCAGAATCCGCGGCTGTTGCGGATCACGGGAACGGAGACGTGGCGGACGCCGGTGGCGTTTGACAACTTCAACAACAACTTTTACGTGCTTGACCCAGGCGCCAACGCGATCCACAAGTACCAGGCGACGGCGGGAGGGTACGAAGTCGCGCCAAGCTCCTACGTGCTGACGACGGCCGACATTGATCTCAGCAGCGCCATCGACATGGCGATTGACGGTGACATCTTCGTGCTGCTGTCCGATGCGTCGGTGTTACGGCTGCGGGGCGGGCAGCGCGAGACGTTTGAGATCAGCGGCCTGGACGGCGACTCGCTGAAGGCCACGCGCATCTTCACCGAAGTCGACACCGACAGCCTCTACCTGGTCGATTCAGCCAACAAACGAATTGTGGAAATCGCCAAGCAAGAAGAGTCCGCGGGCGAGTTTGTGCGGCAGTTCAAATATGCCGGCTCGGACGATTTCTTTGCGGATATCCGGTCGATCTGGGTGAGCGAGATCGACGGCAAGCTGATCGTGCTGGGGCGGGATTCGGTCCGGCAGTTTGTGCTGCCGACGATTCAGGACGGGGCCTGAGCGAACGAGCGAGGGCCGCGCGGCGTCCTGACCGCGTCGCATCGATGGTCGAGGGGTAGCGACCCTGGGTTGGGAGCGGGGAACGGGAATCGAACCCGCGTTTTAGGCTTGGGAAGCCCATGTTGTACCACTCAACTATCCCCGCCGGCCGCCGCTGCGCGCGGCGTCACTAATGTGACGGCCCTGGCGCGGGGCGTCAATTCGCCGATGTGGTCGGAGAGCGGTGCGGCGCCGGTCGGCTATATTGCCGCACCTTCCCGGACCGTCACTCCCGGGGCCAGCGGCCTCGGCTGAGAACCAGCATGCAAGACATTCGCACGGTCGCGAACCGGATTATCGACAACGTGGCCACAGTCATCGTGGGCAAGCGCGACGCCATCGAGCTGGTGGCGGTGGCGCTGCTTTCGGACGGGCACATCCTGATCGAGGACGTGCCGGGCGTGGGCAAGACCACGCTGGCCAAGGCCATTTCGCGATCGGTAGGGCTGAGCTTCAAGCGCGTTCAGTTCACGCCAGACCTACTGCCCAGCGATGTGACCGGCGTGACGATCTTCAACCAGAAGACGCGGGAGTTCGAGTTCCGCGAGGGTCCGGTGATGGCCCAGATCGTGCTGGCGGACGAGGTCAACCGGGCGACGCCCAAAACGCAGTCGGCGCTGCTGGAAGCGATGGAGGAGCGCCAGATCACGGTGGACGGCGTGACGTATGCGCTGCCGGAGCCGTTTTTGGTGCTGGCGACCCAGAACCCGATCGAGTACGAAGGCACGTTTCCATTGCCGGAGGCGCAGTTGGACCGGTTCCTGATGCGGGTGAACCTGGGCTATCCCGATCGAGGGGATGAGTTGCAGGTGCTGGCCACGCAGCAACGGGAACGGCCGATCGACGACATCCAGCAGGTGGTGACGCTGGAGGAAGTGTTTGCCGCGCAGGAAGCGGTGAAAGACGTGTACGTGGATCCGCTGGTGTCGAGCTATATCGTGGATATCAGCCGCGCGACGCGGGAGCATAACGACGTGTACCTGGGCGCCAGTCCGCGCGGGAGCCTGGGCCTGTTTCGCGCCGGCCAGGCGATGGCGGCCGTTGCGGGACGCGACTACGTGGTACCGGACGACGTGAAACGGCTGGCGGAGTCGGTGCTGTCGCACCGGGTCATCGTGAGTCCGGCCGCACGTATTCGCAGCGTGGACACGCGGGCCATCGTGGCGGGAATCCTGGACTACGTTCCGGTGCCGGGCGCGTCAGCCGCCTGACCGATGGCGGGGGAGATCCAGGAAGTCGCCCTGGTCGCCCGCCGAGTGGAGCCGTGGGATTGGTGCGGCGTGGCTGCAACCGAAATCGGACTGGTGAGCGCCACGCTGGCGCACGCGTCGGAGGCAGCCTGCGTTGACGCACTGCGGGCGGCGTCCACGGCGGCGCGCAATCGATCGCGCGGGGCGCAGCGCCTGCATAGGCGACGCCTCGGTGAGCCGTCGAGCGCCGCTTCCGGCTGGAGCGCCCACCAGATGGCCGGCAATGGGCTGGAACAGCTGTGGGAGTACTTGCTGACCGGGCGGCAGCGCCTGGCGATTCCATTGGACCGTCGCGCCGGTACTGACTTTCAACAGCGAACCTGGGACATTCTGCGCGGCATCCCGTTTGGCGAAGTTCAGAGCTATAGCTGGGTTGCCAGCGCGCTCGAGCAGCCTCGAGCGACGCGGGCCGTGGGCACGGCGATTGGGGCGAATGCGTTGCTGGTGTTCATTCCCTGCCACCGGGTCGTGGCCGCTCGCGGGCTGGGGGGCTATTCGCGGGGCCTGGACGTGAAGCGGCGGCTGCTGGCCCACGAACGCTCGTGGCCGCGGACGGCGCCGTTGTTCGCCGGCTGAGCCGGAGGTTGCGCCGACCGATTGGGATGGACGGTCAGAGCAACTCCGTGGCGTCCAGACCGATATCAACGGCGCGGGCCGAGTGGGTGAGCGAACCGACGGAGATGTCGTCGACGCCTGTTTCGGCGTAGGCCCGCACGTTGCCGAGGTTGACGAGGCCGCTAACCTCCAGGCGGGCGCGCCCGGCGGCCCGAGTCACGGCGGTCTGAACCTGGGCCGGCGTCATGTTGTCCAGCAGGACGAATTCCACGCCGGCGGCCAGGGCTTCGTCGAGCTGGGCCAGCGTATCCACCTCAATCTGAACGCGAACGCCGTTCCGGTTGGCCGCGTGTGCGGCGCGCAGGGCGGCGGTTACTCCGCCGGCCGCGGCGACATGGTTGTCTTTGATGAGAACGGCGTCAAAGAGGCCGAAACGGTGGTTGACGCCGCCGCCCATGGCGACGGCGTATTTGTCCAAGGCGCGGAGGCCAGGGACGGTCTTGCGGGTGTCGAGGATGCTGGCGCCGGTTCCGGCGATCTCGTCCACGAACGTGCGGGTGAGCGTGGCGATGCCGCTGAGGCGCTGGAGGAAGTTGAGGGCGGTGCGTTCGCCGGTGAGGGCCAGGCGAGCGTCGGTATCGATGAATCCGGCGACCTCGTCGGGCTGAAGTTGCGCACCTTCCGGGCTGGCGTCGTCGAGGGCCTCGGAGTCGCCGAGTTGCCGGTAGACCTCGTGTACGACCGGCAGGCCGGCCAGCGTGAGCGGTTCGCGGGCGGTGAGGGCGGCGCGGAAGCGTGCGTGCTCGGGGACCACGGACTGGCTGGTGAGGTCGCCAGAGCCAATGTCCTCAGCCAGGGCGAGGGCGACGACCTGGGCGATGGCCTCGTGGGGTGGCGCGGGGGGCTTCATGCGGAGCCCGTGACGCCGCGGAAGTGGATGCGCAGGTTGGCGTAGTCGACGTCGCAGGGCCAGGCGCCGTTGTAGCGGTAGAGCTGGCAGCGCAGGACGCCCAGGTCATCGATGTGGACGCAGGCCTGGAATCCCTCGGGATAGGTCATGCTGATGTACTGACCGCGCGCACCGTCCGTCTGGGCGCTGACGTCGTAGTCACCGTCCACCGGCGGCTCCACGTACCAGTCGCCTTTCGGCAGTGTAATGGCGCCCGGCTGGAGAAACTCCTCGGGATCGCTTGGGGTCACGTGCATGAACGTTTGGTGAGAACGGTGGTCGTTCTCGCTGAAATCGTACCTGCTGCAGGTCACGTTGAAGATATGGACGGACGCACTTGGTGGGCGCGACTACTTACGCGATTGCTTTGCCGCGTGGTGGCAACGGTCACGTTGCTCGCGGTATTGGCGGCGTGCCAGGCGATGGATGGCAATTCGGGGACCTCGTTTGCGTCGGAGCCGGTTTCGCAGCTTGGAGCCAGACCAAAGGCGACCGATCGGGTTGGCGCCACGTCGAGCGGCAGGCTTCCCGCAAACGCTGAAGCTCTCAGGGCTCTGCCGGATCGGGCTTCGGCGCCGGTCCCGAGCTTCGCGACCGATTCAAGGCCGCCTGCCGCAACGTCCGGCAGATCCGGCGAATCAGCGCAACTCAGCGTCCCGGAGCTCGTTCGGATTGTCCGCCCGTCCGTTGTGCACATCGCCACGGAATCGGTAACTCGCGACAACAGCGGGCGCACCATGCCGGCCGGAGGCGTTGGTACCGGATTCGTGATCGATGCCGAAGGCCTGATCGTCACAAACAATCACGTGGTCGCCAATGCGCAACAGACTGTCGTCACGACCGATGCCGGGGCCTTGTACGACGCGACGGTCGTTGGCCGAGATCCCCAGACCGACCTGGCCGTGCTACGGGTCGATGCGACGGATTTGCCGCCGGTTGTGCTCGGGCGGTCGGCCGACTTGCAGATCGGCGAGTCCGTGGTGGCGATCGGGCATGCGCTGGACTTGCCCGGAGGCCCCACCGTGACGGTTGGCGTCGTCAGCGCGGTTGACCGCGCCATTACCAATGTCGGTCCCCAACAGCTGACGCTGAGCGACCTGATCCAGACCGATGCGTCGATTAACCCCGGCAACAGCGGCGGCCCGCTGCTGAACCTTTACGGCGAAGTGGTTGGGGTGAATTCCGCGGGTGCGGGTTCCGCGTCCGGCATTGGATTTGCGATTGCCATGGACGGCGCGCGACCAGTCATCGCCGAGCTCATCGAGAGCGGTCAGGTGGTGCGGGGCTTCCTGGGCATTGGGCCGGCCACAATCACACGCAGCCTCGCGCGGCAGCTCGAGCTTCCGGTCAGCCAGGGGATCATCGTTGTGCAGGTCACGGCAGACAGTCCCGCCGACCAGGCCGGACTTCGCGTGCGGGACATACTCCTTGAGATTAGCGATGACGCGGTGCCCGATGCGGGCGCTCTGAGCCGCGTTCTGGCACAGTACGGACCGGGTGATGAGGTCGTCGTTCGGTATATCCGACCGGGCGGCGCCAATCAGCCGCAGGAAACTCGGATTAGATTGGGGCGCCGTCCCGATCAATAGGTAGAACGGAGGCCCGGCGTGGCCATTGACCCGGCCCCATTTGCCGAATTGCGGCAGACCCTGAGCGCGAATGTCGGCAAGGTCATTCTGGGCAAGGAAGCCGAGATCGAGCGCATCCTGGTGGCGCTGCTGTGTCGCGGCCACGTGCTGCTGGACGACGTGCCGGGTACCGGGAAGACCATGATGGCCCGGTCGATTGCCATCTCGCTCGGCGGTGAGTTCCGGCGCATCCAATTCACGCCGGACCTGCTGCCGAACGACGTGACGGGGGTATCGGTCTACAACCAGAGGTCCGGCGAGTTCGAGTTTCGGGCCGGACCGGTGTTCGCGAATGTGCTGCTGGCCGACGAGATCAACAGGGCGACGCCACGCACGCAGTCGGCGTTGCTGGAGGCGATGAGCGAAACGCAGGTGAGTGCGGACGGCGTGACCCGTCCGCTGCCGACGCCCTTCATCGTGCTGGCGACGCAGAATCCGGTGGAGTTCGAGGGCACGTTTCCGCTGCCGGAAGCGCAGCTTGACCGTTTCATGATGCGGATGTCGCTGGGCTATCCGACCTTCGACGACGAGCGAAACGTGCTGGACGGGCAACGCCACGGGCATCCGATTGATGACCTGCGGCAGGTTTCCGATCTCAGGACGCTGGCCGACTTGCAGCGCGACGTGGGCGACGTACACGTGGACGACACGGTGATCGAATACCTGCTGCGGCTGGTGCGGGCTACGCGCGACAGGCCCGAAGTGGCGTTGGGGGCCAGCCCGCGCGGCTCGCTGGCGTTGCATCGGGCCGCGCAGGCCCTGGCCGCAATTCGGGGGCGCAGCTACGCGCTGCCGGATGACGTGAAGGAACTGGCGCCCTCAATCCTGGCCCACCGCGTGCTGGTCTCGGCCGAGCACTCGCTGCGCGGGGTGACGTCGGATGCGCTGGTGCGCTCGCTGATGGAGTCGACCGAGTTGCGCCTGGTCGACGAGGGCAGCGGCGAGTCCTGATATCCAGCGGCTGCTGACCGATGATTTGGGGGTTCGCTCATGTGCTCGGATCCGGCGCAGCGGATCCCACCGTTAGCCGGTGGCCTGAGAGAGCCCAGCCCGCGTAAGTTTGCGGCATGCCTAGCCTGATCTTCCTGACCCTGGTGCTGCTGGCGGCGGCGTTCTTTACGCGGTTGCCGTTCCTGTTTCTGGCCGCATACCTCCTGATAGCCGTGCTGGTACTGACGCACCTGTGGGTGTGGCGGATGCGGCGGGGGTTGCGGGTGCGGCGGGAGTTCCCGCAGCGCGTGTTCCAGGACGAGACAGTGGCCGTCACGATCCACATCGAGAACGGCTCACTGCTGCCGGTGCCATGGCTGAGCGTGCGAGAGGCGCTGCCGACCCGGATTGCAACGTACGACGCCCTGCGGCAGGTTGTGCGGCTGCGGCCCAAGGGATCGACGACGATCGAGTACACCCTGCCGGCGACGCATCGCGGGTATCACCGGCTCGGACCGCTGCAGGTTCGGTTTGGCGACGTGTTTGGGCTTGCCAGCCAGGATTTGCTGATCGATACGTCGGAATTCGTGATCGTGTACCCACACGTGGTGCCGATCGAGGCGTTCCAGGTGGAGTCGAACACGCCGTTTGGGGACATGCGGTCGCACCAACGGATTTATCACGACCCGATCCGAGTGGTGGGGTCACGTGACTATGAACCGGGCGACTCGCAGCGATTGATCAACTGGAAAGCGACGGCGGCGGTGGGGCACCTGATGGTGCGGAACCTGGAGCCGGCCGTGAGTCACGAAGTGCAGATCCTGGTGGACCTGGACCATGCCAGCTACAGCCGCATGTGGCGGGGCCCGGCCTCGGAGATGGCGGTGACGGCGGCGGCGTCGCTGGCGACGTTCATGCTGGAGAACCGGCAGAGCGTGGGGATTGTGGTGAACGGGCTCGACCCGATCTACCTGGGCGGCGTGCGGGGCAGCTCGCATGAGGAGATGCGGGAGCGGATGGCCGGACGAGTTCCGCACGTTCCCATCGGCCGGGGACGCGGGCACCTGATGTCGTGCCTCGACCTGCTGGCGCGAGTTGAACTGCTGGCCGGGGAGCACGCGGGGCAGGCGGTCACCACGGCGGGCCGCTCGCTGCCGTGGGGAGCGACGCTGATCGTGCTGACGGGCCTGAGGTCAAACGAGCTGTTGGCGAGCCTGGTGGCGCAGCGCAAACTGGGCCACCGAGTAATCGTGGTGTTTACCGACGGATCGGCGGCCACGCTGGCGGCGGGAGCCGCGCGGTCCGCCGGCCTGACGGCGTTCGCGATTACCGACAAGGAGCACGTGCGTGTCTGGCGAGACGACCGAGCGGCCGTTTAGCCGGACGATCCTGGGCGCGATCGCGACCCTCTGCTTCGGGCTGTTCGGCGCCGGGCTGACGCTGTGGATGCAGACGATCACGGTCGGCGCGGACCGGGCGTACGCCTTCCTGGTGATCATGACGCTGGTGTTCGTGGTTTCCATGGTCGTGGCGGCGTACGGGGGACGGCACTCGGCCGGGAGCTATGGCTGGAAACACTGGGCCGCGCTGGTCATCCCCATTTTGCTGCTGGTTCGCATCACGGCGTTCTTTGGGGCGCCGCCGGACGCCCGCGACGGGGCATTGGGAATCGTGGGCGGGCTGCTGGACCTGACGTCGCTGATGTTGATCACGATTCTGGCGCTGACCTGGATGGCCGGGATGCGGGTGCTGCGGAATATCGAACTGCTGCATCCGCAGCGGTCGGAGATTCCTCCGTCCAAGCGCTCGCCGCAGTACTACGAGTGGTTGAACGACCGCGGGCGGTACGTGGACCGGTCAGCGGCGATTGGCGAACTGACCCAACTGGCGGCCACAGCGGGGGGCATCCTGGTTGGGTTGACGGCGTTCAACGTGGCGGTGGGAACGGAAACGCGGCAGGCGGGCGTGGTGCAGACGGCGCTGATCATCATGGTGCTGTACTACGTGAGCGTGCTGCTGCTGCTGAGCTACGCGAACCTAGTGCGACGGACCTCGCAGTGGTCGCTGGAGCTGGCGGCGCAGGCACCGGGGCTGACGGGGACCTGGATTCGCTCCGCGATATTCCTGCTCGTGGTGGCGCTGGTGGTGGCGCTGCTGATTCCGGCGGCGGACACGGATCTGTTTGCCGGGTTCGGTCTGCTGATCCTGGACGGAATGCTCTGGGTCGCACGCATCATCCTGGCGCTTGGCCTGCTGATCCTGAGCCTGATCGCCCGGCTGATCGAGCTGCTGCGGCCGGAGGGCGGGGGGATGGCCGAGCCGCCGCCGCCGGAGGAGCTGTTGCAGCCGAGCGGCGAGGGCATCGACTTCGGGCTGTTCATCGCCGCGATCATTGTGCTGATCGCCGGCGGTTTTTCGCTGTACTGGCTGTTTCGGGCCGTGCAGCGGAACTACCAGCGGGTGTCGGCGCAGCGGGCCAGCCGCTCGCTGCTGGCTCACCTGCTCTTGATCCTGCAGGCGCTGCTGGCGTCGATTCTTGGACTGTTTGGCTGGACGCGCACGGTGGCGCAGGCGGTGGGCGCGTCGATGCGCGCGCTGGCCGGCCGGCGGCGGGCGATGCAGGCGGGCCTGGGCTCGATGCGGCGACGGGGCGGCGGAACGCTACGGCAGCAACTGCACGAAATATACGCCGAGACGGTGGACGAGGCCTCGGCCCGCGGAGTACACCGGGGGCCGTCGGCGACGCCCAGCGAGTACCGGGAGCGGCTGGCCGCGCGCTGTGCCGGGGCCAGGTCGGCCGTGGACGGCCTGACGGAGATGTACATGGCCGCGCGGTACGCGCCGGAGCTGGGACCGGACCACGGCATCGAACACGCGCGCCGCCTGCAGGCGGAGGTGGGCCGGGCCTTGCAGGCTCCGCCCGATGACTAAGGACCTGTTCGCCCACGCCGGCGCCGAGGCCCGGCGAGCCGCCATGCCACTGGCGGCGCGGATGCGCCCCCGCACGCTGGACGAGTTCAGCGGGCACGCCGACCTGGTGGGGCCGGGGGCGCCGCTGCGGATGGCGCTGGAACGCGACGAGATGTGGTCGGTGGTCCTCTGGGGCTCGCCGGGCACAGGCAAGACCAGCCTGGCGCGGATCGCGGCGGCGATGACCGAGCGGCGGTTTGTGGAATTGAGCGCCGTGTCCGCGACCGTGCGGGACGTGCGCGCGGTGATCGCGCAGGCGGCCAGCGACCGGGACCTGTACCGCAGGCGGACGCTGGTGTTCCTGGACGAGATACATCGCTTCAACAAGGCGCAGCAAGACGTGCTGTTGCCGGCGGTGGAGGACGGGGTGATCGCGCTGTGGGGCGCGACGACGGAGAACCCTTATTTCGAGCTGAACGCGCCGCTGTTGTCACGGATGCGGGTGCTGCGGCTGCAACCCCTGGAGGCGGAGGACCTGCGGACGATCGTGCAGCGGGCGCTTGACTCCGTGAACGGGCTGGGTGAGGACGCGCCGAGGTTTGACGACGAGGCCGTGGCACAGGCGGTCGCGGCGTCAGGCGGAGACGCGCGCGTGGCGCTGAATTGGATCGAGTCGGCGGCGGCGTTTGCACGGGAACGCGGGCTCCAAGGCGTGACGGCCGATGTCGCGACGGAGGCGGCACTGACGCGGCAAGTGCGGTACGACCGGGCGGCGGACGAGCACTACGACACCATTTCGGCGTATATCAAGAGCGTGCGGGGATCGGATCCCGACGCCGCGCTGTTCTGGCTGGCCAAGATGCTGGAAGGGGGCGAAGCGCCGGAGTTTATTGCGCGGCGGATCGTGATCCTGGCCTCGGAGGACATTGGCAACGCCGATCCCCACGCGCTGCCGCTGGCCGTAGCGGCGGCCGGGGCGGTGGAACGGCTGGGTCTGCCGGAGGCGCGCTACGCGCTGGCGCAAGCAACGATCTACCTGGCGGCGGCACCCAAGAGCAATGCGGCTGGACGGGCCCTGGCGGCGGCGGAACAGGCCATTCGCCACGGTGCGAACCTTGAAGTCCCGCTGCACCTGCGCGGCGCCGCGCATCCAGGCCTGGCCGAGGCCCACGGCCAGAGCGTGGGTTACCGGTATCCGCACGACTATCCCGGCAATTGGGTGGCGCAAGCGTATATGTCCGGCAAGCAGCGGTTCTATGACGGGCAGGGAGACGGCGAGGAGCGGGAGTTGTGGCGGAAGGTGCAGCGACGACGGCGGGGGTCTGAGTAGCCAGGAACTGGCCGGCGCCGCGGGTGACCCAGGTGACCGGCTCCCGGCCGGGGGTCGGCCTGGTGGCAGTTAGAGGTTTTGGGGCTTGGGACGGTGTTTGTGCTGCCGGGGCCGGATGGGGCGCCGGTGTCGGGTCTTTCGCGGTGGCGGACGAATGCAGATGTATTGCTGGTGCCGGATGCGGCGGAGTCCACGGGTCGTAAGGGGGGTCGCTGTCGTTCCTGGTGGGGGATTCGAGCGTTGATGCGATGGCGGAGCGGCTGGCGGGGCTTGGGGTGGAGTTGGATGAGGGGCCGGTGACGCGAGCGTGGAATACACGGGAGATCGTGGTGGTGGATCCGGATGGGTATCGGTTGGTCTTCTTCGAGGCGGTGGACGTGGAGAGGTCGTTTGAGGAGGTAATAGGGGACGTTAGGACGTAGCTAGCGGCTCGTGATTAGCGAAGAGAGATGCGGCGGCGCGGGCGGAACTTGGGCGTCACCAGAGCCGGCGGACGGGGTAGCGATCGAAGGCGGCGTCGTTGGATATAACCACGAGGTCGCGGGAGAGCGCCTGGGCGATGAGCATGCGGTCAAAGGGGTCGCGATGGGGACCTGGCAGCGCCCCGGCGCGGGCGGCGTCGGCGACAGATAGTGGCAGTTCTTGGAAGCCCTGGGCTGCAATGGCTCCGGGAATGTCGGAAGCGATAGGGTCGGCGTCCGGTAGTTTGCCCAACCGGTGCTTAGTAGTGATTTCCCAAGCCGTGGCAGCGCTGATCAGCTTTTCGACTGATGGATCAAAAATTGTCCGGCGTACCGTCTCGGACAGGCGGCTGCTTTCCGTGAGCCACCAGAGGAACGTATGGGTGTCCAGCAGTATCCGCAACTACGGGCCGCCTTCCCACAAGGCCAACTCCTCCGGCGGTAGTGGCAGCAAGACAAGGTCGCTTAGCTCCTCCCATTCCTTATTCCCCTTCATCGAGCCAAACTGTCGCTTGCCGCGCCTTCTGTAGCGCACGAGCCGGGCGACCGGCTTGCCGTTGCGGGCAATGGTGACTTCTTCACCCGCCTCGACCCGCGCCAGCAGGCGGGACAGGTGGGTCTTGGCCTCGTGCACGTTCACCATTGCCATTGCCGACTCCCCCGGGGCGCCTCGGCCGTGTGCTTGGCTAAGGGCATGACTAACACAGGGACTGTTCAAGAAGCGAGGTGGCCGTGGCGCGGCTGGGCGGATAGCGGCTGCCACAGGCTATCCGTGGACCACGACGGAAACGCGTGGGTGTCCAGCAGCGACCGCACGGGTCAGCCGCCTTCCCACAGGCGCAACTCCTCCTCGGGAAGCGGGTCGAAAAAGCTGTCGGGAACGACGACCTTTCCCTTGAATACGTCGGGTTGGGGACGGCCCTGGTCGCGCGCCTGTATCAGCCGGGCCACGGGCTTGCCGTTGCGGGCGATGGTGACTTCTTCACCCGCCTCGACCTGCGCCAGCAGGCGGGACAGGTGGGTCTTGGCTTCGTGGACGTTGACCGTTGGCATTTCCGACTCCCCGGGCGCCTGACCCGTTTGCTTGGCTAAGGTTATGACTAATGTGGTGGCCTCTCAAGCAGGGGGACGGGCGTTGGGACCGCGGGAGAGCGGGAGGGCGCAGGCGGCTGGTCGGTCCCACGCCCAGCGACCCGTGCGGTGTCACCAGGGGTTGGTGGCGTCCATCTCCCATTTGACGAGATTCTGGGCGGTGATGGGGTGGTCCCGGGTGAAGAGCCTGGTTTCCAGGCTGTCGGGGCGGGTGGGGTAAACGCGTTGGGTGATGCAGGTGCGGGAGTTGACGAAGATTTCGATGACGGAGCGGTCGATAAAGCAGTCGATATGGAGGGGTTCGTTGGGCTGGAGAGCGAGGGGGACGATTTGTCGGCGGGTGGCACTGCTGGTGTCGCGGGGGTTGCGTCCGTAGGTGAGGTTGGGGTCCAGGCTGGCGCGGTCGAAGTCGACGATGACGTGCTGGCGCCGGGTGTCGTAGGTGACAACGGTTTCTTCCTGACAGCCGGCTGAGCAGAGGAGCTTGAGGCCGAAGCGGGTGGCACGGGCAGGGTGGATGGTGAGTTGTAGCTCCATGCAATCGGATTCGAAGCCGCGGAGGGTGCGCTCCTCACCCGGTGCGAGGGTGAGATCCGGGTGGCGGCGTTGGTCGTAGCGGAGATTGCGGAGTTCGTCTACGGGGTCGATGCGGAGGGAGTTGTCGGGGGCGGGGGTCAGGTGCCAGGGGAGGGACATGACGCCGCTCCAGCCGGTGTCGACCCAGTCGCGGCGGGCTTCGCGGATCCAGCCCCAAAAGAGTCTCCGACCCCTATCGTCAATCAGCGTTTCGGGGCCCGCCAGCAGGCTGCCGAGGTGGCTGAGACGGCCGTAGGCCTCGGGGTGGAACCGCTCGTTCTCGTAGCGGCCAATGTAGTACTGGGCGCGGCCGTGGGGCTGGTGGGTGTGCATGAGAAGCATGTGCTTGTCGCCGAAGGGGAAGAAGTTGGAGCAGGCGCAGTCCTCGATCTCATCAGTCCACTGGCGGTCGGACTTGTAGAAGGGGCCGAGGTAGTGCCAGTCCACCAGGTTGGTGGACCTGAAGAGGCTGGTGGAGTCGCCCTGGTAGCCGGGGCGGTGGTTCTTGTTCCCGATGAGGGCGTAGTAGGTGTCACCCTCTTTCCAGCCGCTGGGGTCGAAAATGACGCACTCGGGGAGCCGGCTGTTGGACCTGGTTGGCCAGCCTTCGGGGGCCGGGTCGAGGGGGATGACGGGGTTCTGGGGCAGGGGAACCCAGCGGTCGAGGTCGGGGTCGTGGGACTGGTAGATGCAGATGCCGTGGCGGGGCATGTTGGTGATGATGGTGGGGACGGGCATGCCTTCCATGACGTCGCCGCTGTTGAAGTAGTCGCCCTTGGCGCCCTCGAACGGTTCGCGCAGGGAGGCCTGGTGGTAGCGCCAGTGGAGCAGGTCGCGGCTGCTGATGTGCTGCCAGCTGGAGAAGTCGACCCGGCTGCCGGCGTTGGGGATCTTTTGGAGGTAGCCGAGGTGGTAGCGGCCGTTCCAGTAGATGGCGCCGTTGATGTCGTTCCAGCGGCCTTCGGGCGGGACGAAGTGATAGCGGGGGCGGTGCTTGTCGGCGACGAGCTTTTCGCGGAGCTCGTAGGACTGCATGAGGTAGTCGTCGAAGTCCTGCACTGGCGTCGCTCCGCTGTCGACCGTGGCTTAATGTAGAGCGAACTGCCGAGCGGAGTGCGGGGAAGATGTCGGGAGACGAGTTGAGCGCATCCGAATTGATCGACAAAGCGATCGCTGATTTGGGGAATTGGCGCGGGGAGCGGTTGGCGGAGGTTCGGGCGTTGATTCACGAGGTGGACCCGGAGGTGGTGGAGGAGTGGAAATACCGGGGAAGCCCGGTGTGGTCGCGCGACGGGACGCTGGCCGTGGGCAACGCGCAGAAGGACAAGGTGAAGATCAGGTTTATCAACGGCGCGCAGCTGAAGGATCCCGGCAAGGTGTTCAACGCGGGGCTGGGCGGGAAGCAGTGGCGGTCGATCGACATTCACGCGGGCGACGAGATCGACCGGGAGGCGCTGAAGACGCTGCTGCGCGAGGCGGTGCAATACAACATCGAGAATTCCTACGAACGGCGCAGGACCCGCTCTGGCGACAAGCCAATGTTGCTGTCGGGCGGCAATCCGCAGATTGCGAAGGCGGACGGGGACGCGCCGGTGCAGGCGTATATCGCGGCGATGCCGGAGTGGAAGCACGACGTCGGGCGGCGGCTGGACGCGCTGATCGAGCGGACGGTGCCGGACGTGCGGAAGGCGGTGCGGTGGAACTCGCCGTGGTACGGGATCGAGGGGATGGGCTGGTTCCTGAGCTACCACGTGTTCACGCGCTACGTGAAAGTGACATTTACGAACGGCATGCGGCTGGACCCGCTGCCACCCGGCGAGGCCAAGGACCCGGATTCGCGCTGGATCAACATCCACGAGGGCGAACTGGACGAGGCGCAGATGGAGACCTGGGTGCGCCAGGCGGCGGCGGTGCCGGGGTGGTATGGCTTCGACACGATATGAGCGTTGGTTCGTCGAGTCCCGGGCGCCGGGGCGACAGGCCGGGACGATCGATCCGTCAGTGACCGCCTGACGAGGAACTCGCGGCGCCGATAGCTGGGACGGCCGTCGGCGGCGTCAATTGCTTCGCCTTGACACGACACGGCCGGCCTCGCAATGTATAGATACGAGACGGTATCGTTTCGATATCAGAGGAGCCAGCAAGGTATGGGAGCGGTCGAATTGCCGCCAGCCTCTCCGGCGTCAGCCACCTACCGGCGGCGCTGGTGGACCCTGGGCATTCTGTCAATGAGCCTGCTGATCATCGGGCTGGACAACACGATTCTCAATGTCGCCATCCCGACGCTGCAGCGCGAGTTCAGCGCAACCGCGACGCTGCTGCAGTGGATGGTGGACGCGTACATCCTGGTGTTCGCCGGCCTGCTGCTGCTGATGGGCTCGCTGGGGGACCGGTACGGGCGCAAGCGGGCGCTGCAGGTCGGGCTGGTGGTGTTTGGCCTGGCGAGCTTCTTTGCGGCATTCGCGCAGTCGAGCGAACAGCTGATTGCCGCGCGGGCCGTGATGGGAATCGGGGGCGCGTTGATCATGCCGTCGACCCTGTCAATCCTGACCCACGTATTCCCGCGAGAGGAGCGCGGCAAGGCCATCGGCATCTGGGCGGCGGTGGCCGGCCTGGGGATCGGGCTGGGACCCGTCACCGGCGGCCTCTTGCTCGAGTACTTCTGGTGGGGTTCGGTGTTCTTCATCAACGTGCCGATCGTTGCGGTAGCGCTGCTGGCGGGACTCGTGCTGGTTCCGGAGAGCCGGGATCCGCACCCAAGATCCCTCGACATCCTGGGCGCCGTGCTGTCCATTTCGGCCGTCACGGTGCTGGTCTTCTCAATCATCGAGGCGCCGGTACGCGGGTGGACCGACGGCCTGGTGATCGCCGGATTCGTCGTTGGCGCGGCGCTGATGGGGGCGTTCATCGCCTGGGAAATCAAGACCGACCACCCGATGTTGAATCTCGACTTCTTCAAAAATCCCCGCTTCTCCGCCGGGGCTGGCGCGATTTCGATCGGGTTCTTCGCCCTTTTCGGCATGGTGTTCGGCCTGACGCAATACCTTCAGTTCGTTCAGGGGTTTACCCCGCTGGAGGCGGGCCTGCGGATGCTGCCGGTGGCCGTGGGCATGGCCATGGGCGCCGGCCTGAGCCATCGCATCGTCGGCAGGGTGGGTAGCAAACGCGTGGTTGCCACGGGCCTCGTCTTCGTGGGGGGAATCATGGCGACGATCGCGCTCTGGCAGCCCGACACGTCCTACGTGGTCATTGGCGTGACCTTTTTCTGCCTGGCGCTGAGCATGGGAAACGTGATGGCGCCGTCGACCGACGCCGTGATGGGGGCTGTGCCGGAGGCCAACGCCGGCATTGCCTCGGCCATGAACGATGTGACGCGCCAGGTGTCGGGCGCCTTTGGCGTGGCGGTGATCGGCTCGGTGATCAACACGGCTTACAGCGGACGCATGGATGCCGCGGTGGCGGGTCTTCCGCCGGAAGCGGCCGAAGCCGCCAGCGACTCCGTTGGCGCGGCATCCCGGATTGCATCGATGCTGCCCGACCCGGTTGGTGCGGAGTTGGCGGCCGCAGCGGACGTGGCGTTCACCGACGCGCTTGGCATAGCGGTGCTGGTGTCGGCGGGCGTGGCGGTGGCCGGGTCCGTACTTATCGCGCGGTATCTGCCGGCACGTCATCTTCCCAGCGTGACGCCCGTGGAATCGGAACACCGTGGCGCCGATTCCGAAGTTGGCGAAGCCCCGACGGTGTCGCCAAGTTGACGGTAGCGGACGACACCTCGCGTCGAAAGAGCGCCAGGCCCGGCCGGCCGCGCGATCCGGATGTCGATCGATCGATACTGCAGGCCACGCTCCGGCTGCTGACGGCCCACGGCTACGCCGGCATGTCGGTTGAGGGCGTGGCAGCCGCCGCCGGCGTGGGCAAGACGGCGATCTATCGGCGTTACCCGTCCAAGGCCGAACTGGCGGCCGCAGCCGTGCGCTCTCTGCGGGGGGACTTTGGGCCGCTGCCGAACACCGGCAGCGCACGCACCGACATCATTGAAATGCTGGCGAGCTTCCAGCCCGCCCTCCAGCGCGCCGGATTCGCCATGATCGGCGCGCTCTTGATCGAGGAGCGTCGCAATCCCGGTCTCCTGGAGACGTTCCGAAAGCGAATCTTCCGGCCGCGTCGACGTGAAGCGATCAAGGTCCTTCAACGTGGCGTGGAGCGGGGGGAGATCCGGGCCGACGCCGACCTGGATGTTGCCGTGGACGCGCTAATCGGGTCGGTGCTGGCCAATCACGTCATGGCCTCCGGCGATCCAAGGCAGCGGATCGAGCAGACGGTGGAGACGATCTGGAGCGGGCTCAAAGTCAATTCACGAACTGGAGAAAGCGGCTGACCTGATTGGAGCTGCGGCCAGGGACGCGACATCGCCGTCCTAGGACTCGGCAACTGGACGAGATCTCCGGCCGGGGACGCGGGTAGCGCAGGCTAGTCTTGAAGAGCGGCCATTGCGCTGCGCTCAGGCATTGGTCGGACCGGCTGCTAGGAACGGCGAGAGGCGACGCGCGTGGAGAAGCCATGAAGTTGGTTAGAGGCTTGATACTGGCGACGGTCCTGGCGTCCTGCGTGGTCCTGGCGGCGTGCGATACCGACAGCGAGGCGCCGATCAGCGGCGTTGCTACGACACCGGCAGGCGAAGCCTTCACGGAGCCGGCCTCTGCGCCTACGGCTGGCGCGGCGGCCGTTGCCGAGGTTCCCCTGACCAACTGCGAGGCGTCGCCGCGGCAGACGGAGGGGCCTTTCTATTTCGATATCGGTGAGATGCGGCGGGAGATCACGGAAGGGAAACCGGGGACGCCGTTGCTGGTGGCGTTGCGGTTTGTGGCGGCGGGTTCGTGTGAGCCGATTCGCGACGTGTTTGTGGATATCTGGCATACGGATGCGGCGGGGCAGTACTCGGGGTATCCGGGACAGGGCGACGATCGCGCGGATACCTCGGGCGAGACGTTCCTGCGCGGGCGGCAAGTGACGGACGCCGAGGGGCAGGTGGAGTTCGAGACGATTTATCCGGGGTGGTATCCGGGTCGGACGGTTCACATTCACTTCAGGGCGTTCACGAGCGAAGGGCGGCTGATCGCGTCGCAGCTGTACTTTCCGGATGAGGTCTCCGACGACGTATTCGAGTCCGAGCCCTATTCCGCGCGCGGGCCTCGCGGAACGAGGAATACGAACGATTCAGTCGGGCGAAACGACACCGCACTGCAAGCGCTGACGGGGAAACTGACGTCGACAGGCGATGGGTACGTGGTGTCGCTGACGGTGGGCGTGGTGCGCTGAGAGCGGATGGGGCAGGGTTGCGGGTGCGAAGCGTGGCCCGCTGAAGTGCGTCGAAGGTAGAAGGAAGAGTCATGACGAGACCCCGGCCGAAGGTTCTACTCGTGTGCAGCCGCGAGGTGCGCGACCTGAGTTTTCTGGCGGAGGACCTGGAGCGGTTGTCGGCGGTGGCGGAGTGGGAGTGGTTGGAGCTGGAGGGCGGGGAGGCGTTTGGGGCGAATGAGGATGCGCGGGCGATCAGGCAGCTGATGGCGAAGGTGGGCGAGGTGGACGCGGTGGTGGTGTCGCATGGGTCGCCGAGGGTCAGTGCGGAGGTTATGGACGCGGCGCCGAAGCTGAAGATCGTCGGTGAGTTGGAGGGGGACCGGTTTGCGTACCGGATTGACGTGGAGGCGGCGTGGGCGCGGGGGATACGGACGGTGGATACGACGCATGGGTCGTCATACCCGGTGGCGGAGTGGGCGCTGGGGCTGATCCTGATTTCGCTGCGGAATGCGGGCGAGAGCTTCAGGAACATCCTGGCGGGAGACACGGCGAAGCCGGCACGCGACGATTTTGGGTTCGTGCATGGCGAGCTGACCGGCAAGCGGGTTGGGCTGATCGGGTGCGGGCACATCGGGCGGCGGCTGGTGAAGCTGCTGGAACCGTTCGAGGTGGAGGTTCGGGTTCACGACCCGTACCTGGCGAGCGAGATGCCGGATGCAATCGGGGTGGTGAAGACGTCGCTGGACAACGTGCTCTCCAAGTCCGACGTGATCGTCTGCCTGGCGCCGCAGACGCCCGCAACTGAGGGAATGATCAGGCAGCGGGAATTGGACCTGATTCCTCCAGACGCGGTGTTTGTGAACGTATCGCGCGGTGTCGTGGTGGACAGCGACGCGTTGATCGAGCGTCTCAAGCGCGGGGACATCGTGGCGGGGCTGGACGTGTTCGACCCGGAGCCAATTCCGCCGGACAGCGAGATCGTCGCGCTGCCGAACGTCTTCCTGAGCCCGCACATCGCGGGAGTGACGCTGGCGAGCCGGCATCGCTTTGTCAGCCTGATGGTGGATGAGCTGGAGCGGTTCTTCGAAGGCGAGGAGCCGCTGTTCGAGTTGACGCCGAGGTCGATGGCGAATCGGCGGGGAACGGCAGCTGAGTAGGGCTGAGCGGAAAGCGTCAGCGCGTTTGGGCAAGGACTAATGGATGGTCCTTGGTGACTTCCAGCGTAGTTTCTTCAATGCCGCGGGCCGTTGACGAAGTCTCAAGCACGTTGAATCCAACGCCGGCCAGAGTTTCCAAGTATTCGTCGAGGCTGTAGTTGCTCCAGTACATGGTCACTCCGAAGAAGTCATCCTCGGTGTAGCCCGCTTCGTTGTGGTGACTCAGGGTGCAGAGGAGATATCCGCCGGGCCTGAGCCAGCGGTGAAGTCTTTGGAATAGCGCCGGCTGCTGCTCTCGAGGCAGGTGGAAGATGGAGCAGATGGCGACGACGGCATCGAAGCTGGACGGGTCGAAGCCGATCGACGCGACGTCGGCGCATATGAAGTCGCCGGCGGGTACGTTGCGCCGGGCCATGTCGACCATCGCCTGCGAGATATCGACCCCGGTCACGCGGTGACGTGCGGCAAGCGACCTGGCAATCGGAATGCCTGCGCCGCAGCCAAGATCCAGGACTGCGGCAGCGTCGTCCAGCCGATCCATTAGTTCTTGCAACTCGGTCGGAGCCTGCGTCTTGCGAGCCTCGTGGTACGACCGGGCGCAGGCGTCATATCCTCGTCTCACCAACGCGTGGTAGTCGGCCTCTGGATCCGTCGCCGGGATCACGGCCCCAGGCCTCCGAATGGCAACGGAGCCAGAGCACAAGCGGTGCCGTGCTGACGTTCGAGGCAGGAGACACGCTCATGGACAAGCTGGCGTTCGTCGATACGCACATTCACCTCTACGACATGCAGCACCCGGAGCTGGTGTACGGCCATTGGCAGCCGGGAGTTCCGCATCACACGCTGGGGTGGCAGATTCAGAAACTCGCCGAGCGGAACTACGTCGCCGAGGACTATATCGCCGAGACCCGAAACGCGAACGTTACCAAGGCGGTGCACGTGCAGGCGGCGATCGGCAGCCCGGATCCGGTGACGGAGACGGAGTGGCTGCAGGAGGCGGCGGAGCGGACCGGCTTTCCGCATGGGATCGTGGCGCACGCGGACCTGCGGGATCCCCGCGTGGGCGAGTTGCTGGAGCGTCACTGCCAGTCGCCGAACATGCGGGGGATCCGGGACTTCTCGCATGGGGACTACCTGGTTGAGCCCGACTACCACCGGGGTTTTGCGCTCTTTGAGCAGTTTAACCTGGTGTCGAGCATGCCGGCCCAGTGGCAGGACATGGAGAAGGTGCGGGATCTGGCCCATAAGTTTCCGAACATCACGATCGTGGTGGATCACACCGGATATCCCGATGAGCGGTCGGCGGAGTACTTCGAGAACTGGAAACGCGGCGTGGCCATCGCGGCCAGTTGCGACAACGTCCGCTGGAAGATCTCGGGCCTGGGCATGGGCGACCACGACTGGACGGTCGACAGCATTCGGCCCTACGTGCTGGCTTCGATCGAGACCGTGGGCGTGGAGCGCTGCTTCTTCGGCACCAACTGGCCGGTGGACTGGCTGTGGAGCACCTACGACGCGGTGATCGACGCCTACACGGAGATCGTTGCCGACTTCAGCCGGGACGAGCAGATCCGGCTGTTCTCGGGGACGGCGGAGGAGATTTACCGGATCTGAGGGCAGCGACCGCGGGCGGCACGCTATCTGGAGTGCGCGGAGCGCCCGGTTCAGTAGACCCAGGGGCAGATGCGGTACTTGACCCGGGCCTTGTATTCGGCCCACTTTTCCTCGCCGTACTTCTCGGCGCAGTGCGCCTCGTCGTCCCATTGTCGCCAGGTGAACAGCGAGACGATGAAGATGAAGTAGGTCCAGGCCCACAGATTGGTGAAGTGACCGAACGACAGGCCGATGGCAAAGCAGGCAAATCCTTCGCCCATGTAGTTGAAGTGGCGGGCCGCGCCCCAGAATCCGCTGCAGAGGATCTTGCGGTCGCCGGCCTGGATGTACTCGGGCTCGATGATCCCGAGGAACTTGCGGTCGGGCCAGCGCTTGAACCAGTATTTCTGCAGGTTGCCGCCGCGCGAGATGGACCAGCCGAAGACGAGGAGCAGGCCCGTTCCGATGAGCCACACGTAGGTCCAGGCCGTCGGGAACTCGGGGTTCGGATAGACGGCCATGCCCCAGAGCGGGAGGATGTACATCCAGCCGTAGATGATGAGTCCGCCCCAGATCAACTTGAAGCCGAGCTTTTCGTGAATCAGGTCGTAGGTGTAGAGCTGGACGCGTTCGAAGATGAAGTAGTCGAAGATGTAGAGCGTGAAGAACGCGGTGTACAGAAAGACGCCGGGATTGAAGTTGTCACCGAAGCGTTCGTAGTGCCACGCGGCGCCTGAGAGGGCATTGAGCACCAGCATGGTGCCGCCGACGACGTAGAGGTACATCTTCAGATCAAAGCGTTCATTGATCAGCGAGTGCTCGAGGGAGCGGCCGGTCCAGAAGGCATGCAGCGGATTCTTGATCTCGCCTCGCGGTTGGCTGAGCATGGCCACGAGTGCAATGAGCGCTGCGAATACGGTGCCCCCGGCCACAGCGTAGACCGAGGATCGGTAGAACCAATCGCGTGGCATGCCGGTGACTTCGGTCGCCCATACGACGATGGCGATGATGAAGACGAGGAGACCGTTAAGCCGATAGTTGCGGGGTTGCCCCGTCTCAGGATTGATGACGTAGCCGGGAACCCGGCGGGCCGGA
Source organism: Chloroflexota bacterium (assembly GCA_026707585.1). Lineage (GTDB taxonomy): Bacteria > Chloroflexota > UBA11872 > UBA11872 > UBA11872 > UBA11872. The sequence continues at coordinate 114,179 of JAPOWQ010000025.1, read as the reverse complement.
AGAACGACCTGGGCGATGAAGAACACAACGAAGACTGCGAGCGGAGTCAGGAAGCCTAGGATCGCTTCGGTGGGGGAAAGCTCGAAAAGGTGTTCGATACCCAGCCATTCAATCATGATCGGTTCCCCCAACTTCCAGTGCCGCAGCGATTATGGAGACGAGGATGGAAGCGGTCAATGAGTGGCCAGCCTCTCCTCGCAGGGTCGGCGGCACGCCTTTCGGTACTCACTAGGTCTTGGCTCAGTAGATCCAGGGGCAGATGCGGTATTTGACGCGGGCCTGGTATTCGGCCCACTTCTCAGGGCCGTACTTCTGGGCACAGTAGTGGTCGTCCTCGCGCTGGCGGATGACGAAGAGGGTGACGATCCAGATGAAGTAGGTCCAGGCCCAGAGATTGGTGAAGTGGCCGAAGGCCAGCGCGATGGCGGAGGAGTGGAACCACTCGCCGAGGTAATTCATGTGGCGGGACGCGCCCCAGAAGCCGTTGACCAGGATCTTGCGGTCGCCGGCCTGGATGTACTCCGGCTGGATGAGCCCAAGGAACTTGCGATCGGGCCAGCGCTTGAAGGTGTATTTCTGCATGTTGGCGCCACGGGAAATCACCCACCCGGTCAAGTACACGGCCGCCGCCGCGATGAGCCAGACGTACGTCCAGACCGTGGAGAATCCAGGGCTGGGATGCGCGGCCATGCCCCAGAGGGGGAGGATGTAGACCCAGCCGTAGACCATGAGGCCGCCCCAGAACATCTTGAAGCCGAGCTTCTCGTAGATCACATCAAAGGTATAGAGTTGGACACGTTCAAAGATGAAGTAGTCCGTTACGTAATACGTATAGAACGCGGCCACCAGGAAAACCCCAGGATTGGCGTTTTCGCCAAAGCGCTCCAGGTGCCAGGCTGCCGCGGACAGGGCGTTGAGCGAAAACATGGTTCCGCCGACGACGTAGAAGTACATTTTCAGGTCGATGCGCTCCTTCAAGAACGAGAGTTCCTGGACGCGCCCGAGCCAGAACGCGGCAATGGGGTTGTCGGTTTCGTCCTTCGGCTGGCTGAAGACGGCTATGAGGGTAGCTATGGCGACGACCACCGTTCCGCCGGCGACGGCGTAGACGGAGGACTGATAGAACCACTCACGCGGCATTCCAGTGAGCTCGAACGCCCAGACGATGACCGCAATTGCATACACCAGGAGTCCGTTGAGCCGGTAGTTGCGCGGTGTGCCGGTCTCGGGATTAGTGACGTAGCCGGTAACGCGGATTCCCGGAAGGATGAGCTGCACGACAAAGAGTACGGCAAAGATAATCAGCGGGGTGAAGAAGCCGAGAACCGCTTCCGTCGGGGTAAGCTCAAAGAGGTGTTCGATTCCGAGCCAATCAATCATGACTGAAAGTCCCGCCCTCCAGCGATGCAGTAAGTATGGACATGGGGCGGGAGACGGTCAATCAGACGCGACGGCAGTGAGGTCTTCGCCAGGCCTTTCGGCGGCAGACTGGATCAGCGTTGGAGTCCGTCGGCGCCGGCGCGCATTGCGCCAACGCATGGCCCGACCAGGCCACCTGCCATACGCTGGAGGTCGATGAAATGCTTGTTGCGCGGACGCGCGACCGGAGGAGACGGCAGCGTGAGTCTCGACCAGATTCGTCACTACCAGAGCAAGCTCGCCTACGAAATGGATTCGGCGGACCTCTACGAGGCGCTGGAGAATGGCGAGCCGATCGTGGTGGTTGACGGACGCTCGGCGGGCGCCTTCGAACAGGAGCACATTCCTGGCGCCATCAGCCTTCCGCATCGGGAAATCAGCGCCAATTCAACAGCATCGTTGGACACGTCCGCGCTGTACGTCTGCTACTGCGACGGCATCGGCTGCAATGCGTCGACGAAGACTGCGTTGAAGCTGCTCACGCTTGGACTTGAGGTTCGTGAGTTGATCGGTGGGCTGGACTGGTGGAAGCGGGACGGCTATGCGACGCACCGATCACAATCAGGAAGCGGAAACGAGTCGGCGTGTGGGTGCCATTAGGCCATCCCCACACCCACGCTCATTTGGTGGCCTGCAGGCTCTGATTCTCGAGAATCCGGCGATCGCTGCGGCCAATCCCGGTGCGCGCTACCAGACTTCGTCCTTGGCGTAGAGAGATTTCGCGGGTCCAATCAGCTTGGGATCCGGTTTGGGCACGCGCTGACGAACCCAGGCATCGTATTCAAAGCTGCGCAGCACGTAGCCCATGCAGTTGAGGCGGGCGCGCTTCTTGTCGTCCGCTTTAACGACCACCCAGGGCGACGCCCTGGTGTCGGTGGCGGCGAACATGAGTTTTTTGGCCTCGGTGAATTCGTCCCAGAGGGGTAGCGCCCGGCGGTCCACATCGCTGAGCTTCCACTGCTTGAGGCTGTCTTGGGCGCGCGACATGACGCGCCGGAGTTGCTCCTCCTGGCTGACCGAGAACCAGAACTTGAAGAGCCGGAGGCCCTCGTTGATCAGCATTTCCTCGAAGAGGACGGTGTCGCGGAGGAAGCGCACGGTCTCGGCCGGCGTGCAGAAGCCCATGACCGGCTCAACGACCGCGCGGTTGTACCAGGAGCGGTCGAAGAACACGATCTCGCCGTTGGTCGGCAGGTGCTGGACGTAGCGCTGGAAGTACCACTGGCCGCGCTCGCGCTCGGTGGGAGCCGGCAGCGCAACGACGGTGGCGCCGCGAGGATTGAGGTGTTCCATGAAGCGCTTGATGGTTCCGCCCTTGCCGGCGGCATCCCGCCCTTCGAACAGCAAGACGATGCGCTGTCCGGACTCCTGGACCCAATTCTGGAGCTTCAGCAACTCGACCTGAAGCTCGGCCTTCCGGGCCTCGTAAGTTCGCCGCCCCATCTTGGTTCGGTAGGGATAGGAGTCGCTGATGATCTGTCTGCGGCCGGCCTTTCCGACTTTTCGCAGGACTTTCCGGGGGATTCCGTCTGTTGGAATCAGAATCCCGGAACTTTCTTGAACCGCCGTTGCATCTGCCACGGACATACCGTACGAAAGCGCCCCGGCCGCGTCCATTAGGGTACTGCCATGCAGGCTCGTTTGGGAACGGAACCCAGGACTGGGAGAATGCGCCGTCAGACAGAGAGGAGATCCAATGCCAGAGGTAAAGCCGATTCCGGACGGATATACGGCCGTCACGCCCTACCTGATCGTCGAGAACGCGGCCGGCTTTCTGGATTTCCTGGCGGACGCGTTCGGGGCCGTGGAGCGGACGCGGATCCCGATGGGGGAGGGGCTGATCGGGCACGCCGAAGTGGAGATTGGGGGTGCGGTGGTGATGCTGTCGGACGCCGCCCCGCCGGACTTCCCGGTCACCAGTTCGCAGATGCATCTCTACGTGGAGAACGTCGACGCGGTCTACGCGCAGGCGGTGAAGGCGGGTGCAACTTCGATCGCGGAACCTGCCGATCAGTTCTACGGCGACCGGGTTGCCCGTGTGTCCGATCCGTCGGGCAACGTTTGGTCAATTGCCTGCCACGTTGAAGACGTGCCTATGGACGAGCTATCGCGGCGGCTGGCTGAAATGGGGGACGCTTAGGCGGAATACTTGGACGTCGCGGCCGGACAGACGGGAGCGATGGTAGTTTCGCCGGAGGTCGGGGCAGAGGCCGCGGGGGAGAGCACTGAGGCGCATTGCCATTGTTGGCGGGGGCATTGCAGGGCTGGGCGCCGCCTGGGCGCTGCATCGGCATCCCGATCGCTTTGACTTCCGGCTGTTCGAAGCCAACGCACAGGTTGGCGGCAACGCGATTACCGCCGACATGCGGCAGGACGACGGTAGCTCGATTCCTTTTGACATCTCCGTAACCGCGTGTATCCCGTCGGTCTATCACCACATCCTGCTGTTGATGGAGACGTTTGGCATTGAGCTGATCGACACCAAGTTCAGCTACAGCGTGAAGTACCAGGGCCGCGTGTACGCCCATGACTTCGACTCCGACATACGAGAGCAGTTGCAACCCGAGATCAGGAAATTCCAGCGACTCTTGCGTCGACTGCATGGGATTGGCTGGCTGACGCGTTCGCAGTCGAAGTTGCTAAATGCGCTGAACCCGTTCAACTACATCAGCATGGGGACGGTGCTGAACCTGGGCGGATTCTCGGGGGACTTCAGGTACAAGATCCTGAAGCCAATGTTCGTGAATTTCCTGATGGCGACAAACGTGTTCGACATGCCGGCCGCGCTCTTCAGCCGGTACCTGGAATTCTTCGACATCGAACGCTCAACGCCGATGCAGACATGGGACCGGGGCACGCGCCGCATCTACGAGAACCTGACGGACGGCTTTCGAGACAAGATCTATCTCAACCGACCTGTGCGAAGGGTATATCGGCGGGCGTCACACGTGGAGGTTGAAGACGAGGCCGGTGAACGCGAGACGTTTGACGACGTGATCCTTGCGTGCAACGCGAACCAGACGCTGATGATCTTGGACAAGCCGACGATGCTGGAACGCTTCATGCTCTCATCGATACGCTACGAGAGCGAGCTGCATAACCATGCCGTGGTGCACTGGGACGCCTCGGTGTTACCCGAGAACGAAGCGAAGCCGCTGGAGACGCGGAGCAACCACATCGAGCAGTACGGGGCCAGGCCGGACAACTACGAAATCACGTACATCATGCATAACCAGCAGCCGTGGGCAAGCGGGTCGGACAAGCCGTGCCTGGTGACCTACAACGCGGTCAGTCCCATCGATGACGCCAAGGTCATCAAGCGGTGGTGGTTTCAGCACATCGTGCATGACGTGAAGCACATGGCGTTGCTGATCAACCTGTTCCAGTTCATCCAGGGCAGGCGGCGAACCTGGCACTGCGGGGCGCACACGCTGGTCAACAGCCAGGAGACCTGCTTTGTCAGCGGCCTGGCCACGGCGCGGCAGATAGGGGCCGACTACCCGTTCAGCAACGCGGAAGCCAGGCGGGCGTTCAACTACTACGGGAGCATCATGTACGGCTTGGGGTTCAGGAAGGCGTAGCGCCAAGGACCGCCCGGAGTCCCAGCGAACGGACGTAGCGATTTCTACGGGGCGCCGTTGCCGGGTTCGGGATAGAACTGCGCGCAGTAGTACCGGAAGGGCATGATCTCGCCGTCGGAGCGGCAGAGGCGGGGCCGGCTGGTGTATTGCTTGCGCCCCCAGATGACCACGTCCTGCAGCACATCCTCTCTCTGCTGAAGCGCCATGAACTTGTTGATGAGGGGGGCGCGAAGCTTTGGCGGGAGGAATCCCAGGCCGACCAACAGGCGCCTGGGATTTCGGATCTCGCGTACCTGCGAGACCAGTGTCATGTCGATGAGCTTGCCGTCGACGGGCGTGGCAAGGACCCACAGCCGCATGTTCATGCCGATGGAGTGCTCGCGGATGTCGACGAACGAGTAGCCGAGTCCGTAGATGTGGGTTTTGGCTGAGACGCTAAAGGTCAGTCTGGCGAGTTTTGCGATCGTACGAACGCGCCTGAAGTTGAAGTTGCTCAGGAGACGATGGCCATCCACCGACATTCGCTCAGGGCGGTCGACGTTGTCGTAGCCGTGGACATAGCGCAGGTGGGCCAGGTCGACCGAGTTCTCGGTCGTCTCCTGGGGATGGCCGGGAAAGCGAAGCGTATCGATCTCGTAGTCGCACCAGCCGTCCTGCTCCAACGGCTCGGTTGGCAGCGTCCATTGCGGCGGGCGGCCGTCGACACCCCACCAGGCGAAGATCAGGCCATGGATGTCGTGAGTTTCGAAGACTCGCAATTTGGCGGTCCTGGGCGCTGGTGCGAAGGGGGTGGCGACGCACTGGCCGGTGACGTCGAACTCATAGCCATGGAACGGGCAGACAAGTCGACCTTCGCAGATCTGGCCACCTGCGGCAGGCCCGAGATCGGCGCCCAGATGGGGGCAGATGGCTTTGGCGACACAGATGCGGCCCTCAGCGTCGGACCAGATGACGATGTTCTCGCCCATCCATGTCTTTTGGATCAGCCCGCCCTTCTCCACGGCCTTGCGGGTCGCGAGGAAGTACCAACCCTCGGGGAATGGGGACGGCAGTCGATTGCTCAAGGGTAGTCGGCGTCGGGCTGCTGTCGCCTCTTCAGGTCGCATCACCCGCAGTCCTGCCTGCCCGCCCGCTTCCTGGGATTCCATCTAAGCCAGAAGCCTTCATTGAACCGGCACTTCGTCATTATGACGTAGGAAGGCGACCAAACGGCGGCGACATAGCGAGTCGCCTGGATGCTCCGGCGCCATCCATCGCCGTTCGGCACCACGGTGCCGCGTGTGTTGCCGCGGCCATCGTCCAACTGATTCGGCCCGGCCATCCGCAGCATCCCCCCATCCCGTCTGCCCGGCCACGGCGTGATCGGCGGGGCTTGAATACGGGGATGGACCTCACAGACAGCACGAATAGGCGAACAGGCCGACGGCTGGCCGGCGGCGCGTCGGCTCGACAGCCGCCGCTGCCGAGGAGTTTCCCGTGGCCTCGCGGTCGCGCGTGGCGCAGGCTGGCTGGCGCCAGTTGGACCGCGATTGCCGAGCGGAACAGCCTCCGTTAGGAGCGCACGAGAACCAGCGGTGTAAACACGAGTAGCACGAGGCTCACGGCAAAATAAAGCATCGTTACCGGGTATCGCCAATCCCCGGACACCGCATGCCACAGCGCGGCAAGTTTCGCTTGCGTCGGCTCGGGCGTGCTGAACACGACGAAATCAATGCGGTGGCCAGGCGGTTGAATGTCGCCGTTCGTCCATAAGCGGAGCCCATCGTCGGAGTTGAGCTTGGTCGCCCCAATATGCAGGTGAGCGCCTTCGGAAGCCTCGGCAACCAACTGAAGACTCAGATCCTAGTCCGCGGTTTGAATCAGCGGAGCGAAGATCAGCTGGTACATCGACAGGTGCTGCGGTTGACTCTTGACCTGCACATGCCCCTCACGAATTGGCGTATCGTCGCTACGAATGCGCCAGGCCACCGTGGTCGACGTGCCGTTCGGATCCCGCGTTGCCATACGAACGTCGATGCGATCCGTCGGAAACCGGGGCCCACCGAGTTCCTGCGTTATCGATCCCTGGTCCTGGAGCATGATCTGGAACGTCCCAGGCGCCGAATGTGCTCGCGTGTCGAACACCGGAGCGTGGTAGAGATATGCAACGGCGATTGCGCTCAGGCCCGCAACCAACAGCACGGATCGTACGAACGGGTTACGCCAGCGCGGCGCGGGCGTCGCGCCCTTGTGCGTTGCCATGGAGGCAACGATTAGACACATCGTGCCGCTTATTTCCAATGTCTCTTCGAGGACTCGTGGCAGTGACGATCCGAACCTGAGCAATGCGTATGGTTGGATCACCTCGTGCGCCAAGACCATGATCCAGAGGCCGAATCCCAGGCCAAGCCACCGACGAACCGATGGCGGGTGATCGACTCGCCACATAAACAACACCATAAGAGCCACGAAGGCAGCGATCAGCGGAGCTAGCAGGATGGGCCACGAAGGCAGCAACGCCTGTCGCCCAAATACCACATACCCAAGAGCTTCAGGCGCGGCGATATGCGCCTCGGTTAATTCAGCGATACAGACCAGCAGCGTGACGCCCGCAAGGATGGCCCATCCGGTGGTGCCGATCCGGCTGGCAGATGCCCGAAATGCGCGGCCAGCGTTTGCCGCCAGGAGTGCGGCAGCCACAGCCAGCAGCGCGGCGGACAGGGAGTTTGTCAGCGTGTCATTCTCCTCGGCATCGAGCCACGCGGGAATTCGATCCGTGGGCAGAACGCCGGGGAAGGCAATGCTCACCAACTGTGGTGCCACGTACGCGCCCCACCAGAACGCAATGACGGCGATCAGCGCAGCGGCCCACACGCCTGGCAGCGCTCTACGCCCCCTCACAGGCGCTCTGGTACAGGCCCTCGAGACAGGTTGACCTCAGACAATCGTCCGTGTAACGGGAACGATCCGGCCGGCCGGAGTATCCACCAGGTCCAAAAGAGTTACTCCCCAATTAAAGGAATTCAACCAACTCCCCGAGACGGCCTCGGGCCCGATCCTTGCCACGCGTGCTAGACTGCACAACGTGATAGCCGACCCATCCTAACCATAGTTTAGCACGTTGAACATGGTTAGGCACGGGGAGCAAGCGCAATGACCCTGACTTCAGATTCCGTCGAAACCCAGCAGCTAACCTTGTCCGACGAGCTCGTGCTTATGCTTCTCAATGAGGAGTCCGGCTACTTTTACCAGGTGCCCGGCTGGCACCTGAACTGCGCGGTCGTGGGCGCGGTTCTTGCCGAACTCTCACTCTTATCACGTATCGACACGGACATGGACTCCTTGTTTCTCCTGGACTCCTCAGATACAGGCAATCCAATCCTCGACTCGATCCTGAAGGATATTGCCGACGCCTCCGATCAGCGCAACGCTCAATACTGGATTGAACGTCTGGCCCCGCGTGCGGAATCAATCGTAGATTCCACACTAGACCGACTGGTCAAGCGCAAGATCCTGGAATACCACGAGGGTGAATTCTGGACGCTGTCCCGGACTGCCTGGCAGTCTGAACTCTCAAGCGGTCCCACCGAAGGCACGGCGGCTCAATTCGTCAGGACGCGCATCGGTAAAGCCATCTTCAACAACGAGATTCCTGATCCGCGCGATGTCATCATCATCTGCCTGGTCAACACATGCGATGTATTTCGCTTCATGTTCCAGCTCGAAGACCAGGATGAGGAGCGCATTAATTTCATTTGCAACATGGAATTGATCGGCCGGGCCATCGCCGCCGCGGTTTCCGAGAGTCTCGCCGGACCATTGCTTCAACGTTCAGCCTTGACCAAGAAGATTCCGGTTGCCTCGCTGCGCAAGTTGGTGTTTAATCGGAATCTTCGCAGCGGCAATTTTCCCGCGCTCTTCGCGGATCTGGCCGAAGAATACGGCCCGGTGTTCGAGCTCCGCCCTCCCTTTCAGGATCCAATGATCTTCCTGGCTGGTTCTGAGACGAATCGCTGGGTCCATCGGAACGGGCGCATGTACCTCCGAACCAAGGACTATTTTTCAGACTTCGAGAAGGTTTACGGCGCCTCGGGCGTATTGCCGTCCCTGGACGGCGCGGATCACTTCCGGCTTCGTAAGTCGTTGGGTCCAGCGTATTCCCGCGGAAGATTGATGGGGCAACTGGATCAAGTCTACAAGGATGCGCGGACTCATATGGCGGACTGGACGGTGGGAGATTCCTACCCCGCCACGCGCATGTGCCGGCGAATGATAAATGCGCAACTCTCGCCGCTGATGATCAGCATTGATTCCCAGGATATCTTTGACGACCTGACGGTCTTCAAGGAACGGGCGCTCAACGTTCACATACTGAAAGTCCTACCCAAGTTCATGTTGAAGACGCCGAGCATGAAACGCCGGCTGAAGATCCTGGACCAACTGGTGGAGAAGGTTCAAAGCGGGCATACGCCGGCCCAGCGGGCTGGAAGTCCGCGGGACCTGGCGGATGACCTGCTGAGCCTGCACGCCAGCGATCCGCAGTTCGTCCCGGAGACGAATCTGCGCTTCGTCCTCTCAGCCGCGCTGATTGCCAGCGTCTACCTTGGCGATGCGTTCAGCTTCGTGCTGTACGCCATGGCGTCGCAGCCGGATCTCTACAAGGAAATCCGTGCCGAAGCCGACGCCTTGTTCGCCGACGGCGATCCTGAGGCGGGGGCCTTCAGACCGCAAGCGATCGACGTCACGCACCGATTCCTGATGGAATGTTTGCGGGTGTACCCGATCGTCCCGGTGTCGTTGCGGACCGTGATGAATACGTGCGTGGTCGAGGGCTACCGAATACCCATCGGGTCACAGGTCTACATTGCCCAGACGGCCGCGCATTACATGAGCGACGTGTTCCCCGACCCCTTGAAATTCGATATCGACCGCTATCTGCCTCCGCGCAACGAGCATCGCAGTTCCGGGTATGCCCCGTACGGGCTGGGTACGCACCGGTGCCTTGGCGTGGGGTGGATGGAACTGCAGTTGGCCGTCAACGTGCTCCTGGTGGCGCATCACTTCACGCTCGAAGTGTCCCCGCCGAACTTCAAGCTCGGGTTCAACCCGCTGCCCTCGATGAAGCCGAGTAAGAAGCTGAAGTTCCGCATTGCCGAACAGCGGCGCGCACTCAACGTCTGAGGAGCCCAGGAGCGCCCGGGCGCCCGGGCCAGATCGAGCCTAGCGAGGCTTGCGTGCCAGGAAACAGTACAAGGGCGTAAATATCCCGGTCCTGCCGCCGTCGACATAAGCGTTGGCGGTGCGATCCATCAGGCCAACGACGTCGGCGGAGCCCCTCGGAAACACCCGCAACACTTCGGCCAGGCGGGATGCCTCGATGAACGCCTTGCGGCCCAGAGGCGTCCTGCGCAGGGCGTTACCCAGCGTGCTCCGCCGGGTCAGCATTGGCTGATACCAGGGAGTGGTTGGACTGTTCTCCGCAACGGCCCGGTCGCTACCCTCGATGACCTGAAAGCCCGCCGATTCAAGGGCTCGGTTCACCTCATCCATCGTCGCGATGTCCTTGAGCGCGATGCCGTGCATGAGCTCCTGCTTGATGGCCCGGTGCCGGTCGTCGCCAGGATCGAACCGCTCCGTCAGGCACATTTCCTGTCCCCAGAAGAGGGCGCCGGGCTTCAGCACGCGGTAGATCTCGGCGAAGGCTCCCGCCTTGTCCGGCGCATGGCAGGTCGATTCGATTGCATAGGCCCGGTCGCAGGTGTCGTCCGCGATGGCGCGCATGTCCATGAAGCTGCACGCCAGGTAGTCGACCATGTGGTCGAGTCCCGCCTCAACGTTTAGCGCTTTCGCCTTGTCCAGCTGGACCTCACTGCTATTGACCCCGATGACTCTGACGCCAGCCTCGCGGACGACCCGACGCATGGGGCCGCCGATTCCGCAGCCGACGTCGATCACCGTCATGCCCTTGCACAATCCCAGCTTGGCAATCATCAGTCGCTGGTGCCGGATCTTGGATTCTTCCAGGCTCTCGTGGGGCGACAGCGGCGCGAAGTGGAGTGAGGCGCCCCACCCGAACACCATGAACTCACTGCAAAGGTCGTAGTACTCCCTGACGGTTTGGGCGTGGTCGTAGTCCGCCGCGCCGGCGCCCTCTGCCGCTGCTCTGCGCGTCCATCCATCAAAGTGCGTCACGCGCCGCTGCGGATCCGACCCACGGTAGGCGGCCTTCAGCCCCTTGGATAGTTTGCGGAGCTGCGCAAGCTCCCTTGACAGCGGGAATCGCATACCTAGCTTAGGGGAATCTCAGAGTCGGGGTGCACACGTAGTACCTGCTTAGTGTATGTATATCATGCCGTTTAGAGTGTTATTTCGGTCAGCTCCGTAGACTTTCCTCAGCGGCATCGAAACCACCGACTCCGCGTCCGCCAACCGCACGATGGCGGAATCGCCTGTCCGCAAAGCCCGCGGGAGTCGATTAGGCCGAGGCCTGTTCCTCTTCGTGGCGCCGGTACACGTCGTCGATGGCGATGTCGAGGTCGGTCCATTCGCGTTCGACCATGGAGCGCAGACGCATGTTCTGGTAGGCGCCCCAGATCGTCATGGCCGGCGGCACCAACACGACGGCAACAATCAGCGAGTACGCAATGGTGATCGCCGCGGTAATGCCGAACTGCTGCGACCCGGCCAGGGGCGACGCCGCCAGTACGCCCAGGCCGAGGGCCGTAGTCATCGCCGATCCCAACAGGGCCGATCCGGTGGTGGCCAGCGTCCGCACGGCGGCTTCCTCCGGGTTGCGCAGGCGGGCGAATTCCTCCCGGTATCTATGGATGACGTGAATGGTGTAGTCAACGCCGATACCGATCGAGAGAGCCGTGATGATCGACGTAATGATCGTGTAGGGGATTCCGAGCAGCGCCATCGTTCCAAGCACGCAGATGAGCACGAGCACGATGGGACCCACGGCGACGATCGCCAGCGCCGGCTGGCGAAGCGTCAGCCAGAAGAAGATGGCCAGGACACTCAATGCCGCCGCGACCGTGGTGGCGATGGCTTCCGTCTGGCGCGCGGTGATCGAGTCGGTGACGGTGATCGAGATGATGCTCTGCGACGTTGCCGTAATTGCGTCGTCGTCGCCGGCCCAGAGTTCCTCAATTTCCTGCTGCAGTACCTTGGTTGCCTGGGTATCGCCGCCATAGCTCTGGAACTGAAGCAGCATGGTGTCGATGCCCTGCGGGTCGTTGACGAGCAGGCGTGAGAGCGCGGGGTCCTGGGCCTCAATCCGGTCGAGGACTTCCTGCATCAAGTGCGGGTCGAGTCGCACCCCCGCCGAAGCCTCCTGGAAAAGGGCCGCGATCTCGGGATCGTACTTGTCGCCGGGCTGGCCGCTCTGGGTGGTCCAGTCACGCACCAGCAATTCGTACGAGGCCTGGATGGGACCTGCCGCGGTGGGCGGACGGCGGGTCTCGTCTTCAAAGGCGTTCGTGAGGTCCTGCACATTGAGGAGGGTGCGGGTCTGCGTCGCCTCGGCCTTGATCAGCACGCTGGTGATCTCGGCCGAGCCGCCGACGGCCGCCTCAAGGGTGTCCATGTCCGCGTGCACGGCGCCGCCCCTGGGGAGGATGTCCTTGATGCTGAATTCCGACTTCAGCCCACGGGCCGCAATCCCCAGTCCCACGGTGATCGCGAGCACGGCGAGGATGTACGGCAGGGGCCAGCGGGTCACGCTGCGACCGATCACGCCGGCCAATCCCTGGATGCCCGGCAGCGCATTGACAATGGGGCGGGCGGGCTTCAGCTTGCCGCGAGCCTCGCGCCGCCGGTCAATGATTACCCGGCTGGCCGGGACCAGCGTCAGCATGACGATCAGGCTCATGCCGACACCAATGCCGGCGACAACTCCGAAGTCGCGAACGATGCCGATTGGGGAGAACAGGCTGGCCAGCATGCCCACGATGGTGGTGACGGCGGCCAGGACCAGGGGAACCGTGACGTGGCTGAGGCCCCGGCGAATGGCCGTGAGCACGTCCTGACCCTCGACCCGCTGCTCGCGGTAATGCGAGATGGTCTGGATCGCATAGTCCACCGTGAGCCCGATCACGATGATCGGGACCAGTGAGGTCAGCGAGTTCGGTGGGCCGATCAGACCCAGCGCGTTCGGGCCCAGCCAGCCTTCGGCGCCGATGATCCAGATGATGGAGGTGAGGAGGCCGGCGAGCGTCAGCCACATATCCGACAGCGCGCGCGTGAAGAGCAGCAGGAGCAGCGCAATGAGCAGGAAAGCCACCCCGATCAGCGGCAGCATGCCCTCCTCGATACCGGCCTTGTAGGCGTCTTCAATGACATAGAACGACACGCTGGTTGCCTGCAGCGGTCCGTCCGAGGCGGCAGCCAATGCGTTGATCGTCCGTTCAGCGTTCGCAATTCGCTCGTCGCCGGTATCGAGCAGGCGAATGTTGCCGATCGCAATCTTGGTGCCGTCCGCGTCAGTTCCAGTCATGAGGGCGAGGAGCGGCTGGACTTCCGGAAGTACGCGCACCGCATCGATCTGGGCCTGCGTGACCGCTTCAAGGCTCTGGACCTGAAGCGCGAACTTGATCAGCGTGGCGGGCGAAAAGACCGGATTCTCGGGGGCCAGCAGTTGCTGCACACCCGGGTCGCTGGCTATGTCATTGAGCAGGGCGTCCATTTGGACCAGCCCGGACGGCGTAAGCGCATCGCCCCGGAAAAGCAGAGTCGAGGCACTGATTTCACCGTGGTCGCCGAACAGCTCGTTGATCTCGTCCATTGCGTCGGCGATAGGGCTGTCGTCAGGCAGCGTTTCCGCCGTTGATGGGAGCGGAGCGCGAACGGCGCCACCGGCACCGAGGGCGATGGTAAGGATGACTATGACGAGAAGGGTGATCCAGGGGCGAGCCGTGACCAGCGAACTGAATCTGGTGAGTACCTGGTTCATGCTGAGCGGCCGTCAGCGGGGCCGATCCCGGCGGCGGTGCCGGGTCCGGTGGGCACGGGGGTCAGCGATTCACGAAATCTCGCGGCGCCAAAGGCCATAACGCGTACTCTCATCTCAGCGGAGACGGCGACAATGCTGCGATCCCAGCCCGGCATCTCAATCCGCCCGATGATTTTCCGCGGTCAGCATACGTCGTCGACAGCGGTGCGTTCACATTGATGCCGCCAGCCACCGGGTTACCAGAACCCGACAGGCCCTTTGTGGCGAGCCATTCCAGGGTGGCGGCGGTCGCGCTCGCGGTGCGACCGCCGGGAGGGGACGCTTCGCACCGCGTCGCTCGTGACCGGCCGGCACGAGACCGGAGCGTTCGGCGCCAAGACCAGACGGTAGACCTCGAGTCACTCAGCATGACGGCGGCGGATCAAGGGGTCGGTGCTACCGTAGCCCGGCATGGCGCCACCTGGATTCCGGCCGACGGCTGCGGCGGCTGATCCGCACGCCGACGCGAGCCCAAGTCTGGACGCGCGCGAGGAGGCAATTGGCGATGCAACGAATAGCTAACCGACCGATTGCGACGGGGGACGCGGCGCCGGACTTTGAGTTGCCGTCGCTGGCCGGCGGACCGGTTCGGCTCTCCGACTACCGGGGCACGAAGGTCGTTCTGTTCATGTGGGCCTCCTGGTGAGGGTGCCGGGCACAACTGCCAGGTTGGCAGCGATTTAGCGACGAGAACCGGGATCGCGGCGTCGAGGTTCTTTCCGTAGCCATCGACGCACAGTCACCGGACCGGCCACGCCAATTCGTGGCAGCGGCGGGTGCGACGTTCACCACGCTGGTCGACCAGGCGAACGTTCTGAGCGATCTCTACGGGTTCAAGGCGGTACCTAACGGATTCCTGATCGACGAAGCGGGCATCGTGAACTACAGCCGGCTCGGCGGCTTCGACATCGGGCGGCAGGATACGGTCGAGATCCTGCACGCTTGGCTATCGGACCAAATCAAGCCGGCGGACGGGACGTCGCCTGAAAGCGTTCTCGGCGGCGAGCACGCCGAGGCAAATGCCCTCTTCCGCGAAGGCCAGGCGCTGTACCGGGCCGGGAAGATCCAGGATGCGCTGGCGCTCTGGCGCCGGGGAATGCAACTGAACCCCGAGAACTATCTGATCCGCAAGCAGATCTGGGCCGTGGAGCACCCCGAGCGGTTCTACGACAGCGACGTGGACTACGCCTGGCAGCGCGAACAGATGGCCCAGGGACGATAGACCGGAGCAATACCGCCAAACGCCCGCGACAATCCGCGGTATCCGTTTGGATCTGCCGATTCCCGCCGGCGTTCAACCCAGCGTGCGGCCAGGAGGAGCGTCTCCTTTGAACGGCGGCACCTGCGACGTTCTGATTCACAACGGCCTGGTGCTCTCGATGGACTCGAAACGCAGGATCCATCGCCAAGGCGCGCTGGCGATCGCGGGCTCTCGCATCGTGGCGGTTGGACGAAGTTCCGACCTGAAGGATCGCTTTGACGCCAGGCTGACCGTGGATGCCGAGGGCGGAATCGTGCATCCGGGGTTCATCGACGCACACAACCACATCGTTCACACGTCCTGCCGGGGGGTGTTCGGCAGCATTCATGACACGGGCTCGTCGCCGATCAACTTCGCGGACTGGAAGGCCGGGGTAACCGAGGCCGACGAAGCCGCGGCCACGGCGCTGGCGTGCGTGGAGATGCTGCGGTGCGGCTTCACGATGTTCATCGAACCGGGGTCGCTGTTTTCGACGGTGGCGGCCGCGGCCGCGATCGAGCGGGTGGGCCTGCGGGCGCTGGTTGCGCCGACGTACCTCTGGGACCGGCGGGAGTGCTTTGACGCGATGCCTGCCCTGGAGAGCCAAAGCCTGATGGCTCGCGCGCCAATCGACCGCGCGCGCTGCTTGGAGCAGCTGGACGCTGAGCTTCACCGTAACGATGACCCCAACGCGCTGGTTCGCGGGTACGTCTTCGTGTATGGGGTTGGAACCGGCTCGCCGGAGCTGCTGCAGGCGGCCCATGCCTGTGCCAGGGGCTACAATGTGCCCCTGCACCTGCACGCCGGATACGTGCCCGAGGAAGCCGAGATCTATCGGGCCTTGAACGGCGCCTGCCAACTGGTGCATCTGCGCGGGCTCGGGGTGCTGGACGAGCACACCGTGGTGGTGCACGCCAACGCGCTGGATGACGCCGAGGAAGCGGCGGTTCGCGAGTCGGGCTGCCAGATCGTCTGGTGTCCGACGGCGTTCTTCTCGCTGGGGATCGGCGGGCGCTCGCGCTTCAAGATGGCGGAGCGAATGCGCCAGGGCGTGCGCCTGTCGCTCGGCACGGACGGGGCCTTCGACGGCACCCCAGGGGACACGATGCAAGCCGCGCACTTCGCGGCACAGACGTACGCGAATCCGATTTCGGCGGAGGCCTTGCTGGAGATGCAGACCGTCAACGCGGCGGCGGCAGCCGGTCTGGAGGCTGAGCTGGGAAGCCTGGAACCGGGGAAACGAGCCGACGTCGTCGTGCGGTCCCCCGCCGCGGCGGAGGCCTATCCCGACAACAATCCGGTGCATCAGCTGGCGCTGACGATGGGGAGCGGCAGCGTGGACACGGTGCTGGTGAACGGCGAGGTCGTGTTCAGCGGCGGACGCTCGACCAGGGTTGACGAACCGGAGGTCTGCCGGACCGCGTCGACGTCGGTGGCCGGGCGGGCGCAGCGGCTGGGCGTCGACCTGGCCGGGGCGTGGCCGATAATCGACTGATCCTTCAGCCAGCCAAGTAGGGATCGCGAAGGTGACGGGTTCGATGACACGCGTCGTGGGTGTCGCGCTGCTGCTCGGCGCCGTGTGGTTCATCGGCAGCCTGGGCAGCGTCCAGGCCTGTAAGTGCGTGGTGCCAGGTTCCCCGACTGAAGAGATGGCGAAGTTTGACGCGGTGTTTGCCGGGCACGTCGTTTCAGTCAGCCATTCCTTCGACCCGAACGTGACGCCCTACAAGCCGGGCGATCGAACCACCGTTGGTCTTGACGTCAGCACGGTGTGGAAGGGCGTGGTGCACGAGCGCATGTACATCACCACGCCGCCGACAGGCGGAAGCTGCGGGTCTGCCTTCAGCGAAGGCGAGCAGTACATCGTGTACGCCTCGACGAACGCGTCAGAGGACGGTGGTTACCAGGCGAGCATCTGCAGTCGAACCGCTCTGCTCGGGCAAGCGCAGGCCGACCTGGACGCGCTGGGCGAGGGCCGGGCGCCGCGGGCAGGCACGGCGGGACCGCAGCCCGAACAGTCACAGGACTCGTTTGCCACGGGCCTCGGGGTGGCGTTGCTGGTGACCGTCGTAGCGGTGCTGCTACTGGGCGGGACCCTGGCGTACGCGAGCCGACGGCGGCGCTAGCGCGGATTTGGTCGGGTGGACGTCATCGCACGTCCCAGGGCATAGAGCAGACCAAAGGCGGGGATGACGGCGAAGATTACGGGGAGTTCCCAGTCGCCCCTCATCGCGCCGCCGGCAATCGCGGCGGCCAGCGACAGGTCCGCGGCCACGGTGGCCAGCAGCAGCGCGGCGATTGCCAGCACGAGCGTTCGCGAGGCCGTGGGTCGAAAAACCAACAGCAGCAGCGCACCGGCGGCCAGGGGATGGAGCAGAACCAGCACCAGCCGCGACCAGACGTCGCCCCCGTCGGCGAAGGAACCCACGGCCGCGGTGAGCATGGCCAGGGCCGCATAGACGAAGGCCAGCACGAGCATGACGATTCGCATCGGCTATCCCGTTTCCGGTCGCGACTTTGCTAACCGCCCCAGGTCAGTCGGCATCGACGTCTTCGCCGGTATAAAAGCCGATCGTGCGCGCGGCGGCAGCGCGGGCGGGTTCCGGGTCGGCACCGGCCGCGATGTCCGCTTCGCCCCAGGCGTGGCCGCTGCCGGTGAGCAGGGCCTTGCCGTCGGGCGACATGGCGAACTCCATGGGGTCGGGCCTGGGCTGGTCAGGGTCCGTGAGGTGCATGTAGAGCCCCAGCAACCCCATCTCGAAACCGACGCCCGTTGCGCCGGGACCGAAGGTGTCCCAGTGCTCGGAGTGATGGGCGGTGTGCGTGACGGTGAGACGGGCGCGGCCGGTGCCTTCGGCCGATACCCGGACGTCCACCCAGGTCACGAAGCCGCCGAATTCCCAGGTGATGGCGTAGCTCGAAGGCGGCTCGCAGGCCGTAACGCGTCCGTTGGCGTTGCCTTCCAACTGGTAGCTGCCGCCGAGCTCGAGGTTGCCCGTGATCGGCAAGAACCAGCGTGGGATGCGGTCGGCGCTGGTCACGGCGTCCCACAGGTCCTCATGCGTGGTGGCGTAGGTGCGGGCCAGCATGACCGCGTGGGCAGGCTGCCCATCGCGCTCAAGCGACCTCACGGAGCGATCGACCGCGCCCAGGTTCCCCTCGACGTTGAAATGCATGCGTTTCTCCCTGCGTTGCCTGGCGGATTATCGAATGCGGAGAGCCTGAAGGCGGAGCGACGACCCACGCTATGGAGCCGGTCGCCCTATTGACCCAGTCGCCGACAGTTCTTCCAGTACTTGCGCTTCCAGCCGTCGGCTTCACGGAACCTGGCGAACCGATAGTTCCACGCCGGCTCGATCAGGCGCCTGTGCTGTTGCTCTTCGGCGGCGATCTCGGCCGTGCCCGGGCAGTGGATGATGTGGCCGGCGGGGGCTACGACTCGCTCGAACTCAGTCAGCTCGTCTTCAAGGCGCCAGCCGAGGGCGTGCGACGTTATGAGTACGTCGGCGGACCCATCGGGCAGCGGTATGGCGTGGCCGAATCCAGCCACGACGCGGACGTTGCGCCGACCCGCTTGCGCCGCCTTGTCGCGGATGAAGTGCCGCAGCCGGGTGACAGGTTCCACGGCAACGACGGCTGTTGCGATCGCGGCAGCTTCCAGGGCTACGCGACCAGTTCCGGAACCGACGTCGACGACCACCCGACCTTCCAGCGGCGTGATGTTCGTCACCTCGGCGAAGTCCCAGTTATGGAACTCCAGGCGGTCGTAGACCTCGGGGCACTTGTTGTAGACGACCAGGTCGGCAATCGTCCAAATCACCGTGTCCTCGGATTGAGCAAGATCGCTCCGGTCGGCTGACGCCGGATAGCGGGCCTTGGTTGCGTCCAGGAACGCTGCGACTGCCGGCGCGCTGGTTCTGAGGAAGCGGTCAATGGCGGGATACGCCCGGAGCACCGCGGCAAGCTCGCGCTCCGGGATCCAGCCGGGGAAGTACTCGATCTGGAACGGTTCGAGCAGGTAGAGATC
Organism: Chloroflexota bacterium; assembly: GCA_026707585.1. Classification (GTDB taxonomy): domain Bacteria; phylum Chloroflexota; class UBA11872; order UBA11872; family UBA11872; genus UBA11872. Next base: position 94,941 of record JAPOWQ010000025.1, on the reverse strand, counting down.
CTGGATGTGCAGGTCGACTCCGTCGAACAGCTTCTTTAGCCGAGGGCCAGACAAATTCCGGCCCGCCTCCCAATGAGCGATTCCCTTGTTGTCGCCGCTGGCGCGCTACGGATTGGCAAGTACATCCGGCCGCGGTACGTGACGCCGCCGGTGCCGCCGTCGGTTGCGCTCGTCTGCCGGCCAACGGGCACTTGATGCTCCCGCGCGTGCAGACTACGGTAGACACAGGGTATTTCTATCGGTTGGAGGGCGGCTGCCGAGCACGAGCGATCTGAGGGAACGCAATGGATTGGGCAATGCTTGGCCTGATGCTCGGGTTGATCGGAATCGTGGCTGGGGCGGCGTGGCGGTTCGGGAAGGTCGAGAAGGGCATCGCGAACCTGGAAGAGGCCGATGAGCAGATCAGAGCCGATATTCGGGCTCTCGATCAGCGGCTGAGCGCCGACATTCGCGAGGTGCGAAGGGATGTTCGGGACGTTCGGCAGGATGTGCGCGAGGTGCGCCGGGACGTGCAGCGCATCCTTGAGCGCCTGGCCCCGCCAGCGGCCTGAACCGAGGGGCAGGACGGAGTTGCCGGCAGCCACTCAGTTCTGACCTGCGATCCCGACAACGCGCGGGTCCTGGACTGCCGACCTGGGATCATCGCTATTGATTTCGAGGAACGACGCCTTGCGACGCCGGCGAGTTGGAGACTCCGCGCGATTGGCCTGGAGTACGCCGGGAGCCGCCTAGTCAGGTCGCCGCCAAGCGTACCCAGGCGATGCCATCGACATGCTCGAAATGGCGGTCGGCGGAGACGAGATCGGCGCCGGTTTCCATGGCATGCGCGGCGATCCACGCGTCGTTTGCTGGGATGGGACGGCCTTTGTCTCGCAGGGAAGCCACGATCCGGGCGTAGCGATCAGCCGTGACCGACCCAACGGGAACGAAGGTCACGCGCGGGCTGTCCAGCATGGCTCGCAGATCAGCAAGGTTTTGCTCGAAGCGCGAGCCGCGGCGAAACCCGGCGAGTAACTCGCCGACGACGATTGCCGAGAGAAGGACCTCTTCGGCCCGTCCTACAAGCTCACCGACTTGCCAGTGTCCTGCGAAGTGGTGGGAATAGGCATTGGAGTCGAGCAGGAGCCTCACTTCCACATTTCCTCGTCGATCGTGTCGAATTCCTTGAGTGCGGCGCCCAACTCGTCAGCCTGGTCTTGGGTCCATGATCCAAAGAAATGGTCCAGGGAGTCGCCAATCCTCGGACGGCCTGCGCCGTCGTCGGCCAGCCCGGCGCCCTTGCGCAGGAGCCGCAGGGCGGCCTTGTTGAGGGAGATTCCCTCGCGCTGGGCGAGCCCCTGGATTGCCGAGCTCAGTTCGTCGTCAAAGCCGCGGACAGTCAACTGCCGCACGATCATCCTCCCCGTGAGTCATCGTGTGAGTCATTGTGACTCATGCGATGCCTCACATCCACTTGAAACAGCGTCGCTCCTAGCTGAAAGCAGCATTATCGGCTGAGAGTCGAGGAAGCGACTGCGGCTCAGAGTGAGGCGGGACTCCAGCCGTGGCCGTGGGTCTGAAGGACTGATGGGTTGAGCCGAGCACCGAGTCCGGGGCCGGTGGGGAGATGCAGGCGACCGTTATGCACGTGTTCGGGCGGGTCGATGAGATCGGCACGCCAGGGGCACTCGTAGACGCCGAACTCCAGCGGAAGCGCGGCGGGCATGGCGGCGGTGACGTGGGCGCCGGCGAGGATGGAGACGGGGCCGGTGGGGCCGTGGAGCGAGGTCCGGCCGCCCTGGCGTGCGACCAGCCGGGCCGCCCTGACCGCTTCGGAAACCCCGCCACAGTACTTGATGTCCGGCATGGCCACGTTGAAGGCGCGCGAGGCGACCAGACTCTGAAAAAACTCGGCGCCGTAAGCGTGTTCGCCCCCGGCGACGGGCATGGAAACACGCGAAGCAATCTCGGCAAGGTCTTCCGGATCTCGTTCCGGATTGACGGGTTCCTCGAACCAGCCAACGTCGAGCTTCGCCAGTTTCTCGGCCACGGCCGGGGCGGACGCGAGGTCGAAGCGGCTGTGGCAGTCGACCAGGAGGGTGATGTCGGGGTCGATGGCGCGGCGGGCGGCGGCCAGTCGGTCGAGACCGCGGCGGGCCAACTCCACAAGATTGGCGCCGGGATCTCTGGGATCGACTTCGTCAAACGGGGTGCATTTGACGGTGCAAAAACCGTCGCGAGCGGCGCGTTCCGCGACGGCGGCGAAGTCGCGGGGGCGGCGGTCGGTGGTCAGCAGGTAGCGATTGGTGTTGGCGTAGAGCTCAACGCTTCGGACGGGCTGACCGCCCAGGGCCTGGGTGAGCGAGAGGCCGTCGCACTGTGCCTGGATGTCGACAATGGCGCTGCGCAGGGCGCTGACGGCGGTGGCCAGCGCAAAGTCTCGCGTAATCTGGTGCGGGGTGAGTCCGGCGATTTGTACGACGTCTGCCTCGTCATGGATGGGGCAGCCCGTGACAGCCTGCATGAGGGGCGTGAGTCGGCCCACGACGTTTCCGCCGGACGTGATTTCGACAATGGCGTGCAGGCCCTGATCGTCGCCGATCTCCGCAAAATTCCATTCGGTGCGGGTGTTGACGGTGACGGAGGCGTATCGAAGCGAGGCAAGGGTGACGCTCTCGGCCATGGTCCGGTCAGCCTACCGCCGCAATGGAACCCACCGGTCAGCAATACGCCGGTTGCGACCGTACTTTCGCCTCTGGGAAGATCGAGCGGGTCGAATCCAAGCAAATGTCGTGAGTGGAGGGCTAAATGGCTGGCTATGTGATTGTGGATCTTCAGATCACGGACGCGGAGGTCTACGCCGAATTTCGCGAACGGGTGGCGGGGACCGTTGAGGCTCACGGCGGTAGGTATTTGGTGCGCGGCGGGTCCGCCGAGACCATCGAGGGCGACTGGGCGCCGGAGCGGCTCATCGTGATGGAATTCGACAGCGTGGCGCAGATCAAGACGTGGCTCGCCTCGCCCGAATTCACCGACCTCCGAGAGATTCGGCACAGGTCGGCCACGGCCAACGTGATCGTCGTGGAGGGCGTATAGCCCCGGGACTGCGGGACGACGCGTTCGGCGCCGCCGGCAGCCTCGCCGATGCCGACGGATGCGTTGCGAGGTGCCACCAACTCCAGGCGATTGGATGCTGGTTGGCCGGCGCGCCCCAATTCAGACCTCATAACCAAACCGTTGCCTAAGACGCAGCGGGCGCAGCGCCCATGAACGAGCACATCCGCTACGAGCCGGACGAGCGGTGTCCGCCGGTCGTAACGATCGGGGTGGCGCTGCAGGGGATCATGCTGGTCCTGGCCAACACGGTGCTGATGGTCACCATCACCGCCCGCGCGGCCGACCAGAGCGAGCGCTACCTCACCTGGGCGGTCTTTGCGGCCATGATCATCGGCGGTCTTGTGACCGCGCTGCAGGCGGCGCGGCTGGGGCGGCTGGGGGCCGGACACATCCTGATGTCGGGCGCCAGTCCGCACTTTGTCGCCATCTCCGTCCTGGCGCTGACCAAGGGCGGGCAATCCCTGCTGGTGCTGCTGATCGTGGTCTCGTCACTATTTCAGTTCGCCCTGGCGGCCTGGCTGCCGCGGCTGCGCCGGATCATCACGCCGGTGGTGGCGGGGACCTCCCTGATGCTGATTGCACTAACGGTCATGCCGGTGGCGTTCAACCGGCTGACCGAGGTCAACGAGGGCGAGTCGCTTGGCGCGAGCCTGGCCGTGGCCGGCGTGACGCTGGCGACCAGCGCGGCGCTGGCCATGCGCGCGTCCGGCGTCTGGCGCTTGTGGGCGCCGCTGATCGGCATCACGGTTGGGAGCGCGGCCGCCGCCCTGGCCGGCCTGTATGACGCCCAGCGCGTGCTCGACGCCCCGTGGATTGCCCTGCCGGACGTCAGCGCGTGGCCGGGGCTGGACCTGAGGCCGACCGAGCAGTTCTGGGCGCTGTTGCCGGTGTTTGTGGCGGTGACCCTGGTGGTGGCGATCAAGACGAGTGGCGACGGCGTGGTCATCCAGAACGTCTCACGGCGCCGGCCGCGCGCCATCGACTTTCGCGTGGTTCAAGGCACGCTCAACGCCAACGGGGTCGGCAGCCTGCTCGCCGGCCTGGCGGGGACGCCGCCGACTGTGGCGTATTCGCCGTCGAGCATCTCGCTGATCAACTTCACCGGGGTAGCGGCGCGCAGCGTTGGCTATGCGATCGGGATCATGCTGGTCGGGCTGGCGTTCCTGCCCAAAATTGCCGCGATCCTGCTGGCCGTTCCCAGCGCGGTCATGGGGGTCTTTCTGCTGACCATCATGGGGCTGCTCTTCGTGGAAGGCATGCGGATGGTCGTGCAGGACGGGCTGGATCACCGCAAGGCGCTGGTCGCGGGCGTCGCGCTGGGGCTGGGCGTGGGACTCCAGCATCGGAACGTGGCCGCGGAACTGCTGGGCGAAACGCTGGGCGCGTCGCTCGGCAACAGCATGACGGTCGGCATCGTGGCGGCCATTCTGCTGACCGCGTTTATCGAATTGACTAGCCCGCGAGTCCGACGGCTGGACGCTGAGGTATCGGCCGCCGCGCTTCCGGCGGTCGATACGTTTCTGAGCGAACTCGCCGCAAGGATCGGTTGGAACGACGCGTCGCGGGACCGCCTGCGCGCCGCCGGCGAAGAAACCCTAGCCAGCCTTTCGCAAATTCACACCCCCGACGAGACGGCAAACGCCCCGCGCCTGATTGTGCTGGCGCGTCCCGGCGACGGCGCGGTGGAAATGGAGTTCCTGGCGGTCCTTGAGGAGCAGAACATCGAGGACTGGATGGCGCACCTGGGTGATCAGGCCGAAACGCTGAACGAAGAGGTGATTTCGCTGCGCCTGCTGCGACATTACGCAGCCGCCGTGCGCCACCGGAAGTACCACGGCATCGACATCGTGACCGTGCAGGTCAAGGGTTCGCGCTAGGGTCGGCCACTCGCTGGTGGCGACGGCTGCCAGATCTAGCTCTCGGGTTGGAAGGACCCCAAACCTGAGATGCGCAGCCAGTCTCGTACCGCTGTGACGTGTAGGTACACCGGCACGTCGGATTGCACGTCCCACCACAGGAAGCCGTGGATTTCGCCAGTCGACGTGACCCCGTCTTCGTCCAGCACTCCTTCGGCTTCGACCGCGAAGGCGTGGTGCCGGTTGCTTACGGTGTCAAACGAGTAGAGATATTGAATGTGGGTTGCGACGAGCCCCGTCTCTTCGCACAGCTCACGCACGGCGGCGGCTTCGATCGTTTCGCCGCGATCGACGCCGCCTCCTGGAAGCATGTACTTCCACCCGGCGTCCGCGACCAGGAGCACTCTTCCGTCTCGGATCAGGACACAAGTCGCCCGGTCTCGAAGCTTGTCCGGCATATTTTGATCTACGCTCGCGCCATCGTGGCGCGAGAGTCTGAGAAAAAGGCGCTCACCCTACCACCGGCAAGGGGTAGGCGAAACGACGACGGTTTGGGGCGCGACACCTGAGGCCGAAAGCCGTGAGTGGACGGCCAGCGCGTGTGTGGCAGCATTACCGGGCCGAAAGAATGCTCAGGTGGTGTCAATGGCGACAGAGCATGTAAACGAAAACATCCGCTACGAGCCGGACGAGCAGCCGCCCGCACCGCTGGCCATTGGCGCCGGGTTTCAGGCCGCCCTGATCATGCTGGCCCCGGTGGTCCTGGGCGTCGTCATCGTGCTCCAGATTGCCGGGCAGCCCGCGGAATACACGGCGTGGGCCGTGTTTGGGGCGCTGCTGGTGAGCGGGGTTTCGACGATTCTGCAGGCGGTTCGGGTCGGACGGATCGGGTCCGGGCACATCCTGTTCATGGGAACGTCCGGCGCATTCATCGCCGTCTGCATCGGCGCGCTGTCGGTCGGCGGTCCGGCCACCATGGCGAGCCTTGTCGTCATCTCGTCGCTCATCCAGTTTCTGCTGGCGTCGCGCCTGGCGCTGCTGCGGCGCATCTTTACGCCCGCGGTAACCGGCACGGTCATCATGTTGATCGCCGTGACGATCGTGCCGCTGCTCTTCGATGCCCTGGCCGACGTGCCCGAAGGATCGCCGGACGCAGCCGCGCCGGTGGCGGCCCTGCTGACGCTGACAACGGTCGTCGCGCTGGTATTGCGCGCGCCGCCGGCCTGGCGCCTGTGGTCCCCGTTGATCGCCCTGGTGGTGGGATGCGTGGTGTCGGCGCTCTTTGGCATCTACGACCTGAGCGGCGTGCTGGACGCCGACTGGATCGGCATTCCGTGGGGCGCCTGGCCGGGATTCGACGTGACCCCGGACGTGAAGTTCTGGGCCCTGCTCCCGGCCTTTGTGATGGTGACGATCGTGGGCGCCATCGAGACGATCGGCGACAGCGTGGCCATCCAGCGGGTTTCGCGTCGACGGCCGCGAGCGACGGACTTCCGGGTGGTGCAGGGCGCCCTGAACTCGGACGGCGTTGGCAACCTGCTCTCCGGCTTGCTGGGGACGCTGCCTAACACCACCTATTCCAGCAGCATCCCGCTCACCGAGGTCACCGGCATCGCGGCGCGGCGGGTGGGCGTCGTGATTGGCGCCATCTTCGTGGCGCTGGCGTTCCTGCCCAAGGTGGCGGCCCTTTTGATCGCGATTCCCGCCCCGGTTGCGGCCGCGTACATCGCCTTCCTGATCGGGATCCTCTTCGTCCAGGGCATGCGGATCGTTGTGCAGGGCGGGGTCAATCACCGGACAGCGGCAATAGTCGGCCTGTCGTTCTGGATCGGTGCGGGCTTTCAGAGTCAGCTGATTTTTCCCGACCTGCTTGGCGACGGGTTCATTGGAGTCCTGCTCGGCAACGGAATGACCTCCGGCGCGCTGGTGGCCATCATCATGATGGTGTTCATGGAGCTGACCAGCCCGCGGCGCCGGCGGTTGCAGGTGGCGTTGGGAATGGACGCGCTGCCGCAAATAGACGAGTTCCTGCGCGGCTTCGCGGCGAAGCACGGATGGAACACCGCTTCAGCGGATCGACTGGCTTCGGCCGGCGAGGAGACGCTGTCTATCCTGCTGCAGGAAAGCGGTGATGCGGCCGAGCACGGGCGGCAGCTGTCCATTTCCACGCAGATGAACGACCGCACGGCCGAGATGGAATTCGTGACGGCGTTGGAAGGCGCAAACATGGAAGACCAGCTCGCCTACCTGAACGAAATGCCGCCCGCGCCGGACGAGCGCGAGGTGTCGTTCAGGCTGTTGTGGCACTACGCGGCCTCAGTCCAGCACCAGAAATATCACGGCGTGGATATCGTCACGGTAACCGTGGATCAGCAGGGCTGACGGCAGCGTCCCGGCGTTTCTGAAATGGGATTCACCAAGGGCGGCGCCGCAGAGGTTCGCAGGCCAGCTGCGCGTAGCCCACTGAAGCGCACCATGCGCCGACCGTATTGGCGGCGTCTGCTAGTCCTTGGACTGCTAACGGTCCTGGCGCTGACGCTCCACGGCTGCGGCGAGGACGCGAGCGATTCGTCGGAGCCCTTCCGCATCGGCGTCATGGAGTCGCTAACCGGCGCCGGCGAGACCTACGGCACCGTGGCCAGCCAGGCGAAGCAGATGGCGCTGGACGAGATCAACGCCGCCGGCGGGGTCAACGGGCGTCCGCTGGAGTTCATCGTGGAGGACTCCAAGTGCAACGCGCAGGACGCCATCACCGCGTACCGGAAGCTGACCGAGGTGGACGGAATAAAGATCATCCTGGGCACCTCGTGCAGCGGCGCCATGCTGGGCGTCGCGCCGCTGGCCGAGGCGGACGGGGTCATCCTCTTCTCCGGCCTGGCCAGCAACCCCGACATTGCCAACGCCGGCGACTACATCTTCCGCACCCAGATCAGCGACATCCAGGTCGGCATCGGCACGGGCAACGTACTGTGGGCGGACGGGATTCGCGCGCTGGCCACAATCACCGAGACGACCGACTACGCCGAGGGCGTGCGGCGAACGACGGCGGCCCAATTCGAAAAGCGCGGCGGCCAGATCGTGGCCGAGGAGTACTACGCGACGGACGTGACGGACTTCCGGTCGCAGCTCGAGAAGCTGTTGGCCACGAGTCCGGACGCGCTGCACATCGCGCCGCAGTCGGAATTCGCGGCTGGGACCATCATCAAACAGGCGCGCGAGCTGGGCTACGAGGGTCCGATCTATGCGGAGACCATCTCGGTGGGCGCGACGGCACTGGAAATCGCGGGCGACGCGGCGACGGGTATGAAGGCGATCACGGCCGACCTGGACCCCGATAACCAAAAGGGTCAGGACGTGCTCGCCAGTTTCAGGGAGCGCTACGACTACGTCACGCTGCCCTGGCACCTGGGGTCGGCCTACGACGACGTGTATATCGCCGCGGAGTGCCTGAAGCGGACCGGCGACGATCAGGACGCCGACGGCTTCCGCGACTGCATGTACGACATCACCTGGAGCGGCGCCATCGGCGACAACTACAGCTTTGACGAGCAGGGCGAGGTCGTGGGCCTGTCGCGAGTCGTGGTAGAGGTGTTGCCGACGGCCGAGCGGACGGAGGACCGGAAGTACGTGGTGCTCGGGCCGGCGCCGCGTTCGTAGCGGCACGAATCTCGCCGGGCGCCTGACGTGACAGGCGAGGTCCTGCACAACGCCTGGATCGTCTTCGTCTTCGTGGCGTACTTCGCGATCCTGATTGGAATCGCCATCGTCCGCGTTCGAAGCATGTCGGCCATGTCCGACTACGTGCTCGGTCGGCGGCGGCTGAGCAGCTTCACGACCGCGCTGAGCGCCGGCTCGTCGACCACCAGCGGCTGGACGATGCTGGTGTTTCCAGCGCTCGCGTTCACGAGCGGCGCCAATCAGCTCTGGATTGTCGTTTTCCTGGTGATCGGCGCCTGGATCAACTGGACGATCGTCGCGAAGCGCCTGCGCCGCTACACCATTTCGATGGACGACTCGCTGACGCTGCCAGAGTTCCTGGAACGCCGGCTGCGGGACGAAACGCGAGTTCTCCGTGCGATCAGCGCGGCCTTCACCATCTTCTTCATCGTTTTCTACATCACGTCAGGCCTGGTCGCCGGGTCCAAGCTGCTCAACACGCAATTCGGACTGGACGCCACCCTGGGACTGATCCTCACGCTGATCGCCGTCTCGTCGTACACCTTCATCGGCGGTTTCCTGGCCGTTTCCAGGACCGACGTATTCCAGGCGCTGCTGATCCTGGTTGGCTTCGTGATCATGCTGGCGACCGTGATCATTGCGGCCGAGGATCCCCTTGGAGGTGTGGGCGGCGGCGTGGAGGGCTTCATGAACCCGTTGACCGACACGCAGGGCCAGGCGGTCACGCCGGTGTTCGTGATCGGAATGATGGGCTGGGGGCTTGGATTCTTTGGCGCGCAGCACGTATTGCAGCGCTTCATGGCCGTGGAACGGGAAGACATGATCAAGCAGAGCCGCAATCTCTCGACGCTGTGGCTGTGCCTGGTCTATTCGCTGAGCTTCCTGCTGGGACTGTTCGCGCGGCCCGCGCTCGACGAAGCCGGAGTCACCACCCTTGACGCGGAGCGGGTGTATTTCCTAGTGGCGGAGCACTTCTTTCCCGCGGTCATCGGGGGCCTGCTGCTAACGGCGGTCATCGCGGCGGTGATGAGCACGGCGGATTCGCAGTTGCTGCTGTCGTCGGCCATCGCGGCCGGAGATCTGCCGCTGCTGCGCCGGTTCGCCGGTTCGCTCAGCGCGTCGCGACGGGTCTGGCTGGGGCGTGGGCTACTGATTCTGATCGGGACGCTGGCGGCAGTCCTGGCCATAGCCGTTCCCGACACCGTGCTGAATCTCGTCGCCTATGCCTGGGGCGGGATGGGCGCGACGTTCGGTCCAACGGTGATCCTGGCGCTGTACTGGCGGCGGTTCAATCTGGGCGGGGCGATGGCTGGGGTGGTGGTTGGATTCGTGGTGGCGTCGCTGTGGCAGTTCGTCTTGGCGGGCGGTCCCCAGGGAATGTTCGACATCATGCCGGCGCTGCCGGGATTCGTTGCCGGATCCGCGGCGGCCGTGCTCGGTTCGCTCTTGACCTCGCCCCCGGCCGAGGAGAGCGCGCGCGAGTTTGACCGGGTCGTGAGCGGAGAACTAGCGCAGGTTTAGGCGACGGTCGGCTGGTCGGCGGATGCCGACGGTGCAGGTTCAGACCTCGGCAGTCGGCCCAGGACTGGACGCAGGGCGAAAGACCGCCAGGCTGGCGGTGTAGCCGTGGACGAAGTTGGCCGAGCCGATCGGCCCGATTTCGCCGCCGCAGAAGAATCCGGCCACGGGCACGTGCTCGCCAAGGGCGTTGCTGATGATCGCGATGTCGGCGTCGCGCTCCTCGAAGAAGCGTTCGCCGCGGCCGTTGCAGGTAAAGAGCAGCGCGCCGGCGGCGGTCTCCTCGAAGACCTGCGGCGTCAGCAGCATTTCCAGGTCGTCGCGGGCGCTCTGCGCATCGCGCACGTGGAACTGCACGAACTCGCCCTCACGCACCCGGTCGGCCACGCTGATCGCGCCGGACTCCCGGTCCGCGCCCAGCACGACGCGGATGATGAAGGATCCGTGGCCGAGATCATCCGGCTGCTGGGCCACACCTCGCCCGAGGAGGATGCCGGAGCGCATGAGCTTCTGGTCATCCGGGCTGGCTTCGCTAAAGACTTGCTGGAGGACTTCAAGCGGCGGCTTCCCGTCCAGTTCCTGGACCAGGTTGCTGCGGCTGCTGGTGACCGTGAACCAATCCCCCACGGGTCGACAACCCTGGGAAACGATGGTGCTGACCCGCACATTGCCGCGCAGCGTGACTCCGACAAGGCCCGTATTCGCAACCGCGCCGTCCTGCGCCAGGCGATTGCGTCCCGGCGCCGAAGCCCAACTGGCCACGCCCCCTATCACCGGTATGCCGGGCGCCAACTGGTCCAGCCGATGCAGCAGGGCTTCGGTTGCCGTGGAGAATGGATCGACCAGCACGATGCACGCCTGCAAGTCGTCCGTCTCCAGGCTCACGGCGTCGTCATCCAGGTCGGGCAGCGGATCGACCCTGACGCCCGGAAGGCGAGCGGCCAGCACGGCGGTTGCCGTGTCATCCTCGATCTCGCGGCCGGCGCCAACCACCCCGCCGGCGGTACAGCCGATGAAGCATCCGGGCGTCAGCTGCTCGTACAAACCCGAGAGGACTTCGTCGCCCCTCGGATCGGTCTGCGGGCGAACAAAGACGACGACCAGATCGAAGGGGCCGTCGGCGCCAAGCTGGTCGTGAATGTCCTGGGCGATGCGACTGGGATCCACCTCGAGCGAGATGGCGGAGACGAATTGCATCCGGCGCATCCCCCCGCAGCCCTCGTTTTGTCAAGCCTACATGCCAGGGCCGTGGCCGCCCGCGGCCCGGGAATCGCCGCTGGCCGCGGCGGAAACGCCCGTCGGCTGGGACCCACGACTACGTCTGTCAGTATGGTGCGCTCAGGGTTGAAGTCGGCGGAGCGTGGACCCGGCCACCCACGAAGGATGCGGGGACTGCGTGACTGAGGCGGCCGCCCCGACCACGCCCGGACCGCGCGTGGCCTCGACCACGCGGGGATGGTGGGCCGCGGCCGCGGCGTGGTGGGTTGACGATCAGCGTTGGTGGCACGCCGTAGCCGCGCTGCTCTATCTGGCCGCCGCCGTTCTCTTCACGCACCCGCTGCTACTGGTTGCCGGGACGCACATCACCTACAAGCCGAGCGGCGATCAGCTATTCCTGCTTAGCATCCTGGAATGGAGCCGTACGGCCCTGTTCTCGAAGCCCGGCGACTTTTTCGTAGGCAACTTCTACTACGGGTCCGGCGGGGCGCTGTTCGGGTCGGATCTACTGCTCGGGTTCCTCCCGATCTACGGCCCGCTGGCGTGGATCACCCAGAGCCCGGTGCTTGCCTACAGCCTCACCCACATCGCGGCCTTCGCCTTGAACGCCGGTGCGATGTACGCGACGGTCCTCGGGCTCACCCGCTCCCGGCCGGCGGCCCTGCTGGCCGGGACGGTATACGCGTTCGGGCCATTGCAGCTGGCATACGCGAACCACTTCCAGTTCCTGGGCGCGTGGTACCTGCCGCTGGTGCTGCTGTTCGGGATTCGCCTCTGGCGCGGCGGCGGCTGGCTGGACTTCGGGCTGGCGACCCTGATGGTGTGGATCCAGCTATCGACGGCGGTGCACCTGGGCGTCATCGCGGCCATGGTCTACGCCGCGTTTGTCGTACCCCCGGCCGTGTACCGGGTCCTGGCCGCCCGCGACCTGCGGATGGGGCTGGCCCTGGCCGGCGCCGGAATCGTGGCCAGCCTGCCGTTTCTTCCCATCGTGCACGGCTACCTCAGCTTTTCGGACGCCTGGCGGGCGAACCGCGACATTACCGAGGTTCAGAGCTATGCGCCGCAACTGCGCGATTACCTCTCGCCCAACGGACGATTGCAGTGGTACGGCGCACTGATGGATCGCTTTCCCGTCCCCAGCGGCGAGCGGCGGGTCTTTCCGGGCGTTGGGCCCCCCACGCTCGCCGTCCTGGGGCTGGCAGCCGGTCTGCTGGGCTGGACCGAACGACGCCGCGAGCTGCGAAGGGTCTGTGCGCTCCTGCTCGCGCTTGTCGCCGTTGCCGTGCTGTTCTCGCTGGGAACTCACTGGAAGCGGAACGAGATCGTCAGCGAGCACCAGCTGCCCTATCTCCTGCTGTTCGAGCACGTGCCGGTGTTTCGCGCCATCCGCGTGGTGGCGCGCTTTTCGCTGCTCGGGCACTTTGCGCTGGCCGTGCTCGGTGGCATCGGCGTGTACGCCATGCGGCGCCGGCTCGCCCGCCGATGGCTGGCCGCCCCACTGCTCGGCCTGCTTGCCAGCGTCCTGGTCGTGCTGGAGGCGTTCCCCACACCGCTGGCGACATTCCCAATCCCGACTGACGAACGCCTGCGAGCCGACCTGAGCCAATCCGCCACCGGCCCCATGCTCCTGGTTCCGGTCTCGGCAGGCGAAGAAGTCTGGCGCATGTGGATGGCCACCGAAGCCGGCGTTGGCCCCATCGTCAATGGCTACTCGGGACATATCTGGCAGCAGTACTGGTACTTCAAGGAAATGACCCAGCCGCTGATGGCCGGCGAACTGGAGGGCCTGGCCGCCGGATTACAGGCCTATGGGATCCGTACGGTCGCAGTCGACCTCGGGATGATTGGCGGCCGCAGCGTGCTTTGGGAAGCCTTTGCGCGCAGCCCCCAGGTCGAAGACAGCCGGACATCCGGCGACCGCTTGCTCATCACGCTCGGCGAACGCCGCAACTCGCCTGCCGACCGGTGGGCCGACCTGCACGTCACCGCGCTGGCCGACGTCGTCAATCCGGACGCGGGCTTTATCAGCACCATGGTCATGCGGAATCCCACGCCGGCGCCCTGGCTGCCGCCGGGCGACTCCCGCGTGCGCCGCCTGTACATGGAGTGGATCCGGGACGACGGAGAGGTCGAAACCTCCTACGAAACCGACGCGCTTCCGCCGCCGTTTTTGCGACCGGGGCAGGTGTACGCGATCCCCGTCCATCAGTTTTCGCCGCGCGCCCCTGGCAGCTACACCCTGCGGGCGACCGCGGATGGCGAGCGACTGTTCGAACGCCACGTCCGAGTCGAGCCGGTGCTACCCGCCGCCTTCGGGGGCCACGCTGACGGGATGCTGGCCAGCCTGGCGTTGCGTACCTCCGCCAGCTTCCGCACGACGCCCTCGGAGCTGCTCCCGCTGCATGTGGACGCCCTCAATATCGGGCAAAAGAGCTGGACCGACGAAGCCAACATTCGCCTGGGCTGGCGCTGGTGGAAGGTCAACGACGACGGCAGCGAGACTGAACAGCCGAGGTACGAAGGCCGGGTCGTCCTGCTGGGCCACATCTTCCGTGACATTCCGCCGGGGCTCGGCTATGCCTTCACCGGACACTTGCGCGCGCCCGATGAGCCGGGTCGCTATGTCGTGCGAGTCTCCATGCTGGCGGAACTGGTGGGATGGTTCGACAACGATCCCGTCGAGATCGAGGTGATCGTCAGCCCCGCTAACCCGTAGCCGCTGGAGCGGCACGCGGGCCGATCTGGACAAATACCTCGCCATTGTCGACTTCTACGGGGAACGCTCGCAGCCGTTCGGTACGGGCGCGAATGCGCCGGCCGCTGTCCAGGTCAAACTCCATGCTGTGCCAGGGGCAGATCAGCACCCGGCCGTCCAGCACCCAGGCCAGGCGCCAGTCGGTGTCGGCCGTCGCGACCAGGGTCCCGCTGACGGGACCCGTACACACCGGGCCCTGCTGGTGGGGGCAACGATTGCGGTAGGCGCGAAAGCCGTCGTCCACGCGAAAGACCGCGATTTCGATATCGCCATGACTCACGAAGGCCGGCTGGCCGGGCTGGATCTCATCCGCCGGCCGCACCCGGATGCGCGGCATCAGGCGACGGGAACGGGGACCGGCAGCTTGAAGAGGTGGCGGGCGGTTTCGCCCATGATGTTGCGCTTGAGCTCCGCGTCGAACGGCATGTTCAGCACCGTGCGCGGATGGTCGAAGTCGTGGTGCGGCCAGTCGGAAGCGAAGATGACCTTATCGCGCCCATCGAACAGGTCGATCATGGTCAGCAGATCGCGGGAGCGTTCCGGCTCCTCGATCGGCTGGGTACAGAAATACATCTCCTTGATGTAGTCGCTCGGCGGACGCTCCAGGAAGGGAGCGCCGGTGGGAATCTCGGCGTATTCCTTATCCATCCGCCACATGCAGAAGGGCACCCACGACACGCCGCCCTCGGTGAAGACGATCTCCAGGTCCGGGTACCTGACCGGCACGCCGGACGTGAGCATGGTGAACAGGTTGGCCATCAGCGCGAACTCGTGGTTGATGGGATGGCGGACGATGCGCGACTCCACGTGCTCCAGGTTGAACGGGAAGTGCGGGTGGATGATGCCGACGCTGTGGAGCATCACCGGCAGGCCCATCTCCTCCGCCGCTTCGTAGATCGGGTCGTACATGCGGTCGCCCCAGAGCGGGCGCAGGCCCGCGACGGGCAGATAGACGGCCACGAACCTGTCGTCGGCGCCATAGGTGCGGATCTGGTCGGCCGCGTCCTTAGGGTCCTGCGGCACGGCCAGCACGGCGCCGTACAAGCCGGTTTCGCGGCTCACCCACGCATCCGCCAGCCAGGCGTTATAGGCACGCCCCAGCGCCGCCGCGTAGTCGACGTGCGGGAACACCGCGATCTTCAGCAGGTTGTCGGGAAAGAGGATGCCGACATCGATGGACAACTCGTCCAACTCGTCACGCATCTGCCGGGCCGTGGCGACGGTGCGGTTGCCCAGCCCGCGATCCGGAAACGGGGGATCGATGTTCAGGATCGGCGCGTAGCCGGGAATGTCCAGGTAGCGCTGCGGCCCGCGGCCCAACAGCTCCAATGAACGGCGCCAGGGCATGTCGATGTACGGCGCAAGCGCCTCGGGCGGTTCGTTGGCATGCACGTCGCAGTCGACGATGAACACATCGTCAAGCCCAAGCGGCTTCCTGGAGTCCCGTGTCATAAGCTCAGACCCGTCCTCCGAACGGCGTGGGATTCTAGCCCGGTGGCCCCGCTGAGGTGGCGCGTAACCCAGCGCTGCATCAGGTACGAGGGGCGCAGGCGTCCTGCGGCCGTTTGGACTGGCGCTCAGAGCGTACGGCGGCGAGCTTTCGGGGCAGCGGGAAAGGGAGAAAGCCATGGCCGAGAACAAGAAAGTCGTGATCGTCGGCGGCGGGCATAACGGGCTGGTAGCCGCCGGGTATCTCGGTCGGGCCGGGCTGGACGTGCAGGTGTTGGAGCGGCGCGACGTGGTGGGCGGCGCGGCCGTGACCGAGGAGTGGTTCCCCGGCTTTCACATCTCCACCTGCTCCTACGTGTGCCACATCCTGCAGCAGAAGGTGATCGACGAACTCGAGCTGCGGAACCACGGGTTTCACGTCTACCCGCTGGACCCGGGCCGCCTGCACCCGTTTCCCGACGGGCGCGCCGTCAGGCTGTGGCACGACGACGAGAAGACTGCGGAAGAGATTCGCCAGTTCTCGCCCGAGGACGCCGAGGCCTGGCTGGACTGGGCCAACTTCTGGCACCGCGCCGTGCGGATTCTGAGCGACTACTACCTGCAGCCGCCTCCCTCCCTGGCCGAGCTCACGGAGCGGTTCAAGGACGAGGAAGAAGAAGAACTGCTGGAAACGCTGCTCACCGTCCCGGTGCGCGACCTGATCGACCGCACCTTCGTCTCGGACGAGATGCGGGCGATGGCGAGCATCGGCGCAATCGACATGGGCAACCTCAGCGCCCCCGGCAGCGCCTACATCATGGCGCTCTACCGGTTCAGTGCCTACCGCGAGGACACCGAGAACTACGGCATCGTGCGCGGTGGCATGGGGTCCATCACTCAGTCCATGGCCCGCTCCGCCGAGTCGGCCGGCGTGTCGATCCGGACCGGCGCAGAGGTTGCCCGCATCCTGACCGAGAACGGCCAGGCCACCGGCGTGGAATTGGCCAACGGCGAGGTGATCGAGGCCGACCTGGTGCTCTCGAACGCCGACCCCAAGCGCACGTTCACCAAGCTGCTGGACGGGTCGGACGTAGAACAGGACGTCGTGGACGAGGTCGAATCGCTGAAGACGCAGTCCGCCTCGGTCAAGTTCCTCTGCTCGCTACGCGAGTTGCCCGATTTCTCACGCCACCTGGGCGACGACTACGACCCCAAACACCTCTCGATGATCAATCTCGCCCCCTCAACCGACTACTGCGAGTCGAGCTGGTTCGACGCCACGAACGGGCGGCTCCCCGAGACGCCGGTCATCCAGGTCCAGATTCCGACCGTGTACGACCCATCCGTGGCGCCCGAGGGACAGCACGTGCTGTCCATGTGGGTGTTCTTCGTGCCGGCGCACCTCAAGGAGGGCACGTGGTCGGAGAAGCGGCAGGAGTTCGGCGAAAAGCTGATCGACGAGTTCTGCCGCTACGCCCCCAACTTCAGGGACGCCATCATCGATTGGACCATGCTCACGCCCGAGGACATCGAAGACCGCATCGGCCTGACCGACGGCAACATCCGGCACGTGGACATGATCCCCCAACAAATGATGTCCCGCCGCCCGCTCCCCGGCTGGTCCGACTACCGCACCCCCATCAAGAACCTCTACCTCTGCGGCGCCGGCACCCACCCCGGCGGCGAGGTCACCGGCGCCCCCGGGCACAACGCGGCGCACGTGGTCTTGGACGAGCTGGGGAAGTAGCCAGACGCGGAACTCGATCGGAAGCCCGTGGGCTTCGCGGGCAATCAGGGCCGTGACTTAGCGCTCTCCTCGCGCGGATGCGAGAAGCTGTGGCTGTCGTCACCCCTTGCCGGCGCGAGTGGCCGTCCACGCGAAGCTACAGCGCTATGGACAGCATTTGCGACTAGTCATACTGTATGACCATAGACCCCATCTCAAGGAGTGCGAAACAGCATGCGGACGATCGGAGCGGCGCAGTTCAAGGCCCAGTGTCTGGCCTTGTTGGACGAGCTCGAAGCCGATGGCTTGGTAGTCACCAAGCACGGTAAACCCGTAGCGCGGGTTCTACCTTATCCCGAGCACGACGCGGACCTGATCGGGAGTCTGCGGGGCAAGATCAAGATCAAGGGCGACATCTCGACCACAGGGGTCCGCTGGAACGCCGATGCTGAATCTTGACACCCAGATTCTCATCCATGCCGTCCGGCGCGATCTTCGGCCTGCCGAAGAGCGACTGCTGGCGCGAAACAAGTGGTCAATCTCGTCAATTGTGCTCTGGGAACTGGCCAAGCTCGTGCAGCTTGAGCGAGTGGACATCGACCTCGATGACGTGGACGTCACTCGCGTTCTGAGCCGCCTGCACCGATGGCCAATTGACTTGAGAGTTGCCCGCGCGTCGACCCGTCTCGACTTCCGCAGCGATCCGGCGGACGAAATCATCGCCGCGACGAGCGTGGTTCACGGTGTGCCCCTGCTGACCCGCGACCAGGTCATCCTTGAATCGAAGCTGGTGCCGCTGGCCACGTAGACCGAGAGCCGCCAGGCTGTCCCGCTTCAAGGATCTTTGAAGCAGCCCGAGCGCGCGTTTGGTGTCAGTGACAGTCCTCTTCGTAGAGCTCTCGGACGATGCGGAGAATGTCCTTCGGGATGTACCCGTCTTCGGCCTCCGTCTGGATTCCGACGGGAATCCCGTGCAGCGCCTCCGCAATCGGACCTGCGATGGCGGCCAGGGTGTCGGAGTCGCCGCCCAGCGAAACGGCATTGCGGATGGCGTCTTCAAAGCTGTTGGACTCCAGGGCGCAGGTAATGGCTTCCGGCACCGTCGTCTGGCAGATCTCGTTGAAGCGGTAGCCGGGGCGGATGTCGTCGACGCTGCGCGAAAGGTCGTATCCGTAGGTCTCGGCGATGGCGGCCCGAATCCCGACGACGGTCTCGCCCTGGAAGCCCAGCCAGATCGCGTGCACGGTGGCGCGGGCGCCCTTCAGTCCCTCCGGGTGGTCATGAGTAACGGCGGTTACCAGGTCTGAAGCAGCCAGCGCAATCGACAGGTCGGCGTTGCGGTTCAGATAGGCCGCCGGCGAGACGCGCATGGCCGCGCCGTTGCCGAAGCTGTCGTACGGCCGGGGCGGGTCCATCTTGATCCACTCCGCGAACCTGCCCCCGTAGTCGCCGCGCGGGTACTCCCGGCACCATCGCTGAAGCGTTTGGGCCGGCGAGAGATCGTGGATCAGGATGTCGGCCACCGCGGCGGTGCAGATCGAATCGTCGGTGCACTCGCACTGGTCGACGAAGAACTCGAACGACTTGGTCTTGATCCGTCGCCACTCATAGACCGACCCGACGATGTCCCCGATAATCGCCCCGATCACGTGCTCCCCCCACTTTCCTTGGCCCCGAGTTGGGAGACTACAAGGCACGGTTCACGACCGCGCCTGCCGCCTCTATCAAGACGCTAAGTCACCACGCCTGCAACTTGCAGATTCGGTGCTACTTCAGGGCTCAACCCGCTGCAGGCCAGGCACCCGGTCAAAGCCCCGGTCGTAGCTCACAATCTCCGAAATGCCTTGCCGTTCCATGTGAGCCGCTGCCAGGGCGTCCTCGAAGTCAAGAAACGGCGACGCCGCATAAATGTCCAGCGCCCGCAGGTAGACACGCTTCTGGGGAAGCCGGAGACCTCGAAGCGTGAGAATGGGCTCCAGGCGGCCGCGGATGGCCTCGCGGCTGAGGCCATAGCCCGCACGCCGCGACGACAGGACATAAACGACTTCGCTGACGACCGCTTCGCAGGTCAGGATCTCTTCTTCGCCGCGCTGCGCCCGCTGAAACAGCCGGAAGCAAGCCGCAGCCTTCGCCTCATCGTCGCGGGTTAGGAATCGCAGGATGACATTGGTGTCCAGGAACCTCATTCCCCACGCAATTCCCGTGCCGTGGCCATGGCCTTCTCGTCCTTGGCGTCTCGCGACAACTGCTCAAAGTCCTCGGGCTGCGCGGTTGGACGGACGGAGCCGTAGGCGGACTCCAGCGTGAATTGAGCGGCGGCCAGCCGAACCGTGCCCGCGTCGTCGATGGTGAAGGCGACCTTGTCCCTGGGCTTGATGCCCAGCAGTCGTCGCACCGCGGCCGGGATGGTGACCTGGTTGCGCTGGGTGGTGGTAGCGGTGTATTCCTTCATGTGCCAGGTAATGCCTTAAGAGACGACCAATGATTCCCCAGCTTATCATTGGCTTAAACGACACAGCAGACAAAAAGGGCTGAGCAAGACGGCTCTCAGCTGTCGATGGGCAGCCGAATCGTGACAGTGGCGCCTTGCCCAGACCCGTCACTAGTTATGTCAACCGATCCGCCGTGCGCTTCGACAATCGATCGAGCAATTGACAACCCCAACCCCCGACCCTGCCTGCGGCGCAGGCGCGAGTCTTCGGTCCGGTAGAAGCGGTCAAAGACGTGGGCCAGGTCGGCCGCATCGATGCCGACCCCGTCGTCAATGATCGAGATAGCCATCACTGCGTCGGATTCCAGCGCCACACGCACCACCACGTCCCCGCCGTCCTTCGCACTCTCGATTGCGTTGCCCAGGACGTTGCCCAGGGCCTGGCTCATCCGCATCCGGTCAAGGCACAGATCCGGCAGCTGCGGGCCCGCGTCAAGCGACAACTCGATCTGGCGAGCCTGAGCCTGGGGCCGCCAGCGATCCATCTCGGAGGCCAGCAGATCGCGAATCGAAGTCTCCTCGCGCGAGAGACTCAACTCCCCGTGCTCGGTTTCCGCCAGCGAGTTCAGGTCGGTTACCAGTCCGCGCAGCCGCTCGACTTCCTGGATGATGTGGTCGGACGTCGCCTCCGGCGTCTGCAGGCCGTCCCGCAGCCCCCGCGCTTCAAGCTGGATCACGCTCAGTGGCGTATTCAGCTCGTGCGACACGTCGTTCACCAGCCGCCGGCGCAGTTCGCGCTGCGTCGCCAGGCTGGACGCCATGCGGTTGAAGGCCGCGCTCATCTGCCCCAACTCGTCCCCGGACGTGACCGGCAGGTTGGTCGTATCGCCTCGAGAGATCGCTTGCGTGGCCTTCGTCAGGGCCGCCACGGGGCCGGTGATCCGCCTGGACAGCCAGGCCGCCAGCCCAACGCCAACGCCAACCGTCACCAGGCCGCCGATTCCGGTGATGGTCAGGAGCGTGCTGAGGAATCCGTGCGACTCGGTCGATAGGAACTCATGGTTCACGTCCACGTAGACGTGGCCTACCGGCTGATTCGTCGCCAGATCGACCAGCGTCTCGCGACGCCCGGCGAGCTCCGGCGCCGTGGCGCCCGGCGATAGCTCGCCGGCGTTGTCCGTCACGACTCGTCCATCGACGCCCACAACGACCACTCGCAGCGAATCGTCATCGCCGGCCTCGGCGCCTTCACCCCCATGCTCGCCGGATCGTTCGCTCCGGGCGACGGACTCCGCGAGGTAACCGGCCTCGGACAAGGGACGATCCACCGTCTGCCAGCCGCCGGCCGTCGTGTACGCCCGGCTCAGGTTCAGCGCCAGCCGGCTCGCCTGGGAATCGCCAAGCTCCTCCACAAACGCCCCCAGCCGTGCCTGCGTCGTGACATAGCCCACCACCACGCTGACGACGACAGTCAGCAGGATCACCGCGACGATCGACGCCATGATCCGCCAGCGCAGCGACATCACGCGTCCTCGATCACGAACTTGTAGCCGGCGCCGTAGACCGTCTGGATGGGCTGGCGCCCGTCTCGCGCGATCTGCTTTCGCAAGCGCGTGATTTGGCTGTCGATGGCCCGGTCGAACCCCTGGAATCCGTGATCGAACGTCAGCTCGATGATCTGCTCCCGCGTGAGCACCTGGTTCGGATGGCGCATGAAGGTGGACAGCAGCGAAATCTGCCGCCGGCTCAGCGACACCGGTTCGCCATTGATAGTCACGCTACCGGTGGTCTCATTGAGGGCGATATCGCCGTGGGTCAGCACGTGCTGGACTCGGCCCTTGACGCGACGAAGCACCGCTTCGGCCCGCGCAATCAGCTCGCCCGGATCGAACGGCTTGACGACGTAGTCGTCGGCGCCGCTGTCCAGCCCGATGACCCGCTCCGTATGGGCTTCCCTGGCCGTCAGCATGATGATCGGAACGTCCGACTCGCGGCGCAGGGTTCGGCACACTTCAACGCCGTCAATCAGGGGCAGCATCAGGTCCAGGATGATCAGGTCCGGCGACAGCTCGCGGGCGCTCGCCAACCCGGCGGCCCCATCTTGTGCGATCTCGGCCGCAAACCCCGCGCGCTCGAAGTACACCTGCACCCATCGCGCGATACGCGGATCGTCTTCCACGATCAGGACGGTGCGGTCCACGTCGGATCCTCCTGCAGTCCGGCGGACGGACTCCCACATTCATCGGGCACGGCGCTCTTCACCTTTTCTGAGGGGAGAGGCAGAACCTGCCCCGGACTCGAGCCGGGGTTCGGCCGTCCCCGGCCGAACCCGGTAGGGGTCTTCCGGGCAACCACCCTTCGGGTTCCGCAAGCGCCACTTCGGCGGAGAGCAACATTGTTGGGTCGCACTTTCGTCAAGGGGACGCCCTTCTTCACCCTCTCCGAGGGGAGAGGCAGATTCGGCCGTCCCCGGCCGAAATCGGTGAGGGGTCTTCCGGGCAACCACCCTCAAGTTAAGCAAACGCATTTCCTGGCGGAAAGGGTTGGGGCAAGCGGTCTTCGTCATCGAACACTCACAATCACCCACGACCCGAGCCGCGTTCGCTCCCGCCTTCACCGCCAGGTCCGTGGCCCTCGCCCCCGGCGCCCTCGCCGCCCGATCCTTCGCCACCACCCGTGTGCGGCACCGGCCCCGGCCCGCCGCAGTCGAACACTTCCACGTGGATCACGTAGCCGTCGAACGCCACCCCGGCCAGGTTCGGCTCACTCGCCACTCCCAGGCTCGACGTCGCCTGCTGGCCCGGATTGAGGTCGCCCACCTGCCCCGGCCCCAACTCGCCGACCGTCGGCGCGCCCGCCTTCAGGTGGGGTTCCACCTGTACGTAGCACTGTTGCTGGCCCAGCGTGTTGCGCACCGTCGTGTGGATCGTCTGCGTCGCCGCGTCGTAGCGCGCGTCCACCGCGATCCCGCCCAGCACTCCGGTCCAGGGCTGGTCCAGCGGCGTGATCGGGCTCGACATCGCGGCTTCCCGCGCGGCTTCCGCGCTGGCCGCTCCGCCTTCGCCGCCACCTTCGCCGCCGGCCCCGTGGCCCTCGCCCCCGGCGCCTTCACCGCCCGAGCCTTCGCCCCGGGCCTCACCGCCGGCCTGGCCGCCCTCGCCGCCGCTGCCCACTTCCGCGTGGGCAATCCAGCCCGTAAACGACCCCGTCGTCGACGGCAGCTCGATCGGTATCGCCTGGCCCGGCTGCAGGTCCACCGGCGTCGTCGGCCCCAGCTCCACCCCGTTCGACAGGTGCACCTCGATCCGCACCTGCCCCAGGACGTTGCTGGTCGTGTTCTCCACCGTTCCCGTGAACGCCTGCTGCGCCGCGTCGTAGCTCAGGATCAGCCGCGCCCCGCTGCGCACCGCGTCGAACATCGCGTCCGGCGCCAGCGCCGCGCCGCTGGCTTCCTCGCTGCCCCCGGCGGGGGCTCCACCCTCGCCGCCGGACCCTTCGCCGCCCGCGCCATGCTCCCCGGCGACCTCGCCGCCACCGCGCTCAGCGATCGCTTGCCCGCCGGCGCCGTTCGGGCCGCAGCCCACCAGGACGCCGGCCCCGAGGACGGCCCCCAGGACCGTCCCCGCCAACACCTGCTTCGTCCTCGCCGTCAGCTTCATTCCAGTCATCGCGCTCCGCCTTCGTGCTGTGCCTCTCACACGAATGACGGTAGGGACGAAATGTGGCCGAAATATGTCGCCGCCAACGGAAGTTCCAACCCCGTTCTTCGCCAGCTAGCGCATGCCGGCGTCGCGGTTCGGCTTGGGCGGCTCGCTGTCGGACATGAGCCGCTGGTCGGCAGCCCGCAAGCCGAGATCGAGGCGCTCGCGGTCGGCCCGGCCCTGCACTGAACGTGGCGGCCCTTCCCGCGCTGACCTCACTATGCTGTCGCGGTCATTCCGAGTGTTTCTGAATCCCACCCAGTTATGAAACAGAGCACCGGCCCGGTAACTGCAACCAGCGCACCTCTCGTTCGGCTGCTAGGTACCGGACCAGCACATGTCTCGCTCGACCACGGCGTGCTGCGTTTCGGCGACGCCCAGGGCACGCCGGTTGGCGCAATCGACAGCATCCAGACGCGCCGCTCATGGTTCTGGACGCGACTCACCGTCCGCGAGGCCGCCGGCGCCGAGCACTCCATCGGCGGGCTCGCCCGTGAGGAGGCCGAACGGCTCCATACGGCGGTACTTGAGGACGTCGCCCGCGTCGCCCGGGCGCTCGGAACCCAACTCACTCAACTTGATGACCGCCTGACCCGTCTCCACGCCAGCAGCCGCTATGCGCGCGAGTCTCAGGCCAGCGGGCTCCAGGCGGACATCGCCAGCACCGTCGAGCGCGGAGGTGGCGCCCTGACACGAGGCTTCCTGCCCGCACAGGTGGCCGAGGCGCTCGCACGCCTCCAGCCGGTCGCGCGCCTTGAGGCGTACGAGGCGGCCAGGGAAGCCGCCAACGCTCGCTTCGTCGCCGCCGCCGCTCCCGCCGTGGCCCGTGCGGCCCTGGACGTGCTCGCCTCGCCGCCGACGCCCGAGCAGGCGGCCGCCATCGCCACTGACGAGGACGCCACGCTGGTGCTCGCCGGGGCTGGCACGGGCAAGACCGCCGTCATCACCGGCAAGATCGCCCACCTCGTCCGCAACCGGGGCGTCCCGCCGTACGAGATCCTCGTGCTCGCCTTCAACCGCAAGGCCGCCCAGGAGATTCGCGAGCGCCTGCCGGACGACCTCGCCGGCGTCCACGTCTCCACCTTCCACGCCTTCGGACGACGCGTCATCGCCGACGTCGAAGCCGCGCCGACGATCTCAAGGCTGGCGGAAGACGAGGCGATGCTCCCCGTGGCCATCGACCGCATCCTCGTCGACCTGCTCGACGATCCACGGCAGAGCCGAGTGGTCGCGGACTTCATCACGCGCCACCGCGCCGACTACCGCTCGCACTTCGACTTCAAAACCCCCGGCGAGTACTACGACCACGTCCGCCGCTCCGAGTTGCGAACGCTCAACGGCGACTTGGTCAAGAGCTTCGAGGAACTGGAAATCGCCAATTTCCTGACCCAGAACGGCATCAGCTTTCGATACGAGCGGCCCTATCCCGTCGAGACCGTCACCCCTCGGCATCGCCAGTACCGGCCCGACTTCTACCTTCCGGACCACGACATCTACATCGAACACTTCGCTCTGGACCGTCAGAACCGCGCGCCCGGGGGCTGGACCGGATACGTCGAAGGCGTCGGCTGGAAGCGCGACATCCACCAGCAGTACGGCACGAAACTGATTGAGACCTACAGCTGGCAGCAGCGCGAGGGCGTGCTTCGCCTGAGCCTGCGCAAGCAGCTCGAGGAGGAGGGTGTCACCTTCCAGCGTGTCCCGATCCGCACGCTCCTCCTGGAACTGGGACGCTGGCTGATCTCATGGCTGGCGCAGCTGATCGCGACGTTCTTGAACCACGTCAAGACCAGCGGCGTCTCCGCCGAGACGCTCCGCAAACGTGCGCGTGAGTCGCGCGATCCCACCCGCAGCGAGGCGTTCCTTGACCTCTTCGAGCAGGTCAACGCCCGCTACGACCGGCTGCTGGGAGAGGACAAGGACTTCCACGATCTGATCAACCACGCCGCCGCTCACATCCGCAACGGCCGCTGGCAGTCGCCCTACCGCTACGTGGTGGTGGACGAGTTTCAGGACATCTCGGCGGGCCGCATGGCGCTGCTCCAGGCGCTCAAGCGCCCTGGCGTCGCCTACTTTCTCGTTGGCGACGACTGGCAGTCGATCTACCGCTTTGCCGGCAGCGACGTCGCCCTCGTGCGCGAGTGCGGGCGTTTCCTCGGGCACGTACGCGAGCGGGCGCTCAGCCGCACCTTTCGCTTCGCCCGCGCCATCATGGAACCCAGCACCGCCTTCGTGGTGCGCAACCCCGCGCAGACACAGCGCACGCTGCGCCCGGCCCGTGGCGTGCGCGACGGCGGCGTCACCGTGATCGCCAGCGATGCCCCCGCCCCCGGACTGCGGGACGCCCTGAGTGACATCGAGGCCTGCGAGGACGCCGGCGGCCCGCCGGTATCCGTGCTCGTCCTCGGCCGCTACCGCAGAAGCAAGGGCGCGCTCCCCGGGTCACGTCGCGGGCGGCTGCGCCTCGAGTTCAGCACCGTGCATGCCGCCAAGGGCCGCGAGGCCGACTACGTGGTCGTGCTCGACCTCAGGGACGCGCGCCTCGGCTTTCCGGCCCAGCACGAGGAAGATCCGCTGCTCGATCTCGTGCTGCCCCCGCCGCCCGGTGGCTCGTTTCGCCACGCCGAGGAGCGCCGCCTCTTCTACGTCGCCATGACGCGCGCGCGTCGAGGGACCTACCTGGTGGCCGACTCCCGGCGCCCCTCCGCGTTCGTCAACGAACTGCTTCGAGAATCCCCCGGCCTGCGCCGCCTCGGCGAGTTCAAGCGGGATCGCACGCCCACCTGCCCCCGCTGCCGCACCGGGAGGCTCGACGTGTCCAGTACGGGCCAGAGCATGACCTGCCTCAACGCTCCCTTCTGCCGCTACCGCGCCCCCCGCTGCCAGACCTGCCGGCGCGGTTTCGTGACTATCTCCGGCCGCTCGTCCTGCTGCACCAACCCCTCGTGCAACGCCACTCCGCCCGTCTGCGAGACCTGCCGCGCCGGCGTCATGGTCATCCGCCGGGGCCGCCCCGGCCGCTTCCTCGGCTGCACCCAATTCGCCTCCGACCACCCCTGCACCAACACCCAGAAGCTCCCCAGGCGAAATTAGCTGGCGCCTCATTCCACTGCCTCCACCGAACAGGTCCTGGCCCAGCCCTTCGCTCGCAGGACGAGTCACCCTATGGCTTCCCAGTGTTTGTCCCTCGTGCCGCCTCTCCGCCATCCACATCAGACCAGTCGTCCGGTAGCCGCGGGACAGCCCAACTCGCATCCGGCCGCCAGTCCGGCCAGCCGTCGCAAAACGGTCGGCCGCCGTTCTCGATAGTGCGCACCACCCGCGCCGCCTCGTCTCGTATCGACGCTGCCTGCTCTGCACTGAAGAACCCGAGGGCGATCAACGCCTCAAACTCGTCCGTGTCCTTCCAGGCCCACGACATATCCGGGCTCACGACAATGTCCAGCACATAGTCGTGAAGCTGAACACCGTGACGCACGCGACGCAGCGGCGACTGCAGATTTACGTACCAGCGCTTGAACTCCCAATCCGAAGACCAGAACAGCCACACCGCATGCCCGGACTCAGGAGGAGTGAGCGTCAGCACGTGGCTATGCAACGGCGTGACGACGTCTCTGAACTCTCCAAGGTTCGGGTCAACCCCCCGAATCATCAGGTCAATCCGGTCCGAGAAGCTCAGAGACCTGAAATGTGCGTTGCCTCGCGTGGCAATCGTCACGCCCGGGTGCGAGTACAGCGCCAGGTGAGTCGGCATGTCCTCAACCACCGTCACGGGCCGGGCGCCGGCAATGCCCCGCCCCCACATCTCATACAGAACGATCTGATCGCCAGACGTCCAGTGCATCGAAGCCCAAGTCAGCCCCGACCTGCGACCGTGATGATCTCGGGACTCGTATCCCGCGGCGCGCTCCGGTCCCAGTCTCCAAACTGCTCCTGAACTTCCAGGCCCGCATCCGACAGAAACGAGGACAGCGCGTCTGCACTGAGGAATCTCAGCGTACTTCGACTGACCTGCGGCTGTTCCCAGGCTGGGCTTGTGAACGTAATGGTGAACGAGACACGGTCGCCGCAAATCGGCGTCTCCACTTGATGCGCCATTCGAACGACGCGGCCTTCATGCACCACCTCCACCGCATGATCGGGAGTCCAGGTCTCCCACGCCCGAGCCAGCGGATTCCGGGTCTCGAATACGAAGCGCCCTTTCCTGGTGAGAGCCGACCGTATGGCGGCCAGCGAAGCTCGCAGTTCGTCGTCGTCGAGGAACACTTGAAACGCATGACCCGTCATCACGACGAGCTCGAACGCACGACACCACTCGACCGAGGCCATGTCGCCCAGCACCCACTCGATATCCGGCCGTTTCCGTGCCTGCTCAAGCATCGCTGCGGCGGGGTCGAGGCCGCACAGCCGGCCCGTATGCCCGGCTTGCCGCGCCATGTGCAGGAGCTCACCCGTACCGCAGCCCACATCCAGCACGCTCTTCGCTGACATCACCAGCGGAAGATAGAACCCGAAGTCCCGCCGTCCTACGCAAGACGCGTCATACAACGCGGCCAGGCTGGGCTCAGCAAACAGGCGATCGACCATCACGGCGCCCAAACACTCCACCAAACACTCCGCACACACCCGAACCCCACCAGTCCCAACTTCCGCGCCACCGCCAACGACGCCTCGTTCGACCACGACGTGCTGTACAGCGGAATCCGCCCCGACCCTCGAACCGCCGATGCCCATGCAGCCGTAACCCGCGGCGCCAGCCCACGCCCCCGCCAATCCACCGCCGTCTCAACCCCCGCTTCTGCCGCTTCATCTGAGCGCCGCGCGCTGAAACAAACGCTCACCGCATATCCGTCCTCCACCACCCCGACAATCGGCGCGCACCCCGGAATCTCACTCGCCGCCCACCCCGAAAAATGTCGGGAAAGTACGTCAATGTCCTCAATCACAACAACGCCAGCAGGCCGGGTGATCGTCTCTGGGAACGCGAACGAAGGCCCTGAATCCACTCGACCTTCCAGCAGGGACTTGTACCGCTCCGCATACACCGGCACCTGCCGCAAATCCGTCACCGGCGGCTCGTTCCCGGCCAGCCCATCCAGTTCATCCGCTACATCCCGATCCACATCCGCCCGCACCGCCCACGCGCAACTATCCCAATCCCGAATCAGCGAGAACAACGGCCCTAACCCAGGCACTGCCTCCCGCGTCCCGACAATCCGCCTCGCCCCATCCAACACAAACAACGTCCGCAACTGAAGCTCAGGCGTACTCACGACTGACTGTGCTGCAAACTTTCTGTGGGGAGAGTCCACGCTGAAACTCTCCATTTCGCCGTGCCTCGTGAGACTCGAAGGCTCGCCTGGCGTGTGGCCGCAGGCGAAACGCTAGCTGATGGTCCGTCTCCGGCGCCACGGCTTCCAGTTCAGGTCCAGCCGCCGACGCCCACCGCTTATCTCACGCGCACGCAAACTGTCAACGCGGGATCTGTTCGTGCGTCTCCCGACTGACGACCAGAAATTCGTCTCCCTCCATCCAGTCCCCCTGAAGGAAATCAGCGGACGTCGGATCGCCTCGCGGAACCTCCCGGCGACGACATCGTCGACCATCTCGTTGAGCCGTTCGATCTCGCTTTCTGCTGACTCATCGCACGCGTCGCAGCCACAGCTCGGAAATGGTTCGCTGAACCACCGCCCGAATCGGACGTTAAGTCCCGGAAACGTCGAGAACACCACCACAATTGGGGCGGCCTCGGGGTCCCTGGGATCGAGTCGCACATGCGGACGTGCAGGCTTAAGTCCCCGCTCCAGTTCAGCGTCCAGGCCGTACCCCTCGGTGCGCTCGACGTCGAAATCGTTCTCCAGCCGGGCCAGAACCTCCAGCATGGCCGAATGCAACGGCCGAAAGCGCTCGGGGTTCGTTACGCGGCTGTAGGCCGGATCCTCCGGCGATTCCGCGTTCTGGGATTTCGCATACCCATACCAGCCGGCCATTTCTCTGCGCTCTTTGTTTCACGCCACTCACACGCCGAAAGGCAGACCAATTGTGACAAGCGGGCGCCGTGCAGGTCTTCCGGCAGGCCACACAAGACTCGGGTTACGCAAGGGTCTCGTATGGCCGGGGCGCGTTCACGCAAAACCGACGGCAACTGTCCAAATGCAGCGATGTGGCGTCCCAACACAGCGGGCGGAGCGGCCCCTCACGCCAGATGGTGATCAGTCGGCCTGCCCGTGCGCGCGGGAGGCAGGCCGGGCCGCACGAGGCGCCGGAGGCTAAGCTCGCCGGAGACTTAAGACCTTTAGGGACACAATTTGACAGTCCACGCATCCGACGAACCGAACGCCACGTCCGGCGGGCCGGCCTTTACGATCCGCGATTTCATCAAGCTGGAGTCGGCCGGCGGGATCCTGCTGTTCGGGGCCGCGGTGGCGGCCATGATCGCCGCCAATTCGCCGTTGTCGGGCATCTATGCGTCGTTGCTGGACACCGTCGTTGCGGTACAGGTCGCGGACCTGGTCATCAACAAGCCGCTGCTGTTGTGGGTCAACGACGGCCTGATGGCCTTGTTTTTCTTCGTCATCGGCCTGGAGGTCAAGCGCGAGATCCTGGAAGGCGAGCTCTCGTCCGTGCGGGCCATTGCCTTGCCCGGATTCGGCGCGCTGGGCGGCATGCTGGTGCCGGCGGCGATCTACCTCGCCTTCAACTGGCAGGACCCCATCGCGCTGGATGGCTGGGGCATCCCCGTCGCCACCGACATCGCCTTCGCCCTGGGGCTGTTGAGCGTCTTTGGCCGGCGGATCCCCACGCCGCTCAAGACCTTTCTGCTCACCCTGGCCATCTTCGACGACCTGGCGGCAATCGTGATCATCGCCATGTTCTACTCGGGTGACCTGGCCGTTCCGGCGCTCCTGATCGGCGGGGCCGCGCTGGCGGCCGGGGTCCTGTTCAACCGGCTGGGTGTGACGCGCGTGTCCACCTACCTTCTCATCGGGATTGTCCTGTGGGTCGCCGTGCTGAAGTCCGGGGTGCATGCCACGTTGGCCGGCGTCTTGATCGCCTTCTGCATTCCCATGCGTGACCCGCAGGGCGAATGTCCGTTGCGAAAGCTTGAGCACGATCTGCACACGCCCGTGGCGTTCGTCATCCTGCCCGTCTTCGCCTTCGTGAACGCCGGGCTGGCGCTATCCGGAATCGGCCCGGACGAGCTCCTGCATCCCGTCACGGTGGGCGTTGCCGCCGGGCTCTTCCTCGGCAAGCCGATCGGCATTCTTGGCTTTGTGGCCATTGCCGCCGTCCTTGGCCTGGCAACCCTGCCGCGCGGCGTCACCTGGGCGCAGATTGCCGGCGTCGCCTTTGCCTGCGGAATCGGCTTCACCATGAGCCTGTTCATCGCCGGCCTCGCCTTCGAGCACGGCAGCGGCGACTACTTTGCCGGGGACCGGCTGGGGATCCTCGCCGGATCGCTAGCATCGGCCGCAGCCGCCTACGTGGTGCTACGGCTGAGCTGCCGGCGTTCGCCCGAAGGAACGGCCGCCACCACCCCCTGACCGGACGCATTCGAGGAGCTGGCCTGCCCCTACGGGCTGTCTGGTGCCGGCTCATCGTCGCGGGAGTTGAAGCCTGGTCGTCACCCCCGCTCGCAGACCTCGCCGGCTGCTTGACGGGAATGCACTTGCCGTGCGTTCTCGTTCAGAGTACACTATTCCCGATGTCTCCACAACCCCATTCCCGGATGCCTGCCGACCCCTCCCTTCGTCCTGAGCCTGTCAAGCGACGCGCCGCCGTCACCTCGCCCGGCGGCGTGCCGCTCGCATCACTCCGGGTCGTCGCTGATCGGCATCTAATCTGCCGTGCCCGGCACTCCCCAAATGCCGGCCGAAAGTGCCCCGCCGCGGGTCAAGAGTTTTTTGGAAAAAACTCTTACGTGCGCGAAGGCGCCCACTTCGCAGCCCCATTCGCCGCCTCGGGATGCCGACTGCGCGGGGCGCTGGCACCATGGTTGCCCAGGGTCAGGGTTCCGAATTCTGGAGGGCACGATGCTTGGTATCGGAGTGGTCGGACTGGGCGGAATCGCGAATGCGCACCTCACCGCGCTGAAGATCGCCGAGGACGAGGGGTTCGCGCGCTGCGTGGCCGCGGCCGACCTGGTGGAGGATCTGCGCGAGTCGCACCGCAAGGAGTGGGAAATCCCGGCGGTCTACCCCAACCACCACAAGCTGCTGGAAGACCCCAACGTGGACGCCGTGGCCATCATCCTGGGCCACCACCTGCACGCCGACCTGACCGTCGACGCGCTCAACGCCGGACGTCACGTCCTGGTCGAAAAGCCCATGGCCAACACGCTGGAGGAATGCGACCGCATGATCGAGGCCGAACAGGCCTCCGGCAATATCCTGCAAATCGGGCTGACGGGGCGGTTCCACCCGGCGCCGCGCAAAGCGCGGGAAATCCTGGACTCCAACGACCTTGGCCCGGTGGTCACGGCCCTCTCGCGCTTCAACAAGAACTGGGGCTTCGGCGGACGCCGCTACCAGTACCGCACCCGCTGGATGGGCGGCGGCATGTGGATGGGCAACGGCGTCCACGCCGTGGACTGGCTGACCCACTGCATTGGGTCGAGGGCCGTGGCCGTGAAGGCCAAGCAGAGCACCTCCATGCACTACCAGGGCGCCGACGATGTGACCACGGCGTTCGTGCAGTACGCCAACGGGGTTCCCGGCCTCCTGGTGGTGGTGGGCAGCGTCAACGGCTGCGCGACCGACGGAATCGAGGCGCACTGCGCGCTGGGCGAAATCCAGTACACCATCCGCGGATCGGTGCGCGTCGGCCAGAAGAACGAATGGCGCGAGGTGGAGCACGACGGCAGGCACGGGTTCTGCGAGCAGTACCGCCACTTCGCGCAGTCGATCGAGATGGGCATGCGGCCGCAGACAAGCAGCGAGTACGGCCGACACATCATCGAGATCCTGCAGGCCGCCGAGACATCCAGCATCACCGGCCGCGAGGTGCACCTGACCGACTACCACCGCATGCCCTGGTAAGCCCACCCGTGTGCGCGCCGTACCGCAAGCGACGAGGCCCTGATGGCGGCCGGTAGCGCCGCGCACACGATCCCGCCGTTCAAGGAGCGGCTACGGGAAGCGCTGGAATCAGAGTCGCTGCCGGTGGCCCTGGGCCGCTCGCTGCCGCAGCTCAGCGAGCGCCGCGACGCGGCTTTCAGCGCTCGCGACTTCGAGGGTAGCCAGGCCGACCTGGGCGGCCGGCGCCAGGCCGCGCTGGACCGAATGCCGGAGTTGGTGGAGGAGTTCACGGCCGCGGCGCAGGCCGTGGGGACCGTGGTGCATGGACCCACCGACGCCGCGGGCGCTGTTGCGACCGCCCTGCAGGTGCTGCACGACCATGAGGTCCAGATGGTGGTCAAGAGCAAGTCGATGGCCACCGAGGAGATCCAACTCAACGCCGCCCTCGAGGACAACGGCATCGAGGTCGTGGAGACCGACCTCGGCGAGTTCCTGGTGCAGGTAGCGGGGGAGCGTCCTTCCCACATCGTCGCCCCCGCCCTACACATCGTTCGCGAGCGCGCGGCCGAACTGATCAGCCGGGCCACCGGCGAAGACCTGCCGCCGGATCCCGACGTGTTGGTGGGAGCGGCGGCCCGCCACCTGCGCAGCCGCTTCATCGAGGCCGGCGCGGGCATCACGGGCGCGAACGCGCTGGTGGCCGCGTCAGGGACCGTGATGCTGGTATGCAACGAGGGCAACACGCGGTTGGCCAGCGCGTTGCCGCCAGTGCACATCGTGATTGCCGGCATCGACAAGCTGGTACCCACCCTGGCCGACGCCACGACGATGCTGGAGAGCCTCCCGCGTAGCGCGACCGGCCAGCCGATCTCGACCTACGTGTCATTTATCTCGGGCCCCAGCCGCAGCGCCGACATCGAGCTTTCGCTTTCGATGGGCGTGCACGGTCCGCGGCACGTCCACATCGTGCTGCTGGACAACGGGCGCGAGGCCATTCGCAGCAACCCGCGCATGCGCTCGGCCTTGCAGTGCGTGCGCTGCGGGGCCTGCTCGAATGTGTGTCCGGTCTACCAGCAGGTGGGCGGACACGCGATGGGGCACATCTACACAGGGCCCATCGGGCTGTTGGTGACGCCCTATCACCACGGCCTGGAGCACATTGCCGGGCCGCAGTCGCTCTGCGCCGGCTGCGGGGCCTGCGCCAGCGTGTGCCCGGCGGGGATTCCGATTCATGACCTGATCCTCGATGTCCGCGAGCGGGCGGTGGCCGAGGGGCATTCCAGCAACACCATGAAGAAGCGCGCCCTGGGCGCGCTGGCGGACGAAGGGATGCTGGAGCGCGGAGCGCGGCTGGCCTCTAAGGCTCCGTGGTTGCAGGCGCTGGGCCGTCAGCTGCCAGGATCGCCACTGAAACGGCGGCCGCTGCCGAACGTGCAGCGACGGCCGTTCCGGGACCGTATTGGTGAACTGGCGACGAAGGACTCCAAGGCGACCACGCGGGTGGCGTATTTCCCCGGCTGCCTGACGGACTGGCTTTCGCCGGAGACCGGCGAGGCCGCGGTGGCGGTACTGGAGGCGCTGGGGGTCGGTGTCGATCCCGTGCAGTTTCCATCGTGCTGCGCGCTGCCCGCGATCAACGCGGGATATAAGGATGAAGCGACGCGGATGATGCGGCAGACCGTCGAAGCCATTGAGCGGCTTGAGGTGGACGCAGTGGTAAGCACGTCAACCAGCTGCGCCGGCGCGATGCTGAATGACTACGCGCGGCTGTCAGAGGACGATCCGGCGTGGGCCGAGCGTGCCCGGGCGGCGGCCGCCAAGGTGCGGGACTTCACTAGCTATGTAGCTGAGCGAGGGATTCCCGACGAGATGCTGGGTCGAGCAAGCGGCGTGGTGACGATCCACGACGCCTGCCAGTCGAAGCATGGCCTGGGGCTGACCACCGAGACGCGCGAGCTGCTAACCGACGCCGGCTACACGGTCGTCGAAGCCCCGCCTTCAGGCGAATGCTGCGGCTTCGGCGGCTCCTTCTCCTTCGATCACCCGGAAGTCGCCCGCCGCATGCGCACCCGCAAGCTAGAGGCCTTCGCCGCTACAGGCGCGGAGGTGGTGTGCGCGGACAACCCCGGGTGCCTGATGCACCTCAACGAGGGGCCGGCAGTGCCCGGGGCGGGTCGGCCAATGCATCTGGCCGACTTGCTCAGGGCAGCCGTCGACTAAGGCGCGGACTGCTTACGACCACAGCCGATCGACGGCGATGATGAGGCCGGTGGCGACTCCGACAATGCTGAGCATGCGCAGCGTGAGTCGCAGTTCAAGGTCCTTGAGGTCGGCCTTGGTGGCGAGGTGCTCGTAGGCGCCTTCGAGCCGGCTCATGCGGTGGCCGAGTCGTGAAACTTCAAGTCCAGGGTCGGCGCTCGTCTCGCCTGCGGTCATGGTGGTCCTCCGGTGCCAGCGGTCCACCCTTCCGCTGCGCGTGGTGCTCAGTACTGCCGGGCGCCACACTCCGAGTATAGAAGGCTTGAACTTTCCGTTGCGGTCATTGCTCACCGTTCGCTTCATGGCCGTCGATCACCTGCCAGAAGTCCGCGGTTACCGGCCAGTCGAGTTGGTGACTGCCAACCCACAGCTTGCGCACCATGCCGGCGGGATCGATAAGGAACACGGATGGCCGCGCGGTGTTCCAGGAGTCGTAGCGGAACCGGACGTACACGCCGTAGTCGCGGGTCATCTGGCGATCGGGATCGGCCAAGATAGGAAACGGAATCTCTTCGCGCGTGGCGAATCCCGAAACGGCGTCAAGACCCTGTGGGAATACGCCCGCGACGGCCGCGCCTCTGCGTGTCCACTCGTCCAGCTCGACCTCGAGCCGCGCCAGGTAGCCCTGGCAGCTCAGTCACCAGGTATGTCTCAGGAAGACCAGGCACAGCCACCGACCGGCAAAGTCCTGCAGGGTGACCCGTTCGTCGGTGCCAGCCACCGGAACGTCGAAGTCCGGCGCGAGGTCGCCGGTTGCGAACGTGGTTGAGCCTTCGGCGCGGGGCATGGCCGAGACTCTACGTCACACCGTCGCGGCGACAAAGCGGTTCTCCCGCCTCCAGGACGCCCTCGCGATCGCTAGGGGGTAACCATGACCTTGATGTTGGCGTCCTTGCGGGTGCGGGCGCTTTCGAGGGCCTCGCCAGCGGCTTCGAGCGGATAGTGCGCGGTGATGAGGGGCTTGATGTCGACCGCGCCGCGGGTCAGCAAGTCAACAGCGAGCGGCCAAGTGTTGGCATAGCGGAATACACCGGCAATGTCCAGGGCCTTGTCGACCAGTTCGTTGGTGTCGATGGGCGTCAGATCCGCGTCCGTCATACCCACCAGCACGACACGTCCACCACGTCGGGCAATGCGGGTGGTTTGGGTAAGGGTGGTGGAGTTGCCGGCGGTTTCGACGACGAGGTCGAACTGGGTGGCGCGGGTCTGGCCCACGTCTTCTGCGCGGCCGTCGATGGCGTCAACGGCGCCGAGTTCAAGGGCCTTCTGAAGACGGAAGGGCTCGATGTCGACCAGGGTTACGTCGCGGATCCCCTGGCTCTGGAGAGCCAGCAGGGTCATAAGGCCGATCGGGCCGGCGCCCAGGATGGCGGCGCGGTCGCCCAGGCGGGCCTGTCCGCGACGGGCGGCGAACAGGCCGACCGAGAGCGGCTCGATCAGGGCAGCCTCGTCGTACGAGACGTGGTCGGGGATGCGGTACGCGAAGTCGGCGGGATGGGCAACGTATTCGACGAACGCGCCGTGCACGGGCGGGGTTGCCATGAAAACAACATCGTCGCAGAGGTTGTAGTGGCCGGTGCGGCAGTGCATGCATGCGCGGCAGGGAACGCCGGGTTCGATGGAGACGCGGTCACCTTCGGTGAGGGAGTTGATGCCGGATCCGAGCGCGACGACTTCGCCCGCGGGCTCGTGGCCGAGGATGAGCGGCTCACCGACGACATAGCGGCCGATGCGTCCGTGTTCGTAGTAGTGGACATCCGAAGCGCAGACGCCCACCGACCGAACCCGGATGAGTACCTCGCCGGGACCGGGATCGGGCAGCGGCACGTCGCGGGTGTGGACCTGGAGGGCTTCTTCGAGGTAGGCGGCCTTCATTCGGATCTCCGAGGTTGCTGGGTCGTCGGGCGGACGCTAGGCGATGGCGATGGGGCGGACCGGCGAGGCGGTGGCGCCGACGATCTTGAGCGGGGACATTACAAAGAGGAACTCGTAGACGCCGGCGGCGGCGAGGGACTCGAGATCGGCGTTCTCAAGGATGTGGATGCCGTGGTCCACAAGAAAGATGCCGTGGACCGGAAGGCGGTCGTCGCCGGCGGGGATGAACTCGAAGGTCATGGTGTCGGCGCCGCCCAGGTAGACGCCGGTCTCGGCCAGCCATTCGGCGCAGTCGGCGGTGATTCCGGGCTGGCCGTTCTCGAGGTCCAGGAAGGCCGGGTCGTTCCAACGTTGCATGAGGCCGGTGCGAACCAGGAGGGCATCGTCCTTACGGACTTCGACGCCGTGCTCGCGGGCGACGGCCTGGGCTATGTCGGTGGTGATGGCAAAGTCATTGGGCAGGATGTCGACGCCCTCGGCGCCGGCGACGTCAAGCAGAACGCCGCGGCGCACGATGGGGGGTACCCGCTCGATGCCGTGCTCGGTCATTCCGCGGCCGCCGCGTTGGACCTCGGCCGCTTCGAGACCGCCGCACATGATTCCGTCGCGCGCGAAGTGGGCCAGCGCGTCGAGATGCGTGCCGGTGTGGCCGCACATGACGATCAGTTCATTAGCGGAGCCAAGGCCGCCCGGGCGCATAGTGTCGCCGTGGCGCCGCTGCAAGGTGAACACGTAGGGCGGATGCGACGGATGCACGGGCATGCCCATGTTGTAGGGCGTGCCGAGATCAAACACGGGTCGATTCACGACCGACTCGAGCACGCTCGGATCCATGGTTCAGCCTCGGGCGCAGACGGCTTCCGAATCCTGCCGGTCCGTGTCGAGGCAGGCAAACGCGCATAATCGGCAACGCTCGATCAGCTCACCGGAGCCGGTGCTTCGGCGAGCGCCTCCCGCGGTTGCGTGACGACCGCGGACAAACGCACAGGTCCGAATGCGAATCGACACCCAGAGCCACATCTGGCCCGAACCGTTCCTGGACTACCTGCTAACCCGTGACGAGGAACCGCTGGCGTTCCGGGACGGCGGCACGCTCTTCATCGATACCGGCAAGTGGCGGCGGACGGCCATGCCGGGGCACTCGGACATGGACGCCAAGGTGCGGACGATGGACGCGGCGGGGATTGACCTGACGGTGCTGTCGCCGAACGATCCGGGACCCGAGCGCTTTGGGGACGACGGACCGATGGTGGCGCGGCTGTACAACGACTACATCGCCGAGCAGACGCGAACGTATCCCGGACGCTTTGCCGGGCTGTGCGTACTGCCGCTCTACCAGGAGGAGGCGGCTCGCGAGGAGCTGGATCGGGCCGTGCACGACCTGGACATGCGGGGCGTGCTGCTCTACGCCAACCTGGACGGACGGCACCCGGACGAGCCGGAGTTCGAGTGGCTGTTCGGGCGGGCCGAGGAACTGGGCATTCCGCTCTATCTGCACCCGGCGTGTCCGGTGACCATCGACCAGGTGAAAGGCCGGAACCTGACCGGCGCGCTGGGCCTGATGTTCGATACGACGATCGCGCTGGCGCGCATCATCGTCAGCGGGCTGATGGATCGCCATCCGGACTTGACGATCGTGTGCCCGCACGTGGGCGGAGCGCTGCCGTACCTGATCGGCCGGCTGGACCACCAGACAATGGTGCTGAAGCGCGGTGCGGAAAACCTCACCAAGCCGCCCAGCGAATACCTGCGGCAGATCTGGTTCGACACGGTTTCGCCCTGGCCGGCAGCCGTGCGCTACGGCCTGGAGATGGTGGGGCCAGACCAGCTGATGTTCGCCAGCGACCACCCGTGGGTTGAGCCGGACGTGATCAGTTCAATCGTGGACGACCTGCCGATAAGCGACGAGGAGCGGGCGAAGATTTATGGGGCGAACGCGGCGAGGTTGTTCAGGTTGGACGTTTAGGCGTCGAATTGGCCAGATCCACCCTTGGGGAGGACCCTTGCTTCAGGGTCCTGCGTTGACAGCCGGAGCGCTCCGCAGATCTTTAGGAGACGCTGCAAAGACGATGAGACCTAGAGTCTGTCGAACTCGTCGCGCGACAGGCCCGCCTGCCGCAGGATGCTGCGCAAGGTCCCTACTGCAACCTCGCGGTGGCGAGGGACGATTGCAGTTCGCATGCCGTCCTCCGTATCGCGAGCAAACTTGACGTGGCTCCCACGCTGGCTGACTTCTGCGAATCCAGCGGCTCTTAGCTTTCGGGCGACTTCGCGATAGGGCAGGGGCCTAACTGGCGGCAACCTCGACCTCTAGACGGTGGAGCTGCGAGGGCACTGTGGGAACAGGCGGCTCGTAGTAAAGCTCCAGTGCCTCGCGGAGGTTGGCCAGCGCGACGTTGACGGACTCGCCCTGACTTGCCACATCAGGATCTAGAGCCTGGGCAACGAACCACGCGCCTTCCTGGCGCACACTTACGACGATTTCCCGTTTCATAGGGCAAGAGCTCCCTATCGACGCAATGCATCGACACGTACAGTCTTACATTCAAGTGCCAGACGAGTGCCTGACACCTCGCGGCTCAGAGTCCCCTCTGCTCTGCATGCCACCTGGCTCTGGGCCCATGCCGCGCAGAGCAGCGTCTAGGGACTCAGGTAACCGAGTCGTACCGCCTCGTCGATGAGGCTGCGCGCGAAGCCCCACAGAGCCTTTGAGCCGTCGGCAATGTGGGCGTTGACGGCAAGGACCTGGTCGCGGGTGACGCCGTGGTGGCGCCAGGCCCGACCCCTGGTGTGAAAGTTGAGGAGCAGGGGTTGAAGACGGTCGAGGGCGGCGGCGAAGCGGGCTTCGGGAGTTTGGCGGGCTTCGAACTCCTCCCAGAGGCTCCGCAGGTTTCGTCCCTGGCCGGGCGGGAGGATGCCGTACAGGCGGTCCGCGGCGGCGCGTTCGCGTGCGGGCTGCCGGGCCTTGG
Source organism: Chloroflexota bacterium (assembly GCA_026707585.1). Classification (GTDB taxonomy): domain Bacteria; phylum Chloroflexota; class UBA11872; order UBA11872; family UBA11872; genus UBA11872. Next base: position 55,411 of record JAPOWQ010000025.1, on the reverse strand, counting down.
CCTCTTCGTCATAGACGAATGCATCGCCGGCATCGATCTCCACGATGTCATGCACCAGCAGCATGGCGATGACGCGGGAGATATCGGCACCCGGTGGGGCGTAGTCAGCCAGGACCAATGCGAACATGGTGACGTGCCAGCCGTGCTCGGCGTCGTTCTCGCGGCGATCCGCTGACGGAATGAGATTGCGACGCAGCACGCCCTTGGCCTTGTCGAGCTCCAGCAGAAACTCGACCCGGCGTTGCAGGTCGGCGTTGACGTCCGGCGGTTCAGCGCTCAGGGAATCAGGAGCACCTTGCCGCTGGTTTCACGGCCCTGGAGGGCGATGTGAGCGTCGGCGGCGTCTGCCAGTGAAACTTCGCGGTCGATCATGAGGGTGAGATCGCCCGCAGCGACCCAGGACAACACGTCGCCCGCGCGCCACTCCAGTTCGTCGCGCGTGAGCGTGTAATGCCCCAGGCTCGGACGGGTAAGGAAGAGCGAACCCTTGGCGTTGAGGATCTGGGGGTTGAGCTCCGGCACCGGGCCGCTGGACGCGCCGTAGAGCGCAAGGAGACCGCGCGGCTTGAGGCAGTCAAAGCTGCGCTCGTAGGTGGCCGCGCCAACGCCGTCGTAGACGACTTCGACGCCGGCTCCATCGGTCAGGCGGCGGACCTCATCGAGGAAGTCAGCTTCCGTGTAGATGATTACGTCGTCGGCACCGGCCGCGGCGGCGATTTCGGCCTTGGCGGGGGTTCCGGCGGTGGCGATGACGCGGGCTCCTGCGCGCTTTGCCATTTGGCTGAGCAGGCGTCCCACGCCTCCGGCGCCAGCATGCACGAGGGCGGTGTGACCGGCGGCCAGCGGATAGGTGCTGTGGGCCAGGTAGTGGGCTGTCATTCCTTGAAGCATGGCGGCCGCAGCCTGGCGGGTGTCGATGGCGTCGGGCAATTTGATGAGTTGGGCGGCCGGGACGGCTTGTAGCTCGGCATAGGAGCCCAGGTGCATGGCGTGGGCGACACGGTCGCCAACCGCAAGGCCGCTGACATCGGATCCGACGGCCTCGACAACGCCGGCGCCTTCCATTCCGAGCGTAAAGGGCGGATCGAGCGGATACAGACCGCTGCGCTGATAGGTGTCGATGTAATTGACGCCAATGGCCTCAATTCGCATGACCGCCTCGTCGGCGGCCGGACTGGGATCGTCGATGGACTCGTACGAAAGGGCTTCGGGTCCGCCCGGCTGGTTGACGCGAATGGCCTGCATTGGATTCCCCTGAGGTTCGACTGCTTGCCTCATTGTCCACGTTCGAGCCAAGCGTTGTGTCTTAGCATGCGCGCTCGTGCAACCCACGGGCGCGCTCAACACCCTGACGTCGCTGGTTCCGCGCGTCTATCTGCCGGCCTTTCTCAGCTCGGTAGCCACCGGCATGCTGGTGCCCACGCTGCCGTTGTTCGTCGCCGACTTGGTCCGGGATCCCGCGACGGGCCAGGAGAACATCACGCTGGTCGGTCTGGCCGTGGGGATGGCGGCTCTCGGCACGCTGATGTGGACACTGCCAGCGGGGCTTCTTCTGAATCGGATATCGGAGTGGGTGGGCCAGACCGCGGGACTGGCGGTTATGGCCGGGGCCGTAATGGTGCTGGCGCTTTCGCCGCCGTACTCGGTGCTGGTGGTTGCCCGGCTGCTGATGGGCGCCGGGATGGGCCTGTGGGCGTTGTCGCGCATGCAGTACATGCGACGAGTGACCCCGCGACATCAGCGCGGGCGCATCATGTCGCTCTTCGGTGGAACGAACCGCATCGGCATGTTCATCGGACCCGGACTCGGCGGAACCATGGCCAGCACGCTGGGATACGAAGCGATGTTCCTGATCGCCGGCGCGTGCATGGCCGTTAGTCTGCTTCCGGCGGTGGCCTACCGGGACGCACCCGACAGCGAAAGACGGAGCAGTCAGTCGGCCGTCAGCCTGCTTCGTGGACTTGGAGCCACGCTGCAGGCTCGTCGAAGCATCCTGCTCAGGGCCGGAACCGGTCACATCTTTGCCCAGTCCATCCGCTCGGGCCGGCCGGTCGTATTGCCGTTGTACGGCGCGTTTGCGCTGGGGTTGAACGAGCAGGAGATCGGATTGGCCGTTAGCGCCTCGGCGGCCATCGACATGACGCTTTTTCCGCTGGCTGGCTATCTGATGGATCACTTCGGCCGGAAGTTCGCCATTGTCCCGTCGTTTGCGTTGTTCAGTGCATCGATGGCGCTGTTGAGCCAGGCTCGGGACTTCACGGGGCTCGTCCTGATCGGGCTCCTGATCGGGTTCTCTAATGGAATCGGGTCAGGCTCGATGCTCACCCTGGGGACCGACTACACGCCGTCGGAGCGGCCGGGCGAGTTCCTGGCGATTTGGCGCCTGGTCGGGGGGATTGGCGAAATGGGCGGGCCGGTAGTAGTGGGCGGTGTGACCGACCTCTTCGGCCTGATGCTGGCCCCATTCTTCGTAGCTGCGCTCGGGTTGTGTGGGGCGCTGACGTTCGGCTTTTTCGTCCCTGAAACGCTGGAGAAACGATCGACGGCGTCAGAGGCTGAACCGTGATCGGAGTTGGTAACGTGACTCCTGGTGGGCTCCCGGAGCTTCTGGATGTCGGATTCCTTCGCGGGGTTCCCGCCCGAGGGTTTTGACTTTCTCCGAGACCTTGCCGACAACAACAGCAAGCCGTGGTTCGAGGCCAACCGGCGCGGATATGACAAGGGGCTGCTGGGGCCCGCGCGGCTGTTTGTCGTGGGGATGGGCATGGCGCTATCGGAGTTCGCTCAAGGGATTCACGCCGAGCCGCGAGTAAGCGGGTCGATCTTTCGCATCCATCGCGACACCCGGTTCAGCCGGGACAAGCGGCCGTACAAGAGCCACTTCGATATGTGGTTCTGGCAGGGGAATCGGCACAGCCGAGACTGCCCTGGCTACTTTCTCAGGCTTGAGCCGGATCGCCTGAAGGTCGGGGCCGGACGGTATCGGTTTGACAAGGAACCGTTGCAGGCCTTTCGAGCAGCGGTGGCGGACGACCGTCGTGGGGCGGCGCTGGAATGCGCGCTTGCGCAGGTGCGAGAGGCCGGCGGCGAGGTGGGCGGGGAGCACTACAAGCGGGTGCCACGCGGGTTCGCGCCGGATCATCCACGGGCCGACTTGCTGCGGTACAACGCGCTGCACGCGTGGATCGATGGTCCGTTGCCGTCACAGGTGCATACAGTCGACTTCGTGGAGTACTGCGCCGAGCGCTGCCGCAAGCTTTCACCGGTGCAGCGTTGGATACTTGACCTGTATGACTGGTAGCGGGCCGACGGCGGCGAGAGGGAGCGTGCTCCGATGACGACGATGGACATCACCACGGCCTCGCGCGCCGTAGCCGTTGCTGCCGAGATGGCCGATGCGGCTCAGGTGTTTGTTGATTCGCTGGACGTCGCTCAACGGGACGTTGCGATGTTCCTCTTCGAGGGCGGCGAGCGCTACCTGTGGCACTACACACCCGTGGAGCGCAATGGGCTGCGGCTGAAGGAGATGACTGCAGCTCAGCGCGCGGCGGCGTTCCGAATGATGAACACGGCGCTGAGCTCGCACGGAGCGGAGAAGGCCAGGGAGATTATCGAGTTGGAGGCCATCCTGGACGAGTGGGAAGGCATTCAGAACTCGCGCATGCACTGGCTGCGCGACCCGGAGATCTACTACTTCAGTGTGTTTGGGGAACCCGGCGGCGAGGCGCCCTGGGGCTGGCGGGCCGGCGGGCACCACATTGGGATCCATGCCACCGTGATAGCCAATACCTACGTGTCGGTGCTGCCGCTGTTCCTGGGCGCGAATCCGGCGGAGGTTCGGCACGGCAAGCATAAGGGCGTGCGAACGCTAGCCGAGGAAGAGGATTTGGCGCGCGAGCTGCTGGGTCGGCTGGATTCCGAGCAGAAGGCGCTGGCGATTGTGGATCCGGTTGCGCCGGATGACATTCTGACGAAGAACTATCGAGTTGCCGACCCTGACGAGATTCCCGTTGGGGGAATCACTCTGGCGGAGTTGCGGGACGGGCAGCGGGATGGGCTGATTGGGCTGCTTCGACACTATGTCAAGCGGAAGGCTGCGGATCTGGCAGCTAACGAGTGGCGCAAGATCGAGCAGGACGGGCTGGATGAGGTCCGGTTCCTGTGGGCCGGTCCGGAAGCCCGGGGCGCGGGGCATTACTACGCGCTAGCCGGGCCCTCCTTCGTGATCGAGTACGACAACACGCAGAACGAGGCGAACCACATTCACTCGGTGATGCGGAGCTATGTGGGCGACTGGGGCGAGGACCTGCTGGCGGCGCACTACGCGAACGGGCACCACCACTAAGGCCTAGCTGGCGGCGGCTTCGGCGGCGCCGGGGTCGGGGAGTGGGGGCCAGCCGTTGACGAGGGTGAGCTGGCGCCCGGGTTGGGCCGGGACGCGGGCGTCGGGGGTGATGACGCCGGTGAGGTTTAGGGGATCGACGGCGGCCAAGCGGAGCGTTTCGCCGGAGTCCTGATCGCGGCGGGCGCGGCGGAGGGCGTTGACGGCGTCAGGAAGTGCGAACTGTTCGCCGGCGAAGCCCGCCACGAAGCGGCCGCCGCGGACGTCACCGCGAGCTTCAAGGCGCCGCAGCGCTCGGAGCACGTCGCGCCAGGGGAGGCGAAAACTCTCGCGGCGCACGACATCGCGGAACACGACGCCGTAGCGGTCGAGGAGGGTGGCGGCGACGGCTTCGGCGACCTCGTCGGCGTCGATGCCAGCGGCGGGCGGCTGGAGGATCGACCAGCGGCCCGGGGGTCCGCCGACGGCGAAGCGGCCGGCGCGGCGGGTGTGGCGCCAGCGGCGTCGGCCGGTGCTGGACCAGCCGGAGGCGATGGCGCGAAGGCCTTCGTAGCCGTCGGAGGTGACGCGGCCGGCGGCGATCAGATCGCGTAATCCGTCCTCGACATCGGCGGCCAGGCGCCGGGTGCGAATGACGATCTGCTCGAAGAAGAGGGCGCCGCTTTCCTGTAGAAGGGCGTCGATGGAGCGGGCGGCGCCAGCGAGTTCAGGTGGCTCGGCTTCCGTGTCCACGCCGCCGTTGCGCCAGCGCGCGGCCTGGAGGAGCAGGTCAAAGTCGCCGCGGAGGCCGAGGGTGACGGGGGTGGCTCGGGTTGCCGGCGCGCTGCGGCGGTCGGGGTCGGAGTTGCGTTCGCTGAGGCGGCCCCAGACGACGTCGCCGGCGAGGCAGAGTTCGTCGAGCCACTGGGTGCGAAAGCCGCGGACGCGGGCAGGGAGGACCGCGCCCTCCCAGGCGGCGGCCGGGAGTTCGAATCCCTGCAGGCGCTGGATGGCGCGCCGCAGGCCGGTCTTGCCGTAGAGGGTGTGGCCGGGGTCGGCATGCTGCCAGCGGATAAGGAAACGCATGAAGTCGCGGACAGCGACCGGCTCGATTTCGCGGCGCAGACGGTCGAGGGTGAGGCGGTGGATGCGGGCGAGGAGGCGGCGGTCGCAGACGTCCTCGACGTTGGGGGCGCGGAAGTGGCCGGGGAGGATGAATCCGCTGACTTGAAGCTGCATCAGGCCGCGGGCGACATCCTTGGGAGTGAGGCCGCAGCGAGCGGCAAGTTCGTCGGGAGTAGTTGGGCCGCAGACCTCGGTGTGTCCGCGCAGCAGCAGGCGGCGGGCCTCTTCGCGGTCGGCTACCTGGATAGCCACGCCGGAGGGGAGCGCCAGGTTGGGCACAGCGTCAGCACCGAAGAGAGCGCGCAAGACTTCCACGTTCTCCGCGGCGAACCAGAGCGTGCGTCCGTCGACCTCGCACCTGGCGGTACGACCGTGGCCCTGGAGTTCCTCGAGCCAGCGCTTCCAATTGGCGACGACGGTGGCGTCGATGGCGACGAGGGCGAGAAGGGCGTCATGGACTTCCTCGGCGTCGCGGGGTTGGGGCCAGGCTTCTTCGACCACGCGCTCGATGGCGGCCGGGTCGAGGCGACCGAGGTCGCGGGCGCTTTCGGGGAGGGCACGGCGGGTGGCCACGGCGCGTGAGCGGCGCTCTTCGAGGGGAGCGTCGTCGAGGAAGGTGTAGGGGCGGCCGTTGAGGATTTCATGGGCGAGGGGCGACGGCTCGGTGGTGTCGCGGGCGTGGAGGGTGATCGCGCCGTCGTCGATGCGCTGCAGCACCTTCTCCAGCCCGCGAACGTCCATGGCCTCGTAGAGACAGTCGTCGAGGGTCTGGCGGATGAGTGGGTGGTCGGGGGGAACCAGGGGACCGTGGACGTTCTCCTGGCAGCCGATCTGCTCGGGGAATACGGCTGCCATAAGGTCGTCGGAGCGCATGCGCTGGATGTTGGGCGGGACTTTCTTGCCGCCGCGCAGGCGGGGGACGGCGAGAGCGCGGGTGAGGTTCCAGCGCCAGCGGGTGGGGAACATGGGGGTGTAGAGGATGGACTGTTCGACGGACTTGAGCGCGTTCGCAGGGGTGACGTAGCGGAAAGCTTCCTCGAGCGGGAAGGCGTGCTGGGGGCCGAGGGAGAGGAGGATGGCGTCGTCGTTGGCGGCGGCCTGGAGTTCGAAGTCGAAGCGGACGCAGAAGCGCTTACGCAGGGCCAGACCCCAGGCGCGGTTGATGCGCTGGCCGAAGGGGGCGTGGACGACCAGTTGCATGCCGCCGGAGTCGTCGAAGAAGCGTTCGAAGACCACGTCATGGTCCGACGGCATGACGCGCAGGCCGTCGTGGGAGGCGCGCAGGTAGTCGGCGACCTGGTGGGCGCCGAGGTCGGCGACGTTGCACTCGGCTTGCAGCCAGTCGACCAGGGCCGGGTCGGTAAGGCGGTCGGCTACGTCGCGGCGGAGGCGGCCGACGGCCTGGGAGAGCTCGATGGTGCGGCCGGGGGCTTCGCCGAGCCAGAACGGGATGGTGGGCGGCGCGCCCTGAGCATCGATGACGCGGACGGTGTTCTGGGCGACGCGGCGGATCTGCCAGGAGGTGTTGCCAAGCAGAAAGATGTCGCCGGCGATGCTCTCGATGGCGAAGTCTTCGTTGACGGAGCCGACGAAGGTCTCATCGGGTTCGGCGACGACGCGGAAGTCGCCGAGTTCGGGGATGGTGCCGCCGTTTTGCAGGGCCGTGAGGCGGGCGGCGCGGCGGCCGCGGATGACGTTGTTGATGCGGTCGAAGTGGATCAGGGGCGCGGCGCGCCCGCCGCCGTCGCCGATGCCGGTGGCGAGCATGTCGACGATTTCAAGATAGGCCTCGCGGGTCAGGGACCGGAAGGGAGTGGCCCCGCGGAATAGGTTGAAGAGGTCGTCGAGTTGCCAGTCCTCGCAGGCGGCCTCGGCGACGATTTGCTGGGCGAGGACGTCAAGCGGGGCGACGAGCTGGACGATTCGGTCGAGTTCGCCGGCGCGGACGGCGCGCATGAGAGCGGCGCTCTCGACCAGTTCGTCGCGGGTGGTCGGAAACAGACGCCCCTTGGGGCGGAGGCCGAGGGCGTGGCCGGAGCGGCCGATGCGTTGCAGGAAGACGGCGATGCTGCGCGGCGAGCCGATCTGGCAGACGAGGTCGATGCTGCCGATATCGATACCGAGCTCAAGGGACGCGGTGGCGACAAGGGCCTTGAGCCGGCCGTCCTTGAGCTGCTGTTCGACGTGCAGGCGGCGTTCGCGGGAGAGGCTGCCGTGGTGGCTGGCCACGCCTTCCTCGCCGAGACGGTCGCGCAGGTTGTGGGAGACGCGCTCGGCCAGGGCGCGGGTGTTGACGAAGACGAGGGTGGTGTGGTGTTGGACGATGAGGTCTGCGAGGCGGTTGTAGACGTCGTCCCACTGCTCGCGGGGGGCGACGGCTTCGAGATCCGAGGGGGGCGTCTCGACGGCCAGGTCCAGGTCGCGCTGGTGCCCGAGGTCGACAGTGAAGCAGGAGCGCGCATCGCCCTGCTCGTCGGCGCCGGTGAGAAAGGCGGCGAGTTCCTGGATGGGGCGCTGGGTGGCGGAGAGGCCGACGCGCTGCGGGCGGCGGCGGGAGATGTGATTGAGGCGCTCCAGTGACAGCGAGAGGTGGCTGCCGCGGCGGTCGCGGGCGAGGGCGTGAATCTCGTCGACGATGACGGTCTCGACCTGGCGCAGGGTCTCGCGGGCCCGCTGGGAGGTGAGCATCAGGTAGAAGGACTCGGGGGTGGTGATGAGGATGTGGGGCGGGCGGGTAACGAGGGTGCGGCGGCGGGATGGCTTGGTGTCGCCGGTGCGGAGGCCGACGCGGATGTCGGGAAGCTCGACACCACGCTCCTCGGCGAGTTCGCGGATGGCGGCGAGGGGGGCCTGGAGATTGCGCTCGATGTCGTGGCCGAGGGCCTTGAGGGGCGAGATGTAGACGATGCGGGTGACGGGGTCGAGGCCCTGTTGCTGGCCGCGGCGGATGAGCTGGTCGATGCCGATGAGGAAGGCGGCAAGGGTTTTGCCGGAGCCGGTGGGGGCGGCGACAAGGGTGTCGCGGCCGGAGCGGATGGCGGGCCAGGCGGCGGTCTGGGCGTCGGTGGGGGCCTTGAAGGTGGCGTCGAACCAGCCGGCCACGAGGGGGTGGAACGCCAAGGGAGTGGCCTCATGTGTCGCGGAGGCCGGATCAGCCAAGGACATATTCCTGCATCTTAGCCGAACAAGAGACGAACGTCTGGTGCCGAGCGGAGCGTCTCGACCTGTGCGTAGCAGAACCCCTCATCCCGGATCAGGTACGGGCCACGGTTCAACCGCTATCTCCGTGAGATCGTGAGGCGTGTGCGCAATTGCGCCTAGCGCGCACTATGTGGGCGATGGGATTTTCGAGGGGACAGCCTGCACATCGGCCAACGGGGGACGCCTCGTTCGTGCATCCGTCTCGTCCCTCAGGTCGGCTGCAACGCGCGGCTGGATCCCAGAGCTGCGCCCTAGCCGACAGTTGCGACGTCGTGCCTGCCGATATGCGGCCGTACAAGGATTGAGGCACCGCGCCGCTCGCGGACAGGCGCCGGCTGGTAGCTCACCGAGGATCCGCACTCTGGCAGCGGGCGGAAATCCCGAGAGAACGCCTGACAGCCCCGAGACGTGAGGGCGTGGCTGCAGCCGGCGCAGCCTTCTGGCTGACGTTCGCCGCCCAATCACACGTCCACGCGGCGCAGGTCTCAGTTGTGCAGATGCCCCTTAGAGCGGCAGGGAGTCAGAGGCCGCCCGATGCGTCGGCGAACCGAAAGCCCGTTGAGTGGCTGGCTGTCCGTTGGCGGTGGCGGTGACGGGGGTCGGGGCGTAGGTGGCGTGGGAGTCCGGGGTTTCCCAGAGGGTGACGGCGATAACGGGGAAGCCGAGGGCTTCGGTCTGCTCGTAGACGAGGCGGGCGAGGTTCTCGGTGGTGGGGTTGTCGTCGATGACGTACGCGTGCTGGCCGAGGGCTTCGATGGCTTCCACCAACGGGTCGTCGCGGCGCAGGATCATGCGGTGGTCCAGATGCTCGTCGATCCAGGCCTGCATGCTGCGGCGGACGTCGCGGAAGTCGGCGACCATGCCCATCTCGTCGAGGGTGTCGGAAGCCAAGCGGATCTCGACTCGCCCGTTGTGTCCGTGGGGCTGGTTGCATTTGCCCAGGTAATCGATGAGGCGGTGGCCGAAGCAGAAGTCGATGTGTTTGACGATTTCGTACATGACGGGGACTCTCCTGTCAGGAGACCGTGCGGCCGCCGTCGACCGGGATCACGGCGCCGGTAACGAAGTCGGTGGCTTCGACGAGGTAGCGGACGGTCTGGGCGATGTCTTCGGGATGGCCAATGCGGCCGAGCGGGGTGGCGGCGGCCACGGCGTCGATGGTTTCCTGGCTGAAGTCGGCGGGCATGAGGATGGGCCCCGGGGCGATGGCGTTGACCATGACGGTGGGAGCGAGCTCCTTGGCGAAGACGCGGGTGAGGGTGACGATGCCGCCCTTGGCCACGAAGTAGGGGGCGTAGTTGACGTAGGGGCGGTCGACTGCCCAGTCGGCGATGTTGATGATTTTGCCGCGGCCGCGGTCACGCATGTGCAGGCCAAAGAGCCAGCAGCCGAGATAGGGGCCCTTAAGGTTGACGGCGATGTTGCGGTCGAAGTCGGCTTCGGTGAGGTCATCGAGCGGGGTCTCGAAGTATATGGAGGCGTTGTTGAGGAGAACGTCGACGCCGCCGAAGCGCTTGATGGCGGCGTCGCGGATGCGCTCGACACCCTCTCTTGTCGAAACGTCGGCTTGGATGGCCAGCGAGCCGACGCCGAGGGCGGTGAAGTCCTCCACCGCCTCGCGAGCCTCGTCGGCCGAGGTGCGGAAGTTGACGACGATGTTGGCGCCACGCTCGGCCAGCCGGGTGGCGACATGGCGCCCGACGCGGCGCGCACCGCCGGTTACGACAACAGTTGCGCCCTTGAGGATCATGAACTCCTGCCTTCGATTGGCGGCCGCTGGCCGACCACCCTCGCGGTTACATCGTACGCTGCGACGGGTTGCCGGGCTGCGGCGATTTCAACGGGGAATGCATGGCTGAGCGTGCGCCAGCCGCGTCGCGCGTGGCGGCGCTGGTAAGCGGGCTGGACAGTTGCATCATGACTGGCCTGCTGGCGCGCGAATACGCCGAGGTCACGCCGCTGTTCGTGCGCGCGGGCCTGCGATGGGAAGACGCGGAACTGGCGGCGCTAGAGCGTTTTTTCGGCGCGTTGAACGCGGCCGCCATCCGGCCAATCGTGGAACTGAAGCTGGATGTTGGGGCCCTCTACGGATCGCACTGGAGCGTGGGCGGATCCGATGTGCCCGACGCGCAGCAGCCGGATGATGCCTGGTACCTGCCAGGACGCAACTTGCTGCTGCTGGGGGCGGCGGCGCTCTACGGCGGGGTGCATGCAACGCCAAACCTGGCGATTGGGCTACTGGCCAGCAATCCGTTTCCCGACGCCACGCCTGACTTCCTTCGCAGCCTGGAGCGAACCGCAGGGCTGGCGATGGACACCAGTTTCACGGTCCTAACGCCGCTGGGCGCCATGCACAAGGCGGACGTGGTGCGGGCCGGGGTCGACATGCCGGTGGAGGAGGCACTGTCCTGCGCCAGTCCGGTGGACGGGCGGCACTGCGGGGTGTGCGGCAAGTGCGGCGAGCGGCGGCGCGGGTTTATGGACGCAGGTGCGCGGGACCCGACGGACTATGTGGAGCTAGGCCCGCTCTAAGGGGCGACGGCGGCCACTTTCCCACACGGGAGCTACTGCCTGCCGGTGCGCCGCGACGGGCGCAGCAGAGGCTAGTCAGCCCAGCTGTCCGACGTCGAACGCACGGCGGTCCATAGCTGTTTGAGTTTGCTGCCGGGAACGATGGGGAATGGGTTGAAGTGCGTGAGGTTGGTAAGCATGAGCCCGGATTCGAAAAGGGCGGCGCGGACTTCGGCTTCGTGGAACCAGCGCGCCGTGAGCTTGTCGTGGACGGGTGGCTGGCCGGGACGTTCGATGCGGAGGTGCATTGTGGTCTGTGGGCCCTCGGACTTGAAGCGACGGTGCAGGGTGAAGCCGGGGGCGCGCTCGGTTACGGGCTCGCGCCAGAGGGTTTGGAAGGCGACCTCTGCGTTGAGGTCGAAGACGAAGACACCGCCCGGGCGTAGGTGGGTGGCGACGCGGTCGAAGGTGCGGACGAGGTCGGCGAGATTCGGTAGATGGTTGAGGCTGGCGTAGAGACAAGTGACGGCATCGACGGGGCGGACAGTCTCGAAGATGCGCATGTCGGCGTTCAGAAAGGTGATGTCGCGACCGGCGGCGCGGCTGCGCGCTTGATGGAGCATGGCGGAGGACAAGTCGACTCCGATGACCTGCGTGCCACCGTGTGCCTGCAAGAGAGTATGGGTACCGGTACCGCAGGCGAGATCAATCAAACGGGCGGGTCGCCCCACGTGGTGGGCAAGTTGCTGATTGACTCGTGGGGCGATAAGGATGGCGTATTCGAGGCCGTACAGACGCTGCCAGACGTCGTAGATCGCGGCGAAGCCGCCGTAGGACGGCGGGGCTTCCGCTTTGATGGCGCTGGTACTCAGGCACCGCCCTGGAGCCACTCGGGAACATCGCCGGCCGCGATGCCTTCGGCCCAGGTCTTGGTGGTGTCGGCGAGATCCTCGCCTTGCAGGGATTTGGTAACCAGGACAGGGGAACGGACACCGCCATCGGAGACAAGAATGGACCTGACAACAACAGCACCGGTGGCGCGGACGTTGAGGGCGGCCTCGACGCGACCGGCCTCGATGCGGTCGGCTCGGACGGTCTTGCCGCTGATGCCTACGGCCTGCATGAGGCCGACGACTTCAATTTCCTTGTCGGAGGAGACGACAGCGCCCTGAGCTTCGAGGGTCTCGCCGTAGATGGCGGCGTCGACGATGGTCTCACCTGAAACGTGGAGTTCAGCTCCCTCAACGATGATTCGGAAGCCGGGGAAGATGATGGGGGTGTCGACGCTGGTGGTCGCGGCGGGGATGCGAAGAACGTTTTGGCCGTTGATCTCTTCAGTGGTTGCGCCGTCGGGAACGATCGAGCCGCGCGGCGAGCCGACGGGTTTGATTTCCTGATAGAAGACGTCGCCGGTCATGCCTGAGGCTCCGGACGGATTTCGTTGGTAAGGATAGCTACTTGCGACGGCGAGTGGAGCGGGCGGCTTGCTCGTTTCAGGCGTGACCGTGACTCGGAACAACCACGTCACGCGGCTCTGGGATGACTAAATCCACACGTCCGAACCCGGGCCAGTCTGACCAGCCGTGGGCCGTGCGATATAGAAGAACCGCGAGGCTGCCCAGATCCATCAACCCTGACCCCAGATCCTCCAAGGCGCCTGGAACATTCGAGGCAAGAGACGGCGGTCTGCTTCAGTGGGAGGGGAGTCTGTCTGTGTGACCCAGATCGCCAGGTCGGGCTGGACATAGCCTGGGCTGAAGAGGCGCTTCAGACAGTGAGAGTGATTTCTAGGAGGTCCTCGCCGAGGATGACGTCGCCGGGGCAGTTGGCGCGGGCTTCGGTGAGCATGGCGGTTTGGCGGTCGGGGCTGTCGGCGGTGGTGTCGAGGTGGACGAGGACGAGGCGTTTGGCGTTGGCCCGGGCGGCGATGCGGGCGGCGCCGGCGGCGCCGGTGCAGCTGGTGGCAATTTCGGGCCAGCGGTCGATGTCGTCCTGCAGGTCCATGGCCATGTGGACGAGGACGTCGGCGTCGCGGGCGAATTCGACGAGCGCGGGGAGGGGCCGGGTGTCGCCTGAGATGACCACTGAGACGGAGGGCGTCTCGAGGCGATAGGACAGCGAGGTGAGGTAGGGCTGGACGTGGCGGGCGGGGCCGGTGGTGACGGTCCAGCGGTGGCTGGCGACGGTTTCTCCCTCCTCCAGTTCATGGACATCGAGGACAGGAAGGGTGCGGGGCATAGGGCCGCCGCGGAGCTGGTGGATGCGCTGGCTGAGGGGGTGGCGGGTGCGGGCCTGGAGATCGGGACCATAAACGCCGTCCGGGCCGAAGAGTAGTTCGGCGATGCGGAGGAGCGGCGGGGGGCCGTAGACGGAGAGGGCATCGCCGGCACCAGCGCCCTGGTCCCAGCGGGCCATGACGAAGTGGCCGAAGTCGGCCATGTGGTCGAAGTGGTGGTGGGTGAAGAAGAGCTGGTCGATTTGCAGTGCATCGACTGTCGACGCGAAGAGATTCATGGCGGAGCCGGGACCGAGGTCGAAGATGGCTCCGGCGTCGTTGGACAGAACGGCGATGGATTGGCCGGCGCGGTGGGCGCGAGGGGCTGGGTTGCCGGTGCCGAGGAGGACGAGGCGGAGGTCGGTGCTCATGCGGTGTCCGATGTGGGGAAACGGAAGCCGAAGTCCCGGCCGGAGTCTTCGAGCCAGGCGGCGACGTAGGGGGCGAAGCTGCGGCGGACGGTGATGTCGATGGTGGGGGCGTCGTCGACGGCTATGAGGAGGGCCTGGGCGCGGGCGAGGAGGGTTTGGGCGCAGGCGCCGGGTGGGAAGACGGACGGGTGGAGATCGAGGGCGCAGCCGCGGGCGAGGACGTCGAGGGTGGACGGGCCGCTGAGGCGAATGACGGTTTGGCCGGCGCTTGTGTCTACTACGGAGGCGAAGTGGCCGGTCAAGGCAGCCTGTAGATCTACAAGCAGGGCGTCGGACTGGTGGGACTCGTCTAGCAAGAGCCATTCGTCGGGACCGAGCCAGGCGACGGTCAGGTCGTCAGTCACGGTGGTGGTGTTGGGAGTGCGCGGGAGTTGGACGCCGACAATCTGACGGACGGCAGTCAGGGCTTCGGCGTCGTGGGGGTCCAGGCGCAGGTTGAGGTGGGTGAGGAAGGGGCGTTCGATGAGACGGCCGGCCGGCGGGGACGTCTCGGCGGAGTGGATTGCGCCGAGGGGTGAGCGGCGGGGGATGGGACTAGACATGCTGGCGGGCGCCCTGGGGGTCGTAGAAGACGGGGTTGCAACTGCGGACGGGGAGCCAGCGATCGTCGTGGAGAGTGGCTACGTGGAGGCGCTCGCCGAGGGTGGCGCGGCCGCCGGCGACCATGGCGAGGGCGATGGAGCGGCCGAGGACGGGGCTGAAGTAGCTGGAGGTAACGTGGCCGCGCATGGGGAGGGGGCGCCGGGGGCCCGGCGCGTCCACGACATGGCCGCCTTCGGGGAGGACCTGAGCGGGATCGTCGGTGAGCAGGCCAACGAGTTGCTTGCGGTCGGGGCGAACAGAGTCCGGGCGGCTGAGGGAGCGCTTGCCGAGGAAGTCCTTGCGGCGGGAGATCAGACGGCCGAGGCCGACGTCGTTGGGCGTGACGGAGCCGTCGGTTTCCTGGCCGACGATGATGAAGCCCTTTTCGGCGCGCAGGACGTGCATCGTCTCGGTGCCGTAAGGCGTAATGCCGAGGGGGCGGCCAGCGTCGACGAGGGCCTCCCAGACGTGGCGGGCACGGTCGGCGGGGACGTTGATCTCGTAGGAGAGTTCGCCGCTGAAGCTGATGCGGAAGACGCGGGCGGGGACGCCGGCGACATGGCCTTCGCGGAAGGTCATGAAGGGGAAGTCCTGGCGGGCGAGCCGGATGTCGGTGCCGGCGGCGGCCAGGACGTCACGGCTGCGGGGGCCGGCGAGGGCGATGTTGGACCAGTGCTCGGAGACGGATGTGAGGTAGACGCGTAGGTCCGGCCACTCGGTTTGCAGCCACTGCTCGAGCCAGGCCAGCACGGGGGCCGCGTTGGCGGTGCTGGTGAACATGAGGTAGCGCTGGTCGTCGAGGCGAGCGGTGACGCCGTCGTCGAAGATCATGCCGTCTTCGCCGAGCATGAGGCCGTAGCGGCAGCGCCCGGGACGGAGGCGCTTCCAGGCGTTGGTGTAGACGCGGTCGAGGAACTCGCCGGCGTCGGGGCCCGTGACCTCGATCTTGCCGAGGGTGGAGTAGTCGAGGATGCCGACGCGGCGGCGGACGGCGAGGCACTCGCGGGCGACGGCATCGTGCATGGATTCGCCGGGCTGGGGGTAGTACCAGGCGCGGCGCCACTGGCCGACGTTTTCGAAGCGGGCGCCGGCGACCTGGTGCCACTCCTGCATTGGGGTGACGCGGACGGGGTCGGCCAGGGGACCGATGTGGCGTCCGGCGATGGCGCCGAGGGAAACCGGCGAATACGCGGGGCGGTGGCGGGGCGTGCCGACGGAGGCGGGGTCGCGACCGAGCAGCTGGGCGATGACGCCGGTGGCGAGGGGATTGGCGAGCTTGCCCTGATCGGGCCCCATGCCGAGGGTGGTGTAACGCTTGACGTGTTCGATTGACTCGTAGCCTTCGCGGAGGGAGAGGCGGAGGTCGTCGAGGGTGACGTCTTCGTGGAGGTCGACGAACTGGGGTTTGGCGCGGGCGAGGTTGCCGGGGGGGAGCCAGTAGGGCTGGATGGGAGCTTGCGTGGAGTCGTTGGCTCCTGGTGCTTCGACCTCGTTGCCGTTGGAGTAGCCAGCAGCCGCGGCGGCGGTGGCACCGGCCTGCGTGCCCTGGCGGAGCGTGGCGGCCAGCTCCAGTTCACCCGCAACAGCGCCGGCGGGATGGATGCCGTGGCCCGGTTTGGGGGCAAAGGCAGCGAGCGTTGGGTCCCATTGCGACGGACCCCTGGCCTGGGCGTGGAGGTGGAGGGCGGGGGCGAAGCCGCCGGAGACGCCGAGGAGGTCGCATTCGACGGTGCCGAGGGGGTCGCCGTCCAGAGAGCAAAGCTCGGCGGCGGCGACGCGGCGACCGCCGTGGGCATGGCGGACAACGGCGCCCGGATAGACCGGGATGCCTTGCGCTCGGGCTTCGGATGGAAGATCGCCGTCGGGATCGCTACGCACGTCGGCGATGGCGGCGACGGGGATCCCGGCATCGGTGAGGTCGAGCGCGGTGCGGTAGGCGGAGTCGTTGTTGGTGAAGAGGACGGCGCGGGAGCCAGGGGCCACGGCGTAGCGATTCACGTAGGTGGAGATGGCGCCGGCGAGCATGACGCCGGGGCGGTCGTTGTTGCCGAAGAGCAGGGGGCGTTCGTGGGCGCCGGTGGCGAGGACGATCTGCTTGGGCAGGACGCGCCAGATGCGGGCGCCGTGTTCGGAACCGGCGTGGTCGGGCTGGTCAGTGATGAGGCGTTCTGCGAGGAGGACGAGGTTGCTTTCGTAGAGGCCGAAGGCGGTGGTGTTGGGGAGGAGGGTGACGTTGGGTGCTGCGGAGAGTTTGGCGACGGTTGCGTCGGCCCAGTTGGGGCCGGGCTGGTCATCGACGTGCTCACAGGTGGAGAGCAGGATTCCGCCAGGCTCCGCTTGCTCGTCGGCGAGGATCACGCGTGCGCCGGTGTGGGCAGCCGCATGGGCGGCTGCGAGACCGGCCGGGCCGGCACCGACCACCAGCACGTCGCAGTGGGCGTGGACGTGGTCGTAGCGGTCGGGATCGGGGGCATCCGGCGCGTGGCCGAGGCCGGCGGCGTGGCGCAGGAAATGCTCGTAGAGCGGCCAGAAGCGGCGGGGCCACATGAGGGTCTTGTAGTAGAAGCCGGCGGGGATGAACGGGGCCACGAGGCCAAAGGCGGACATGACGTCATATTCGAGGCTGGGCCAGGCGTTGACGTGGCGGACCTTTAGGCCGGGGGTGGCCGGGGTGACGGTGGCTAAGCGATTGGGCAGCGTACGGGCGCCGTGGCCGAGCTGGACGAAGGCGTTGGGATCTTCAGCGCCGGCGGAGACGATGCCGCGGGGACGGTGGTACTTGAAGCTGCGGCCGACCAGGGTGACGCCGTTGGCGAGGAGGCCGGAGGCGACGGTGTCGCCGTTGTAGGCATCGATGGGGCGTCCGTCGAAGGTGAATTGGAGTGGCGCGTGCCGGTCGATGCGGCCGCCACGGTTGAGGCGGAAGGGCTGGCTCATGGCGAGGCGTCGTAGGTGCTGGCGCCGAGGATCTGGTTGGTGGCGGTGTCGCGCTCGACGATGAACCAGCGGCGGCAGCCGGCCGTGTGGCACCACTGCTCGCGGTGGCGGCCGCGGCGGTTGTCGCGCATGAAGAGGTAGTCGGCCCACTCTTCGTCGGTGAGCGCGTCGGGGTCGGTGGGGCGGGGGATATCGGCTTCGCCGCCGAAGGTGAACTCGTCGTCCTCGCGGGGTCCGCACCAGGGGCAGGGGATAAGGAGCATGGAATCAGTGGGCGACGGCGGCGGCGCCGTGCTCGTCGATGAGGGCGCCGGTGGTGAAGCGATCGAGGGCGAACGGTTCGTTGAGGGGGTGCGGTTCCTGGTGGGCGAGGGTGTGGGCGAAGACCCAGCCGGAGCCGGGGGTGGCCTTGAAGCCGCCGGTGCCCCAGCCGCAATTCATGAAGAGGCCCTTGATTGGGGTGCCCGAAATGATGGGGCTGGCGTCGGGGCAGACATCCACGGTGCCGGCCCACTGCCGCAGCATGCGCACGCGGCTGAAGATCGGGAATAGCTCGCAGACGGCGGCGAGGACGTGCTCGATGATGCGGAAGTTGCCGTTGAGGTCGTAGCTGACGGGCGCGTCGATGCCGGCGCCGAGGACCAGTTCACCGCGATCGGTCTGGTGGACGTAGACGTGGACGGCGGAGGACATGACGACGGGGTCGAAGATCGGCTTGAGGGGCTCGGTGACCAGGGCCTGGAGCGGGTGCGACTGGATGGGGAGCCGGATGCCGGCCATGGAGGCAAGGACGCTGGCGTTGCCGGCGACGACCAGGCCGACGGCACCGGCGCGGATTTCGCCACGGGTGGTTTCGAGCGAGGTGACGCGGCCGTCGGCGGTGCGGATGCCGGTGACCTCGCAGTTCTCGACGATGTCCACGCCCAGGGCATCGGCGGCGCGGGCGTAGCCCCAGGCGACGGCGTCGTGGCGGGCCACGCCGCCGCGGCGCTGCAGGGTTCCTCCGAGAACGGGGTAGCGGGTGTCGGGGGAGGTGTTGAGGATGGGGACGAGTTTGCTCATTTCGTCGTTAGAGAGCAGTTCGGCGTCGATGCCGTTGAGCTGGTTGGCGCTGACGCGCCGGGCAAGGTCGCGCATTTCCTGTTCGGAGTGGGCGATGTTCAGCAGGCCGCGCTGGCTGAACATGACGTTGTAGTTGAGTTCCTGGCTTAGGCCTTCCCACAGCTTGAGGGAGAACTCGTAGATGTGGGCGCTGGCGTCCCAGAGGTAGTTGGAGCGGACGATGGCGGTGTTGCGGCCGATATTTCCGCCGCCCAGCCAGCCGCGCTCCAGCACGGCAACGTTGGTGATGCCGTGGAGCTTGGCCAAGTAGTAGGCGGTGGCCAGACCGTGGCCGCCGGCGCCGACGATGACGACGTCGTAGGCCGGCTTTGGCTCAGCCTTGCGCCAGGCGGGGGTCCAGTCGCGGTGGCCGCGCAGGCCGCGACGGATGAGGTTAGGGAGCGAGTAGAACTGCATACGCGGCCCGGGGTGTTGGGGGTGAGGAAAGCGTAGCGCGGTTGTGGGCGGAGGGGGCCCAGCGAATCAGCAAGCAGCGGGCACGTTCATCCAGTCGACGAGTACCAGGGCGTCCTTGATTTCGGCCCGTAACGGTTTCTTGCCGGTCGAAACTGACTAGACGCCAGGACCGGCAGTCGGGATCAGGCGTCCTGGGCGGCGGCGCGCCGTCAGATCGCCAGCCGATCCACCGCAATCACGACGCCGGCGGCGGCCGCTGCGGCGGCAAGTACCAGCCCGGCGAGCCAGCGAGTTTGCGAGGCCACGGCGGCGGTGATGCGGGTTTCGAGGGCGGCCAGATCGGCCTTGGTCGCGTAGTGGCGCAAGGTTCGGTCCAACTCCTCACGCAGTTCAGAGCGGGTGAGCGGGGGTTCTTCAATTGCCAACAAGCCTGTCCTTCCACCGCCCATGGATCGATACGACAACCTTGGTTGATCGTTGCACTTCGACGCAGCTGGGACAACGTGAAATCAGGCGCCGCCGGTGCATCCGACGAGCGGCAGGTCGCTCTGGGTGTCTAGCCGGCCAGCCGGTCGACGGCGATGACCACACTGGTGGCGGCAGCCGCGGCGGCCAACACAAGCCCGGCCAGCCAGCGCGTCTGCGCGGCCAGGGCGGAGGTGTGCGCGGCTGCCTGCGCGGCCATTGCGGACGTCAGCGCGTCCGACTGGGCGGCCATGGCCTTCGTGATGCGAGTTTCAAGCGCAGCCATGTCAGCCTTGGTGGCGTAGTGGCGCAGGGTGCGGTCCAATTCTTCGCGCAGGGCCTCGCGGGTGAGCGGGGAAGTCTCAAGTGCCATGCCGCTTATGCCTCCACCGCCCATGGATTAGGAGAAAGATCTCACTCAATGGTTGCACTTCAATTCCGCTCCGGCAACGCATGGTTCGGCCGAAGCCATGAGATCGAATCAGGCCGCTCCGAGGCTAGAGCGGCCAAACGATAGGGACGACGATGAGGGAGACGATTAGGACGATCAGGGTGAGCGGACCGCCGACCCGGATGAAGTCGATGAAGCGGAATGCGCCGGTGTTGTAGATGAGCACATTGGACTGGTGCCCGATGGGGGTCATGAAGGCCGTGGACCCCGAGATGGCAACCATCATCACCACTGGGTGCGGGGCAATGCCAAAGCTGGCGGCGATGCCGAGAGCGATGGGCGCGACGAGGACGACGGCGGCCGCGTTGGACATGAGCTGGGTGAGCAGTGACGTGAGGATGAAGATGCCGGCCAGGACGGCGTAGGGGCCCAGCGGACGCAGCGGCTCAGTGACGGTCTGCGCCAGGTCCTCCGCGAGTCCCGTCGACTGCATGGCCGTGCCAAGCGGCAGAAGAGCGGCGATGAGGACGAGCGTGCGCCACTCCACGGCCGCGTAGATCCGCTCATAGGGCAGTACGCGGGTCACCACCATCAGCACCGCGCCCAGGATGCCCGCGACGGCGATGTGGGCAATGTTGGCGGCGGCAAGGCCGACCGTCAGAACCAGAATGGCTATGGGCACCAGCATGCGGGGTCGCGGAATGACGGCCCGCGCCCGCTGTGACAGGACAATGAAGTCGGTGGACTGTTCCAGGTCGGCCACACGTCCGCGGGGCATGCGGACCATGAGCACATCGCCGGCCTCGATCCGCTGATCACGGAGCCGCGTGCGCAGGTGGCTGCCCTGGCGCCAGACACCGAGCACAAGGCCACCGAAGCGGTTGCGAAAACGCATGGCGCCGATTGAGCGGCCCAGGCCCGAGAAACGAGGGCCGGCGACTAGTTCCAGCACTTCCGCTTCCTCATCGTCGGCCTGCAGACGACCGGGTACCCAGGCCTGCTCGGAGGCGAACTCCACGCCCTCGACCTGTGTGAGTCGGAGCACGTCATCTGGCTCGCCTTCGACCAGGACGACATCGCCGACGTAGAGGGCCTCCTCGGCGTTAGGGAAGCGAAGGCGACGGCCGTCGCGAAAAATCTCCATGACGGAGACGTCGAAGCGGGGTCGCCAGCGAAGTTCCCGAAGGGACTGACCGGCCAGGCGGGCACCGCCCGGAACACGGACTTCGGCGGTGTAGTCGCGAGTTTGGGCAATGTTCTGCTCGAGATCGGGGCCCTGGCGATCGGGCATGAGCCGGCGCCCGACGGTCACGAGGTAGATCAGGCCGGCCGCGAGAATCGCCGCGCCGGTGGGTGCGAAGTCGAACATGCCGAAGGGTTTCTCACCGGCGGCGGCCAGGGCGTCGCTGACGAGCAGGTTGGGCGGGGTGCCGATCAGAGTCATCAAACCGCCGAGCATGGAACCGAAGGCCAATGGCATGAGCAGGCGGGATGACGAGGCGTCGGCGGCGCGGGCGAGGGTTACAGCAGCGGGCATGAGGATGACGGTGGCGGCGATGTTGTTGATGAAGGCGGACATGCCACCCACGACGACAACCAACAGGACGGTCAGCACGGCGACGCGCGTGCCGCCATAGCGGACGATGGCGGAGGCGAGGGCGGCCGGCGCTCCGGCTTCGACCAGCCCGGCGCTGAGGATGAACATCGCGGCGACGGTGATGACGGCCGGACTGGCGAATCCGGCGAGCGCGGTCGGCGCGTCCACCACTCCAGTGAGACCGAGAACGAGGAGGACCAGAACGCCGACGCCCTCGGGCGGCAACCGCTCGCTGGCGAAGAGGACGAGCGCGCCGAGGACGCAACCGACGACGATCCAGGCTTCTGGCGTCACTGGGCTCTAGGGGCGTCCCGGAAGCACACGCCTTAGGATACGCTTCGGTCAGCTTCCCCAGCGTGACCGAGCCGAACGGAGCGAATCCCATGGCTGAGACCGGCATAGCCGCCACCTATCACGGAACAAACATTCCGTTCGACCTGCGGGAATACCCGGTGCCGGACCCACAGCCCGGCGCAGCCGTGCTGGCGATGACAATGGCCAACGTGTGCGGCTCGGACCTGCACTATTGGCGAGGCGACATTGACGTGGTGAAGATGGGTCGGCCGACGCCGATGGCGCTGGGACACGAAGGCACCGGCACGATTCACAAGCTGGGCGATGGCGTGACGACGGACACGCTGGGCGAGCCACTGAGCGAAGGCGACCGGGTGGTATTTCAGTACTTCTACCCGTGCATGCAGTGCCCGACCTGCCTGAAGGGCCACACCTACGCATGTCCAACGCGGCAATTCGACCGGACGCAGAGCGCGGACGTGTGGCCGCACTTCCGAGGGACGTTTGCGGAGTACTACTACCTGCACCCCAAGCACGCGATATTCAAGGTGCCGGACTCGCTATCGGACCTGGAGATCGCGGGGATCAACTGCGCGCTGGCGCAAGTGGTTTCCGGTCTGGACCGCGCGGGGCTGACGTTTGGCGAAACGGTTGCGATCCAAGGGGCCGGCGGGCTGGGCGTATATGCGGCCGGCATCGCCAAGGCCCGCGGGGCGGCCAAGATCATCGCAATCGACGGCGTGGACGAGCGGCTGGACCTGATCCGGGAATTTGGCGCGACCGACGTCGTTGACATTCGCGAATACGAGACCCCAGAGGAACGGGCCGATGCCGTTCGCGACCTGACCGGCGGGCTGGGCACGGACGTGACGCTGGAGCTGGTGGGGCACCCGGGGGTGGTGCGCGAGGGGCTGGACATGACGGCCCACGGCGGGCGCTACCTGGAGATCGGCAACATCAACGTGGGGTGGGACACGGAGTTCGACCCCTCGGTGATCGTGTTCAAGAGCATTTCGGTCATCGGGGTTGCACACTACAAGGCCGAGGATCTGCGAAACGCGCTCAACTTCCTTATCGACTACAAGGAACGGCTGCCGTTCGACCGGATCCTGTCGCACACGTTCCCGCTGTCGCAGATTGACCATGCGATGGAGCAGCAGGACAAGGGGTACATCACGCGGTCGGCGTTGATTCCGGGGAGCTAGGGGTCACTTGACGAGAAGCTTGCCGAGGATGGTTCGTTGAGGCGACTGCCGCGCCCGTGCACGGGTGCGGCAGCCGGCAGCCACCCTCACCCCGGCCCTTTCCTTCTAGGGAGAGCGAGGCAGAGCGGGAAGCCAAAAGGTCAACTGGCTACGCGCGCGGCTCTCGTGACTCAGGTGCGGGTTGCAGGAGTCGCAGTTGGCGGCGGTGAGTCAATTGGCGGGAGTAGCTGATGGAAGTCTGGATGGCGGTATGGGACGCCTTCAACGCGCCGCTGTTCAGCCTGGGCGCAGACCCCGTGACGCCGCTGAGCCTGATCGTCCTGGTCCTGATCTTTGCGGTGACGTGGTTTGCAGCCGGGCGCTTGCAGTGGGTGCTGGAGCACCAAATTGGCAACCGCGTGGAGGACTTCCCCGAGGGGATCCTGCACGTCATCGGCAATCTGGCGCGGTATACGATCATCTTTGTCGGGTGGTTTATCGGCCTGCGGTCGGTGGGCTTCCAGCTGGACGCCGTGCTGGTGGTGTTTGGCGCACTGGGCGTGGGCATGGGCTTCGGCCTGCAGAACATTGCCAACAACTTCGTGTCGGGCGTGATTCTGCTGGTCGAGCGTCCCGTCAAGGTCGGCGACGTCGTAAGCGTGGCCGGTGAGTTGGGAACGGTGGAACGGGTGGGCATCCGCGCGACGACGCTGCGGAAGTTCGACCAGACGCAGGCCATCGTGCCGAACGGCGACCTGATCTCCAGCGTGGTCAACAACTGGACGCTGGACGACCGGCGGGTGCGGGTAGATTTTGTGGTGGGCGTGGCATACGGCTCGGACACGCGGCTGGTGGAGCGGCTGATACGGGAAGCCGTAACGGAGCACGAACTGGTGCTGGATGACCCCGAGCCACGAATTTTCTTCTTCGAGTTCGGGGATTCGTCGCTGAATTTCCGGATACTGGCGTACGTGGCCGACATCAGCGAGCGGTTTTCGACGCTGAGCGACCTGCACTTCACGATCGACGAGAGCTTCCGGGAGCACGACGTGGAGATTCCGTTCCCGCAGCGGGATTTGCACCTGCGGTCGGTCGACTCGGACGTGTCCTTGCGGCATAGGTCGGCAGATCCAAGCTAGCCATCGGAGCAACCTGCGAGGTTCAAGCCGGGCAGGCAGCAGACGTTAGGCATTGCGAATTTCCGGGTTAGCATGAGCTAATCCGTTTCAGACACGCCCAGACATCCCGTGAGTTGGTTGTGATTGACGCCGTCATTGGCGCGGAGCTTCGCGCATGAGCCCAGCGCTGCGCTGCAGCCGCCTGACCAAGCGATTCGCAGGGGTGACGGCCGTACACGACGCGTCGCTGGAGGTCGAGACGGGCAGGCTGCTGGCCCTGTTGGGTCCAAGCGGCTGCGGAAAGACGACGCTGCTACGACTGATCGCGGGCCTGGAGCGTCCGCACAGCGGCACGATCGAGGTGGCGGGACGCACGGTGGAGTCGGAATCGGTGCATCTGCCGCCAGAGCGGCGGCAGGTTGGATTGGTGTTCCAGGAATACGCCTTATTCCCGCACTTGAGTGTTGAAGACAACGTGGCGTTTGGGCTGGCACGCGGACCGGATCAAGCCGCACGTGTTGAGGACATGCTTGGTCAGGTGGGGCTGGACGGCCTGGGAAAACGCATGCCGCACGAGCTCTCGGGCGGACAGCAGCAGCGGGTGGCGCTGGCGCGGGCGCTGGCACCGGGACCGCGGCTGATCATGCTCGACGAGCCCTTTTCCAACCTGGATCCGGCGCTGCGCGAAGGGGTGCGGCGGGAAGTGCGGCGGGTGCTGCGGGCCGCCGAGGCGACGGCCATCGTCGTCACGCATGACCAGGAAGAAGCGCTGAGCCTGGCCGATGAAGTGGCCGTGATGATGGACGGGCGGATCTTGCAGCAGGCGCCGCCGGCCGCGCTGTACCGCCGCCCGGCCTCCCGTCGAGTAGCGGAGTTTGTTGGCGACATCAACGTGATTGACGGCCGGGCTATTGGTCGGGCAGTGGTGTGCGACCTGGGCACGGTTTCGGTGTCTGACGATCTGTACGGGCCGGCCGACGTGCTGATTCGACCGGAAGCGCTGCAATTGACCGAGGACCCGGGAGGGCAGGCGGTGGCGGTTGGTCGGAGCTTTTTTGGTCACGACCAGATGATCAGCCTGCGGTTCGACTCGGGGCTGCGGCTGGCGTCGCGAGTGGGTCCAACGTTTTCGTTTCGGCGCGGGGCGCGGGTGCGGGTGCAACTGAGCGGGGACGTGCTGGCCTTTCCGAGGAACGGTAGCTAGCTCGGAAGCCCGATATCCAGACTGCGAGCACCCGTGGCAGAATTGCGTCCCATGCCGCTCACCAGCACAACCGAGGACTATCTCCTCGCGATTTACGGAATGCGGGCCGAGGCCGAACCGGTAATCAACGCCCGGCTTGCCGAGCGGCTTCATGTAGCCGCGCCGACCGTGTCGGCCACGTTGGACCGTCTGGCGCGCGACGGCCACATCTGGATCGACGAGCGGCGGCAGATTTTCCTGACGCTGGGCGGCGAGCGCGTGGCGGAGCGGCTGGCGCGGCGTCATCGCCTGATCGAGCACTGGCTCATCCGCACGCTTGGCATGGGATGGGCCGAGGTGCATGAAGAAGCCGATAGACTGGAACACTCCGTCTCAGAGGAATTGACGGAACGGATTTCGGCGTCGCTGGGGCACCCGGCGACCTGCCCGCATGGATTGCCGATACCGGGCAACTATCCGGAGACGGACGTCGCGCAGTTTTTCAGCCTGGGCCAGGCCGAGCCCGGCCAGGTGGTTCGGATCGTTCGCCTATCGGAGCCGGCGGAGGACGATGGGGAACTGTTGCGGTACTTCGAGGCGAAGCAGATGGTCCCGGGTCATATCTTGACGGTGCGGGAGATCACGCCCTCCGGCAGCATGGTCCTCGAACTGGACGGCGAGACGGTGGTCGTGGATGAGCGAGTCGCCACCAATTTGTGGGTAATGGCGGCCTAGGGCGCCGAACGCAGACGGCGAGCCTTCGGAAGCGACCAGCAGTGATGACGCACGTGCAGCCGAACCACCTAGTCACCGTGCGCCCTGCGATTCCGGAGGAACTGCGCGGACTGCGTGAGCTGGCGTACGACCTCTGGTGGGCCTGGAGTCCTGACGCCCAGGATCTCTTTCGGCGGATCGATCCGGATGCCTGGCAGTCGACGCACCACAACCCGGTGGCGTTGCTGGGCCACGTGTCACCCGATCAGCTTGCCCGACGGGCCGAGGATGCCGCTTTCGTGCACGACCTGCAGCGGGTGGTGGAGCGACGGCGTCGATACCTGGAAACGCGTTCCTGGTTCTCGGCCTCGTATCCCGGGGCAGGCGACCTGGTGGTGGCGTACTTTTCCATGGAGTACGGGATCACCGAGTCGGTTCCGCTTTATTCGGGCGGCCTGGGCGTGCTCGCCGGCGACCACGTGAAGGCCGCCAGCGACCTGGGTGTGCCCCTGGTCGCGGTGGGCATGTTGTACCGCCAGGGGTATTTCCGTCAGACGATCGACCCCAGCGGCGGGCAACAGGAACTGCATCCGGAGACCGACTTCTACAGCCAGCCCGTGACCATGCTGACGACGCCTGACGGTTTGCCGCTGACCGTGGGCGTACCGATCACGGACCGGTGGGTGGACGCGCGGGTGTGGCGGATGCACGTTGGGCGCTGTCCGGTATTGCTGCTGGACGCCAATGTCCCCGGCAACGCACCCGAGGATCGCGAACTCACGGCCAAGCTGTACCAGGGCGACTCCGACGTGCGGATTCGACAGGAGATCTTGCTGGGAGTCGGCGGGATGCGCGCACTAAGGGCCGCGGGGATGCGACCAACGGTGCTGCATCTCAACGAGGGGCATAGCGCGTTTGCCCTGATTGAGCGCCTTCGCGAGCTGCGCGAGGGGACGGACCTGTCGTTCGAGGCGGCGCTGGAAGCCGTGCGCGCCGGGGCCGTATTCACGACCCATACGCCGGTTCCCGCCGGTCACGACGAGTTTCATCCAGACCAAGTGGCCCATCACCTTGGCATGTACCTGGACGAGTCGGGGATCGAATCGGGCCTTGTCACGGAGATTGGCCGGTATCCGGGCGGCAGTCCGACATCACCTTTTTGTATGACGATCCTGGCGCTGCGCGGGGCGGCGTGGCGCAACGGCGTGTCGCAGTTGCACGGCGAGGTGACGCGCCGGATGTGGCAGACGCTCTGGCGCGACGTTCCGTGGTCAGAAGTGCCGATCCAACACGTCACCAACGGGGTTCACCTGCCCACCTGGGTGTCGCGCGAACTGGCGGATGTGCTCGGGCGATATCTGGGCCCGGAGTGGGCGCTGATGTCCGATCGGGACGCGATCCGGGAGGGACTGGACGCCATTCCGGACGACGAACTCTGGCGCGTGCACCATCGGCGGCGCGAGCGGCTTGTGGCCAACGTGCGGCGGCGGCTGCGAGCCGTGGTGGAACGGCGCTGGGGATCGGGCGCGGAACTGGCGGACGCAAGTTCCGCGCTCCAGCCCAACGTCCTGACCGTAGGATTTGCGCGGCGGATCGCGCTGTACAAGCGCCCGACGCTGCTGCTGCACGACCTGGAGCGCTTGCGCGCGCTGGTGACCAATGCCCGGCGTCCGGTGCAGATCATCTTTGCGGGCAAGGCCCATCCTGACGACGCGATGGCCAAGGACCTGGTCCGCGAGATTCACGACCTGAGCCGCGATCCGAGCTTCGTGGGCCGCGTGGTCTTCGTGGAGGACTACGACATGGACCTGGCTCGCGACCTGGTGCAGGGCTGCGATGTCTGGCTGAACCAGCCGGTGCGGCCGCAGGAAGCGAGCGGCACCAGCGGTATGAAGGCAGCCGCCAACGGGGTGCTGAACGTCAGCGTGTTAGACGGCTGGTGGGCCGAGGCGTACGCCCCCCAGATTGGCTGGGCGATCGGACGGGCGGATGACGACGTGGAGGATCCTCAGCGCGACGCTCATGATGCCGCCGCGGTCTACCGGCTGTTCGAGCGTTCGGTCGTCCCGCTTTTTTACGATCTGGGGCTGGACGGCACGCCGACTCGATGGATCGAGCGTGCCAAGGCGTCGATGGTGATGGCGCTGACGGACTTTGGGGCGCACCGCATGATGCGCCAGTACACGGAAGCGTTTTATCTGCGCGCCGACGAGTTGCTGCGCACGCTGACGAGCGACGGCTGTTCGCCCGCACGATCGCTGGCCGATTGGCTGGCACGTGTACGCGAGCAGTGGAACTCCGTAGAGATTCTGGATGTGCAGCTGTCCGGAGGACCAGAAGTGGACGTGGGCTCCGCGCTTCCGGTACGGACGCGGGTGTCGCTCAACGGTCTGCACGCGGAGGAACTGACGGTACAGGTCTACGTTGGCCGGGTGGGGAGCGACGGCGCCGTTGACGGGGGCCTGACCTACGAGGCCAGGGCGGTCGGACCGGACGGCGAGGGCACGCACTGGTTTGAATCCACGGTCCCGCTCCGCCAGAGCGGACGAATGGGCATCGCGGTGCGCGTGGTGCCACGGCACCCGCACCTCACAGACCCGGTGGAGCACGGATTGGTGCGCTGGAGTCTGCCGGACGGTGACGGCTGACGCGTCGCTTTCGCTTTGCCGGTTCCGATAGACGCGATAGGATTTGGCAGCCGAAGCGGCTGCCCGCCTTCGGTAGTTCGCTACCTTCGCTGCTAGCCCACCAAGGGAGCCTTCGTCGATGACGTATGTGATCTGCGAGCCGTGCATTGGCACCAAGGACGCTTCATGCGTCGACGTGTGCCCAGTGGACTGTATCCATACCACCGACGAAGCCGAGATGTACTACATCGATCCCATAGAGTGCATTGACTGTGGCGCCTGCGAACCGGTCTGCCCGGTGACGGCCATCTTCCCCGACTTTGACGTGCCGGACGAGTGGGAAGAGTGGACGCAGATCAACGCCGACTTCTTCCAGTAGGCCGGGCGGCGGGCTGACGTGCGTCGCTTCCGTCGGTCAACGAGGGCGATTGCGGAGCGCTAAGCCGTGGTTGGGCGTGACGATGCGCCCTTGGTCATTTCCTTAAGCGCCGTATACGCCGGTCGGTGTGAGCCATCCGGGCGAAGCACGCCAAAGGCGAATTTTTCGTCCTGCGGGCCGACGACCGACTGGAAATTCAGATTCCAGACGAAGGCGTGGGTAATGTATGGCGCGTCTTCCCTGATTAGTCGGAAGGCATCGACCAAGAATTGGGCCTGGTCTTCCTCGGAGTTGTCGGTACCGAAGCCATAGGCGGGATCGGCATTGACGGTAGACCAACCCATTTCGGTGAGCCAGATGGGCTTGTCGGCATCGCCGTTGGCTTCCATTACGGCGCGGTGCTGGGTGTAACGCTGGAAATAAAAGCTGCCGTGGCCGTTCCAGCCTGAACCGCGCTCGCTGCCGACTTCCTGGGAGGGGGCGTTGTTGAAGCCGCCTGGATGGACACCCCAGGCATCGAAGGCGTCGCGAGCGATGCCGTCGCGGTAGGCGTAAATCTGTTCGAGGAATCGAACGTCGTCAACGGCCTGCACCTGCTGGTCGGGGATATCCACATCACCAGCCGGTGTGAGGGCGCCACCGACGGTCGTGGCCTCGGGATCACCCGCCTTCACGCCCTGGTGGCCGGCCAGCATGAGTTCCACGAATTCACCGGCATCGATCCGTCCATAGCCCCACTCGCGCGCGAGGTTCGCCTCGTTCCATAGCTCGTAGGCCTGGACATGCCCGCGGTAGCGGCCGGCGAGAGCCTGCATGAAGTCGCGGAAGTCCAGCGGGTCGCCTGGTGGCCCGTGCGGCCGGTCGCCCAGGGCCCAATCAGGCGCTTTGACGACACTCAGCAGAAGATTGAGCCCGGCGCTGCCGACGGCGGCGACGACCTTGTCAAGCTCCCGCCAATCGAAGCCACCCTTCTCGAACGGCTCGGTCTGCTGCCACTCGACCTGTTGCTTGAGCCAGTCAAAGCCTGCTTCACGCGTGCGATCCACAATCAGGCTACGGTCTTGGTTGTAGAGGTGGGCCTGGAATCCGTAGCCGTCAAGGCGTCGCAGCCCGTCGTCCACCTCTGGGGCGGGGTCGGGCGCGGGGGAGGCCGCGGCGGTGGATCGGGGCGCAGCCACGAGGGTCCCGGTTGTGGCGGCAGGCGTGCCGGCGGCCGCCGTGGATGTGGGCGAGGGGGTGGGCGTGGGCGCCTCCGACTCGCCGCAGGCTGCCAGCGTTGCGGCTGCACCAGCCAATGCCAGCAGGCGCCGACGTGAAAGCGAATGCCGGGTCGTCACACCGAATCTCCGTTCCCAGCGCAACACCATGCAGCGCGCCGGTACCGAACGTCCTTGTATCCGCGCCGCATGGATGGTATCAACAGAGTAAGCGATCTGTCGGAATCACCGACACGGTTCGGGCGAGCAGCCGCGCAGCGGCGCCCCGCGCCAAAGGGGACCACTGTTGATGGGCACAAATAGATACGGAAACACCGCTGTCGGCACGATTGTGATCGTCATTGCCGCAGTCATCGTGCTGGGGCTGTTCAGCGTGCGCTTTGTAAACGTCGGTGAGGTCGGCGTGCTGCACACGTTTGGCGTGGTTGATCAAACGCCACGGCCCGAGGGCCTGTTGGTCAAGGCCCCGTGGGCCAGCCTGGAGACGCTGAGCGTGCGGACGCAGCAGCTCACCATGAGTTCGCGAGCGGAAGACGCCAGCCCGAGCGCGACGGATCAGACAGTGCGGACGCTGACCTCCGAGGGTCTGTCGGTTGGGTTGGACATCACGACGCTGTATCGGCTGAAGTTTGCGGATGCGCCCATGGTGTTTCAGCAGATTGGCCCGAATTACGTCGAGATTGTCGTCCGACCGGCAATCCGCGATGCGATCCGTGACGTGGTTGGCGAGTTTCAGGCCGAGGCTCTGTACACAACCGCACGCACCGAGGTTGCCGAGAAAATCGAGGCGCAGTTGCAGAGCATCCTGTCGGAGCGAGGAGTCCTGGTAGAGAACGTGTTGCTGCGCGACGTGTCGCTGCCACAGCAGATCACCACGGCGATTGAGCGGAAGCTGGCCGCCGAGCAGGCGATTGAAGAGCGGGCATTCCGGGTTCAGGAAGCCGAGCAGGAGGCTCAGCGACGCGTCGAGGAAGCCACGGGTATCGCCGAGGCCAACAACCTGATCAATGAATCGCTGACGGCGGCCGTGCTACAGGACAAGTACATTACGGCGCTGCGCGAGATTGACTCGGGTAGCGTGGTGTACGTCCCGACCAATCCGGACACTGGGCTGCCAGTGATCCTGGGGACGCCCGCTATCGGTTCCGGCGGGGGTGGGTCGCCGTAGCCTGACAGGTCGCCTTCGCGCGTCGCCTCGTGACTAGCGCGCAGCGCCCGCTGTCCGGCGAGACGACACTCGGCGGTCAGCGGTCACGCGCGGCTTTCACGCGGCAAGGGAGTAGGCCACGCGTGCTTCGGCTAGCTGGGTGTTGGGGTAGGATGCCTCGCGCCCGGGTCGCGGGGCCTGCTGACGGGCGGTTAGCTCAGCTGGCAGAGCGCTACGTTTACACCGTAGAGGTCGCAGGTTCGAGCCCTGCACCGCCCACCTGGCCCGAAGTGACGCAGGCCCCGGCGAGGTAGCTCAGTCGGTAGAGCAGTGGACTGAAAATCCATGTGTCGGCGGTTCGATTCCGCCCCTCGCCACCCTATCAGTACCGCCGAGATCGCAAACCTGGAGGGCTACGCGATGAGGACGACATCAAATCGCACCGCCGGCGTGCTGGCGAAACCCTTGGCTTGCCGGCCAGAAACTACTTGGTCTGACGTAGGACTGATCACCTGGCCGACTTGCTCGCGTTCAAGGTCTGCGATAACCCTGGCTCATCGACCATGCCTCTCGCACAGGCCGCAAGGAGACTCACGGGCTGCTACGACCTGATCCGGAAGACGTACAGCCCGTTGCTTCCAAATGCTTGCGCAGGATAGAAGGCCACTTGCTCGTAGGCATTATCAAACACTTCGCTCTTAAGGAGCGACTCTCGTATGAACACCTCTAACGAAACAACGTAGTCTGGTCTCAATTCGAGAATCAGATTCGTAGGCATCGCGTTTTCTACTCCGGGGACAGCCTCCCTGGGATCTATCGGATAGAAGCGTGCCGACTCCGGGCTGACCAAGCCTAACGTGTCCAGAATTGACGCGGAGCTATGGTAGCCAAGCGAGCCTATCTCGGCTGCGGCAATTACGGTAGTCAAGTCCACTTCCGGCTCAAGGTCGCGGGCCGCGCGCGCGTACAAATGCTCACGCTCAAGATTGGAACGCGTGGAAAACTCTAGGCCCTGACCCTGCCCCAAGTCTAGCGCTGAGATTTGACCTGCAAACAGGAGGACAAAAGCCGCGAGGCTGACCGTCCGCCAGTGATTTCGGACGAGAACGCGCCCACCGACCTCGATTCCCATCATGGTCATTGCAAGGTAGAATGGAGTGAGTGGCGACAGATACCAGGACTGGATGGAAACGCCGGAGACGCCTGAAAGAAAGTGGAATGCGAAGTACGCGGCCGGGTACCCCACTAGCACTATAGATCGGTTACCTTGGCGCACAACACGCGCAACCGTAATGCCAATCGCAGCAAGTGCAATCAACCACCCGAGGGACGAGACTAGCGTGTTTCCCTCGCCACTTAACACATCCCATGTAGGGCCAAGCAACGAATCATTGAAGTGATTAAACAAGCGGCGTCCGAAACGGCCCTCAGGAAGCGCCGTGACGAGGCTGAAAGCGTCACCAGACTTTGCTTGGACCGAGTTAGGAATCGGCGATCCAAAGTACACGAATGCGAAAGCCACCCATGGCGCTGTCGTCATCGCGACCGTAACAAGCGATGCTTTCAGTGCAGGTCGTCTCCTGACATAAGTGGCAATTAACACCAGGACAACTGCAAGGACACCCTCAGGACGAATGAGGGCCGAGACACTTGCCATCGCAACCGCAGCCCGTGGGTGACCGACATTGGACAAGACCAGCGAACTCAGCACGACTAGCACAAACACATGGGCTTCCATACCGTTTCCGACGCCCATCGTTGCCGGAAAAGCGACTGCCAGCAGCAATGCGGTCAGAACCGCGGTTAATCGCGAAGCCCCCAGATGCTGTACATAGAGGTGGACAAGACAGACATTTCCGGCTGCTGCTAGCGCTCCAATGACCAGCGACACTTGGACAAGATCAAGACCTACTACACCAACTGAACTGAGCGCTAGCGTATATAGTGGCGTGGTCGTACCGAGCACTTGTTCTCCCGCGTTAAACACAAAACCAAGTCCGTCAGAAAGATTGGCAGCATATCTGTAGGTAATGAACGCATCGTCAATTGTCCGGGGTCCATTTGCCAAGCTCACTACTAGCGCGATTAGTGCACTAAGCCCAACTGACACGACGGCAACTGCGTGGGTTCGAGTCCTCTTCGACAGCGCAGCCACCGCCGTCATGTAACGATCAGGAGTGAGCTGGCAACTGGGATCATCACCAACATCCCGAGCGGCAGCGAGACCAGCCACAGTTTGATAGTGCCGATGCGCGACAAATCCTGGATCCGTCGAGTCGCCGAGTACAACACCAGCACCACAGCGATCTGCAGTCCAACAAACAGGGCAAGTTGGTCACGCTGGCGATCGGCGGACAGCGCCAGCCAGCGCGAAATGGGTATTTGGTCGTAAATCGTTAGCGCTACATCCTGATCTGGAAAGGCTTGCTCTGGCCCGATCCATAAGCGTCCATCCGCATAACGATCATCCTTCGTTGCGCCTGCCAGGAAGGGCAGACCGTCTGCAACCGGTGCAATACGCAGGACGAGTCGACGCGAGTTGGGAGTGAGACGATCAAACCAGATTGGCACTACGCGAGGATCAGTTGTTGCAACGCGTATCGTCTCCGTATGCAGCGATTGGTTTGGATGCACTGGGTCAAAGATCGAGATATGCACAGGAACGTAATCGAGACTCTTGTCACCCGTTCCTAGCCAGATGTCCATGCGAGCGGTGCCGCCTGGCGGGACACGGAAGTGCTGGTCCAGCCAGTTCCCAGGGACCACCGGTCCCAAAGCGAAGGCTGGTCGAGGTAGGGGTGAAAACGCTTGGTTGACAGTTACGTTCCCAAGGAGCACGGCCGCGCAGCCAGTCATAACTACGCAAAAGATTGACCACATGACTGAAACGCCCCCATGCCGAAGTGCGCGAGCTTGAGCAGAGCGTCTGTACATCTGGTCTCTTTCTTGCAGAGACAGGTGTTCCGGGCCTACCTTAGCTTCCAACGGAAGTTGGCGAATCCGCTAAGTGCCCGAGGGCAACTTCGCGCCTGACCCTTGGTCCAGCACGCGCCGCTCTTCGCTACTCGGTCCCCAGGTCAAGGCATTGAGGCTAGCGTCGACTTGGTCGGGTATGTCGACGCCCAGGAGGGTTACGGAAACCTCAGGATGCAAGAAGGCTCAGTTGCAAGCCGCATGGTTGGCGGCGCAGGTGCCGGGGGCGGCGATTTGCACAACGGCAGCCACTACCTGAAACGCTCGATCTCGGAGCGTCCGGTCGTACTGGGCGCGCTTGGATTGACGGGCAACGGGCGAGCCGGGCGGGGGTGGATGGCCCGGCCGGAAGAAGCTGCTGAGCAACCCCTCGGCTCACGATGATTTCCACGAGTCCCGGTGGCGAAGAGAAGCTTCGGCACGGGACCATCCAACGCCGTGTCGGGCCAGCGTTGCCTACCGGCGCGGAGCTTGTCGGCAGAGTCTTGAGACGGGCCCGGTGAGCGGGGCAGGGAGGCGGTATCCCCAGTTCAGGATCAGGATCTTGACGATGCGCGCGGGCTTCACCTTGCTCTGCTGGCAAAAGAAAAGCTCCCCGCGAGGTGGGACGGATTGCAAGCCGCAGCTGGACCGCATGGAACATGGTGACCCGGGTCTTGCGTCAGGCGCGATCGGTCATGACGGCCTGGATCCGAACGAGCGGATGAGGCAGCTCCGTCGGCATGGGCGTTGACTGAGAATCCATGTGATGGCGATGCCATTCCGACCCTCGCTCCCTGCAAAGGCAGCGTCTGGCGCGATGCGAATCCGAACGCACTTTGCCAGCGCAGGGTGAACCGTGGTGGCATCACTGCGTACGGCATCGGGCGGACGTGGGAGCTGAGTCCACCGACCGATGGTCGTTCGCCGTCGTGCGCCGGATTCCGTTTGCGGCGCTTCGGGAATTCGCTGACCCTGACGCGGCGCCCGCGTCGATCGGAAAGCAGGCTTTCCAGTGAACCGTCTGAATGTCGTTGTCATTTGCCTCGACACATTTCGAGCGGACATTGTCGGATCCGACCAGAAGCTGAGCAGCATCGAAACTCCTGCGCTGGACGCGTTGGCAGCCGAGTCGGTGCGCTTCAATCGCTGCTTTACCGAACCAGGCCAGACAATCCAAGTGCGGAATGGCTGCTTTACGGGCCGACGCGGGTTTCCGTACGTGCATGGGTACTACGGCTGGCATGAGATTCCGGACGAGTACCCGACGATTGCCGAGATCCTGCTGGAGCAGGGCTACGCCACGGGCCTGATCGCCGACACGCCGCACCTGTTCAAACCCAACATGAACCAGCACCGCGGGTTCATGTCATGGGAGCACATACGCGGCGCGGGGGGCGACGGCTGGCGGACCGGCTCCTGGGACCTGATTCGAGAGCTGTTCAAGGACTACTTCGGTGCGTACGAACCGTCCGTGCCCGAGGCTTCGGCGACTTCGCTGGAGGGCGAGAGTGCGTTTCTCCAGCACTTGCACAACGTCCGCGACCGGCGCGAGGAGGCGGACTGGCCGGGCGCGCAGGTCTTTGCGTCGGCGCGCCGCTGGCTGCGCGATAACGCCCGAAACGCGCCGTTCTTCCTCTGGATCGACTGTTTCGAGCCGCACGAGGTATTCGATCCGCCTCTCGAATACGTCCGGAGCTACAACAGGACCTGGGAAGGGCCGATCTATCAGCAGCCTCGACACATCCTGCACCCGTCGTTCTCGTCAGACATGCAGGGCGCAGACCTTGACGTGTCATCGGCGGATTTCATCGACTACTACACGTCCTGCTACAAGGGCGAGGTGACCTTCACGGATGCGCAGATCGGCCGACTGCTGGACGAGCTGCGGCACCTGCGGCTGCTCGACGATACGGCGGTTATTTTCTTCACCGACCATGGAACCGAATTGGCCGATCACACTGGCTGGGGCAAGCGCAACACCGAGCTGCACCCATTCAATACGCAGCAGAACCTGACGGTTCGACATCCCGACGCGCGTTTTCGAGACCTGGATGTTGATGCCTGGATTCAGAACTACGACCTGGGCCCAACCATCCTGGACCTGGCCGGCTTGTCCGAAGCGCCCGCGACCATGAACGGCCAGAGCGCCTGGTCGCTGGCGACCGGGGAGCGAGAGTCGCTGCGTTCATACGTGACCACGGCGTGGGCCGGCCGCGTCTCAGTGCGTGACGAGCGCTGGGTTTACGCCACGGGCTGGGACTTCGAAGACCCGAATCCGGAGCTGTACGACTTGCGCATGGACCCCGATGAACGCCACAACGTCCATGATTCGCAACCGGAGATCGTTGGCGACCGGCGGTCGCGAATTGAAGAGCTCTTGGGCACGCCCATCCCGCAGCCGTATAGCCAGGATCGTTTCGGCCCAACGGTCGGCGGCCTGCGCAAGCCGCTCTACGCCACCTCGTACGCACCGGTCTTTTACGGTGCGCGTCAGGATTGGCACAACCCGCGAGCGTTGCCAGGCCACGGTGCGACGGGCACGCAATAGTCATTGGAAGTCCCGCGGCAACGTGCGTAACTCCTGGTGCCGACCCGAGTCTCAGTGGGATGCGTTCGGCCTAACCGGCCAGGGAATCCAGACTCCGCGATACCTCGTGGAGTTCGCGACGCTCTTCGTCGCTCAGGCTCCAGGATAGGGCGTTGAGGTTGGCGTCGACCTGGTCGGGCGTGTCGACACCCATGAGCGTGACGGAAACATCGGGATTGGACCGGACCCAGTTGAGGGCCACGTGGGCCGGGGCGCAGGCGCGGGCGGCGGCGACGCGTTCGACGGCGGCAAGGACCTGGATGGCGCGGCCGCGAAACGTCTGGTCGTACTCGGCGCGCCTGCGGGGCGCCGCCATCACCGAGCCGGGCGGCGGCGGGCGACCGGGTCGGTAGAAGCCAGTCAAGAGGCCGACGGCAAGGGGGCTATAGGCGAAGAAGCCGACCTGTTCCTGGCGGCAGAAGGGGAGCACCTCAAGCTCGGGCGTGCGATCGAACAGGTTATAGGGGTGCATGACCATGGCCGGGCGTGGGCCGCCCAGGCGTTCGGCGATCATGAGCGCCTTGCAGGACTCCCAGGCGCTAAAGGTGGACATGCCCCAGGCGCGGGCCTTGCCCTGACGGATTACGTCGAGCATGGCGCTGACGGTCTCTTCCAGGGCCGTGTCCGGGTCTCGCCAGTGGATAATGTAGATATCGACGTGGTCGGTTTGCAGTCGCCGCA
This sequence comes from Chloroflexota bacterium, assembly GCA_026707585.1. GTDB lineage: Bacteria > Chloroflexota > UBA11872 > UBA11872 > UBA11872 > UBA11872. The sequence goes on along the minus strand of JAPOWQ010000025.1, from coordinate 17,971 downwards.
GGCTGCGGTCGATCTCGCGCATGATGTGCATTCGCGATCCGCCGAGATCGTTTGGGCCCGGTCCGATGGGACAGCCGACTTTCGAGGTGATGACCACATCGTCGCGGCAGCCCGCGATGGCGCGCCCGAGGGCCAGTTCGGACGCGCCGCCGTAGGGCGTGTCCGGCGTCTTGCCGTAGAAGTTGGAGCAGTCGAGGAGCGTGACGCCGCGGTCGATGGCGCGCCTGATGGCGGCTTCCATCAGATTCAGATCAGTCTGATTGCGGAAGCCGCAACCGAGTCCCACCCGCGACACCCGGATGCCGCTGGATCCGAGCAGCGCAATCTCCATGCGAGTGTTCTCCGCCCGGGCGCTAGACGCAGCCAGGGAAGGACTGGCCGCGCACCTGGATGAACGGCGGAACTTTGGGTGCGTCGGTGACCGTCTCGTCCTTGATGGTGGCCGCGCGCATGTAGTGGACGGCGGATCCGCGGCGACGGTGGGGCGTGGTGTTGGGGCGACTGGAATGGAAGACCAGGCTGTGATGGAAGCTGACGCCGCCGGCCGGAATTTCCACGGGGACCGGCTGGAACTGGCCGACGAAGGAGTTCTGAAGATCCGACTGCAGATGCCTTGGAATCATGCCCCAGCGGTGGGTGCCGGGCGCCATCCAGAGGCAGCCGTTGGCGATGGTGGCGTCGTCCAGCGCGCACCAGGCGGTGACCAGGTCCATGGGAAACATGTCGCGCCAGGAGCCGGAGTCCTGATGCCAGGCCTGAGCCGATCCGTGAAACGCGGGTTTCATGAGGATCTGGTCGAGGTAGAGCTTGATGTCGTCGCTGCCCAGCAGGTCGGCGATGACGTCCACAAGCCTGGGATTGCGCACGTGGGCCAGCATGACGTCGTCGTAGTGGGCCACCTTGTAGATCTTGCGGACGGCTAGGGCGCGGTCTTCGGGCAGCGGTCCGTCGCGCAGGCCGGGCTCGACCTGGACGCAGTCGTCGGGGACGTGGGGTGCGCGGCCGCCGGCGATGAGGTCGGCGCGTTCGCGCACGGCGGCCATGTCGTCCTCGGACAGCAGGTTTTCTACAACCAGGAAGCCGTCGCGCCTGAATTGCTCGACTTGCGCGCGGGACAGGGTGTGGAGGCCGTTGGCCTGGGTGCTCATAGGCGCTCTCCCGATTCGTGCGGGGTATTGGCGCTGCGGCCTCAGCATATCCCGCGTAGGTTTAAGAGATGAGCAAGCCGCGCGTTCACATCTTTGGCCAGGGCGACCCGCGGGCCGTGGCGCAACTGAACCGTTGCCTGCGGCAGGCGACGTATGGGGTGCTGTGCGCCGATCACCACGTTGGGTATTCGGCGCCGATCGGGGCGGCGATTGCCTATCCGCGGCACGTGTCGCCGTCGGGCGTGGGGTACGACATCGGCTGCGGGAACCTGGCGGTACGGACGCCGTTGCGGGCTTCGAGACTCGATACGGCAGGGGTGATGGACGAGATCGTGCAGACGATCAGTTTTGGGCTGGGGCGCAAGAATCGTGAACGGGCGGACGATCCGGTGCTGGAACGCATACGTATCGCCGAGTTCGCGCCGCAGCGGCGACTGCTGAAGCTGGCGGAGGGACAGCTGGGGACGGTGGGCGCGGGGAACCACTACGTGGACTTGTTTGCCGATCAGCAGGATCAGCTGTGGATCGGGGTGCACTTCGGCAGCCGGGGGTTCGGTCACCGGACGGCCACCGGATTCCTGGCGATAGGCGAGGGCCGGAAGTTCACGGACCGACCGCGGAACACCAGCATGGACGCGCCGCCGGTGCTGTTTGACGTACGGACTGAACTCGGACAGGCGTACATCTCGGCGATGCGGCTGGCGGGGGCGTACGCGCAGGCGGGACGACGCTGGGTGGTGGCGCGGATTCTGAAGCTGCTAGGAACCAAGGCGGACCTGACGGTGCACAACCACCACAATTTCGCCTGGGAGGAACGGCACTTCGGGCGGACCTTCTGGGTGGTGCGCAAGGGGGCGACGCCAGCGTTTCCGGGTCAGCAGGGGTTCGTGGGCGCGACGATGGGCGGGACATCGGTGATCCTGGAGGGTCTGGACTCACCCGCTTCGAAGCAAGCGCTGTACAGCACGGTTCATGGGGCCGGGCGGGTAATGTCGCGGCGTCAGGCGGCGGGCCGGCGGCGCTACAACCGGAAGCGCAAGCGCTGGGTGCAGACGGCACCCGGCGTGGTAGACTGGCCGAAGGTGCGGGCGTCGCTGCGCGGGCAGGGCATCGTGCTACGCGGCGGCGGAGCCGACGAGGCGCCTGAGGCGTACAAGAATCTTGATCACGTGCTGGCCGAACACGCGGGAACGGTGCGTGTGACTCACCGGTTGCGGCCGATTGGGGTGGCGATGGCTGGCGCGGACACGTACGACCCGTTCAGGGACTAAGCGGCGAGCTCAAAGCCCTCAATGGACAGGTAGCCGGCGATCAGTCGCGGGAGCGCAGAGGCCGGTCGACCGCGTAGCGCGTGTCGTAGCGCCCCGGAAACTCGACGGCGAGCTCGCCGGTCGCAATTGCCTCGATGAGTGGCGATCCCATGGTTCGGAGGGGAAGGCGGACGAGGGTGTGGGTGCGGGCGGACTCGTACATGGCCATGAGGATTTCCTGGTTCTTGATGGCCAGGTGGGCGTCGTTGCGGTTGTCATCCACGTCGCCGCGCGCCCAGCGGGCCAGGCCATCCAATTCGCGCAGGAACACGTTGTCGAGGGTCTGCGTTGGCGCCGGCGTCTGCGTCACACCGCTGCCGCGGCGCACGAGGCGAACGGCAAAGTCGGGCGCCAGAAAGGCGCTTGGCCACATGAGCACGCCGTCGGTTCCGGTCACGGTCTGGTACTGCCAGTCGTAGGCCGGATAGCGCGGAATGTCGCCCTCGAAGGAGACACGCACGCCACCGGTGAAGGCGATGAGGCCGCCCGAGATCTCCTCATTCGGCCAGCCGCGTTCGTAGCGATCGCTGCGGCGCTGGACGTTGGCGATGACCCACTCGGGATCGGGGTCGCCGAGAACGTATTGCATGTAACTCAACACATGGGTGCCGTTGTTCATCAGTCCGCCCTCTTCCAAGCAGACTGTGGCGGTGAGCGGCGTGCCGATGGCGCCGTCGGCCACCAGCGCCCGCGCCTGTTCGTGCACGGTGTACCAGCGCATCATGTGGCCGATGGCGAGCTTGACGCCGTGTTGGCGGCAGGCGGCCAGCATGGCCCTGGCCTCGCCCAGGCTACCGGCCATGGGCTTCTCGCAGAGGATGGCGCGCGGCGGATAGCGGGTGGCGGCCAGGATGGTGTGGGAGGCGTGCCAGCGCTGCGGGGTTGCAATGCTGAGCAAATCGGGCTGCTCTTCGGCAAGCATTTGCTCGTAGTCGCGGTAGCGGTGCAAGTCCGGAAACCAACGGCCGACGCGGTCAAGGGCCGACGCATCGACATCGCAGACGGCGGCTAGTTGTACGCCCTCAAGCTGCGTGTACGTCTGGACGTGTTGGCGTCCGGCCCAGTTGAGGCCGACGACGGCGGCCCGCAAGAGTTCAATCCCCATCAGGAACTCCTCTACGCCTTGCGCCGCATGCGGTCATTCACGCATCCGTGTGAACACTATGGCGCGTGATTCGGATCCTGGCCAGACTCCAGTCAGGTGGCCGACTCAGATTCGGTGCCTAAGCGACACCCGATACCCGAGTCATCCACGATCCGTCGCTCAGATCAACGAACAGCGGCTGCCGAACGTGATCAACTGCGGGTCGCGAGGAAGCGCTTGAAGCTGCCGTCCGTGCAACTTCACTATGGGCCGGCACAGTTGCCAGAGTGAGTGCGCAGTAAACAGTTCATGCGGCTCTGGCGGGGAACCTGATACGTGCAAATCGTCCGGCGAGCGAAGATCGTTGTTCCGCTGGCCATTGGGCTGGTCGGCAGCGCGCTGCTCGCGCTTGCGCTGATCCGTAGCGCCGACACGGTTCCGGCTTGCGAGGCGGCGACGCCGGCGGCGGCGGACTTTGAGGTGGCGCCGTTCGCGTTCGATCCGGAGGAGCGCGCACGCACCTTCGTGCGGGCCATGGCGGACGACGACTATGAGACAGCCTACGGGATGTTGGCATTCGAGCGGCTGGGACGAGGCGGGCTGTGCGAGGTTGGCCTGGAGGGATTCTGGCTCGTGGTTGCGGCGAATCACCCCGAGCTGATTGCCATCGAGACTTTCTCGCCGTTGGCGTACGACGCGGCGTCCGACCACCTGCGAGTCGTGCTGCGCCTATCGATGAGGGGAAGCGGGCAATCGCATGAGTCCAGACGCGACGCGTACACCGCAATAAACCTCACGCCTGACGGTCGGATCGGGTGGTTCAGCTACCTGTCGATTTTGACAGACCTGGGGCCGGCACCCGAGTCGCCGCCACCGCCGTACGCGCCGCCGGAAGCTTTCGACGAGTACCGGGTGACGTTTGGCCAGGTTCCCTGGGAGATTGACGGCACGCTCACCATGCCGAAGGGGCCAGGACCGTTTCCAGCCGTGGTGATTCTCGGCCCGGGCGGTGGCTTTGCGGGGGAGAGTCCAAACCGCTGGGATCGCGATATGGCCCAAGGGCTCGCCACGCATGGGGTGGCCTCCCTGCGTTTAGCCGAGCGGTCCGTAACCCACGCGCTGGCGGCCGCGCGAGAACCATCGTTCACTCTCGCGGAGGAGTACGTGGATGACGCGTTGGCGGCAATCGGGTGGCTGCGGCTGACGCCTCGTGTGGATCCAGCCCGCGTCTATCTGCTCGGTATTAGCGTGGCTAGCTTCGCGATGCCGCGGGTCGCCAGCCTGGATCCCGACCTGGCTGGACTGGTGCTTGTATCGCCATCCAGTGGATACGTCTGGGACTCCGCATGGCGCATGCAACAGGAGCACGCCAAGGTCGACAGGACAGTCTCTGAGAGCGAGCAACACAGCATTGAGGTGCTGAAGGCACGTGCCGCCGCAATCGAAGCTGCCGCAAGAGGCGACGGTGATCCGAAGGAACTCGGTGTGCGGATCACCTACCACCTCGACCTGGCTACGTATCGACCGGAAAACGTAGCGCGCTATCTCCCGATTCCCATGTTCGTGATATTTGGCGACCGGGTGGGGGTTACGCCTATTGAGGACCACGAAGCGTGGCTCTCGAGCTTGCGCAGGCGGGGAGATGCCGCGTTTCGCGTGTACCAGGGTCATGTCCATGGCTTGTTTGACGTTACGAAGGTCAGACCACCCACGCTCCGTTCCGTAGGTCACGTTGACGAAGAGGTGATGATTGACATTGCTGCATGGATCGATAGCGACTGGCCCGAGCTGTCCTGCAACGAGGTTGAACATTGGCATGCCGGCTGCCACGGCGGATAGCAAACACCACCTAGACGGATCCGTTGGGCGTGTCGGACGCAAGGTCGGCATGCCAGAAGCCTGTGGGACTCGTCGCGGACATCCGCTCGGACGCAGTTGAGTCGCGGCAGGTCGCGGAACGAATCGAGTCGACGAAGGCGTGCGCCAGGCAACCTCAGCTGCCCTGACAACGACGATCACTGAAGCGCGAATCTCACAGCGCAGATTCCAGGGACTGCCAAGCCCCCGCTGGCTGCGCTGGAGTGGAGAACGTGACACACTCGGCTCGTTGATTGCAGCGGCCGGGGGCACGGATCGGGCACAGTGAACTACCGCAATTTGGGTCGTACCGGAGTCAAGGTGAGTCCGTTGTGCGTGGGCTGCTGGAACTTTGGGAACGCGACCAGCCGGGAAGAGTCGCTGGCGATCATTGATCACGCGCTGGACACCGGGATCAACTTCATCGACACGGCCAATATGTACGGTCGCGGTACGAGCGAGACGATCGTGGGCGAGGCGCTGCGAGAGCCGAGCCGGCGGGGGCGGGTGGTGCTGGCGACGAAGGTCCACTTTGCGATGAACGACGAGGATCCCAACGCACAGGGCAACAGCCGGCGGCACATCCTGGAGCAGTGCGACGCGTCGCTGCGGCGGCTGCAGACGGACTACATTGACCTGTACCAGATCCACCGCCCGTCGCCGGACACTCCGCCCGACGAGACGCTACGCGCGCTGGACGACCTGGTGCAGAGCGGGAAGGTGCGTTACATCGGCACGAGTACATGGCCGGCGTGGCAGGTGGTGGAGTCGCTGTGGGTGGCCGAGAGGCTGAGTCTGAACCGGCCAATCTGCGAGCAGCCGCCGTATCACTTGCTGGACCGCCGGATCGAGCGTGAACTGGTACCGATGGCGCAGACGTATGGCATCGGCATCATTCCGTGGGCGCCACTGGCCAGCGGGTTTTTGACCGGGATCTACCAGCGGAACACAACTGCACCGCCGGGTACGCGGTTCGAGAAGAGCCCGGAGACGCAGGAGCAGCGGAACCTGCACAGCGAAGCGGCGTTCGCGGTGCTGGACGAGGTCGCGGCCATCGCCAGCGACAAGGGTTGCAGCCCCGGCCAGCTGACTTTGGCCTGGAATATGGGACAACCTGGGATCACCGCGCCGATCGTGGGCCCGCGCACGCTTGATCACTGGAAGGGAAACCTGGGCGCGCTGAATGTCACATTGACTGACGCCGACCGGGTACGGCTGGATGCCGTGGCGCCGCCCGGACGCATGATTGCGCCGTACTACGAGGCCCAATGGGGACCGCGCACGTATCGGTAGCCCGAGGAAGGTCGAAGCCATGCGGGTGCATGCCAGCCTGAGCGGGGGGCGGTTCCCTGAAGCCGAATTGGGTGATCTGAAGCCGGAACCTGCGTTTTCCACGGCCGAGTACGAAGAGCGGCTGACGCGGGCGAGGGCGGCAATGGACGGGCACGGGTTGGACGCGCTGGTGGTGATGAACCCGGCGAGCGTGTTTTATCTGTCCGGTTACCAGACTTTCGCGGTTGACGGCGGGGCCTGCCTGGTCGTGGCTGCCGACGGCGAACCGGCGCTGGCGATGGATCCGCCGGAGTTCGGCGGCGCTCTGCTGGGCGTGTGGTTCGACGACCTGCACGGGTATCCGCCGGAGAGCGACCGACCGGCGTACGCGGCCGGGATGCTGGCCGAGCACGGAGCGACGCGCGGGCGCATAGGGATCGACGGCGCCGCGTGGGGCGCGACGACGGCATTCTCTGCCGGGCTGGCACACGCGCTGTCCCAGGCGGAGCTTGTCGACGCGACCGACCTGCTGATCGAGTTGAAGCGGCGCAAGTCGGACGCTGAGATCAAGCACATCCGTAGCGCGGCACTAGCCACGCAGGCAGCGGTAGCGGCCGCAACGTCAACGGCGACGGCGGGAGTGACCGACGGCGAAGTCGCGGGCGCGGCATTTGAGGCTATGGCGCGGGCGGGCAGCGAGTACCCGTGCCTGTCGCCGATCGTCACCAGCGGCCGCCGCTCTGGGATGCTGCACACGACCCACAAGCGGCACACCATCCAGCCCGGCGACAATGTGCTGCTGGAGATTGGGGGCTGCGTGCAGCGCTACACCGCGCCGCAGATGCGGACGCTTACCGTCGGTCCACCGTCCGCCGAGGTTCGGGCGGCCGCCGACGCGTGCCTTGCCGCCCTGAGTGCCGTTCTCGAAGCCATGGGACCGGGCGTCGCCGCACGAGACGCGGCGGGTGCGGGCTGGCGGGAATTGGCGGCCGCGGGCGACGACCTGGTGTTTCACGGGACGTTCGGCTACGGCATCGGCGCCGGATTCCCGCCGAACTGGGCCGACGGCTCGGGGTTCATTCGGAGCGACGAGGATTCCGTTTTGGAACCTGGGATGGTGTTTCACCACCCGGTGGCCGTACGGCGGCTGGGGGAGTTTGGAGTGGCGTTCAGCGAGACGAGCGTGATCACCGAGGACGCTTGCGAGGTGCTGACGCGCGGGCCGCGGGAACTGATCGAGCGGTAGCGTCCGTGGGCACATCCCGGGTCGGAATCGTTTGGCCGGAGCCTGTGCAGGACCGTCACCTGGCGGAACTGGAGCGGTTTATCGGGCACGGTCTCGTGTTGGACATCGAACCCATCAGAACCGATCCGGAGCCGGAGCAGAACATCACGCTGGCGCTGGTGGAGGGGCTGGCGCGGGATCCGGAGAACGGACACGCGGCGGGGCGGCTGGCTGAGCGCGGCGCGCAGGCCGTGGCGTACGGGTGTACGTCAGCCAGCTACGTCCTGGGCCCCGAAGGCGACGCGGCAATCATCGACGAGATGCAAGCTGCTTCCGGCTTGCCCGCGACGACGACGTCATCGGCTGTCGTTGAGGCCCTGCGAGTGCTGGGTGTTCGGTCCCTGGCGGTGCTCTCGCCGCACATCGATGATCTGAACGATCGCCTGCAGGCCTACCTGGAAGCCGCGGGATTCACCGTGGCGGCCATGGTGGGGCTGAATCTGCGATGCGATATCGAGGACGTGGAGCCTGGGGAGACGCGGGAGATCGTGGAGTCGCAGGTGGACAGGCCGGACGCCGACGCCGTGTTCATCAGCTGCACGGGGATGCGGACGGCGGGAGTCATCGACCACATTGAGGTGTCACTGGGCAAGCCGGTGGTGACGGCCAATCAGGCGACGCTGTGGCATCTGGGGCAGCTAGCCGGCATCTCGACGGCCACGCCCGGGCGAGGACGCTTGCTCGCGGCCTCACCTGTCTGATCTCAGTTGTCTCTGCCGCCGGCCCTCGACGAACCTGGGGCGGATGGGCTTCCAGGATGAACGGCTGCAGGGTCCGAATCCGATGCGTACACGCGTTCCGACACAGCCGGATGAGTCGATACGACCGAAGCCCGACAGTTGCTAATCCGCTGCCTCGTGGACGCTGTCCCAGGGGATGAGACGTCCAACTGATCGGACTTGAGACTCGCTGCCCCCATAGATGACCGCTATCTCAATTGGCAGCGAAGCAGGGGCGAGGTTTCGTTGAACGCGTAACGCCCCGCTGAAGAGGCCTGAGGATTGGGTCTGCGACGACTTGGCCTCGATCAGCGTTAGGCCGGACGGTTGCTCAATGACCAGGTCGACCTCGGCTCCGTCTCGATTCCGGTAGAAACAAAGCCCCTGGGTTTCGCCCCGGTTCAGCCGATGCTTGACGATTTCCGACACGACCCAGCTCTCGAAGATTGCTCCTCGCAGCGGGTGCGTACGGAGCTGCTGCGGAGTCCGAATGCCAATCAGCCAGCAGGCGAGGCCACTGTCGTAGAAGTGCAATTTCGGGGTCTTGACGAGCCGTTTTCCCAAGTTCCGGTGAAACGGCGGGAGGCGGAAGACGATGAAGCTAGCTTCCAGAATGCTGAGCCACGCCTTCGCCGTCGGCTGGGACACGCCGCAGTCGCTCGCCAGCGAGAGAAAGTTGACCAGCTGTCCCGTGCGGCCCGCGCACAACTCCACAAAACGTTGGAAGATCGCGAGGTCGCCGACCTGGCTAATCATCCGCACATCGCGTTCCACGTAGGTGGCCACGTATGACCGGAGCCATTCCGAAGGGTCGGGCCTGCGGTCGAAGATTCGGGGATAACCACCGGTAAACAGGGCTTCTTCCAACGTCCGGGGATGCTGGTCAAAGCGCTCGACTTCGCGCCGGGCGAGCGGCAGGAGATGGTGGACCGCCGTTCGCCCGGCCAGGGATTGACTGACCGAGGCGGTCAAGGCGAGGTTCTGAGAGCCTGTCAGGAGCCATCGACCAGGGCTTGGGCTGTCGTCGATGACTCCCTGGAGGTAGGCGGGCAGGTCCGGGGCGCGCTGAACCTCATCAATGATCGCGCCATCGGGATACTCGGTGAGGAAGCCACGGGGATCCTCGGCTGCGAAACTCCGAGTGTCTGGAGCCTCAAGGCTGACATAGCGGTGTCTGGGGAACACGGTCCGGGCGAGCGTGGTTTTGCCGCTCTGGCGCGGACCAGTCAGGGTGATTGATGGCGCGGTTTGCGCCGCGTGCAGCAGTCGGGGAGCGAGGTCGCGTGGGATGGTCATGTACAGATGCTAGTACCGGAACTCGGCTAATTCAAAGTTTGATTTTGAATTAGACGAGTTCCCTTGGTTTCCAAAGACCGCGAGGCGACCTGAACGGCTGGAGGTAGCAGGCGGGTCAGCCAGTCGGGGCGGCGTCCTCCGTGGTGAACTGGAACGAATAAAGCTCGGCGTTGCGAAGGCTGAAGCGGAGACGGCGGAAGGGGGCGCCGGGACGGCGGGGGTCGGGCTCGCCGCCGTCGCCGTGCGGGACCGCGGCACTGCCGGCCCACGTGATGGTGTGGTCCAGCGCGTCGCCGGTGAAGGGGTCGCAGTCGGCTTCGGTGACGCCGGGCAGCGGGCGGTCCTGGGCATCGGTGACTTCAACCCGAACGAAGCCACCGGGGCGGCAGCGGGCGTTGATGCGAAGGCGGTCGCCGGGAGCGACCATCGGCTCGGTGACGATGAGACCCTCGCGCTCGCGGCCGGCGTCCAGCGACACGAATCCGTCGGGCCGCATGCGGGCCAGGCCCAGGGCATAGCCGACGTTGCTCATGTCGTTGACCTCGGGCAGGTGGTCCCAGGCGGTTGAACCGGCGTATTGCTCGGGCGGGCCGGCGAACCACCAGTCGTGATGGTTGCGCGAGCCGCCGTAGTAGACGCGCAACTCACCGTCCTTGGTGACAGGCGCGCTGGACACATTGACCATGAATTGGTCCCAGGCACCAAGCGGGCCGGGCTCCAGCCATGGGCGACCCGGCCACACGCGTCGCCAGGATCGTCCATCGCGGCTGTGCGTCAGCTCCACGTGCATGGTGTTGCTAACCATGTTGAACACGCCCATGAAACCGAGCCATTGGGCGCCGACCCGGTACAGCGACATGCCGTAGAAGGACGTGTCGAGGTTGTCGATGTCGGGGTCGGGGGCCAGCACAAGCCGAGGCCGGGTCCAATGGTGAAAGTCGGCGCTCTCCATCATGAAAACTCGGCGACGGTTACGGCCGCCGGGCTGGTCGGTGGCTACGTCAAAGGTGGGCGTGCCGCCGGTTGGTCCCAGGGGCGGCAAGCGGAGCGGGTCGGGCGCGCCGACCATGAACGGATGGCGGGTGATGGCGAGATACGCGCGGGATTCAGGATCGACCGCGACGATGGCCGTGTCGTCCAGACGCGCGCGCTCGGCGCCGACTACCGGGGGCTCGTCCAGCGGCGTCCAGTGAATGCCATCGGGCGAGACGCCGTGGCGAACGACGCCTCCGCCGACCTCCTCCTCGGAGGGCGGCACGTGGAAGTACAGGGCCTTGAATCGACGTGCTTCGTCGGTTTCCCATGGGTCGCGGAGCAGGCCCATGGAGTGCGGCGAGCCGTCGACTTCCGAGCCCATCACGACGTTGGTGTCTTCACTGTCGTGGCTGAACATGCCCATGGGAGGTTTGGCGAAGGTCTCGCCGTCGTCGGTGTGGGCGTAGAGGTAGCGCATGCGTGCGTTAGCCCAGGCGTGAATGGTGCCGCCTTCGCCGCGAGCCAGCTTGTCGCGGTCCAGCCACCAGTCCTCGTACATGCAGTGGGTGCGTCCGGTATCCGCGTCCTGCCAGGCCTGCCAGCCATTAAACGAAAAGTAGGTGATGTGCTCCCAGGGCCGGTCGGCCTGGATGACGGGGTTGGCCGGCGATTTGGAGGGCCTGTGGACCGTGCGCGTGACGTTGGCGACGGCGCTGACCATGCCGTTGTCGAAGAAGTACTGCGGCGCATCGCCGATCACGAGTTCGGTCGGGTCCAGTCGGGGCATGGGCCACGTCTCAGTTGCGGGGGACGAACCGGCAGGCGCCACCATAGCGGGCGCGAGCGCATCCGGGAGTGACCGAGCGGTCAGCCCGGCAACAAGATGCGCCAGAGACGGATAGGCTGATCGAACGTCGTCGGAACACTGATCGGCGTGGCGATACCGGCGACATCGCACCAGCCAGCATGGCAAGGGGAACGTGTGTGACCGCTGACGGCCTGCCACTCGTCGGGCTCATGCTCGGCGACGCCTGTGGCATAGGGCCCGAGGTTGCCGTGAAGGCCGTGGCCTCCGGCGCCGTCGACGATTGTGCTCGCATTGTGATCGTTGGTGACGTGCGCGTCCTTGAGCAGGGCATGCGGGACGCCAAGCGGAGATTCGACTACCACGTCTACAAGGGGCTCGACGACGTGACTTGGTCTCGCCGCACCGTGCCGGTCGTGGATCTCGGCAATATGGATCCCGACCAGACTGAGCGAGGCAAGGTCTCGCCCGAGTCTGGCCACGCCTGTGGCGAGACGCTCAAGCACATGATCGGCCTCGCGGCGGCGGGAGCCCTCGACATCCTCTGTTATGCGTCGCTCAACAAGGCCGCCCTTCACCGCGGCGGCTGGCACTTTCCGGACGAGGCCCACATGTTCGCCGACTTCACCGGCCATGACGGTCTCTTCGGCGAGATGAACGTCATCCCTGAGTTCAGCACGTTCAGGGTCACCTCACATGTCGCGCTGCGCGACGTGCCCGACATGATCACGCCGGACCGTCTGACGGCGGTGGTGCGGCTGGCCGATCGGACGCTGCGAAGTTTGGGGAAGCGTCCCGCGCGTCTCGGCGTGGCAGCGCTGAATCCCCACGCGGGCGAGCAGGGCCTGTTCGGCGACGAGGAGATTCGCACTATTCGTCCCACCGTCGAGCGACTCAAGGCCGAAGGCATTCGCGTGGCTGGTCCGATCCCCTCGGACACGATCTTCCTGCGAGCGAAGCGGGGAGAATTCGACGGCGTGTTGATGATGTACCACGACCAGGGGCAGATCGCGACCAAGCTGCTCGGCTTCGGCAAGGGCGTCACGGTCCACGTCGGCCTACCCGTCACGCTCACAACGCCCGCGCACGGCACGGCATTCGATATCGTCGGACAGGGCATCGCCGACCCTGGTGGGATTGAATACGCCCTTCGCCTTGCGGCCCGGCTCGCAGCTCGAGCCGCGCCAAGCGTGTGATCGGGCGTCAGGGCACGGTCAGCCGGAGGCCACGGGGCGGCGGCGCTGTCGGGCCTGAACGATGACTCGGCGGCGAGCGGCTCGCATTACCAGGTCCAGACTTGGCCCATGGTCGGCCGCCGCCAACGTTGCAAACACCCGATCCATGGCGGCCAGATCGTTGGTGTCGATTTGATGCTCGGCTGCCCACGCGCGCAGTGTCCGCAGGACTGCGAGACGCGGTTCCAGGACGAGCGCACGGGCAGTTGATTGCCTGTCTTTTGTGTGGTGCCGATTTCGGGGCGCCGGAGGCGCCGTGGTGCTGATCAACGGCCGGACTCCTTCGTGGATGGAGAGAAATGGAGAGGAACTGTGTGCCCGCCCGTTGGGGCATCCTCTCACTGGTAGCATATTTTGTCAATCTTGCAATACACTCTCACTGGTGACACACTGGAAGTCACGATTGCGCCTCTGATCGACCATGGCAGGGCAAGGAACCTACGAACGCAACGAGTTCGCGCGACGGCTGCGTGCCTATATGGGCTACGCGGACCGGACACTGAATGACGTCGCACAGAGCCTACGGGCCCTTGGGGTGAATGCCAGCGTGAGCACGATCAACCGCTGGTCGCGCGGATTGTCCGTGCCAAACATCGTGGCGGCGCAGGCGCTGGCACGGATGGTGGAGGATGCTGGGATGGTCGAACCCGGCGAGGGGATGACGTGGCTTCTCGGCGAGGGACGTGCCGACCCTGCCGGCTCTCAGGCCCAAGCGATTCTCGACCTCGACCACTCGGCTCGAAGCTGGCAGTTCCACACCGCCAGCCCGGCCCTCGCGCAGGCGCTGGCCGAGCGCGGGGTGCCCGCCGCCTACCGCCAGCCGCTGGTCGACCTGCTGGCGCAACTGCTGGCCGAGATCGAACCGGATCAGCCAGACTCGCCGTTGGCCGACGAGGATGCCGCTGACTAGAATGGGGCGGCTACCCTCTGGTGGCCCGGCGGAAGTGGCTCAGTGGTAGAGCATCTCCTTGCCAAGGAGAGGGTCACGGGTTCGAATCCCGTCTTCCGCTCCATCGACCCCTCCCACACCTGTTGGGGGACCCCGGCCGAGGGGGTCCAGGTCATCCCCGCGTCATCCCGATGTCCGGAAACATAGGCGTCCAGGTCCCGTGCGGCCGCCCGCTGGGAGGTCGGGAGCGCGTGCGCGTAGAGGTTCGCAGTCGTGGTTTTGTCCCGGTGCCCCAAGCGCTCGCTGACCACCGGCAGCGCGTGGCCGCGCGCCAGCAGCAGCGAGGCGTGCGTGTGCCGCAGATCGTGGAGCCGCGTGGTACGTGGGAGCCCTGCCCGCGCAAGCGCCGCCCGCACCCAGCGATACACCGTACTCACCTGGAGCGGCTTGCCCATTGCATCCGACAGCACCAGGTCATGGTCGGCATAGCCCGCGCCCAGCCGCTGCCGCTGCGTGTCTTGGCGCGCACGTTGCTCGCGCAGGGCCGTGAGCCCAAACGGTCCCAGATCCACGATGCGTGCCTGATGGGTCTTCGTCGGACCGAAGACGAGCCCGTGGCCCTGCACCGGCGTGAGGCTCCGGCGCACGACCACAAAGCCGCGGTCAAAGTCAACATCCGCCCATTGGAGCCCCAGCAGTTCGCCGCGGCGGAGCCCTCCAAGCACGGCCAACACTAGCAGCGGGTACACGGGCTGCGTCGCGTTCGCCGCGAACAAGCGCTGGAGCGCCGGCTGGTCGAGGACCGTCACCTTACGTTGCGGGATGCGCGGCAGTTCGACAGCGTCCGCCGCGTTGCGCGACACCAATTGCCAGGTGACCGCCTGGGCGAGCGCCTTGTGAATGACCGCATGAATCAGGTGCACCGTGGCCGGGGCAAAGCCCTGCTCGATGGCCGCGTCGCATAGGCGCTGGACATCGGCCGGGGAGACCCGGCGCATCGCAAGGTGCCCGGCCTCGGGGACGATGTGGCGAGCCACGATGCCTGCGTATCTAGCATGCGTGCCCGGTCGCTTGTGCAGCCGGACATGCGGCAGCCAGCGCTGGTGCAGGTACCCGCTCAGTGAGCTTCGGCCAGCGCCCGCCGAAACCCCAAGTTCGACCTCGCGTTCGAGATCCGAAGCGACGCGTTGGGCATCGCGGCGTGTGCCCTTGACGGTGCGGGATCGATAGCGCTTGCGACCACGGTCGTCGCGCCCGTCATAGACGCGGACGCGCCACGCGCCGCGTCGGAGGCGTTGGATTGAAGCCATAGCTGTACCACCTAGGGAGTGAGGTCCGCCGGGTCCACAGGACCCGCGGCCGAACCTGGGCTGTCGATGAGCCGCATGAGCGCGGCATAGGGAATGCGAATGTGCCGACCAACTCGGAATGACGGTATCGTGCCGTCTTGGACCGCTCGGCGTACGGCTTTTGGTCCGGTCCGAAGCAGCGCGGCCGCCTCGTCGACCGTGAGCACGGCAGGCGGATCGGCAGCTGTGGTCGGCGTCATCGTGAATTACTGGGTCGCCGCACGGTGCCGGGCGGACCAGCGCCGCCCGCTTGATTCGCGGGTCTGGCGCGACGGGCGTCGTCCGGTTTTGATGCGCCGTCGACCGCTAGCCGACTTGGGCCGACTGGCGCTTCGGTCGTCAAGCTCGAGCCAAACATGCCCATGGGCTGGCCGGGGCAACGCTCGTCGTGCATGACCGACTTCGGTTCCGTGCGCACCTGACAACTGTACGCACCTCCCCGCCGTGGGGATACGCAGGATTCCGTAGCCTTGTGGCGGATGTCTACTCGAAGGAAGCCACCGGCTGACGAGGTCGTCGCACGCAAGTTTTCTGATTCGTGGATCGTCTTGGCACGGACGCATCGCCCGGTGGCCGTACCGATCTCGGGCCATTACCTCCTTCGTCCAGCCGCCGGCGTGCCGGGCTGAAGTTCAAGGATCTGACCTGCTCGTCGTCCGCAGGGGTCGCGGCATCAGGCCATGCTCCTGCATGCTGAACGCTCGCGCCCCGCCGATAATCACGTGATCGAGCAGCTGGATCCCGAGCAGATCGGCCGCGCCGACCAGCGCCCGCGTCAGCGCCCGGTCTTCGGCGCTGGGCGTCGGGTCGCCGCTGGGATGGTTGTGGCAGACGATGAGGCGAGGGATGGCCTCTATCACCGCCGGCCGCAGCACCTCGGCGGGGCGAACCAGCACGGCCCGCACGTTCCCCTGGTAAATCACCCGCTGGCCGACGACGCGGTGCGCGGTGTCCAGGAGCAGCACCCGCACCTGCTCCTGGGCCAGCCCCGCCATCTCGGGCCCCAGCAGGTGCTGCACGTCATCGGGGCCGTTGATGACGGGCCGTGGGTCGTCCGTTGGGTCTGGGCGGGTTTCGACGCCGTAGCGCAACGTCAATTCGTGCAACAGGCTCAGGTTGCATCGCAGCGCGTCGAGGAGGGCGTCGTTGCAGAAAGTCGTCCTCGATTCCGTCATGTCAGCCTCCGTGTGTGGTGGGCGCAGGTCCGGGGCGCTCCCTGATCCCGGACGTCGCCATGGCGCCGCGGCATCGCGGGAACGCCCCGGTGCGCATCGAATACCGTCGGTCGCAAGCGCCGCGCCCGTACGTCGCGGCGGCCGCGGACCGACGTGCGGTTGGTCGCCGGTTCGCTCGATACGTCCGCCGGTCATCGGCTGCGCCGCACGGCGCGCGGCCAGACCGCACCGACCCGACGGGCCCTCAGGTCCGTCGGAAGGTGTTCACCACGCCGGCCAGCAGGGGCGCCAGCGCCGCCGGCGTCGGGCAGTCGATGAAGCGGCCGGCAAACAGCTCGCGCATCGCCGCGCGGTTCTTCGCCTCCAGCGCCACGCCCAGCCCCAGCACCTCGATCCGCGCGTCGGCCGCACGGGCATTCAGCTGGCGGACCGTGCTGCCATCCTCGGGCTCGCCGTCATGGATCAGCACCAGCACCTTCAGGGCCTCCGGCCGCGGGCGCAGCTGGGCCAGCAGCGCCTCGTAGGACGGGCCGATCCGGGTCCCCGAGGTGGCCTGCAGCCCGGCCAGGCGGGCGAGCGTCTGCTCCGAGACCTCGTCCTCGCGCACCATCGGCATAGCGCCCTCGAAGGCCGTCACGGCATGCCAGATGCCCAGCTCGGCACAGGCCAGATGCAGCGCGGCCGTCGCCAGGCGCGCGGCCTCCATCGCCGCCCCCTGCATCGAGCCCGACCGGTCCAGCAACACCCCCACCGCCACCGCCGTGGGATCCGGCTCCGGCTCGGCCGCGACCACAAACGGGGTGGCGTCCTGGCTGCGGATCGCTGCCCGCACGCTCAGCCGGCCGTACCGATCCGACCAGTCCGGCGTCCGCGCCACCTCCGGCAGCCTGAGCCGCGCCACCAGTTCGCCGGCCAGCGGCTCCGCCGCCCGCAGCAGCGGCCCCGGCGGCGCCATGGTCCACTGGGCGTAGCCGCCGGCGCCCACCAGACCTGCCGGCAGATCATCCTCGCCGGCCTGCGGCTCGCCCGGGCCCTGCCACGCGGCGGCACCGCCCGGCCGCGGCTCGGCGGCATCCGATCGGGTGCCTCGGCCGGGCGCGACCAGGACCAACGGGGGCTCGGGCATCGCCTGCACGAGACCAAGGATCCGCACGATCTCCTCCGCCAGGTCGTACACCCGCCCGGTGTCTGGGGCCACCCACGCGCGCTCCACCAGCGGCCGCACCCGGCGCCACAGCCGCCGATTCCGCGGCGACAGGTCGCCCTTCAACGGCTCGTCCAGCCGCTGCGCCCACCGCCAGTGCAACGCGGCGATCACCACCCAGCGCGGATCGTCGGGGTCCTGCAAGTCGCCCCGCGGCTGGCCCAGCGGGCCGACGGCGGCGTACGAGGCCCGACACACGGCCGTCAATGCCCCGCGCACCGACCAGAACTGCCCGCCCATAATCCGCTCGATCCGCTCGTCTTCCAGGCAGTTGGCCACCTGGTGCACGACCGGGGCGGCCTCGGCCCGGGGCGTCGTGTAGCGGGCGTGGCCCACCTCGTGCACCAGCAGGCCCCGGGTGATCAGGT
>JAPOWQ010000047.1 GCA_026707585.1 Chloroflexota bacterium | reverse complement strand
AGGACACCGCCCTCTCAAGGCGGAGATCGCGGGTTCGAATCCCGCATGCCCTACCAGGCTTCACCTTAGAACGGACCGGATCGCCGAGGATCACCTCCCTGGCCACGTCGCCGCGGGGTACGCCGGCGAACGTCGGCTGGCATGTGAGGGGTGGTCTCCCTGCCTGGCGGGCCCGCCCTGATGACCGCATTTGGTCACTTGCCTTAAAGACTTGCGCAGACCCTCCCGCATGTGACACGCTCATTTTTGATACAAGGTCTCAATAATACGGAGGGTGACCAGGAGATGCTTCGACGAATGGCCATTACGCTGGTGGCGGCTCTGGCATTGCCAGTGGCCGTCGCTTGCGGGGAGCGCGACGCCAGCCCGCCAGCGGCAACACCCGCGCCGGTGACTGCCGCGGCCGCCGCGTCGACCGCAGCGCCGCCGACGCCGGCAGCGGTTACAACTTCTGCACCCGTGACTGCCGCGGCCACCACGCCGCCGACGGCAGCAGCCACGGCCTCACCCTCGCCGTCGCCAACGGCTCGAACTTCCGAACAGCCGGCAGCTCCGGCCGCCGACGCCGCACGCCCCACCCTGAAGGCAGGCGTCATCTGGCTCGACAGCCCGCTGGACCCGGTGCAGGGCGGCTGGGTTGCCAGTCAGTCAGGGATGTCCGAGAACCTATTCCGCCTGTCTCCCACCAATTTCAGCCCGATGCCATGGCTGGCGATGGAAGCCGCCGACGTGGACCCGCTGACCTGGCGAATCAAGCTGCGCTCGGGCGTGAGTTTTCACAACGGCACGGTGATGGACGCGGAAGCGGTGAAGGCGTCGCTGGAACGAACGATCCGACTGTCGGAAGCGTCGGCGGAGGCGCTGGGGCTCGACAGCATCGTGGTGAATGACGAACAGACCATCACCGTCACCACAATGGAGCCCCGACCCACGCTGCCAGGCCTGTTGGCCGGTCCGGCCGTGGCCATCACCGATGCCGCGGCGGCCGACGCCGCCGGCGAGGGCAACTTTCTAAAGGCCGGCGCCCTGACGGGGCCGTACATACCCACCGAGTACATCCAGAAGGAACGCCTCAGCAGCGTCGCCAATGACGATTACTGGGGCGGCGCTCCGCCGCTGGCCGGCATCGAACACCTCGCCATTCCGGACACCAACAGCAGGGAACTGGCCCTACAAGCCGGCGACATCGACGTTGCCGTCAACATATCCCCGGAAGGGGCCCAGACCATCGACGCCCACCCCGAATTGGCAAGTCGCACTGCCGGCATAGGCACGGCGGCGGTGATTTGGTGGGTCAATTTCGAGCGGCCAGCGCTGTCCGATCCGCTGGTGCGCCAGGCCGTGAGCCTTGCCATTGATCGCGAGAGCATCGCGGGACTCATAGCGCCCGCCGGCTCCGGATCGTTTGCCGAGCTCCTGTTGCCCGATGCCCTGGCTTCCTGCCCCGGCGTGGCAGCGCCGGGCTACGAACCCGCGCAGGCCCGCGACCTGCTGGCGCAGGCCGGTTTCGTTGACAGCGACGACGACGGGTTTGTGGACAGAGACGGCGAACCGCTGGAGATCGTCATCGGCGGGTACCCCGAGCGGTTCCAACTGCCGATCATGGCCGAAGCCGCGCAGGCCATGCTGGCCGACGTGGGCATCAAGGCCAAGGTGCTCATCACCGAATGGTCGGTGGTGAAGGAGCCCGCCTGGGATCTCTTCGGGTGGTACAACAACGTGGTTGAGGCCGGAGACCCCATCCAGAACATCGGCAAGTTTGTCGGGGTCAGCGCCGACGCCTCCGGCAGCGGCGCCAACAATTACGGTCACTTCCACAGTGCCGAGCTGGAGGGCATCATCAGCAGCGCAGCCGAGGTTGCCGACACCCAGCAACGCCAGGAAATCGCCTGCCGGGCGCTGGACGTCGTTGCATCCGAAACCGCGCTCCTGCCAGTGGCGCACGCCTACCTGATTTACGGCGTCAGCGAACGGGTCACCGATTTCGATCCGCACCCGGCCAATCTCTACTTCTTCGACCACCGCATTGGTCTGAGATCGTGAGAGAGGTAACGGGATAGCCGGGGCGGCGAGCGGCTCTCCGGCATGGGGGCATACGTAGTCCGACGGTTGGCCACGCTGCCGTTGCTGCTCCTGGGAATCTCGGCGGTGAGCTTCGCGCTGCTGAGTGTGGCGCCGGGCGATCCCGCCGAGATTGTCCTGCACCAGCGCAACCCCGGCCAGATGCCCAGCCCGGCCGCAGTGACTGCGATGCGCGCCGAGCTGGGCCTGGACGCTCCACTTCCGAGGCAATACGTTCGCTGGATGTCCCGGGCGTTAGCGGGCGACATGGGCCGCTCGTACGTGACGGAACAGCCCGTGGCCGCCCAGTTGGCGCGCCGCACCGTCCCAACGGTCGTGCTCACGGCGGCTGCGCTGGGCCTGGCGCTAGTACTCGCCGTGCCCATGGGCATCCTGTCCGCCCGGCGACGGGGCGGCGCTGGGGATGCCATCGTCCGCCTGGCGGCGCTGGTGGGTTCGGCGGCGCCGTCCTACGCCCTGGCCTTCGGACTGATCATTCTGTTCGCGGTGAAACTGTCCTGGTTGCCCGCCGTCGGCTACGGCTCGGTTGCTCAGATGGTGCTTCCGGCCATCGCGCTGTCGCTCGCGCCGATGGCTCAGCTGACGCGGCTGATTCGCGCCAGCGTCCTGGATGTCCTGGGACAGGACTACATCCGCACGGCGCGGGCCAAGGGGCTGTCCGAACAGATCGTCGTCATGAAGCACGCCCTGCGCAACGCGCTGCTGCCGGCCATTGGAGCCACGGGCGTGATCCTGGCGCACCTGCTCGGGGGCGCCGTCATCATCGAGACCATATTCACGTGGCCAGGCCTGGGTCAGTTGATCGTGGGCGCGGCCCTGACGCGGGACTACCCAGTGGTCCAGGGGTTCGTTACCTACCTTGCGGCCATCGTTCTGCTGGCCAACCTGGCGACTGACATTGCCCTACGCGTCGCGGACCCGCGCCTGCGCTACGAACGGGTCGGGGTATAGCAGCCGATGACGATGACCGCCGAACGCGTTGGGGTACGGCTTCCTCGCCGGCCGGCCATCGCCGAGCCACGCCGCCGCGGTCGGTGGCATGCGCTGCTGCGAGAGCCGGGAACCGCCCTGGGGCTGATCCTGGTGGTGTCTCTGCTGTTGGCGGGACTGTTGGCGCCGTGGAGCCCGCTGGCTGATCCCACCGAGATCAACCTGCGCGAGCGATTGCGCTCTCCGTCGCCGGAGCACCTATTGGGCACCGACCACCTGGGCCGGGACACCTTCAGCCGGCTCGTCCACGGAGCGCGCGCGACGCTGCTGGCCGCCGCGGCCACCCTGGTTCTCAGCATGACCATCGCCGTGACCGTGGGCATGCTGTCCGGATACTACGGCGGCTGGCCAGACACGGCGCTGATGGGGGTGGTGGACCTGCTGCTGGCCTTTCCTTCGCTGATCCTGGCGCTGGCCGTGGCGGGAGCTCTGGGCCCAGGCCTGCTGAATGTGCTGCTGGCCGTCGGCGCCGTGTGGTGGGTGGGCCACGCCCGCATCATTCGCGGAATCACCCTGGGGGAGCGAGAGATGGCGTACGTGACGGCGGCGCGGGCCTCCGGGGCCAGTGACCGGCGCATCATCCTCCGGCACATCGCGCCAAACATCCTCGGCCCGATCGTCGTGCTCGCCTCCCTGGATATCGGCTGGATCATCCTGGGCATCGCCGGTCTCAGCTTCCTGGGGCTGGGCGCGCAGCCGCCGACACCGGAGTGGGGCGCCATGCTCAGCGACGCGCGCCCGCACCTGCAGACCGCGCCGCATCTCATCCTGCTACCGGGAGCGGCCATCTTCGTGGCGGTGTTGGGGTTCAACCTGCTGGGTGACGGCCTGCGGGATCTGCTGGACCCCCGAATCCGGCGTCTCGCCCGCTGACCGACGAGGACGAGAGTCCATGCGTACCGGCCTGTTCAGGCGGGCTCAGACTTACAGCGCTGCTTGAGTTCGCGTTCGTGATCTTTGGTGGGACACCGTTGTACCGCTCGTGGGCGTAACCAGCCGGTTCCGGCACGGCGGCGCGGACCAGTGAGGACGCGGGCAATTCGGCCCGTCTAGCGTCCGATCCGCCAGGCCGTCACGCCGCCCCACGCGTCAATCGCGGCGAGCGCGCGCCCGTCCGGCCGCCAATAAACGCCGGCCACGGCACCCTCCACAACCGCAGCCCCTTGCGCGCCGCCGTGTCCATTTTTTCGTAGCGACCAGACAACCACGCCACCATCGCGTGCCCCCGATGCCAGGCGTGTTGCGCCGGGAGCGAAGGCAAGCGTCGAGACGGGTTCTACATGAACGTCCAGCACGCCGGGCCGCGTGCCTTCGGGTCCCTTTCCCCGGAAGCTCCAGACCGTCACCGCCTGCCCGCCGCCGGTGGCCAACAGGGTGCCGGTGTCATCGAACGCCAGGGCCGACGGCTTGGCCGGATAGCCCGACATCATGGAGTCCTCCTCGGTGGAGCGACGCCAGAAGTGCACCGTGTTGTCCTGGCTGCCGCAGGCCACGATATCCCCGTCCGGGCTCAATACCATCGACACCAGGGAGCCCTGCCACTCAAACTTCTGGCGCGGCTCCCCAGTGGACGCGTCGAAGAACGCAACCCGTCCGTAGCAGGCCGTTGCCAGCTCCTCTACGCCAGACCACGCGATCGCGCTGACGGTGCTGGGATGATCAGGAGATCGCCAGACCTGCGCTCCATCCGCACCGTACGTGTAAACCTGCCGGGAGCAGGAGGCCGCCAACCACTGGCCGTCCGGCGACCACGCCACGTTTTCAACCCAATCGCTTCCGACCTCGATCGCCTGGCTGACCTGACCTTCGGCGGCACTCCAGACCAGGATTCGGCCGTCCTGGCCAGCAGTAGCGAACGCGTGTCTGCGTGGGTGCATTGCCAGCGCGAGCACCCCGCCTTCATGGGCTCCGTGTTTTGCCCAGATGGTCGCGCCGGACTTGCCGTCGAACGCGTAGACGCCGCCGGCGGTATCACCAACCACCAGCGCCTCGCCGCGTGCGGTCCAGCCCCCAGCGATGGCGTAGTCACCGACCTCCGCGGCCCAGCCCGGGCGAAGCACACCCCTCGGGCCATCGGCACTCAATTCAGACACGCCTCGAAGTCCTGGCGCATGCTCTGCTCATCGAGGTTGCGGCCAATGAATACGAGCTGATTGCGGCGGGGCGCGTCCCCCCACTCGCGATCCGGCTGGCCGTCAAAGAGCATGTGAACCCCCTGGAAGACGAAGCGGCGCGACTGACCTGCGAGGCTTATGAAGCCCTTCATTCGGAAGATGTCGACCCCGCGTTCACGGAGCAGCTCGCTAAGCCACATGTTGAGCCTGTCGGGATCGACGTCGCCGTCAATCTCGATTGCGATCGAGCCCACTTCGTCGTCGTGCTCGTGCTGTGCAACCCAGGTTCGCTCGACCTCGGTGGGGACTACCGCACCATCGGCGTTCTTCAGTTGGAGATCGAACTCCTCCGCGAGGTGCTGGGCGTAAAGGCCGACCCGCATCGGCGTATCGACCTCCAGGAAGAACGACTTGCGCCCCGGGGAATCGAGCTGGAGGTTTGCGTGCGTTCCGGCGGAAATCTCTTGCCCCGGGTGAATGGGCTCCGCAGGTTCGGCGTATCGCCGCACACACCACTCCGCGCTTTCACGGAGCGCAACGTCATCCGTGCCCTGGTCAGACACGACGACGAGCGACATTTCCGGATCAGGTCCTTCGGCGAGGCTGACTTCGTAGCGGCCCCTATCAAGCGAATAGACGCCCGTCCACTCGAACGGATACTCGGGCTCGAGGAAGGTGGGGCGGCGCTCGAGCGCCTGGTCCAGGTCGAAGGCGCCGAGGTTGAGGACCGTATCGACGGACACGTCCGCCCGCTCACTGCGCACGACGCGCGCCATTCGGTTCATGTCCCGGAGCCGAGTTTCAAGACCGTCGAGCGCCTCGCCGTTGACGAGGTCCGTCTTGTTGAGCACGAGAACGTCGGCAAACGCGATCTGCTCCGTGCTTTCGTCGCTGCGGCCGAGCTGCTGATCGATGTGGGCTGCATCGACGAGCGTGACGATCCCGTCTAGCGAGTACGCCGAGCCAATCTCGTCGTCCATGAAGAAGGTCTGAGCGACCGGACCGGGATCGGCCAGCCCTGTGGTCTCCACCAGCACATAGTCGAACTTGTCGCGGCGCTTCATGAGATTGCCGAGCACGCGAATCAGGTCTCCGCGCACCGTGCAGCAGATGCAGCCGTTCG
>JAPOWQ010000053.1 GCA_026707585.1 Chloroflexota bacterium | reverse complement strand
CGGTTTCGGCCGAAGACGGCCGAACCTGCCTCTCCCCTTGGAGAGGGTGAAGAGCGCCGCGCCTCTCGGAGGTTGGAGTCCGTCCACCGGTTCTGGCACGTGGATCGAGACCGGAAGCCGCCGCACCTTCGGGGACAGCGCAGGCTGTGCACAGGTCTCCTAGGAGAGGGATTAAGACGCGGCTGCACATTCGAGCACGCGGGGCGTTTCGCAAAGATCTCCCAGGAGAGGGGAAAGTTCGGCGCCCCCTCGAAGAGATTGACACCGAACACCGTGGCCGTCCCCGGGAGGAAAGAAAGCGTCCGCAAGTTCGAGGTCCAGGGGAGTTTTGCAGAGGTTTCTCCAGAGTGGATGCCAACGCGCGCCGCTCGTTGCACTTGCAAGAACTTCGTGATTTTTTTCACAATTTGACCGTAGCTCGTACCACAGTCTGAAGCCATACGCGTGAACCGGAACAAGGTGTCGATGTTTGGACTGCTGGCCAGCCTGGCCGCCAGTTGGCGCCGGGCGGCGGCCGTGATCGTCGCGTGGATCGTGGTGGGCGTGGTGGTGATCGTGGCGGCGCCGCCGCTTGGCGACGTCACGACGAACAACCAGGAGGATTTCCTGCCGAGCGACTCGGAGTCGCGGCGAGCCCTGGAACTGGTGACGGAGAAGTTCCCGCGCGGCCAGGGTGTCCCGGCCATCATCGTCTTTCATCGCCCGGAGGGACTTTCGGACTCCGACCTGGCGGCGATCGCGGGCGTTGACGCGGTCTTGCAGTCGGATAGCGCGCCCGATGAAGTGCAGTCGGTGCTCTCACTGAGCGGGTCGCCCGACGCCGCGGGGGCGCTGCGGGCGCCCGACGGAACGACCGTGACCACGATCGTGACGCTAGCGGGTTCCCAGAACACCGAGACGTTTGGCGAGGCGGTGCGGTGGATTCGCGATCAGGCGCAGGCTGAAGTCGAGGACATCGGCCTGACCGTGGCGGTCACCGGTCCGGCCGGCATCATTTCCGACGCTGTCGAGGTGTTCGGAACCTTCGACTTCCGGGTGACGATGTTCACGGTTCTGCTGGTGCTGGTGCTGCTGCTGGCGATCTACCGCTCGCCGGCGCTGGCGTTGTTGCCGCTGGCAGGGGTGGGCTGGACATTGCTGGTAGCGCAGTCGGTGGCGGCGTTGCTGGCTGAGAACTTCGGGTTGTCGCTGAACGGGCAGGTCACCGCCTTGATGTCGGTGCTGATGTTCGGCGCGGGGACCGATTTCACGTTGTTCATCGTGGCGCGGTACCGCGAGGAGCTACGCCGCCAGCCGGATCGCTGGCGGGCCATGGAGGTCTCGCTGCAGCGGATCGGGCCGGCGATCGCGTCGAGCGCGGGGACCACGATTGCGGCCATGCTGGCGCTGCTGCTGGCCAGCTTCGGCTCATTCCAGGCGATGGGGCCTGTCTTGGCCATGGCGATATTCCTGATGCTGATGAGCGGCCTGACGCTGGTGCCGGCGTTGACGGTGCTGCTTGGCCGGGCAGCGTTCTGGCCGGGCCGGATGCACGTGAGCGGGACGGAGCATTCGCGCATCTGGTCGCGGGTGGCCAACCTGGTAACGCGACGCCCGGTGTTCACGTTCGTGATTACGCTGGCGCTGCTGGTGGTCTTCGCGGCCGGAACCCCGAGCATGAAGCCGAATTTCAGCTTCATCGACGGATTCCCGGACAGCGCCGAGTCGAAGATCGGCGCGCAGATCATGGACGACAGCTTTGGGGCGGGCGAGCTTGCGCCCACGAATATCTACGTCAGCACGACCAATGTGGACGGCAGCCTGGTTGACCTGGATCGACTGGCGCAGGCCGTTGCGGCTGTGCCGGGCGTGGCACGGGTCAGCGGACCGACACGGCCGACCGGCGAGGCGCCGGCGGTGGACGCGGCGGCGCTGCAGGCGGCGCTTCCGCAACTGCCGCCCGCGCTGCTGGAAGCCCCGCCGAGCGCCCCGCCGGGCGGTGCGCCGGCCGCAGGCCCGCCGGCCAACGTGGATCCGCAGCAGCAGGCCGTCCTGCAGACCTACTTCGCGGGACGCCGTTTCGTTTCGCCCGACGGCACGACAGCCCGGCTGGACGTGGTGATGGACGACCATCCGTACGAGGTGCCCGCAATCGACCGCATCGAGGACATCCGCGAGCTTGCGCGCTCGGTCGTTGCCGGGACCTCGCTGGCGAATGCCGAGATCGTGCTAGGTGGACCTACGGCGCTGCAGACCGATGCGCGCGCATCCGTGAATCGCGACACGGCGCTGATCGGCCCCATCGTGATCGTGCTGATTTGGGTCATCCTGCTGGCGCTGCTGCGTAGCGTGGTGGCGGCGACGTATCTGCTGGGCAGCGTGGTGCTGAGCTTCCTGTCGGCGGTCGGCCTCTCGGTGGTGATCTTCCAGAATTTCATGGGCCACCCGGGGGTCGGCTATCAGAACCCGGTGTGGATGTTCATCTTCCTGGCGGCGCTGGGGGCCGATTACAACATCCTAATCATCTCGCGGGTGCGCGAGGAGGTGCAGGAGCGAGGCCTGGTTGAAGGGGTTCGCATGGCCGTGGCGCGGACGGGGGGTGTGATCACGTCGGCCGGTTTGATCCTGGCGGGGACGTTTTCGATTCTGACCACGTTCCCGCTGCGGGACATCTACCAGCTTGGCTTCGCGGTCGCGCTGGGGGTGCTGATGGACACGTTTATCGTGCGGGCGTTGTTCGTGCCGAGCATCGTGCTGCTGCTGCGGCGCTGGAACTGGTGGCCGTCGAGGATTGGGACGGCGCCGGCGCCGGTTCCAGTTCGGGTCGAGGAGTCGGATGCGGTGACCAAGCTTCGGTAGGACGCGCTGAGAGATCGGCGGTTCCGCTCCGTCGACTCCTGCCGTGTCTAGCGAGTGGGGGCTCTCGGGAAAGCCGGGGCGTGGGTGCTCGGAAGACCCTCACCCCAACCCTCTCCCACGGAGAGAGGGAGAAAGAGCGGCCGCGGACTCGAGGAACCAGGGCGTATTGCAAGGGTCTCCTCAAGGGAGAGGGAGGAAGGGGCTGCTCCGGCGATGGCCAGGAGAGTTTTGCAAAGGTCTCCACGGGGAGAGGGAGCAAGAGCCGGCCCAACCTGAAGGACAAGCGGCGCTTTGCAAGGTCTTGCTTAGGCGGCGCCTGCCGGGTGGGGGACGAGGGCGCTGCGGGTGACGTGGCCGGCGTCCTGCTGGACGAAGGCGTCGTTGATGTCGGCGAGGTCGAAGCGGCTGGCGAGCATTTCATCGAAGGGCAGGCGTCCGCTTTCGCGGGCGACGAAGGCCAGGGCGGCGGCGAGATCGCGCGCCCGGTAGTGCGCGACTCCGATGAGGGTGACGCTGCGCAGCACCGCATCGGACGGGTCGAACGAGCCCGCCCAGCCCACGTTGATGTTGCCAATTTC
The DNA here is from genome assembly GCA_026707585.1 of Chloroflexota bacterium. Lineage (GTDB taxonomy): Bacteria > Chloroflexota > UBA11872 > UBA11872 > UBA11872 > UBA11872. The sequence continues at coordinate 217,538 of JAPOWQ010000053.1, read as the reverse complement.
GACGAAGCGACCGCCAGGGGCGGTCATGTAGACGCCCTCGGCGACGACGCCGGGGTGTCCGACGAGCTCCAGGGTTACGTCGGCGCCGAGGCCGCCGGTGAGGTCGCGAACGGCTTGCACACGACTCTCGGGCGTGTCGGCCTGGGTGATGTCGACCGTTGCGTCGGCGCCGAAGGCCTGGGCCAGCTGGAGGCGCGAGGGAATGCCGTCGATGGCGATGATGGGGCCGGCGCCGCGGGATTTGGCGACGGCGGCGGCGTAGAGCCCCAGGCCGCCGGCGCCCTGGATGGCCACGCTTTCGCCGGGGCGGAGTTGGGCGCGATCAAGGCCGGAGACCACCTGGGTGAGCGCGCAGTTCACGCCGGCGACTGAGGCGTCTGTGAGTCCGTCGGGGACGCGGAACATGGTGTGTCCCGGATAGAGGTAGTAGTACTGCGCGAAGGTGCCGCGGAAGTGGGGCCAGTGGCGCACGCCGCGCAGGCGCTCGCGCTGGCGGTAGGGGCAGGCGTAGGGGTGGTCGCGCAGACAGACGGCGCAATGGCCGCAGGGATCGAAGTAGCGAAAGACCACGCGGTCGCCTTCGCGCACGGGCTGGCCGGCCGAGTCGGTGGCGACGCCCGCGCCGAGGCGGAAGACCTCGCCGACGCCCTCGTGTCCTAGCGCGTAGGGCATTTCGAAGCCGCGGCCGACGAGATCGGCGTCGCCGCGCCAGTAGTGCAGGTCGGACCCGCAGATGTTGGCGAGCCGCATCTTGAGGACGACGGCGCCGGGGGCGGGATCGGGAATCGGGAAGCTCAGGAAGGTGAAGGGCTGCTTGATACCGTGGAATACGGCCACGACACCTTCCGAGCCGTTTGCGATCAGGCGGGCGCCTCCTCGAACAAGCGTTCGCCGCGTTGCAGGCGCTGGGCAATCTGGAAGGTCTGCCCCTGCGAGCGCACCGTGGGCGCGTGCGCGGCCAGATAGCGCGCGCCGGCCACCAGCGCCAGGGTGGCGTCGGTGGGGTCTTCGCTCTGGTTGGCCTGGTGGATGCTGGCTTCGACGGCCTGGATGGTGTGGAAGTTGCGGTCCTCGCGCAGGAGGTTGCCGCCCAGCGCGGCGAGCAGGGCATCGACGGGCGCATTGGCGGCGCGGTAGTCCACGACCAGGCCGGCGGCTTCGTCGACCTGCTGCTGGCGGTCGAGCAGGTCAGGCAGTAGCGCCAGCAACTCCTCTCCCGAGGTGTGGCCGTTGGCGCTGGGCAGGCGGGCGGGCGGGACGTTGAGAAAGCGGTCCAGGTAGACGCTCATGGCCGCGTCGTAGATGCCGCGCACCAGTTCGCGCGAGCCGGATCGCTGAAGGCCGCCGCGGACAGCGTTGGCGAACGAGAGGGTGTGGAGCGCGCGGTCCCAGTCGCCGAACTCGTTGGTGACGTGGAACTGGGCGACGCGGGCAATGGCGGCCTGGGTGACGGCATCGGCGAGCTCGACCGGATCGGCGCCCTGGCGGAGGGCGTCCGTCAGGGAGTCGGCAATGGCCTGGGGATCCTCGCCCAATACCGTCTCTATGAGATCTGCCCGGCCGTCCCAATGGGTTGGCTTGATGTCAGCCGCCAGGATGTCGGGAAGTTCCTCGAAGGTTGCTTCCAGGATTTCCACGAGGTCGATGGGGCGGCGCCAAGCGTTGGACTCTTCCATGCGGCCGGCGTCGGCGTAGCCGCGGGCGAGGGAGCCGATGACGGTCTCGGCCAGGTCCCAGCCGGCGATGTCCAGGGCCTCCAGGGCCTTGTTGGTGAAGTCGAGGACGTGGCCGCTGGAGAGGTACCGGTGGTCGGTGGCCGCCGCGAAGAGCATATCGGCAATGGCGGCCTGGTCGAGCCCGGCTTGTACGGCGGTGAGCAGGCAGCGCTCGGCGCCGGTGGCGTCGCGCACGTCCACGAAGCGCCGGAACCAGCGCTTGAGCGTGGACGGGTCGGCGGGGGCGTCGGGCAGGGGACCGACTTCAAACTTGGGCGGCGATCCGGAGGAGTCGCCGGCGACGTTCGAGAGCCCGTGAAAGAGGGCGCGGGCGTGCTGCTCCCGCGGCAGATGGGGGAGCAAGTTCATCATGCAGGTCAGGACGGTGAGTCCGGGCCCCCAGCCGTCGCTTTGGTAGCGAGTGCCGAACTCCAGCCCGATGCGGAAGGGCTCGCGGGGGTCGGCGCCGCCTTCGACGAGCGAGACGGCGGCCTTGGCAATGACCAGGGAGAGGTTCTGCTCGAGGCCGGCGCGCAGGCGGCGGCGGTGATGGGCCAACTCGTCGCGACCGTTGCGCAGATCGACCCAGACGTCGCCGTCGACCACAGTCGTGGGGAACGCAGGTACGTCGTCGGCCCACAGGTCGAAGGTGCCGCCGGTCGTCAGGTCAAAGCGCGCATGGTGCCAGTGGCAGGTGAGGATGCCGTCGTCGACGCTGCCGCGATCGAGGGGGAAGCCCATGTGGGGGCAGCGGTTGTCCAGGGCGTAAACGCCGTCGCCGTTGCGGATGAGCACCAGGGTGCGGTCGCCCGCGCGCACCCGGTGGCAGGTCCCGGCGGCAAAGTCGCTCAAACGCCCGGCGTAGGTGAGTCCATCGGTGGACATAGGTCGAATCTCCAGCCGTGCGGTACCCAATAGTGCGGTGCGTGGGCGTGGTTGCCAAAAGAGACCGCGCCTGCGGTGGAGTGTGAGTGCAGGATTCGTGCGAGGCCGAAGGGCGATTGGCCAGCGCGCTGCCAGGCGTGCGGGGGCAATATTCTGTGGTTATGTAGGCTTCAGGCGGGCGGACGAAGTCGGACCTACCGAAGACGGAGGTAGCCGTGACCGCCCTATCCGGGGAAGACTGAGACCGAAGCAGCCGACTGGAAGGCGCTTACGCCCACCTGGCGACCAAAGCGGACCTGCATAAGGCAGTCGGCGATCTGGAGACTCGGCTCACCAAATGGATCGTCGGGCTGATGCTGGGGTCCGTGAGCGTGGCGGTGGCTATTGCGGTGGGGGTGGACCGCTTGGCCGGTTAGCACCGATCGCGGGTGGTTGGATTGGAGGCTCCTGTTGGGCCGGCAAGGCAGCCGTGGCGCTGGCGGCAGACTATGACCGTCGACGTCACGGAAGATTGGCAACGAATCAGCTGCCTGGAAGCCCGGCTGGACAGCTTGCCCACCAAAGCCGACATGGCTGAGTTGAAAGCTGACTTCAAAGGCGAGTTGCACGCGCTGGAATCCCGGCTGACCAAGTGGAAGATTGGGTTGATGCTGGGTTCGATAACGGCGGCGGTGGCAATAGCAGCCGCTGTGGACCGCTTCGTGGGCTAGGCGGCCACTTGGGCGACTAGTCACCCAACTCGTCGTATACTGAGCTATCCCGTGCGGGCTCCGCCGGGGTTTTATTGTGCATGGCGGGCGCGAGGAAACGTGCGAAACGCGAAGCGCGCCGCTGATCGGACGGTCGCGATGCGGCCCTGGAGTTGGACATGCCTCGCCGAGGTGATCGGCTTGTGGTCACGCTGGAGTGCCGGGATTGCGGCTCGCGCGGTTACGTGAGCAGCAAGAATCGCCGGAACAACCCAGACCGGCTGGAACTTCAGAAGTATTGTCGCGCGTGTCGCTCGCACACGGCGCATCGCGAGACGCGCTAGCGGGTGATCGCCCATGATGTCCACACGGGAGCTGCGCCGGAATGTACGCCGGGCGCCGCTTACACGCTTTGTGCGCAGCGCGTACCAGGAACTGCGCAAATGCCAGTGGCCGACGCCGGAGCAGACCATGCGACTGACGGCGCTGGTGCTGGCGATCAGCGTATTGATGGCGATCATTCTGGGTCTGGCCGATCTGGGCTTCGACCGCCTGTTCGGTTTCGTGACGTCATGAGGGAAGGCGCCGGGGCGTGATGACCGAGGCCAGCCAGACATCGACCCAAACCGCCGCGAACGGCGACACGCCGGTTCAGAAGATTCCGACCGACGCCGAGTGGTACGTGGTGAACACGTACTCGGGGTACGAGGCCAAGGTGAAGCAGAACATGGAGCAGCGCGTGCGCTCCATGGAGGCCACCGACAAGGTCTTCCGCATTGTGGTGCCGGAGGAGGAAGTGGAGGAGTCGCGCCACGGCCAGCGGCGGACGGTGAAGCGCAAGATGTACCCGGGCTATGTGCTGGTGCTCATGCTGTCACTGGACGAGTTCAAGAATTCGAGGGACCCCAAGGCCAAGCAGGAGGCCGACGCCGCCTGGCAAGTGGTTCGAAACACACCGGGCGTTGTGAACTTCGTGGGCGCCGACGCCGGGTCCGGTCACAAGCCCATTCCGTTGTCGCCCGAAGAAGCGGGCACGATCTTCCGGCAGATGGAAGGCGAGGGGCAGCGGCCCGAGGTGCGCATTCAGATCGGCGAGCGCGTCAAGATCATCGACGGGCCGTTCACCGACTTCTTCGGCACGGTGGATGAAGTGATGGAAGACAAGGAGCGCCTGCGGGTGCTGGTTTCGTTCTTTGGACGCGATACGCCGGTTGAGCTGGACTTTCTCCAGGTCGAGAAGTCCGGTGGCGGGTCGATCATCTAAGCAGGCGGCTGAGACACCATGGCACGACGCGTTCTCGCCACGATTACGCTGCAACTGGAAGCCGGGCAAGCGACTCCGGCTCCTCCGGTCGGTCCCGCCCTGGGCGGATACGGGGTGAACATCATCGAGTTCACCAAGACCTATAACGAGCGAACCCGCGAGCAGATGGGCTCGGTGATTCCGGCCGAGATCACGATTTTCGAAGACCGGTCGTTCACCTTCATTACCAAGACGCCGCCGGCGGCGGATCTGCTCCGGAAGGCCGCGGGGGTGGAGAAGGGCTCGGGAGAGCCGAATCGCGAAAAGGTAGGCACGGTTACTGAGGCACAGGTTCGCGAGATCGCGGAGATCAAGATGCCGGACCTGAACGCCTATGAAGTCGAGGCGGCGATGAAGATCGTGGCCGGTACGGCCCGCAGCATGGGCATCGAAGTCGAGGACTAGGCATGGCGCGACACAGTCGACGATATACGCAGGCTCGGGCGGCGGTGGACCGCGGTTCGCAACACACCCTCGGGGAAGCCATTGATGTGTTGCTGGGCTTGCCGATGGCCAAGTTCGACGAGTCCGTGGAGTTTCACGCCAACCTGAGCGTCGACCCCACGCATGCCGATCAGCAGGTGCGCAGTACCGTGACGTTGCCGAACGGCACCGGCAAGGAGCAGCGAATCATCGTGTTCGCCAGTGGCGATCGCGCGCAGGAAGCACGGGACGCGGGCGCCGACGAGGTGGGCACCGACGAGCTGGCCGAGCGAATTCGCGGCGGCTGGCTTGACTTCGACGCCGCCGTGGCCACACCTGACAACATGCGCATCATTGGTCCGTTGGGCCGCATCCTGGGGCCGCGAGGTCTGATGCCGAACGCACGCGCCGGAACGGTGACGAACGACGTGGGCCGAGTCGTCAATGAATTGAAAGCGGGACGGGTGGAGTTCCGCGTGGATCGCCTGGCCAACCTGCATGTGGTGGCCGGTCGCGTGTCGATGGGTCGCCAGGCGCTGATCGAGAACTTGCGAATCCTGATTGACGCGGTGATTCGGGCGCGGCCCAGCGCGGCCAAGGGCTCGTACATCCGTACAATGAGCATCTGTTCCAGCATGGGTCCGGGCATACGCCTGGACCCGCAGGCGACGCTGGCCGAAGCCAGGACGGTCGCGGAGTAGGACAGGAGACGAACCGACCCACCCACACTACCTGCATAGCCAGAGACAGCGGGCCCCTCAATCTCTCGAGTCGAGAGAGCCCGCCGAGGCGCGAACGGATGATCGAGCGGTAAGCCGGTCCGGCGCGCCGCTCGTTTTTCGTTTTGCCAGACGCAAAGGAGGACATGCCAGTGGCGACTCGAGCGCAAAAAGCCGCCGTGGTGGACGCGCTCTCCGACCAATTGGCCGCAGCGCCGCTCAGCATCGTGGCGGGCTTCACCAACCTGTCGGTCGCGGACCAGCAGGCGCTGCGAAGCCAGATCCGGGAACAGGGCGCGACGCTGCGGGTGATCAAGAACAGCCTGGCCGCGTTGGCGGCCGAGCGGGCGGGGATCCAGGGCCTGGACGCCCTGCTGGCCGGTCAGTCGGCGTTCACGTTCAGCGGCGAGGACGTGCCGGCCGCGGCCCGCGCGCTGCGTGACTTCGCACAGCAGCACCCGACGGTGGAGATTCGCGGCGGTGCGCTGAATGGCCAGGTGCTGGACGGCGAACGCGTGCTGCGCCTGGCGTCGATTCCCGGGCGGGAGCAGCTCAACGCCGAGGTCGTGTGGGCGATTGGCGCACCGATTTCCAACCTGGTGCACACGTTGGATGGATTGATCTCAGGTCTGGTATTCGCGCTGCAGGAGCGCGTTGACCAATTGCAAGGTGCCGAAGGAGGCGCGTGATGGCCAAGGTAACGAAGGACGACATTCTCGAATCGCTCGATTCCATGACCGTGCTCGAGCTTTCGGAGTTGGTGGAGGCGCTGAAGGAGAAGTACAACGTCTCCGGCGCGCCGATGGCCGTGGCTGCAATGCCGGCGGACAACGGCGCGGCGCCCGCCGAAGTTGAGCAGACGGAGTTCTCCGTGGAAATCAGCAGCGCGGGTCAGCGCAAGATCCAGGTCATCAAGGCCGTGCGCGAGATCACGGGTCTTGGGCTGCGCGAGGCCAAGGCGGTCGTGGACGCGGCGCCGGGCACCATCAAGGATGGGCTATCGCGCGAGGAAGCCGACGCCATGGTCGCGAAGCTGGAAGAGGTGGGCGCTACCGTCGAGGTCAAGTAGCGCGCACGGCGCAGGCGGGCGGCGAGCCGTTGCCCGCGATCGGTAACGAATGGGATCGGCCGAGCATGATCGACGCCGTGATCGTGGCCCATGGGCAGGCGGACGTTGTGAGCCGAGCGGCGCAAAGCATTCGCGCGGCCGGACCCGTCGTGAAGTCGCTGACGATCATGGACACCGCCGCCGACCCGGCGCTGGCCGTCTTCGCAAACGAGGCGATGCCAGGGGCGACCGTTCTTCCTTGTCCCAATAATCCCGGCTATGGGGCTGCCGCGAACGCGGGAGTCAACCTGGGGCAGGCGCCGCTGGTCCTCGTGGCGAACGCCGACGTGTGGATGCATCCCGGCGCCCTGGACGAGCTGGCGCGGGCACTGGAGGAGGCGCCGGACGCCGCCTGCGCCGGACCGCTGCTGCTGAATACGGACGGATCGCCACAGGACTCCGCGTTTGCGTTTCCCGGCCTGGGACAAGCGGTTTCGGACTTGCTTCCGCTGCCGGCCCGGCTACGCGGATCCCGCCTGAACGGTCGGCTCTGGTCGGATGGCCCCGCACGAGACGTGGGATACATCCTGGGCGCGTTCATGTTGATGCGTCGGCGAGCGCTTGAGCTGGTGGGCGGGTTTTCGTCGGCGTACTGGCTGTACGCCGAGGAGGTGGATCTCTGCCGGCGGTTCTGGGACGACGGCTGGCGCGTTCGATACGTCCCAGGCGCGCAGGTGACGCACATCCGGGCAGCCGTGACCTCCGGCCGCGATATCGAAATGCTGCCGCAGCTATACCGCAGCCGCGCGCGCTGGTACCGACGGCATAGCGGCAGGTCCGCGGCCAGCGCCGCGATCGGGTTGATGTGGCTGGGGCTGGGCGTGCGCGCGCGCCTGCCGGGCCGGCGTCGCGAGGCGTACGCCGCGGCTCAGGCCGCCCTGAAGCTGGATTGACGGCGATGGCGGCGATCAGCGCGATCGTTATCGCCCGAAATGAGGAGGCGAATCTCAGCGACTGCCTGGCGACCGTGGCCTGGGCGGACGAGCGGCTGGTTATCGACGCCTTCAGCACGGACGGGACCACCCAGGGGCTGCCACCCGACGTTCGCCTAATCGAGCGCAACTGGACCGACTTTCCCGACCAGCGCAACGCCGGACTGCGCCTGGCCGTTCATGACTGGGTGGTATTCATTGATGCCGACGAGCGCGTTCCACCGAGTCTCGGCCAGGAAATCCGGACTCGGGTGGGTCGGGAAGCGTTTACCGGATACTGGGTTCCGCGCCGCAACCGGATCTTTGGCCGCTGGATGCGCGGAGCCGGGTGGTGGCCCGATTACCAGCTGCGAATCATGAACCGTCAACACGCCGCGTACGTCTCCGATCGGTCGATCCACGAGCTGGTCGACGTGAGCGGGACCGTGGGACGAATGAAGCACCATCTGGAGCATTGGAGCTATACGAGCGTGGCGCAGTTCCGGGCGCGTCAACGCCTCTACGCCGAAGCGGTGGCCGACGACTACTACCGGTCCGGAACGCGACGGCGACCTACGGCGGTTGCGCTGCAACCCTTGCGCGAGTTCTGGCGGCGGCTGATCAGCCTGCGCGGATACCAGGACCGGGGCGCCGGCGTGCTGCTGGCGACCCTCATGGCTGAGCACGAATGGCGTGTGCAGCGGGCGCTGCGCGCCCGCTGGAAGGCGAGCAGCGGAGGGCGGTCCACGTGACGCCGCTGCGGTCGGTCACGGCGGTGGTGGTGACGTGGAATTCCGCAGCGGACATCGAGGGGTGCCTGGCAGCTCTGAGTGCCGCCGAGGGCGAGATTCAGAGGCAACTTGACATAATTGTCGTCGACAACGATTCCGGCGATGAAACGGTGGCGGCTGTTCGAGCGCGGTTTCCACGGGTCAGGCTCGTTCAGGCCCATCGCAACCTGGGATTTGGCGCGGCCGCCAACATCGGGATGGCCGAGGCCACGGGTGACGCGGTACTGCTGATTAATCCGGATGCGCACCTGGAAACAGGCGCGCTGGGGGCGATGCTGACCCATCTGGAAGGCCAGCCAGACCTGGCGTGCGTGGCTCCAATGCACACGGCGGACGGCAAGCCGGCGATCTGGCCGGGGCGTCGCCTGCCTACCCTGGCGGCGGCGGTGACCGATGGCACGATCGTCGAACGGTTCATGCCCGACCTGCCGGCGTTGCGTCGCTATTACATGCGCGACGGGACGGACGACGAGCCCGAGTGGCTGACCGGCGCCTGCCTGTGCTTTCGGCGCCGCGCGCTGGCTGAGACCGGCGGGTTCGACGTCGGCTACGAGATGTACGCCGAGGAAGTGGACCTGCTGCGCGAGCTTGGCCACCGGGGCTGGCGCTGCGGCGTGACGCGGAACGCAGGTGTTCGACATCGAGGCGGGGCAAGTTCCGAACAGGACCCGGTTTCGCGCGAGCGGCGGTTCTTTGCCAGCCGGTACCGGTACGTGACCAAGACCTGGGGCTGGCCGGTGGCCGCGCTGCTGCGCCTGTTGGTGGCGCTAAGCGGGGTGGTGCGACTGCTGGAGCAGTTCGTGCGCCTGTTGCGTCCGCAGGCGCGCGCCGACGCGCGGCGCGAACTTCGCCAGATCGCGGCCGTAACTCTCTGGCAGTGGACCGGGTGGCGACGCTAGCCCAGGAAGCGGGTGTGAAGCCGACCCCACGCATTCTTTTCGTCACCGGCGAGTATCCGCCGCGCCTGGGCGGCGTCGGCGACCACGTGGTCAGGCTGGCGGCGGCCCTTGCGGCCCGCGGGTCGGCCTGCCACGTGGCGACAGAGTCCAGGTCGGCGAACGATCCAGCCGCTGGGGTTCATGCCGTCGGAAGCAGGCTACCGCTGCAAGCGGTCGTCGACACGCTGCGAGGTGTCAGGCGCGTGCAACCGGACGTGGTTCACCTGCAATACCAGGCGGGGGCCTTTGCGCGACCGGGCGAGATGCTGGGACTGGCACGGTTGTTGCCGCGCCTGGCGGGTTCCAGCCGCCTGGCGGTCACGTTTCACGATCTGCAGCAGCCGTACTTGTTTCCGAAAGCGGGTCGGTTGCGCGAGGCCATGGTTCACAGCCTGGCCCGTGGCGCGGACACGGCGATCTTCGTTGACGAAGTGGACCGTCGCCGGGCCGTCGCCGCGGGATCCGGTGAAGCGAACAGCCATTGGATTCCAGCCGGGCCCACCATCGAACCGCCGGCCAATGGCGGCGAACGTGGTGCCGCGCGAGCGGCCCTGGACCTGGAGTCCGATGCGTTCATCGTGGGTTTCGTCGGCTTCCGGCAGCGAAGCAAGGGCATCCAGGTGCTGGTAGATGCCATGCGTCGGACCGAACTCGCCGGGCCGGGCACGCGCCTGATCTTGATCGGGGCGGCGGGGCCGCCGACCAATACTCGGCGCGCCGAACCACCGGTGCCGCCAAGCACTTTCGATGGCGTGCGTCCGGTTGAGACCGGCGAGCTGCCACCCGAGGCGATCTCACAATGGCTTGTGGCTTGCGATGCGATCGCGCTTCCGTTTCTGGATGGCCTGTCGGCGCGCCGGGGGTCGTTCATGAATGCCGTGGCGCACGGCGTTCCGGTCGTGACGACGGCGCCCCCCGCCGTGGGAACGGTGGACGTTGCCGCGGACGAGGTGGCGTTGGTATCGCCGGGCGACGCGGCCGGGCTGGCAACCGCCCTGGCCGGGATTCGTGACGACCCGGCGCGCCGGCGGCAGCTGGCCCAGGGCGCGCGGGCCATTGCCGCGCGCCACACCTGGACCGACATCGCCCAACGCACCCTTGCTGCGTATGGCTGTCCGGCTTAGCCGGGTCGCCGCCGCCTGGCGAGAGCGCGCGGGGCGGCCGACGCCCACCGTTGCGCCGATGGTGGGGTTGCTGGCCGTGGTGGTGCTGGGGGTGGCACTGCGCAGCCTCCGGCTGCAGCAGCTGGGAGACTTCGACTTCGACGAAGTGGCTGCCGTCTGGTACGCGCGATCGCTGCCGCTGGACATCATTGCCGCAATCGCGGCAGCGCCGTTCGAGCACCCGCCGCTCTACTACGTGGCGTTGCACTACTGGAGCACGTGGTTCGGCGAGCACGAGCCGCTGGTGCGCTGGCTCTCGGTTCCCTTTGGCGTGCTGCTGATTCCGGCGACCTACCAGCTTGCGCGCATGTACCTACGCCCCTGGCCGTCGGTGTTTGCCGCCGGCGTGGTGGCGGCTTCCCCGATGCTGGTTTTCTTCAGCCGCGAAGCGCGCATGTACGCCGCCGCGGCCCTGTTTGGCACGCTGGCGCTCTGGCTGTTCGAGCGCGCGATGCGGCGCGGCCGGCCGCGGGACTGGCTGTGGCTGGCGCTCACCATCGTGGTGGGCGCCTACGTGGACTACACGGCGGCGCTGGCCGTGGTCGCGATGAACCTTGCGCTGCCCTGGCGGTTTGGTCGGCAGCGCCGCCGTGTGCTTGTGTTCCTGGCGATTGAGCTGGCCTGCCTTGCCGCCGCGCTGCCCTGGGTTCTGCTGGCTCGGGGAGTTCAGGACAGCCTGCCGGCGTTTGGAACCGGCAGCCTGGGATGGGGCCTTGTCCGCGAGATCGCGGCGAGCGCCTGGCTGGACGTCTTTGCCGGCGATGCGGCGGTTCGGGGCGGCGGCCGAGCCGGGTCGTTTGCGGCCAGCGTGCTGGGGATGCTGACGGTCGCGGGCGTTGTCGGGGCGCTCGTCCGCCGCACGGCGGATCTGTTGCTGGCGAAAGTCGCGACCGTGCTCGCGTTTTTGGTGGTCCTGCTGATCTTCGACAAGGACTACCAGTCGCGCTACCTGCTCCCGGCGATACCCGCACTGGCAATCCTGGCCGCCGTGCCGCTTCACCTGATCCCCCGCCGGGTCTGGACGGTGGCGCCGATCGCGGTGGTGGTCGTTGCCGCGTTGGCCGGGCCGGTCTATGCGTCGCGGGCTTACTACGACGACTACCGGCGGGGAGACTACCGGTCGATTACATCGACCATCGAGAACCTGGCCCGGCCGCGGCGGCCGGGTCGCGACGAAGGCAAGTTCAGGGACGCGGTGGTGCTGGCCGGTCCCTGGCAGGGCTGGTACTGGCGGCATTACTTTCCGGGCTTTCTGGACAAAGTCGATGTCTGGTTTCTGCCTGACGAGGTCCCGCCGGCGGTGTCAGCCAAAGAGGTCAACACCAAGCTCGAGCGCGCCGCTCAGAATCACCGCCGGCTCTGGGTGGTGCTGGCGGGCCTGGAACAGGCCGATCCCGACGGGCATGTGGAACGCTGGCTTACCTCGCAGTGGCAGGCCCGGTCCGAGGTCTATCGCAACGGCGTGCTGCAGCTCTACATGACTAACGTGCTGGACCTGGTGGATCGGCGGGGCGGCGTGAAGCTGGACGAAGATTTCCATATCGATCTGATCCAATACAGCGGCGCCCGAAGCGACCAGAGCCCGCGTGAAGCGGGCGACGGGATGCGCTTCACCGTCTTTATCCGCGCGCTGCAACCCGTGGACTACGACCTGCGCCTGCGCGTCTGGTTGCGTACGCCAAGTGGGGTGATCTATGCCAAGGACCTGTACGCGCAGGACCGCGTGCTGCGGCGAACAAGCCAATGGCAGCCGGGTGAAAGGCATCAGCTACGTACCGCGCTGTGGATTCCGGCGGAGGCCGAACCAGGGACATACCAGGCGTTTATCGCCTTTCTCCGTCCGGACGATCGGCCGCTGACGGCAGTGGGACGCCTGGCCCGAATCGACCACCCCGGTGTGGACTATCTCTGGCTGGGTCCGGTGGACATCCTGCCGCCGAGCATTCCGATGGCCAGCGAGGCCGGGGTGCGCGAGAGGCTGGGCGGCCCGATTCGCTAGTCGTCGCCGCGCGGGTTGAAGATTGACCGCCGGATGCCGCCGGTCAGAGTCAACACGGCCGCGTAGATCAGCAGTCCAGCCGCCGCGGCGGGGATCCAGGGCAGGTCGCGCAGCAGCCAGATTGTCAATGCCAGGCAGCCCGCGGCCAGTGCGGGGCGAAGCGCGGGTTCCAGCAGACGCCGCAGTACCCGGTCGCGTCGCAGGATCCAGGCCAGCATGACCAGCAGCACCGCCTCGCTGGCTATGGTGGTAGCCGCCGCCGCCAGGAAACCGAAGACTGGCACGAGCGCCAGGTTGGCGCCGATGTTGAACAGCGTCGTCACCATGAACGCCGGCGTGAGCCACCACTGGCGGTCGAGGGAAATCACGACGTACTGCAACGTGCCATTGCAGTAGCTGAGCGGCAGAAACCAGATCAGGACCGCCAGGGCCTGGGCCGTGAAGGGGAGGAAGTCGTTACCCAGCAGGACTTCGACCAGGGGCTGGGCGTAGGCGAATAGCAGCACGACGGCGGGCACGGCGAAGGAGATCAAGACGCGCCAGGTGCGGGCCAGCCAGCGTCCCAGGGCCTCCGGATCCTCGGCCGCCCGCGCCATGAGCGGGAAGGCCGCCAGCACGACCGCCGCGGGGACGGCGTTCAGCGCATTGATGAACTTGTACGCCGCGCTGTAGTGCCCCACCACCGTCGTGCCCTCGATGGCTTGCAGGATCAGGATGTCCAACTGCACGAAGGCGGTGGCCAGCAGGGCGTTGAGCATGAGCGGGAATCCCGACGTCAGCAGTTCGCGGCGGTGTGCGCGGCCCTGCCGGCCCGTGCGCAGCAGGTCAAAGCCCACCGGGCGCGCCAACGCCAGCAAGGACGCCGCGCCCGAGGCCGTACCCGCGATGGCCAGGCCGATTACGCCGGCGCCGGCGCCCAGCAGCAAGAGGCCCAGGCCCACCGTCAGGGCGGAGGTGCCGGCGGCGACCAGCCCCCGGCGGTCCATACGTTCCCAGGCGCCGTAGACCGAGGCGTACGCCTGGCCCAGGGCGGTGGGCAGCAGCCCGGCGGCCAGGATCGCGGCGGTGATCACCGTGGCATCCGACACCGAGCCGGTCGCGCGGTAGACCAGGGCCAGGCCAAGCATGAGCGGCGCGCTCAGGGCCACCAGGCGCAGGCGGATGATCAGGCCCGCGCCAAAACGAGGCCGAAGGTCCACATCGCGTCGAGCGATGTCGCGCGTGAGTACGGTGCCCAGGCCGAAGTCGGTCAGCGCTCCGAAATAGGTGAGGAGATTGATCGCGAAGGCGTATTCGCCGTAGCGCGGGGGGCCGAGGATGCGCAGCGCGACGATCCAGAAGACCCAGAACACCGCCCGGTCAAAGCCGCTGGCCAGCAGCGGCGTCAGCGCGTTGCGGGTGAAGCGACCACGCGCCGCCGCTTCCGTTCGCAGCTTGGGCGCGGCGACGGGCCGTCCGCTCAGCACGGTCAGATACAACGCGGCCAGCGCGGCGATGACGGACCCGGCGGCGACCATTGCCGGACCCACCAAGTCCTCAGGCATCGGGGGAGGGGAGGGGGCGGGCCCTGGCCAGGAACAGGACCACCGTCATGGCCGCAGGCCCGCCATTACATCAATCGGAGCCATTCCCAAAGTGTGACGCCGCGCGGGCGACTTCTTCTTCGCTTCCGCAGTTGGGCTACCCTGAAGTTGACGATGCCTTCATTGACCACCAAAGCCTACGACTGCCTGGATTGCGGCCGGCGCTACGAGGTTCCGCTGCGGTTCTTTGAGTCCGCGCGGGGTCCGACCGACCGCGGCTGCCCGGCTTGCGGGAGCCGCAGCCGCCGCAGGCGCCGCAGCGTGTTCGCCTATCTGCGCGACGCCTACCTGACCTACAGCACGACCTGAGCGGTAACCGGCAGCGCCGGCGTGTCCGGCGCCACGATGGGCGGCATTCTGGACTTCAGCGACGACGACTAGGTCGCGCGAGCAGCCAGGGCGCGCCCCTACAATCGACCATCCCACCGCACGGCGACCTACATGATGCAAAGCCTGTCTCCGCCAACACAGCGACTGGTGTGGGCGTTGATGGTGGCCGTGGGCGTGTTCGTGCTGTTCCTGCTGTTCGAGCGAATGCTTGGGCGGTTTGGCCTGGACTTCATCGTCTACTTTGAGCCGGCGGACCTGCAGGAGGACCGCCGACTTCCAGTCGAGGGCCGGGAGAGTGTTGAGTACGCGATTCGCACGGTCGATACGTTTGACGATGCCGCGTCGCGCCAGCCGACCACGCTGATGGTCCACGGCGACGCGCGGAGCGACGTGGACTTCAACGTCGTGCGCTCGGAGTTCGAGCGCGGAACGGTTGTGATCGTGGTCAACATGTCACCCGAGGAACTGGCGCCGCTGATCGATCCTGGTATCGGGGATGTCGCCACAGTCAACGAAACGCTGCAGGCGCCGTTCTACACATTGATCGCCAAGAATGAGGAGCAATGTCCGACGGGCCTGCAGCCGGGCTGCGGCGCCTACCTGGTGGAGGCCCGCAACTTCACCGACTTCGCCGAGCTGTCCAGCCACGCGCGGGAGGCCCTGAACGTTCGGTTGCGCGCCCTGCTTACGCCCACGCCCGAACCGGTGCCGGCGCGTTGAGCGGCCGCAGGCGCTGCGTGCTCGGGGCTTAGGTCCGAGTCCGCCGGGAAAGCGGCCGGAGAGCACCGCAGGATGACAGTGATACGCTCAGCGTTAAGCGCTGGCGGTGGTGGGCGGACGGCCTTCGAGCGCGAACAATTGGGCGCACCCGCTCGGCGGCTGAAGCGGCGAGCGACACGCAGGACGCGACGATGACCGAGTCAATTGTTACCGCTGCCGCCGCGGTCGCGGCGCTGGTTGCCGCGGGCGGGGCGTTTTACCGCTGGGGCAGAGTCGAAGAGGCCATCAGCGAGCTTCGGAAGTCCGACGAACGGCTCCAGGCCAGCATCAACCAGGTACGCGAAGATGTGCGCGAAGTCCGCCTTATTCTGCTGAATCAGCAGCGAGACGACTAACGCCCGCGGTCTCGACGGCCAAGTCGAGCCTCGTGTCTGGCGTGTTGCCGGCTAGCTCGGTCGCGTCACCTCGCAGGGACGACCCGCACGGGCCGACGCCAGGGCGGCGCCCACGGTGGCGACGATGTGGCGGCCCTGGCGGGCGGTGAGCAGGGTGTCGCCGCCGGTGTCCAGGGCGTTCACGAGCAGGTCCACCTGGCGACGGTCGGTTTCCTCGTCGGTGCGCCGGTTGCGGTAATCGCCGGGCGCCAGGCCCCGCGTGTAGACGGCGACTTCCGGGCGCGGCTCCGCGATGACCAGGGCGCCGGTGGAGCCGATGACGTGGATGCGCAGCTCGCCGATGTTTGGATGGCTTGGTTCGCCAATGCGGCCGATGCAGAGCGAACCGATAACGCCGCGCTGCATCTCCAGGGAGACCGTGGCGATGTCCTCCACCCCGCGCTCGGCATGGCGTCGGAAGAAGTGGGCGGACGTGCGGCCGAAGGCGCGCAGCGCGTCCAATCCCAGGATGTGGCGCATGTAGGCGAGCGGATAGATGCCCTCGACCGTTAGCTCGCCCTCGCTGAGCCAGGAGTCCGGAATCTCCTCGGGCTCGTCTGATCCCAGCAAGACGCCGGCGTCCTTCGAGAAGAAGAAGTCGACGTGGATGGCTCGCGGCTCGCCAATCTCGCCGGCGTGGACGAGCTGGTGCGCCTCCTGGATGGCGGGTTGGGTGTTGCGGTTCCAGAGCAGGAAGCGCACGCCGGCGCGTTCCACGGCTTCGACAATGGCGTCGCAGTCAGCAATCGTTGGCGCCATGGGCTTGTCCTGGACCACGTGCAGGCCGGCTTCGGCGGCCCGGACGCTGAGCCGCGCGTGGCGCGCGGCCTCGGAGGAAACCACGGCGACGTGCGGCCGATGCCGGGCAATGGCGGCGTCGATGCCGGGCTCGTAGGGAACGCCCAGGTCGGAGGCCAATTGCTCGTTGCATTCATGCACCCAGCCGGCGGCCGACGGCTCGTCGGAAACGCCCATGACCTGGAAGCGCGGGTGATCCTTGAACGCCAGCGGCACGTAGTCGTGCTTGGCGGCGCTGAGCGCCAGGACGCGGTAGCGCTCAGGCGAGGACATAGCCGGTCTCCGTGAGATGGGCGGTCTGGCCCGAGGCGCTGGACGCGGCGGCGGCCTCCGCAATCTGTAGGGCCGCCACGGCGTCGGCGCCGGATACGGACGGCTCTCGCCCTTCCGTGATGGCTCGGGCGAACTCGTCGAGTTGCGCGCGGACGCCGGACGCGCGCTGGTCGGTCATCACCGCCTGCGGTCGCGCGCCGCGGTAGATCAGCTGCACGTTGTGGTGGTCGTCGGCGTAGGCCGCGCCCAGGGATCCGATCAGCGCCAGGGAGTAGTAGCCACTGCCCAGCGGAAGACCCGTGGCGACGCCGCAGAGCGCCATCGCGCCCGATTCGTAACCGAGGTGGATTTGGAGCAGGTCGGGCTGGGCCTGCGCGTGGACGTGCGTCGGTCGCTCGCCGATCAGCCAGAGCGCCTGGTCAATCTCGTGCACGGCTTCATGCACGCAGAGGCCGCCGCTGCGCGCCGGGTCGTGCTTCCAGCCGCCCGGAGGTCCGGGAAAGCGACGCAGCCAGCGGTGGCTGCGCAGCATGCCGGGTTTCCCGAGTTCCCCTGCCGCCAGCGCCCGATGCACCTGCACGTTGGCCGGCATGAAGCGAAGCGTGTGCGCCACCATCAACCGCACGCCGGCCTCGTTGGCCCGGCGCCGGACCTCGTCGGCCGCGTCCGCGGATAAGGCCAGGGGCTTTTCAACCAGGACGTGACGGCCCGCCGCGATGGCCGCCAGGGCGATGTCGGCGTGGGAGTCGTTGGGCGTATTGACGATTACCGCCTGGACGTCGGCGGCGTTCGACTCGAGGAGCGATGCCAGGTCGCCGACGTGCGCTCGGGCTTCGGCCGCGCGCGCCAGGTCGCCCGCGGCCCTGGCCTCGATGTCGGCGGCGACTTCCAGCCGGCAGAGGTCGGAGGCAGCGGCGGCCGCGGCCAGGGCGGCGGCATTGCGCCCGCATCCAACCAGCGCCAGCCGAATCACCGACCTGCCCCCCGCGTTCACAAGCTTGGCGCGGATTCTAGCGCCGATCGGCGCAACCGGCGCTGCTGCGTCACGGGGGGCGAGGTCGGGCGTTCTAATGGCGCGGCCGCAGTTTCGCCGCCGACCAAGGACCCGGCGCTAGACTCCGCAGATTGAGGACCGATGCCCCACCGAACAGCCATCCGATGCGCTCTGTCTCCCGTCGTCGCGTCCTGAAGGCCGGCCTGGCGGGCGCGGCCCTGCTGGCCGCCTGGCCGGCGGCCGTTCGTGCCGAGGTTGCCGTGGAGTTCCTGCCGAATCTGGAGCAGGGCGCCGGAAGCGCGCCCTGGGGCGTGGCGATCGGTCCGGACGGACTGATTTACGTGACCGACTCGCGGTTGCACCAACTCGCGGCGCAGTCGCCGGACGGCGGCATCGTGCGCGTGCTGGCCGAAGCAGGCTCGGGGCCGGGCCAGGTGCGGCGTCCGCAGGGCGTGGTCGTATCGCCCGAGGGCGAGGTGTACGTGGTCGATGGCGGGAACCGGCGCGTGCAGGTCTTTGACCTGGAGGGCGAACTGCTGAGGCGCTGGGGCCGCCGAGGGTCCGACCCGGGCGAATTCAGCGCGCCGCGCGGCATCGCCCTGGACGCGTTTGGCGACGTGTATGTGGCGGATGGGTTCAACGACCGTGTTCAGAAGTTCACTCGGGATGGCGAATTCCTGCTGGCCTGGGGGGCGCGCGGCCGCGCCCCGGGGCAGTTCAGCACGCCCACCGGTATTGCCGTTGGGGCGTCTCAGACGGTCTACGTCGCGGATACGTTTCGCGACCGCGTGCAGGCCTTTGAGCCCGACGGTTCGTTCGTGCAGGTGGTTGTCGAAGCGCCGGATATTCGGAATCCGATCGGGCTGGCCGTGGATACCGCCGACCGCCTGTACCTGTCCACCGACGTGGATCACGGCCTGGTCGTCGTTGAACGTGACGGCACGACCGCGGGAACGATCGGCTCGGAGGGTGCCGAGGATGGCGAGTTCCAGTTCCCGCGGGGCGTTGCCGTGGACGAAACCGGGCGCACATACGTGGCCGACTCGCTGAACCATCGGGTGCAAACCTTCCGTACGGGGCTTGAGCAGTTCACGCCGCCGGTAGAAGCGGCCGACCTGGCCATTGGCGTGGCGGCGCGCGCGCCGCTGGCATCCGCCACCGAACACAATCTGACCAACTGGCTGGTGCGACTGGACGGGCGACTGCGGGTCGTGCCGTTCGCGGCCTACTTCATCGCCACGGGCGGGATCGACCGCTGGGGCTGGCCACTCTCCGAACCACTGCTGGAGAGTTCCGGAACGATCACGCAGTACTTTCAGCGCGGCGTAATGGACTGGTCGTTTGACGCAGACGGGCGACGGGCGCTGCTGCCGAGACCGGTGTGGGACTTCCTGGGCGGCGGACGCGGCGGCGCTCCGGACCTGGGGACGGAGCCCGACGTGCTGTCCGATCAGCCGGGCGTCCTGGTGGGAACCTGGGGCCACCGCGTGTCGGACTACGCGATCGACGGCACCGAGGTCGGCTTTCTGGACTTCTTCAACACGTACGGCGGCGAGGCGCAATTTGGCGCGCCGCGCACCGAAGCCCGGCCGGACACGGGCGCAACAGGCACCTTATATACCCACGACGCGCCGTCCGGTGTCATTCGCCAGTATTTCCAGAACGCGGTATTTGAACATGCGCCGGACCGTCCCCAGCCGGTGCGGCTGCGGTTGATTGGCCAGTCGCTGCGGGATCGGCTCTACCCGTCCTGGAGCGACCATCCGGCGTTTGCCGACCAGGCTGCAGTGGAGCAGGGACAGTCGGTCGACTTCCCGGACGTTCGCGTCTAGGGGAAATAGTCCTCGCAGTTGTCGCGCACGAAGGTCGGGTTGCCCTGGTCGTCCAGGTGGGCGCGGGTGGATTCGATCAGGCTGTCCTGGACGAAGTCGCGGATGGCGTGCAGGTCGGGTCGCAGCAGGTTGGCGCCGTCCAAGCCTTGTTCCCAGACCAGCAGGTCCTGGCCACGGGCGTGGACGGCCCAGGAGTTGATTCGTTCCTGCGGGATGGCCAGCAGCAGGTTGCCCAGCGCCGGCACGCTTTCGATCGGGAAATCGGTCTTGAAGGCGCCGCTGAGGCTGGCAAGCAGGCTGGGCGCATTGACGATCAGCGCCGGTGAGAGCGACTGCTCGCGCAGCCCCCGCACCACCTGCTGCTGCCGGCAGATGCGGGCGAAGTCTCCGCCCGCGTCGTATTTGCGCGAGCGTCCGTAGGCCACGGCCTCGCGGCCGTTGAGCGTATTCCAGCCTTCGTCCAGGATCAGACGGATTTCTTCCTCGGTCTCCAGGTAGATGAAGCGTTCGTCGAACTCGCGGTTGGACCAGACCCGAACTCCGCCAAGCTGATTGATGATGGCCTCGACGCCATGAAAGTTCACGAGCATCCAGTGGTCGACGTGCAGGCCGGTGACGTAGCGCAGGGTCTGCTTGAGCGCCTCGATGCCCCGGCGCTTGTAGACCTCGTTGATCCGCGAGGCGTGACCGTCGCAGGCGCCCAGGCAGAGATCGCGCGGCAGCGACAACACAAAGATGGTGCCTGAGGCCGGGTCGATGCTGACGATCATGATGACGTCGGTGTTGCCGACGAAGCTCTCCGCCTGGTCCACGCCGAGCACGAGCAGGTTCAGGCGCTCGGCGGGGGCGGGCGCGGGCGCCACGGCGTAGGCCGGGGGCGACGTGGCAGCCGGCGCCGGCGGCGTTGACGCCCGCGGTTCTGCGGTTGCCTGCACCGCGGGCGTTGCGGCCGCACCGGTCCCGCCGACCCCGCCGGCCCCGCCGGCCTCGGGAATCGGCTGGTTGGCCGCACGCCGTGCCACGATGCCGCTGGGCGGCGCGGATGGGGCCGACGTCACGGTTGGCGGCGCCTGCGGCGCTGGGGCACGGTCGCCGCAGGCCACGAGCGCAACCGCGCCAATCAGCGCCACGCACCCGTGGCGTAGGCTGCGCCTCAGTACATTTCGTATGGCTTCGATAAGGCGACCGAACTTCAAGTCGATGTCTGCAAGTATCGCGAGCCGCGCAATCCTGTCGCGTCACGCATCGGTCTGGAGGGGCGACGCGTGACGCAATCCGCGGCCCGCGAGCCGGCGGTCGACGTGGATCCGGCGTTTCGCCGGACGTTCCAGGACCGAATCGTACGCTGGTACCGGCGCGCCGGCCGTGATTTGCCCTGGCGATCGATCTCATCGCCCTACCAGGTCGCGGTATCCGAGATCCTGCTGCAACAGACCCAGGCGGCGCGAGTTGCGCCGGTCTTTGAGGAGTTCGTTGCGCGGTGGCCCAGCGTTGCGGACCTGCACGCGGCGACGTTGGAGGAAGTAAAGACGCTCACCGATCCGTTGGGCTACCACATCCGGGGAACCTGGCTAAAGGAGATGGCCCGGATCGTCGTGGAGCAACACGGTGGCCGGATGCCGCACACGCTTGAGGCTCTGCGCGAACTGCCGGGGCTCGGACCCTACGCGGCGGCCGCCGTGTACGTGTTTGGTCTGCGCCGCCGCGCGGCCTTGCTGGATACCAACATTGCGCGGGTGCTCACGCGCGCCGTCGGCCTGCCCGCGGACGGCTCGGTCTACCGGGACAATCGACGGCTGCGCGACCTGGCCGAGCAACTGGTTCCGCCTCGGCGTCATTACGACTATCACCAGGGCCTGATGGACCTGGGCGCAACGGTCTGTCTCTCGCGTTCGCCGCGCTGCGGGCGTTGTCCGCTGCGGCGCGTGTGCCGGGCCGTGACCGGCAGATCGCCGGCCGCCTTCTGGAACGAGCAGGGCGTGGTCATGGCCGCGGAACGAACCGTCGGCTACCGGGTCGGATCCCGAGCGGCCGTCAATCCGGCGCCGGCGGCTGCGACGCGCCGGACCCCGGGCTAGCGCCACTCGCGCCGGTTCGATCCGTCAGCAGCCGGCGGATGGCCGCCGTCGCCATCTCCGCGGGGGGCGGCCCCCCGAGCCCCGGCGCCTTGCCCCCGGTGTAGACGGAGACGCCGCGCGGGGAGTCCGAGCCGTAGATCCACGGCTCGGTGGCCGTGAAAACCGTCACGCCCGGCGTGTCGACGCCGAGCGCCAGCTGGGCGCTGGCCGAATCGTTCCCCACGAACAGGTCGCTCCCGGCAATCAGCGCGCCCAACTGGCCGAATGTGGTGCGGCCGGCAAGGTTGACGGCTGGCTGGGTCATGGCGCGCTGCATGGCCGTAATGGATGGACTGTCCGAGGCGGTACCTACCAGGCAGATCCGGGCGCCGCGGCGCTGAATCAGCCAGTCGGCCACCGCGGCAAAGCGCTCCGCGGGCCAGCGCTTGGTCACGTCCACGGCGCCCGGATTCACGCCGCCGCCCGGCGCGACCACCACCCGCAGGGCCGCGGAGTCGAGTTCGAACTCCTCGGCCAGCCGCTGAGCGGCGGCCACGTCGTCCGTCGAGGGCCGGAACACGCATGCGTCGGCCACTGGGTCTAGGCCGGCCACGCGAGCGAGGCGGCGGTAGGTCTCGACTTCGTTGTCCTCCATGCCCACGGCCAGGCGCGTGGTGTGGGCAAAGCCGCGCTGCCGGCTATCCAGGCCGATGCGGTACGGAATGCGGGCGAAGTACGGCAACAGGGCCATGGCCGGCGACCTGTCGAGCACAAACGCCGCGTCGAATCGGCGTTCGCGGATGCGGCGAACGAACGCCAAGTATTGCCTAGCGTCGTAGCGACGCGGCGTTCCCAGCATGCCCATCGGCATGATCTCGTCAATATGCGGGTTGTTCGCCAGGGCCGGCGCGGCGTAGTCGCCCACGGCGAAGGTGATATCGGCCCCTGGCAGCCCGTGTCGCAAGGCCGCCGTAAACCCTGTGGCGCGCAGCACGTCCCCCAGCGCCAGCGGCTTGATGACGAGCGCCGACAGCCGAGGATTGGGGGGCAGGGGCCGTCCTTCAGGCGGCTTGGGCCGGACGGCCAACCGGGCCAGCCAGCACAGCGCCGTGATACCGGCGGCGCGCGGTCCGGTGCGCCGGCGCCAGTCGCCGCGGAAGGGGCCATGCGGACGGAGTCGGAAGCTGCTCATCGAGCCGCCCGGGGCACGCTCATCAACAACGGCCTCCCGCCTCGATGCCCGATTTCTCTAGTAGAACGAGCCTACAATCGACGCGCTCCGGCGGGATGATGTACGCCACGAATGCCCGTTTACGAATATCGCTGCGCAGCTTGCGGCCGCCGCTCATCGCGCCTCTTTAAAACCCTGGCCGCCGTCGTGCATCCCGATTGTCCGCACTGCGGGCAGTCGGCGCTGCAACGGCAATTCTCCCGGCCCACCCTGTTGCGCGGCGGCGGCAGCGGCTCCCAGGATCTGGGCGGCGACGACGTTGGCATGGACGACGCCGCGCTGGCCGAACTGATGCCGGGCCTGGAGTCGGGCGATCCCCGCAGCCTGGCCCACATGACCCGCCGGATGTCCGAGGAAATGGGCGAGGACATTCCGCAAGAGTACGAGGGCGTCCTCAACCGCATGGAAGCCGGCGAGATGCCCTC
Organism: Chloroflexota bacterium; assembly: GCA_026707585.1. Lineage (GTDB taxonomy): Bacteria > Chloroflexota > UBA11872 > UBA11872 > UBA11872 > UBA11872. The sequence continues at coordinate 194,217 of JAPOWQ010000053.1, read as the reverse complement.
CGACGAGGAATTCGATGCCATCGAACCGGACGATGGCGATGTCGTGGACAGCGACGACTATTAGCGCTCGCCTCGTCGCGCTGGACGTGGACGGGACGCTGGCTCGGGCTGGCTCGCCCATCGATCCGACCATCCTGGCCGCGCTGCGTGACGTTGCGGACAGCGGCATTCAGGTCGTCATCGCCACGGGCCGCGGCTGGCTGACCATGCGGGAGACCGCGCGGTTGCTGCCCAAGAGCGCCTACCTGGTGCTCAACAACGGCGCCGCGACACGTGCCGTGGCGGACGGACGTCTGATCGAGTCGCGCGAAGTTCCACACGCAGCGGCCAATCAGGCGCGCCTGGCGTTTCGCTCGGCCGGCCTTCCGGCGATCTGGATCGAATCGGCCACGTCTGGCTACCGGTATCTGGTTGAGGGCGACTGGCGAAGGTTTCCGCCTTACCGTCGCTATCTTGATCCAAAGGGAGCGCGCGTCGTCCGCCTGGCCCATCCTGATCTGGCGCCGCCGCCCGCGCAAGTTTTCGGGCTCGCGCCCTCGGAAGTCGGCGCGGATCTGGAGCGCGAGCTGCGGAACACGCTGGGCGGCCGGGCCGAAGTAGTCGTCTGGCGCAGCCGGCGACTGGAATCGGTCGGACTGGAAGTTCTGCCGCCCGGCGTTACCAAAGGCGCGGTCGTGGCGCAGCTTGCCGAGCGGCTGGGCGTGCGGGCGGTCGACGCCGTGGCCGTCGGCGATGACCTCAACGACCTTGAAATGCTGGATTGGGCCGGTCGAGGGCTTGCAATTCAGGGTTCGCCGGGCCCCCTGATTGACGTGGCCGACGCTGTCATTCCCAATGACAGCGACAGCTTGCGGCGCGTGCTTGATGAGCTGAGCGGCGTCTACGCGCGGTCCCGCGGATCGGACCGCTCCGTCTGATCGCCAGGCTCTGTGCACTTACGATGGGCTGGATGCGCCCAACCCTCGTCGTTGTCAGCGGTCCGCCTGCCTCGGGCAAGACCACCCTCGCGCGCGCGCTGGCTCACGCAGTGCATTGCCCGGCCATCTGCCGCGACGAGATCAAGGAAGGCTTTGTCCGCGGCACCACCTCCGGGTCCTTCGTACCCGCACGGGGCGACGCGGCGAACCAGGCGGCCACGGCGGCATTCTTCGACGTGGTCGAACTCCTGCTCCAGCGCGGCGTAACCCTGGTCGCGGAGGCCGCCTTCCAGCATCGCCGCTGGGCGCCGCGGCTGACCGCGTTGGCCAACCTGGGCCAGGTGCGCATCATCAATTGCGTGGCGGACGAGGCCGTCGCTCGTCAACGCCGCCGGCAACGCTGGATCAAGGAGCCCTGGCGCCGCCGCTTCCATGCCGATCCCGATCCGCAGCAACTGGCCGCCATGGACCCTCGGACGATAGATCCACCGGGGCCGTATCAGCCGATCGGGTTGGCCCTGCCCACGCTCGTCGTTGACACCAGCGATGGCTACCGACCCGACTTCGACGAGATTGTGGCGTTCGCAAGCGGCTAATTCCGCGCTCCTTGGGACGAGTTGACGGCCGAGAGCCCCCGGCTGAGCCGTATGCCCCCGGTGCTACGATTCCAGCGCGCCGACGTAGCTCAGTTGGTAGAGCAGGGCTTTCGTAAAGCTCAGGTCGTCAGTTCGAGTCTGACCGTCGGCTCCCAACCACCCACCAGCCGCCGCTCGTTCCCACGACCGTGGCCTTGCGTGCCCGAGCGCCTGGCCGCTTTGGTTGGGTCGCAGGGCGTGGGCCGTGGACCTGCCGCCCGCCTAGCGGATGTATGCGGTCGGTGTTCGGCGGCGTTCGTAGATTGCCGTCAGGTCGGCCTCTCGGATCACACTGGGAATGGGTCGAGTCCACCAGGTCGGCGCGTTGGGGAACGGAAAGACGTCGTGCCAGGCCAGCACCAGCGTGCGCCGCGTGTCGGTCGTATTGGCCCGCGCCGCGTGCATCACGCGGGCGTCGGCGATCACCAGGTCGCCGGCGCTGACCGGCAGGTCCACGGCATCCGGGTGCTCGGCGAACGCCGCGTGGCCTTCGTGATCGTCAACGGCCTGGATGTCGGCCTCGTGCGCGTCCGGCAGCGTGTCGTGCAGCTCGATCCGCTTGGTGTGAGTTCCCGGAATCACCTGCAGGCAGCCGTTCGCCAGCGTGGTGTCGGTCAGATACACCGAAAGGAAGACCTTGGTCGGCCAGGGCGTGGCGGCTTCCGGGCTCTCCCAGTTCATGAAATCCTGATGCCAGTACAGCGGCGGTCCCTTTGGCGGCTTGGAAAGAATGATAATGCCGCCCGTGGTCGTCAGGTCCTCCAGTTGAATGGCTTCGCAGGCGCCCCGCAGGTTCGGGTAGTTGAGAAACCGCTCCGCGATGGGGTGCGGGAACACTCGCTCCGACAGCTCACGCGGCCGCTCGTCCCATCGGTCGGGCGAGATCACCTGGATGTCGCTGCCCTGGTAGCGGTATTTCGGATCCACCTCGTGGTTGGCGAAGTAGTCCTCGCTCCAGCCGCGCAGCTCGTCCAGCATCGGTTCGGCGACGACGTTCGGAATGACGGTATAGCCGTCGTCCACGAGTTGGTCGCGCTTCGCAAGCGACTCGGTCGCAGTCAGATTCATCGTGGCGTGTCCTTCAGCGGCGTCGCGCCATCCGGGAGGTGTGGAAAGTGTACGCCGGTGGCGCTGCTGCGGCCCTCACGCCATGGCGGCTACGCCACACACGGCGTTTCCCGCGTCGATCGACAGCAAGTCCCCCCGCGGCGGCGTGTCGGCAGCCTTTTCCGGATTGCCACGAATCGGTAATATCCCTACTCGCAGCACGCGTGCTCCCGATCTCACGAGATGTTTGTTGCGTGGGAGCGCAAGGAGGCTTGAATGAGGAAGACACTGAGCCGTCGCGCGGCATTGCGCGCGGCTGGCGCTGGCGCGATGGGCGTCGGCGCGGCGGCCGTCCTGGCCGCTTGCGGTGAGTCGGAACCGGAACCCGCACCGGCCACACCGGCCGCAGTTGCGGCGACGGCGGCCCCGGCGATGACCGAGGCTCCAGCGCCCGCCATGGCGGAATCCATGCCGGCGAAGGAGTCGGTGACCATCCGCTACGTCAGCGACCACACCTCCGGCCCGCGTGGCGCGGCCATGCAGTGGGGCCTGCGCGAGTACGCCAAGTCGCGGCCGAACATCAACGTTCGCTTTGAGCCGCAGCCGGCGGACTACCGCGAACTCTTCCCCTTGCAGATGGCGGCCGGTACGCAGGGCGAAGTGGCAATGTTGGATGGCGGGATGCTGGGCGCCTTCGTCGCAGACGGCGGCTTTACCCAGATCAACGACGCGCTGGACAAGCGCGACGACTACGACAAGAACGACTACTACTTCATCCCCGACCTTTACACCGTCAACTTCGACCACTCGCACGCCGAGGGCGGCTCGGTCCCGACCGTCATCGATGGCGACCAGTTCGGGCTGGCCTTCCAGGCCGGGACCGGCGGCATCGTCATCAACCTGAACATGGCCGAGGAGCTCGGCATCGAGTTCCCGAGCGCGGGCTGGACCTACGCCGAGGACTTCCTGGACGGCGCGCGGCGGGCCACGGACATTGACAGCGGCCAGTGGGGCACCTGGGCCCGGAACGACTACGAGTTCCAGTGGGCGCCCATGTGCTTCGGCGCCGGTGGCCTGGCGTACCGCAACGCCGACGAAACCGGCTTGGCCGTGTTCGACGAAGGCGGCGACTGGGGCCTGAAGTTCGACGTGGGCCTGATCCACGACGAGAAGGTCTCGTTCCCCGACGCCGAGGCCAAGAAAGTGGCCGGTGAGTTCGGCAACGCCTTCGCTTCCGGCAAGGTCTGGTCCTGGCTGGGCGGCCGCGTCTACACGTCGGGTTACGACGTGCCACGAATCAAGGACCGTTTCCGCTGGTCGCTGGGGCCGATGCCCCATGGCCCGATCGGCGAGGAGCGGCATTCCTGGAACGACCAGCCCAACCTCATCACCAACGGCGCCCTGCGCCTGGGCAATGTTGAGGAGTCGGTGGACCTCACGCTGTTCCTGGGTGGCCCGGTTTACCAGGGCCGCGTCGCCATCGACCGCGGGCACATGCCCATGTACAAGGCCGTCTTCGACGACGCCGCGGCCACGCAGCCGCCGCCCGAGGGCATGGAGTGGCTGCAAAGCTACGCCGAGGCGCCGGAAAGCCGCCACTTGATGATGATGCTCCCCAACTGGTGGGAGATGAACGAGTGGCGCAATGCGTTCGTTACCGCCGCCTTCCTGGGCGACGTTTCGGTGGACGAAGCGATTGACAACTCGGAGAACTGGGTTTCCAGCACCCTGGACTCACAGCGCGACCAGCTCAATGCGGCGCGCCAGGAGTTCGGCTTCCCGGCCCTCTAGGTCCGGCATCGGTTGCGGCCGCCAGCGGTCGCGGCTTCCGAGGCCCGGTGCGTACGCGCCGGGCCTCGGTGCTTGTCAGCCCTGACCTGGTTCTCAGGCGGATTTCCGGTTGAGCCCTGGCATGCGGATGGCGCGTCGGGCTGTGCGGAGACTGTCGCCGTCCGGCCGCAGCCACCGTTGCATTGACTGAGCACGACGACTCGCCTATGATGGGTCGTTGCCCCGCGGAGCCATCCGTGAGCGGCCCTCAGCCAGGCGTTCAGACGTTTCGGCTGCGAACCTTGACAAGTGAAGATTTACGCGAATGCGTAAAGCTGCAGTTTTGCCGGCCTAACGGAGATCAAGCTATAACGGGCGCTTGGCGGATGCCTTGGCGTCAGAAACCGAAGAAGGGCGCAGCAGGCTGCGATAAGCCACGGGGAGCCGCGAGCAGGCGTTGATCCGTGGATACCCGAATTGGGAAACCTGGCGGGGGTAATGCCCCGTCACCCGCGGCTGAAGGCTCACTGAGCCATAGTAGGCCCCGGGAGGGTACCGGGGGAACTGAAACATCTAAGTACCCCGAGGAAAGAAAATCAACCGAGATTCCCTGAGTAGTGGCGAGCGAAAGGGGAACAGCCCAAACCGCCATTGTGTAAGGCCCACGCCGTTGCAATCGCGGGGTTGTAGGACCCGGTGGACACTCGTGGGAGTGTCACGCAGTTACCAAGCCGCTCACTAGCCGAAGGGGTTGGAACACCCCGCCAAAGACGGTGAGAGCCCGGTAGGCGAAAGTGAAGCGGCCTGCGACCGGTGTTCCTGAGTACCACGGGACACGTGTAACCCTGTGGGAACCTGGGGGGCCCACCCTCCAAGGCTAAATATTTCTGGCGACCGATAGTGAACAAGTACCGTGAGGGAAAGGCGAAAAGCACCCCGGAAGGGGAGTGAAATAGAACCTGAAACCAAGCGCCTACAGACAGTCAGAGCGCTATGCCGACTAGAGATGCAGCTTGCGCGGCGAGGCGTGGCCGGCGGTCTTCGGACCACCGCCCGCGCAGCAAAGCGTGAGCTCGCGTCTCAACATGACGGAATGCGTGATGGCGTGCCTTTTGGAGTATGAACCGGCGAGTTACGCTACGTGGCAAGGCTAAGGATCTTTGGTCCGGAGCCGTAGGGAAACCGAGTCTGAACAGGGCGGCCAGTCACGTGGAGTAGACCCGAAACCAGGTGAGCTACCCGTGGCCAGGATGAAGCGTAAGTAACATTCCGTGGAGGTCCGAACCCACCAGAGTTGCAATTCTGGGGGATGAGTTGCGGGTAGAGGTGAAATGCTAAACGAACCTGGAGATAGCTGGTTCTCCCCGAAATAGCTCTCGGGCTAGCGTCGGGCTTTGGTGTCGTGGAGGTAGAGCACTGGTTGAATGCGGGTCCCAACGGATACCAATTTCTGTCAAACTCCGAATGCCACGGCACGCGCCCGGCAGTCAGACTGTGGGGGCTAATCTCCATGGTCAAGAGGGAAACAACCCAGACCGTCGGCTAAGGTCCCGAAGTTCCTGCTAAGTGGGAAAGGAAGTGGGGTTACAGAGACAGCCAGGATGTTGGCTTAGAAGCAGCCATCATTGAAAGAGTGCGTAACTGCTCACTGGTTTAGGAACCCCGCGCCGAAGATGTAACGGGGCTCAAGCAGGACACCGAAGCCACGGACTCGCGCACCGCGCGAGTGGTAGGGGAGCGTTGTACAGGCCGCGAAGGTCAAGCGTGAGCATGGCTGGAGCGTGTACAAGTGCGAATGCCGGTATGAGTAGCGTCAATGCAGGTGAGAATCCTGCACCCCGAATGTCTAAGGGTTCCTGAGGAAGGATACTCCGCTCAGGGTTAGTCGGGCCTAAGCCGAGGCCGAAAGGCGTAGGCGATGGACAACAGGTTTATATTCCTGTACCACCTGGCCAACGTTAACAGCGAAGGGGGGACCCGGGACGGTACGTTGAGCGTGCTGATGGCTATGCACGTCCAAGCGCGTAGGAAGGCGCCGCAGGAAAATCCGCGGTGCTAGTTTCGAGGCGTGATGGGAAGCTCAAGGGCAACCGCGAGCAACTCGATGAACCCGACCCGGCAAGAAAAGCCTCGTAGCGAGTTGGCCTGGTGCCCGTACCGCAAACCGACACTGGTAGACACCGGCGAGAACCGGAAGGGGATCGGGACACGGTCTGCTAAGGAACTCGGCAAATTAACCCCGTAACTTAGGGAGAAGGGGTGCCTCGGTAGAGTGATGGTGCTGCGCGCACCTGAGCTCGAGGAGGTCGCAGTGCACAGGCTCAATCGACTGTTTATCAAAAACACAGGTCCCTGCGAAACCGTAAGGTGATGTATAGGGGCTGACACCTGCCCAGTGCCGGAAGGTTAAGGCGACGGGTTCACGCTCGGAACCGAAGCCCCGGTGAACGGCGGCCGTAACTCTAACGGTCCTAAGGTAGCGAAATTCCTTGTCGGGTAAGTTCCGACCCGCACGAATGGCGTAACGACTTGAGCACTGTCTCGGCAGACTACCCGGCGAAATTGCATTGCCCGTGAAGATGCGGGCGACCTGCGGCAGGACAAAAAGACCCCGTGGAGCTTTACTGCATCTTGGGATTGAGTCGCGTCTGTGCATGTGAAGGATAGGTGGGAGACGGTGAATCCGGGGCGCTAGCTTCGGTGGAGTCACCCTTGGGATACCACCCGTGCGCAGCTGCGGCCCTAACCCGTGACCGTGATCCGGCGCGGGAACAGTCTCAGGTGGGCAGTTTGACTGGGGCGGTCGCCTCCCAAAATGTAACGGAGGCGCCCAAAGGTTCCCTCAGGCTGGATGGCAATCAGCCGGAGAGTGCAAAGGTACAAGGGAGCTTGACTGCGAGACAGACACGTCGAGCAGAGACGAAAGTCGGGCTTAGCGACCCTGCGGTTCCGAGTGGAAGGGCCGTGGTCAGCGGATAAAAGTTACCCCGGGGATAACAGGCTAGTTGCGCCCAATAGTTCACATAGACGGCGCAGTTCGGCACCTCGATGTCGGCTCGTCACATCCTGGGGCTGAAGAAGGTCCCAAGGGTTGGGCTGTCCGCCCATTAAAGTGGCACGCGAGCTGGGTTCAGAACGTCGTGAGACAGTTCGGACTCTATCCGCCGCAGGTGTAGGAGGCTTGAGAGGGTCTGTCCGAAGTACGAGAGGAGCCGGATGGACGGACCGCTAGTGTACGAGTTGTCGCGCCTGCGGCATCGCTCGGTAGCTATGTCCGGTTTGGATAAGCGCTGAAAGCATCTAAGCGCGAAGCCAGCCTCAAAACTAGGCCTCCCACTGGGCTAACCAGGTAAGACCCCAGCGAGATGAGCTGGTTGATAGGCGGCATGTGTAAGCGGTGAGAGCCGTTGAGCAGAGCCGTACTAACGGTCGAGGGCTTAGACTTTCGTTAGGCCGGCAACACTGCAGCTTTGCGTACCCTTCCGGAGTTCGGTTTCCCGGTGACTCGAGCGACGAGGCCACACCTGTTCCCATCCCGAACACAGTCGTTAAGCTCGTCAGCAGCGACAATACTGCCGGGGCAACCCGGTGGGAAGATAGCCCGTTGCCGGGAAACCTGACGCCACGTCCGCGCCATCATGTCTTCTCCGTCACACGTCCTTCGCCGTGCGTGTCACGCTGCCCTGCCGGGCACACGCCACGCCGCCGGGGCTGACTAATCCATGACATCGCACCACGCACACCCGTTGCGGGGCCAGGTGGCCCTCGTCGCCGGCGCCACCCGCGGCTGCGGCCGCGGTATTGCCGTTGAGCTTGGCACTGCAGGCGCCACGGTCTACTGCACCGGCCGCACCACCCGCCGGCGCCGCTCGCCCATGAACCGGCCGGAAACCATCGAAGAAACGGCTGAACTGGTCGATGCCGCCGGTGGGTCGGGTATCGCCGTGCAAGTCGATCACACCGTTCCCGACCAGGTCGAATCCCTCATCGCCCGCATCCACCGGGATCAGGCCGGCCGCCTGGACATCCTGGTCAACGACGTCTGGGGCGGCGACGATCTGACCGCCTGGGGCCGTCGCTTCTGGGAGCAGTCGCTGGAAAACGGCCTGCGCATGCTTCGCCAGGCCATCCACTCCCACATCATCACCAGCCGCTACGCGCTGCCGCTCATGCTCGAACGCGGCGCCGGCCTGATCGTGGAGGTCACCGACGGCAATAACCTCAACTACCGGGGCCAGCTCTACTACGACCTCGTCAAGACATCCGTGATCCGCCTCGCGCTGGCACTGGACCAGGAGTTGCGCCAGCACACCGACGACACCGGCATCACGGCCCTGGCCGTCACGCCGGGCTACCTGCGATCGGAAGCCATGCTGGACCGCTTTGGCGTCACCGAATCGACCTGGCGCGAGGCCATCGAGCAGGACGTTGACTTTGCCGTCTCTGAGACGCCCCGCTTCCTGGGCCGGGTCGTGGCGGCCTTGGCGGCCGACCCAGACGTGGCGCGCTATGCCGGCCAGGCGCTCGCCAGCTGGGACCTGGCCAAGGTCTACCAAATCGACGACGTAGACGGGCGGCGCCCCGACTGGGGATCGTACACCCCGGTCAACTGAGGTCGAACCACTGGTCTCGCCGGAAAACCAGTCGAACTGGTGGCCGCCAAGTTGCCATACTTCAGGCAAGACCTGACTGGATTCGCAAACCTTGGCCCAAAAGCCCTCGCCCGAGACCGTCGACTTGCATGCGTTCTATTCACGCATGGCCGAGTCGGCCGGCAGCCTCCCCGAGCTGTACGACGCCATGGAAGGCTGGTCCGAGGTCGTCGTGCGCGACAACCCGATCCTCGAGTGCCAGAAAGGCTGCGCGCGCTGCTGTATGCACCAGGTGTTGGCCGGCGAGCAGGAGTGGGCACTGATTCACGACTGGATGCGCGAGAACCTGACGAAGGAGCAGCGCCTCGCGATCTACAAGCGCGTCACCGACCAGATACAGCAATACGGCAATCCGCTCAGCCGCTGGCTCAAGATGCGCAACAAGCAGCCAAAGGCGTTCGTGCGCGCCGTCGGCCAGGGGTTCCGCACCGAGTCCACCCGCTGTCCCATGCTCGGGCCCGATAATCGTTGCGAGGTTTACCCGGTGCGCCCGTTCGTGTGCCGCGCCTACGGTCGCGCCCGCATGCCCAGCGGCAACGCCATGATCTGCGAGGTATTCGCCGGCCGCTTCCGCCAGCAGGAACGCACCACCACCGACATTCCCCTGGAGGACATGTCCATCATGTCGCCCAAATACTTCGAACTGGGCGGCCGCCGGAGCTCGGAAGACGGCCTCTACACCCTGCTGGCCATCCACCTGCTGCGCAACCGCACGGCCTCCGGCGATCTGGCCAGGCATCCCACGCCGCTCACCGCGGAAAAGACGTACCCGGTGGTAGGCAGGGACGACTTTCCCGGTCGCCGGTAAGCCACCGTTAGCCCAGGCTCCCGGGCCGCTCGACGCGTTCCTCGGCCAGATGCACGGCGCCCCGCGTTTCCAGTCGGGAAACGCGGGGCGCTGCCGTTTGCGGGACGAGGTGATCTAGAACCCGCGCGACGGGTCCTTGCGCGTAAGGCCGCGTTGCTTGGCGTAGTCGTCCAGGTTGAAGCCCGGTTCCAGGTAGCTCAGCCGCGTGGCTTCCTCGCCTTCCAGGATCTTGTGCGCAGCCGCCGCCACCTTGTCGGCGATTTCCATCGGAATCGTGCAGACGCCGTTCTCGTCCCCATGAACCAGGTCGCCGGGATTCACGTCCATGCCGTCGATTGCGACTGGGATCTGGGCGCGAATGATCCGGTTATTGGCGTGCGACGGCGCCAGGCCACGCGCGAAGGGCTTGATGCCGGCCCCCTTCACGCCCTCCAGGTCGCGCAGCGCCGCGTCGGTCACGATGCCGTCCGCTCCTAGCACGTGCGCCAGCGTGGCCATGCCGTCGCCTGCATGCACCGAGTGCGTCGGATCGTCGCCGAAGTCCTTGATGACCAGCACCACCGGATTCGGCGTTTCATCCACGGCTTCCCACATCTGGAACATGCCGTCCGGGCTCTTGGGCGCGTCTTCGCTCATCGTGTCGCCCAGCGCGGTGACGGCGTAGCCCAGCATCACGCCCATGTCGGGGGCCAGGTAGCGGATGTTGGTCCCGGTGAACCCCAGCGTATTGGGCCGGACGTCGAACGTCTCGATCGCGTTCAGAATCGTCGGTGTGTCGATCTCGCGAAGTTCGTCAAGCTGCGCCTGGGTCAGGGCCACGGCGACCTCCAGATAAGAAATAACGGAACGTGAGGATATCCGAAGTGGCGCCTATGCCTCGCCGCCGGCCAGTTCCTCGTACGCGTCCGCGTTGAATCCAAAGACCCGAACGTCGCCGGCGGCCAGCGTGGGCCGCCGCACCAGGTTCTGGTTCTCCAGCATCAACGCCAGCGCCTGGGCGTCGTCGATCGAGTCCCGTTCGATCCCCAGCTTGCGGAACGACGGGCTGCGCGGGTTCATGACCTCCCGCAGCGCATGCGGTCCGGCAATCGCCCGAATGTCGTCGTCGGTCAGCGGCTTGCGCGCATAGTCGCGCGGCTCATAGTCCATCCCGGTCGCGTTCAAGGCCGCACGGGCCTTCCGGCAACTCGTTCAGGTGCTCTTGAAATAGAACGTCGGCAACGCCACCGGAGACCTCCTTACGCGCTAGCCCAATGCAGAAGGTTCGACGGCCACCCGGCCGGACCGCGCCGAATCATGGCACAAAGGTCGGTGGCGTTCGCATGCATCGTCCGGGTCTCAGCCCGGGAGGCGTCCAACCGAGATTGGCGCTAGAGACTGCGTCCCTTCAGAAACCGCACGCCAAGCACGACGCTCCAGGCCACCCAGGGGAAGTAGCAGATCCTGGACACCGTGATCATGGTCCGGTCCGGAACGGAATTTCCGATGATGACCGCAACCAGGCAGATGACCGAGACGGCTGCAATTGCCAGGGCCGTGATCCTGAGGATTCCCGGAGGGTAGATGGCCGACAGACCAAGGTTGAAGGCCAGGAATCCAGACGCGACGGCCATGCTCGACAACATGCCCATCCCCGAATCCACCATGTAGATCGGGATAGCCGACTCAAGCCCCTGCGCCGCGTCCAGCTGCGTCCTGGTCAGGATGTAGGTCAGCCCCGAGGTAAGAATCCAGCCGAAGGCCCCCACGTTCATAAACAGGATGCCCAGCCGCGACCAGGCGGCTGCCATGGTGTCTGGCCGCATGACTCGACTCATGCCGGACAACCCGTAAAGCATCAGGATCAGGCCCAGCGGGACCATGAGCGCCGTAATCCGAGCAACACCCGGGTTTGACGCCACGGCGGTAATCGTCGCGGCGGGGTCGGTCGAGTCCGCCGGCTGGACGAACATTCCCCCCGGCTCGATCGCGAAGAAGATCAACGCCAGCACCGGGCCCACAACCAGGCCCAGGGCCTCGAGCTTATTTACCGAGTTTGGTCCCATGGCCCGTCATTCTTCTGGTCCGTACTAACCCGGACCATCATAAACGCAGGCTCGGGGAATATGCCGGTTCCCGCGCCAACCGGCCTAGGCTGGGTCCCAGTGCAGGATGATCGATAGCCAGCCAGCCGGGCCGCGCTTGATCATTTCATACAGGTCGCCGGCCTTCGTGTACGGCTCGCGGTGCGAAATCAAGCGGTCGACCCGAAACTCCCCGCGCGCCATCGCGTCCAGGATGTACTGCCGGTTGGCTGCCCGCGTCCACTGGAACATGTGGTACGGCTCGCGCGGGTACATCGACTGGTACGTGCCGATGATCGAGAGCTCCTTGCGCAGCAGTTCCACTTGCAGGCCAATCTCCACCGTCCCCGGCGGGCTGCCGGTCATCGACACGGTGCCGCCCGCCGCCGCCGCCCGCATGCAGTCCGGCAGGATCTTGGGCGTGCGCGTGACCATGAACACCACCCGCGCCCCGCCGCCGGTGATGTCCTGCACTGCCGCCACGGCATCCTCGCGCTGAGCGTTGACCGTATGCGTCGCCCCCGACCAGCGAGCCAGTTCCAGCCGCTCGTCCAGCAGGTCGACCGCAACCACCGGATACGCGCCGGCCATCCGCGCAAACTGCGTCACCATCTGCCCCAGGCCGCCTTGACCGAACACCGCCACCGAGTCGCCCAGCCCCGGCCCCGCCCGCCGAACGCCGTGCAGCGCCACGTCACCCAGCACCACGAAGCTCGCGTCCTCGTCGCTGACGTCGTCCGGTATGAGCCCGGCATACGTGGCCTCGTCCGGCAGATTCGGGTCGATCGTGACGAGCCCCGCGCCCTGGTGCTTCAGGTACGTCAACACGCGGTCGCCTTCCGCGTACCCCTCGACCGCCCTGCCAACCTTGGCTACCTCACCCACCATCGAGTACCCGGGCTCCCCACGTCCCGTGGCGGACAGTTCCAGGATGTTCAGTTCCGTCCCCGCGCTGATCAGTGAGCGGGTCGAGCGCACCAGGATCTGGTTCGGCGCCGGATCGGGAATCTCCACATTCTCGATCGCGACGTTCCCGCCTTCGAGGAACACGACCTGGGACGTGGTAGTTGGCACGGAAGCTCTCGATTGCGGAGGCCGCGCGCATCATGCCCCAACCTGAGGTTCGCGCCCAAACGTAGTCGGTCGGCTTGCGCGGGCGGTAAGGTTGACACCAAGCCCTATTCGCGCCAGTAGGAACTCTCGCATGCAATACCGCGTTTTCGGACGAACCGGCTGGCGCGTCTCCGCCATCGGCCTGGGCTGCTGGCAGCTTGGCGGTCAGTGGGGCGAGATGGCCGAGGCCGATGGCATTGCCACCGTGCACGCCGCCATCGAGGCCGGCATCAACCTCTTCGACAGCGCCGACTCCTACGGACCGCGCCGCAGCGAAGAGGTCCTTGGCAAGGCCCTCGCCGGCGGCCGCCGCCCCCACGTCTTCGTCGCCACCAAGGTCGGCAACCTGGCGCGGCCCGATGGGCACTCCTTCAGCTACACCACGCCCGAGCACATCTACGCCTGCTGCGATGCCAGCCTGCACCGCCTCCAAACCGACTACATCGACCTCTACCAGTGCCACATCCGCGAGCACCCCCGCCACGATGTGTTCCTGGAAGCCTTCGAGCGCCTGCGTGAGGCCGGCAAGATCCGCGCCTACGGCACCTCCTCCTTTTTCCCCAGCGAAATCGAGTTCTTCGACAGCCACGGCCGCTGCAACGTCGCGCAGATCCCCTACAGCGTGCTCGAACGCACCTATGAGACCGACGCCCTGCCGCTCTGCCACGAGCGCAACATCGGCGTCCTCATCCGCGGCCCCCTGGCCCAGGGCGTGCTCGCCGGCAAGTTCCCGCCCGACCACCAGTTCACCGACCCCACGCGCACCGGTTGGAACACCGGCGACGCGCAGCGGCGCTTCCAGGAACGACGAGCCGCCGCCGAAGCCCTGCGCCCAATGTCCGGCGAAGGCCGCAGCATGGCCCAGATCGCCCTCGCCTTCGCCATCGCCCACCCGGCCGCTACCTGCGCCATCCCTGGCGCCCGCTCGCCCGAACAAGTCCAGGCCAACGCAGAGGCCGCCGACCTGGAGCTCACCGACGACGAACTCGCCACCCTCCGAGCCATCGCCCCGCCCGCCTAGGACAGACCTCGGCGCGATGCCTGGCGTCCTCGAAGTTGCGGTCGCTCTTGAAGCCTCTCCCTGTGGAGACCTCTGCATGCCCCGTCTCGACCTCGAAAGCGGGGCCGCTCTTTCTCCCTCTCCCTGTGGGAGAGGGTTGGGGTGAGGGTCTTCCGGGCAACCATCCCCCGAAGTTTCGTAGCGGTCTCTGTGGAGGCTGAGCGAACTCAATCCTCGTTGGGTTCGATCTCCCAGTAGTCACGCCCGGCCACGGCTCCCCGCCGCAACGGATTGCTCGTGGCCGAACCCGCCAACGCGCGGTCCACATACCGCGACCGTCGTCCGTCATCCCGCTCGGGCCGAATCCCCAGCCGCAACGTGGCAACGATTCGCGGCCTGGTTCGTCGGGCCCCGATGTAGAACCGATCCGGATCGAACTGCCGCCCCGTCCACTCCGCCACCGTCAGGCCTAATGACCGGCACAACAGCGTCTGACCCGCACACAACCGCCGATCTGTACGCCGCGACTGCCCATCGCGTGTCGGATTCAGCCGGTGCATCGCAGCCAGCGCCGCCTTCGGCGATATGGCGTCGACAACCGGCACGCCCGCCTTGATCAGCACCGCCTCCGGCCCTGTTCCGCAGCTCACGTTCAGCGAAGCCCCGGCACGCGAGTGATACATGTAAATCGTCCCCGGCGGCGCCCACATCGGCTCCCGGCTAGGTGTACGTCCCAGGTAGGCATGGCTCGCCGGATCGTTCAGCCCATAGGCCTCCGTCTCCACGATCCGAACGCCCAGCCACAGCCCATCCAGCCGCCGCCGCAGCACGCACCCAATCAAGTCCTGCGCCACAGCGTCGACTGGTCGTCGGAAAAAATTCAGGTCCAGCAGTGAACTACTGGTAGCTTGCGGGCCGCCGATCTTAAGCCGCTAGGCCAATCGCTTCCGCCCCCGCGACGCCCCGCCCAGCGCAGCGTCTACCAGTCCGTCCGCCCGCCCTGCGGAACCTCGCGCCCTTCATCCAGATCCAACCGGTCATAGTGCCGCCGGATATCCGTCCGGTGCCCCTGCCCGCACTCCTCCAGGAACTCTCGAAAGCGCGGCCAGTCCCAGTTCGATCCCTCGCGCGGCTCGTCCGTCGCCATCTGGCGATTGAAGTCGTCAATCTCCTCGGCCGACCGCGGCTGCATCTGCTCCTGCACCCAGGCCAGCACCTCCTCGTCGGTCAGCCGCGTGCGCAGCGCCTGGATGAAGTCGTCGACCTCGATCCCCAGGAACTCCAGCATGGTCTCGGTGCGTCCCCACAGGACCACGTATTCGCCCATCGTGCCTGCCAGGTGGGCCCGCCCCTTGTCGATCGACCGCGGCAAAAACCCAATCCCGCCCAGCTTCTCGTACCCGCTCCGCGGAACGTCCTTCGTCAGGTCCATCGAGCATCAGCCCCCAGCGCGAACTCCGGCACCGTAACACGGCTCGATTCGTTGTCCATCAGGGTGGAGACGGGGGGACTCGAACCCCCAACCCCCGCCTTGCAAAGGCGATGCTCTACCAGTTGAGCCACGTCCCCTGCCGCGATTCTACGTCCGGCACGGCCCGCTGAAAGGCCATCGTGCGCGCCGTATACTGCGGACACGCGCCGCCAGGCCTGCATGGGCGCCGGTGGTTCGCGGGCTCTTAGCTCAGTCGGTTAGAGCGCGCCTCTGATAAGGGCGAGGTCCGTGGTTCGAATCCACGAGGGCCCACCAGAAACTCGCCTACCGATATATCCCGGGCTCCGGCAACGAGTCTTCGACTAACCCCTGGCGGCGGTCTCTCCTACCCATCGGACACGCTCAACCACCGGATGCACCGTCCGGTAGAACCTCCCGTCGGCGGTCCACAGCTCGCAGCCCAGCGTCTCGGCGAGCGCCAGGTAGTGGGCGTCGTACGTTGCCCCTTGTCCAAGTTGGCGTGCCAGTGCCATCGCTCTGCCGTATATGTGCGGTGGCTGATGCAGCTCGAGACCCGATGCCAGCAGGCTCGCCAGGCGCTGTGTCGCCGCTGCCACGGTCAACTCGCCCCGCACAACGCGCTGGTGCAGGGCATTCGTCAACTCCACCGGCATCAGATACGGCGCCGCGACTCGGACTCCCTGGCTGTTCCACAAGCGGCCAAGGTTGTTGGCCTCGTCGGTGTAGATCTCCTTCACCACCCACTTGAAGGCCAGGCTCGCATCCACCACCACGTAATCGTTCAAGAAGCGTTCCTGGACTCGCGCGCCTCCCGGATGAACTCGGCCCCGTCGCCTGGAAGAACTGTGTCTCCAAATGCCTCGTCCTGAAGGGCGACAAGTGACTCGATATTGAAGCTGCCGGCGAACACACCGTTGGCCGCGTCTCGAGCGAGCTCCCGATCAATGGCGGCCAGGCAGTAGCGGCGCATGCTGATACCCTTGAGCGCGGCCACCGCCTTCAGGCGCCGTTGCACCGGAGGGTCGAGGTCCAGCGTGAGTCTCTTCTTTTTGGCTTGCATTGCTGTCCTCTCCCCAACATGGCGGCCAACGCCAGAAATAACGCAATTACGGAAATACGTCAACCTCGACTGTGTCACGCGCACCGGGAAACCCGAGGCCGCGTCCACGTTGAGATCGTCGGGGCCGCTTTGGGACGTTCAGAACGCGCATCCCCACATTGCGGTGATGTCTCGGTCCACCGTCCACGTCGGCCCCCCGCTGTAAAGTTGCCGCGGAGGTAATCCTGGCCACGGTAGCGCTTCAAAACCCCCGCTATGAGGCGCACGAAAACCCGCCGCTGCTCGCCTCGCTGGGGTACGGCCTGCAATTCAGCCTCATTGCCTCCGCCACCCTGCTCGTCACGCCCGTCATCGTCGCCAACGCGTCCGGTCGGGACGAGTCCTACCTCATCTGGATGGTCTTCGCCTCGCTCCTGGTTTGCGGCCTGTCCACCATCCTGCAGGTCCGCCGGCTTGGCCCGGCTGGCGCCGGCGCGGTCCTGCCCATGTTCACCGCCGCCTTCGCCATCCCGTTCTGCATCACGGCCGTGGCCGATGGCGGACCGGCCACGCTCACGGCCCTCGTCCTTGTCTCCGCGGTAATCCAGCTCGTCGTCGCTCGCTGGCTCGTCATCCTCCGGCGCATCGTCACCCCCACCGTCGGCGGCACCGTGATGATGATCCTGTCCATCACGTTGGCGTCCGTCGTCTTCGGTCTGCTGGACGACGCGACCGAAACCGAGCCGGTGGCTGCTCCGCTCACGGCATTGGCCACGCTAATCATCGTCGCTGCCCTTGCGCTCCGTGGATCTGAACTGCTCCGACTCTGGGCGCCGTTGATCGGAATCGTTGGCGGCTGCGTCGTCGCAGCGGTGTTCGGCATCTACAGTTTCGATCGAGTCATGGACGCCCCCTGGATCGGGCTGCCGCAGACCGCGCCCGGCCTGGGACTCGACTTCGGCCTCTCCTTCTGGACGCTCCTGCCCGGATTCCTCTTTCTCGGGCTCATCATCTCCATCCAGGCCAACGGGGCCGCTATTGCCGCGCAGCGCGTGTCATGGCGTGACGACCGGGCCGTGAACTTCCGCCAGGTCCAGGGCGCGCTGGCCGGTACGGGTGCATCCAATCTCATGGCCGGTCTCGCCGGCGCCGTTCCCAACATCATCAATCCCGGCTTCGCCGCGTTCACCCAGATCACCGGCGTCGCGTCCCGCCGCGTCGGCTACTTCATCGGCGGCATCCTGATCGTCCTGGCCTTCCTTCCCAAGGCCTCCGGTCTGCTCAGCACGATCCCCGGCCCCGTCATGACCGGCTACCTCATCCTCATCACCGGAACGCTCTTCGTCGATGGCGCCCGCACGGTCATCCAGAACGAGGACAACCGGGACAAGGTCGTAGTGGCCGGCATGTGCTTCTGGATCGGCGCGGCCTTCCAGTTCAACCTCTTCAACCTGCCCGACCTCGGCCCCGTCTGGGGCGCCCTCTTCAAGAGCGGCATCACGACCGGCGGATTCGCCGCCGTCGCCATGATTCTCTACCTGGAACTCACCAGCCCCCGCCGCATGCGATTTCAGTCGCGGCTCCACATCGATGCCCTGCCCGATCTCAACAAGTTCATGGCCGAATTCGCCGAACGCCGCGGCTGGGACCAGGCCATGAAAGACCGGCTCAGCGCCGTGTCCGAAGAGACGCTCCTGACCCTGGCGCCGCTCGACCTCGATCTGAGCCTGGATCTGGACGATGACGAAGACGACGAGGAGGAGGAGACGCGGCGCCTGGTTGTCGTCGCCTCCAGCGAGGGCCCCGTGGCCGAGCTCGAGTTCATCGGCGGCGGCGACGACGACAACATTGAAGACCGCGTCCGCCAGCTCCAGCAGCACGACGAGGCGATTCCCACCGAGGGCGAAATCTCCCTGCGCCTCCTGCGCCAGTACGCCTCATCCGTCAGCCACCAGCAATTCCACGGCACCGACATCATCACCGTCCGCGTAGACCCGCCCGGGACCAAATAGACGGCCTCATCTGCCTTGGATTCCGTATCTCTGAGATTCGATTCCCGCTGGAATCCCACCAACTGCGTGCGCTATCGGCCACTATCTGTCAACGAATCAGGACTTGGACCAGGGGCGATGAGGGGCGGGTCCCTGAGCTAGCCCAATTCAGGCCGACTTGCTACCGTATCGCCCCAGTACAGCCTGCTCCGGTTGGGTGGATGCCTTCAGCAACCGTTGACGCGCGAGGCGTGGCCTCCGACGAGGTCACACGGAGCCGCTGTCGAGTGCGCAATGGCCGTCCGCTCACGTCAGGTCAGGAACGCCGGCCGTCGCGCGCCGCGCCATTCGGCGATGGACAGCTTCGCGCGGCCGCGTCTGCCGGCCCTCCGGCATCCACCATCGCTGGATCTCCGCACCTTGGTCAGTCTTCGTCGAATATCCGTATTCCGACGGCGGGTTGTGTTGCCGCGAGCAAGTAGAGGAGGAGCCTCATCGTGACCGCGATCTTGCAAATGTTTGGGCAGCGCCGGCGCACCCTGCTGTTGTTGGTGGCGGCCGCCTCCCTCGGCATCGTCCTGGCGCGGCCCGCCGTGGCCCAGGCCCAGGGCGTCGAAGCCGAAGCCGTCTACGTGCTCAACACCTTCGCGTTCCTCGTCTGGGGCGCGCTGGTCATGTGGATGAGCGCCGGTTTCTCGATGCTGGAGGCCGGGTCCGTGCGGACCAAGAACGCCTCCATGATCTGCTTGAAGAACATCGGCCTGTACTCGATCGCCGGTCTGGCCTACTACATCATTGGTTACAACCTGATGTACGGGGAGATCGTCGGCAACTTCATCGGCACGTTCAAGATCTTCTACGGCGCCTCGCCCGAGGAGCTTGCGCTGCTCAACGGCGAAGGCGATGCCGCCGCCGTGCTCGCTGGCGACAACGCCTACTCGACGATGTCCGACTGGTTCTTCCAGATGGTCTTTGTGGCCGCGGCCGCGTCCATCGTGTCCGGCGCCCTGGCCGAGCGGGTCAAGCTCTGGTCCTTCTTTCTCTTCGTGCTCATTCTCACCGCCGTCATTTACCCCATCGTCGGTGCCTGGACCTGGGGTGGGGGCTGGCTGGACGGTATGGGATTCCAGGACTTTGCCGGATCCACCATCGTGCACAGCACCGGTGGCTGGGCCGCGCTGGCCGGCATCCTGGTCGTCGGTCCCCGGCTCGGCAAGTTCAGGAAAGACGGCTCCGTCAGGGCGACCCCGCCCTCCAACATCCTGATGGTCACGCTGGGTGTCTTCATCCTCTGGCTGGGCTGGTTCGGTTTCAATGGCGGTTCACAGTTGGCGCTCGGAAGCGCGGCTGACGCCATTGCCATGGCCCACGTCCTGGTCAACACCAACCTCGCCGCCGCCGCCGGTGCCCTGGCTGCGCTGGTCGTCTCCCGGCCAATCTTCGGTCGAACCGACCTCGCGGGTGGTCTGAACGGCGCGCTGGCCGGGCTGGTGTCCATCACGGCCGGCCCCGATATCGTCGACCACTATTGGGCCATCGTCATTGGCGCCATCGGCGGCGCGATCTGCGTTGTCGGCATGAAGCTGCTGGAGAAACTCCGGCAGGACGACGTGGTCGGCGCGGTTCCCGTCCACTTGTTCGCTGGCGTCTGGGGAACTCTGGCCGTCTGCATCGCCGCTGGCGGCCAGTTCCACGTCCAGTTGATCGGTGTGCTGGCCATCGGCGCATTCGTGTTTGCCGTTTCGTTTGGGCTGTGGCGGCTCATCGACATGACCATTGGCGCGCGCGTGTCACCGCAGGTCGAGCGCCTGGGTCAGGACGCCGGCGAGCTGCGCATCGAGGCCTACCCCGAGTTTGTCCTCATGCCCGAGGAGTACGACGAGGAAGAAGAACAGGCCCAGCCCGCCGCAAACTAAGCGTCACAACTCCCGCGCGGGCGGGCGGCGCCAGCCCCCCGCCCGCGCGCGGTTCGCATGATCAGCGCGCGCGACTGAGGCTGCATGGGTGCGGACACGCCGGACATCGCCGCGTCGCGCCACCACCCCTGTCCCTCGTCAGGCCCGGCGCTGCCGTTCACGCGGGACGCCCGGCATCCGATAGACTGCCCGCCAGGTCCTTTCCGGGAGTTCCCCGATGACCGTCGGCAGTGAGCGTGTTGGACGTCGCGCAGCGTTTATTCTGACGAAAAGTCACGATGGATCTGCCGGATAATTGATTCGCATGGACCTCGATAACTATGAACTTGACGCCGATGTCTACGACGAGATGTTCCAGGCCAATGGAAGCCCACGAGCCCACTACCAGGGCGTTCACCGAGCGCTAACCGACACGTCCGCGGCTGACCTGGCCGACATCCAGGACCAGGTCACTGGCTCGTTCTCCAGCGAAGGCATTTCATTCAAGGTCTACGGCGACGAAGAAGGCGACGAGCGCATCATCCCCGTCGACTGCTTGCCGCGCGTGCTATCCGGCGGCGAGTGGCGTGAGCTTGAAGCCGGCCTGACCCAGCGTCTCATGGCCCTCAACCTCTTCCTGGCCGATGTCTACGGCGCGGCCCGCATCGTCGAAGACGGCGTCATTCCGGTCGATGTGGTGCGCGGCTGCCCCCAGTACCGGATCGAAATGCGCGGCTTCCAGGCGCCGCACGGCGTTTGGGTCGCGATCTGCGGAACCGATCTGGTGCGAACCAACGAGGGATTCAAGGTCCTTGAGGACAACCTTCGCGTCCCCTCGGGCGTCGCCTACATGCTGGCCAACCGCAAGGCCGTCAAGGCCAGCTTCCGCCGCCTCTACCGATCCTCCCGCGTTCAGGACATCGAGCACTACGGGCGCGTTCTTCTTACGACCCTCCAGGAACTGGCGCCCGAGGGAACATCCGACCCGGCGATCGCCGTGCTCACACCGGGCGTCTACAACTCGGCCTTCTACGAGCACATGTTCCTGGCCAGGGAAATCGGCGCGGAGCTGGTTGAGGGTCGCGATCTCCTCGTTGACGACGGTGTCGTCTACATGCGCACCACCGCCGGATTGCGGCGCGTCGACGTGGTGTACCGGCGTGTTGACGACGACTTTCTGGACCCGGTCGTGTTTCGTGAAGATTCGTTGCTTGGCATTCCGGGAATCATGCACGCTTACAAGCAGGGCAACGTGACCCTGGCCAATGCCCCGGGCACCGGGGTCGCCGACGACAAGAGCGTTTACGCATACGTTCCCGACATGATTCGCTACTACTTAGCTGAAAAACCGATCATTGCTAACGTTGAAACGTATCTGTGTCGTAATCCCGACGGACTCGAATACACGCTCGACAATCTCCAGAACTTGGTGGTCAAGCGCGTCGGCGAGTCCGGTGGGTATGGAATGCTCATCGGTCCGCATGCGTCGCCCGCCGAGCGGGCGGCCTACGCCGAGCAGGTGCGAGCCAACCCCGCCGACTTCATTTCGCAGCCCGTGCTCGCCCTATCGCGCGCTCCGTGTCTAATCGATGGCCGTATCGAGCCACGCCACGTTGACCTTCGCCCGTTTGTCCTGAGCGGCCTCGAAACCCGCATTGTCCCCGGAGCGTTCTGCCGCGTCGCCTTGCGCCGAGGCAGCCTCGTGGTGAATTCAAGCCAGGGCGGCGGCGGCAAGGACCTCTGGGTGCTGGAGAACTAACCCGCGTGCTGTCGCGCAGTGCCGAAGGTCTCTACTGGCTGGGCCGCTATCTCGAGCGCGCCCAACACCTCAGCCGTCTCCTGCGCATCCAGACCGAGGCGCTCGTCGATCGACCGGTCACCGAGATTCACTTCGGCTGGCTTCGCCTCTACGGATGCCTCAATCGCCAGCCACCCGTCGGAAGTCTGGAACTACTCGCACAGGACGACTACAGCCTGGCGGACTCCTACACGCTGGCGGACGACCTCACGTTCGAACCGACGAATCCGGACTCGGTGTGGAGTGGTGTTGCCGCCGCGCGGGAGAACGCACGTCACGTCCGCCACTGTCTGAGCGCCGAAATGTGGACGTGCCTGAATCGGTCGTATCTGCGCATTCAGGGACTGACGATCCAGGACATCTGGGCCTCGTCGCCCGAACGGTTCTACGCGGAAACCGTGGCCGAAATCGATACCTTCGCCGGCGTGACCGCCGCCACCATGTATCGCGACGAAGGCTGGAGATTCCTCAACCTCGGTCGCTCGATTGAACGGGTGCAGCTCTCGTCGGCGCTGCTTGACGCGCAGATCGCCGCGGCTAACGTCACCCAGGATGTCTCCGAAGCTGCCTGGACCAGCCTCTTGCGCCTGTATCACGCGTTGGAGGCGTATGACCGGACCTTCAGCCTCCAGGTTGAACCCCGCCAGGTTCTCGACCTGCTGGCCACCGATGCCCGACTCCCCGACTCGCTCAGCCGGTCGCTGGACATGCTCTCGGCCGAGCTCGCGGCCACGGCCCCCAGCCCCAGTCAGCAGGCCGCCGGCGCCGCGCAGCGACTCATCGGCCGAATGAGCGCGTTGGTCAACTTCGCCTGGCTGGACCGCGACGATCCCAGGTCCCTGCTCCAGCGGCTGAATGCGCACGGACGCGAACTTCACGATCTCGTGACGGAAACATACTTTCAATACCCCGTCCACGACGCTCCGGTTCGCTGAGTCCATGGCGGACCCAATCCGCTACCGGATCGAGCACGAATCGCGATACACCTACGCGGCGCCCGCGCGCTATTGCGTCATGCGGCTCTGCCTCAAGCCCGGCGCCGACGCTCGTCAGCGGCTGCTGAGTTTCGACGTCGCGACCGAGCCTGCGGCGACCGTCAACGCAGAAACGGACGCCTTCGGCAATACCAGGCATCTGCTCAATCTCCATCGGCAGCACCAGGGCCTGGCCATCACGGCAGCTTCGTCGATCGACGTGCTGCCGCCGGATCCCGTGCCCGAAGCGCTGGACGCCGGCGCCTGGCCACGCATCCGCGCTAAACGAAACACCTTCGCGGACTGGGAGTTCACGCGCCCCAGTGCGCTGACTGGTCCCTCTCCGGCCTTGGCTGCGTTCGTTCGCCGGCATGGCATTGGCCCGCTCGACGACCCGCTCACGAGCCTCCGGCGGCTCACCGACACGCTGCATCGCCGCTTCACCTACAGCCCCGGCAGCACCTCGGTGATCTCCCCGATCGACCACATTCTCGAGACAGGCCACGGCGTCTGCCAGGACTACGCGCACGTCATGATCGCCATCGCCCGCTCCTGGGGCATTCCCACCCGCTACGTCTCCGGCTACCTCCACGTCACCGGCGCGGACGGCGAGCAGGCCCCCGAGACGGCAACGCACGCGTGGGCCGAATGCCGCCTCCCCGGCCTCGGCTGGATCGGCTTCGATCCCACCAACCAGACCCTCGCCGACCAGCACCACGTCCGCGTCGCCGTCGGCCGCGACTACCACGACGTCTCCCCAACCCGCGGCATCTTCCGCGGCGCCACCAAAAGCAACCTCACCGTCAACGTCCGCATACGTCAGCAGTCGGGATAGTCTCACGACAAGGCTCACCCGGCGGCGGCCTTCGTGCGAACGGTCGCCTCAGAACCCGGCCGCGCCGATACCGGCGCCTATGCGGGGGCCGGAGACCAGGCGGGTCGATAGTCCACGGCGGAATTGTGCGTGAATTGGGTCTGGTCGCTGCCGTCGGCGTTCATGACGAAAATCTCATAGTCCCCGTCGCGGTCCGACGCGAAGGCGAGGCGGCGCCCGTCCGGCGACCAGCTGGGACTATGGTCCGAAGCTGAATTGTGCGTCAGTTGCGTCACACTACTGCCGTCGGCATTCATTACAAAGATCTCGGAATCTCCGTCGCGATTCGAGTAGAAAGCGAGGCGGCGCCCATCCGGCGACCAGGCCGGGGTTCCGTCCCCAATGGCGTTGTTTGTGAGTTGGGTCAGGCTGCTGCCGTCGGCATTGATCACGAAGATCTCGGACTCCCCGTCGCGGTCCGACGTGAAGGCGAGGCGACGCCCATCCGGTGACCAGGCGGAGTAGGCATGCCAGGCCTCAGAATGCGTCACTTGCGTTTGGCCGCTGCCGTCGGCATTCATCACGAATATCTCGGCATTCCCGTCGCGATCCGAGCCGAAAGCGAGGTGACGCCCGTCTGGCGACCAGGCGGCGGTTCCGTCCCAGGCAGAATTGCGCGTGAGCTGCGTCAGGCCGCTGCCGTCGGCATTCATCACGAAGATCTCCCAGTCCCCGCCGCGATACGACGTGAAGGCGAGGCGACGCCCATCCGGCGACCAGGCGGGATCGGCGTCCCAGGCGTCGTTGTGGGTCAGCTGGGTCAGCCCGGAGCCGTCGCTGTTGACGACCCAGATCTCGTGGTCGCCATCGATATTGGACTCGAAGGCTATGCGCGATGGCGGCGGTGGCGCGGGTCTACCGAACGCCCACCCGAACACGCCCTGCACGTCCGCCCGGTGGTCGTTGCGGCAGGCTGCCTCCGCCTGCTCGCCGAATACGCGCTGATAGATCTCCACGTTATTCACGTTGCCCAGGTGCGCTTCCACGATGTCGTTCAGCTTCGCGCAGTCCGTCGGCCAGGCCAGGTCGGGCGCAACGCTGTCGACGGGCTGCGAAGCCTCGGCGAACGCCCAGGCGAACACGCCTCGCACGTCGTCCCGATGATCGTTCTGGCAGGCCGCCTCGGCTTGGTCGCCGAACACGCGCTGGTAGATGCCGACGTTGCCGTCGTTCCCCAGGTGCGCCTCCACGATGTCGTTCAACTCAACGCACGTCGTCGGCCACTGCGCCAACGCCGGCCCGGCCCCCACCGCCGCCACCACCGCCGCCAGCACCGCCGCCAGCACCACCCCAACGATCGCGACCCGGACGCTTCGCATGCTTACGATCTCCCCCCGCGGCCGGACGGGTGCCCGGCGGCTGTGCCGCCGCGCACCGCCGGCAGAAGAAATCCACACCGCCGACCTGCCAGCTATCGCTGTCCCTCCGTATCGCCAAGCCTCGTGACCTGCCTGGCAAGACCCTGCGGCCCGCTCGCAACCCCTCGCCGGTTGCTCGCGCCCTCAGAAATTTCATGTAGTTCTCACACAGTGTACACTGGGCGTGATGTCATTGCAACTCGGATCCCGCATGCCGCTCTCCGCTCCGCCGCCAGATTGCGTCGCTCCCTCGCCTGACGATGCCCGACGCCGAGCGAAGCGTCTCTTGGAAACTGGCTACGTGCCTTCCGGGCATATCTGGCTCAACGGTCCCGCACCGATGCTCTGCGGCGTCCGGCGCAATCTCGCAACGCCCTTGCAGCACGCCCTCTTCACGACCGAACATGAGAACGGCCTATCGGTGCCGCTAGGGCCAGGCGAATGATAAAAACCGGCATGAACACCAGCGGAATCAGTGAGACCCAGCAAAACACTGCCGTGGCCACGTGTCGCCAATCTCGTGCGATGTGCCAGAGCGACGACAGCTTCGCCCGCGTTGGTTCCGCCGCCGAATAAACTGTGTATTCGATGCGATGCCCAGGCGGTTGGACATCACCGTTTGTTTGTAGCTGAAGTCCGTCATCAAGATTGCTTTGAATTGCGCCAATTCGCAGCGTCGAGTTCACGGGAAGGTCGGCGATCAACTGTATGCTGAGCCCATCGGATATAGTATCGAGCACTGGGGCCAGGACGAATGTCTGCATTGACACGCCCTCTGCCTGCGGGGGTACTTGGGTGCGGCCTGCGCTGATAACCGTCGTATCAGACAGCACGCGCAGGTCAACGCTCGTCGGCATCTCGCCACGAAGCCCCATTCGTACGTCAATGCGATTGGACGGTAAGGGTACGCGGCGTAGGTCTTGCTGTATGGATCCATATCCCTCCAAGACAACGTGAAACGTTCCCATAGGAGACGTGTCACGCGTGCTGATCAAAGGAGTTGCATAACGCGTACTGATTAGAGGCACTTGGTAGAGATATAGGATAACCAGGACACTGCCAACGCTGACCGCGAGGGTCGACCATGCCGCCGGGATGCGCTAGGTCGGCAACGCTGTCGGTCGATTATGCGCGAGCCAGGCTGCCGCAATCAGACTTAACGCTCCCGTGACTTCCATCGTTTCTTCGATTACTATTGGCAAAGATCCAAATCTGGACTTCGCGTACGGTTGGATTGCTTCGTGAACAATAACCGCGCTCCATAAGATACACCCAAGGCCAAGCAAGAGACGCACATGCGATGGCTGATCAACTCGCCATATGAACAGAATTACAAGCACAACAAACATTGCCGCCAACGGTGCAAGTTGAATAGACCACGAAGCCAACAGACGGTTGTGCCAGTCGGTGAGTTCAGCAATTAGCACAAACAGTGTTGTGACCGCCAGGAACGACCAGCCGATTGTCGCAAGATGAGATTCTCGATATGCGCGAACTGCACCTGCGAACAGGGCAATTGTCGCGGTCGCCAGGACTGCCGCTGACATGTAGTTTGGCAGCGAGCCATTGGCATCCGCGTTCAACCAAACAGGTATCGGTGGAATCACTGCAGGAAACGCAAGGCGCAGGAGACTGGGCACGACATAAGTGCCCCACCAGCTAATGAAAACGACTGGAAACCCGGCGCTAAGGACGTAGGTCATTGTTCTTTTGTCTTATCGCAGGTAAACCCCCGTGGGGTATCGAGCTTAAGCAACCACGGCGACGCCTAACGCCGATGCCGTCTTCGACTTCCAGCGGGTCTGTCCCGACACCGCTGCCATCCTGGATAAGCTCGTGGACCTCCGCGTCGGACTCCGGTCTACCTGCCGGTGCCGCGATCGACCCACGCGCTTCCACCGGCTCCGTCAGCGCCGAGCGTACACACGCCGGTTTTGCGGCGTCCAGGTGTCTCCCTGCGTCCGCCCCATCGTTGCAGGCTCCAGCACCTGCCTCGTCACGTCGCTCTACCCGGTTGACCATATTGCCGGCTCCCGGCACGTGATCCCGGCCCCGGATCTGGCGCGGCAACGAGACGTCAAAAACAAGTGCGCCTGGCGCATGGCCCGCAGGATTGGGCTGTTCATGGTCGAGACGGACGTGGAGTCGCTGCTTGGCGAGGTTCAGGCTCAGCGGTCGTGGCTGCTCGGCGTGGTGGTCCGATTCCATGTGGTTTCCCCGCCGGGTGCCGCTCCATGCGCTCAAGCCAGCCCTTCCTGGGTCTCTGCCGCTCGTTGGCTGCCTTCGCAACGTCGCCCTTCGCTCGGCATAACGACGAAGGCCCCTTCGACCCGCTCGCCTCCCCTCGCCAATCGCTCGCCTCCCCTGTACTGGCTGGCGGTATGCAGATAGTGTACACTGGGCGTGATGTCATCGCAACTCGGATTCCGCATGCCGCTCTCAGCCACCCCGCTCGCTGTCGTCGATTCCTCGCCCGACGACGCCCCGCGGCGCCTCAAGAGTTTTTTGGAAAAAACTCTTACGTGCGCGAAGACGCCCCATTTCGCACCCCACGCCCCGCCCTCCGCCAGTGCCCTAGAATCGCCCGTGAGCGCCACCGACCACCCGCCGGCCACCGGGCTCCTGTCCCTCGATCTCAGCGGTCTGAACCCCCAGCAGCGCGCCGCCATCGACCACGTCCACGGCCCCCTGCTCGTCTTCGCCGGCGCCGGCTCCGGCAAGACCCGCGTCATCACCTGCCGCGTCGCCAGCCTCATCGCCTCCGGCGTCGCCCCCTGGAACATCCTCGCCGTCACCTTCACCAACAAGGCCGCCAACGAGATGCGCGAACGCATCGTCGACCTCGTCGGCCGCATGGCGGCTGGCGTCCACGTCGGCACCTTCCACGGCCAGGCCCTCCGCATCCTCCGGCGCGACATCCACCACCTGGGCCGCGAGCCCGAGTTCACCATCTACGACGCCGAGGACCAGTTGCGCCTTGTCAAGCAGGCCATGGGCGACGTCGGCATCGGCCTCACCACCATCAGCCCCGTCGCCATCCGCAACGCCATCTCCCGTGCCAAGGACGAGCTCGCCGATCCCTTCGTCTACGCCGAGCGCTCGGAGGGCTACTTTGAGGAAGCCGTCGCGCAGGTCTACCACCGCTACCAGCGCTTGCTCGACAGCGCCAACGGCGTCGACTTCGGCGACATGATCGCCTTCTGCGTCCGTCTCTTCCGCGAGTTTCCCGACCTGCGCGCCTTCTACCAGGACCGCTACCGCTTCATCCTGGTCGACGAATACCAGGACACCAACCGCGCCCAGTACGAGTTCGTCCGCCAGCTTGCCGAAGGCCGCGGCAACGTCTGCGTCGTCGGCGACGACGACCAGAGCATCTACACCTGGCGCGGCGCCGACATCCGCAACATCCTCGACTTCGAGGCCCAATTCGCCGAGGCCCGGGTCATCCGCCTGGAACGCAACTACCGGTCGTCGGGCAACATCCTGGCCTCAGCCAACGCCGTGATTTCCAGGGTCGCCAACCGCGCCGAGAAGACCCTCTGGACGGAGCGTGACGACGGCCGGCCGCCCGAGATCATCGAGGCCTTCGACGAAGACGACGAAGCCCGCCAGGTCGGCAACCTCATCCGCGAGTTGCGTGGCGAAGACGTCCCAAACCACGAGATCGCCATCATCTACCGCACCAACGCCCAGTCGCGGCCCCTGGAGGAGTGGTTCGTCCGCCAGGGCCTGCCGTACCAACTGGTCGGCGCCACCGAGTTCTACGGACGCCGCGAAGTGCGCGACGTGCTGGCCTACCTGCGAGCCATCGCCAATCCGCGCGACCTGGTCAGCTTCGAGCGCATCGCCAACACCCCGCGCCGCGGCATCGGCGCCAAGACTCTCCAGGTCCTCCGCGAATGGGCCGAGCGCACCAGCCGCTCCTCCGGCGAACTCACGCGCCTGCTGGCCGCCGACGCCGACTCCGGCGGACCCGTGCAATCCACGCTCGACAACCCGCTGCCCACTCGCGCCACTCGCGCCCTGATCGAGCTTGGTCGGCTTCTGCGACGCCTGGACACCCTGGCCGACGAAGTGCCGGTGGGCGGTCTCGTCAACGCGGTCGTCCGTGAGTCCGGCTACGACGAGGTCCTGGACAACGACCCCGACAGCCCCGAAGAGCGCTGGGAGAACGTCGTCGAGCTTCAGACCGCCGCCTCCAAGTACGACGGCCTCGGCCCGCGCGAAAGCTTGTCCCGCTACCTGAGTGAGGCCGCACTGGTCGCCGACGTGGACAACCTGGCAACCGGCGGCGACGCGGTCACCCTGCTCACGGCCCATTCGGCCAAGGGCCTCGAATTCGGCGTCGTCATCCTGGTCGGCCTGGAGGAAGAGCTGTTCCCTCACGCCCGCAGCTACGACGAACCCGCCCAAATGGACGAGGAGCGCCGCCTGGCCTACGTGGCGCTCACCCGCGCCAAGGACCGCCTCTTCCTCACCTACACCCGCCACCGCTCCGGCTGGGGCGCCCCCGTGCGGTTCCCCTCACGCTTCCTGCAGGACATCCCGCCCGAGCGCCTCACCTACCGCCGCCGCCTCGACGCCCGACCCGGCGTTCCGAGCCCGGGCCTGGACATCGACGAAGACGATCAGCCGCAACCGCCGGCGGAGCGCACCTACCACGACGGTCAGCGCGTGCGACATCCGGTCTTCGGCGAGGGCCTCATCGTCTCGGGCCAGATCACCAACTTCGACGAGGAAGTCACCGTCATGTTCGAGGGCGACGTCGGCCTCAAGAAGATCGCGGTCAGCTACGCCAAGCTCGAGGCCGTGACCTGACCGGCACAACCGCCCGCTGGGCCTTCGTCTTCGACTTCGACGGCACCATCTCCCCCAGCGACATGGGCCACGTCATTTTCGACGCCTTCGCCGCCCCCACCTGGCGCGACATCGACAACGAGTGGATTCGCGGCGAAATCCCCACCAGCGAACGCGCCCGCCGCCAGTTCGCCCTGGTCACTGCCCGCGAACCGGAGTTCCTCCGGCTCATCGACCAGCACGCCGTCGATCCAGCCTTCCCGGCGCTCGTCGCCGACCTCACGGCGCACGGCATTCCGGCCCAGGTCGTCAGCGACGGCTTCGATGCCTACGTAAAGCCAATGCTTACCCGAGCGGGCCTGTCCGACCTGCCGTTTCAAGCCAACCGGCTCTTCTTCCAAAACGGCTCGATCAAGCTCAAGTTCCCCCACGAACGCCCCGGCCACGACCCTCGCGGGGGCTGGAAAGCCGGACCTGTCCGGGCGCTGCAGGGCCAGGGCTGGCGCGTCGCCTACGCCGGCGACGGCATGAGCGACTGGGCCGCCGCCCGCGCGGCCGATTTGCTGTTCGCCCGTTCCCAGCTGGCGGACCGCTGCAAGCAAGACGGCGTTCCCTACCATGCCTTCGACGGCATGCGCGACGTCCACGACTGGGTGCGCGCCAACTTGCTGACCGTGGGTAGGTCCACATGACGTTTCGTGAACTGGCCGAAGTCTTCGAACGCATAGACGCGGTTTCTGGCCGCAACGCCATGATCGAGATCCTGGCCGAGCTCTACCAGCGCGTCACCCCGGAGGAAGCCGCCCAGGTCACCTACCTCATGCAGGGTCGCCTGGTCCCCAAGTTCGTCGACCTCGAGTTTGGCATGGCCAGCCGCCTGCTCCTGCGCTCGATTGCCCAGGCGTTCGAGGCCGAGGCCGACGAAGTTCAAGCCGTCTTTCGAGAGGCCGGCGACCTGGGACTTGCGGCTGAAGCCCTCACTCCGTCCGAGTCAATTGCTGCCGCACCGCCGCCTCCCCGGGGAAACGGACTGACGAATAGCGGACTGCCCGGCCGGATGCCCCACCGGCATCGCTTCGGCAAGGGCCGGATCTACTGGCACACCGCAGTCGGCAATCCGTCCTGGCGGGCGCGTCGCCAACGCGAGCTAGCCCAGGACTGGGCCCGAGGAGTCTCGGTCGGGGGAGTCTTTGCACGTCTGCGTCTAGTCGCCGAGGCGGAGGGCGCCGAGTCCCAGGAACGCAAGGTTGCCGGCATCGCCAGCCTGCTTCGCGATCTGGATCCGCGCTCCAACCGCTACCTGCCGCGCATTCCCGTCGGCCGCCTGCGCCTCGGCATCGGCGATCCCACGTTCATGGACGCGCTGTCATTCGCTCGAGTCGGCGACAAGTCCGACCGCAAGGCCATCGAGCGTGCCTACAACCTGACCTGCGACCTGGGTCAGACGGCCCGCGACTACCTGCGGGGCGGCGCCGACGCCATGGACTGCGCCCGGGTTCGAGTCGGCAATCCCGTCCGCATGGCCCAGGCTGCCCGCATGTCCAGCGGGCAGGAAATCGTCGACAAGATCGGCTCGGCCGCCGTCGAACCCAAGTTGGATGGCTTCCGTGTCCAGATCCATCGCGACGGCGACCAGGTCCGCATCTATAGCCGCAATCTGGAAGACATGTCCCGGATGTTCCCTGACGTGTCGCAGGCCGCTCGCGCTGGCCTTAGGAAGCCCCAGGTCATCATCGAAGGCGAGGCCATGGGCGTGAACCCGGAGACCGGCGAGTTCCTGCCCTTCCAGGTCACCACTTCACGCCGCCGCCGGCACGGCATCGAGGAGGCAGCCAAAGAGATTCCGCTCCACGTCCACGCCTTCGACCTGCTCTATGACGGCGACAACGTGATCGAACTGCCCTTCACCGAGCGCCGTCGCCGGCTCGAGGAGATCGTCGAGAACGAGGGCGAGGATCTTCAGGTCTCCGAGTGCATCGTCACCGACGATCCGGAAGCAATAGACGTCTTCTTCAACGAGCAGGTACACGCCGGCTTCGAAGGCGTCATGGCCAAGCGCCTCGACTCCGTCTACCAGGCCGGCCAGCGCAACTTCAACTGGATCAAGTACAAGGCCAGCTATTCGTCGGCTCTCACCGATACCCTGGATTGCGTCCTGATCGGCTATTGGCGCGGCCAGGGCAAGCGCACGCCCTGGGGCATTGGAGCCCTCCTCAGCGCCGTCTGGGACGCCGACGAGCAGGTCTTCAAATCCATCGCCCGCATCGGCACCGGCTACTCCGACGAGGAATGGGTCCGCATCCGCGAGAAGCTGGACGGAATCGCGGTGTCCGACCGTCCAGCCAACGTCCAATCGGATGTTGTCCCGGACGTCTGGGCCAGCCCCGAAATCGTGGTCGAGGTCCTGGCCGACGAGCTGACCCGCAGCCCGATGCACGTCGCCGGCCGCACCGACGACGAACTCGGCCTGGCCCTGCGTTTCCCACGCGTCATCGGCTTCGTCCGCGAGGACAAGGCCCCCGCCGACGCCACCACCGTGGCCGAGGTCCGCGACCTCTTCGCCCGCCAGGGCGGATCCGGCTAGGCGGCGAACCGCCCCCGCGCCAGCGCCGCCGTCCTCGCGATCAGGTCGCTCAACCGCAGCGTCCCGATCCCGCTGACAATCGTCTCAACCCGGTCGTGGAAGTGCTCGGTCCACTCCGTCGGAACTACCTCCGCGCCCTTGGTTGCCCCAAGGATCGATCCGGCCGTAGCCCCATTGCAGTCCGTGTCCTCCCCGCATTCCACGGCAATCCCAACCGTCGCCGCAAAGTCCCCGCGCCCATACGCCAACCCCAGCACCACGAAGCAGGCGTTGTTGATCGTATGCACGAAGTTGTAGTGCCCATACGCCTCGTCAACCCGCTCCCACGCGTCCTGCCAGTCGGCGTACTCCTCGCTCCAGGCCAACGTGTTGGTCAACGCCTCGTGCAACCGGCTGTTGGCCGGAATCTGATCCATCCCGGCCCGCACCGCCTCCAGCTGATCGTGCAGGCTGAACGCCGCCGCAATTGTGGCCGCCGCCCACATCTCGCCGTAGATCCCGTTCTTCACATGCGACAACGCCGCGTCCCGATACGCCAACGCAGCTGCAGCCTCCGGCCGGCCCGGATGCACCCAGCCCAGCACGTCGGCCCGAATCTGGGCGCCAATCCACTCGCGATACGGATTCCGAGTCGTGGCTGCCTCGCTGGTCGGCAGTCCCAGAACGAGGTTGCGGTAAGCCGCCCGCTCAGCCGTATACACCCGCCAATACGGCAGCATCTCCAGCCACGACTGCCCGAAGTCAGCTGTCGTCACGCCGGGGCCATAGGTCTCCAGGATCTCCAGCGCCAGGATGCAGTAGTCGATGTCGTCGTCCCGCGGTACGCCATCGATCCGTCCCTGCGCCGAGTACACCGCCGACGGGTGCCACGCGCGCCCCGTCGGATTCGGTTCCAGGTACGGAACGTAGAACCGCAGATCGCCAATATCGGCCGCGTCCAGCAGCTCGCGAATCTCGGCCCTCGTCCAGCCCTCTACCGGCTTCCCCAACGTGCAGCCGGTGCAGCGCCCAATCCAGGCGCCGCGTAGGCGCCGGTCGTAGTCGGAGTCGTCGATCTCGGGGATTGGTCGCTGCGCGGGCCGTGCGGCTTGAATCCCGGCCAGGTCGCTCGGTTCCTCAAACTGGAAGTCGGACCGCAAAGGCAAGCCATCCAGCCGGGCCAGGCAATCCTCAACGGTGGCCACATCCATTGACAGCACGTCCGACGCAAGCACGTCTGCCGTGATGTCCTCGACCTCGCAGCCTTCCTCAGCGAGCTGAACCAACTCATCTACCAGCGTCTTTCGCAGGTTGACGGCAGGATCGTCCGGTCGCCGGCGCCTGTACTGCTCCTGCAACTGCCGGTCGACTCGTTCACGAAGCTCCAGGATTCCCATCAGCGATGTCCTCCATCTCTATAGCCAGAAGTGTTTCGAGTCGCCAAGTTGGAATCCACTGTCAGGGTCGAAGGCGCCGGCGCTGATGTCGAGTGACTGCGGTGATCTGATCGACCAACCAAGGCGGAGTCCTCTCGTGGGCCAGAATCTCGTCCGCAGTCATCCAGTTGATTCCCTCGACCTCGCCAGGATCGGCGATCCGTGGCTCTCCCGCCTCGTAGCTCCCAAGGAAAAGCACGTCGACGACGGGTGTCCCATCCGCCAGAGTGAAGGCCGTGCTCCGCACGTACTCGATCTCCTCCGAAATCGAAATACCGGTCTCCTCCAAGACCTCACGACGAACAGTGGATTCGAGAACACTTTCGGGTTCATCCCCCGCTTCCACTTTGCCGCCGGGAAACCCCAGTACTCCGGAGGCGTGCTTGACAGCGGCGCCCCTGGTAATCATCAGGAACTTGTCGTCGCGAAGAACAGCACACTCCGTGTTCACAACGAATCTCACGGGAATACCTGCGGTCAGCATTCCATCTGGGAATCGGGCTTCTGCACTCCCCGGCACTCAATCTGACCGGACTCTCCGCGGTGATTCGCGACTCCAGTCAACCCGCGCCTCCAGCCGCGCTTCTCGCCGGACTCGCTGCCACGTGGCCGCTGCCTGTCCGGCCGGGGATCCAGCGAAGCGCCACCAGCACGGCGACCTGCGCCACCGCCATCAGCATGAACGCCACATTGAGACCGGCGGCGTCGCCCACGAAGCCGGTCAGCGGGTTGCCGATCACCGGAGCACCGAACGCCACGCTGAGCACGATGCCGGTCACGACGCCCATGCGATTAGGAGCCATCCGCTGCATCAGCAGAACCGTCGGGGTGAAGCCGGCCCCAATCAGCGCTCCAACGGCAGCCGCCGT
The DNA here is from genome assembly GCA_026707585.1 of Chloroflexota bacterium. GTDB lineage: Bacteria > Chloroflexota > UBA11872 > UBA11872 > UBA11872 > UBA11872. The sequence continues at coordinate 159,165 of JAPOWQ010000053.1, read as the reverse complement.
CACGTACGACGCCGGACCGATCGGCAACAGCGCAAACGCCGCGATGAATGGAATGAGCAGTGCTGATGAGACGCCGATCAAGCGCCGCGTGCCCAGGCGCTCGGCCAGAACGCCGCCGCCAAACGCGCCGGCCGCGTGAAAGCCGAAGTAGAGGGACAGCAGGGAGCCGTACAAGAGCGGGTCAGGCTCTCCCGGCGAGACGAAGAAGGGGATGTAGGTGTTGAGGCTTGCGTACGCCCAACCACGGACAAATGCTATGACCAGGATGGCGGCAAAGACGGCGCGGGTCGCATCTGGCATGGAAAAATTGCCGCCGCTTGCTGCCTGCCTCGTGCTGGAAAACCCGCGCAGCCCGAACGGAAGCAGCCCAGCAATCAGCAGCGCCGGGGCTGCCATCAGCGGCATCCACTCCAGGCCGCTGGCCGCCAGGACGAGTCCGGCCGCCAGGGGTGCGGCAAAAAAGCCCAGGTGCCCGCCCAGGAAGAATGTCGCCACACTCGGGCCCTTATTCCGGCGGGCGGCCTCGTTGGCAATGGCGCCACCCTGGGGGTGATACCCGCCCACCGCTACGCCGGCAATCCCGAGCAGGAGCAACAACACGGCGAACGACGGCGCGCGCGGCACCAACGCCATGAGCACCGCCATCACTGCGATAGTGCCCACGGCCAGCCAGCGGCGTCCGAATCGATCGCCGAGGTACCCGAAGGGCGGTTGCGAGAGCGACGAGGTGAGCGCCCAGACTCCCGTAGCAATGCCGATGAGCCCGTAGGAGTCCACGCCCAACTGGAGCGCCAGGAACGGGTACATCATGTTGGGCAGATTCGCCGTGAAGTCCACCGCAAAGTGGCCCAGGGCCACCGTGGCCACCCAACGCCGGCCGGAGTTGAACCAGGAAATCTGTCGGCCTTCTCCCGTAAGCGCAGCGGCGGGCTCGCCCCGGGGCGATGGTACATTCGAGAGCCGTGCGCGCCGCGCCCCTGCGGCGCTCTCTCTCCTGAAGTCGGAGCCGCTGCCGCATGTCCGCCACTGAGCACAAGTGGGTCTACCTGTTCCGCGAGGGCGCTGAGTCCATGCGCAATCTGCTTGGCGGCAAAGGCGCCGGTTCCGCCGAGATGACCCGTGCCGGTATCCCCGTGCCGCCGGGCTTCACGATCACGACCGAGGCGTGTCTCGCCTACTACGAAGACGGCCGCAAGTTCCCGGCCGGCATGCAGCAGCAGATCGATGGCGCGCTGTACGAAGTCGAGATGCAGACGGGCAAGCGCTTTGGCGACCCCACCAATCCGCTCCTGGTTTCCGTGCGCTCAGGCGCGCGCGTGTCCATGCCCGGAATGATGGACACTGTGCTGAATCTCGGACTCAACGCCCAGACCCTCGAGGGTCTGACGACTCTCACCGGCGACGCGCGCTTCAGCCGCGACTCCTACCGACGATTCGTGCAGGGCTTCGGCTCGATCGTCCTGGGTCTCGACAGTCGCGCCTTCGAAGACATCATTCACGAGCACAAAGAGCGCCTCGGGAAGTCCGATGACCCCGAGCTGACTTCGCCTGAGTGGGAGGCCGTAACCGCCGACTTCAAGAACCTCATCTTCGAGGAGACCGGTCAGCGATTCCCGGAGGACCCGCACGAGCAACTGGAACGCGCGATCCGGGCCGTCTTCGACTCATGGCACGGCCGCCGGGCAGTGGACTACCGAAACTTCCACCGCCTGCCGCACGACTGGGGCACGGCCTGCAACGTGCAGACCATGGTCTTCGGCAACATGGGCGAGCGCTCGGGTACCGGCGTGGCCTTCACCCGGGACCCAAACGACGGCAAGCCGGAGCTTTTTGGCGAGTATCTCCTGAACGCCCAGGGCGAAGATGTGGTGGCCGGCATTCGCACGCCGGAACAGATCAGCACGTTGCGCCAGACGCTGCCGGAGGTCTACGGCGAGTTCCAGGCTTACGCGCACGCCCTCGAGGCCCACTACGCCGAAATGCAGGACCTCGAGTTCACCATCGAAGACGGCCGCCTCTTCATGCTGCAGACGCGCGCCGGAAAGCGCAGCCCGGCGGCCGCTGTCCGCATTGCCGTGGACATGGTCCACGAGGGCAAGATCGACCGCGAGACCGCCGTTCGCCGCGTCGAGGCCGAGCAGGTTAGTGCTCTGCTGCACCCGCGCATTGACGCGTCAACGCCCGTGGACCCAATTGCCCGTGGCCTCAATGCATCCCCGGGCGCGGCGACCGGCGAAGTGGCGTTTACCGCCGACGATGCCGCCGCGCTGGCCGAGGAGGGCCGGCCGGTCATCCTGGTTCGGCCCGAAACCTCGCCCGACGACTTTCACGGCATGGCCGCCTCACAGGCCATTCTGACGTCGCGCGGCGGCGCCACCAGCCACGCGGCCATCGTGGCTCGTCAGCTTGGGCTGCCGGCAGTTGTCGGCTGCGAAGTCCTTGACATCGACATTGAGGTCGGCGAGTTCCGAGTCGGTAGCGAGGTGGTTGCGGCAGGCGAAACGCTCACGATCGACGGCACCCTCGGTAACGTGATCCGCGGCGACGTGCCGCTCATCCCCGGCGAGATGACGCAGGAACTCCATGAGTTGCTCAGTTGGGCCGACGAAATCCGCCGGCTCCAGGTCTGGGGGAATGCCGACACGCCCGAAGAAGCCGAATTGGCGCGCTCGTACGGTGCGCAAGGCATTGGCCTCTGCCGCACTGAGCACATGTTCCGCGAGGGCGACCGCCTGCCCATCGTGCAGGACATGATCCTGGCCGAGTCCGAGGCCGAGCGCCGACGCGCGCTGGACCGGTTGCTGCCCATCCAGCGCGAGGACTTCGTCGGCATCCTGCGCGCCATGCATGGCTTGCCGGTCATCATCCGTCTGCTTGATCCGCCGCTGCACGAATTCCTGAGTGGGGTCGACGACGAACTGGCCAGCCTGGAGCAAAGCGGCGCGTCGGCAAACGAACTCGCCCTTGCCCGTCGCAAGGTGGCGCGCGCTGCCGAACTCCACGAATTCAACCCCATGCTGGGCTTGCGCGGCTGCCGCCTTGGTCTCGTCTATCCCGAGGTTTACGAGATGCAGGTTCAGGCCATCGTAGAGGCCGCGCTGCAATTGAAGGCCGAGGCTGTACACGTGCTGCCGGAAATCATGATTCCGCTCATCGGCCACATTTCCGAACTCACCACTATCGAGTCCCGCCTGCGCGCGACGGCCGAGCACGTGCAGCAGCGAGTCGGAGACCGGATCGACTACAAGTTTGGAACCATGCTGGAAGTGCCGCGTGCCTGCCTCACCGCGACCGAGATCGCCGGTGTCGCCGAGTTCTTCAGCTTCGGGACCAATGACCTCACCCAGACGACCTTCGGCATCAGCCGCGACGACGCCGAAGGACGTTTCCTGCTCAAGTACGTGGAAGACGGCATCCTCGTCGACAACCCATTCGGCGTGCTTGATCGCGACGGCGTTGGCGCCCTGATGCGCACCGCCACCGAGCAGGGCCGCGCCGCCCGCGCTGACATCGAAGTCGGGATCTGCGGCGAGCATGGCGGCGACCCGTCGTCCATCGACTTCTGCGAGTCGCTGGGCCTGGATTACGTCAGCGCCTCCCCGTACCGCGTACCGGTGGCCCGCATCGCGGCCGCGCACGCCCGCCTGGAGCAGGGCTTCCGCGACCGCTAGCTCGGACCGAGATCTATGCCGAGCCGCCAGATGGCAAACCTCGTCGTAAGGCGGCACCCGGACGCGCAAGCGTTTCTGTCGCGAGCGCAGGGCTTCCTCGCTGAGCGTGAGGCCGAAAACGTGCTCATGCTCGGGGTGGCATCCAGCGCGACGTCGGCCGAGCACGCGCTGACCGTGGATCGCGATGGAGTTTGCGTCATGGCGGCGCTGCAGTCCGGGTCGAATCTGATCCTGTCTCGCGGGCAGCCGGCAGCCATTGAGGCGCTGGCCGAGCAGTTGAGCGCGGACACGTCCTTACTTCCCGGAGTTATCGGTCCGGCCAGAACTACGGCCAGCTTCCTTGACACGTGGCACGCGCGGACGGGACACGAGACGCGTTTCCAAATGCACTCGCGGGTCCACGAACTGACCGAAGTCATCCCACCCAGGCGACCGACTGGCCTATTCAGACCGGCTGCCAGGTCCGAAGTGGAACCCCTCGCCCAGTGGGCCGATGCCCTGAACATCGAGCTGCGGTCCGAGGACCCGCCATCTGCTGAACAAAGCGTAAGAAGGCGCATCGCCCTCGGACGCATGTACGTCTGGGACAACGGGGGACCTGTGTCGATGGCTGCCTGCGATGGGCCCACCCCGCGCGGCATCAGGATCAACTTCGTTTACACCCCGCCCGAACATCGAGCCCGCGGCTACGCCTCGGCCTGCGTCGCGGACCTGAGTCAGCTGCTGCTGGACGAAGGTCGCGAGTTCTGCGCGCTGTTCACGGACCTGGCGAATCCGGTTTCCAACCGGCTGTATGCGCGCCTGGGCTACCGGCCGATCTGTGACTTCGACGAGTACATCTTCGTGCCGTAGCACTCGCAGCTCGGACAATCTCGCGCGCTCGTAACGCGACTCTCTCGGCTTCTAACCTGTACGGCGCGGCGCATCAAATGGTGGCTTAAGCTCGGCTTGAGATGGCGACGCCGGTAGAGGAAGTCAAGGCCCGGCTGGACGCGGTCGAGTACATCGGCCGAGACGTTCGGTTGCAGCGCGCCGGCCGCAACTGGAAGGGTCTGTGCCCCTTCCACAGCGAGAAAACGCCCTCCTTCTTCGTCTTTCCCGACCGCGGCAGCTACAAGTGCTTCGGCTGCGGCGAGGGCGGCGATCTGCTCACCTACGTGATGCGTCGAAACCGCATCGAGTTTCCCGACGCCCTGGGCGAACTTGCCCGCGAAGCCGGCATCGAGATTCAGCGCGGACCCGCCGATCCCGAGCGGCGCGGTCGGCAGGCCGCGATGTTCGGTCTGCTGGCCGAGGCCCAGAAGTTCCTGCACCGGCAACTCCTGGAGTCACCGGCCGCCGAGGAAGCGCGCGTCTACGTGCGGACGCGAGGGCTGGCGGACACGACAGTCGCGCAATTCGGACTGGGCTACGCCAGCGCGCACGGTTCGCCGCTCCTGGCCCACCTGCGCAGACTTGACTTCAAAGACGACGCCATTGAAGCCGCCGGCCTGGCCCGCTCCGATGAGCGCGGAGTCCGCGACTACCTGTTCGACCGCCTGATCTTTCCCATCTGGAACCGCTCCGGCGCCGTTGTCGGCTTCGGCGGCCGCACCCTTCGCGACATCGAGCCGAAATACCTGAACACCCGCGATTCCGAGGTCTTTACCAAGGGCCACCTTCTCTACGGCTACCACCTGGCCCGTGACGCCATCCGCGAGGAGCGCACCGCGGTCATCGTCGAGGGTTACATGGACGTGATCGCCGCGCACGAGGCCGGCTTCACCAACACCGTGGCCTCCATGGGTACCTCACTCACTCCCCAGCAGGCGCGCATGCTCACGACTTCCGGCGCGTCGCGGGTGGTCATTGCCCTGGATGCCGACGCCGCCGGCGCGGCGGCTGCCCGCCGCGGGCTGGACGTCGTTCGCGAGGCCGGCGACTACGAGTCGGGGACCATGGTCGACGTCCGTGGGCTGGTCCGGCACGAAGACCGCCTGACGACGGACATCGGGATCGCCGAGCTACCGGTTGGCGACGATCCGGACTCGTTGGTTCGCTCCAAGCCGCAGCGCTGGCGGGACCTCATCGCCAACCCAACGCCACTGGCTGACTTCGCCTTTCGCTGGGCCGGCGGGCAGCAGGATCTGGGCAGTCTGAGCGGTCGGCGTGCGGCAATGCGTGAACTCTTGCCGATCGTTTCCGAGATAAGCGATGCCGTCGTTCGCGCCCACTACTTCGGCCGACTGTCCGAGTTGAGCGGCGTACCGGCTGACGAACTGCGCCGGTTGGCCGCTAGGGACGGACGCCGCGGCGCGCCGAGAGCGTCCGCCCGCAACGCCGACGTACCCGCGGCGGAAGAACCGATTCGTATCAGCAGCCTCGAAGAGGGGCTCCTCACCTGCACAGTCCGTGCAGACGAACACTCGATTGAATTGATTGGCGGTCTGGACCCGCTATTGCTGGCTGACCCGCTGGCCCGGCACGTCCTACGGCAGATAGTCGACCATGCGCTTCAACATCGAAGATTGGACTTGGAACACATTTCGGCCGCGCTTGATGCGACCTCGCGAAAGCTCCTGGATCAGGTGCGCGGTCGTGCGGCGGTTGCACCAGGAGGCTCTGGCAATCTTCGGCACGAGATTGAGTTCATCGTGCTGCGACTCCGCGATCGTCAGCTCAAGGATGAGCTGCTGGAAACCCAGCTGGCTGCCGACGATGAGGACAATCCGGACGGTCCAATCGCGGCTCGGCGTCGCGAGGTGATCGGCATGATGCACAGCGTGCATCATGCGATGCACGAGTCCCGCAGCTTTGCGGCCGGCTAGGGAGTCCCTAAGCGTCTTCGAATATGCGGAGGTGCTGGCTCGGTGTTACGCGCCGTTCAGCGCTTGGTCCAGCGCGGCAGCCAGATCGGACTTCGGTCGAAACCCGACGATGCGCCCGACTTCCGCGCCGTCATTAAACACTAGTAGCGTCGGGATTCCGCGAATGCCGAATTGGCCTGGTGTCATGGGATTGGCGTCTACGTCCACCTTGGCGAAGGCGACGCGGCCGTCGTATTCCTCGGCCAATTCGTCCACGATCGGGGCGATCATCTTGCACGGACCGCACCACTCGGCCCAGAAGTCCACCAGGACCGGCGTGGGGGCTTCGAGAACCTTGGACTGGAAATCGCTGTCGCCTACGGCTTCGGGGGCTGCCATTGGAGCTCCTTGGAGAACTTCTGGACGTTCTGATTCGAGCGTAGGCAGGCCGCTGCGTGAAGTCAACGGATGTCCATCCCGATGACATCCCCCCGGTTCTCGGTCATCATCCTGGCGGGTGGTCAGAGCCGGCGCATGGGCCGCGACAAACGTGCCCTGCCGTGGGTACCGGCGCGTGACGGCTCGGCGCAGACGCTTCTCGGGCACGTGGTGGCTACCGTCTCGCGGCTCACAGACGATATCGTGCTGGTGGCCAACGACGACCCGGGGGTATCGGGTGCGCGCGTTGTCGGCGACCTGTACCCGCGCTCCGGGAGTCTGGGCGGCATCTATAGCGGACTTGCCGGCGCAGCCCATGACCTCGCGTTCGTTGCGGCGGCCGACATGCCCTTTCTGAACCCGATGCTCATTCTCGATCTCGTCGGGCGGGCAACTCGCGTGGACGCAGCGGTACCGGTGACCGGCGGCCGGCCCGAGCCGCTGCACACGGTCTACCGGAAGACCGTATTGGCGCCAGCCCGCCGGCAGATCGAGCGCCGCGATCTGAAGATTGCGCTCGTATTTGACGCCGTGTCGACGGTCAGAATCCCGGAGGCAGATTTGCGCATGCTCGATCCGGACCTTCGGTCGTTCTGGAATCTCAATACGCCGGAGGAATACCAGCGCGCGTTGGCCTTGGCCGGAGATCTGTGATCCTGGTCGCCTAGACTGGCGGCATACGATCCGGGGACCGATCTTCAATCGACCTCGACCTCACCACGTTTCGACTTCGCATCCACGACGCGGCTGCGCGACCGCTCAGGGTCAACCGTGACGAGTCCGGATCGCTCGTCGAGATCCTGCGCACGGACTGGTCGGATGTGTACGAGGACGAACAGCGGCCGTTCGCGCAGACCTACTTCTCCACCACACCTGCCGGGTTAGCTCGTGATGAGGACGAGTGGCACGTTCACCAGCACCAGGAAGATCGGTTCGTGGTGGCGGCCGGCGACATCATCCTGGCCCTGTGGGACGGTCGTGAGGGATCGCCGACCGCCGGCACGTTGGACCTCCTGCCTATGGGCCAATCCCAGACGGACGACGCGCAATACACGGTGTTGATTCCCAGGCTCGTCCACCACGGCTTCATGGTGGCGGGCGATCGTCCGGCGATTCTTCTCAACTCGCCGACCCAGCTCTACAACCCCAGCGACGAAGGCCGCGACCCCTTCGGTGAGGTGCGGGCGACCTTTGACGACGGACGGCCGTTCAGTTGGGCGGCCGTTCGAGAGGTCTTGCGCGGCTAGGGGTAAATCCCTCGAAGCTGGGTGGCCTCGGCCACCCGTCCAACCGCAATCTGGTAGGCCGCCTCGCGCAGGTTGACGCCGCGGTCCTGTGCCAGATCCCAAACCTCTTGCGCGGCGCGCCCCATGTGGTCGGCGAGCAGCTTGTTGATCTCCTCCCTGCTCCAGAAGAAGTGCTGCATGCCCTGCACCCACTCGTAGTACGACACCGTCACGCCGCCGGCATTGGCCAGGATGTCGGGAACGACCACCACCCCGCGGTCGTTCAGAAGGGCGTCGGCCTCCGGCGTGACTGGACCGTTGGCGCCCTCGACAATCATGCTCGCCCGTACGTCCGCGGCGTTGCCGGCGTGAATCTGGCCTTCGATGGCGGCGGGCGCCAGCACGTCAACGTCCAGCGCCAGTAGCTCGGCGTTCGAGATGTGCTCGGCTTCGCAGTAGTCGGCCAGCCAGCCGCCATCCGAAACATGCTTGTATACCCGCGACGCATCGAGACCTGTCGGGTCGTAGATGCCGCCGCTGCTGTCGCTAATGGCGACGATGGTGAAGCCCGCCTCGCTGAACAGCTGCAGGGCGTTCAGGCCGACGTTGCCAGCGCCCTGGATGGCGACGGTTCCCGTCGCCGGACGCTCAAGCCGCTCCAACATGGCCTGCGTTGCAACCAGCAGACCCCTGGACGTGGCCCGTTCGCGGCCTTCCGAACCGCCGATGGCCACGGGCTTTCCGGTGACTACCGCGGGAACCGAATAGCCCACGTGCATGGAGTAGGTGTCCATGATCCAGGCCATCACCTGCATGTTGGTGCCCATATCGGGGGCGGGAATGTCGCTGTCGGGGCCCATCAGGGGAATGATTTCGGTGGCGTAGCGGCGGGTGAGGTTCTCGAGTTCGTGGCGGCTCAGCGTGCGGGGATCCACGGTTACGCCGCCCTTGGCGCCGCCGTAGGGCAGGTTCATCACGGCGCACTTCCAGGTCATCCACATGGCAAGGGCGCGAACTTCGTCCAGGTCGGCGCTGGGGTGATAGCGGATGCCGCCCTTGGCCGGGCCGCGGGTGACGTTGTGCTGGACGCGGTAGCCGGTGAAGCAGGTGATTGACCCGTCATCCATCTCGACCGGGAAGTTGACCGTGAGTTCGCGCTTGGGACAGCGAAGGACCTCGCGCAGGTTCGGATCAAGACTTATCTGGTCAGCCGCTTGATCGAATTGGGCTAGCGCAGCGGCGTAAGGTCCGCTATTCGGCGCCTTTATTGGACTCATCTGTCACGCTCCGCCTGGCCAGCGATTTCCAATTCCGCGTTCAAATGCTGCTGAATAATCCTAGTCCCCAGGACCGCACACCGGCAGCCGGCCGGCGCGGACGCTAGGCAGACTCGAGCTCGCTGCGAATCAATTCGCTTACGGCTTTCGGGTTGGCTTTGCCGCGGGTGATGCGCATGACCTGGCCCATGAGGAACTGGAGGGCGCGGCCTTTGCCGTCGCGGTAGTCCTGGACGGCCTGGGGGTTTTCCTGGATGACCAGGCGGGCGATGGCCAGGAGTTCGTCCTGACCGCTGATCTGGGGACCGCGGGCCTGGACGATATCTTCAGCCGCCTTGCCGGTGGCGAACATTTCGTCGAGGACTTCGCCGGCCATGGTGCTGCTGACCGATCCTTTGGCTCGTAGGGTGAGAAGGCTGGCGATCTCTGCCGGGGGGATCGGGATGGCTGCGCCCCTGTTGGGCTGGGCGTTCAAGGCGCGGCGGAACTCGTGGACGATCCAGGTCACGGCCTCACCGGCGGAAGCGCCTGCTTCGATGACCGCCAGCGTGTAATCCGTGAGCGGGCGGTCCTGGACGAGTTCGGCCACGTCGGCCTCGGGGGCGCTCTGCTGGATCAGGTCGGCGGCGACCTGGTCGGGCATGCGGGGGAGGGCGGCGCGCAGGGCGTCGACGCGCTGTCGAGTGACGTGGAGCGGGGGCAGGTCGGGTTCGGGGAAGTAGCGGTAGTCGTGGGCGTATTCCTTGGTGCGCTGGGAGCGGGTGGCGCCTGAGGTCTCGTCCCAGCCGCGGGTTTCCTGTTCGATGGCTTCGCCGCGCTCGCGCCGGCCGGTCTGACGTTCGATCTCGAATGCCAGGGCGCGGCCGAGGGCGCGGAAGGAGTTCATGTTCTTGACTTCGACCTTGACGTCGCCGATCGGCTCGCCCTGGGGCCAGACGGAGATGTTGGCGTCGATGCGCAGCGCTCCGTCTTCCATGTTGGCGGTGGATACGCCGATCCAACGGAGCAGGGCACGTAGTTTCTCGCCATAAGCCATCGCCTCGGCGGGCGTGCGGATGTCGGGCTCGCTGACGATTTCCATCAGTGGCGAGCCGGAGCGGTTGACGTCGATGAGGCTGGCCGGGGCGCCGTCGGCGGCGGTGACGTGGGTCAGGCGCGCGGTGTCTTCTTCCAGGTGGACGCGCGTGATGCCAACGCGGGTCGTTGCGCCGTCCACCTCGACGTCAAAGTGCCCGTTGATGCAGAGCGGCAGGTCGTACTGGGAGATCTGGTACCACTTCATCAGGTCGGGGTAGGCGTAGTTCTTGCGGTCAAACTTGGCGTACTCGGGAATCTCGCAGTTGAGCGCCAGGCCGGTACGGATGGTGTGGTCGACGGCCTCGCGGTTGATGACGGGCAGGACGCCGGGCATGCCCAGGCAGACGGGGCACACGTGGGTGTTGGGCCGGGCGTTGGCGTAGTCGGCGGCGCAGCCGCAGAACATCTTGCTTTGCGTGCGGAGCTGGACGTGGGTTTCGAGGCCGATGACCACTCTGTAGGCGGTGGCGCTGGCAGTGGTCATGCGGGGCACTCGACAGCAGCTGAAAATCTTTTTGACAGGCTCAGGGTGACGACAGAGGTGTTGAAGACCCTCGTGTGCTCCAGCGCCGCCGGGTTGACCTGCAGCTGCTCAGTTTTGAGCGGCGCCTCGACCGGAAGACCCTCACCCCAACCCTCTCCCATGGGGAGAGGGAGGAAGAGCGGCCGCAGATTCGAGGGCGAGGAGCGTTTTGCAGTAGTCTCCAAGGGGACAGGGAACGACGGGCCGAGGTTCGGGGTGGTCATGCGGCGTCGATGGCCTTGAGGGGGGCGGGGAGGTTGCCGCGGGCGCGTTCGTAGGCGCGGGCGGCCTGGAGGAGGCGGGACTCGGCGAAGGGGGGCGCGATGAGTTGGAGGCCGACCGGGAGGCCGTCCACGAATCCGCAGGGGATGCTCATGCAGGGAAGGCCAGCCAGGGAGGCGGGGAGAGTCATGATGTCGGACTGGTACATGGCCACGGGGTCGTCCAGCTTGGCGCCCAGGTCAAAGGCGGGGGACGGCACGACGGGCGCCGCGATGACGTCGACGTCCTGGAACGCGGTCTCGAAGTCGGACTTGATGAGGGTGCGGACTTTCTGGGCGCGGACGTAGTAGGCGTCGTAGTAGCCGGAGGAGAGCGCGAAGGTGCCGATCATGATGCGGCGCTTGACCTCCGACCCGAAGCCCCGGCCGCGAATGCGGGCCATCATTTCGTCCACGTCGGTGGCCTGCGGGTCGGAGAGGCCGTACTTGACGCCGTTGTAGCGAGCCAGGTTGGCGCTGGCTTCGGACGGGGCAATGACGTAGTAGGTCGGCAAGGCGTACTCGGTGTGCGGCAGTGAGATTTCACGCTCGGTTGCCCCGAGGCCTCGCAGGTCGTCGATTGCCGCACGGACGGAATCGCCGACCTGGGGATCAAGTCCCTCGCCGAAGTACTCCGGCGCCACGCCGATTCGCAGCCCGCCGATGTCGCCGTTCAGTTCGCCGCCGTATTCGGGCACAGGCTCGTCAGCGGACGTTGAGTCGCGCGGGTCGTGCCCGGCAAGGACGCCCAGCAGCAGCGCGGCGTCGGTGACGTCCTTGGTCAGCACGCCGATCTGGTCCAGCGACGAGGCGAAGGCGATCAGGCCGAAGCGCGAGATGCGGCCGTAGGTGGGCTTGAGTCCCACGCAGCCGCAAAGGGCGGCGGGCTGACGGACCGAGCCGCCGGTGTCCGATCCCAGGGCGGCCAGGCACTCGTCGGCGGCCACCGCGGCCGCGGAGCCGCCGCTGGAGCCGCCGGGCACCTTGTCCAGGTTCCAGGGGTTGCGCGCCGGCTTGTAGCCGGAGTGCTCATTGGACGAGCCCATGGCGAACTCGTCCATGTTGGTCTTGCCGAGAGTTACCGCGCCGGCGTTCTTCAGGCGAGTTACGGCCGTGGCGTCGTACGGCGGGATGAAGCCTTCGAGGATTCGGGAGGCGCAGGTCGTTTGCACGCCGGCGGTGCTGAGCACGTCCTTGAGGGCGATGGGCAGGCCCAGCAGCGGGCCGTCCCGGCCCGAGGCGCGGCGGGTGTCGGCGTCGGCGGCCTGCTCCAGGGCCAGGTCGGCGGTGACGGTGAGATAAGCGCCGACCCGTCCGTCGACGGATTCAATGCGGTCGAGCAGGGAGCGAGTCAGTTCGACCGAACTGAACGTCCCGCTTCGCAGACCTCGCGCGGCCGCGTGCAGCGTCAGCAGATAAAGCTCATCGGCCACCGGTCAGGACTCGCCCAGCACGGGAGGCACGCGAATCTGGCCGTCCTCGACGCGGGGTGCGTTGTCGAGCACGGCGTCCAGCGGCAGCGATTCCGCAACCACGTCGTCGCGCTCGACGTTGCCTAGCGGAATGACCTGGGCGGTGGGGGGGATGTGCTCGGTGTCCAGCGTATTGAGCGCCTCGAAGGCCTGCAGGATCTGCCCCAGCTCGCCGCGCAGCCGCTCGCGCTCGTCGTCGGACAGCTCGAGCCGCGCCAGTTCGGCGGCATGGTCGACTTGCGAACGGTCAATGGACACAGCGCTGCTCGGTAGTTGGCGAATCGGCGGCGATTATAGGAGCGGAGGCCGAACGCTCATGGCCGGCGCGGCGGAATGTGCGCTTGGCTAAGTCGAGTAGTCGAACCTGGCTTCCCAGTCGCCGACGCCGTCGCGGAGCAGGTCGAAGAGGTGCCAGACGCTGCAATAGGCGTCGCCGGGTCCGAGGAAGTCTGAGGCGACGCGCACGGCGGAGCCGTCGGGGTTCTTGTGGAAGGCGGAGACGCCGGGCATGGCGTTGGAGCCGTAGTGCTCGTCCTCGGACTCAAAGCCCATGTCGTTGAACAGCGTAGTGTTCGCCGCCGAGTACATGCGGAAGCGCCAGCCCCGGTTTCTCCGAAACTCCTGCTGGGTTTCGACGCTGTCGGGAGAGACGACCACGAAGGCCGAGCGATCCTCGAGATGATGGAGCACGCCGTTGAAGCCGTCGGCCCACATGGTGCAGTAGGGACAGCCGGTGCCCATGTTGTGGATCAGGATCAGGTCGGACTTGGCGCCGAACAGCTCAGAGAGCCTCACCGGCCCATCAGGCCCGTGAAGCTGGTAGTCCGGCACAGGCTCCGACGGCACACGGCGGCGAACTTCCTTGAGTCGCTGCTGCGCCTTCTCCAGATCGGACCAAGCCGCAGCAAGCTCTTCCTGTAGATCGGTCGGAGCGGTCACCGTTCTTCCCTTCAGCGTGCCCTTGTGCGGGCGGTCATTTCAGCTTCATCAAGTGTAGGAGCGCGGCCGTGCCTGGCCATTGGCAGTCGGGGCGCGGCATCGACCCCAAGTTGCGAAGGCGCGAATTGCCGGCAATCGGGCGTAGGATCACTGCGTTGTCGTCGAGGTGAATCGCAATGGTGATGACAGGCGAACCGGACCTGGTAGCCGACGCGCCGATTGCGGTGGGGCAGGCGCGACGGCTGTTTGCGAGCGACACACCGCATGCTCACTACTCGGCCAGCCTGGCGCAGCTTGGGGGCGGGCGGCTGGTGATGGTGTTCAGCTGGGCGCCGGGCGTTCAGCGTCGAAACAACAGCGTGATGTTGACGTCGCGATCCGACGACGATGGGGCGACGTGGACGGCGCCGGAGGCCATCTATGCCGTGCCCGGGTGGGACTGCATGCACCTGGGTGGGTTGATGCCGTTTTCGGACCAGCGGCTGTTGCTGGGACTCGGGCGGATCCAGATGGATCCCAGCCTGCCGGGCGACGAGCCGTGCACCGGGTGGTATCTGTCCACGACGTGCTCAACGGATGGCGGCGAGACCTGGGGGGCTGAGAGTCCCGAGATTCGCCTGTTTCCCGAGTGGTCGGAGCTCTACGGGGCCAGCAACCCTCATCTCCTGGACGACGGACGACACATGCTGGCGGCTATCGGGACGACCGGGCGCGACACGGGGTGGCAGGCGGGGGTTTGCTTTACGGACGACGAAGGCGAGAGCTTTTCAGCGCCGGTGATCGTGGCGTCGCACCCCGTGCTGGGCTATGGCGACATGGACATCACGCGGCTGGCGGACGGGCGGTACATGGCGGTGGCGCGGGTGTTCGATGGCCATCCCAGCGTGGTCGCGTATTCGGGGGACGAGGGGGCAAGCTGGACCGAACCGCGGCCGGTGGAGTTCTGGGGCGCCAACATCAAGCTGCAGCGGCTGCGGTCCGGAGCGCTGCTGTGCGCGTACCGCGACGAGGCGGGCAACCGCTCGGGGGTGGGGTGCAGCGTGAGCGAGGACGAGGGTGCGACCTGGCGACGCGTCGGCTGGCTGGCCAGTCCGAGCGACGGTCCGCCGCCGCCGGCCGGCGACGTGCGCTGCGGCTACCCGGACATGGCGCTGCTGCGAAACGGCCGGCTGGGCTGCGTGCTGGCGCCGTCGGCCGGCGAGGACGGGATCATCGACCTGCGCTGGCTGGAACTGATCGACCGGACGTAAACCGGCGCTCAGTACTGGTGGACCAAGCCGCCGTCGACGGGAATGACGGCGCCGGTGATATAGGCGGCGGCGTCGGAGGCCAGGAAGCGGGCCACGCCGGCAATTTCTTCCACACGGCCGTTGCGTCCCAGGGCCACGCGATCGGCCAGGTTGTCGGTCCACCAGTCCGCATCGGTGTAGCTCGCCGTCATGTCGGTTTCGATCACGCCGGGAGCGATGGCGACCACGCGGATGCCGTCTTTACCCCACTCCCTGGCCAGACCCACGGTGTAGGAGGACAGGGCAGCCTTGAGCGGTCCATAGGGCTCGGCGCCGCCCAGCCTCGCCGAGACCGACGAAACATTGATGACCACCGGGGCGTCGGACTTGAGCAGATATGGACGTGCGGCCTGGGTGATCAGCACCGGGGCGCGCAGGTTCACATGCAGCAGGCGGCGGTAGGCGTCCAGCGTGAGTCCGGCGTGGCCGCCGTCGCCCGCATTGTTGACGACGATGTCGAGGCCGCCCATGACTTCGGCGGCCTGCTCGACCAGGTGTGTTGGCGCCTGTGCATCCGTCAGGTCCGCGCCCAAGGTGTGGACTTCGGCGCCGTGTTCGCGGACTTCGTTGGCGGCTTTTTCCAGGTTGGCGGTCGTACGAGCGGCCAGGGCCAGGCGGGCGCCGGCCTGGGCGTAGATCTCGGCGATCGCGCGCCCGATGCCGCGGCTGGCGCCGGTGATGAGGGCGCGGCGGCCGTCCAGCCGGAAGGGATCGGGGGCTGTCATCGTCTCGCGAAGAAGTCGCGGCCGCCGTCGATGGCGATGGTCGTCCCGGTCACGAAGCCGGCGGCGGGTGAGGCCAGGTAGACGACCCCCGAGGCAATCTCTGACGGGTCGGCAACACGTCCCTGCGCCGTGTGGTGCAGCAGGGTGTTCATCTCATCCGGGTTGGCCCGCACGCGGGCGCCCATGTCGGTGTAGACCTGTCCGGGGGCCAGCGCCACGACGCGGATGCCGTCGGTGGCGAACTCGCGGCTGAACCCGCGAGTCAGCGAATGCACGCCTTCCTTGCTCGCACCGTAGAGGCCCGTGCCCTTGGTTCCGGCGATGGAGCCGATGTTGACGATCACGCCTCCACCGGCGGTTGCCAGATGGGGGCGGGCCGCCTGGCAGGCGAAGAGCACGGCGCCGAGATTGACGTCGAACATGCGGTCGAACTCGGCCGGGTCGTGAATCTCGAAGCCGCCGCGATAGGTCACGCCGGCGTTGTTGACCAGGAGGTCCAGGCCGCCCAGCGTGGCGGCCGCGGCGTCAATGGCTGGTTCGATGGATTCCAGGTTGGCGAGGTCCAGCGGAACGACCATCGCTCGTCGGCCCAGCGTCTCGATCTCGGCGGCAAGCTCGGTTAGCCGGGCTTCGTCGCGGGCGGCCAGGGCCACGTCGGCGCCCGCCTCGGCCAGCGCCAGGGCGATGGCCCGACCAATGCCGCGGCTGGCGCCGGTGACGAATGCGCGGCGGGCGTCGAGACGGAAGCGTTCGAGGACAGTCATTGGGGCTTGCACGGTCAATGATGCACTGAGCCTAGCCGTGACGGCGAAGCCGCGCGCACTAGGCCAGTTCAGCCTCCGCAAGCCGGCGAATGTCGTCGGCAATCGGCATCGAAGGTTGAGCGCCCGGCGTGCCTGCGGCCAGGGCGCCGGCCGCCTGGCCCCACCGCAGTGCCGTTTCGACCGACCGCCCGGCGACGAGCGCCGCCGTAAACACCCCGCAGAAGGCGTCGCCAGCTCCTGTCGTGTCCACGACGGTCGTGGGAAACGCGGGCTGGACGTGGGTGTGGCCGTCCACGTGTGCGACCAGCCCATCGCCGCCCAGTGTCACGACACAACCGCGGTGGGACTGCATGGCCAGGGCCCTGGCCAGCCCTTCAGGGTCGTCGGCGCTTGAGTCACCGGTCAACTGCGCGGCTTCGATTTCGTTGACGACGGCGATGTCCACCTGGCCAAGATCGATGGCCACATCTTCATCGACCGGGGAGACGTTGAGCACGCGCAGGCCGGGTGGCGCAGTCCCGAAGGCGGCATTGGTGACGTCGTCCGGGACTTCGCGCTGGCCAATCACGGCGACCGGCTGAATCCCGGCGACGGCGCTCGCAACAGCCGCCGGATCGATTTGGAAGTTGGCGCCTTCGGCCACGGCTATCGAGTTGGCGCCGGTGTCGTCGACGGCGATGAGCGCCGTGCCGGTGGCGGCCGAGCCCACCCGGGCGACGTGCGTGGTGTCCACGCGTTGGGCAGTCAGCCCGCGCAGCAGGTCGTCGCCGGCGGCATCGGGTCCGACGGCGCCGAGCATGCTGACCGACGCCCCGGCGCGGGCGGCGGCCACGGCCTGGTTGGCGCCCTTACCGCCGGCGTAGCGGGCGAGGCGGCCGTGATGGACGGTCTCACCGGGCCGGGGGATTTGAGGGACGCGGATGACGATGTCCTGGTTGATGCTGCCTACCACGGCGATGCGACTCATCGAACCCCAATCCTCAGGCCCAGGGCCTCGAGGATGGCGAGCCGGGCGAATTCCGGCAACGCGCGCATGCGGCGCCAGCGCCAGGGCTCGCGGGCGAGGCGGTAGGCCCACTCCAGGCCAACGCGGCGCAGCGGCGCTGGAGCGCGAGGAATGCGCCCCGCCAGGTAGTCCAGGGTGCCGCCGACACCTATGCCCACGACCGGGGCAAGGTCACGCAGATTGCGGTCGATCCAGAACTCCTGGGCGGGCGCGCCGTAGGCGGCCAGGACGATGTGGGGGCGGGACTCCTGGATTACGGCGTGGGCTTCGGCGTCGCCGTCCGGCCCCGACCTGCCAACCATGGTGGCCGGCGGGATGAGCTCCGGGTAGCGATGTTGGAGTTCCGCGGCGGCCTGGTCGGCGACGCCCGGGGCCGCGCCGGCAAGGAGCAGGCGGTAGCCGTGGACGGCGGCCAGACCGGCCAGGTCGTCGACAAGGTCGACCCCGGTCACTCGCTGGCGCATCGGCAGGCGTCGGAGGCGGGCCGCGGCGACGATTCCGGCGCCGTCAGGGACATTCAGGCGTGTGCGTTCCAGCAACTCGCCGTAGGCGGGGTCGCTGCGTGCGCGCATGACAATTTCGGGGTTGATCGTCACCACGTGGGCGCGGGCGCCGGAAGCCAGCCAAGCGTCGATCCAGGCGACAGTGAGCGCCCGGCTGATGGCGTGGACGCGTACGCCGAGGATGCGCGTTTCGAGCTCGTCGAGGAGGGTGGCCGTGCCGCTAATGGTTGCGGTACTCATGCTGTCGGTATCTGAGCGCCTATGTTGACATAACAATTCATGGGGGCGCCGTCAGCGAATCATGTCCAAGACTGTGTCGCGCACCCGGTCCGGCGCCAGCCACTGCATGCAGAGCACGTCGCGGAAGCGACATTCCGCCGGCCGATCGAAGCTGTAGCAGGGACCGCAGGGCAGGTCGACGCGCAGTGCGCGCGATGCGGGGTCGCCCGGCCCATGGATGGCAACATCCGTGGGTCCGTGAAGCATGACCACGCGCCGTCCCAGCGCCCGCGCGAGGTGTCCGGGTCCACTGTCCGTCGATACGACGACGTCGGCATGGGCCAGAACACCGATGAGCTCGTCGAGCGAGGTCCGACCGGTGAGGTCGTGGATGGCCGCGGCTTCCGCTATTTGGTTGGCGGTCCGTCGGGCGTCGGTGAGACCGACCACGGCCAGCGTGGTCACTTGGGGTTCCAACTCGCGAGCCAGGGTTGCCCAGTGCGCGTCGGGCCAGCGCTTGGCCTCGCCGTGAGACGCGCCGGGGTGAAGGATGACCAGCGGGCGCGGTAGGTCCTTCACCAGATCCGACCCGGTACCCGCTTCGACGGTCTGCCAGGCCGGATCGGCGAGTTGAATCAGCTGAGTTGCCAACTCGGCCTCGTGGGGGCCGCCGTTGCGACGATGGCCTGGCAAGGCCTGATCGAAACTCCAGGCGGGCGCTTCGGCCCGGTAGCCCACGCGCCAGCGTGCCCCGCTGAGCGCGACCACGGCACCGGCGATTGGGCCGTAGACGCTCACTGCCACGTCGAATCGGCTGGCCCGGACTGCTCGCAAGACACCCACGACCTTTGCCCAGGCCATTGGGTCCAGCACCGCCGGCCAGTGTGTGACCGTCCCGCCGTCAAACGGGATCACCTCATCGACAGCCGGGCAACGCCGGACGATCGGCTGCCAGGCGGGCGGCGTCATAAACGCCAGGTGGGCGTGCGGCCAGCGCTCGCGCGCAGCGGCTGCCGCGGCGAGGGCGTTGACCACGTCGCCCATCAGGTCGAAACGCACGATCAGCACGCGGCGGGGATCCGTGGGCAAGCTTCGCCGGCCGCCAAGCAGCCGTCGCAATCCGAAGCCGAGGCTTAGCAACGCCCACAGCCCGTGTCCCAGCCAGACTCGAATACGTCGTTTCATTGGCGCCGCTCGTCCTCGGTGCGCTCGGGCCAGGGCCAGGCGGCCTCGAAGCGTTCCAGGAAGGCGGAGGGACGAAACATCAGGCGTTGCGCGCCGTCCGGCGCCGTGGCGGCGAGCTTGTCAATCCTTTGTCGGGTTTCGTCTAGCAGTCGTTCGAATTCGTGCCGATGCCGCAGGTGCGTATCTCTCGCGCTCTTGAAGGACTCCTTGAATTCCGCCGCTCGTCCCGATACCAGGGCCTCCCGAAGCTCGCGCATGCGGCGCTCGTGCCGCGCGAGGTGGCGGCGTAGATCATCCAGCGCCTGCTCGACCTCTCGGGCCAGGGCGATCCACGGCGGGGACACGTTCGCATCGCGCATCATCCGGAAGGCCAGCCTGAGATCGGCCGGCACGTTGGGGTCGTCGGGCGTCAGGTTGAGCGGCTTGCCGCGTCCGGCGGTGTGCTCGAACAGTCCGGAGGCGGCGACCTGGTCGAGCTTGCTGCGGGCTCGGCGGTCGGGGGGCGTGTCCATCGCTAGGGGTTGACGAGCACGGAGGGATCGGTGTCGACCGGAATCCCCGCGGCGGCTCGAATGTCGGCGGCGACCGCCAGGCTCCCGGTGGCGAGCACGGCCTGGCCGGGTCGCGCGGCGTCGCGCGCCAGGGCCAGTGCGCTCGCCGCGTTGAGGACCGCAGTCGCGCCAGGGAGTCCGTCAAGCTGGTCGAGCACTGCGCCGGACGGCATCCCTCGTGGGTGTCCCGGTTGGATCACCACCAGGCGTGTCGCGAATGGCCGGAGCGCTTCCGCCATGGGTCGGACCGACTTGTCGCGCAGGGCGCCGAAGATGACCGGACCGCGACGCAGGTTGAGTTGCCGACGCAGCGTTTCCACCACGACCTCCACGGCTTCAACCGTGTGTGCCCCGTCCACGACAACCGGCGGATCGTTGCCTACCAGCTCCAAGCGGCCCGGCCAGCGCGCGGCGGCGAAGCCGGCGCGGATCGCGTCGCGCGGAATGGGAAGGCCGCGGTCGCCGAGCGCTCGACAGATGGCATAGGCCAGGCCAGCGTTGCGGGCCTGGTGGGGGCCGGCCAGGCCCAGAGGCAGCGTATCGCCGGACTGGGGGTCACGGGCAATCGTGGTTGCGCGGCCGTCGCGCCAGGCCGCGGTTCCGTCGGTCGCGAGGGCCGGTACGACTTCAACGTCGGCGCCGGCGGCTACGGCTACGTCTCGGATGGCAGCCAGCACGTCTGCCGGCTGGGAGCTGACGAGCATCGGAACACCCGGTTTTGCGATAGCGGCTTTTTCCCTGGCGATTGCAGGCAATGTGTCGCCCAGCAGGCGCGTGTGTTCGCGCACGATGGTAGTGACGGCGGTGACATCGGGTGACACGACGTTGGTTGCGTCCAGGCGTCCGCCCAAGCCGACTTCGAGGATTGCGAGATCTACCCCTTGCATGCGGAACCAGGCGAGCGCCATTGCGGTGCTGATCTCAAACGTGGTGGGGGCGCCAAGGGATGCGGAGCAGGTTCCCTTGACGGCGTCGCGAGCCTGGGCCACCAGGCGGGTGAACGAGGCCTGGTGGATGGGTTCGCCATCGATCTGAAAGCGCTCGCGAAAGGTGTGGAGGTGCGGCTGGGTGTAGAGGCCGGTGCGCAATCCGGCGGCTTCGGCGGCCGAGGCCACCAGCGCGCACACGCTGCCCTTGCCCTTGCTGCCGGCGACGTGAACGATTCGCAGGCCGTCGTGCGGGTTGCCGAGATCGGCCAGCAGCCGCGAGGTTCGTTCCAGACCCCGCTCGAACGGCGGGCCGCCGCCCAGCCCCGCACCACGCTCGAAGTCGGCGTATGCGTATAGCCACGCCAGCCCGGCGGCATACATGTCGGACATTGCTCGATTATCGCGGAGCCGAGAGCGACGCCGGCGGATACGCGCGTTCGATACCGGCACGCCCGACCCGCGCGGCCAGCGTGCTCACCGCGGCTTCCGCACCGGGAAGCACGAGGTCTGGCGCGAGATCCGCCAGCGGCGCGAGCACGAAGCCCCGCTCGGCAAACGCCGCGTGCGGAATTCGCAGGCGCGGCGTCGCAACCAGCAGGTCTCCGAAGGCAATGATGTCCAGGTCCAGTTGACGTGGTCCGAGCCGCGGGCCGGGTCGCCGACCAGCGGCAAGCTCGAGCGATTTTGCCCAATAGAACAGCCGCTGCGGGCCTTCGGTCGACTCGCCGCGAACCGCCGCGTTCAGGAAGGGCGGTTGTGTGAGCAGCCCTACGGGGCTTGTCTCGTAGACGTGGGACACCTCGAGGTGCCGGAGCACCAGGCGCAGGCCGTTCACGGCACTGCGAAGGTGCGTCAGCCGGTCGCCGACGTTCGAGCCAAGCCCGATCAGGACGTCCGTCACCGGCTTAGTCCATCGATGGTTGGCGCGGCATGCCACCGATTCTCGCGCGCCCGAGGGTGCCAATCGACCGGTGACTGGTTAGGCTCACCGGTTTGCGGAACAACGTACGATTCTGGCCGTTCCCATGACATGGCGACCGTAATTTAATGCCTCACGCGACCAACCTGTGGGCGCGCATGCCGGGGCCCGGAGTCCCGCGGCGACGGACGTGACCGCCCTGGGCTTCGCGGAGGCACGCTCGAGCTGGCGATCCGCGATAGGCGGCGCGGGGCTGGCGCTTGGTGCGCTGCTGGTCACGCTGGGCATTGCCGGCTTTCTGATTCAGGCCGGGCTGCTGGCCGCAGCCGCTTGCCTGGTGCTGCTGGGTCCTTTGTCGATTGGGGCGGTGTTGTCGCGTGCTCGACCTGCGCCAGGGGACGGGCACCGTTGGGTGGGCCTCAGGCATCCCAGGTCAGGTCGCGCGGTATGGCCCGCTGCTCCCGGATGGGCGGCGATGGGCGTTGTCGTGGTGGGAGTGGGTCTGGCCGCCGTAGTTTCGGGGCCGCTGCCGACGCTGGCGCTAACGGTGCTGCTGTTCGTGGGCGTAGCGGCGGCGACGCTCCGGCTTGTCGTGCCGGGGTTCGAGGCGCGGGCGGCGGTCACCGTGCTGGTCGCGCTGGCCATTGCGGCCGTCCCGTTTCGCGGCGTGACCGAGATTCAGGTCAGCGGCATCGCGTTTGGGGTGACCGACGTCCTACTGCTCGGGGCGCTGGCTGCCTGGATATTCGGTCGAGACGCCAGAGATCGGGCGTCCGTCCCAACCTACACGCTGGGGCTGCTGCTCTTTGCCGGCTGGCTGATGGTGACGGCGCTGGTAGCCGTGAATCCGGCACTGGTGCTCAAGGAAGTCCTGAAGTGGCTCCAAATCGCCGTGGCGCTGGTGATCCTGACCGACCTGATGCGCGAGCCGTCAAGCCGCCGGATCGTGGCCTGGGCCGTTGTTGCGGCGATCCTCGTGCAGGCCGTCCTGGGGCTGGTCCAGACGGCGGCAGCGGCGGGTCCCGGTGGATTCGTCGTGGGAGGCGTCCTGCGCGCTTTTGGGACCTTCGATCAACCGAATCCGTATGGGGGCTACCTGGGGATTCATTTGCCGCTCATCCTGGCAGCGGCGATCTATGCGCGCGGTTCGCGGCGGCGCTGGCTGACGCTGCTGGGAATCGTCGTATTGATGGGCATTGTGGCCAGCCGATCAAGGGGCGCCTGGCTTGGCGTGGGCGCCAGTTCGTTGCTTGTGGCGTTGATGGCCGGTCGTCAGACTTCGCTGCGAGTGCGCGGCGCGTTGGTCCTGGCCGCCGCTGCGGTGCTGGTCATCGCCGTGGCAGCGTTCGGCGGGGTGTTCGACCGAGCGCTGCCGCCCGATATCTCGCGGATGTTGCAAGGCGAGCATCCGGTGGACGACGTTGTGCGTCACCGCGCGCACGATGACTTTGCCATCACGCAGCGGGTCGCGCACTGGGCGGCGGGCTGGCGGATGTTTCAGGATCGGCCCGTGCTGGGCGTTGGGGCCGGGAACTTTGATGATGCCTACCGCGCCTACGCGTTACAGCCCTTCGACGAGCCACTTGGGCACGCGCACAATGTTGCGCTGAATTTCGGCGCCGAAGCCGGCTTGCCTGGCATTCTCATGTTCGCTGGCCTCATCCTTTGGGCGCTTGGCATTGCCGCAGCCGCCGTGCGCCGAGTGCGCGGCGGGGCGTTCGAGTGGAGCGCCATCGGCGCGCTTGGCGCCTTGGTCGGGTTTGCGACCCACAACCTGGTTGACAGTCTGTTTGTGAGCGGTATGGGGATCGTGTTTGCGTTGATTCTGGCGCTAGCGCTGGTCGTTCCGGCACGGCCGCGCGGTTGGACGCCGAATGCAAGTCGAGCGGTGTCGTGACCGGCAGCGGAACACCGGTGGGCGAGTCGGTCGTGGATCCGACGCGGACCGATCTTCGTCGGCGATTCCTCAGCTCGCGAACTCTTATCAGCTTCCTGGTAGCCGGCGCGCTGTTGGCGCTCACCTGGATTCTGGCCGACCTGCGGCTTGAGGACATCGTGCTGCGCATCCGCTCCGCTGATCCGTGGCTGATTGCGGTGGCGTACGTTGTGTTTGCGTTGACCTTTCCGATTCGCACGCTCCGGTGGCGCATTCTGCTGACCAACGCGGTGCATCGCGAAGACGTGACACCGAGCTACCGAATGCGCGATCTGGCGCAGATTCTCTACATCTCGTGGTTCGTGAACGGCGTGGTGCCGTTCAAACTGGGCGACATCTATCGGGCCTACATGGCGCGGGCGAATTATGGGACATCGCTGACCCGCACGCTGGGGACCATCTTTTCGGAACGCGTGTTCGACGTGGGCGCGCTGATCATCATGGTTATGGCATCCGCCGCCTGGATAGCCAGGTCGCCCG
The DNA here is from genome assembly GCA_026707585.1 of Chloroflexota bacterium. Classification (GTDB taxonomy): domain Bacteria; phylum Chloroflexota; class UBA11872; order UBA11872; family UBA11872; genus UBA11872. Next base: position 134,990 of record JAPOWQ010000053.1, on the reverse strand, counting down.
AGACCAGCGAGGACGTGGGGCGCATTTTGGCCGTCGCGGCGTTGGCGCTGGCGGTCCTGGCGTTGGGCGTGCTATTTCTGCTGGTGTTTGGCACGCCGATCTTCGCGCGGCTCCCACAGTCGGCCGCGGCAGTTTACGAACGCTTTCACAGCGGCGTGTTCGATAGCTGGACCTGGCGGACCGGACCGTTTCTGTGGTTAGCCAGCTTCGCCATCTGGTCAATTGAAATGCTGCGATTGACGCTTGTCATGCGAGCCCTTGGCCTGGAATTGAACCCAGCCGAGATCGTGTTCGTTGGCACCGCAGCGTCGCTGCTGCTGGCGGTGCCAACGCCGGGCGGCCTGGGCGCGGTCGAGGGTGGTCTGTTAGGCCTGATGCGGCTGATCGGCGTTGGGGGTGGGGTGGCCGGCGCCGTCGCGATTGTCGACCGGGTCATCACGTACTGGTCAGTCATCCTTACCGGCGGTCTGCTTTTCGTGCTCACGCGCCTCAAACGCCGGTAAACGTGCGCGTCGCGATCGACATCACCGCCGCCGCGACGCAACAGGCTGGCATTGGCCGCTCGGTTCGGGAGCTCGTCAACGCGCTGGCCGTGCATCCGGACCGACCCGAACTGACTCTCGTATACACGCGTCGCGGACCTGCGCGCGCGGTCGACGCGCTTGCGATTCATGAGGGCGTCCGCGTGCGCCGGATTCCCGTCTCTCCACGGGTTGCGCTGGCGACGTGGTTCAAAGCACGGCTTCCTGTGCCGGGCGAGGCGCTGGCCGGACCCGTTCGGGTCTTCCACGGCCCGGACTTCACACTGCCGCCGCTGCTGGCCGCCCACGGGGTGCTCACCGTCCATGACTTGTCGTTCGTGATCCGTCCGCAGGACGCGCATCCGCGCCAGCGCCGGTTCCTGGAAACGGCCGTCCCTAAGTCGATCGATCGCGCCCGGCTGATCATCGCGGTCTCCGAGGCCACCAGGCGCGATCTGATGCAGCGCTACGGCGTGCGACCGCACCGGATTCGTGTGGTGCCCAATGCCGTGCCGGACTGGTTGGGGCCGGTCACTGATCGCCACGAACTTGCCGCGGTTCGCAAGCAACTCGCGCTGCCGGAACGCTTCGTCCTCTCAGTGGGAACCATCCAGCCGCGCAAGAACATCGAGGGCCTCGCTCGAGCCGTGTCGCTGGCATCGGCGCGCAGCGGACTCCCCGCCGTCGAACACATACATGCCGGCGGTGAGGGTTGGCTTTGCGCCCGGGTCTACGCGGCCATCGAGCAGGCCGGCGACCGCGTTCGCTTCGTGGGTCGCGTAAGCGACGACGCCTTGCGAGCCCTCTATTCGCTGGCCTCGGTCTATGCCTATCCAAGCCACGGCGAGGGGTTTGGCATTCCCATCCTGGAAGCCTTCGCCTGTGGGTGTCCCGTCCTGACGTCGGATACCCCGGCCACGACCGAAGTCGCCGCCGACGCCGCGCTCACCGTGGATCCCTTGGACCCGGAGGCGTTGGCAGACGGACTCAGCGAACTCTTGACGGACGGGTCGCGCCGCGATGAACTGATCGAGCGTGGGCGCATCAGACGGCGAGCCTACTCCTGGCGTCGCTCCGCGCAATGCCTGATCGGGGTCTACCAGGAGGCGGTCGCACGGCCGCCTGAACCGCGGGAGTGAATCAGCGTGAAGTCCCACTCCGCGCTGGCGGCCGCTGCTCCGGCGGTCTGGGCGGGATCCCACCGGTTCGGGGATTCGCCGGTGGGCGATACCCGTGCGCGAGGGACCTTATGAAGTCAAGAATCACTACACAGGCTCGCGCCACGGCGGAGCCACGTTTGCGGCGTAAGGGCGAAACGCCGCACACTTCGGTCGATCACTGCCAAGGCTCACAGCTTCTGTTCACCGAGGCGGCGCCGGAACGCGTGACGATCGCTGGGGCTCAGGCCGGAGATTCGGGGGGCGTCCGGCCGCCGACAGTCATTTCAGCCGAGGCGATTGCGCGCCGAGTTCGCGAACTCGGTGTGGAGATCTCAGCGGCCTACGAGGGTCGCGAGCCCGTCCTGGTGTTGGTGCTGCATGGGGCCTTTGTCTTTGCCGCCGACCTCACGCGCGCCCTGACCACGGGCCATCGAGTGGAGTCACTTGCGCTAGCTTCCTATGAGGGTCTCGAGTCAAGCGGCGAGGTGCAGGTCGTGAAGGACCTGGGCTACGACATCGCCGGGCGGGACGTGCTTATCGTTGAGGACATTGTGGATACCGGCCGGACGGCGGCAGCCGCGCTGGAGTTGCTAGAGTCCCGCGGGCCGCGTTCGATCGAGGTGGTGACGCTGCTGGACAAGCCTTCGCGCCGCGTGATGGAGGTCAAGCCGCGATGGGTGGGGTTCGAGATCGAGAACATATTCGTGGTTGGCTATGGGCTCGACCTGGATGGGCGCTTTCGGGGGTTGCCGTATATTGCGGACGCCGAGGCCATGGATTTGAAGGACGTTCCATAGCCAATGCCCCTGGTAACGGTCGACAATCGCAGCGTCTCGCTCGACGTGCGCGGTGCTGGCAGCACCACGGTCCTGTTCATACACGGCGTTGGGCCGGGTGGCGTCGCCTGGGACCTGGTCACCCAGGGTCTGGCCGACACGTGCCGCGCGTTTGTGCTGGACTTTCCCGGTTTCGGCAGGAGCGAACGGGGGAATGCGACAGGCTCCGTCGACGACGCGGCGACGCTGGTGCACCGCGTGTTGCACGCGCAGGGAAACACCGACGCGCTGCCTGTCGTGGCACACGCGTACGGAGGCCTAGTCGCACTCAACTTTGCCGCTCGCTTCCCGAGTCACGTCAGCCACTTGGCCCTGGTTGCGACGGCGGGGTTCGACCGGGACCCGCGTGTAAGCGTGGAGCGACTGAACGGAATCGAGAATGGTGGCTGGGATGCCGACGGGGCCGACGCCTGGCTGCGCGCCGGGTTGGTGGAGGACCTGGCGGAGGCGCACTTTGCCGCCATGCGCGACGCGGCGGCCGCCGTAGACGCCGACCTGATAGCCGGAAGCCTGGCCAGCGGCGCTCGGCGCGTGTTGCTGGAGGAGGCGACCGAGATTTCGGCGCCAACGCTGCTGGTGCGCGGCTCGGACGATCCGTTTGTGAGCGATATCGACCTTCAGATTCTGGCCGCCCGGCTGGCCGCCGCCGAGGTCTTTACGCTGCCCGACGTGGGCCATTGGCCGAGCCTTGAGGCGCCGGACGAATTGCGCGCCGAACTGGCCCGCTTCCTCGGGCTCTGACCGCGGACGGGTAGTGCTAGCCTTCGCGCCAACGCGCGCACCACACGACGGACACTGGGCATGAAATTCGTTCGTTACGCCACCGAATCCGGGCCGGCCCTTGGCTCTCTGAAGGAATCGGGCGCCGTCTACGCCGTCAGCGGCGACATGTTTGGCGACTACGAGGTCGGGGCGCAGGTCGGCACGGTGGACGACCTGGATTTGCTGGCGCCGGTCGATCCCGGCAATGTGATCGCGGTTGGGGCCAACTACCTGGCGCACATCCTGGAAGGCCACGATGAGGACGCCATTCCGAAGTTCCCGATGCTGTTCATGAAGCCCAATTCGGCCATCACCGGACCCGGAGCGCCGATCGTCCTGCCGGACCCGGCGAAGTTCACCCAGTCGATGAACGACCCGGACCTTCAGAAAGACCCGTTCGGCGAGGTGCACTATGAGGCCGAGCTGGTGGCGGTGATCGGGAAGACCTGCCGAAGCGTCTCGGAAGACGAGGCGCTTGACTACGTGCTGGGCTACAGCTGTGGCAACGACGTCAGTGCGCGTGGCCTGCAGGTCAAGGAAATGGCGACCGGCGTGCTGCTGATGAGCAAGGGGATGGACACGTTTGCACCGCTCGGTCCGTGCATTGCCACCGACCTGGACCCCTCCAACCTTGAGATCATGGCCCGGCTCAATGGGGAAACCAAGCAGCACAGCAATACCAACGACCTGCTGTTCAACGTGGCGGCCCTGGTTGCGTACACCTCGCAGGGGGTAACGCTCAGTCCCGGCGATTGCATCTACACGGGGACGTGCGCGGGTCCGTCGGCGCTGTCACCGGGCGACGTGATCGAGATTGAGGTGGAAGGTGTGGGGGTGCTCAGCAATCCGGTGGTGGCCGCCTAGCGGGCCATCGGTGCCAGCGGCATGATCCGCCGATTCGACCTGCCGTATGGCGAAGCGACGCTGGCCGTGCGCGGCATGGGCGTCGAGGTTGCGGGTGTTTACACGCCGCGGGCCACTCCGCCGGCGGGCAATCCTCGCGGGCTGATTCGAGCGGCGCTGGACGATCCCATCGGGTCTGAGTCGTTGCTGGAGGCAGCGCGAGGCAAGAACAGCGCTCTTGTGCTGATCGACGACATTACGCGGGAGACGCCGGCGGACCTGCTGCTGCCGCCGATCCTGGACGACCTGGAAACGGCGGGGATCGCGGCGGACGAGATCCTGGTGATGATCGCTCTGGGCACGCACCGGCCGATGACGGACGCCGAGGTCAGGCGCAAGGTCGGTGACGAGGTGCTGGGGCGGGTGCGGGTGACGCAGCACGACCACCGCACGGCACCCCTGCGCGACCTGGGCGTGACGCCGAGCGGGACGCCGATCGAAGTCAACGAGCACCTGTTCGAGGCCGATCTCGTGATTGGGACCGGCGCGGTGGTGCCGCACCACATCGCCGGATTCTCGGCCGGCGCCAAGATCGTGCAGCCGGGCGTATCGGGGGCCGCCACCACGGCCGCCACGCACATGTTCAGCGCCAGGGCGCGGACGCCGTTGCTGGGGCGAGTCGACACGCCGGTCCGCGCCGAGATGGAGTTGATTGCCGAGCGCTGCGGCATGCGGCACGTGCTGAATGTGACGCTCAATGCCGACGGGCGGATCGTGACGGCTCGCTTTGGGGCCACGCGGCCTACGTATCGACGGGCCGTCGAAGACGCCCGGCGCATCTACGGGGTTCGCGCACCCGCCGGGCTGGACGCAGTGGTGGCCGGGTCGCACCCGTGCGATATCGAGTTCTGGCAGGCCCACAAGAGCCTGTATCCGGCCATGCTGATGGTGCGGCCGGGCGGAGCCATCATCGTGGTGACGCCGTGCCCGGAAGGCGTGGCCGTGACGCACCCCGACATGCTCGACTACACGGCGCAGCCAGCCGACCAGTTGCTGCGACGCTACGAGCGCAACGAGATCGACGACCGCGTGGCCGCATCGCTGGCGGTGGCCTGGGCCAGGGTCCGGGAATACGCGCGCGTGGTGCTGGTATCGGACGGAATCGCGAGGCACGAGGCAGAAGCACTGGGCTTCGATAGGGCGCCGGATGTGGAAACGGCGCTTGCGGCCCTGGCGCGCACAGGCGTCACCGCACCGCGGGTTGGGGTCTTGACGCACGCACCGGACACGCTGCCCCTGGTGGCCTGAGGTATGGACCGTTGGGCCGTCATTGCCGACGACCTGACGGGGGCGCTGGATACCGCGCTGCAATTCCGGAAAGCCGGCCAACAGACCATCGTCTCGACCCGTCCGGGCGTATGGCCTTCGCACGGATCGGTGGTTGCCGTGAGCACCGAGTCCAGGCACGTTCCGGCCTCCAGCGCCGCCGCAAGCGTGACGGCCGCGTATCGCACGCTGCCATGCGGAACGTCGGCGCGGATCTACAAGAAGACCGATTCCCTGCTACGCGGAAACATCGGGGCTGAATTGCGGGCGCTACGCGACGCCGCCGGCTCGGGGCCGCTGGTGTTTGCGCCTGCCTATCCGACCGGCGGCCGGACGACGGTGGATGGGATACACCGGTTGGACGGCCTGCCCGTTGCCGAAGCCGCTCCGGGACGCGATCCACTGACACCGGTATTGGAATCGCACATTCCGACTCTTCTGCGGGAGAGCGCCGGCCTGACGACCGAGTGGGTGCCGCTTGACGTCGTTCGGGGAGATCCGGACAGCTTTGTGGACGCAATTACGACGGCACAGAGGTCCGGTGCCAACGTCGTGGTCCCGGACGTGGAGACGGACGGCGACCTGAGCGCGATCGCGTTGGGCCTTCGCGCGTCGGATGTCGGGCGCATCAGCGCGGGTTCGGCCGGGCTTGCCGAGTACCTGGCGCAGACCGATCAGGACTCAGCCCAATCCGCGGACCCGGGACGATCGGGATTCGTGGCGGCCGTGGTGGGTACACCCAGCGCTCACACCGAAGTTCAGGTCGAGCGCGCGTTGGCAACGGGGCATGCACGGCGGATGCGAATACGAAGCGGAGCGGACATCGAAGCGGCGGTTCGAGCGACGCGCCTCAACCGGCCGGGCGAGCGGCTGGTCATCTTCGACACGACGATTGAGGGAACGGCGCCGCGTGTTGAGGAATGCCGGCGCCAGCTCCGGTGCGTGGGCGATCTGTGTAGAGCCATCGTTGACGCCGCCGAGCAGCCGGGGCTGATTCTGACCGGCGGGGATACCGCGCGCGCCGCGCTGGATGCGCTGGAGGTGGACGCGATCGAAGTTCTGGGGGAGATCGAGTGGGGCGTACCGGGCGGGCATGCGCTGCGCGGAACGCGCCGGGTGGCGTCTGTGGTCACCAAGGGTGGGAACATGGGAGGTCCGGACGCGCTGATTACTGCCTTTCGAACCCTATGCTCCCGATCGAGGCACGTGGCGTGACGACACGTCTTGCAGGCGAGTGGCCAACGCCACGCCACGCGTCACCGAGATTGTGATGTCCGCCGATCAGCGCCCGCTGATTGCCGTCACCATGGGTGACCCGGCCGGTGTCGGTCCCGAGATCACAGCGAAAGCCCTGGCGAACCCGAAGATTCGAGCCGCCTGTCGCCTCGCGGTGGTCGGTGACTTGCGGACGATGGAACGGGCTGCTGGCGCCGTGGGTGTGAACGTCGCCGCCGTGGACGTGGACGCATTGGACCGAGGGATTGATGGAATCCAGGTCTACGACCCCTGGGGACGCGATCTGAACGACGTGCCCGTGGGGACGGTCGATGCCAGGGCCGGCGCCGCCGCGGCGGAGGCGGTCATCGTGGCCACCAAGCTTGCGCTCGACGGCCGCGTGGCGGCGATTGTCACGGCGCCGCTCAACAAGGCGGCCATCAATGCCGCCGGATACAACTACGCGGGACATACCGAGCTCTTGGCCGACCTGACCGACTCACCCGGCGCGCGCATGCTGCTGGTGGCGCCGGGACTACGGGTGATTCACAACAGCACGCACGTCTCGCTGCGGGAGGCCATTGCGCGCGTCACTCGCGAAAACGTGCGCCACGTGATCGGCCTGCTGGACGAGACCCTGCGGAGGATGGCGATCCGGGAGCCGCGAATCGCCGTTTGCGGGCTCAATCCGCACGCGGGAGAAGGCGGCCTGTTCGGAGACGAGGACGATGCGTTTATTCGTCCGGCAATCGAGGATGCGCGCAAGGACGGCATTGACGCCACCGGGCCCGAGCCGGGCGACACCGTCTTCAACCGGGCGCGAGACGGCGCGTTCGACGGGGTGGTGGCGATGTATCACGACCAAGGACACGTGGCCGTGAAGGTGGCCGGGTTCTTTGACGGAATCAACGTGTCCGTGGGGCTGCCCATCATCCGCACCAGCGTGGATCACGGCACGGCCTTCGATATTGCCGGGCAAGGGATCGCGCGGGCGGATAGTATGGAGATGGCCATCGAGATCGCCGCCACCATGGCCGTCAGCGACGGACGCCCGGCGGCCCCGGAGACTGCCTGACCGAATGAACGCGCCCTTACAGCTCGCCCAGTTGGTGCTTTCGATCATTGTGATTGCCGCGGTTCTTATCCAGTTGCGGAACACGGGGATGGGCTCGGCGTTGGGCGGTAGCGACAGTTCGTTCTTTCACGCCCGGCGCGGCGTCGACCGGCTGACCTTCAACTTCACGATCGGCGCGTCAGCGCTGTTCTTTCTCGTCTCCATCCTGGCCGCCGTCCTTCAGTAGCTTGTCCCGCACGAGGGACGCCTCGCAGATCAGGGCATACGAACAGCGGCGACAGACTTGGGGGTCCTCGGCCAGATTCGGCGCTTGCCAGAAGGGATCGAATCGGGCCGCCTCGATTCCTACAACGATTTCAGTTGCCCGGGCCGCAAACTGTTCCAGGTCCTCGCGGCCGTAGGTTCCGTATAGCTGCTGGATGAATGGCGGATCTTCGCGAACCAGCACATCAACGCGGACTTGAGGAATGAAGAACGGCGCTGGCAGGTTGCCGGGACGAATCCGCGTTCCCGCCCTGAAGACTCCGTACCCGATCGCGTAGCACTGTAGCTGCAGATCCCGATCGGGATACGACTCGGGGTAGGGACGCCACGAGGTCTTGTGGTCGATCACGACCCCGTTCCGATCGATGAGGTCAACGGTGCCCACGAGTTGGACCTGGACGCCCGGTATGTCGAATCTGAATCGATGTTCAATCAGATGCGGAATGACGCCGGGAGCGACTTCGGTCAGGTATAGCTCCAAGACCGATTGGCCCGACGCGTAAGCTTCGTCGAACTCGTCCGCCGATGGTCCCGATGCAGCCCCCGGTGGAAGCCGGGCATCCCAAACGTCGTCGTAGATCTCGGCGGCCTCATGCAAATCCAGGCCATAGCCGCTGTGTCGTTTCTCCAGAAAGTTGCGTTCCAGGGCGGTGTGGACCGCTTGGCCGACGAGCGACGCCGGCGAGTCGGTGGTGGGCACCCGATCCAGGTAGCGCATTCGATACTGGAGCGGACAGGTGTCGTAGATGCGTAGTTGGGTGGGAGAGATTGACCGGAGTTGCCGCTGCATGACTGATTTGACGCCCGCTGGATCTCGCCTAAGCGTAGACGCCGGCCGCACGGCGCGTGCGGAAAGCCGCCGAACCAGCCCTGGTCGTGACAACAGCGGAAGGTCGATCGCAGCGTGAGCGAACGTCCGGAAGCCTCGGTCGTGATCGTGACCTGGAACGGGAAACGCCACCTGCAGCGCTGCCTCCCGGCGTTGGGCGATCAGACCGGCGTGAGGTTCGAGACCATCGTGGTGGACAACGGCAGCACGGACGGCACAGCCGAGTGGATTGCTGGCGAGCATCCGCAGGTCGTGCTGAAGCGCCTGGACTCGAATCACGGGTTCGCCGCAGCCAACAACATCGGGTTTGGATTGGCGGAGACGGATCTGATTGCAACCCTGAACAACGATGCGGTTCCCGATCCAGATTGGCTGCACTCGCTGGTCCGGGCCGCACATGAGCATCCTGAGGCCGGGTCGTTCGGTAGCCGGATCGTGCTGGATCGGGATCCGAACATCATCGACTCCGCCGGCGTGGTGACCGACGTGCTGGGCATCGCCTGGGACCGGCACAACGCCGAACCAGTTGGTGTCGACGCCGCCGGCGAGGTGTTCGGCGCGTGCGCCGGGGCGGCGCTCTATCGGAAGGACTTGCTGGCCGAGACAGGGGGATTCGATCCGTCGTTCTTTGCCTACCTGGAGGACGTGGACCTGGCCTGGCGCGCTCGCTGGCTGGGCTGGACGGCGCGCTACGTCCCGGAAGCCCGCGTGGTACATGCGCACTCGGCCACGGGCACCGAAGAGTCACCGTTCAAGACGTTTCACCTGGGGCGAAACAAGGTCTGGACGATCGTCAAGAACCACCCCACGCGCGCCTTGTTGCGCTACGGATCACTTCTGCTGGCTTATGACCTGGCGTCGTTGCCAATCACGATAGCCCGTCAGCGGAACCTGGCGGCTCTGCGCGGGCGGCTGGCCGGCCTGCGGGCACTAGGTCCGATGCTGAGGCAGCGGAAGCAGGTGGCGGCTTGCCGACAAGTCGACTGGGAGGAGATTCGGCCCTTTGTCGCCGGCCCGTCGTGGCCGTGGGACGTGTGGCGCCGCCAGCGGCGGCTGCGGCAGGCCGTGGCGGCCGACGGCTCGCCGACCACGCCGAGCGCTCGCTGATAGACTCGCGTCGCCGGGGCGTGGCGCAGGCTGGTAGCGCACCTGACTGGGGGTCAGGAGGTCGCCGGTTCAAATCCGGCCGCCCCGACCAGCATCGAGACCTGTTGCCCGACGACCACGTCACATCAGCCTGACTCTGCGCCATCGGAGATGCTTTGCACTGAGCCTAGGCGGCTGTGCTCCAGCTCGCGATGAAGTCGTCCACGTCAAAGTCGTCGGGCATGTGCTCTTGCGCGTAGCGGGTGGGTTTGCTCGCAAGACTTGGCACGAAGTGCTCGGATTCCATTTGGAGCTTGGCGTCCAGCGGTGCAAAGCGCTGTCCAAGCAGCTTCGTTTCGGCGGCGGTGAATCGCCGGGCCAGCGCCTCGAGGTTGCCGATGCTGAATGGCTGCTCGCCGACAGCCGACGCGCGCTCGCGTGCCGGGAGGTTGTCCAGCTCCGGGCGCCTCAGGGCGCTCATCCTGCGAGCCAGTTTCGCCAGAAGGACGACGCAGACCAACCGCCCGGTGTCGCCTGGATGCAGCAGGGTCAGAGCCTGCCGAAATGCTTCCGGATCCTGGTCCAGAATTGCTCGATAGAACGCTTCGATCCGGTCGTCCTCGCGCTCAGCCAGTTCGATAAACCGATGGAAGCTCGCTTGACCCTCCGTCGAAAGATACTTGACGAAACCCGGCTCCCAAAGAAATCGGGAGCCGTAGGGAAACAGCCGGCCACCGAACGAGGTGTACCGGAGATGAATGATGCGCCGCAGCCTGGTGCTGTAGTTGCTGGGCCAATGCAGGATGGTGTTGATGTACATCACGCCGTCGCCGGCCGTGAGCCTGACCTGCGTGCAGTTCGACAGCTTTGCGCGGGGGTCGTTCAGGAGTTCCCGGTTCTCGCGCGCCGTGTTCAGACGCCGATGACTGCCGGGGACGACCCACAGCACATCATCGTCGTACAGCGGGATGTTCCACTGCACGGAGCTTGGACCGTTGGCCAGCATGTCCGCCTGAAGACCTGCCAAAGGAGCATTGTTGGTTGGCCCGTGACTTACATCGCGATGCCACAAGTCCGGTCCATGAGCGACCTCCGGGTTGCACAGCAGAATCATCTGTTTCAACCCCACGTCACGGGTGCCAAGCGCTTGCCGGCTTACACCGAGCGTGTTTTCGTGGAGACAAAACTCCACGGTGTTTGCCGTCGTGTCATCTATGACTGTCTGATACGCGAGGCGCGGCTGCTTGGCCACGTAGGCGAAGCAGTTCGGGTCGTGGCGATCGCGGGCCCAGTGCGCCTTCTGCCGGTCGACTAGCGTTTCGAAGCTGGCGCGCAACTCGTCCAACCGGTCGGGTGGAACGACGTTCTTCAGAATCACAAAGCCGTCGTCGACGAATTGCTCGGGATCGATCTCGATGGTCTGGGCTCCGCTGGCGCGGCCGCGTCAGTCTAGTCCGGACATTCGGCGCCAAGGGTTCGCGAACTTGCTTTGCCGAGCTGCCTGGCTGAACGAGCAATCCCAGGCATCGTCACCACGCCACGAGACGCACACTGCAGGGCAGGCTGTGCCGGAATCCGCCGGCATGATGGGCCTGGGAGAGTGGGAAGCCGGCTGCCGCGAGGCCCGTGTACGTTTGACCAGCCTCGTTCACGGCCTGGTCCACCTTCGGTCCACAACGAGTCGCCAGCCGACCCGGCCTGACGGGGTGGCGCACTGACTTTTTATTCCGGCGCCCACAGCCGGTAGCCAGTCTTAGTTCTCCGGCCCGGCTCTCAGCCACCAGAGCTCGTGCTACTCGCACCCTGGACATAGCGCAATTGTGCGCGAGAAGCCGATGTCGTCCTGCGAACAGTTCGTCGCGCGCCCCGGCGGCCAGCCACTAGAATGCTGGCTGTTCACAACCCTTGGCCGGAGGCCGCTGTGCCGCCGTTTCGCATCGAACTCCGCAGCGACACCCAAACCACGCCCACCCAAGAGATGCGGGCGGCCATGGCCCAGGCCGTGGTGGGCGACGACCTGGGCGGGGAAGACCCCACCGTCCGCGAACTTGAAGACCTCGCCGCCGAGCTCTTCCGCAAGGACGCCGCCCTCTTCGTAACCAGCGGCACCATGGGCAACCTCGTCAGCCTCCTCACCCTGTCACGCCGCGGCGACACCCTCCTGGTCGACCCCGAGTCCCACGTCACCCTCGCCGAAGCCGGCGGGTTCGCCGCACTGGCCGGCTGCAGCGTCATCCCCATTCAGACCCCGGGCTGGCTCACCCCCGCGGACATTGAGCCGCACGTCGGACCCGTCACCACCCACTCGCTCAACCCGGCCATCATCTGGACCGAGAACACCCACAACCGGCGCGGCGGCGTCGCTTGGGGCCCCCAGGTCATGCGCGACCTCGCCGACCTGGCTGGCCGTCACGGTCTGCGCATCCATATTGACGGCGCCCGCATCTTCAACGCCGCCGCGGCCCTCGATCTCCCGGTATCCGATCTGGCCGACGGCGCCGACACCGTCCAGTTCTGCCTGTCCAAGGGCCTCGGCGCCCCCTTCGGATCGATGATCGTGGGATCCAGCGATTTGATTGATCGCGCCCGCAGAACTCGCCAGCTCGTCGGCGGCGGAATGCGACAGGCCGGCGTCATGGCCGCCGCGGGCCTCATCGCCCTACGCGACAGCCCCGGACGACTCGCCGACGACCACCGCCGAGCCCAACAGCTTGGCGACGTGATCGACGACTTACCCGGCCTTCGTCTGGTTTCACCCGTCTACACCAACCTCATTTTCGTGACCTGGGACCCCGACGTGCTCGACCTGGATGTCTTCGTCGCCGAAGCCGCCAAGCACGGCGTCGGCGTCGGCGGCGCTCGCGGGGACATGTTCCGGTTGGTCACCCACCATCAGATCAGCGACGCCGACATCGAAGAGGCGACCGACGTCCTGGCCGCTGCTGCAGATGCTGCGGCGGCGGTCTCGGCACACACATGATCGCTAGGCGCGCGCGTCACTTGCACAGTAGATTTGGCCCTGCCGGATGTAAACGTCCGGTGCCTTTAGTCATTCACACGGACGCACTGGCCGTGGGAGGAGAAGTTGATGTTTAGAGGTCTCAGAATCGCGTTTGTACTGATCGCCGTGTTCGCCTTCGTCTTGGCCGCATGCGGTGAGACCAGCGACGCTCCCAGCGAAGTCGTCAGGACCGTCGAGGTCGAGCGACAAGTCACGGTCGAAGTCGAGAAGCTGGTCACGGTCGAAGTCGAAAAGCCGGTCGTCCAGGAAGTCGTCCGGGTTGTCGAGGTCGAGAAGCCGGTCGAGGTTGTCCGGCAGGTAACCGTCGAGGTCATGCAGGAAGCCCAGATGCTGCCACCGCTGGTCATCGGGCACCTCAATGCGCTTACCGGATCGCTCTCCTACTTCGGCGTTTCCCACGGCAACGCGGCTGACCTTGCCGCCAGCCACATCAACCGCGCCGGCGGAATCCAGGGCGGCTCCGTGGTCATCATCAACCGCGACACGGGCGTGAACCCCGTGCAGGGCGTTGATGCGGCCCGTGCGCTCGTGGACGTTGAAAGCGTGGCGGCAATCGTTGGCGCGTTGGCCAGCGGCGTGACCATCCCCGTGGCCACCTCGGTAACCGCTCCGAACAAGACGCTTCAGATCTCGCACTCGTCCACGGCGCCCAGTATCACCGCGCTTGAAGACGACGACTTCCTCTTCCGCACAACCGTTTCGGACGCAGCGCAAGGCGTTGTGCTCGGCCGGCTGGCCTGGGAGCAGGGCTACAAGAGCGCCGGGATCATGTACATCAACAACGCCTACGGGCAGGGCCTGGCCGAACGATTCACCCAGACCTTTACCGAGTTGGGCGGGACGGTCACGGCTTCGGTACCGCACGAGGACAGCCAGCCGACGTTCACGTCTGAACTCGAGAAGGCCACTGAGGGCAACCCGGACGTCCTAGTCACCGTCAGCTATCCCGGCCAGGCGGAGATCTACCTCCGCGAGGCCCTGGAAGGCGACTACGCGGACACGTTCCTGTTCGTGGACGGTGTGAAGTCCGACGACATGGTCCAGGCCATTGGCGGCGGCAAGCTGGACGGCACGCTTGGCACAGCGCCCGGAGCCCCTGACAGCCCCGATCGCCAGGCCTTTTACAACGCCTACACCTTGACCTTCGGTGTTGAAGCCCCTCAGGAGCCGTACCTGGCCGAGACGTACGACGCCGTCGTGCTGATTGCGCTGGCAGCCGCCAAGGCTGGGACTACAACAGATTCCGTTGCCATCCGCGACGCGCTGCGCGATGTCGCGAACCCGCCCGGCGAAGTCGTGGGCCCCGGGTTGGCGGGAATCCAAAAGGCTCTGAGCCTCATCGCCAGCGGCCAGGACATCAACTACGAGGGCGCCTCCGGCCCTGTGGACTTCGACGAAAACGGCGACGTAGCCGGACCAATCGAGGTCTGGACGGTCGAAGGCGACGCCGTCAAGTCCACCGGAAGGTTCGAACTCCCCTAGTTCGCACCACTTCGCACAAACACCCAGGGGCGGCCCCACGGCCGCCCCTGGTCGATGTCTTCCCGGCACCCGCAATCAGGTGCCGGTGGAGCTTGACCGTCCCGCCCTGGCCTGGCGACTCAATTGCGCCAGCCAACCTGGTCCCGGCTAATCCGGCCCGGCTGGATCCCGACCGGCCACCGAAGCTGGGCGACGCTCAACAATTCGCCGCCACTCGCCCAACAGCCCGCCCGGCCGCAGCAGCATGATGGTGACGATGAGAACGCCGATCATGAGAAGGCGAAAACTCGGATCGGAGAGAACACCGGGGAGAAACTGGGTGCCGGCCCAAACGCCCCACACCACGAAGGCCCCCAGAATCGCGCCGAGATTGTTGCCCGATCCGCCCACCATGAGCATTGCCCAAATCACGAACGTTGCAAGTAAGGGATCGAAGGTCAGCGGCGAGAGGAATCGAACGTGATGGGCGAACAGCGCGCCGCCGATTCCCATGACCATGGACCCGAGAACGAATGCCTGAAGCTTGAAGTGAAAGACATTTTTTCCGCTGGCAGCCGTCGCGACTTCATCCTCGCGGATGGCACGAAGCACGCGGCCCCACGGCGACCGGACCGCACGCTGCACAGCGGCGAAGAGGATGAGCATGACGACGAGCACGACGACGACGTAGAGATAGTCGTAGCTCTCGGGCGCGACGACGTCGCCCAAGAACTTGGGAATGCGGTAGAGCCCTTTTGAGCCGTTGGCGGCCCACTTCTCGTTCAGGAAAAAGAAGCGGACGCTCTCGGCGATTCCGAGCGTGGCGATCGACAAGTAGTCGTCGTTCAACCGCAGCGTGATCGTGCCGATTATCAGGGCGACAAGCCCGCAAACCAGGGCCGCCGCCGCTAGACCCAGAAGGAACCACGCATCCACGCCCAGATCAAGCAGGCCGTGATTTGCAAGATTGCCGCCGAAGATGAAGTCCTCAAACTGATCCGGGTCCGGTGGCGGTGATGTCAGAAGTGCCGCCGTGTAGGCACCGAGCGCGAAGAAACCGGCGATACCGATATTGAACAGGCCGGTGAATCCCCAGTGAACATTGAGTCCCAATGCGAAGACTGCGTAGATCATTGCCATGATCGCGAAGCCGATCAGATAGTCGATGACTCCGCCAATGTCCATGCCGCTGATCAACTACAGTGCGTCGCCAAAGATGCCGCGGGGGCGTGCCAGCAGGACGCCGATCATGATGGCGAACGCTACCGCCGGTTTATAGCTGGGATTGATCCACTGGGTAGACAGCTCCATACTCACGCCAACAATCAGGGCTCCGATGAGCGCCCCGTAGGGGTTGCCGATTCCGCCGAGGATCACTGCGGCAAACAGCGGAATCAGAAACTTCCAGCCCATGATGGGAAGCAACTGCGCCTGTACGACCGCCAGTAGGACTCCAGCGACCGCGGCGAGAGCACCACCTATCCCCCACGTCCACCAGACAACCCGCCCGGTGTTGATTCCGGACACGAGCGCGAGCGTCGGATTGTCCGAGGTTGCCCGCATGGCCTTACCAATCTTTGTATATGTGAGTAGGGCATAGACCCCGGCTACCAGGATTACCGCGAGGACCGCGACAAATAGGCCATCGGGTGGAATGCGCACGTCCATTGGCAGGTGATAGACCTGTCGCGACTCTCGCGGATAGTGCTGCGTTTCGCCTGACCAAATCAGTTGCACAAGCCCCCGAATGGCGATCGCCACGCCCAGCGACGCCATCATCAGGATGGCGGTGCTCGCCGCTCGGTCCCTCAGTCGGCGGTAAATCAACCAGTCGAGCGCGATGGCTCCGAGTGCAACAACCACGGCTGCGAGAGGCAGGGCGATCAGTACCGGGAAGCCAAACGTGAAGGGCCCCAGCCCTGCGCCTTCGATGCCAACTCGCGGCAGCACGCCGTCGACGATGAAAAAGGCTACGTAGGCGCCCAACGCCATATAGTCTCCGTGAGCAAAGTTTCCAAGCTTCAGGATTCCGTAGACGAGCGTCAGCCCGATCGCGCCCAGGGCGATCACAGATCCAAGGATCAGCCCGTTGACGACGAGCCCTAACTTGATGAAGGGCAGGAAACCCAAGGTCAGGAGTCCAGCCGCGAGCAGGGCAGAGATGCGGCCCGGCGACATTCTGAGGCCAAGGCGTCGCAGGTAGCGCCGCGAGGGCCCGGCGAGATTCTGTGGCTGAGACGAGACTGAATGCATGAGACTCGTCCTAGCCGCCGAGATACACGCGGCCAACCTCGGGATTGTCAAGCAAGGCCGGTCCAGTGTCCTGGAGCTGATTGACGCCGCCCGAGAGCACGTAGCCACGATCGGACATGCGCAGCGAATCCCTGGCGTTCTGTTCGACCAGGAGAATGGCTACGCCCGTGCTGTTGATGTCTTGAATTCGCTTGAACACGCCTTCCACCAGGGCAGGCGCCAGACCGGCGGTCGGTTCGTCGAGGAGCAGAAGTACTGGGTCAAGCATTAGCGCTCTGGCAATCGCCAACATCTGCCGCTGTCCGCCCGAGAGGGTTCCCGCCTTTCGACGTGCGCTGCGTCGTAGATCGGGAAACAGGTCAAACATCTCGTCAATGCGGAACTGGTGATTGTCACGCCTCACGAACGCGCCAATCTCGAGATTTTCGCGGATCGTCATGGATGGAAAGACGTTGTCCGTCTGAGGCACGTAGCAGAGCCCGTTGCGCACGGTCTGCTCCGGGTCTTGATCGGAAATGTCGACACCGCGAAAGTGCACCGAGCCGGCCCAAACCGACACCAGACCGACAATCGCCTTCATAAGCGTTGACTTTCCGCAGCCGTTGGGTCCGATGATCGTGACGACGTCGCCCGCGTTCACCTTGATCGAAACGCCGTGGAGGATTTCCGTCCCGCCGTATCCGGCAACGACGTTGGATGCCTTAAGCAGCGCCACTGATCCGACCGCCCAGATAGGCTTCCAGCACTTGTGGGTTGCGCTGTATCGCCGACGGTGTACCTTCGGAAATCACGGATCCGTTGGCCATGACGATCACCGGATCGCACATCGTCATCACAAAGCGCATGTCGTGCTCGATGATCAGGAACGTGACGTTTCGCTCGACACTAGCCCGCACGATGTTGGCGGAGAGATTGCGAAGAAGCGTTCGGTTGATCCCGGCTCCCGGTTCGTCAAGCAACACCATCTTGGGCTTGGCCATCAGCGTTCGCGCCAACTCCAGCAGCTTCTTCTGTCCACCCGACAGATTGCCGGCCAGTTCGTTCGCCAGATGCACGAGATTGACGAACTCCAGCGTATCCAGCGCCCGTGCCTGGATACGGCGCTCCTCGCGCGCGACTCTCCACGGCGTCAGCCAGGTTGACCAGAGTCGCTCGCCGGATTGCCGCGCAGGCACCAGCATCAGATTCTCCAGCACGGTCATGCGTTTCAACTCCCTGGGGATCTGGAACGTGCGCATCAGGCCGCGCGCGAACGTTTGGTGAGGCCGCAGCCCGCCGATGGCCTGTCCCTCAAAGAGGATCTGCCCGTTGGTCGGGGCGAGCGCGCCACCTACCAGATTGAAGAGCGTGGTTTTACCAGCTCCGTTGGGCCCGATCAGTCCGGTGATCGTGCCCGGCATCACGTCCAGGCTACAGCGATCAACCGCGCGAACTCCGCCGAAGTCTTTCGTCACGCTTCGCACCTGCAGGATGGGCCGCGAGTTCGTCAAGTCGCTCTTGCCTTCACCGCCCATCCGCGCCGTCGATGCATGCGTGGCGGCCGGGGGGCTACCGCCCTGTATCGCTGCGTACCATATACCAGATGCGCACAGTCAACATTGGTCCGCTCCAGGCGCTTCACTGGCCGACGAGCGATCTCGAGGCTCCACAGACCATTCTTGCCGTTCACGGCATATGGGTCGGGGCGCGTGTATGGGACCGGTTTGGCGCCTATCTGGCCTCGCAGGGCTACGAGACATATGCCATCTGGCTAAGGCAGCACCAGCCGGGCTCCGATTATCGGCGGCTGGAAGGCGTGGGTCTTCACGACTATGCGGAAGACGTGGCGGCCGTGGTGCGCCAGTTGGGCGCCCCGGTTCTCATTGGCCACAGTATGGGCGGATTGCTTGCGCAGATTGCCGCCACTGTGACCGAACCGGCCGGCCTGGCCTTGCTGTCCAGCGCCCCGCCATTCGGAATCCCGGCTATTCCGCACCTTTCCCTGCTCATCACCGGCATCCGCAATTGCTGTGGCCGGCCGTTTGACTCTGCACCCATGCATCCGTTCGCCGACGGAGCCTTCCTAGAGCGCCTCAGCCCCGATCAGCGGGCTGAGCTGACGGCCCGTCGCACTCCTGAGCCCCGACGTCTTGCCAGGCAACTTGCCTTCTGGCCGCCCATCGTCAGGGCTTCGCAGATTCAATGTCCGGTATTCGTAGGCGCCGGCGACGAGGATCCGGTGATCGTCCCCTGGGTCACTCGCCGCATCGCCGCACGCTATCGCGTGATTCCGACCTTCTATCACGGACGTGGACATATGCTGAATCTCGAGCCGGGCTGGCCGTCCGTCGCCGATGACCTCATGCGCTGGGTGGAGCGCTTCGTCGCCTGACTGTAGAAGGAGTCCGTCATGACTAACCGACCGCTTGGCACGACAGGCATGCAGGTCAGCGCGCTGACCATGGGATGTTGGGAGATCGGTGGTCTGGCCTGGGGACCGATGCCCGCGCCTGAGGCGGTCGACTTGGTCCGGGCCGTGGCCGACGCGGGCATTACGGCCTTTGATACGGCGGAGGCATATGGCAATGGTCGGAGCGAGGTCATCCTGGGCCACGCCCTGCGCGACCGGCGCGATGAGGTCACGTTCATTACCAAGACGGGCTATCTCCCTGGCGTTGATGGCGCCCAAATGCTTCTCGACGAGCAGCCGCAGGACTACCGGGCCTCCTCGATCCGCCGGGCGTGTGAACTCTCGCGCCAGCGGCTGCAGACCGACTACATCGACGTGTACCTCCTTCACGACCCGCCGATGGAGGCCGTGATGCGCGAGGAGCCGTTTGCAGAACTCCGGCGCCTTCAGGATCGGGGCGAGATCCGGGCGTGGGGCGTCTCCTCCAGTCCGTCCGTCGTGGCTGAGGCCATCACGCGCTGGGGTGCGGAGGTCGTCGAGACGCCGTTGAACGCCGCGAACCCTCAGGCTGCGGCCGAGCTGTTTCCCGTTGCCGCCGCCTCGGGCGCCGGAGTCCTGGCTCGCAGCCCGTTTGCCAGCGGCAACCTGATTCTGACCCCGGAGCAGCGCCGCGCGCTGTATGCGGGTGACTGGCGGAACTTTCACGACCCGGAGCGCGTAGCTGCCGACGCAATCGTGGCGGAGCGCCTGGAGGCTCTGGCCGATATGCGCGACGAAGCGGTGACGGATACGGCGATCAAGTACGTGCTCGGCCATCCCGAGGTATCGACGTGCATCGTTGGCATCTCGGCCGTGGCCGAGATTGCGCCGAACGTGCGCGCCGCCGCCGAGCCGTACCTTGACGAGCAGAGCCGGTCGCAGCTGACGGGGGATGCGTGATACCGGACTGAATCCTCTGCCGCTGGTGGTTCTCAAGGGACTTTGCGGAGGTTCCCGCTTGCCCCAGGTCCCCTCACTATGTGTATCGCACATCGACCGTCACAACAGTTGGGCGGAGCCGCCACGTTGGTATAGACTGCGGCGTTGATCCCGCCTTGGCGGGTTGGCGTACCGAGGGAAGGATGAGGCAGATGGCTCGAGATCTGACACGACGGCGATTTCTCAAGGCGAGTTCGGCGCTTGGAGTTGGCGTCGCCGGCGCGGCCACCTTGGCTGCTTGTGGTGAAACCAAGGTCGTCGAGAAGATCGTCACGCAGGTGGTCGAAGAGGAAGTCATCAAGGAAGTGACCAAGGAAGTCCAGGTCGTTGTTGAAAAGGTCGTCACGCAGGCGATGGCGGCGCCTCAGCCAACGACGGTTGAGTTCGAATTCGTCAGCGACCACGTGTCCGGCGTGCGCGGCAAGTCCACCACCTGGGCGCTGGCCAACTTCCAGGCGGAACGGCCCGACATCAAGATCAAGTTCACGCCGCAGGGCGGCGGCTTTGACGACTCGTTCGGCATCCGCATCGCCGCGGGTAGTGCCCCGGCGACGGCGCTGCTGAGTTGGGGATTCTTTGGTTCCCATCAGGACTCGTTTGTCCAGATCAACGACGTGCTGGACCGCCACCCGGACTTCGATGGGGCCGACCTGATTTACGAGCCAGACTCCTACACGATCAACTACGACACGACCTGGCCGTTCGTGGACTCCTTCCAGGGGCACGCCTTCGGTCTGCCATACCAGGGCAACGTCAGCGGCCACTACTACAACATTGACCTGTACGACCAGTACGGCGTGCCGGAGCCATCGGCGGACTGGACGTACAGCAACGAGTGGCTGGACGCCGCCAAGCAGGCAACCGACCCGGACAACGAGATTTACGGAACCCGGATCGGCGGCGGTGGCGACATCCACTACTGGACGCCCATTTCCTGGGGCTTCGGCGCGAAGCAGTTCATTTCGTCCGACGGCACGCACACGGAGCACTTTGACAACGGTGGGGACCGGGGCTTCCAGTTCGCGGTAGACCTCATCCACAGGCACGGCGTCTCGCCCGCGACGGACGCGCAGCGCGAGTTGGCGGGCGAGTTCGGCGACGCCTTCTCAGCCGGCAAGATCGGGGCCGAATTGCGACGTGGCGACGCCAAGGGCAACGCCGTGATCAGCATCGGCGACCGCTTCCGCTGGGCGCTGGCGCCGCAGCCGAAGGGCGACGTGACCGGCACCGTGGCCGTGCATCGCACCAACCAGGGGCACTACGTCATTGACTCGGCGCGACGACAGGGCGTGGTTGAGCCGGTCGTGGACTTCCTGGTCTGGATGGCCGGGCCCAAGATGCAGGCGCGCGCAGCGACCGACCGCGGGTTCCTGCCTTGTCGTTGGGACGCACTGGAGTCGCCGGAGAACCTGGCGGCGCCGCCGGAGCGGCAGGACCTCCTGGTCTCGTTCGTTCGCGGCGAATTCCGCACCTGGCAGGGTTATCACCCGAACCAGCGCGAGTGGTTGGCCTGGCGCGGCCGCGCCCACCTGGCCATGACCGGCGAGGCGTCGGTTGAAGAGGCCATCGAGAGCGCCGTGAACGAAGGTGACCGCATCCTTCGCCAGGACGTGGACTTGCTGAACAAGCGCATCGAGCGCTGGGGACGCACCGCCTAGTCGGTTAGGTCTTCAGCGCCACAATGGCGCACAGGCATTCGGGCGCGGTCTTGCAGACCGCGCCCGAATGCTATGGCAGCGCAACTTCGCATGGCTCCCCTTCGAACGTTTACAATTTCGGCGCGAAGCGCTGCCGCGGTTGCGGACTGGCGCACACAGGGAGGGGAGCGCAATGGTCCGCAATCTGACAAGACGGCGATTTCTGACGGCGACTTCGGCACTTGGAATCGGCGCCGCGGGCGCGGCCGCGCTGGCGGCGTGTGGCGAGTCCGAGGCCGTCGAGCCGAGCGTCACGCAAGCAGCTCAACAGGAAGTGACCCAGGCAGCCCCTGTCGCCGCTGAGAAGGTGGCGACAGAGGCGATGGCGGCGCCTCAGGCAGAGACGGTGGAGTTCGAGTTCATCAGCGACCACGTCTCTGGCGTGCGCGGAAAGTCCACCACCTGGGCGCTCGCCAACTTCGCGCAGGCACGGCCCGATATCAGGATCAAGTTCACACCGCAGGAGGACCTGTTTTTCGAGACGTTCGCGATTCGCATCGCGGCGGGCAGCGCCCCGGCTGCGGCGTTGTTGAGTTGGAACTTCTTCGGCGCCCATCAAGATTCGTTTCACCAGATCAACGACGTGCTGGACCGCCACCCCACCTTCAATGGGGCCGACCTGATCTTCGAGCCGGACTCTTACACGATCAACTATGACCTTGACTACCCGTTCGTCGATTCGTTCCAGGGGCACGCGTTCGGGTTGCCGTACCAGGGCAACGTGAGCGGCCACTACTACAACATTGATCTGTATGACCAATACGGTGTTCCGGAGCCGTCGGCCGATTGGACGTACAGCAACGAGTGGCTTGAGGCGGCCAAGCAGTCCACCGACCCGGACAACGGAATCTGGGGTACCCGGATCTCAGGTGGTGGCGACATCCACTTCTGGACGCCGATTGGCTGGGGCTTCGGTGGCAAGCAGTACATCTCGCCTGACGGCACGCACACCAGTCAGTTTGACGACGGTGGCGATCAGGGCTTCAAGTTCGGGGTTGACCTTATTCACAAGCACAAGGTCTCGGCGCCGACCGAAGCGCAGCGCGAGTTGTCGGGTGAGTTTGGCGACCTCTTTACGGCCGGTAAGGTCGGCGCCGAGTTGCGCCGCGGCGACGCTAAGGGCTTCCTCATTGGGGGCATCAGCGACCGTTTCCGATGGTCGCTGGCACCGCAGCCGAAGGGTGACGTGACCGGCACGGTGGCCGTGCATCGCACCAATCAGGGGCACTACGTTATCGACTCGGCGGCCCGCCAGGGCGTGGTTGAGCCAGTCGTGGACTTCCTGGTCTGGATGGCGGGCCCCGAGATGCAGGCGCGGGCTGCCACTGACCGTGGCTTCCTCCCCTGCCGATGGGACGCGCTGGAGTCGCCGGAGAATTTGGCCGCGCCGCCGGAGCGGCAGGACCTGCTGGTCTCGTTTGTCCGCGGCGAGTTCCGAACTTGGCAGGGCTACCACCCCAACCAGATCGAGTGGTTGGCCTGGCGCGGGATTGCTCACACGGCTATGACCGGCGACGCATCGGTGGAAGAGGCCATCGAGAAGGCCATAGCCGAGGGTGACCGCATCCTGGCGCAGGACATCGACTTGTTGAACGAACGAATCGAGCGCTGGGGGCGAACGGCCTAGTCGGTTAGGTCGTCAGCGCCTATACAGCGCACAGGTATTCGGGCGCGGTCTGCAAGACCGCGCCCGGATGCTGTACCGTGATAAGAGTCTCGCGGGCGTCTAGGCACGGTCTCGCATCGAGCCGGAGCGAGTAGCCGTGAGCCGCAGGTAGGATTGATGCGTGTCAGTTGCTCCATCAAGCGCCGAGGCCTAACGGTGGCCGCGGGGGTGGTCGCTGCCCTGCTGACGGCATGTGGCGGCGACTTCGAATACAAGACCAGCGGCGATCGGATCGACGGCGAGAACCGCGCCGGAGTCGCCGACTGGGATGGCGCCTCGACAACCTCTCACGAAAACCTGATGAGCATCCAGGAGCAGTACCAGGCCAAGGTGAAGGCCGAGAGTGGGCAGAAGTAGGTCGGCCAAAGGGGGCCGATGGATAATGCACCAATCAGGCGCGTGGCGCAGCATCTGGCGTTGGCTTCGCTGTGCGCCCCTCCTGGCTCTTATCGGTGCCGCGTTGCTGGCGGGCTGCGGCGGGGATTTCGAATTCAAGACTAGCGGTGACCGCACGAGCGAGGATAAGGTTGGGCCCAGCGAGTTCAACAATCCGGATGCCGCCGGCCTGGGCGGAGCGTCCACAGCGTCGGACGAGAAAATGAAGAGCATCCAGGAGCAGTACCAGGCCAAGATGAAGGCCGAGAGTGGGCAGCGGTAGGAGGAAGGGGGTGTCATTGTGACGAGGCCCCAGTTGCAGACGTACCTCAGTCGCAAGCTTCGTAGGGTTGGGGCAATGCTTGCGGCGGCCATGATTGCCGCGCTCGCCGCGAGTTGTGGAGGTGATTTCGATTACAAGATCAGCGGTGAGCGCCCCGCGAACGAAACGCGCACGGGAACTGGGGAGTTTGGAGCCCTGTCCACGAGCTCTCACGAGGATGTGCTGAAGCTCCAGGAGCGATACAAGGCGAAGGTCGAAGCCGAGGCCGGCAAGAAATAGTCCGGAGGAGACCCAGTGGACAGGCGGTTACGCGGAATGGTTCGAGGCTCGCTTCTGCGGACAGTCTTGGTCGCGTTGGCGGCCGTGCTCCTGGCAGGCTGTGGCGGAGACTTCGAGTACAAGACCAGCGGCGACCGCCTACAGGGAGAGACTCGCGCCAACACCGGCGAGTTTTATGGCGCGTCGACGGCGTCGCACGAGAACCTGATGAGCATCCAGGAGCAGTACAAAGCTAAGCTTGAGGCGGAGGCCGGCAAAAAGTAGGGCGATTGGGGGGCAAGCGGCAATGTTTGGGAACGGAAAGCCAAGCCGCAGTGGCGCCCTGGTTGGACGCCTATCGCTTCTGGCCGCGCTGGTCGGTTCGCTGCTCGCGGGCTGCGGCGGTGACTTTGACTACAAGATCAGCGGCGACCGGGCGATCAATGAAGTCCGGGGCGCAAGGGCCGGCGGCGGTGGAAAGACCGCCACTCACGAAGACTTGATGAAACTGCAGGAGCAGTATCAGGCCAAGGTTGCCAACGAGGAAGCCGGCGCAAAGAAGTAAGCGCTTGGTCTGCTTGCAATTCACCGGGCGTCGCGCGGCCGTGCGTGGCCAGAAGGAGAGGTCGCAATGAACGTGATCACGATCATGAACGACACGTTTCGACGCGACCACGTCGGGGCCTACGGGCTGGAAGCGCCATGGTCCAATCCGGGCACCGGACACGGGCGCATCCATACCCCGAACCTGGACGATTTCGCCCGCCAGTCCGTGAGGTTCGACCGTTTCTATGCCGGCTCCTACCCGACCATCCCCACCCGCTATGACCTGTGGACCGGCCGATTCGGGTTTCCCACTCGACCCTGGCAACCGCTGGAGCGAGACGACCTGACGCTGGCGGAGATCCTGAACTCGGCTGGCCATCCGACCATGCTGATTCACGACACCCCTGGACTCACGGCCGCCGGCTACAACTTCCAGCGAGGTTTCATGGGCTGGGAACGAGTGCGCGGCCAGCATGGCGACAGTTGGCGCACCGATCCCGGGAAACTCTGGCTACCGTGCGCTCCGCATAAGCACAAGAACCACATCGGTGTAAGGGCCTACCTGCGAAACGTGCTGGACCGTCGCCACGAGGCCGAATGGATGGCCGGTAAGTCGATTCTGGAGTCCATGGATTGGCTGGAGCGCAACGCGGCTCACCAGGACTTCTACCTCTATATCGACATGTGGGATCCGCACGAGCCGTTCGACGCGCCGCCGGCGGATCAGGCCCGCTACGAGGCGCCAGACTTCGACGGCGATTGGCTGATCTATCCGGCCTACGGGCGCGGGACTTACATGACGGATGACGAACGCGCGCACGTTCGCGCGTCCTACGCCGCGCTCTGCACCTACACGGACCGCTGGCTCGGCCACCTGTTCGAGAAGCTGGATTCACTGGGCCTCGCCGACGACACGCTGGTTATCTGGCTAACCGATCACGGCCATGGGTTGGGCGATCATGACCTGCAGGGCAAGCCGGGCAGCCAACTTGGACGGCTCTATGACCAGAACGTGCGCTGCCCGATGTTTATCCGGCACCCGGGAGGCATTGGCGCCGGTTCGAGCCGCGGCGAGGTGTGTCAGCACGTGGACATCTTTGCGACGGTGCTCGACGCCTTCGGCATGGAACCGCCAGGCGGAATCGACGGCGAGTCACTGCTGCCGCTCATCACAGGCGAATCGGCCTGGTCTCGCGTTACGGCCTTCAGCGGACGGTTTCCGCCCGGATTACTGACCAGCGGCGTGATTGGCGGCGCCGATCATGATGGCTTCGTGGGTCGGGAAGACCTGCCCGAACCGCTGACCGTCTCAAATGCGCAATGGCAACTGATCGCATCGCCGCGAGGCCACGTATCCGAGCTTTATGACCTGGAGAGCGATCCGGACCAGCAGCGAAACGTCGTGGACGAGCATCCGGATGTGGCCAGCCGACTTCAGCATCAACTGCTCGACTTTCTGGAGGCGCACCACGCGCCGCCAGAACTTGCCCGCGCATTCGAGGATCAGCCGACGGCGAATCCCACGACGTCGCCGCCGCTCATCGCCGGACCGGATGCCGTGCTTTACGCATTCACGGACGCGAACGGTAAGACGATCGCAGTTGAGAAGGAAGCTCAAGCCATCGAGTACGCGCACGGCAGCCCGGGCGCAAGCGATGTGCGGCGCGTGCGGCTTCGCGAGCTTGGTCCGGAGAGTCGGAACGCGCACATCGGGGCTCATGGCCAGTACTACTGGCCGGAGGACCTGCTGCTGAGCTAGTAACCCTTGTCGCGAGTCACGACGTTCAGCAGTGGCTCGCCGGCAAGGTAGCGCTTGAGGTTCTCGAGGAAGAGATCCTGGGCGCGCCGCATGTAGGCGGCGTTTCGATTGCCGGAAACATGCGGCGTGATGAATACGTTGTCAAGATCCCAGAGCGGGTTCTCGGGGGGCAACGGATTCGGGTCCGTATGCAGAACGTCAAGGCAGGCGCCGCGGATTTCACCGCTCTGCAAGGCCCGAACCAGGGCGTCGTGATCGACGACTCCACCTCGGCTGACGTTGATGAAGTAGGCGTCGCGCCGCATGGCCCGGAAAGCTGACTCGTCAAACAGACCCGCAGTCTCGGACGTCAGCGGCACTGTCGAGACGACGAAGTCGGCCTCTGCCAGGAGCTCCGGCAAGCCATCCGGTCCCACGATCCTCTCCGGGAGGCTGGCCGTAGGGTCGCCGACGTTCGGGAAGTCCATCCCGCTCACCTGGCGCACGTCGGGATTGCGCTTGCTGGCCAGGACTCGCATGTTGAACGCTTGGGACAGGCGGGCCACATGCCGACCGATCTGCCCGTAACCCACGATGCCTACGGTCAGTCCGGTGAGATCGGTAAGCGTGCTGTGCGCGCGGTTGCGGACCTTCTGCTGCTGGTCGCGGTAGAAACCAAGCAGGCCGCGTGCCAAAAGGCCCATGGCGAAGATGCAGTATTCGCCGATTGGGACAGCGTGGCAGCCGGCGGCGCTGGTTACGGTGACACCGTTTGCCGGATCGAAAACCGGATTCGAGATCTTGTTATCGACACCGGTCGAGGTCATCTGCAGCCAGCGGAGGCTCGCGTCAGGTTCGAGTTGAGTGGGAAACCAGTGGGTGTAGAGGATCTCGGCATCGCCGAGAAGCTCGGTGAGTTCCGGGTTCGAGCGGCAGGTCCGCTGTTCGATCTCAAGGTCGGGCGAGACACTGCGGATCTCCTCGATCGCGTCAGAAGAGCCTTCGAGTTCGGGAACGGTTACCAGGATCTTGGTCATCTGAGCAGTCCTCCTAGCGTTTCCGGTTGACGGCTCACCACGACGCGATGTCCAGATTTGAGGGGCTCCACTTCGGATCGGTCGGACGTGGAAACGGTGACCGGGCGTGCGAAATGCCGCTGTTGGGGACGAAGGGGTACTCCTCGATCAGCTCGTCGGGAATTTCGATCCCCAGCCCCGGCGCACCCGTGGGTTTGATGTAGCCGTCCTCGAACTCGAATGCCTGGCCGATCAGGGCCTTGCCGAACGGGTTGTCCTTTTCGGGATACCGAACCATGAAGCAGTTCCGGTTGGCGAAACCCACGTGGTAGTTCGCCGCCAGACCGACAGCCGAACTGAAGCTGTGGGTCACGATCCGCATGTCGTGGGCGTCGGCGGCCGCCATGATCTTCATGTCTTCGCCGATGCCGCCGCACCAGGTGGCGTCCGGTTGCACGATGTCGATGGCGCGCTTCTCGAAAAACGGCTTGTAGCCGTGAAGCAGGGTCTCGTTCTCGCCGGCAGCCAGCGGGGTCTCGCAGAGCTCGCGAATCCGAACGTAGTCGTCGACGTTCGTTTGGAGCACGGGCTGCTCCATCCAGAGCAACTGGTACTCGTCGAGGGCTCGTACCACGCGCAGCGCCGTGTCGGCCAGCCACGGCTTGCGGTTGAAGGGCATGCCCGGATCCAGGATCAGGTCCACGCTCTCGCCCAGGACCTCGCGCATGGCCTCGACCTTGGCGCGCTCCTGTGAAATCAGGTCCGGAATGCTGATGTGGCGTTCCTGAAGCATTTCGCCGACATGCGCCACCTTGAGGGCTGAATAGCCTTCGTCCACGAGGCGCTGGGCCTGCGGCTTGTTCGCGTTGGCGATGCTGGTGTAGCAGCGGAGCTCATCGTGGGCCTTCCCCCCAAGCAGCTGATACACGGGCGCGCCCAATGCCTTGCCAAGAATGTCCCACAGCGCGATTTCGACTCCGCCGAGTGCGGAAATGGAAGGGCCTACCGGCGCCCAGCGCAGGGCCTTGACCTGCATCTTGCGCCAGAGCGCGTGTATGTCGAACGGGTCTTCGCCCTCGACCACGGGGCCGAAGTGCTCGATCAGGGCCCGGAAGACTTCCGGCGCATACCAGGAGATGTAGGACTCGCCCCAGCCGGTGATCCCGGCATCCGTGTCAACCCGGATAAACCCTGACGTCGACGGTCGGATGCCGTGCTGCCAGGGTTCGGGAACCGTTACCAGGACTGGCTGGACGTTAGTGATCTTGATCGGACAGCTCCTGCTGGGACGCCGGGGTGGGTTCCCGCGGCGGATTCGGATGCAACGCGATTTCGGTCTGGGACGAAATTGCCGGGCTCACCCGGGTTCGAACCCGTAGGCGTAGAGCCGGGCGGCGCCGTAGAGCCAGAAACGGAGCTTGAAGCGGCCGGACGGAATGTTGCCGATGCCGCCGCCACTCCAGGTCACGGGCTGGCGCCAGCCATCGGTGCAAAGGTCGCGACAGTCCTCTCGGCTGTAGCCGGAAAACGGCTGGTCCGTCGTTGCGTCGAGGACTTCGACTTCAATCCAGCTGCGGTTTTGGCGGACATCGCCGATGTTCAACGTGAGTTGGGTTGACGCATCGCTGCGCTCGATGGGTTTGGTGACGGCAAACCCTGGGACCTCGCGGTCCGGTGTCTCCAGGCAGGTGAAGCCGTCCTGGCGCAGGGTGGCGACGCCGAAGCGTGAGACTCGTACCTGGCCGGTGCTCGCGAACGGGTATTCATCCGGGGTGTTCTCGCCGGGCCAGCTGGTCCACTCTTCGCCGTTGCCGCCGTAAAACAGGTGAATCGTTCCATCCTTGATAGCCGGCTTGTCGGCGATGACCAGCAGGCCGCCGTCCCACTCGTCGTTGCGGCCGCGCGGGATGACCGGTTGCTCAACGTCGAGACGATCGAATCGCAGTCCGTCGCCGCTGACCGCCAGGCGAATGTCGGCGCAGTACGAGCCGTAGATCCCGTAGCCATTGGGCACGTACCAGCCGTATTCGTATGCCATGGCCCATGCGCCGCCGTAGGGGGCATACAAGACGTGGTGGTTTTCGTACTCGACCCCGTCATCGGGGTCCAGCAGCGGGTTTTCGTCGGCGTTGCGGATGTTCACCATGTCGGGGCCGTAGGCGAGCAGCTTGGCTCGGCCCCAGGGCTTGTCCGGTCTGCTCAACGGGGTTCGGGCTTGCCATATAAGCTTGAAGCGACGTGACGGGTCAGGGTCCTGATCGTCGCGGATCAGGTTCCCGCAGTCGGGGCTGCGACCCTCCCATTCGGGGATGTCGATCTTGGGACCCGCGATCCAGTGGATGCCGTCCGGGGAGTAGTTGGCCCGAGATCCCTTGTAGTCTGGTACCGGCGCGGTGATGGCGTCGTCGGTGCGCAGGCGAGGACCGCGCTTGAACATCTTGTAGCGCTTGGCCGGGTCTGGCTCGGCGTTGTCCTTGAGCACCGGGCCATAACCGAGCGCGACGATGTTGTTCGCCGTCGAGCCCCGCCAGGAATAGAGATGCAGGTGCGGCTTTTCCCAGGTGACGCCGTCCTGGCTGGTTGCGTATCCCATGGCGGTCCACTTTTCGGGCGCCAGGTCGGATCCTGAGTACCAGGCCTTGAAGACGCGGTCCTCGTCGTCCCAGATGACCGTTGGAGACGACCAGGGTCTTGCCTGGTTGGCGTCCCACTCGTGCAGGTCGCCCAGCGGCATTACCGGGTTGTTGGGGTGCTTGTCGGCCTCGCAGACCCTGTGCGAGAGGTGATAGGTCGATTCGATGTTGTCGAGAAGAAGGAGTCCGTCGCGCTGACCGGCCGTGGTATCGATGTGGAGCCCCTCGGATTCTGCTGACACGTACTGGCGCGCATGGTACCGACTGGAGCGCACGCGCGGTGCCCGGCGCCTGGAATTGTCGGCGGTGGCGGGGACGCTGGGTACGATGCGCTGACCAGCGTGAGTGCAGGCGGTCCTGATGATTCCAGACCTCGTAGACGACGACCTTCACCTGTTCATTGACGATGCCGAGGTTTTGGCGCGCGAGGGGATTGGGCGGCGGGTTAATACGCTGCGGCGCGAGCAGGAGCCGGTGCTGGTTGGCGATCGGCCGTGGGAGTCGGCATGGCAGGGCGGATGGATCTCGGTTGTCCATGACGACGCGGCCGACCACTACAAGATGCTGTATGTGGCGCATCCGGAGGGTTCGAGGTCTCACGGCGTCTGTGTGGCGATCTCCGCGGACGGCGTGGAGTGGGAGAAGCCGGAACTCGACGTGTATGCGCTGCCGGACGGAACGCGCACGAATGTTGTATTGCCTTGGGAGCGGGGTTCGACGCAGACGTTGCTGACGCTGCTGGACCGCGTTCCCGGACCTCGCTACCAGGCGATGACCTACCAGGTGCGGCGAGATTCGGACGGTACGCCGACTGGGCGGGGGATGTTTCGGGGCGTTTCGGACGATGGATTGCATTGGACGGTGGACGGCGAGCCGACGCTGCCGGGCCAGGGAGATCGGATGCAGCTGGCCTGGGATCCGCGGCGACAGACGTGCATGTTGCTGACGCGTCACCGGCACCTGAGCGTGCAGCGGCAGGCAGGTGTGCGGGGGCTCAAGCGCGACATGGATCTGTGGGAAAGTCCGGATCTGCTGACCTGGACACATCACGGGCGGATGCTGTGGCCGGACGATGACGATCCCGCCGGCACGGAGTTCTACAGCATGTTCCCGGCGGCCTATGGGCGGGGATACCTGGGGTTCATCGAGGTCTATCACACGGACGACGAGACGCTGGACGTGCAGTTGGCCTGGAGCGAGGACGCACGCCGATGGAGGCGCGTTGCCGGGCGACGACCCGTGATGCCGCTGGGCGGTGAGGGCGCGTGGGACTCGCACTGGATCATGCTGGCGAGCACGCCGCCGGAGCCGTTGGGCGACCGGCTGCGATTCTGGTACGCCGGAACCTGCACCCATCACGGAGCCGCGGATCTTCACCGGCGGGCCTTTGGGATCGCAACCATACGGCGGGACGGCTTCGTCTCGATGGAAGGCGAGATGTTTGGCGGCTCCATGGTGTGCGGGCCGCTGGACGCGCGGGAGGCGCGTCGGTTGTCGCTGAATCTGCGGGCCGAGACCGGAACGGCTTCGGTTGAGGTGCTGTCGGTTCGGGGTGAGCCGATCAAAGGATTCGCGGCCGACGACTGCCGGTTCTCGTCTTTGAACTCGGTTGAGGTGGAGGTGGCGTGGCGGGGTGGGGCGGTGGTTCCGCCGCAGGCGGATGGGGAAGTGCTGCTGCGGGTGAAAATGCAAAGCGCCAGCCTCTACAGCTATCGCTGGGTTGCGGCCTAGCTGCGGGACGAAGGGCGGGCTGAAGAGCAACTGCGGTACTGTTCCCTCACGGCGGCGATGAGGCTGACTGGGAGCAGAGCAATGCGTCGACGACTGGTGTTGGCGGGGTGTGGGGGAATGGGTCGGCGGCACATGCGGGCGTATCGGACGCTGGAGGACTTTGAGCCGGGGCGGCTGGAGCTGGCGGCTGTGGTGGATCGGGAGATTGAGCGGGCCGAATTCTTGGCGGGGGAGGCGGAGGAGATCCTGGGAACGCGGCCGGCGTGCTTTACCTCGAGTGAGGACGCAATAGCGGCGACGCCGGACTTGGACGTCGTCGATGTTGTGGTGGCGGCGGCGGCGCATCACGTGGTGGTGGAGACGGCGACGGCGGCGGGGCTGCACGTGTTGTGCGAGAAGCCGATGGCGCCGGGGGTGCGGGCCTGCCGGGCGATGCAGAGTGCGGCGGAGCGGAACGGGCGGGTGTTGTCGGTCGCGGAGAACTATCGGCGGGACCCGATTGCGCGGCTGCTGCGGGCGGTGCTGGATGCCGGCGGGATTGGTGACTTGCGGACGGTGGTGGATTACGCGGCCGGGGGCGGTCGCGGAGCCAGCGCCGGGGGATGGCAGTTCAAGCGGATGCAGGGCGGCTCGCTGTTGGAGTCCGGCGTTCACAACGCGGACCTGCAGCTGTATTTCGGGGGCGACATCGACCGGGTTCACGGGCAGGTGCGGTTGCGGGAGCCGCTGCGGTATTTCCGAGGCGAGAAGGTGAAGCCGTTTCACGAGCACTACTCGGCGGAGTACCCGGAGAGCCAGCCGGCGGATGCGCCTGATGTGTTGATGGCGACGTACGAGTACGCCAACGGGGCGCTGGGGCAGTGGCTGTACGAGCTGGCTGCGCAAGGGCCGGGGTTTAACCGATTCACGTTTTGGGGCAGCGACGGGCAGATAGACATGCCGGGGGTGCGGCAGGGATTGCCGCTGCAGGTGTACCCCGGGCGGTCGAAGGAGGCGCTGCCGGATGAGGAGGTGCTGGCATTGGCGCCGGACTTCGGGTTGGACGACCGGACGGCGCGGTTCTTTGGCGGGGAGCGGCTGGCCCGCTACAACAACGACCACAGTGACGTGGGTAGCGGGGCGGATCTGAAGCTGATTGCGATTGAGATGGCGGAGCTGCTGGATGCGATCGAGGGCGACGGGAAAGTGGAGGTGGATGCCGAGGTTGGACTGGCGGCGGTGGCGCTGGTGATCGCGGCGCATGAGTCGTCGGAGGCGGGGCGGCCGGTGACGATGCAGGAAGTGGTGGATGGGTCGCTGAGCAGCTACCAGGACGTGGCGGATCGGGAGCTGGGGCTGCTGAGCTAGGCAGCGATGGCGGGCCGCTAGAGGGCGCGAAATGGGCCTCGCGTGCGCAATAAGAGTTTTTTCTAAAAAACTCTTGAGGCGCGGCGGGGCGTTTTGGGGGTGCCGAATTGGCGGTTCCCGGCGACCGCATTTTGGGGCTTGGGAGGGGTGAGGTAGGCGGCCGGCAAGGCCAGGGCAGCGGGATGCCTGGACCGGGTGATGCGAGTGGGCGCTCAAGAGAGCTGGTTGTGCGGCGTTGGCGGGGGCGCAGCGAGGGGCGGCGGCAGGGCCTGGCGGGTGTTGCGCGGGCATCGGAGCTTCGACTTGCGGATCGGTTACCGCTAGTGTACACTATCTGCGGACGAGTGGCCAATAACTGATGGATGGTGACGGAGCAGGTGATGGAGGTTGGGTGTTCCAGGCGGTTGGCGGGCTGCTTCGGATTGAGGCTTCTGATGGGGGCTGGCGTAGGTCTGACTTCGAGCGGCCAGACTTACGCGGGGCGGAGTGATGTGGCTCATGCGGGAAAGGCGCTGGATGGGCAGCGGTGGAGCGGGCTGCGGGAGTTCGCCTAGCTGCAGCCGGCCAGTGGGTTGGGGGTGTGCCGGGTCAGGGTCCGGATACGGCGACAGTTGCGAGGAAGGCGCCCATGGAGGACAGGTCTACCTGGTCCCCGTCATCGCTTAGCGCGACGAGCCGTCGGGTGTATTTGCCGGGTGGGAGTGGGTCGCCGATCTTTTCGGAGACCGACTCCGGGGGTAGCGGGAAGCCGACACTCAGGGACGGTGGGTTGATGTGGAAGTGTTCCGTGTAGGACTGGGCGCCGTTGTCCAGGGTCAAGGAGATTCGGGCGTCGGGTTTGTTGAATCTGCAGCCGGCGTGGTTGGCGCTGTCGGGGGCGGTGCGCAGCGGGTCGTTGAGCGTATCCAGCGTGATGCTGATGTCGCCGCCGATTAGCGTGCTGGCGCATTCGGCAAGCAGCTCGACGTCTCCGGGCACGCTGAGGCCGAACTCGTAGGCGACGTCGTTGTAGCGCCGATCGGCGTAGGCGGCGCCGAGGTTGTCTGGCCACTGACCGATGACGCGGATGTGGTATTGCCCGGGGGCGAGGTCGAGATCGAGCGCGGGGTAGGTCGGCGCGAGAGAGGGGGCGCGGCTGGACGAGAGTGGTTTGAAACTGCCGCTTCGCGGTATGCGCCGATGCGGCGCCGCGGGCGTTGACGGGGTGGGGCTGCACACGAGGATCGTGTGCACTAGAATCGTGGGCACGGGCTTCCGAGAGGTTTTCGTGAAGAACATCACTCTGAGCGCTGATGCGAGCTTGATCCTGGCGGCGCGCCAGCGCGCGGCGGCCGAGCGTACGACGCTGAACGCGCAATTCCGGCGCTGGCTTGCGGACTATGCCGGGCGCACACACCAGGCTGACGCGGCCATGGCGACCATTCGCCTGCTGCGCGGCGACATTGCCACGGGCGGCCGCCATTTCACGCGGGACGAAATGAATGAGCGCTGAGGACTTTCTGGACACGAACGTCTTCGTCTACCTGTTCGACGAAACCGCGCCCGACAAGCGTGAGCGCGCCGAAGGACTGGTGCGCCGCAGCCTGGAAGAGGGGAGCGGCTGCATCAGCTACCAGGTCGTGCAGGAAACCCTGAATGTGGTCACGCGAAAGCTGGGTGCGCGGCCGGCCAGCGCGCGGCTGCTGCTGGACGACGTGCTGGCGCCGCTGTGGCGGGTTAACCCGTCGCGCTCGCTGTACGCGCGCGGCCTGCGCCTGCACGCGCAATTCGGGTTCAGCTTTTACGATTCCCTGATCGTGGCGGCCGCGCTGGAAGCCGGCTGCACACGTCTCTACAGCGAAGACTTGCACCACGGCCAGCGGGTGGACCAGCTGACCATTCAGAACCCCTTTGAGGAGCACTGACGGGGCAGACGGCGCCTCCCTCCGGGCGCACCCGAGCCACACCACGAGGGGCCCAGGGCGCAAAGACGCCTGAATCCTTCGGCCGGCTGAGGACAGGTTGTGCCTGTCTCCGTGGAGAGAGTGAAGAGTAGCGGTCAGGTCACAAGGGTGCCGGCCCGACGGAGTCCTCTGGGGTGGTGGGGTGCGAGGATGACGGGCGGGTCTCAGACGCCGCCCCTACGAAGAGGTCCGGGGTCGCGGCGGGGCGGGAAGCAAGTTTGGGTGAAGTCCGACGGGTCACGAACGGAAGACGGGCGGGTCAGAGACGCCGCCCCTACGAGGAGGATCGGGGCCGCTGGGGCGGTGGGAAGCAGGTTCGGGTGAACTCGGACGGGTCACGCGCGGAAGACGGGCGGGTCTCAGACGCCGCCTCTACGAGGAGGATCGGGGTCGCGGCGGGGGCGGGAAAATAGGGGAGATTGCGGTTGGTGTGGGCGTGAACGAGTAGGGGATGGGATGAGGATTTTGGTGACGGGTGGGACGGGGCGGATTGGGGGGAATTTGTCGGTTGAGCTGTTGGGGCGGGGGCATGAGGTTCGGTGTTTGGTGTATCCGGGGGATGCGAGCCGGGCGGACAAGCTGGCGGGGTATGAGGGGGTGGAGGTGGTGGAGGGGGATTTGCGGGATTTCGATGACGTGACGCGGACGGTGCAGGGGGTGGATGCGATTTATCACCTGGCGGCGGCGTTTGGCGGTCCGTTTGACAACCGGCAGTACCTGAACATCAATGGGATGGGGACGGTGAACATCCTGGAGGCGGTGAGGGCGGACGTGCCGAATCTGCAGCGGCTGGTGTATGCGTGCACGGAGGCGATTTACTGGCGGCTGGGTGAGAAGGGGCGGTTTTTCGAAGAGCCGATAACCGAGGCGATGGTGAGCCAGTACAAGCAGATGCCGTATTTCCTTACGAAGTGGGTGGGCGAGGAGCTGTGCATGACGTATTACCGGCAGTACGGCGTTCCGGCGACGTCGATGCGGTTTGCGACGGTGATCGAGCCGGGGGAGTTCCTGAATGGGGACGGGCTGCCGGGGCGGTTTTTCCTGAGCCAGGCGGTGGAGCGGTTCGGGGGTGAGTCGGCGGAGAGTCCTGAGGAGGAGGAGATTCTGGACGAGCTGCGGTCGTTGTGGACGGGTGAGGAGAAGTTGCTTCTGAGCCGGTGTCCGGACGGGACGCCGTACAAGCAGGAGTTCGCGGACGTGCGGGACGTGGTGCAGGGGCTGGTACTGGCGCTGGAGCAGGATGCGGCGGTGGGCGAGGAGTTCACGCTGGGCGGGGCGGCGGTGTTCCGGTGGGAGGAGCATGTGCCCTGGTTGGCGGAGCGGTATGGGCTTGAGTTCGTGGACGCGCGGTTGCCGGAGTCGAATTTCTTTGAGTTTGATTTGGGGAAGACCAAGGGGTTGCTGGGGTATGAGCCTCGGCATGATGTGCGGAGTGTGGTGGAGACGGCGGAGAGGATGCGGCGGGGGGAGGAGACGGGGGTTTTGCCGACGGGTATTCGGTATGGCGGAGGTTGGTAGCTCTTAGGGGTTGGATTCGCGGAAGACCCTCACCCCAACCGTCTGCCCGAGGAGGAATCTGTGTAACCCGAAGGTGGTTGCCCGGAAGACCCCTCACCGATTTCGGCCGAAGACGCCCGAATCCTTCGGCTAGCTCAGGACAGGTTCTGCCTCTCCCCTTGGAGAGGGTGAAGATCGGCGACCGTGGAGCCTGCTGGCGCCTCGGGGGTTGGTTGCGCTGGAGACCCTCACCCCAGCCCTCTCCCACGCCCAGAGGGAATAGGAGGCGGGCTCGCCTTGATTGGTTGCTGCTTGCTTCGCGAGGGTGCTGGGGGTGGCAGCCACCCTCACCCTGCCCTCTCCCTCAATGGAGAGGGTAAGAATGGCGGCCCCGGGGGGAAGGCGCACGGGCGTTCGTGGTGTGGGGCATTGGTTGCGCGGAAGACCCTCACCCCAACCGTCTGCCCGAGGAGGCATCTGTGTAACCCGAAGGTGGTTGCCCGGAAGACCCCTCACCGATTTCGGCCGAAGACGCCCGAATCCGCCTCTCCCCTTGGAGAGGGTGAAGAGTGGCGACCCGCGCTATCAGATGGCGGCTTGGCGCGGTGCTGGGCTCGGTGGTCTCGAGCGGAAGGCCCTCACGCCCGGATCGAGTCCGGGGCAGGCTCTGGCCCTCTCCCGCGAGTAGCGGGGGAAGACGGGGGCCGGGCAAGGGGGCCGGCGGTTCTCGGCCCATGCTAGAGGCTCGCAGGTAGAGTCTTGTATGGGCGGGTGTTTGTTCAACTCTGGCCCATGGCGCCCGAGGGCGGGGTGCAGGGACCTTTGACGCGGAGGGACCGAAGTCAGCAGAAGCGGAACGACTCGCCCGACTCAAGGGGGCGTACAGCCACCTGGCGACTAAGGCCGACCTTGCGAATCTTGAGACGCGACAGACGACGTGGTTTGCGGGACTGCTTCTGCTCGTGGTCGTCAATGTGCTGGGCACGGTGGCGGGGATCTTGATCGCGTTGCTGGTGTAGCCACCGAGCGAGGCATTCCCGGAACACTTGTGGTGGAGATGCGGTGATTCCGCGGTGCGGTTGTCTGCGATAGAGTCCCACAGAGAGATAAACTGAGTGCCTGCCCAACTATTGACTGAGGTGAGTTTGTGGACTCTCTCGATGCCGTTGCCGTAGTGCTGCAACACGCAGGAGGTCCGCTGCACTACAAGGAAATTTCTAAGCGAGTGCTGGCGCGGGAGCTCTGGACCACGACAGGCAAGACGCCGTGGGCAACGATCAACGCACGTCTCGCAGTTGACATAAAGGAGCGAGGCACTGATTCCCGCTTCGTTCGATCGAGTCGGGGGGTGTACGAGCTGAGTTCAGGTTTCTCCGGTGGAACCGATTCAGACGACGACAGCGAGCCGACCAACGGCGAGAATGGTGACGTTGAGCCCAGCATGTCCTTCACCGACGCGGCTGAACGCATTCTGAGCGAGTCCGTCAATCAGGAACCGCTGCACTACGCAGAGATCACAGGGCAGGCACTTGACTTCGGGTTGATTCGCACCAAGGGACGTACACCCGCGGCGACGATGTACGCAATGATTCTGACCGAGATCCGACGCCAGGAGGCACGAGGGGAGACGCCTCGCTTCGATCGGCATGGACCGGGGCTGGTTGGTCTAACCGCTTGGCTTCCTGTCGAGGTAGCAGGGCTGATCGAGGAGAGAAACCGCGAGGTGCGTCGGGGGTTACTCGAACGCGCACGCAGTGCTTCACCTGCCGACTTCGAGAATCTAGTTGGGCAATTGCTTGGGGCGATGGGGTTTGACAATGTCGAGGTGACGAAAGTTACAGGCGACGGCGGCATTGATGCACGGGGAACGCTGGTCGTGGGTGACTCCGTTCGAATTCGAATGGCGGTTCAAGCGAAACGCTGGAAGAGAAACGTAACGGCACCGGTGGTTCAAACCGTGCGGGGATCGCTTGGAGCACACGAGCAAGCGCTAATCATCACGACGAGCGACTTCAGCGCCGGGGCCAAGAATGAGGCGCAGCGGTTAGATGCCCATCCGGTGGCGCTAATGAGCGGTGAGCAACTCGCGATACTACTGGCCGAGCACCAAATTGGCGCTCGATCCACGAACCACAAACTGTACACACTCGAGGAGTTTGATGCCGAGAACGCTTGACTACGACGGGGTGCGATGCCTATCTGTGGGAGAGGCTCAGCGACAGGGAGCCTCCGTGTTCGAGCGTGGGAACCTCGGGCTTACAGAACGAGGCATATGGAGTACTAGCGAGGATCCCTCTTTCTGCGGGGCCGTCTGCCTGGGCTTCTCGGTAACCGGCGCGGACTGGACGGTGATGCTGTGTGACTCAGCCGAGAACGAACCGGGCCTTTTCTTGGCGCAGCATCTGGTAGGGACTGATGCAGCGGATGTTGAGACCGATGCAGGCGTTTGGAATCTTGATCTTTCGGATGGTTTGGGCAGGGACCTCATGGGTGACGACGACGTAGTTGTGCGCTAGTGCGTGAGCGATGAGCCAATAGTCGGCCAGCTGCAGAAAGGTGGCGATGGCCGCCGGATCATAGTGCTGGCCAATTGCCCAAGGGCTGACTGTGTCGAGAGCAGGCAGGACGGCGGAATCGGCGGAGAGAGAGAACGTGTCGCCTCGTTCCTCGGCCCATTGCGATAGCTCATCCCCACCAGCGCGCAGTTCGTCCGCCGCCTGCTCGATGCTTGCCACTTTGCCTTCGTGGTTCGCCTTGAGCAGCCAGTCCCAGAATGCCGGGACGAAGTCGAAACCGTAGTGCAGGTTCTTTGCCTGGATGAAAACGTTGGAGTCGAGCAGATACCTCGTCAATCCACTACGCCTGCTTCACGCCCGAGGTTGTTGAAGGTTTCGACTTTCGAGACGCCGACCATGCGGAACGCATCGCGGTAGAGCGTATGCCCTTCGCGGGTGCTCTCCACGAGCGCCCGGGCGAATCGCCGGCTCACGCGTGCAAGCGTGGTCCTGTAGAAGTTGCAACCTCCGCCGCTGCTCCGATTCAATGTCTTCAGGCGTTCACTCTCGCTCCGCCAGTGCATCTCGAAGGTCTGGCGGTCAATCCACTCCGCGTCCAGGAGGCGGAGTAGGACGACCAGGGTACTTACCTTGTAGCTGCGAGCGAGACGCGACACCGCGTGCGGCAGCTGCTCGTCTTCGCTCAGTTCGGCGCGCAGGGCGGCGAGAGGGACCAGGAACTCGGCCGCCACGGCATTGCACCAGACTTCCTCGCGCCGAGTGTCCGGCGCGGGCCTGGCACCGATGTTGGACAAGGCCGAAGATCCGAGCCAGATGTGTGCCAGTTCATGCGCAAGCGTGAACATCTGCGCGGCCTTGGTGTCGGCGCCGTTAATGAAGACCAAGGGCGCCAGCGGATCGGCAAGCGCGAAGCCGCGAAACTCGGACGGGTCGAGCCGGCGGTGGTTGTTGCTTCCAACAACACCGTTCACCATGACGAGAACGCCGATCTGATCAGCGCGCTGCGTGAACAGGCGCAAGGCGTCGCTCCAGGTCGGACACTCTTGGCGCTCAGCGACCTGGAAGTCGAGCGTCTCGCGCATCTCGGCCGCCACCGTGGCGGCAGGAGTCGCAAGCGTGGCGCTGTCGACGAAGCCAAACTCGGGTTGGCCCTCCATTCGGGCATATTCCCGATACCAACTCTGCCGCTCCTGACAGAGATACATCGTGTCCAGCAAGTCGGGACTTGGGCGGGTCACGCGGCGCCCGGCGACCGTTCGAAAGTCGGGAATCGGGACCGGCTCGTCCGGCGGCGAACTGAGAAACAAATGGCCCGTTGGCACATGGACGGCACGGGCGAACGCCTCAAGCTGCTTGAGGGTCGGCTGGACGTCGCCGGTTTCCCAGTCCTCCAGCCTTCGGAACCTGCGAGCCAAGTCTTGCTGGTTTAGGCCAGCGCGCTTACGCGCCCAGCGGAGTATCTCGGGTTTGACGTCGACTCGGATCATTCGACGCTCTCCGACGGCGTATTTGCGTCCTGCCCCCGTGCGTCAGACAGGATTTTCGTCGATGGCGCAGTCACGCGCTTCACGTTGAGCGTGGTGCTTGCGAAGTCGGTGGTCTGGACGCGGCCCAGCGAAACATGAGCATAGCGTGTCGGTTTCCTTCGGCAGGGTCAGGGGAGGCTTCGGCGCTGAGGGCTGAGTGGTTCGACACGCCCCTACGAAAGACTCCGGGGCGGCTCACCACGAACGGGGTGGCGCGGGCGGATTTGTTGCCCGCCCCTACAGGCCTCCGAACGATTGGGCGCGGGATTTGAGGGTTAGGTAGAGGGTTTGGAGGGTGGGGGTGGGGATTGCGGATTGGTGGGCGCGGCGGAGGACGGCGCCGGCGGTGTAGTCGAGTTCGACGCGGCGCTGGTGGGCGAAGTCGACCTGGAGGGAGGTGGTGTTGTCGGCCGGGAGGGACTGGAGAAGGGCGATGAGGTCGTTGGTGGTGGCGTCGGCGAGCTGGATGCCCTGGGAGCGGGCGACGACGATGGCTTCGTTGAACATGGTTCGGAAGAGGTCGAGCATGCCCTCAGTCGCGAGGATGGGGCCGAGGGGGAGCTGGCAGGCGGCGGTGACGGGTCCCAGGACGGCG
The DNA here is from genome assembly GCA_026707585.1 of Chloroflexota bacterium. GTDB lineage: Bacteria > Chloroflexota > UBA11872 > UBA11872 > UBA11872 > UBA11872. The sequence continues at coordinate 93,603 of JAPOWQ010000053.1, read as the reverse complement.
AGCAGGACGAGCTTGTTCCAGAGGACGTGGTCGATGTCGTCGCTGACGTCGGTTTCGATGCCGGCGGCGCGCAAGGCCTGGCCGATGGTTTGGACGCGGTCTGAGATGCCGCCGGCGGGTTCGCCGATGGCGGCGCGGACTTCGGCGTCCTGGTATTCGATGACGCCGGGTTCGAGGATGTGGGCGGTGAGCCAGGTGGCGCCGCCGATGACGTGTTGCGGGCCGAGGATGGATGACAGGGTTGGGACGCTGTCGATGCCGTTCTGGAGGGTTACGACGGCGGTCTGGTCGTTCAGGGCGGGGCGGAGGAGTTGGGCGGCGGGCTGGGTGTCGTAGCACTTGACGGCGAAGACGACCAGGTCGAATTGGGAGTTGGCTTCTTCCGGGCGTTCGACGGCGTCGACGTGGTGGATGTGGCGGGTGCCGGTTTCGCTGACCATGCAGAGGCCGTGGTCGCGGATGGCTTTGAGGTGGGGGCCGCGGGCGACGAAGGTGACGTTATGGCCGGTTTGGAGGAGACGGGAGCCGATGAAGCCGCCGACGCCGCCGGAGCCCATGATGAGGATTTGCATGTTGGTTCTGTTTCTTTAGGTGGGGTTGGGGGTTCATTGTGGCTTGTGGGTTGGGAAGATTCTTGTAGCGACGGCAGGCTTCTGCGTAATCCGAAGCTGGTTGCTCGGAAGACCCCTCACCGGTGTCGGCCGAAGACGCCCGAACCTGCCTCTCCCCTTGGAGAGGGTGAAGAGCGGATTCGCCCGGGGTAGGGAGCGCAACGCGGTGCTGGTGCTGGGGGGTGTCGCATGAGCGGAAGACCCCTCACCGATTCCCACCGGGGACGGCGGAATCTACCTCTCCCCTCGGAGAGGGTGAAGAGCGGATTCGCCCGGGGTGGGGAGCGCAAAGCGGCGCTGGTGCTGGGGGGTGTTGCATGAGCGGAAGACCCCTCACCTATTTCCGCCGAGGACGGCGGAATCCTTCGGCATGCTCAGGACAGGTCCTGCCTCTCCCCTCGGAGAGGGTGAAGAGCGGCGGCTCCCGCCAAGAGGGTGGTGGCCCCACGCGGTGCTTTGGGTTGGTGGGGTGCGCGGAAGACGGGCGGGTCGAGGACCCGCCCCTACGCTCGGGGATGAGACGGCGGCTCTGGCTTGGTTGCCGGACGGTGTGGTTCGACACGGCACTCCGCGGACTGCGTGCCGGCTCACCACGAACGGTGGGGTGGTCCTTGCAGCCTTGCGCGGAAGACGGGCGGGTCGGGGACCCGCCCCTGCGCTCGGGGGATAAGACGGCGGCTCCGGCTTGGTTGCCGGAGGGTGTGGTTCGACACGGCACTCCGCGGACTGCGTGCCGGCTCACCACGAACGGGGGGGTGGTCCGGGCAACTTTGCGCGGAAGACGGGCGGGTCGGGGACGCCGGCCGTAGGTCAGGGGGCGGTGACGGTGACGAGGGCTTCGGGGATGGGGCCGTGGGATTTGCCGTTGATGTGGAGTTCGGCGGTGAGGATGCGGCGGATGTCGGAATGGGGTGGCGCGGTGGCGGTGAGGGTGAGTTCGCCGCGGGCGCCGGCTTCGAGGTCGAGGGGTTGGAAGGCCTGGGAGGTTTGCCAGCCGTCGGGGACGAGGAGGCGGGCTTCGAGGCGGGCGGGGTTTTGGGCGTTGTTGCGAAGGAGTAGGCGGTAGGTGCAGGCTTCGCCGGGTTGGACGGTGCGCAGGTAGGGGACGAGGCGGGCCCACCAGAGGTCGACGCCCTGGTCGACGGGGTCGTCCAGCAGGTCGCGGACGACGCGCTCTTTGCGGGCGATGAAGTCACGGTATTCGGCGGCGCGACGGGGGTCCCAGGGGATGAGTTCGCGGTGGCCGGGGCAGACGAGGTCGGGCTGGACGAGGTCCATGACGTCGGCGCAACGGCGGTGCATCCAGAGCTGGATGCTGTTGCGCAGGACGGTGGTCTGATAGAGCTGGACGGTCATGTCGCCGGTGTGGCCGGGGGCGAGCTCGAGAAAGATGTTGTCGCCGGTGAAGGCGACTTTCTGACCATCGACGTGGGTAGCGAGGACGGAGTGGAACTCGGTTTGGCCGGGAGCGTGGTGGACTTCGAACTCGTACTCCTCCCACTGGAAGCTCTCACCGTCGGTGAGCTTGCGCTCGATGGGGATGGGTTTCGGAAGGGTGCAGGGGGTGCTGCACCAGCCGGCAGGGTCTTCGAGGACCTGGGCGACCTCGTCGAGGGCCCAGACGCGGGCGCCTTCGTGGCGGACGAGGTAGGGGATGCCGGCGGTGTGGTCGTCGTGGATGTGGGTGACGAGGACCATGTCGATGTCGTGGATGCCGTAGGTTTCGCGCAGCTCGTCGAGGTGGTGGACGACGAAGCGCATGGTGTCGCCGTCTTCGCGCTCCTGGGCGACGGCCATGTGGGCCCAGAAGGCGTGGCCGTAGTCGACGAAGCAGGCTTTGCCGCTTTCGGAGAGCAGGACGTAGAAGTTGGAGCAGGTGTGGGGTCCGCCCCAAAGGAGGTGGCGGGAGACCTGGATGAACTTGGGGTCGGGAAGGATGTCGAGGCCGTGGTCCCAGTTGCCGCCGAGGAAGCGCATGCCGCCGCCGAGGCGGGCGAGGGCCATGAGGCGGTCTTCGAGACGGGCGCAGTCGCCGACGGGGTCCTCGATCGAGTCCCCGTGGGAGGGGAGGGCGAGGTCGGGGGCGTGGCGGCGCAGGGCCTGGAGTGACTGGAGGGTGAATAGGGCGCCCTGCTGGTCGCCGTAGCCGTATTCGAGGGCGTGGTACTGGTAGAGGACGCCGCCGGCGCAGAGGAGGTCGCCGGTGAAGGCGACTTTGTGACCGTCGACGTGGCCGATGAGCATGCTGCTGCCGTGGGTGTGGCCCTTGGCGGGGATGACTTGGAGTTCCACATCGCGCCAGGTGAAGGTTTCGTAGTCCTGGAGGTCGGCGTCGACGGGGACGTTCTGGGCGAGGGTGAAGAAGGTGTTGCGGTCGTTGTAGTTGTCGTAGACGCGCTTGTGTTGCCAGAAGAGTTCGGCCTGGTCGAAGAGGTGGCGTTCGTGTTCGGGGACGGCGACTTTGGCGCCGTGCCGGCGGAGGCGGGGGGTGCCCCAGGACTGGTCGCGGTGGTGATGGGTGTGGAGGACCCACTCGATCTGGTTGACGCCGATTTCGTGCAGGTGATCGACGAGGGCGCCGGAGCCGGCGTCGATGAGGATGGCGCGGTCGCCGGAGGTGATGCAGTAGGCGTTGCAGGTGTCGGTGAAGCGGAAGATGCGAGGAGAGATTTGGGTCCAGGGCATGGGGGGTAGGGATGCGGGTTGGGGTGGGGGCAGGGTACGCGGTGAGGAAGGGGGAGGGAAGAGCGGAGAGGAGTGGGGCGTGAGGTGCGGAGGAAGGGTGTTGGAGGCGGACCGGATTAGGGGGAGGGCGTGTGGCGAGGGGCGGATGGGCGGGGGAGGGCGAGGGAGACGAGCAGGACGGGGACGAAGGTGATGAATGTGAGCGCAATGAAGAGGTCGGCGAGCAGCAGCGGCCAGCGCCAGCCGGAGATGAGGAGGGTCCAGAGTCCGGCAAGCTTGCCGCGGGTTGGCTCGCTCGTCCCGTAGGCGACGAACTCAAGGCTCTGGTCGGGCCAAGTGATCTGACCATTGATCCAGAGATTGCCCGCCAGGTGACGATTCCGCTTGGTCGCGCTGACCAGTAGCTGCGCGTCCCGGTTGAGGTCAGCCACCACGGCCAAGGCCAATGGCTGCCCCCCAGGCTCAACGAGCTTGGGATGGAGCGTGACGTTTGACCCAGGCAGGGCCCTGGAGCGCAGGTGCGCTGGCGGACCCCTGCGCGAGGATTGGCTGCGAGGCCTCAGGTCTTGTCAGGCGGACTCCCACCGTTCCCGCCCGGCCAGCTGGATCCTGGTTGGCTACTCGAAGACGAATGCTGCCTACCGGTACGGCGGGCATGCGGAACTCCTGTACGGCGGCTTCCTGATCCCTGAGGCTGAATCGAAAGCGATCGACATGCGAGGTGGATTGCGCATCGACGACGGGAGCGCGGAACAGGAAGCCGATGGCGAGGCTGCCGAGAACCGCCACCAGGGCGATGGATCCGACCGCCAGACGAAACAAGCGGCGGCCGGGGATGGGGTCGGCCAAGGGTTGCAGCGCCGAATGCCTACGTAAGGCGCTGCCGGCACTGAAGGCCATGAGCAGGCTTCCGCTCAACTCCAATGACTCGTCAAGCACGACTTCAAGCTGGCCGGCGCGACCGGCGAAGAGCGATTGCCGGTTGTAGTCCACGAGTGTTGCGAGCATCCAGGCGGCAAGGCCGATGCCCAGCGGCAGGGCTACGGCCCGGCTGCGCGGATTCGTGACGGCGATTCCCGCAGCCGTGAGACCGAAGGCCGCGGGCAACAGACCGAGGTGGAGCGTCCAGGTAAAGGCGTCCCACGAGTCGCCGAAGACCGTACGCCGGAGACCCTGCAAGGTCTCGCCATGCAGATCCGTGCTCAGCTCGTCCCTGGCCAGATAGATGGTTGCCAGGGCGAGGATGGTCCAGCCAACGACGTGGACGCGGCTTTGGGCCCGGGACGTCCCGACGATCGCGTTCGCGAGAGCGAGCACGGCTACGGCCAGCAGGGCCGCGGCCGAGATTGCGTTGGCGAGGGTGCCCTCGATTCCGGGATCCAGGTAACGCGGAAGCGCGCTGTAAGGCAGCAGCTCGGGAAATGCCAGGTTGATGAGTTGGGGGACGACGAACCCGCCCCAGCACGAACCCACCGCGCCCAGGAGCAGAAGGCGTCCGGCCCACGCGAGCATCCGCGAGTGGTGGACTCTAAGCACGGAGGGAGCGGGGCCGAGGCAGTACGGCGCGGGCGACCATTACTGGAGCCTTCAGCGTCCACCGCCGTGGTTCGGAACGATGCAGCGTGTGCCTGGCAGAACCGCCTGAAGCGCTAGCTTCGGACCGGGTGGGTCGCGACCTTCGCTGGTTTGTGGGCCATGTGAATCTGGTGAACCGGCTTGGCGCACCCGGGCAGGTTGATGACATGTGCCTGTGGGGGTGGGTTCGTGTGGGTGTGAGGGCGGAGGGGTGCAGGAGTGGCGCGAGTGTACTGAGGCGGCTTACCGCTGGGACGGGTTTGCTGTACGGTGAGCGGCGCAGGCGATTTGCGAAGACTTGCCATGGGCATACCGCTGCGACCGATAAGTGACGTTGAGTTCATCGTGGGCGGAGTTCCGGGGGACCTGGATCATCCGGAGGGGGTGACCTGGGGGCCGGACGGCTTTGCCTACGCGGGGGGCGAGGCGGGGCAGATTTACCGGATCGACGTGGAGGCGCGGACGTACGAGCAGATTGCGTCGCTGGAAGGGTTCGTGGCGGGGCTGTGCTGCGACCGGGACGCGAACATCTACGCCTGCGACATCGGCGCGCACAAGGTGATGCGGGTCGAGGCCGGGGGTGGGGAGGTCTCGGTGCTGAGCACCGGCACGGCCGAGGTTCCGATGGTGGTGCCGAACTATCCGTGTTTCCATCCCTCGGGCGACCTATACGTGTCGGACTCGCAGACGGCGGGCGAGTTCACGGGCCGGATCTTCCGGATCACGCCGGCGGGCGAGACGGTGATGTTCAGCGACGCGTCGCGGTACTTCACCAACGGGATGTGCGTGGACCGCAACGGCGAGTGGCTGTACGTGGTGGAGACGTGGTTGCCGGGCGTCTCGCGCATCCGAATCCTGGACGACGGATCGGCCGGCGAGCGGCAGGTGGTGACGGTGCTGCCCGACCACATGCCGGACGGGGTGCAGTTTGACGAGGACGACGTGCTGCACATCACGATGTACACACCCGACCGCATCTACCGGATGCTTCCGGACGGCCATCTGCAGCTGCTCGTTGACGATCCGACGCACGAGACGATCTCGTCGCCAACGAACATTGTCTTCGGCGGCGCGGACCGACGCCTGTTGCTGATGGCGTGCCTGGGCCGCTGGCAGATCAACGGACTGCGGGTGGAGACGCCGGGGATTCCGCTGGTGTATCCGGCGCCAATTGGGGGCTGACGGACTTCGGTAGCGATCGCCTAGTCGAGCGCTCGCACGCCAAGCCTTGAACGGCATGTTCAGCGGGCCGGCGTGCGAGCCGAGACCGCTTGGGACTCACACTTCGCAGACGACGCCGTCGCCATCGCCGTCGCGGGCGGAGGGAACGGTTGCGTGCGGAAAGCCGCGGCCGTTTCCGGCACTGCCCTGGACGCGAGGCTCGCCGGCGGCTTCCGCGGCCTCGCACGAGTCATAGACCGTGTCAGTTGATGACGTCGGCGCTGTCGTGGAGCCAGTCGCGCCTGGTGATTCGGTGGATACGCCCTGGCCCTTGACGTGTCCGGCCGCGGTGAGCGCGGCTACGACGTCGATTTCTTGGCCCTGGTAGACGACGAAGACGTGGCGCAGAAGGCGGCCGAAGTTGTCGCGGTTGCGTCCCTCGCGGACCAGCCGGACTGTCTGGCCTTCGACGCGCGCGCGGTTGAAGTCGGTGGCTTCGGCGCCGCCCGGCTCGCTTTTCTCGGGTGTATCGATGCCCAGGTAGCGCACCTTTTCGACGTGGCCGACCACGGCTTCGCCGCCGCTGAGGTAGCGGATCTCGATGGTGTCGCCGTCCAGGATGCGCAGGACCTGACCGCGCTCGACACTTGAGATGGGAGACGCATCGCCGCCGATGGCCCAGGCGAAGACGCTGCGTACGTCGTCGCGATGGTCGTTTTGACAGGCCTGTTCGGCCTGGTCGCCGAAGACTTTCTGATAGATGCCGACGTTGTGGTCGTTGCCCAGATGGGCTTCGACGATGTCGTTGAGTTCGACGCAGGTCGTTGGCCATTGGGCCGCTGAGTATGAAACTGATACCGCTGTGAACAACGCTGCCAGTACGACAGCCCAAACCGCCCGTGTTCGCATAACCCCGCCCAGTGTTAATGCGTAAGGCTCTGATCAGAGCCCGGGCGGAGGGTACAAGCAGCGGCGGGCTCGCGGTGCTTTCTCAGACCGCTCGGTTATCTCAGGGTTGCTTGCGCGGAAGACCCCTCACCGGTTTCGGCCGATGACGGCCGAACCTGCCTCTCCCCCAGGAGAGGGTGAAGAGCCGCATCCTGCCGTGGATTGCCTACTTGCGTGGTCGCTGATTTGGGGATCTCGACCGCTCGGGCACTGGATCACACTGGACAGGCCGGTGAGCCAGGCCGTCCTGGTCCACAGGGCAGGGCGCGCGGCACCGCGCGCGGGCCCGATAGCGCTCGGCTAGTCCGAGACCGCCATGGCGGAGGCGACGCCGCCTGCCCAAATCCTCGGGTACCAATGGCCTACCCTTCCTGCTTTCCGTGGCATGAAGTCGCTAAGGTGCAGCACTATTGGCTGGAAGTGGACGCGATGCCTAATCTCATGCAGGTGCGCGAGGCGAGCATGCGGTACAGGTCGCGCGGAAGTCGGAAATGAACAGGACCTCGCTGGGCGACACGAACGTCACGACCAGCGACATCAAGGAGGTCGTGCGGCGCATCGTCGAGGCGGCGCAGCCGGAGAAGATCATCCTCTTCGGATCTGCCGCGCGCGGCGAGGTGGGGCCGCACAGCGATCTGGATATTCTGGTCGTCAAGTCGGGCGCCGATCACTGGGGTCTCTGCGGCAAGATACGCCGGGCGCTGCGAGGTGTGAATGCAGCGGTTGACCTTGTCGTGGCAACGCCTGAGAACATCGAGCGGTACAAGGACAGCCATCCGCTGGTGTACAAGCCCGCGCTGCGAGAGGGACGCGTGGTGTATGACGCAGCCTGAACGCTTCCCGCCTGATGATCCGCCGGCGTGGATGGGAATGGTGGTGAAGGAAAAGCGGGCGGAGTCTGTGGTGCCCGGGACATGAATGCACTTGAGGCGATTGACCGCCTGAAGCGAGAACTCGACGAGCTACGCCCGCTGCCGCCTGCCATTGTGGCTCAAGTCGAGCAGAAGTTAAGACTGCAGGCGAACTACCACTCGAACGCCATCGAAGGGAACAAGCTTACGCTGGGAGAAACGCGCAGTCTCATACTCCACGGCCTGACGGCCCGCGGCAAACCCATGCGCGATCATCTCGACATCGAAGGGCACGACAAAGCCGTGAAGGCAATAGAGGAGGCCATCAAGCATGATCAAGCCTTAAATGAGGTATTCATTCGCAACCTGCACCGCGTACTGCTGAAGGAGCCCTACGAGGCGGATGCGGTAGCCCCGGACGGAAGACGCGTGAAGCGAAGCATATCTGTTGGCGATTACAAGACAACTCCAAACCATGTAAGAACTTCAACCGGCGAGATCTACTATTTCACTCCCCCCGAGCAGGTCAAGCCAGCCATGAGCGATCTCATGGATTCGTACCGAGCGAGAGAGCAAGAAGGGGAGCACCCGGTCATCATCGCCGCCACGTTCCATTATCGTTTCGTTCGCATCCATCCATTCGATGATGGAAATGGACGAATGGCGCGACTATTGATGAATATGATCCTCATCAAACATGGCTACACGGCGGCTTTGATTCGACGGGAAGACCGAGACCAGTATTTCGGTGAGCTCGAACTCGCCGACAAGACGGAGAGCCTGAGTCATTTCATCGACTATGTCGCTGGCTGTTGCGATTACTCCCTAAGCCTCTATCTGAAGGCTGCCAGGGGAGAGTCCATCGAGGACCTCGACGAAATCGATCGAGAGATCGCACTGTTCAAGCGTTCTTTGCCGGATGCCGCTGTTTAGAGGTTTAGAGGCGGGGAATATATCGAGTCCGTAGTGCGGTCCTTCGTCGACTACTCGCAAGGCAAGATAAAGCTATTCTCGGTTGTATCTGCGATAGTGCAGTCATATGTTAGGCTCTCAATAACAGAAAAAGATGGTCAGACACATACTCTTCGCGAAGACTCGAGTGCCTGGCTGAGTTCTCAAGGTGTGCCGGGGCACGCACGCTCAATTTCGTTCAGATCGACAATAGTGCGGATGCACATGATCAGCAATTGTCATTTTCGGCGGAAAAAGCTCGCCAAGGTTACAAGGGGAGAGATCTGGATGAGATCAAGAAGCGATTCAACGAAATGCTACGGAAGATGATGCGAAATCTGGAGCTAGAACAGCAATGATCGAAGCTTGCTGGAAGCTATCGGTTGAAGTGCATTCTTGCGTTGCCGAAGAGTCACGAGGCGCTGCGCAGGAGTATTCGATTTGGCATAGACGCGCCCGGAAACTGCATCGGCGGAGATTGCGGCGACAATTGGCGTCGTTTCGGGCGCAGTTCGTGGTGTTGCTGCTGCCGAGTCCGTGGAATGCGGACTACTAGACGGAGTTGCGATAGGCCGAAGTCCGTGCCGTGGGCGGTCTGCAGTCCAGGAGACCGGCCCGGGTGGAGAGCGCGGAGCGGTCCGCCTTCGCTAGTCGGTTACGGCCATGGCGGAGGTGACGCCGCCGTCGACGTAGAGGACGGCGCCGGTGATGTAGCGGGCTTCATCTGAGGCCAGGTACGCGGCGGCTCCGGCAATGTCCTCGGGATAGCCGAGGCGCTGGTTGGGGATGGAGGTGCGGATGGCTTCGAGGTCGCGATTGTCGCGGTCGTAGCGTTCGACGTAGATGGCGCCGGGGGCGATGACGTTGGAGGTGATCTGGTGCGGGGCCAGTTCGACCGCCAGGGCGCGGGTGAAGGCGTTGATGGCGCCCTTGGTTGCGCCGTAGATCACGTGACCGTTGGCGTGCAGCCCGCCATGCACCGAGCTGATGTTGATGATGCGTCCGCCGTCGCGCTCGATCATATGCGGGGCGGCGGCATGCGCCGAGGCAATCATGGCCTGGACATTGATGTTGAATAGCGAGGACCAGTCGTCGGGCGTGGTTTCGAGGAAGGGCTTGTCGAGCGTGTAGCCGGCGTTGTTGACCAGCACGTCGACGCCGCCGAAGTTGCTGACGGCCGTTTCGACGACGTCAATGGCCGTGGTGGGGTCGCGGAAGTCGGCCTGCACGGCCAAGGCCGATCCACCTGAAGCGGTGATCTCGTCGGCGAGGTCGTGAGCACCCTGGATGCTGCTGGCGGCGGAGACGACCACGCTGGCGCCTTCCTGGGCCAGGCGGCGGGCGATGCCGACGCCGATGCCGGTGCCGGCACCTGTGACTACGGCTACGCGGTCGGTTTGGCGCTGGTTCATGGTGTGGCTTCTCTTGGGCTTGGTTGGTGGGGGCGCGATCGACCCTCACCCCGGCCCTCTCCCTCAAAGCGACCATTGCGTAACCCATGTATGGTTGCCCGGAAGACCCTCACCCCAACCCTCTCCCACGGGGAGAGGGGGTAAGAGCCGCCACTCCTTCGAGAGCGAGGGGCATTCTGCAAAGGTCTCTGGAAGGGCGAGGGAGAAGACGGGCGGCGGATTGAGGTTTGGCGCTGGTTCACGGTGCTGCTTCTCTTGGGCTTGGTTGGTGGGGGCGCGATCGACCCTCACCCCAGCCCTCTCCCTGGAAGGGAGAGGGAGAAGAGGGGCGCCGATGCACCATCAGCTGCTGGCGGCGACGGCGGCCTGGACTTCGCGGGGGGAGGCGGGGAGGTCGCGGATGCGGACGCCGATGGCGTTGGAGATGGCGTTGGCCATGGCTGCCAACGGAGGAACGATGGGGACTTCGCCGACGCCACGGACGCCGTAGGGGTGACCCGGGTTGGGCACTTCGACGATCACCGTCTCGATCATGGGCAGGTCGAGCGAGGTGGGCATGCGGTAGTCGAGAAAGCTGGCGTTGAGCATGCGACCTTCGGGGCTGTAGACGTACTCCTCGTTCAGCGCCCAGCCGACACCCTGGGAAACGCCACCCTCCATCTGGCCCTCCACGTAGGGCGGGTAGATGGCGGTTCCGGCGTCCTGCAGGGCGGTGTAACGGAGAACTTCGACTTTGCCCGTCTCGGTGTCGACTTCGACGTCGGCGATGTGGATGGCGAAGGTGTTGCCGGAGCCGTCGGGTGAGGCGGTGGCCTTGCCCACGACTTCCAGGCCGTCTTCCTGGAGCGCGGCCGCGGCCTCCTGGAAGCTGAGGCTGGTGCCGTTCTGGCTGAACACGCCGGCCTCGAACGTGACCGAATCAGCCGGCACGTCCCAGTAGTCGGCCAGACCTTCGACCATCTGGTCCTTCAGGTCCTCCGCGGCCTCGATGGCCGCCCAGCCGGTGGCGAAGGTGACGCGGCTGCCGCCGGTGACGCCGGTGAATGCGATCGAATCAGTGTCGGGAACGATCGGGTCGACGTCTTCGATGGGAATGCCCAGGAATTCGGCGAGTTGCATGGCAATGGAGGTGCGGGTGCCGCCGATGTCCATGGAGCCTTCGAGCAGGGTGACAGTGCCGTCGCCATTGAGGCGGGCCACGGCGCTGGACTTGCCGCCGCCGTTGAGCCAATAGCCGGAGGCCACGCCACGGCCCCGGCGCTTGGTGCCGGTGGACTCGCCCAGCTCTGACTGCCAGTGGTCGGTGGCTTCTGCCGCGTCGATGGTCTCGATGTTGCCGATGGGGTGGAAGCGCGTGCCGTCCACCCGCAGGTCGCCTTCCTTGGAGGCGTTGAGGCGGCGGAAGTCGAGCGGGTCCATGTCGAGTTCTTGGCAGATCTCGTCGATTAGCGCGTCCACGGCGAACTCGGCCTGGGGCGCGCCGGGCGCGCGGTAGGCGTGCGACTTGGGCTTGTTGACGATCACGTCGTAGCCGTCGACGCGGAAATTCTCGATGTCGAACGGGCCGATGCAGCAGAGGCAGCCGGCACTGACGGCCGAGCCCGGGTAGCCGCCGGCCTCGAAGGCCAGGTCGACGTTGACGGCCGTGATCTTGCCCTCGTTAGTCACGCCCATCTTGACCGTCATGAATGCGCCGGGGGCCGGACCGGTGCCGATGAGGACCTCGGTGCGATTCATGGTCATCTTGACCGGGCGGCCGATCTTGCGGGACAGCACGGCCGCGAGCGGTTCGAGATAGACGGTGGTCTTGCCGCCGAAGCCGCCGCCGATTTCCGCCGGCAGCACGCGGATCTTCGACTTGGGGTGCTCGAGCATGGTGGCCAGCTCGTCGCGAATGCCGAAGTGGCCCTGCGAACTGGACTCGACGATCAGGTGGCCGTCCTGGTTCCAGTGAGCCAGGGCGTTGTGCGGTTCGATGTAGCCCTGGTGGACCATGGCGGTGGAGTAGGAGCGCTCCATGACTAGGTCGGCGGCGGCATAGCCGGCCTCAACATCGCCTTCTTCGAAGATGAAGTGCTTGGCGATGTTGCTGGGGTTGTCGTCAAAGACGCCGCCGGTCTCGGTGTACAGGTCGTCCAGGATGACCGGCGCGTCGTCGCGCATGGCTTCGCGCACGTCGAGCACGGGCGGCAGGACTTCATAGTCGACGTCGATCAGGCTCAGGGCTTCCTCGGCCTCGTGGACGCTGGCGGCGGCCACGGCGGCGATGACCTGGCCCTCATAGGTGACGCGGCCGCGGGCGATGACCCGCTCGGCCATGTAGCGAAGGCTCTGCATGCCGGATTCGTTGGCTTCGGCCTCGCCGGCGCCCGGATCCGGAAAGTCGTCGCCGGTGACCACGGCGAGCACCTGGCTTGAGGCCTCGGCGCGCGAGGTGTCGATGCCGCGAATGCGAGCGCGCGCGTGCGGGCTGCGGAGCACCTTGCCCCAGACCATGCCGGGCATGTGGGCGTCCACGCCGTAGCGTGCGCGTCCCGTGACCTTGTCCACGCCGTCGTGGCGGACCGGTCGGGTTCCAACGACTCGATACGCGCCGTTGCCTGCTGTCATTCCCTGCTCCCGCGGTGCTGTGGTGAATCCGAGTCGAAACCGGATCTTGGAAAGTCTAGCCGCCGCCGAGCGCTTCTACGAAGAACAGCTCGCTCTCAGGCTGGAGCCTGGTGCGCAGGCGCCGGCCCACGTTGGCGCCGTCGACAAAGGCCGAAAGGCCTGGGCGGAGCTGGCCGTCCTCGACCAGCCGGCCGCCCAGGCCCGGGTAGCTCGCTTCCAGGCGCTCCACGACTTCCCGAACCGTGGCGCCTTCAATCTCAACCCTGGCGGCGCCGTTCGTCGCCTCCCGCATGGGGGTGGGGATGTGAACGGTCGCCACCGTGGTTTACGCCTCGGCTGCCAGCGCCGCCTGGACGCGGGCCGGCGACATGGGCAGATGGCTCATGCGGACGCCGGTCGCGTCATGGATGGCGTTGGCCATGGCCGCGGGCGGCGGCACGATGGGTACTTCGCCCACGCCGCGCACGCCGTAGGGATGTCCAGGATTGGGCACCTCGACGATGATCGTCTCGATGTTGGGAACGTCGAGCGCGGTCGGCATGCGGTAGTCCAGCAGGCTGGCGTTGAGCAAGTGACCGTCGTCATCGTAGACGTACTCCTCGTTCAGCGCCCAACCGACACCCTGCACGACGCCGCCCTGCATCTGGCCTTCGACGTACGGCGGATAAATGGCAACGCCGGCGTCCTGAACGGCGGTGTACCGCAGGACTTCGACCTTGCCGGTTTCATCATCCACCTCCACGTCGGCGATGTGGACGGCGAAGGCGCCACCCTCGCGGGTGGGCGTGACCGTGTTCTTGCCGATGGGGAATACGCCTTCCTCCTCGAGCAGGCCGGCCGCTTCGCCCACGGTGGCCGAGTTGCCGTTGGCCGAGAAGGTGCCGTCGGCGTGGGTGATCGAGTCAGCGGCGACATCCCAGAGGTCGGCCAGGCCTTCGACAATCTGATCCTTCATGTCGTTGGCCGCGTTGTGGGCGGCCAGGCCGGTGGCAAAGGTGACCCGGCTGCCGCCGGTGACGTCGGTCTGACCGACCGAGTCGGTGTCAGCCACGATCGGATCCACGTCCTCAACGGGGATTCCCAGCGTTTCGGCGAACTGCATGGCAATTGACGTGCGGGTCCCGCCGATGTCGGTTGAACCCTCGAGCAGCGTGACGCTGCCATCGCTGTTCAGCTTGGCGGTCACGCTGGAGGTGAAGCCGATGTTGAACCAGAAGCCGGAGGCGATGCCGCGGCCGCGCTTCTTGCCCGGGGCGGTTTCCAGCGGGGTCTGCCACTGGGCGGAGTCGCGCGCGGCTTCCATGCACTCGATGTGGCCGATGCGCGGATAGGGCGGCATGGCGAGCTGCCAGTCGCCTTCCTTGGCGCTGTTCTGGAGGCGGAACTCGACCGGATCGATGTCGAGGGTGCGGCAGATTTCGTCCACGACCGTCTCGCTGGCGAACTCGGCGTGGGTGGCGCCCGGCGCCCGGTAGGCGTGGGTCTTGGGCTTGTTGACGACGACGTCAAAGCCTTCGACCTTGGCGTTGGGCATGTTGTAGGGCGCGAAGACGCAGCGACAGCCCGCGCCCACAACCGAGCCTGGATAGCCGCCGGCGTCGAAGGCCAGGTTGGCGTAGCCGGCGGTGATCATGCCGTCGTTGGTGACGCCCAGCTTGACGCGCACGTAGCCGCCCGGCGTGGGACCGGTCGCCTTGAGGACGTCGGCTCGATCCATGGCCATCTTGATTGGATGGCCGGTCTGCCGGGACAGGAGCGCGGCCAGGGGCTCAAGGTAGGCGGTGGTCTTGCCGCCGAACCCGCCGCCGATCTCCATCGGCACGACGTGGATCTTGGTAATCGGGTGATCGAGAAGGTCGGCCAGTTCCTGCCGGATGGTGAACGCGCCCTGCGAGCTGCACCAGACGTGCAGGTGGCCGTCCTTGAGCCAGTGCGCGGTGGCGTTATGGGTTTCGATGTAGCCCTGGTGGACCACGCCGAAGGTGAACTCGCGGTCGACGACCAGGTCAGCCTCGGCGAATCCGGCGTCGACGTCGCCAACCTCGTAGAGCATTTCCGCCGCAACGTTGCTGGGCTCTTCGGCGGTCGTGCCGTCGGCCTTCGCGGTGTAGAGGTCCTCGATGATGACCGGGGCGTCCGGCTTCATTGCGTCCCAGACCTCAAGGACCGGGTCGAGCACTTCATACTCAACGTCGATCAGCTTGAGGGCTTCGGCGGCAACATGCGGGTTGGCGGCCGCCACGGCGGCGATGGCGTGGCCGTGGTAATGGACCTTGCCGCGCGCGAGCATGTTGGCGCTCTTGAATTTGAGCGGAAGACCAGGCGCTTCGCCGCCGCCGGTGAGCTTGTCGCCCGGGTCGGGAAAGGCGGCGCTGGTAATGACGGCGCGAACACCGTCCAGAGCCTCGGCGCGGCTGGTGTCGATGCTGACGATGCGGGCATGGGCGTGCGGGCTACGCAGCACCTTGCCGTGTAGCTGGCCGGGCAGGTTGATGTCGGAGCCGTAGCGCGCTTCGCCGGTGACTTTTTCAAGGCCGTCGTGGCGAATTGGACGGGTTCCGATGACCTTGTACTCCTCGTCGTGATGCTTGATGGTCTGGCCAACTCTGGTGTCTACAGCCATGGCTAAGCCTCCGCGCGCATGCGTTCGGCGGCGTCCAGGACGGCGCGTACGATCTTGTCGTAGCCCGTGCACCGGCAGAGGTTGCCGGCGAGCCACCAGCGAACTTCGTACTCCGTGGGATTCGGGTTCTCTTCCAGCAGGGCCTTGGCCGCGACGATGAAGCCGGGGGTGCAGACGCCGCACTGGAGGGCGGCGTTTTCAAGGAACGACTGCTGCAGGGGGTGCAGGCCCTCGGGCGAAGCGACACCCTCGATGGTTTCGATTGACGCGCCGGCCGCTTCCACGCTGAGGACGCAGCAGGAGTTGACCAGTACGCCGTCCATGACGACGTTGCAGGCGCCGCAGTTGCCGTTGTTGCAGCCTTCCTTGGCGCCGGTGAGCCCCAGGTTGTCGCGCAGGACCTCCAGCAGGCTCTCCCGCGGCTCGGCGAGAAAGTCCACCGACTCGCCGTTAATGGTGGTCTGAACGTGGACCTTTCCCGACTGGATTTCAGTGGCCATTGGTGGGACTGCCTCCCTGGGCGCGAGCCCTGGCGCCGCGCAGGGCGCGCTGGGTGAGAACGTAGGAGAGCTGCTTGCGATGGGCGATGGTGCCGCGCATGTCGTCGATCGGCGACGCGGCGTCGCGGGCGATGTCGGCGGCGACGGCAAACGAGTCTTCGTCGGCAGTCAAGCCGATCAGGGCGTCGCCAGCAGCCTGGACGAAGAGTGGCGTGGGGGCCACGGCGCCGAGCGAGACGCGGGCGGCCGTGATGCTGTCGCCGTCCAACTCCAGTGAGGCGCCGGCGCCCACGACGGCGATGTCCATCTCGTTGCGGGGAATGAAGCGCAGGTAGTGCGAGCCTGAGCCGGCGGGAGGCTTGGGCAGCGTCAGGGAAACCAGCAACTCGCCGTCGGCCAGCACGTTGCGGCCGGGAGCCGTGCAGAAGTCCTCAACGGCTACGGTCCGCGCGCCGTCGGGTCCCGCGATGTTGCAGACAGCCGAGTGAACGATCAGCGGGGGAATGGTGTCTCCGGCCGGACCGGAGTTGCACAAGTTGCCGCCGACCGACGCGCGGCCCTGGATGCCGGTGCTGCCGATGATGCGGGCCGCGTCGACCACGGCCGGATAGCTGGCGGTGAACTGGGCGTCGTTGTAAAGCCGATAGCAGGGGACTGCGGCCCCAAGCGTGGTGCTGCCGTCCGCGTTGACGGAGAGCTCCATCAACTCGGGAATCTGCTTGGCGTCGACGAACACTCCGGTATCGCGAGCGTCTTCGCGGACCTGGACGATCAAGTCCGTCCCGCCGGCAAGCATGCGGGCGTCTGAGCCGTGCTCGGCAAGGATGGCTACAGCGTCCTCTACGGTCGAGGGCGCGGCGTACTGAATCGCGCGCAAAGCGGCCTCCGTTTCCTGGCAGTGACGGAACCTGCGCGTCTATTGTCACGACTTCGGGCGTTGCTTACCAGTCGCGACAGGCATTTGCGGACTGAATCGCAGGTTGGGCGGGCCGCATTGGCGACCCTGATCACCAAGAGAACCGCGTCAAATCAGGCGTAGAGCCCCGCGCCCGGACGCCGGCCCCAGGGGCTGGCCATGGCCTGGGGCGAGGCCTGCTCGACGGTGTGGGCGGCCAGGCGGTCGGCGTCGAACTCGATGCCGAAGCCGGGACGCTCGCCCAGGACGAGCCAACCGTCGTCGAGCTGGATGTCGATGTCGAACAGGGCGTCGCGGCCGGCGCCCAGGACTTCCAGCATGGTGTGGTTGGGGATGGCCGCCGCCGCGTGGGCCATGAAGCTACCGGGTGAGTTCATCATGGATACCGGCCGCTCGATGCCGTAGACCATGTCGGCCACGATCATCGCGCCAGTGATACCGCAGGTGTCGCTGCCGACCTGGAACACATCGATCGATCGGTGGTCGATCAGGTGCAGGAACTCGCCCGGGTGCCGCAGGTTCTCGCCGCTGGCCACCGCGGCGGCCACGCCGTCGGATACCTGGCGGAGGCCAGTGGCGTCCCAGCGCCGGGCGGGTTCCTCGATCCAGGTCAGGTCGAAGGTGCGCTCGATCTCGCGCACGCGGCGGATAGCTTCCTTGGGGGTCCAATACTCGTTGACGTCCAGCATCAGGTCCACGCGCTTGCCCGAGGTGGCCAGTGCGTCGCGCATGATGCCGAGGCGGCGCAGGTCGTCCTGGAAATTCGCTCCGCCCTTGAGCTTGCCGGCGGAGATACCTTGCGCGGCCATGCCGGCGTAGTAGGCGTAGAGCTCGTCGTCTGACAGCGGCGAGTCCAGGCCGCTGGCGTAGGCGCGCACGCGTGGGGAAGAGGCGCCAAGCGTGCGCCAGAGCGGCTCGCCGTTGGCCTTGGCCTTGAGATCCCAGAGCGCCATATCGATGGCGGACAGCCCAACCGCGACTGGCCCAACGGGGCCAAGCTTGAACACGAGATCCATCATTTGCTTCCACAGGCCGCGCACGCCGCGTGGGTCCGAGCCGATCAGCCGGCTGGCCAGGCTTTGCACGTGGGACCGTCCCGCGGGGCCGCCAAGCCCCTGGCCGGTGATGCCGACGTCGGTGTCCAGGTAGACCAGCAGGCCGGATGTCAGCGACCGGCCGGTCGGGCTGTTGACATCCCCCAGCGGGCGGGCCAGTTCGTGCTCGAAGACGACCGTACGAACCTCGGTGATGCGCATGATGAAAGCCCCGGGGCCGATGGCGGCGTCCAGTGTAGAGACGCCAAGAATGCATGGGCGCTTCGAAGGATGCGTTGGCCTGAGGAAACCGTGTAGAGTCGGACCAGGAGTTGGAGGTGCGCTATGGCTGTCTTCGATACGCTGCGCGCAGCTCGAACACTGAAGGCGGCAGGGTTCGGGGACGCGAAGGCGGAAGCGGTTGCCGAGATTGTGCAGGCAGTCGCGAACGGGAATCGTGTGAGCAAAATGGACTTGCAAGGGTTCGCAACCACAGCGGACTTTGACCAGTTCGCCAGGACGTTGGACCTGGACAGGTTTGCCACCAAGGTGGACCTCGAGCGGTTCGCGACCAAGGAAGACTTGGAGCGGTTCGCGACCAAGGAAGACTTGGAGCAGTTTGCGACCAAGGAAGACTTGGAGCAGTTTGCGACCAAGGAGGATCTCAAGCGGTTTGCGACCAGGGCCGAGCTCAAGTCCGAGATACAGGAGCTTGAGCTTCGGCTCACGATTCGAACGGGCGTGATGATTGCAAGCTCCTCGGCAATCACGACTGGCTTGGTTGTGGGCCTGATAAGCCTGCTGCTGTGACGGGACCGCCGGGGTTAGATCAGAGCTAGAAAAACTGCGGTCAGCGCTGCAACTGCCGCCGCGCCGCCGTAGGCCACCAGTGCGATTAGCCCTCCGGGCAGCGGGGCGTGCAGGTCGATGGCCAGGTGGCGCAGGCGGTGACAGGCGTGGACGGCGATGAGGGCGATGACCGCTCCGATGGCCAGCCGCACGATGGCGTGCTGGAGCAGGTCGCGGATGCCGTCGTAGGTGAAGGCGTCGGCGAACCAGCGCCAGCCGAACGCGCCGAAGACGGAACTGACGAGGATGAGCGCCGGTACGAACAGCGCCGCCAGCACACTGCCCGCCACGAACAGCGACCAGAACAACGGCTCGTGCGATCGACCACTCACGTTGCACCGACCCATGCAACCCAAAGAATCACGAGCAAGGAAACAGCCGCCAGCCCGGCGAACTGCTGGCCGATGATGAAGGCTGCCGGGATGCGGCGGCCGGCGACCTGACTGGGTAGCGCGCTGGGAGCGATCAGGAAGAACGTGATGGTGTGCCAGAGCGCAAACGCGAGCGCCACGAGGTGGAACACCACCATCAGCGGATGCCAGAGGAAGTCTCGATAGGCCAGATAGGACTCCGCGTCCTGACCGGCCTTGTGGATCAGCAGCATGAAGAAAACGATCTCAGCGAGGATGAAGGCTGAGGTGGCTTCGCGGAGGAAGATGCGGAAGTAGGAGCCTTTGAGGGTCCACCAGGTCCAGCCGAGGCGGCGGTCCAGCGGCCGGTTCACGAGCGCCTGGCCCAGGGCGTAAGGAGCCGCTTGTAGTAGTCGTAGGCGCCTTCCAGCTTGGCCTGCTGAATGGCGCCGGCCGGGTCGACGTGCTTGGGGCAGACCTCGGAGCACTCGCCCACGAACGTGCACTCCCAGATGCCTTCGTTCTGGAAGATCACGTCCTGCCGCATCTGTTTGCCCTGGTCGCGCGAGTCCAGGTTGTAGCGCTGGGCCAGCGCGAGCGCCGCGGGTCCGATGAACTCGTCCACCCGACCAATCACCGGGCAGGCGGCGTAGCAGAGCATGCAGTTGATGCACATGCTGAACTGCTTGTATCGATCCAGCTGGATGGGGGTCTGCAGGTACTCGGCGTCCAGGTCGTCGGTTTCGTCCTCGCGGACCAGGTAGGGCTTGACGTGGTCGAGCTTCTCCATGAAGCCGTTGCTGTCGACCACGAGGTCCCGCTCGACGGGGAAGTTGACCAGTGGTTCTACGCGAATGGGACCGGGCATGTGATCGCGCAGGAAGACGGCGCAGGTCAGGGCCGGTTCACCGTTGACCTGCATGCCGCAGGAGCCGCAGACGCCCATGCGGCAGGACCAGCGGAAGCTCAGGGAGCCGTCAATGTAATTCTTGACATAATTCAACGCGTCCAGCACCACCCAGTCGTCGTGATACGGCACCTCGTAGGACTGGAAGGTCGGCCCGTCGTTATCCGGTCGATAGCGAAAGACCTCAAGCTGGACCGTCGTGTCGCTCACGTTGAGGGCATTCCATCCTTGTCGGCGGTCGATCCGTAGACGCGCTCGGCCGGCGGCCAGCGCGTGATCACCACGTCCTTGTACTCAATGCGCGGGTCGCCGTCGGTTCGGTACGCCATGGAGTGTTTGAGATAGTTGGCGTCGTCGCGCGCGGCGTAGTCGGTGCGCTGATGAGACCCGCGCGACTCCGTGCGATCGAGGGCGGCGTGAGCCAGCGCCTGCGCGATGTCGACCATGCCGTCGATTTCGAGTGCGCTGATCAACTCGGTGTTGTAGACGGGGCTCGAATCGTCCAGCGAAATACGAGCCACGCGCTCCTCAAGCTCGCGAAGCGTGGCGCAGCAGGCGGACAGCGAATCTTCGTCGCGGAAGATGCCGGCGCCGGCTTCCATGGCCGTCGTCAGGCCGTCCCGGATGACGGCGACGCGCTCGCCGCCGGCAGGGCGTGCGCGCAGTTCGGCCACCCGGTCTCGCTCCGCGGCTACCTGTCGATCGATCTCAGGTCCGTCGGAAAGTTGCTGCCGGGCGACCGCGGCGGCGGCATGCCGCCCTGCGCGCGCGCCGAAGACAACCAGTTCCGTCAGCGAGTTGGAGCCGAGCCGGTTGGCGCCGTTGATGCTGACGCAGGCGCATTCGCCGGCGGCGTACAGACCGGGCAGCGGCGTTGCGCCGTGCACGTCGGTGTCGATGCCCCCCATGGTGTAGTGCACGACCGGCCGCACCGGAATCGGCTCCGCGACCGGATCGATGCCGGCGTAGTTGGACGCAAGTTCCCGAACGAACGGGATACGCGTATTGATGCGGTCTTCGCCGAGGTGTCGAACGTCCAGCTGCACGTAGTCGCCGTACTCCCCGTCGAACGTCCGCCCGGCGGCTTGCTCGTGCATGAACGCCTGAGAGAGACGGTCTCTCGGCCCAAGTTCCATGGCTCGGTTTTGCGGGTGACGCGGATCGTGGACGTCCAGCGGCTCGCCCAGATCGTAGTCCTGCAGGTAGCGACGGCCCTGGTTGTTGAGCAGGATGCCGCCCTCGCCTCGCGAGGCCTCGGTGATCAGGATGCCGGTGCCGGGCAGGCCGGTGGGATGGTACTGGACGAACTCCATGTCCTTCAGCGCAACGCCCGCGCGATAGGCGAGGGCCAAGCCGTCGCCGGTCTTGATGGAGCCGTTGGTCGTGAAGGGGAAGACCCGGCCAAAGCCGCCGGTACAGATGATGACGGCGTTGGCGCGCAGGACGTGCAGTTCGCCGGTGCGGAGCTCCAGGGCCACGCAGCCCTGGCAGCGGCCGTAGGCGGTCAGCAGCGTGGTGGCGAAGTACTCGTCGTAGCGCGTGATCTGACTGAACTGCAGCGAGGTCTGGAAGAGCGCGTGCAGCACGTGGAAACCGGTTTTGTCGGCCGCGTACCAGGTGCGTTCGATCTGCATGCCGCCGAAGGGACGCACCGCGACGTGCCCGGAGTCTTCACGGCTCCAGGGGCAGCCCCAGTGCTCAAGTTGGATCAATTCGCGCGGGGCCTCGTCCACGAAGATCTCGACGGCGTCCTGGTCGGCCAGCCAGTCGGAGCCGCTGATCGTGTCGTAGATGTGGTGCTCGCGGGCGTCGTTGGACTTGATGACCGCTGCCATGCCGCCTTCCGCGGACACTGTGTGGCTGCGCATCGGATAGACCTTGGACACGAGGCCGATGGAGAGATCGGGGTTGGCCTCCACCACCGCCATGGCGGCACGCAGGCCGGCGCCGCCGGCTCCGATGATGAGTACGTCGTGAGGGATTTCGTTCACGGAAGTGATCTTAGGGAGGCCGGGCGGGCGCTGCAATCGGCCCGCTCGGCGAGCCCGGGCCTGACCGGTCGCAAGGGTGACGTTGCCCGTTGCGCCTGGCTCATTGCTCGTCCGGCGATCCGCGCGCTGACGAGCGACTGCCGCGCCGGAGGTCCCCGAGCACGTTGGGCCGACTCTCCACGAGAGCCAGAAGCGCGCGCTTCGCGGCGGCCCGGCGCTCAGGTGCATCCGAATCCTCGGAGTCGTCCAGGGTTCGTAGTTCCGCAAGCAGTACGGCGGCCTGAAGCGAGTGATCGGTGGCCGGCTGACGGCGCCAGCCGCGCCGCCAGAACACAAGTGCCAGGCCCCCGATGACGGCCGGAACCGTGGCGGCCATCGCCCAGCGTTCGGCGGTAGTGGCTCGCAGCGCCCGTAGGATGTCCGGCAGCGAAGTTTCGGTTACACGCACGCCGACGCTGTGGCGAGCATCCACGGCCTGCGCCTGCCACCGCTGGACGCGATTCCCGCCGAAGCTGTCATCGCCGCGAGGCTCCAGCCCAGTGACGGCTGAAGACAACGGCCCGGATTCGATCAGCAGGATCAAGACGTCGGTTTCCAGCGCGGGCGACCAGTCAAAGGCCACTTCGCCGCCCTCCAGGGCAAGCTGGTAGCCGTACACCATGGTCGTCACGCCAGGCTGCAGCCCCGCAAAGACTGCGAAGCCCGGCCCGCCGATGACGGCATCGCCGGGCCCGAATCCCGCAACCGGCTGCAAGTTGAACGCACCGTCGGGTACGCCGAAACGCAGCGGCGGCGGCGAGCCCGGCTGTTGTACCGGCAGGTAGGCGCGGTTGCCGGGTACGTGCACCTCGGCGACTTCGACAACCGAGAGCGTGTCTGCCGTCTGCCGTCTGAGCAGGCGGGTGAGGCTCCGGAAGCTGATGCCAGGGTCTGTCTCGGTTACGGCGAAGACATCGATCTCGACCGCCGTGGGTTCGCCCTCAGCGACTTGCAGCACATCGCTGCTGTAGCGCACGCCCTCAACCTCAAACGAGATGAGATACGCGAATTCGCCGCCGGCCGCCACGTCCGCAAACACGAAGGCGCCGTCGGCGCCCACGGCGACTTCGCTGGTGGGCAGGCGATCGGTCTGCCGAAAGCCGTCAAGCTGGACCACCAGGCCCGAAGGCAATGCCGCGCCCGGCGTGGCCGGCCGCAGGCGCCCGACGATCTCGCCACTTGCCTGAGCCTGCGCGCCTGCGACGCCGACGATGGCCAGGACGAATAGTGCGGCGACGAGTCCGAGCGCTCGTTTCATCGCCAGGTGGTTCCCGCGTCGCGGCTGCGGAATACCGACCCGTCAGCCGCGATCGCGTACAGCGTGCGTCCGGTGATCGCCAGCGCGCGCACGTCCGCTCGCAGAGGAAGCTGCACCCAGGACTGCATCCCGTCCACGGACTTGAACACGCCGGCGTCGGTGGCCACGAAGGCGGCGCCCGCGAATCGCTCGCCGGACGCCGAGCTGTAGGAGTCGCCGGTCGCGGGCTCGAAGACCACGGCCCGGATGGTGATCGTTGGCAGGACGCCATTGACGAACCCGTTGGCGCCGCGCCAGCCGCCGCTGGTCTCGGAGGCGAGCACGCCTTCAGCGCCTGTCGCTGCGAGCAGGAATGGGGCGCCGAAGTCGACGACGGCCAGTCCCGTGAGGCTGCTTGGAGCGTCGGCGGGGCCGGCCTCCCAGCTGCGGCCCATGTCGTTGCTCACGAAGATCGACCCGGCGTCATCGACGCCCGCCAGGCTCTGGGTTCGCGATCCAACGGCAAGGCGCCGCACAACCGGGAAGCCGGACTCACGACCCCAGGTGGCGCCTTGATCCCGACTCGACCACACGCCGTCGCTCGCGAGGACAAACATTGTGTCTGACCCTGCTGCCGCGCCCAGTGCTTCGCCCGGACCCTGGGCCGGCGCCCAGGTTCGTCCGCCGTCACGACTCAGCTGCGCGCCCGTGGCGTGGCTTACCAGCAACAGGTCGGCGTTGGCGGCCGCTACGGCCGCTCCCGAGATTGCGGCGACGCCGACGTTGCCCACGGGCTCCTGTTCGGCGGCCGCCGAGCGCGCGCCGACGGTAATCACAACGACGAGTGCCCCTAGCAGAGTCACCAGCGCGACGCTGGGCGCGACCCAGGCCAAAGTCCGCGCACGTGTGGGTGTCCGGGCTGCGGCCGTGACGGTGTCAGGCGCCGCGTCTCCGATCAGGGCCTCCACCGCGGCGTCCAGTCGGCGGCGTCGCTGGTCACGGTCGTGCAGACGCTGCGCGGTGTCCCGGCGAACGTCGCCGCTGACCCGGGCAAAGTCCGCCTCGCTAATGGCGCCCCGATCGCGTTCGGCCTGCAAGTCGTCCAGCATTCGCAGCCCGCGCTCGACGGCCAGGTCGTCTTCGGTTCCGAGCGAGTCGCCGCGATCAATTGATCGACGAAGTAACGGCGCGACGATCCAGGCGAGTCCGGCAATGGCGATCAGGAGGACCGCCAGGCTCAGCAGGGGCGCCGTCACGCTGGTGGCGGCGAGTCGCGCCCCGCCCGGCGCAGGTCGTCCACCTGCCGCTCGTATGTCTCCAGGTCACCATCGGCAGCCGCGACCGGGGGCTGGCGCCCGCGCGCGAAGACCAAGCCCAGCAGCAGGATGCCCAGGCCGAGGACGACGACCGGACCGATCCAGACGCCCAGGGCCAGGCCCTCTCGAGGCGGCTCACGCAAGACCGCAAGGCCGTAACGATCCGCGAAGAAGTCCATGATTTGCGTTTCGGACTCGCCGGCCCGGAGCTTGATCAGGATGATTTCTCGCATCTGGGCGGCGAGTTGGGCGTTGGACTCGCGCACGGACTGTCCCTGGCAGACGGGGCAGTCAAGCTTTTCGGCGATCGACCACATGCGCTTGCGGGTGGGCAGGTCCGGCTCGTCGGCCGCATGGGCTGGCAGCGCCAGGACCGCGGCCGCCAGCAGGGCCAGGAGCAGGCTCGCGCGGAACCGGTTCACGATGCGGCCGGCTGTGCCGCGGCATCCGGAATCGCCGCTGTTTCCCGACGCTCCGCCGGCCAGGCGATCACGAGGATGCCGACGAAGTAGACGAGCCCGCCGATCCAGAGCAGGACGACCAACGGGTTGATCAGCAAGCGAATGGTGGCCGAGGCACCGCCCTGGTCCCACGAGCTCAGCAGCACATACACGTCGTCCAGTTGCGGCAGCGTGGTGCTGACCGCCACGTCGGCGGTTGGCTGGTTCTCCCAGCCGGCGTGAATGCGGCGGGCAGGCGAGAGACGGTCTATCACGGCTCCGTCGCGCACAACGTCCACCTCGGCGACGACCGTATTCAGTCCCGGTTGCGCGTTGCTACGAAGACCCTGGAAGACGACGTCGTACGAGCCGAGGCTGACAGCCTGGCCGCGCTCGACGGTGGCGGCGGTCTCCTGGCTGAAGGCGGCGGAAGCGATGATTCCGAGGGCCAGGATGGCGATGCCCAGGTGGACGAGATAGCTGCCCAGGCGCCGCCGATTGCCCACCATGAGCGGGTAAGGGCCGGTCGTCGCCTCGCGCCGTCGGGCGAGGCCGGCACGCAAGCTGCGGACGTACTCCAGTGCAACGCCCACCGCGACAGCGGCGGTGAGTCCGATGGCGATGATTGGCAGTCCGTCACGCATGCCAAGGACCGCCAGCAGCACCGAAATGGCGACCAGCGTGGCGATGGGCCAGCGCGTGGCTCGCCAGGCGGCTCGCAAGGACGTGCGCCGCCAGGCCAGCAGCGGCCAGATGGCCAGCAGCCCGAGCGTTGCGACCAGCAACGGCACGTTGACCTGGGTGTAGAAGGGCGGTCCCACCGCGATGCGGGCGCCCTGCACGATCTCCGTGATCAGGGGGAATACCGTGCCCCAGAACGTCGCCGCCGCAATGGCCAGCATCAGCAGGTTGTTGATCAGAAAGCCCGCCTCTTTCGAGGCGATGTCGGTGATCGGTTCGTCCGAACGGATGAGCGGCAGGCGGTAGATGAACAGCACGGCCGAGAGGATCAAGAGCGCGCCGACGAAGACGAAGAAGATCGGGCCGACATCGGACAACGCGAAGTTATGCACCGACGACAGAATGCCGCTGCGCACCACGAACGTGCCGAAGATCGCCAGCGCGTAGGTGACCAGCACCAGCCCAATGGCCCAGGCGCGCAGCTGACCGCGCCGCTCCTGGGCCAGCGCGGAGTGCAGGTAGGCGGTGGCAACCAGCCAGGGCAGCAGCGCCACATTCTCGACAGGATCCCAGCCCCAGTAGCCGCCCCAGCCGAGCACGCGGTAGGCCCACCAGGCGCCCAGCAGCAGCCCGGCGCTCTGGATGGCCCAGGCGAGGAGCATCCAGTTCCGCATTTCGCGTAGCCAGGGCTGGGTGACGCGACCCGCGGTGAGCAGTCCAACCGCGAACGCGAATGGGATTCCAAAGCTCATGTAGCCGGAGAGCAGCATCGGCGGGTGGATCTGCATGCCGCTATCCCAGAGCAAGGGATTGAGCCCGCGGCCCTCGGCGGGCGCGGCCACCAAGCGCGAGAAGGGCGACGACGTGAAAACCAACACGCCCAGAAAGAAGAGCTGCAGAACGCTGAGCACGACGACTCCGTGCGGGCCAACGACGCCATCCGCGTGCAACATGCGGCGGGTGGCGACGGCCGCGAAGAGGCTCATGGACCAGGTCCAGAAGAGCAGCGAGCCTTCCTGGCCACCCCACAGGGCGGCGATGGTCAGGCCGGTTGGCATGGCCGAACTGGAGTGGTCGGCCACGAACTGAATCGAGAAATCGCGCGCCAGGAAGCCGGCCGCCAGGCCCGCAGCCACAACCGTCAGCAGGGCTGCCTGCACCGACGCGGCATTGGCGGCGCTCCGGCTTAATTCAGGCGTGCGGCGTATGGCTCCGGCGAGCCCAAGCAGCACCTGGAGCACGGCCACGCCAAAGGCAACGCCGAGTCCCAGGCGTCCGGCATCGACGAGGTCAGGCATATCCGGTTTGCCCTAGCGACGCGGGCGTTGTCGCCGCCGCGTTCGTATCAGTGGCTCGACGCCTTTTGCCCCGTCTGCGGCGCATCGAGTTGTCCGCGCAGATCATGCAACTCGTCGCGCACGCTGCGCACCCGCCCGGTGACGTAGACCAAGTAGCCAAAGACGCCCACCCAGACGGCGCTGAAGCCGATGAAGAGGTAAAGCAGGTCACTCGTCATGCGGAATCCTCGTTCCGTTCGTGCAGGCGCTCGCGCAGGCTTCCCAGCTCGGCCACGGCCAGTTCGAGTTGCATGCGCTGCCGTACCAGGACAACGTAAAAGACGGTAAAGGCGGCTACCGAGACCAGCAGCGCGGTCAGCATTTCGGGCGGCATGCCCCCGCCGGGATTGGTGATCGAGGGCGTGGGGTGCAGGCTGCGCCACCACTCCACTGAAAACCACACGATGGGCACGCTGACCACGCCGACGATGCCGAGCACGGACGACATGCGCCGGCCGGTGTTTGGGTCGTCGATATACGAGCGCAATGCCAGGTAACTCACGTAGATGAACCACATGATCAGGGTGGTCGTCAGGCGGGGGTCCCACTGCCACCACACGCCCCAGACGCTGCGGCCCCAGATTGACCCGGTCACCAGGCACAGCGTGGTGAACAGCACGCCAATCTCGGCCGAGGCGTGGGCGAGTCGATCCCAGCGGGACTTGCCGTGAATGAGGTACATGACGCTGCCAATGGCCACCACGCCGAATGCGGCGAATGCGAGCCAGGCGCTGGGCACGTGGACAAACAGAATGCGGTAGACCTCGGCCTGCACCCGTTCGGCGGGCGCAAAAACGAAGGCCATGAAGAGGGCCAGGCCCATGCTGAGCAACAGCGCGGCATAGAGGGCCGCGTTTGCAGGTTCACGAAACGCCGCAGGCCGCCGCGGTCGGGGCAACTCCGTCGTTCGAGCTTGTCGCATGTCGTCCTTCCGTTACGCCCGGGCCGCCTGCGGATACAGGACCGTCCCGAGAGTCAAGAATACGACCGTCACTACGGCCAGCAATCCGAACCAGGCGCCCTGCTGGCCGGCGGGCGTGACCTCGAGCGCGCCGAGCGTGATGCCGACGCCGGCAAGGAGCACGGGCACGGCCGGTGGGATGGCGAGCAGCGGCATCAGCATCTCGCGCGCGCGGGCGTTCACGACCAAGGAACTCTGGAGGGCAAGGATGGCGCTGATGGCCGCCGAGGCCAGGAGTACGGCTCCGATGGTGGATGCCTGAAACAGCGAGACGTTCAACAGCAGGCTCAGGAATACCAGTTGCGCGACGCCGACGAATGCGGTTTCGAGCGCCAGGAGCGCGAATTTGGCGAGGTAGATCCCGCTCGGGTCGACAGGCGCGACCAGCAGACCATCCAGAGTCCCCCGCTCGTACTCGGTTGCGAACAGGCGGGTGCCAGCCAGGGTGGCGGCGAGCAGCACGCTGATCCAGAGAACGCCGACGGCGACCGCGGCAACCTCCGAACCCAGCGCGGCGATGAAGGCCATGTCGAAAACGACGGCGGCGAGCAGGGTGA
This sequence comes from Chloroflexota bacterium, assembly GCA_026707585.1. Taxonomy (GTDB): domain Bacteria; phylum Chloroflexota; class UBA11872; order UBA11872; family UBA11872; genus UBA11872. Next base: position 65,061 of record JAPOWQ010000053.1, on the reverse strand, counting down.
ACATGAGCAGGGTCGGCACCTGCTCGCGTGCCCGCCATTCAATGCGCGCGTCCTTGGCGATCATGGCCCAGACGGCGCGCGCGAAGCCGGGCGGGCGCGGTGGCGGGGGCAGGCGGATTGTTGACGAGTGCGCCGCCGATGCCGCGCGGGGATCGTCCATGAGGCGTCCCGCCTGCAGCCGCACGATGCGAGCGCCCAACGCCCGGGCCACCCGTTCGTCGTGCGTGCTGAACAGCACGGCTGCGCGGGGCGCCAGCGCGTCGAGCATCGTCGGCAAATCGTCAACGCCGGCGGCGTCCAGGCTGGCGTCCGGCTCGTCCAGCAGTACGACATCCGGTTCCGGCAGCAAGGCAAGCGCGAGACCCAGGCGCTGCTGCATGCCGCGGGAATAGTCGCGCATCAGGCGGTTGGCGTCTCTTGCAAGTCCCACCGTCCGTAGTGCCGACTCGATGCGCGCAGCGGCGTCAGAGATTCCGTGCAGTCGCGCCGCGAAGGCAAGGTTCTCGCGGGCGCTCAGATGCGGGTAGAGAGGCGCTCGATGGCCCAGGAAGCCGAGGCCGGCGCGCGAGGCCGGCTCGTCGGGGCCGCGGCCGCCGCGCAGGCTGACGCGGCCACTCCTGGGTCGAATCAGGCCTGCCAGCGCCCGCAGCAATGTGGTCTTGCCCGCGCCGTTGGGCCCGACAACGGCCAGGCGTTCACCGGGCGCCAGGGATAGCGATACACCGCGCAGAACATTGCGCTGACCCAGCCGTATCACCAGGCCGTCTGCGGTGATGGCCGGCGACGTTGCCAGTGAGCTTCGTGAAGCGTCGATCGCGGAGCCTTCGACTTTGTCCGCCCCTACTGTGATGGGATCTCGCGTGGCTCGAACTCGGGGCCGTGTTTGACGATCAGGCTTCGGGCGCGGAACGCGCCGTTCGGTTCGAGCTGGCCCTCGACGATGACTTCCTGGTAGCGGTCTTCGCTGGAGTACCCAAAGAGATCGGGCGGCGTGCCGCGGTATTCCACGGGCAGTCGCCCCGAATCGTCCTGCAGATCGAAACTGATGAGGTTGCTGCCGGACGCCGACTGGATCGACCCGTCGGCGACGATGCCGTTGACGCGAATCAGGCGGTAGTAGGCCTCGGAGCCCATGTCTCGTACTTCACCGACCGTGTGGTAGTAAACCGTGGCGCCCTGGGTGCCGGTCCAGACCAGGAAGCCCACGGCGGCGATAAGCGCGGCCGCCAGCAGCAGGAGCTTCGTTGGCAGTCTGGGGCGGGTTGAAGTCGTTGTCGTCGCGTTCATCGTGTCCGGGTCCAGCCTAGCCGACACTCCGGAAGCTGAGTTCGGCCATTTCGTTAAGGATGAGCGACAGCAGGTAGATCGCAAGCCCAAGGCCAACGATCAAGGCCGTGCGGCTCTGCCACCAGGGCCGGGGGTCTGGCGTCGCAGCCTTGGTCGCCGCGGGCCGGCGGCCGGGAACCGCCAGCCGGAACATGGCCAGCGCAAGCAACAACTTGCTCACCAGCACCGCAACGTAGGCCGCGTCGATCGACTGTTCCGCGAGGCGATTGAAGGTCAGCAACACGCCTGTCACCACGAATACGGCGAATCCCGTGCCTACCAGCCGACCTACCGTTCGCGCCAGGAGAGCGCTGGAAGTGCCTGTCAGTGGCGTCATGTTGGCCACGGCGGCCGCGGCCAGAACGACGATCCCGCCGCCCACCCAGAGCGCCGCCGCAAGCACGTGGATGTAGCGCAGCACGACCAGCAAGGCGACCGGGCTCTCGGCCATGGGACCGCTTTCGCTCAGGCGTCAGGCGCCGGCGACTCCTGGATTGACCGAATGTAAGTGACGAGCGACCACCGCTCCTCAGCCGTGAGCAACGAACTGAACGACGGCATGCGGTTGACGCCGTTGGTGATCGTCCAGAACAGCGCACCGTCCTGCTGGTCCGCCAGTTCAGCGCGACGCAGCGACGGCGGCGCCTTTTCCTGGTATTGCTCGAACTGCCTGGCCACGAAACTGTCGCCGTCGGCATTGGCGCCGTGGCACATGGCGCAGTTGGTTGCGAAGATCGCGCGCGCGGCGTCGATCGTCTCTCCCGTGAACGGCATCGGGTTCTCTTTCGCGATCATGGCGACGAAGTCCGTCACGGGCAGTTCACCGCCGATGGTCGGAATCGAGCCCTCCGGCGCGCCGGGGTGCGACGGTTCCTGGGTCCGGTACGAGGCCTGGTAATGCATCTCCGGGAACAGGTCGATCGGATACGCGCCCGTCTCGCAGCCCACGAGCGTCAACGCCGCCACGAACCCTAGTGCCAGGGCGGCGAGGTTGCGGGGCCGCAAGCGGGGGAGCGTCATGTGGTTCCCGGCGCGTGCATCAGGCTGCCCTCCTTGGAGAGCAGGTCGATGGGTGAAGCTTCTTCTAGGGCGATCTGGGCGTCCGGCAACCGGCGCTCGCGCGCCATGACGGAAATACCGATGTAGCCCTCGGAGATCCGGTCGTCGTAGAGACCCACGCCGTCCGGCAGCCGGGATTCGAACAGCACGCCGAGGACGGTGAAGAGCACGGCGCCCAGGAGCGTGCCTTCATACAGGATCTGGATGATCGCTGGAACCGCCACGATGGGCTTGCCGCCGGTGATGATCGGCAGCGAGACCTGCGCGCCGACGATCCAGGCGATGCCGACGGCCATGCCGCAGGCGGCGCCTGCGAAGGGGAAGGCGAAGAGCCGGTGCTTGGTGTGCCCCTCGCCGAAGGCACCCTCGGGATAGGGCGTGCTGCTGAGGATCTCGATGTCGTTGTCGTCGAATCCGGCGCTGTGCAGGCGCTCGACGGCGTCGGCCGCCTGGTCCGGCTCCTCGTACAGCGCCAGCAGTTCGCGTTTGGCTTGGGACTGCATTGCCATAGACCTCACTCCCGCATGGCGGCCGGCACGTTGGCGCGACCGACTCGAATGCGGTCGGCCAGGATCTGGCCTTCCTTGATATCCGCGGCCGGCATGATCGGCAGCAGCTTGGAGAACGTCAGGAATCCGAGAATCACCAGGGCAAAGGATGCGGCGACCAGGATGAATTCGGATAACGAGGGGGCGTAGTCGCCGTACGTGAAGGTCAGGCCGCTCTTCCGCTCAAGCGCGGGCACCACCACCATGTAGCGCTCCAGCCACATGCCGACATTGACCAGGATGGTCGTGACGAACATCCAGAAGAAGTTGCGACGGATGGCGCGGAACATCCACATCGGCACCGGGATGATGTAGGCGCAGATGATGAAGGTGATGGCGATCACGACCCACGGCGGTTCGACCAGTCGCCGCTGCCAGGTGTCGACCTCGGCCGGTTCCGTGCCGTAGAGGCCGAAGAAGAAGTCCAGCAGGAAGAAGAACAGCCAGACTGTGGCCACCACGATCAGCAAGCGGGCCAGCGAGTCGATGTGGTCGCGGGTGATGAAGCGCTTCAGCCCGAAGGCGTAGCGCATCACGATCATCACGGTGACGACCGCCGACACGCCGGAGTGCACGGCCCCGATAACGAAGTAGGGGGCAAAGATGGTGTTGTGCCAGCCGGGCACGGAGGTGACCGCGAAGTCCCAGGACACGATGGAGTGCACCGAGACGAAGATCGGCAGGATGATGGCGGAGAGCAACAGCCCGGCCACGGTCTGGATCCGCCATTGGCGCGTGGTGCCCCGGAAACCCATGGCCAGCACGCCGTAAATCGCGCGGCTGACGGGGTTGGGGGCGCGGTCGCGCGCCAGCGCCAGGTCGGGAAGGAGCGCGACGTAGACGAACAGGATCGTTGACGTCAGGTAGGTGAAGATCGCCGAGGGGTCCCAGACCAGCGGCGACCGCGGGTTGGGCCAGGCGCCGCGGTTCCAGTCGTACGGGAACGTCCAGTACATCGTGCGCCAGGGGCGGCCGGAGTGGATCAGCGGGAACTGCACGGCCGTCAGCAGGGAGAAGATCGTCAGGACCTCGGCCGCGCGCGTGACCGGCCGGCGCCACTCCGCCTGGGTCAGCCGCAGGATGGCCGAGACCATGATTCCGGCGTGGCTGACCCCGATCCAGAACACGAAGTTCACGATCAGGAAGCCCCAGTACACCGGGTGGGAGTAGCCCAGGAACTGCAGGCCGAACATCAGCATCAGGATCACGACCACGAAGGCCGCTACCAGCAGACCGTTGAGCGCTCCGCCTACGGCAAAGAACCAAGCCGGCCAGGCGAAGACGAAGTCCAGGAGCTCGCGGTTCGAGGTCTTGGTGTCGGCGATGACCGGTTCTTGCATTAGTCCGGCTTCCCGATCACGAGGACGTGCGTCTTCATGAACGTCCGCTCTTTACGCAGCATTGAACCCTGGCGCATCTCCCAGCCGTTGAGCACCGGGATGCGGGAGGCGGCATACACGAAGACCGCAAACATCAGCCCGATGAATCCGATCATGAACAGGATGTCGAGCGCGTTTGGCCAATATGGCGCGGGCAACTCGTGCATGGCGTGGCCGAACGGCTCAGGATTGGCCATGGGCGCGACGTAGAAGCGGATCCGGTCAAAGATCAAACCCACCACGATCAGCGAGGAGACTCCGGCGATCAGCGACAGCGACTGCCGGACCTTGTTGAAGATTAGGAGGCCCAGCGGCAACACCAGCATCAGCACGGCCGCCACCACGAACGGCAGGATGTAAGTGATGGCTACGGTGACCTGCATGGCGGCCACTTCGCTGGGCAGCCGGGCGTACCAGATCAGCAGGAAGTCGGACCAGAAGAAGTAGAACCACATCAACGTGGCGGCCAGCAGGATCTTGCCGAGGGCGGAGGCCTGCTCGTCGCCGAGAAAGCGGCCCGCTTCGGGCGAGAAGCGGCGCATGACCGCCGCCGTCAGCAGCGTGAGCGCGATTCCGGCCTGGATGCCGGTTACGGCGTTGTACACGGGGAAAATCCCCGATCGCCAGCCCGGCAGGAGGCTCTGGCCGAGATCCGTCGTGAGCAGCATGTGCACAAACGCGTAGCCCATCAGGTAAAAGGCGCCGAGCGTCAGATTGGCGGCGCGCAGGACCTTCCACTGCCGCGCCGTCCCCGTCCAGTTCAGGTAGAGCAGCCGCTGCCAGCGGCCCATGGCGCGCACGCGGCTCGGCGGACCGGCCAGATCGGGGACGGCCGAGAACCAGAGCAACGCCATCCCGGTCAAAAGCAGGATCGAGAGCGCCAGCGCGTCAGTCAGGAACGGGGCTCCGGCGCTGAACCCAAACCAGAGATTGGAGCGCCCTTCCAGCGGCGGCAGCGAAGCCATGATCGGAATCAGCAACACGAAGCTGAGCAGCGAGGGTGCGGCGTACAGCGCGGCAATGCGACGCAGCGGCAGCGCCCAGTACCCCTTGGCCATCCGCGATGCGTAGGCGATCAGCGGAGCCGAGGTCGCGGTGGACAGGATGAACATCAACACGACGGTCGGGTAGGCCCATTCGGCGCGGTCGCCCCAGGCCGTGATCAGCTTGACGACGTACATCACGACGCCCAGCGCGCCGAGCGCCGCCAGCAACGCGATCCCCGCATGGTTCAGCGAGATGTTCAGCGCCTGCGGCCGGTACGGCGGGCGCAGCGACAGCTTCAGGCCGGCGGCTTCCGGAGCAATCATGCGTGCGCGTGCTCGTCTTCGTGAATCTCGGCGTGCGGGTCCACCTTCTTCAGGTAGATGACTCCCGGGTCGGTTCCGAAGTGCTCCAGCAGCGTGTAGCTGCGGTCGGCCTCGGCCTCCGCCAGCTGTGCGGGATAGCTTTCGGAGTTGTTGAGGTCGGCAAACACCAACGCACTGGTCGGGCACGACTGCGCGCAGGCGGGCTGAACCTCACCGGGTCGGATTTCGCGACCCTCGGTGCCCGCCGTCACGTGCGCCCGGTTGATCCGCTGCACGCAGAACGTGCACTTCTCGATGATGCCCTTCGTGCGCACCGTCACATCCGGATTGAGCTGGTTGTTCATCGGTTCCGGCCACTCGGGGTTCCAGAAGTTGAAGTAGCGCACCGAGTAGGGGCAGCCGTTAGCGCAGAACCGCGTGCCGATGCAGCGGTTGTAAACCTGGACGTTCAATCCCTCGCGGTTGTGATAGGTCGCCCAGACCGGGCAGACCGTCTCGCACGGCGCGTTGCCGCAGTGCTGGCAAAGCACCGGGATGAAGCGCGCCTTAGCGTTGGGGAACTCGCCTTCCCAGTAACGCTCGATGCGGATCCAGGTCTTCGCTCGCCGCTCCAGGACCCGCTGCTCTTCGTTGAGGGCGATGTTGTTTTCGGCCTGGCAGGCAACCACGCAGGCCTGGCAGCCGGTGCAGCGGTCCAGGTCCACCACCATGCCCCAGCGCACGCCCTCGGAGTGAGGGACCTCGGCATCCGTGGGGATCGTCCGCCCCATCTCGGACACGGCGCTGGCGCGGGCGGCGGCTTCGTTGGCTGAGCTACTCATTTGTGATGGTCACCGTTGCCATTCGTGACTTGCACGATTACTTCTTCGACATCGTTGCGGGCGTTCGGCAGGACCTCAATGGTCGGGAGCTGCCGGTAGTCACCCGTCGGCCGCACGCGGGCGCGGGTAGCCGCCCAGGCCAGGCCGCCTGCACCGGCCACCGTCAGCGGCGCCAGGCTGGCGAGCACGTTTGAACCGCGGTCCTCGCGCCAGCGGCCGCCGAACATGTGGCCCTGGCCGATCGGCACGCCCAGCACGCCGGGCGCGGCGGCAGGCGAGATATACACGCCCGCCTCGAACTCGCCGTGCGCCGTCTCGATTCGCACAACGTCGCCGCGGGAAACGTTCAGGGCCACCGCGGTTGCCGGATTCATTTCAACCCAGGTCGTCCAGGTAGCCGTGGAAATCGGATCGGGGGTGGCCTGCAGCCACGGGTTGGCGGTTTCGTCGCCGGCGCCCAGCGCCACGCCCTCGAATGGAATCAAGTGCAACGGGTACTCGATCCCGTTGTCGCTGAATGCCGGCTCGGCCAGGAGGTTGATGTGCCAGTTCAGCGAGGATCTGAACTCGGGCGCCCCAGCGTCATTCCAGCCGCCGCCGTTCTTCAGCAACTCCACCCAACGCTCCTGGAAGTCACCGCCCCTGAAGACGTCGGCCGCGCTGGCGCGCACCGCGTCGCGCATGGTGTCCCAGGGCGGCGCCAGATTCGGGCGCAGGTCGTGCCACAGGGTCAGCAGGATGTCGCCGAAGCTCCGTCCGGAGATTGACGGGGTCACCACCGGCTGCTGCAACCCCACCACGTGCTGGCGCGGCGCCGGATCGGGCACGTAGTCGCCCCACTCCTCGAACGGGTGGGTGGACGGCAGCACCAGGTCGGCATGGCCCAGCGTCTCGCTCATGATCGTGCCGATGCCGACGACGAAGGGAATCTTGCCCAGCGCATCGGCGAAGCGCGTGGCTTCGGGCATGCCGTAGACCGGATCGGCCTCAAAGACAATCGCCGCGTCCGGGGGCTCACCCTCCAGCCAGGTATTGCCGCGGCCAGCCAGGTCGGCGAAGGAGGTCGGTTCGGTGGGCGGCGTCACCGTGCTGCGCAGTTCGGGATTCGGCAGCAGCCCGCCGGGTTGTCCCAGGCTGCCAACCATGTGATTCAGCAGCATCGCCGCCAGGCCGTTGTCCAGCCCGTTGGTGCTGGCCAGGGCCGGTCCGCCGGCGATGGCAAAGCCCGGCTGATGGCCGGCGAACTCGCGCGCAATCTCCTGGATTCGCTCCACCGGCACGCCGATTCGCTCGCTGACGCGGTCCGGCGCATAGGCGTTGAGTGCGTCAAGGCCGCCGATTTCGCTAACGACGTTGAACCAGTTGTCAGGTGGCGCCAGCCCTTCGGCGGCGATGACCTGGGCGATCGATAGCGCCAGCACGCCTTCCTGGCCTGGATGTACGTACACCCACGAATCGGCGTTCGCGCCGGTCAAGGACATGCGCGGCTCGACCTGGATCAGGCGTCCGCGCTCTCCGTGGCCCTGGCGGAATTCGCCGTAGCCAACGCCGTACTGGGTGGGTGACAGCCAGGTCGAAAGGAAGTCGGCGCCAAACGAGAGAATCGAATGCGCATTGGCGATGTCGAGATAGGGCAGCCGCCGGGCGCCCAGCCCGTCCTGCACGGTCTTGCGCCAGACCGTGGATTCCAGGGTTTCGTAGACAACGTGCTCGCCGCCAAAGGCCGTCGCGAAGTCACGGGCGATGCGTGCCCGGGTCCCGCTGATCGGCCCGGTGATCACCACAACGCTCCGGGCCTCGGACATCTTCTCCGTGAGCAGATCAAGTCCGGCCGGCCACTCCAGGTCCTCGAACTCGTTCGCGCCGCGCAGGCCGCGACGACGCTTGGGAACCGTCAGCCGGTCCGGGTGGTACAGGGACTGCACCCCCGCCTGGCTGCGAACGTTCAGCTTGCCCTGGTTGACCGGGAAGGCGGGATTACCCTCGACCTTCTTTGCGCGTCCATCGATCGTGCGGACCACGACGCTGTTGCCGCAGGCGGAGTGCGCGCACGTCGTGGCAAACCACAGTTCCTGGCCCGGCAGGGACAGTTCCGGTTGCAGCACGAAGCTCTGGACCTGCGACTCCCGCTCGGGGGCGGCGCAGCCGACGACCGTGGCGCCGCCGGCCAGCGCGGCCGAGCCGATGAGGAAGCGCCGTCGTGCAATGCCGCTCATGCCGTCAGACCAATCACTTGTGACATGTCGCGCAGTCCAGCGAGGCGGAGTTCTCGCGGTGGCAGCCCTGGCAATCGCCCATGGCGAGGGAGCGTACCTGTTTCACTTCCTCCATCGACGCCACGTCGCCATGGCAGGTCTCGCATGCGACCCCGGCCTGAATGTGCGGGGCGTGGACGAAGCGCACGTGATCCGGCACGCGGTGCACGCGCGCCCAGTTGACCGGTGTCTTGGTGTCCCAATGCGCTTGCAGCAATTGAATCTGCGGGCTGTCGGTCTTCACCACCGAGTGGCAGAACATGCACTGCTCGACCGAAGGCACCGTCGCGGCCGCCTGGGTGCCGACGCCCCGGTGGCAAAACTCGCAGGGGATGGCGGCGTCACCGGCATGGACCGAGTGATCGAATGCGATTGGCTGCTCGGGCGCGGGGGTGGCGGTTCCGCCGGCGGCCATCAGATACAGGAGGATGGCCAAGACGCCCGCGCCGCCCACCAGCGGGGGCGCCGTGGCGCCACCGACAATGAGTGCCTGCTTGAGCGTGACGCGCGGTAGGAGGGCCGCCAGGTGTTGCATCTCGCTAGATCGCCAGCCGCGGGTAGATCTCGGGCAGAATGTCGAGTGCCAGCAGCGTGCCCTTGATCCCGAGTACGACGACCGCAGCGCACCCCATCGCAACAACCAGGTAGAGCGGGGCGCGCATGCGCCGGGCCACGGCCACCGGCAAATCGCCGGTATCCATCAGCGACGGGATCATGGCGTGGGCCAGCATGTACGTGAGTCCGGTGACGACTATCGCCGCGGCGAAGAACCAGAGGTGCGCGACCAGTTCCGAGAGCCTGACCCAGTCGGCCTCCGAGAGTTCGCTCAGTTGCACCCGTGCGTCTCCGTCAGCAACCGGCGTGACACGTTCGGCGGCGCATGGTATCCGACCCATACGCCTGATGCGCGGGTGAGGCGTTGACTATTGGCCCGACCGACAGATTGAGGGCAGGGCGGCATCAGGCGAATTTCGTCTCCGGGCCGGGCGACAACGTGAAATGTTTCACAAATCATCCCGAACCGCAAGAAAGGCCGACGCCAAGTCGCCCGCAAAAACGCCTCCGGCGCAGCCACGCCGGTGCTGTCACAATACGGTCACGACTCGCGATGTCCGGACGTACGGACCCACGCATTGACCCGCTCTCGCTCTGACCCTGTCAGAAAGGACTGGAACCGCCATGAAGATGTACATCGCCGGCGCCTGGACGAACGGGCAGTCGAGCATGGATGTGCTCAATCCCTACGACGGCTCCGTCGTCGACACCGTGCCGCGCGGCACGGCGGCCGACGTGGACCGCGCGCTGGACAGCGCGGTGCGCGGCGCGCGGGTGATGGCCGAACTGACCGGCTTCGAACGCTACGAACTGCTGCACCGAACGGCCGATCTCATCGTGGCCAACACCGAAAGCCTGGCGACCTGCCTGACGCGCGAAGAGGGCAAGATCATTTCCGAGGCTCGCATTGAAGTCGAGCGGGCCGCGGAGATCATTTACCTCTCGGCCGAGGAGGCGAAGCGGCTGGACGGCGAGGTCATTCCGCTTGAGGGCGGCCCCGGCGTCAAGGGCAAGTTCGGTTTCACCATGCGCGTGCCCTGCGGCGTGGTCGCCGCCGTGACCCCGTTCAACTTTCCGCTGCACCTGGTCTGCCACAAGGTCGGCCCCGCCCTGGCCGGCGGCAACGCGGTGGTGGTCAAGCCGGCCAGCGACACGCCGCTGATGGCGCTGCGCCTGGTTGAGCTGCTGCTTGAGGCCGGCGTGCCCTCGGAAGCCGTGCACTGCGTCACCGGCTCGGGCGCCGAAATCGGCGACGCCCTGGTGTCCGACCCGCGCGTCCGCAAGATCAGCTTCACCGGCAGCCGCGACATCGGCGAGCGCATCTGCAAGCAGGCCGGGATCAAGAAGGTCACGATGGAGCTCGGCTCCAACGCGCCGGTAATCGTGATGCCGGACGCGGACATGGACAAGGTCCGCACGGTGATTCCACAGACGGCCTTCGCCAATGCCGGCCAGGTCTGTATTTCCACGCAGCGCGTGATCGCACCCGCGCCGGTCTACGACGAGCTCGTCGAGACCCTGGTTCCCGCCGTCGCGGCCCTGTCGGCCGGCGACCCGCTCGATCCGGCCACGTCCGTCGGTCCGATGATTCGCGAGTCCGACGCCGCGCGCGTCGGCGACTGGATCGATGAAGCCGTGGGCCAGGGCGCCGAACTGCTGGTCGGCGGCGGGCGCTCGGGTCAGCTGTTCGAGCCGACCCTGCTGGCCGGCGTCAACCCCGAGATGCGCGTGTCCTGCGAGGAGCTGTTTGGCCCTGCCATGGGTGTGACCCGCGTGGACGACGTGGACCAGGCGATCGAGCTGGCCAACGACTCGATTTACGGCCTCAGCGCGGCGATCTTCACCCAGGACATCGACACCGCGATGCGCTTCGCCCGCAGCGTCGACTCAGGCAACATCCACATCAATTGGGGCAGCCAGTGGCGCACCGACCTGATGCCCTACGGCGGCCTCAAGGACAGCGGCATGGGCAAGGAGGGCCCCAAGTACGCGGTCGAGGAGATGACCGAGTACAAGCTGGTGGTTATTCACGACTGAATCGCGCCGCGCACCCGAAGTCGACTGATCGCCACGAGGGACGCAACACCGGCCGCCGCGCCCGCCCAGAACAAGAGGGCGGGCGCGGCGTCGCCGGCGGCAATGGCCAGCAGCGCCGCCAGCGCCACCCCGATCGAATAGGCGGTCGAGTCAATCGCCATGGCCTGGCCCAGGCGGCCATGCGGCGTCACGTCCGCCGCCAGCGCCACGATCAGCCCCTGGAACACGCTCTGCGTGAACGCGTAGGGCACCCACAGGGCCAGCAGCGCGCCAAACGCGTCGATTTGTCCGTAGACCGCCGTGTTGACCGCCCCAACAGCCAGCGCCGCGGCCAACGCGCCGCGGCGACCCCAGCGGTCCGAGAGCGCCCCCACCGCCACCTGCGCGCTGGCCCCGCCGACGGCTGAGAGGAACACCAGCCACCCCACGGCCGTCAGGTCGCCGCCCGCGTCCACCAGCTTTGGCCCGGCCAGGATGATGAAGGCGCCGTACGTCACGGTGGTGCAGGCGCGGATGAATGCCAGAATCTGAATTGCCGGCACACGCGTGAGTTGCAGTAGCTCGCGGATCTTGACTTCGCCGGCGCGCGGCGCCACCGGCACGGCCGGCAGCAGCGTGAGCGCCGCCAGCGCCGCCGCGCCGATAATCAGCGCGGCGACCAGCGCAAAGATTCGAAACCCGAAAGCGTTGGCCAGCACCCCCAGCGCCAGCCCGCCAACGCCGGGCGCCACCCCGACCGTGAAGCTCACCAGCGACGACGCCAGTCCCCGCCGGGCCGCCGGCGCCACCTGCATGGCGTAGGTTTGGGAGGCCGACCAGTGCAACCCCAGCGCCAGGCCGCCGAAGGGGGCCGCGACGATGAACAACCCCAGGTCCGGCGTGACGACCATCACGGCCACCAGCACGGCCAGCCCGGCCAGGCCCAACGCGTACGTCCGCTGGCTGCCGAATCGGGCAATGGGCACGGACGCAAACACGCCAAGCACCGCTCGCGCTCCGTGCATGGCCACCAGGAGCACGCCAGCCCCCGCCACGCCGCGTCCCAGGTCGTCCCGCACGAACAGCGACAGGAAATTGACCACCGGCAGCCAGCCGGCTACCCCCAAGCCCATGATCGCGATCAGTGTGACGAAGCGGCGCGATCCCAGGCGCGCCGCGGGATCAGCGGCCTGGCTGGTTACCGCGCTTCTCAATCCCGGTCTCCGTCTCTGGCGCCGCCGTCATTCGGGCGCCGACTGCGTTGAGCGCGCGAACGGTAGCAGCCTCTACGGTCATATGCGCGTCGAGGACGATTCCTGCGCGCGAATTGCGAAGGTAGCGGAACTCACGTTGAAGGTCAGAGGGAAGCTGGAGCCCGCCTAGAATCCAGGCAGAGGGTCGTGACGCTGCGGGAGTAACGCGCTGGAGGCACTGGGCCGGTTCACGGTGCGCTGGCGCTGGCCGATCATTGCGGCCTGGCTGCTCGCCGCGTCGCTTTCCTTGCTGGCGCTGCCGCAGGTCGGATCGATCCTGCGCGCGGGCGGGTTTTCCGCCGACGGCATCGAGGCCGAGGAAGCGTTCGAGCGCTACGAGCAGGACTTCGGCGCCGTCGGCTCGCCCATTCAGATCGCCTTTCACCACGACGAGTGGCTGGTTTCGGACGAGGCATTCGCGGCGGAGGCGGCTCGCGTTCTGGCCCCATTGGCGGCCTTGCCGGACGTCATGCGGGTTTCGACCTACCAGGAGAATCCAACCCAGATCGCGCCTGGCGGCCACACGGCCTACGCCACCCTGTTCTTCGATCTGCACCCCGACGTGGCCCACCGCATCGTGCCCGAGCTTCGCGAGCGGCTGGTGTCGTCGGAGCTCGACGTACACATCGCCGGCTCCCCCGTCTACTACTCCGACATCCAGACGCTGAGCGAGTCCGACCTGCAGCGAGCGGAGACCGTGGGTCTGCCGTTCGCGCTGATCGTGCTTGTGCTGGTCTTCGGATCTGTCGTCGCGGCCGGCATTCCGGTGCTGGCGGGTGGCGCCAGCGTGGTTATCGGCCTGGCACTGCTGTGGCTGTTCGGCCAGCAAGTCGGCTTCTCGATCTTCGCCCTCAATGTGGTGACGCTGGTGGGGCTGGGGCTCGGCGCCGACTACTCGCTGATCCTGGTCAGCCGCTTTCGCGAGGAACTGGCGGCGGGACAGTCCGTCCAAGACGCGGTGCCTCGAACCGTTGCCACGGCCGGAAAGGCGGTGGTGTTTTCGGGCGCGGCGGTCCTTACGGGGCTGGCGTCGCTGATGGTGTTCGAGTTCATGATGCTGCGCTCGATCGGCGCCGGCGGCGCGCTGGTCGTGCTGATTGCCGTCTCGGCCGCCACCACCCTTGTGCCCGCCGTGTTGGCCGTCCTGGGTCCGCGCGTCAACCGGTGGCGCGTGTGGCGACCATCGGTCGGACCACGCAATGGGTGGGCCAGGCTGGCTCGTGCCGTCATGCGGCGGCCGTTGCCAATTTTCCTCAGCGTTTCTTTGTTCCTCGTGGTGCTGGGCCTGCCATTCCTGCACGTCCGCCTCAACGCGCCCGACGCCAGGGTGCTCACGCCGGACTCGCCGTCCCGCGTGGCCTACGAGTTTCTGAGGGACGAATTCGGCGAAGGCCACCAGACGCCGCTGTTCCTCGTGGCGCGCTTCCCCGACGGTGCACTGGCCCCCGAGGCCGTGGCCGCGCAGCACGCGCTCACGCGCGCGCTGGAAGCCGATCCGCGCGTTGCCAGCGTCGGCGGCATCACCGCCCTCGACCCGCGAATCACACTTGAGCAGTACCAGCTGCTCTATCGCTACGCACCTGGGATTGGAGACCCCTGGGCCAGGGCGCTGGCGGAGACTTTCACCCGCGAGAACGCCGCCTTCATGCTGGTGGAACCCAGCGTGCCCTCAACCTCGCCCGAGGCCGAAGGCCTGGTCGAAGCCATCCGCGCCTACCGCGACGCCAATGGGCTCGACTTGCTCGTCGGCGGCGGTGCGGCCGGACTCAAGGACTTCGTCGACCGGCTCTACACCGACTTTCCCAAGGCCGTGCTGCTGATCCTCGTGATCACCTACGTGGTGCTGGCCGTGCTCTTCCGGTCGGTCGTGCTGCCCCTGAAAGCGGTCCTGCTGAACGTGCTGAGCCTGCTGGCCAGCTTTGGCGCGCTGGTGCTGGTGTTCCAGGACGGCTGGCTTTCGAACGTCCTGCGCTTCGAGCCGCTGGGCTACATCGATTCCCTGTTGCCCGTCGTTCTCTTCGCCATGCTCTTCGGACTGAGCATGGACTACGAGGTTTTTCTGCTCTCGCGCGTCAAGGAAGCGCACGACGAAGGCCGCTCCAACACCGAGAGCGTGGCCATTGGCATGGAACGCAGCGGCCGCGTGGTCACCAGCGCGGCCCTGGTGGTCATCGCCGTGTGCCTGGCTTTCGTCACCGCCGACATCGTGCTGATCAAGGCGCTGGGTCTCGGCGCGGCCATTGCCGTCTTTGTGGACGCCGCCATCGTGCGCGCGCTGCTGGTGCCGGCCACCATGCACCTGCTGGGTCGCTGGAACTGGTGGGCGCCCTCCCTGCGCTGGCCGCGGCTTAGGAGCGCCACGTGATTCGGCGCGCGCTGTGCCTGGTCCTGGCCGCGGTTTTGCTTGCTGCCTGCGGAGAGGCCGCGCCACCGCTGCCCGAGCCGCCGTCCAGCCGTTTCGATGCCGCGTCGCTGCCCCCGATCGATCTGCCCCGCGACGACGCACCGCACGCCAACCTGACCGAGTGGTGGTACGTCAGCGGCCATCTGCAGACGGCCGAAGGTGATCCCTTCGGCTTCGAGTTCGCCCTGTTCCAGTCAATCCGCGGAGGCGCCCCGCCCGGCTACGCCGCGCACTTCGCCGTGACAGACGTCGGCCGCCAGCGATTCCGCTACGGCGAGCGCACAGAAGTCGCCGACCCATACGCGACGCAGCCAGCACAGCCGGCCGGCCTCGACCTCTCGGTGGACGGCTGGACCCTGCGCGAGGTGCCTGGAGGCTTTTCCATCTCCGCTGGTCTGGACACCGTGGCTCTCCAGGTGGAACTCATTCCGACCAAGCCGGCCGCCATTCACAACGAGACCGGCATCCTGGATTTCTCCCCCTTTGGCTGGAGCTACTACTACTCCTACACGCGCGCCGAGGTTCGCGGCGTGCTGCTGGACCAGGGGCTGCCGCGGCCGGTGATCGGCACCGCCTGGATCGACCACCAGTGGGGCGATTTCATCTCCGTCACCTCGGGCGGCTGGGACTGGTACAGCGTGCAGCTTGATGACGGGAGAGACTTCACCGCGTCCGTCGTTCGCGACGAGTCCGGCGCCACGGTGCTGCAATACGGCACGTTGGTCGGCCCGGCCGGTGAGGCGAGGCACCTGCGATCCGACGAACTGGAGGTGCGAGCCACCGGCCGCTGGACCAGTCCGCACACCGGAATCGTCTATCCGTCCGGCTGGACGGTCACGACGCCTGGGCATGGGCTTCACCTGCGCCTGGAACCGCTCCTGCGCGACCAGGAACTCGACACCCGCGCCAGCACGGGCGTGGTGTATTGGGAAGGCGCCGTACGTGTGAGCGGCGACGGCGGCGAGACCGGCCTGGGCTACGTGGAGTTGACCGGGTACCGGCCGTAACCGTCGCAGTCGGCGTGATGCGGCCGTCCGGCGTACCATCGACACCGCGCTGACCCGACGGCTCAAAAATCCTATGTCCACTCGCCAGGCTCGCATCGGCGTCATTGGCGCCGGTTGGTGGTCCACCTACACGCATATTCCGGGACTAATCGAGAACCCCCATGCCGACCTGGCCGCGATTTGCGACCGCAGCGAGGAGGCCTGCGAACGTGCCACCACGGCCTTCCCCGGCCCGGCCGCCTACGTGGACGTCGAAACCATGCTTGCCGAAACCGAGCTGGACGGCGTGGTCATTGCCGTGCCCCACGTGGCGCACTACGACCTTGCAGCCCGCTGCCTCGACGCGGGCCTCAACGTCATGCTGGAAAAGCCGATGGTGCTGACCGCCAGCCACGCCGCCGACTTGGCTCGACGCGCCGAGGCGCAAGCAGTGGAACTCATCATCGGCTACCCCTGGCACTTCACCCGTACCGCCATGCGGGCCCGCGAGGTCATCGCTTCCGGCGAGCTTGGCGCCCTCCAGCACGTCGTCTGCACGTTCTCGTCCATGGTGGTCGAGTTCTACCGCGGCAACGACGCCGCCTATCAGCCGGTCTTCGAATGGACCGTCGCCGGTCCCGGCGATGTCTATGCGCGCCCGGAACTCTCCGGCGGCGGCCAGGGACACCTCCAGATCACCCATTCGTCGGGCCTAATGTTCTTCGTCACCGGCCTGCGCGCCCGGCGCGTCAGCGCGCTGATGAATTCGTTCGACTTGCCCGTGGACCTGGTTAACGCCATGACAGTGGACTTCGAGGGTGGCGCCTTGGGCGTAGTCTCCAGCACCGGCAACGTGCCGGTGGGCGATTCCGGCCAGTTGGATGTCCGCGCCTATGGCGAGCACGGCTACGTGCTGCTGGACGCGATCGCCGGCTCGCTGGAGATCCACCGCCGCGACGGGTCCATCGAGCGCGACCGGCTGCCTGCGGGCGATACCTATCCCCGCTTCGCGACAGCCGCCAACCTGGTGGACGTTTGCCTGGGCCGCGAGCCCAATGGTTCGCCGGCCACGTTCGGGCATCGTTCCGTTGAACTGCTGGACGCCGCCTACCGCTCAGCCGCGAACGGCGGCCGCATGGTTGAGGTCAGCGATCTCTACGCCTGAATCGGCAGACCAGCCCTCAACCGCCGCCGGCGAGCTCACAGTCACGCCCGAGGCCGCCCTCGCCCTTCACACGGCGTTGCAGGACGGAAACGGGAGCGACGACGCTGGGCGCGCGATTCGAATATCCCTGGATACGTCCAACCGCATGCGCCTCTCGGTGAGCGACGTCTGGGAGGGCGACCGGAAAGTCGTCTTCGACGGCCGGGTCATCCTGGTGGCCGAGCCGGAGGTGGCCGACGCCCTGGCCGGTCGCACGCTGGCCGTTCAGACCGAGGGTGGGCGATCCTCGTTTACGCTGCGGCCCACGCGCGACGCCTAGGCCGGAGCAGCCGCCAGCACCGGCGCCAGCAGCTGATCGAGATCTGCGTCCGTGAGCGGACCGGCCCAGCGGCGCACGAGCACGCCCCGGCGGTCGATAACGAAGGTCTCCGGCAGCCCGGTTACGCCGAACTCCACCGGGATGAGCCGCGTGGCGTCCTCGGCGTTTGGGTACGTCACGCTCATCTCGTTCAGAAACTCGATGGCCGCCGCCGGTTCGTCCCAGACGTCAATGCCCAGGATGGTCACGCCGGCGGGCTCCAGGCGCTCGGCCGCCCGTTGCAGCACCGGCGCCTCCAGGCGGCACGGCGGACACCAGGTCGCCCAGAAGTTAAGCACCACGATCCGGCCCCGGTAATCCGAGAGCTGAAGCCGCTGGTCGTCAAACGTCGTCAGCACAAAGTCGGGCGCCGGCCTCGGCCGGATGTCAATCGCGCGGCCAATCGAGATGATCCCCGGCCCGCTGCGTCCGGTTCCCCCGCGCAGCACCAGCCCAATGACCACAATCAAAGCCACCAGCGCGGCCACGCCGATGATCGCCGCCGCCAGTTGCGGCGGCGTCAGCCGCTGCGGCTGCGTGGCATCCACAGGCGTCAAGCTCCTTGCCTATCGGTCGGCTCCCTGGTTCGCGGTTTCGAGCATAGCCGCGGACCATTGTTTGGTGGTCTGTAGCTCATTTCACTACCGCGGCCCGGCGGCGGAACGCACAATGCTCCTGTAAGGGACCTCTTGAAGTCAGAAGGGCGGAAAGGCATGCGTGCAGGCCGCGTCACCAGAGGCGCGCTCGGGCGTCGTCGCGTATTGGCGGCGATCGGCTTTGGCGCGGTCACCGCAGCCTGCGGCGAGGCGGCAGGTTCTGCCACCACGCCGGCGCCGGCCGCGGCGGGCACGACCGACGTTTCCGGATTCCCTGCGGGTGAAACGCGGCCCGCGCCGGACTTCGCCTTCGAGGCGTACCAGGGGGCCGACCTGGTTGGCGGTCAGACCGTCCAGTTCAGCCAGATCCTCGCCGCCGGCAAGCCAGTGGTCCTGAATTTTTGGGCTGCCCAGTGTCCTCCCTGCCGAGTGGAAATGCCGGAATTCGATCACGCATGGCAGGCCGCCAGGGACCGCGTGTTGCTGGTGGGTTTGGACGTCGGGCCGCTCATCAACCTGGGCACGCGCGCCGAGGGCGAGGCGCTGGCCGAGGAGTTGGGCGTAACCTATCCCGTGGGAACCACGTCGGACGCCACCGTCATGCAGCGTTACAAGGTCCTGGGTATGCCGTCCACCCTCTTCATCACGACCCAGTCCCAGATCCATCGTCAATGGACTGGCATCCTGGACCAGGCTGCCACCACCGAATTCATGAACGAGCTGGTCCAGGCGTCAGGAGGCTGAGGTGACCGCGCCATGAGCGTCGTTCCGGGTTCCCGGTCGACCCGCGGGCCCTGGCTCAGCGCGGCACTTAGCTACGGCCTGCCGGGATTGGCGGTAGCCGTCCTGATCGGTGCGCTTATCTCCGTCCAGGCAAACGCCGAGGCCGCCGTGTCGGACTTCGCCGGGGCCTTGCCGATCGGCTTTGCCGCCGCCGCCGGCGTCGTGGCCAGCGTCAATCCCTGCGGCTTCTTCATGCTGCCCGGCTACGTCGCCTACCAACTCGGAACGCAGGAAGCCGGATACGACCAACTGTCCGGATTCCGACGCGTGTCGCGGGCTCTGGCCGTCGGGCTGATGGCCACGCTCGGCTTCGTCCTGATCTTTGCCGCGGTTGGCGCGGTGATTGCCGCCGGCGGGACGTTCCTCAGCCGGGTGTTCCCCTTCCTGGGTCTGTCGGTTGGCGTCCTCATGGTGGTCTTCGGCGCCTACCTGCTCATCACCCACCGCTACATTGGCGTCCTGGCGGCCAGCCGCATCCAGGTCACGCCGCAGCGCAACCTCGGCAACGCCTTTGTGTTTGGACTCGGATACGCGGTCGGGTCGCTCAGCTGCACCCTGCCGATCTTCCTGGTCGTCGTCGGCGGGGCGCTGGGCGCGTCCGGCTTCCTGGCCTCCTTCAGCCAGTTCCTCGCCTTCGCCCTCGGCATGGGCGTGGTCGTAATCGCCGTCACCATCGGCGCGGCCATCTTTCGGGACGCCGTGGCCCGGTTCCTGCGCGGCGCCCTCCCGCACGTTCACCGCGCCAGTTCGCTGTTCCTGGTCGGCGCCGGCGGCTATCTCATCTACTATTGGGTCTTCTTCGCCGGACTGAACCTCTAGCGGCGCTGCTCCCACTCCTCCCGCAGGACCGCGTAAATCACCCCGGCTTCGCGCGAGTCGGGCTTGTTTACGCGTGGCGCGTGGCGAATCGTGCCCTCGTGGGTCATGCCCAACTTCTCCAGCACTCGGATTGAAGCCGTGTTTCGGGTATTCGCCCCCGCCTGAACCCGTGCCAGATCCGGCAGCGTGGCGAAGGCCGCCTCAGTGACGGTCCGCGCCGCTTCCGTCATATAGCCGCGCCCCCAGTGCCGCCGGGCCAGCGCGTAGCCAAAGTCGCCCGTTCGATGCTGGTGATCGAGTCGCAGCGCAATCTCCCCAGACGCGCGTCCGGCAATCTCAATCGCCCAATCCGGGCTAGTCGACCAGTCCTCAAGCATCCGGGCGGCCACAAACTCCTCGGCGTGGCGCCGCTCGTACGGCTCGGGCACCGGCAGGAACCGCGACCACTCCGGATCGGCGGCAAAGGCCAGCACGTCGTCGGCATCCGCCAGCGTCCACCGCCGCAGTACCAGCCGTTCCGTCTCGATGCGTTCCGGCAACAGCGGCAGGCCGCTCATGCGTCCAGCGTCCGCGGCGTCCAGTCGGGCCGCAGGATGCCGTAGACCGCCAGGTCGATCAGGTTGCCCTGGCGCACAAAGGCGCGGCGCAGCACTGCCTCCCGCTGCATGCCACCCTTTTCCAGCACCCGAACAGAGGCGACGTTGGGCGGATCGACGCGGGCCCACACGCGCCCCAGCTGCGTGTCCAGGAACACGCGGTCCACCACCGCGCGCACAGCCTCCGTCGCCAGGCCCTGACCTCGAAGGTCCGGTCGCATCGCGTAGCTCAGTTCGGCCTGCGCGTGCTCGGGCTCGATGTTCAGCCCGACCCAACCCACCATCCGCCCATCGATCTCAAGGGCCCAGGTCGGCTCTGTTCGCCAGTTCGCCAGGAAGCGCCGGGCAACCCAGCGCTCCGCGTCATGTCGCTGGTATGGCTGGCGCGCTTCCGGCAGCAGCCGCATCCAGATGTCCTCGCAGGCGAAACTGAAGACGTCGTCCGCGTCCTCCAGGCGCACGCGGCGCAGCGTCAGGCGGCGCGTCCGGATAGCCGCCGGCAACTTTGCGACCTGCACCTCGTTAGCAGTACCCATCGTGCCGCCGCAAGTGCGGCAATGCCGCAAGCACCCGCAGGTTTGACCGATCGGCGCCCTGGCGGCCCGCTGCTAGCATCGCGCCATGCACCGTCGAGTTCTTGAACTCCCCGACCCCGTGCTCCGTGAGGTCGCGGAACCGATACCCCGGGTCACGCCCGACGTCGAAGCGCTGGTGGACGACATGTTCGCCACCATGCACGCCAATCTTGGCATCGGGCTGGCCGCGCCCCAGGTCGGAGAACTCCTGCGGCTGGTCGTGATTGAACTCCCGCCCGACGAGAAGGACCCGCAGGCGGGCGTACCGTACGTCCTGGTCAACCCCGAAGTGCGCCGGTTGGGCGAGCGCGAGCAAATGACCGAAGGTTGCCTCTCGTTGCCCGGCTTCCGCGCCATGGTGGAGCGGGCGCGAACCGCCACGGTGACATATACCGGAATCGACGGCCGGCCAGCCCGTCTCGACGCCCGCGGCCTGCTGGCCCAGGCTCTCCAGCACGAGATCGACCACCTGAACGGCGTCCTGTTCATCGACCACCTGGACTCCCTTGCCGAACTCGAACAGATCCCGCCCGACGGCCTCAACTGGGCGCCCGCCGAGGACGACGAGGACGCGTCGTAGAGATCCCCGCCTAGCGCGAGACTTCGCGGATCAGGTGCCGTAGTTCCGGCACCAGCAGGTCGCCCAGCGCCAGCTCCACCGCCGCCGTCGACCCCGGCGAGCACACGACCAGCGCCCGACGATACTTGCCGGCGACGGCTCGCGACAGGATCGATGCCGCGCCAATTTGGTCCCAGCTGGCTCTGCGAAACCACTCACCGTAGCCGTCGAGCACCTTCTCCAGCATTGGCGTCACGGTATCGACCGTGATGTCCCGGTCGCCAAGCCCGGTACCGCCCGTGCAAAAGACGAACCGGCAGCCGGCCTCAATGGCAGCGTCGACCGCCGCCCGAATCTCGCCGGCCTCGTTGCGGATCAGGGCCTCGTGGATAACCTCGTGCCCACCGCCCTCGATCAGGGAGGCCGCCGTGCGCCCGGACCGGTCCGTTCGCTCAGTGCGACTATCGCTGATCACTATGACGGCGCACGGCACCGCGCCAATCTGCTCGGCCTCGTGCCGGTGCTCGCGCGTCGATGCGGATGCCTCGTGCTTGTGGTCGTGACTCACGCGCCGCTCACCTTGGTTGCGAATTCGGACTGAAAATCATACCCAGCGGTTTATCCGCCGCTGGTAGGCTCGAATGATGGCCAAAACCAAGCCCCCGCCCTCGGCCCCGCCGCTCGTGGCGCCCGCCGCGATCAGCGTGCGTGTCCTGTTTTTTGCCTCGGTGGCCGACCTGATGGGCGAGCGTCGACGAAACCTCCGCCTGACCGCCGGCGCAACCGTCGCCGACGCCCTGCGTGACATGGCCATTGATGTACCAGAACTGGCGGCCCGTGCGCCGCACGTATCGTTCGCCGTCAACGAGTCCTTCGTGTCCGCGGATGCCCCCTTGTCGAACGGCGACGAACTGGCCGTGATTCCCCCGGTCTCCGGCGGATGATCGTCGAACTCACCTCGGATCCCATTGACGTGCCCCGGTTGATCGACCACGTCAACAAACCCTCCAACGGCGGCATCTGCACGTTCCTGGGCGTCGTGCGCGACAACGCCGAAGGCCGTCCGGTCGTCAAACTCGGCTACGAGGCCTACGAGTCGATGGCAGTCGCACAAATGCGCGCGATCGTCGAGGAAGCCATACAGCGCTGGGACCTGGACGCCGTCGCGCTCTCCCACCGCACCGGCGAACTCCAGATCGGCGAAGCCAGCGTCGCCATCGCCGTCGGCGCCCCACACCGCGCCGAGGCCTTTGAGGCCTGCCGCTACATCATCGACACCCTCAAGACCCGCGTCCCCATCTGGAAAAAAGAGTTCTTCCAGGACGGCGCGGTCTGGGTCGAACCAGTCTCGTCTCAGCCGTCCGCGGGCTGATCAAGACTTCCTTTTCGAGGCCCGCTCAGCCGTTTCGCTCCCGGTCCTCGCGGACCGTCGCAACAATCTCGTCAGTCGTTACGCCTAGATCAACACCCTCGACGTCCAGGGGTGATGTCGTCGAACTATCGGGCTGGACCACGAACGACTGACCGCTTCGTCGGCGAATCAAGACCGCGCCGTCCTGCAGAGCTGCGTCCAGCAGAGCCGCAAGGTTTTGTCTGGCTTCCGAATAGGTGTAGACCTTCACGTGCCGACCTCCAAGACCTCCACGTCAGCGAGAGGCGCCGATTCAGCCAGCCGCTTGTCCAGGGTGAGTAGCGGGCAGCGCATGCGCTGGGCACAGGCGAGAACGTAAGCGTCGTAGGCGTACAAGCCCAGGCGCTCCGACAACCGAAGCGCCTGTTTCATGTCCACGTCCACGAACCGGAACAGCATCCGCTGGTAGCGGTCCACCGCGGCTTCCGCTTGCGCCAACGTGATCCGCCTGCGGCGAAGCATTGCCGAAAAGGCGTTTCCGACCTCCCAAGGCAGAGACGCCGGGGCAATAAGGCTGGCGCCGACCGTGCGCTCAACAATCGCGGCACGTTCCGGCTGATTGGCTATGACGGCGATAACGGCGGACGTGTCCACGGTGACATTCATGGACAATTGTACAAGTAAGATTCGTGAGTCTCGCTCGCGTCGCTGCGGCCTCGCTGCGTAGTCATGCCGGTGGCGAGGATCGCTTGCTCCTTAGCCCACATCCTCCGGCGGCTCGTACCCTAACCGCGCCGCTTCCTCGTAGGCGGCCTGCGCGTCTTCCGCCCGGCCAAGTTCATCCAGGATCTGCCCGCGGGTGTAATGCGCGATTCCCAGTGCCGGATTCGCCGCCACCGCCGCCTC
Organism: Chloroflexota bacterium; assembly: GCA_026707585.1. Taxonomy (GTDB): domain Bacteria; phylum Chloroflexota; class UBA11872; order UBA11872; family UBA11872; genus UBA11872. Next base: position 41,441 of record JAPOWQ010000053.1, on the reverse strand, counting down.
GATGTCCTCCAGCGCCAGGTCCAGGTCGCCCAGCAACAGCCGCGCGTCGGCCCGGTTGTTGAGGGTCACCGCGTCGCCTGGCCGCAGCTCCAGCGACCGGTCGTAGTCGGCAATCGCTTCCTCGAAACGCTGGGCCTGGTGGTGCAGCAACGCGCGCGTGGCATACGTTGCGGCGTCCTCCGGATCGATCGCGATGGCGGCCGCCAGGTCCGCCAGTGCGCCGGGCTCGTTGCCCTGGGACAGTCGAATGGCGGCCCGAACCCGGTACGCAATGGGCAGACCAGGCTCGTCGTCGATCAGGGCATTGATCACCGCAAGAGCGTCGTCCGGCCGCTCGACGCTCCGCAACACATCCGCGTACAGCAGGCGTGTTCCCGCACGGTCCGGCGCGGCCGCGACCGCTCGCTCCAGGTCTGCCAGCGCCTGATCCACGTTGTTGACGTCAAGGTGAAGAAGTGCCCGGTCGGCGAGGTAGTCGGGATCATCGCCGGCAATCTCCAGCGCGCGTGTCAGCGACTCGATTGCGCCGTCGACGTCGCCCAGCGCGTCGCGTACCTGCGCTTGCCCGGCATGCGCCAGCGGATTCAGCGGATCGATTCGCACGGCTTCGTCGTAGTCCTCCGCGGCACCCTTCGCGTCGCCCAGCGCCAGCCGAAGATCGCCGCGCGTGAAGAGCCCCGGAACGAAGTCCGGAGCGATCTCGACAGCCCGCGTCGCCTCCTCGTGCGCTCGCTCGAGGTCGCCTTGTGCCTGTAACGTCAGGGCCAAAACGAGAGTCGGGCGAGGATCGTCGGGGGATGCGTCGATTGCCTGCTCCAGGTCCTGAACGGCGGCCTCGATGTTTTCCAGCGCCAGATACAGGCGTGCACGCTCGATGAGATAGCCGACGTTATTCCCCGATATATCGATCGCACGAGTAAGCGACGCCACGGCGCCTTCCAGGTCGCCTTGCGCGGCCAGGGCCAGCCCGTAGCCGAAGTGCGCCGCGGAATTGAGCGGGTCAATCCGAAGTGCGGCTGAGTAGTCCTCGGCGGCGGCAGCGCCATCGTCGAGCGCCAGATACAGGCCCGCCCGCCGGATCAGATAGCGGGTGTTACTGCCCGAAATGTCTATGGCACGCGTAAGCGCTGCCACCGCGCCTTCAACGTCGTCTTGCGCGGCAAGCGCTTGTCCGTGCCCAAAGTGCGCCGCGTCGTTGAGAGGCTCGATTCGGACGGCTGCCGTATAGTCGTCGGCGGCAGCGCCGGCGTCGCCCAACAACAGGTGAATGTCCGCGCGCGTGATCAGCGCCGGCAGAAACTCGGGCGCCAACTCAACCGCCCGATTCGCCGCGGCCAGCGCGCCTTCCAGATCGCCCGCGAACTGGGCCGCCAGCGCCATTCCCATCAGGGGGCGCGGATCCTGCGGTGCGGCGTCCGCCGCCGACTCGAACAGCTGGCGAGCCCCTTCCAGGTCGCCGGCCTGCAACAACTCCAACGCCCGCTCCAGGTCGGCCTGAATCGATGCCGGCGTTGAGACCGCGCCCGGGCTGCTTGTTGGCGGTGCAAAGTCCGGCGGCGCCGTAATCACGGCGCTGGGCGTTGGAGTCGACGTGACGCGTCCGATTGGGCCGCCGGCTCGCAGGTCCACGGTCGGGAGCCGCGGCGGCGCATCCGCCGTCGGCGCCGCCGTCACGGTCGTCGGCGGCGTAGTCGCGGTCGTGGTCACGGATGCCGCCGTCGGCGAAGGGGCGCTCGTCGTCTCCGTGACCGCTGGCGGATCCGCGGGCGCCTCGCCGCAGGCCACCGCCGCGACCGCCAGGGCCATCCCCGCGAGCAACGCCCTCAGGACACAAAGCGGGAACCGTGCGCGCGCCGCGGGCCGAGCGGTCATGACGGCGCCGGAAAGCCCATCGCCAACGCGAATTCGTCCTGAAAGTCGGGCACGGCCGACAGTTCCACGTACGTCACGCGGGCCGGGAGATCCATGGCCCGCACGCGCGCTGTCAGCGACAGCAGGCACATTCGCGCCCCATGCCCCGCCGCATTGCCCACCGCGCGGATAGCCTCGGGGCCCACATCCGGGACCAGGCCAATCGCAATGGCTCCGGCCGGATCGATGTAGCTGCCGAATGCCCCTGCCAGGATCACCTCGTCCAGATCGGCCGCTGTCAGGCCTGCATGCCGCATTAGCACATTCACGCCGCAGCGGATGCTTCCTTTGGCTAGTTGGAGCTGCCGGATGTCCTGCGCGTGCAGCTTGATCGCCGAATCAGGGTCGTTGACCGATCCGTACAGCACAATTGCGCCGCCTGTCTGGTCCGGGATAATCCGGTTGGCGTGGGCCGGGACGGCTTGCTCGGCTTCTTCCTGCCAGAGCAGGCGCCCGTTCGGCGTCACGAGTCCGGTTCGCACCAATTCCGCCACGGCGTCGACCAGCCCCGACCCGCAGATCCCGATGGGCTCGGCGTTCTCGATTACGTCCACGTCGATCGCGTCATCTTCAATGCGCACGCGCTCGATCGCCCCTGGCGCGGCCCGCATGCCCTGCGAGATTTCGGCGCCCTCGAACGCCGGACCGGCCGGCGCGGCCGTGGCGAACAACTCGCGGCCCTGCTGCAACACGATCTCGCCGTTCGTGCCCACGTCGATCGCCAGCACATTGCCGCGGCGCCGCCCCAGGTTCGCGCTCAGCATCATCCCCACGATGTCGCCGCCCACATAGCTGGCAACGTTGGGCGATACCCAGACCGCGGCCGAAGGTAAGACGTCCAGTCCGATCTCGGCCGCCGTGGCCGTGATGGGGTCGACCATCGTCGGAACGAACGGCGAATACGAAATGCGGGACGGGTCCGCGCCGATCAGGAGGTGTTCCATCACGGTGTTGCCGACGAACGTCAGTTCGTAGACCTCCTCGCGCGACACGCCGCTGGATTCCAGGCATCGCTTGATGATGTCGTTGACCGTCGACAGGACCGCCTGCGTCAGCCGCTCCACCCACTCCGGTCCGCGCATCGTCACGCTCATCCGGCTGATCACGTCGCCGCCGTACAAGTGCTGACCGTTCAGGCCGGACGCCACGGCCACTTCCTCACCGGTCACCAGGTTCATCAGCGCGCCCACGACCGTCGTGGTGCCAATGTCGAACGCCAGCCCGAATCCACGCGCGGTCGTGTCGCCGGGTTCCACCGAGACGATCCGGTTCCCGGCGATCACCACGGTGATCCCCTGGCCGATGTCCTCGCCGATGGCCGCCAGGCTGCGCAGCGCCCCCAACGACGGATCCAGGTCGCCCGCCACCGCCGCCAGCTCGTCCTGGATGCGGGACCAATCGGCGCTCTGCTCGTGCAGCGTCGGCTCGGCTGGCTTTACATAAATCTTCTGAACGTCGGGATCCAGCCGAATTCGGCCCAGACCCGAACTCTCCACCACCCGCACGGCCCGCACCCCCACCGGGTGCGTGTACACCGCGCCTTCCACCATTGGGTGTTGGCAGGCCAGCCGCCAGCCGTGCGCCAATTGCTGGTCGGACAGGCGGCGGCGGTCGTGCGCGTTTGGGAGCGGCGGCTCGGTCTCGCGGATCAGCACCCGGCAGGTGCCGCACGAACCCTTGCCCGAACAGACCGTCTCCACCGGAATGTCGTTGGCCTGCGCGGCGTCCAGGATGGTGACGCCCTCGGCGGCCGCGATTTCGCGGTCCTCAGGCAGAAAGCGTGAACGGACAATGGGGTCGAGGTCGATCAAGGAATCCCGCCGGGACGGCGCACGCGGCTGTAGGGCCTGATCTTCGCACGCCCGCCGCCCGGACCACTGTTACCGGCAGGCATGGGTACAATGAACGGTCCACGCAACGGTCCCAGGAGCAGCACGCCATGGCGGACGCCCCCGATCAGGGCGGAGAACACCGGCACGACTTCGGTCTCGACCAGATTCCGCTGGGCCACCAGCCCTGGGGTCGCGCCGAGTTGGAGCTTGGCGAGGACACCATCCCGCTCGTCCAGGCCACCAATGTGGTTGGCGGACTCGACATCATCACCACGACCGTGGACAAGATCTTTACCTGGTGCCAGGCCAATTCGCTCTGGGCCATGGGCTTCGGTCTCGCCTGCTGCGCCATCGAGATGATGGCCAGCGCCGCGCCGCATTACGACCTGGACCGCTTCGGCACGGTGTTCCGCGCCTCGCCACGCCAGTCCGACGTGATGATCGTTTCCGGCACCGTGACGAACAAGATGGCCCCGGTCGTCAAGCGCCTCTACGACCAGATGCCCGACCCCAAGTGGGTCATTGCCATGGGCGCCTGCGCCACCTGCGGCGGCCCCTTCCGCAGCTACAGCACCCTCCAGGGTGTCGATCGCGTCGTGCCGGTGGACATTTACATCGCTGGCTGCCCGCCCCGTCCCGAGGCCCTGATCGACGGCATCATGGCCCTGCAGCGCAAGATCAATAGCGACGGCATCATGGGCACCGGGCGCAAAACGGAGTCCGTTCAGGCCTGATTCCCTCGTGAGCGAGGCCGAGGCCCCGCAGCCCCACCGCCTGCGCGTCGAGCTTCATTCGCACACCCATGCGTCCCCGGACTCGCGCCTGTCGGCCGCGACCATCACGCGCGTCAACCGCGAACGCGGAATCGACGTCGTGGCCGTGACCGACCACAACACCATGGCCGGCGCCTTCGAGATGGCCGAGCGCCTTCCGTTTCCCGTGATCCTGGGCGAGGAGATCAAGAGCACCGAGGGCGACATCATTGGCCTCTTCCTCTCGCACGAAATCCCCCGTGACATGTCACCTGCCGAGACGGTGGCCGCCATTCGCGAACAAGACGGCATCGTGCTGCTCCCCCACCCATTCGACGGCCTGCGACGCTCGGCTCTCGGCCGTGCGGCAGTCGATTCGATCGTTGAAGACATCGACATCCTGGAAGTCTTCAACGGCCGCACCCTCCGTCGTCGCGACAACGACGCCGCCGACCGCTACGCCGACGAACACGGCCTGATCAAATCCGTTGGATCGGACTCCCACCTCGCTGCCGAGATCGGCCACTGCTGCCAGTCCATGCGGCCCTGGGACAGCCCGCGGGACTTCCTGGCGTCGCTGCGTGAAGCCGAATTGCACGCCTCCCTGGCCCCTGCCTGGGTCCATCTCGGCAGTTCACTGCACGCCTACGCCGCCAAGGTCGAGCGACGGCTCCGACGCCTGACCCGGGCTTGAGCGGCGCGGCCGCGAAACCCGCGGCATCCGGTGGGATCGGCCCGACGCCATCGTTCAATCGACGCGCGACCACCCTGCTCATTCCGGCGTCTCTGAATCTCGGCATCACCCACGTCCTCGCGCCCGCACTCAATGGCCTTATGGCGCGCAGCGTCGAACCGGAAGCCGCCATCGGCGGCTACGCCATCGCCATGGGCGTCATGGGCCTGGTGGCGCTGCCCCAGATGCGCATCCAGCAATTGACGCTGGTCTTTCTGGACGACCAGGGCTCACTCAGCCAACTCCGGCGCTTCGTCGCGCTCTTCGCGCTTCTCAGCGGCCTCGTGGCCGCCGTCGTCGCGTTCACACCCGTGCTCGACGTGCTGCTCGACGGCGTATTTGCCACAACGGGCACCCTTCGCGCCGAGTCCGCAGCCGCCCTGGTTGCCCTCGCGCCGTTTCCCGTTCTCGCCATCGTTCGCACGCACTTGTACGGCGTCGCGCTAAGGATTGGCCGCCCGCGCCTGGTCTGGATTGGCACCGGCGCCGGTGCGGTCGCGGTCATTGCCGTGGCCGCGTTAGTGCTCTGGCTCGACCCGTCGGCCGGCGCGGCCATCGCGGCGATTGCGGTTAGCGCCGGGGCCGGCGTCGAGACCCTCGTTCTGGTCACGGGCACCACTGGACCATTGCGCCGTGACCTTGCACGGTCAGCGGGCGCGCCGCCGACCTACGGCGCCCTGCTCCGCTTCTTCGGGCCGCTGTTGGTGGCTGCCTTTCTGCCCGCCGTCACCCAGCCCGTCATCAACGCCATCCTCACGCGCGCCCCGGAGCCGGAGGCCAGCGTGGCCGCCGTTTCGCTCACCTTTGGCGTCAACCAGATCTTCCTGATCGCCCTCTGGGGCGTGCAGCCAACCCTGCTGGCCCTCATGGCGCGCGGCGAGAACCCTGCGGCCGCCCGGCGCTTCGCCAACATCGTCGGACTCATCACCGTGGGTCCCTCCGCCGTCGTCGCGTTCATTCCTGCGCTCACCAGCCTCGTCGTCCACGACTGGCTGGGCGCTACCGGCCGGCTTCAGGAGATGACCGAAACCGGCCTGCGCATCCTGGCCCTGCTGCCGCCCATCTTTGTGCAGGAAGCCATCTTCACCAGCGCCATCCTGCGCGTGCGCCGGGCCCATCTCCTCGTATACGTCAACGCGATCCGGCTCGTCGGACTTGTCGCCATCCTGCTCATCGGCGTCAACGCCACCGACCTGTCCGGCGGAGTCATTGGCATTACGGCTATCGGCGGCGCGCTCGTCATCGAAGCGATCGCGACCGTTGCCCTGGGCCGTGGCGCGCAGCGCCAACTCGAACGCGGATGGCAACCGCCGTTTTCCTTTTGACAGACGCAAATGCTTGTCTATCCTCAGGTTCACGGCCCGAGAACCGCTCCGGCCCAAAGCACACGTGAACAGATTCTGATGCGGATGTGCCCCTTCGTTACCCCGGCCACGCCCGGCCGGAGCTACCTGAGTTCCGCCGTGCCCTGACCCGCGACCGTCGCACGCCGCCGCCGCGGATCAGGCGCCGAACTCACCGGGCGATCCGCGGTTTTTTGTTTGTCGCGAACTTTCGGGAATTGAGGCCATGCAACCCGCTGTATCCATCGACCACCTGGTCAAACACTTCGACCCCGCCGGCGTTGGCGGCGCGTGGCGGCGCGCCCTGGGCCGGCCGCTCAAGGATCCCATCGTGGCGCTCGACGCCATCAACTTGCACGTCCAGCGTGGCGAGGTCTACGGCATCGTCGGCTCCAACGGATCCGGCAAGTCCACCTTGGCTCGCGTCATCGCCACCCTGCTGCTGCCGGATTCGGGCTCGGTCCAGGTCTTCGGCCACGATGTGGTCCGCGAGGCCCGCACCGTGCGTCGCTTCATGAACCGCGTCTCTGTCGAGGCGTCGTTCTTCAAGAAACTCAGCCCGCTCGGAACCTGACCTTCACCGCCCGCATCTACGGACTCCCGGCCGCTGAGGCTCACCAGCAGATCTTCGAAATCCTCAAGCGTCTGGACATCGAGGAGAAGGCGATCCGCCGCCCCATGGACCAGATGTCCCGCGGCCAGCAGCAGAAGGTCGCGGTGGCGCGCGCCCTGCTCACCTCGCCCGTGCTCCTGATCCTTGACGAACCCACCACGGGCCTCGATCCGCGGTCCAAGCGCGAAGTCCAGGACTTCGTCCGCGAGGTCCGCGACACCCACGACGCCACCGTGATCCTCATGACCCACGACATGGACGAGGCCGAGCAGCTTTGCAACCGCCTGGCCGTGATCGAAAAAGGCCGAATCCTGGTTGAAGACAAACCCAGCGCCCTCCGCCGCGAGGGCGAGACCCTGGAAGACGCCTTCATCCGGCTCACCGGCCACGCCGTCGAAGTTCATGAACCCGACGAAACCGCCGCCGGCGGAGGAGGTTGACCTGATGGTTCCGTTGAGACGTGAACTGGGCGCCTCATACGCCTTCGTCGAACGCAACTTCCGCGCCGTGCGCCGCTACTGGGGTTGGGAGGTCGTATTCCTCTTTCACTCCATCGTCAGCGCGCTCACCGTCGCCTACATCGCGCCCGGCGGCGTGGTTGTGGCCGGCCAGCAGTTCGATGCCGACCGCCTGATCCTGTTCCTGGTCGTCGGCACCGTGGTCTGGGCCTACCTCGACAGCGTCTTCGACTCCGTGGCCTTCATGGTCTCCTGGGAGCGCTGGGAAGGCACCATTGAGAGCACCTTCATGGCCCCCATCCGCCGCGTCACGTTCATCGCCGGCAGCTCCGCCTTCGCCGTGCTCTACTCGTTCGCCCGCGCCGTCGTGATCCTGGTCGTCGTGGCCCTGTTCTTCAGTCTGGACCTGGCCGCGGCCAACTGGGTCGGCGCCTTTGCCGTGCTGGCGATCGGCAGCCTGGGGCTGCTTGGCATCGGCATCATGGCGGCCGCGCTGCCGCTGCTGTTCCTGGAACGCGGCTCGCAGATGACTGTGGTCGTCCAGGCCTCGCTACTGCTCGTCTCCGGCGTGTACTACCCCGTCGAGGTCCTGCCCGACTGGCTGGAGTGGTTCTCCGTGATCTCGCCTGCCACCTACGTCCTCAACGCCATGCGCGCCGCCGTGCTCGATGGCGTCACCCTGGTCGACCTGCTGCCACACTTCGGTCCCCTGATGCTCATCACCGCCGTCACCATGCCCGTCGGCGTCTGGGTCTTCGGCTGGGCCGAACGCTATGCCCTGCGCCACGGTCGCCTGAAGCGCAGCGGCTGACGCTGATCGTCGGTCTACGCGATGTCGACCGCGCCGGTCTCGGCCAGGCGCGTCAGCGTGGCGGCCACCAGGTCGCGCAGGTCGGCTTCGATGGGTGTGCCCGCGTAGCGCTCCCGCAGGTCGGCCGCGATGTCCAGCCCGCTGCGGCGGCCGTCCAGCCGCTCCAGCACGGCAAGCGCCGCGATCGGCAACTCGATGTGCTCCGGCCCGGCATTGGGGTGAACCCGGGTCACCCGCGTGATCGGGCGCAGGATTTCGTCGTGCTCGGCCATGTGCGGGCGGAAGCTGATGGCCTCGCCCAGGCGCGGCCGTCCTAGCAGCACGCTCGTAGCGGTCGGCGCACGCGCCGGTCCACCCCCGAATCCCGCCTCGGCGTCAGAAATCTTGGATTGGCTGTTGGAATCCAGGTCCGTCGCCAGGTTGTCGTAGATCAGTTCGAGTTGGCGTGGGCTATAGCCGCCTGCCGAGCGCAATCGTCCGCCCGCGCCTTCCGTGCCGGTCACGCCTGCCGACAGGTGAATGAAGGCCTGCCGCATCGAGAAGTTGCGCGTCGGATCGGCCAGCCGTTTTGCCCGCCAGAACCACGCGTCGGCGTCCGCGTGCCCCCCATACCAGTGCTCGGCCAGGTCCGCGAAGTCCGTGGCGATGCTCCGGTACTCCGTTTCGTACCAATCCATCGCCAGCCCCTGCAGCCACGGCGCCGCGCGCCCGGTTCGGATCGCCCGCGCCGCCCGCAGCGCCCCGTTCACCGCCAGCGTCACGCCCGTCGACAGGATCGGGTCGATGAAACAAGCCGCGTCTCCCACCTGCAGAAAGCCGGGCCCGGCGAACCTGGTACAGAAGAACGACCAGTCGCTCAGCGCCTCGACCCGCTCGCTGACCCACTCGCCGCCTTCCAACAAGGCGGCAATCTCCGGGCACGCGCGCACCTGCTCCAGGTAGTAGTCCGTGCGCGTGGCCGCGCTCAGGCTGGCCACTGCCTCCGGGTCGGTCACCAGCCCCACGCTGCGCATCGTGTCCGCGATCGGGATGTGCCAGATCCACCCGTCCGGCACCGTCACGATCAGGATGTTCCCTGCGTCTTTGGTGTCGTCGGACCCCAGCACCTCATCCAGGTCGCGCCCGCCGCTCCAGTGGCCGTACAAGGCCACGTGCCGCAGCGCCGTGTTGTACCGGCGCGTCCGAAACACGCGCCCGAACAGCGCGTCCTGTCCCGTCGCGTCGATGGTCAGATCGGCCGTCAGAGCGCGCTCGCGCCCGTTCGCCGCTCGAACTCGCGCACCCTGTACGTCGTCCGCCGACCCAACAGGCCCCAGCGCGGTGACGCCTTGCCAAACCTCCGCGCCCTCCGCGGCCGCGTGGTCCAGCAGCAGCTTGTCGAACCTCGCCCGGTCCACCTGCCAGGCAAAAGCCTGGTCCGGGTACACCTCGCTGAACTTCACCGTCCAGGGCTCCCGCGTCCGGCCCCAGATATACGTGGCGCCGAATTTCTGTGTGAACCCAGCCTTCTCGACTATCGGCAATGCGCCGCTCGCATCCAGCGCCGGCAGCACGCCGGGAATCAGCGACTCGCCCACGTGCGGCCGTGGCATGTATTCGCGTTCAACCAGCGCCACCCGCATCCCGTCCTGCGCCAGCAACGTGGCCAGCGTGGACCCCGCCGGCCCCCCGCCCAGGATCAGCGCGTCGTATCCGCCGTTCACGCGCAACCGTGTTGCTGACGCAGCCGCCGGCTCGCTCCCGTTAGCCCTGCAATGTCCAGCAGCTCGGCTGCTCGTGCATAGGCGGCGGTGTGATCCGCGAGTCCACGGATCTCCTGGGCTCGCGCCCGTGCCTGCCAGGCCCGCGCGGCCACCAGCGGCGCTCGCTCCTCGTCCACGACCGTCAGCGCAGTGTCGGCCAGCCCTTGCGCCGCCGGCGCAAACTGCTGTGGATCGCTCCTGGGATGGTCGAGCAGCAGGCCGCTCAACAAGAGCTGGCAGCGGGCATGGGCCGTAGGGTCGACCTCCGGAGTCAACGTCCCCGCCGCGCGCCGTGCGTGCCCCACCGCTCGCTCGATCAGCGGAGCGCGATCGTCGGCCGGATAGACCGCGAACGCTTCGGCAATTTCCAGGTCGGTCCGCGCCGCGGCTTCGGCGTCTCCCGCCTGCTGCCGATACTGCGCAGCCGCCAGCAAATCCATCGCCGCCGCTTCCAGCATCCGGGCGTCCGGCCCGTCCGCCTGTTCGGACACCGCGAGGCGCGCGACGCCTCGCGCTTCCTGTGCGTCCGCTCGTGCGGACTCCTCGGCCGGACTGGCGCTTTCCAGCCAGCACTCCGCGGCTTCGATGGCCTCTCGCGCAACGGCCGGCGCGACCGGCTGCCCGCCCAGCGCCAGTGCCCGTACGCCCAGCGCCAGCGCCCGCGCGGCGTCGACCGACGCCCGCGGGAACGACTCGGAATCCAGAATCGCCCGGGCACGCCGCGCGGCGGCAACCGCCTCCGGAGCGCCGCGCGAACGGTCGCCGAGCGCTTCAATTGCGAAGCCCAGCGGATCCGTCGCCAGATCGACGGTCGACGCGTCGGAATTCACGACAGGGCCAGCTCGGGTGCGTGGAAGTGTCGCGGAATCATGGGAGAATCAGTCTAGCCGGAGGGTCGGTGACGCCTGTTTGCTCATCGGGCGCTGTGCCGACCAAGGGGGATGCACTATGGCCACGCAAACGCTCGCACGCTTGACGCCAGCGCAGGTCGACGCGTTCTGGCGCGACGGATACCTTGTCCTGCCGGACTTTCTTAGCGACGACGACATCGCCACCTTGCGGACCAGCATGGACGCTCTGGAGAGTTGGGCGCAGAGCCATGAGCACCGCGACTTCCAGCGCGAACCGAATGCGCTCCACACCGAGCGACTCGCGATCCGCAAAATCAACCACATTCACAAATACGGCGGGGTGATCTGGGACGAATTGATGCGCCGCGACGAAGTGCTGGACCTCATGGAAGATCTCATCGGTCCTGACATCCGGTTCCATCACTCCAAGATGATGGTGAAGCCGCCGTTCGAAGGCTCCGCCAAGCCCTGGCACCAGGACCTGCCGGAAGGCTTCATCACGCACGAGGAAGCCGACCGTCTCCGCCCGTGGGGAACCGACCTGCAGCCCGAGCAGGTGCCGGTCGTCGCCATCCAGTACTACCTGGACGATTCAACGCTTGAGAACGGCTGCATCCAGGTCGTCCCCGGCAGCCACCGACGCGGCCTCTTCGAAGACCCCTTGCACGAGTCGCTGATTGATCAGTCGGAAGTTGTGCCTGCCGAGCTCAAGGCTGGCGGTGCGTTGCTGTTTCACTGCCTGACCTACCACTATTCGGCGCCGAACACCTCTCCTAATGGGCGTCGCGGCGTCGTGTACGAATACATGGCGCCGGCAACGGGCGTGGAGCTCTCCTACGACGTCGAAGCCGACGCTGGCTGGGGCATGCCACTGCGAGTCGCTAACTAAACTCAGCCTCACCTCCGTCCGCCGGCGGGCGGCGGATTTGCCGACCAGGCCGCCGGCTTGTCAGGCTTGGTCTGACACACCGCCGTAGGAGTACGACCCGTGGGCAGCAAGCCGACCTACAAAGTCGCGCTGGTCAGTTGCGCCATGCACCAGCCGCAGCAGTACGCCCCGACGTTCGCCAATCACCCGCGCACCGAGGTCGTCTGCGTGGCGGACGACCCCAACGAAATCGACGACTACGTCGTCGCAACCAACCGCGCCGAGGCCGACCTCTACGGCGTTCCCTACATCGAGAGCATCGACGCCGTGGCGAACGACCCGTCGATTGACATTGTCAGCGTCTGCCCGCAGCTCGAGCGTCGCGGCGGCGTCTCGGCCCGCCTGGCGGATGCCGGCAAACACGTCTTCATGGACAAGCCAAACGCCATTACCGTGGCTGAAGCGCGCGCGATTGCCGACGTTGCCCGCGCACGCGACGTCCGAACCGTGATCTACGGACGCCACATGTCCAGCATGATGCGGCAGATCAAGTCTGAGCTGGACGCCGGCTCGATCGGCGAGCTCAAGACCATCCACTGGGACCTCATCTTTGCCAAGGGTCAGGCCGGCACGGTCCCCGACGACTGGTCGACCGCTATTTCGCAGGACCTTTCGCGCTTCACCTACCGCGCGGTAGACGCCGATCCCTCGGGCTCCGGCCACGACGTCTGGGCCAAGCGCGAACTGCACGAGATCGGCCTCTATCCGGTCGGCCAGGTGCAATATCTGGCTCACTCGCCCGTAACCTCGGTCTACGCACAACTCGGACAGTACTGGCTGGGCACCCACGCCGACCGCGGCCTCGAAGACTTTGCCGTCATGCACATGACCTTCGAAAATGGCGTCACCTCCACCATCACCACTGGTCGCTACGGCCGCGAAACCGACGCCGGCAGCGGCGTGGACAAGGTGTCGGTCGTTGGTACGCGCGGCTCGCTCGTGGCCGACGGATCGCCCCCGGTAGCCATGACCTACGGCCTACCCGGCGACGACGGCAAGGGAGCAACCCGCGTTGACGCGATGGACTCTGGCGGCATCGAAGTACTGATCGACCAGTTCATCACATGCATCGACGAAGGCCGGGAGTCCATCAACAACGCCGACGCGGGCATCGCCCAGGTCGAAACGCTGCTCGCCGGCTATGCCTCCTACTTCAGCGGCCAGCCCGTCGCTCTTCCCCTGGACTGAGTCCGAGCTAGTCGGTCACCTCGTCGGCGGCGGCCGAGTCCTCTTGCCGCTCCAGTTCGCCATGCACGTGCAGAATCCGCTGAACTGCGGTGACTTGCGTCACCACGCTCAGCACCCATAAGCCGGCGCTCAACAGCCAGGCCGGTCCGAGCAGCGAGATCCCTAGCACCAGCAGCCGCTCCGGCCGCTGCAGAATCCCGATCTCGCAATCCACACCCAAACCCTCGGCGCGTGCCCGCGTGTAGCTGATCAGCATCGAGCCCACCATCGTCGTGACCGCCAGCACCACTTCAATCCGCGCGTCCTGCGCCACGAAATACCAGACCAGGCCGGTGAAGATCAGCCCCTCCGCCCACCGGTCCAGCGTTGAATCCAGAAACGCGCCGAACGTTGACCCGTTCCCGCTGACTCGCGCCACCGCACCGTCCAGCATGTCGAAACCGCCGGTCACCAGCACCAGCAGCCCGCCGGCCAGCGTCCAACCGAAACCAATGCAGACCGCCGTCACCGCGCTGACCGCCAACCCCGCCACCGTCAGCGCGTTTGGATCGATCCCCGTCCGTGCCAGCGGTGTCACCATCCGCTCAACCGTCCGTCGCGTACTAGCCTCGATATGTGCCTTGTTCACGATGGCGAGCCCCCGGCTCGCACCAGGTCCGCGTCGGCGGACCAGTAGGCCCCGCCAAGTTCGTCCTCGTTGAGGAGTTCCTCGTAGTAGGCCAATACTCGATCGGCAATGATGCTCCACGTGAAGTCGTGCGCGCGCCTGCGCCCGGCCTCCGCCATCCGCTGGGCTTTGTGCGGATTGTCGGCCACCCGCATCAGGGCACGAGCCAGCGCGACGTGATCCTTGGGTGGCACCAGGATCGCCGCCTCCTGGTCGGTCAGCATCGTGCGCGAGGCGGGAATGTCCGAGGCCACCACCGGGGTTCCGGCCGCCATGGCTTCCAGCAGCGTGATGCCCTGGCTCTCGCCGCCCAGGGCCGGCCAGCAGAAGATGTCGGCGGTCTGCAGGTACTGTCGCTTCTCTTCGTCCGAAACGAATCCCTTGAACACCACGTGCCGCAGACCGAACTGCTGAACCTGACGCAAATAGGCGCGGCGCTGGCCAGGTCGAAACGCGCCGATCACGATCAGCCGGGCCTGCGGTCGCAGCTGGCACACCAGCGCCATCGCCCGCAGCAGGTAGTCCAGCCCCTTGCGCTTCTCCAACCGGCCCACGAACACGATATTCAGCTTGCCGTCCTGCACGTCGCTCGCCGGTGGCTGCGGTGCCCCGTAAAAGTCAACGTCGATGCCATTCGGAATGATTCGATAGGCGCCCTTATACGAGCGAAACACCAGCTCCCGCGCCGCTTCAGACACCGCGATCTTCCCATGCAGGCGCCGCTGGAGGCGCCGGATCAGCGGTCGGGTGGTTCGGTAGAAGAGCGCCGAATTGCGCGCGGCGTGAAACGTGCCCACATTCACGCTCGTCGAGTACTGCAGAACGGTCAACGGCAGCGCCGGGACCAGCGGCTCCTGCAAGTGCACGATGTCGAACCGCTGCTGCCGGAGGTAGCGCCGTACCCGCGGCACCAGCTGTGGCGACAGCGTCAATCGCGCCCGCGACTGGTTGACCGGCAGCGGCACCACGCGCGACCCGATGCGCACGAACCCCGGAAACTTCTCTTCAACCTGGTTGTCGGTACTCGGCGCCATGATGGCCACGTCGTGCCCGCGCGCCCGTAGTTCCCGCTCCAGGTTCAATATGTGCTGCGTCACGCCCCCCGGGTAAGGGAAGTCGTACGGCGAAACCTGCAGAATCCTCACGCGTCAAGCGCCTCCGGCCACATCGGACGGAACATGTACCACTGGGCCGGCGCCTTGAGAATCAGACGCTCCAGGTCCCACATCACCTGTTGCATGGCCTCCTGGACCGCCTCGGCCGCCGGTCTGTCCTTGTCGATCACGATCGGCGGCATGCCGTGCGCGGAGTAGGTGCCGTCGGAATAGCGAATCATCCCGCCCACAAGCAACGGGCTGCCGGTATGCCGAGCCAGCACCGCCGCGCCCTCCGGCACCCACACCGGGCAGTTGAAGAACATCACCTGCACGCCCTTGCCCGGTGTCGGCCGGTCCGCCAGCAGCGCCACGAATTCGCCGCGCCGCAACGTCCGCAGGATTCCACGCGCCGCGTTCCCCAGCTGAATCGTCTTGAGGTTCTTGCGCGCCCGCACGTTGTCCAGCAACGCGGTCAGCGTCCGGCTGCCAAAAGTCTCGGCCACGACGTGCGTCGGCTGATCCACCGAGACCAATCCCCCGCAGCAATCCCAGCTGCCGAAGTGCGCCGTGATCATGATCCCGCCGCGTCCCATGTCCTGGAACGCGCGCAGATGGTGAAGCCCCTCGATGGCGACCGTACGCCGCAACACGTCCTCCTGCGTCATCCGGTACGTGCGCAGAAAGTCCACAATGAACTCGGCGTAATTGATGACCGACCGCATCGCCAGCGCCCGCACGCGCGGATCGGTCGGCGGCAGCTTCAGAACCACCGACATATTGGCGGTGGTGTTCCGTCGGATGCGTGGAACCAGCCAGTACACCAGCATCCCGAACAGCCGGGCCAGGCCGAACTTCACCGGGCGGGGTACCCACCGTTCGGCCTGCGCGGCGATGGCAACTGCGGTGATCACGCGCTATGCATCGCTCCTGGCGCCGGCGGCGATGTTCGCCGTGCGGATGAACTCGTCAGTCATCACGCGCGCCTCTTCGTCCGAATACTGGATTGGCGGCGACTTCATCAGGTAGGCCGACGGCCCTTCCACCGTGCCGCTCAGCCCGCGGTCCATGGCGATCTTGCAGCAACGCAGGGCGTCAATCACCACGCCCGCTGAGTTCGGCGAATCCACCACTTCCAGCTTGAGTTCGGCATTCAGCGGCTGACCCCCAAACGACACGCCCTCCATCCGGATATAGGCCCACTTCCGGTCTTCCAGCCAGGGAACGAAGTCGCTCGGTCCGATGTGTACGTTCTTGGCCCCGATGTCGTACTCCAGCTGGCTGGTCACCGCATCGGTCTTGGAGATCTTCTTGGACTCCAGCCGCGAGCGCTCCAGCATGTTCTTGAAGTCGGAGTTGCCCCCCACGTTCAGCTGGTAGGTGCGCAGCACCTTGACCCCCCGCTCCCGGAAGAGCCGGGTCAACACCCGGTGCGTGATGGTGGCGCCCACCTGTGACTTCACGTCGTCGCCGATGATCGGGACTCCCGCATAGCGGAATCGTCCCTGCCAGTACTCCTCGCGCGCAATGAACACCGGCATGCAGTTCACCATCGCGCACCCGGCGTTAAGAATCTGTTCCACGTACCACTTGGTCGCCTCTTCGCTGCCCACCGGCAGAAAGTTCACCACCACGTCCGTGTGCGTGTCCTTCAACAGCTCCACGATGTTGTCGGTGGCGCCTTCGGCCTTATACACCGTGTCGGCCATGTACGCGCCAATGCCGTCGTGCGTCATGCCGCGCACCACCGGCACGCCCAGGTGTCCCACCTCCGCAAACTGCGGCGTGTTGTTCGGCGCCGCCGCCATCGCTTCCGACAAGTCCTTGCCCACCTTGCCCCGGTCGATGTCGATGGCGGCCGCAAACTCGATGTCACCGACGTGATACGGGCCGAGCTGCGCATGCATCAAGCCGGGGATGAACTCGTCGTCGCTGGCGTCGCGGTAGAAGTTCACGCCTTGCACCAGCGACGAGGCGCAGTTACCCACGCCAATGATTCCAACTCGAACCTTGGACACGCTTGTCCTCCTCGGGGCCTAGGCCAGCGCGCGGGCCGCTTCGGCGGGTTCGGCGTCAGCATCACGGGCGTCAGCCGCCGTAAGTTCGTCAATCAGATCGGTGAGCGCCGCGTGGCGGGCGCCCAGGGTGGGTCGGTCCAGCGCGTAGAGCATGCGGCGACCCTGCCGTCGCGCGCGCACCAGGCCGGCGCGCCGCAAGCGTCGCAGGTGCCACGACATCAGCGGCTGGCTGACGCCGACCCGGCGTGACAGCTCGCTCACGTCCAGTTCCGCGGCCGACGCCAGTTCATCCAGCGTCACCAGCCGCGTCCGTGAAGCCAGCGCGCGGATGTACGCCCGCATTGCGGCCAAGTCCGCCTTCACCGCACGCCTCACACATAAAGCTATGTTTGATAAACAAAACTTTAGCACAGCTCCGCCGGCCTTGTCCGGGTCAGCCCTGATCTGCGCGCGGCGGCCAGGTGGCGCTGGCTACCGCGCGTAATCCACGGCCCGCGTCTCCCGGATCGTCGTGATCTTGATCTGGCCGGGGTAGTCCATCGACTCCTGGATGCGCTTCGCGATGTTGTTGGCCAGCCGCTGCACCCCGGCCTCGTCCACCTGGTCGGGTCGAATCAGGACGCGCAGTTCGCGGCCGGCCTGGATCGCGTAGCAGTTGTCCACGCCGTCAAACGACCGTGCAATCTCCTCAAGCTTCTCCAGTCGCTGCAGGTACCGCGTCACCGTCTCCCGCCGAGCCCCGGGGCGCGAAGCTGAAATGGCATCGGCCGCGGCCACGGCGAACGCCTCAAAGCTGCGCAACTCCACTTCGAAGTGGTGCGCCTCGGCGGCATGCGCCACGTCCTCGCTAACCCCGGAGCGTCGTAGCAACGCCCCGCCAATCAGTGCGTGCGGCCCTTCCACCTCGTGGTCGATGGCCTTGCCGATGTCGTGTAGAAATCCCGCCCGCCGAGCCACTTCCACCTGTCCGCCAATCTCCGCGGCCATGGTGGCCGCCAGCAGCGAGACTTCCACTGAATGACTCAGCACGTTCTGGCCATAGCTCGTGCGGAACCGCAGGCGACCCATGTAGCGCAGAATGTCGCGCGGCAGCGTCCCCGTGCCGGAGTCGTAGGCCGCCTGCTCGCCTTCCCGCTCGATGATCTCTTCGACCTCGGACCGCGCCTTGGTCACCGTGTCCTCGATCCGCGCCGGATGGATCCGGCCGTCTTCCGTCAGCCGCTGCAGCGCCACGCGCGCCACTTCCCGCCGCACCGGGTCGAAGCCCGACAGGACCACCGTTTCCGGCGTGTCGTCGATGATGATGTCGATACCCGTGGCCGCTTCCAGGGCGCGAATGTTGCGGCCTTCCCGCCCGATGATGCGCCCCTTCATGTCGTCGCTCTTCAGGTCCACGACCGACGTGGTGATCTCGGTCGTGTGCGCCGCCGCGACCCGCTGCAGCGAAGTCCCGACCAGCCAGCGCGCCCGCGCCTCGGCGGTTTCCTCGGCGGCGGCCGTGATCTCGCGCACGCGCTCATCGCAGATCTCGCGCACCTCGCGTTCGACTGAGGCCAGTAGCTCCGTCTTGGCTTCGTCCCGCGTCAGGCTGGCCGCCGCCTCCAGCGCCGCCACCTGCTGCTCGCGCAGGTCTTCCAGGTCCGTCTCGCGTCGGTCCAGGGCGCGCTTGCGCGCATCCAGCGCGTCGTCGCGCTTCAGAAACTCGCGCTCAAGGTCGTCCAGTCGCTCCGATCGGTTGTCCTGCGCTTGCTCACGCTGCTGGAGACGTCGCTCCTGCTGGCGAAGCTCGCGACGGCGCTCGCGCGTCTCGCGCTCCGCATTCGCGCGCTCGTCGCGAATCTTTGCGCTGGTTTCTTTGATACTGGCTCGTTGTCGGGCTTCGACTTCTGCCAGTTCGTGCTCCACCCGGCGCGCGAATTCGCGCCCGCGCGCCTGGGCTAGCCGGACCTGATAGAAGTAGCCCGCCACGAGCCCTACTACGAGCGCCGCCAGACCGGCGACGATCGCTAATAGGGCTTCCACGGCTGGCCTCCAGAAGGGTGTGTCGTACGAACAGTCGAAGTAGTCGCATCAATAAACTTGTCGAACGGCGCCACGTGACGCCGTCGCGACGCGATGCTACTCGGCGCCCCAAATGCCGGTCAAAGACCGGACATCGGTCAGCCGCGAGTCCCGCTCCGCTTATACTCCGGCTGATGGGGCCCGCCTTGGAGTGTTCGCGTGAGTACAACGGAAACAAACGGCTCGATGACAGGACGCGAGCGCTACCTCAACGCGCTCCAGGGCAAGCCCGTCGATCGCATCTGCGTCGGCAGCCCCACGTCCCTGGCGACCTACGAGGAAATGCGCCGCCTTGGCATTGAATGGCCGGACGCCCACTACGACGCCGCGCCCATCGCCCTGCTGGCCGAGCGCAGCTACACCGAACACGGCTACGACTCGATCATGCCCTACTTCAGCATCATCCTCGGCGCCGCTGCCCTGGGCGCCGACATCGAGTGGGGCGAGGATCCCTGGGAATTCGACAAGGGCACCGGCAAGATCGTCTCCGGCCCCCGCATGCCCGCGGTCAGCCCGCCCAACCCCTGGACCACGCCCGACCAGATCGTCATCCCCGACGACTTCCTGGAACGCCGCGAGACCAAGGCCGTCATCGACTCCATCAAGATCCTGCGCGAACGCCATCCCGACGCCGCCGTCATCGGCAAGGTCATGGGCCCGTGGACCCTCTCCTACCACATGTTCGGGCCGCAGGAATTCCTCATCAACGTCATCCTCGACCCCGACTACGTGCATGCCTGCCTCGACCGCCTCATGCCCGCCTCCATCGCCTTCGCCAACGCCCAGATCGAGGCCGGCGCCGACGCGATCTGCCTGGCCGACCACTCCACCGGCGACCTCGTCCGCGCCGAGACCTACCGCGACTTCCTGATGCCGGTCCACCAGAAGATCACGCCGCAAATCAACTCGCCCGTAATCCTTCACTGCTGCGGCAAGACGCTCGACCGCATGCAGTACATCAAGGACGCCGGCTTCGAGGCCTTCCACTTCGCCACCGAAAACGACCCGCACGAGGCTAAGGCCGTCGTCGGTGACTTCAAGCTCGTCGGCAACGTCAGCAACTTCGTCACGCTGCTCAGCGGTCGGCCCGAGGATGTCGCGTTCGAGGTTGAGGACATCGTCTCCGCCGGCATAGACATCATCGCCCCCGAGTGCGCCGTCCCGCCCCAGGTCACCAACGCCAATCTGATGGCAGTGCCGGCCGCCGCGCGCGGTGAATTCCAGGGCGATCCGTCGGTCACGGACCCCCGAAACATGGCCCACGAGTACCGCGTGGACGTCGCCAAGCAGAGCGCGGCAGCCTCATCTGGACCGGCCCTGAGCCTGTAAGCGGCGGAATCGCTGCCCGTCCGCGGGTAGTCCCGATGTGCGCCGCCGCCGGTGCGAGCGGCAGTCGCCGGCTTGATGCGCCGATTTGACGTCGGGCGGCGAAGTGGCTGATCGACGCTCCCGCTGGCGCGAAGTGTCGGGCATTCCGGTTGAAGCCCCGTTCCTTCGTACGGTGGAAGCGCTGGGCGGGCCCGCGGTCCTCGGCTATCCCATCTCCCCCGGCCTGTTCGCTGGCGACGCGTTGCAGCAATACTTCAATCACGGGCGGCTGGATGTGCCCGGCCGCTCGAGCCCCCACCAGGTCGGCGTGCCGCGGATCGCGGACCTGGGCGCGGCCATGGCCCGGGCGCTCCAGGCGCCGCCCGCCGGGGGCTCCGACGGCCCCTTCGCCGCTCTCTGGAGTGACGAAACGCGTCGTGACCGCGCCGGATCGCCGGCCAGCGCACCCTTCGATTGGCACGGCTGGCGCATTCGCCTCTACGAGCGTGACCTGGTCCGAATGCTGGACCGCTCGCCCGTGGACGCCCGGCCAACCCCCGGCCATCTGGGCGACCTCTTCGTCACGCTTGACGAGCCCGAGCGCACTCGCGGCGCCGACGGCCCGGCCCCGGTCCAACGCCTGACCGCTGATCCACCGTCCGAGGTACACGCGCCGATCCTCACCTACCACCGTATCGCTGGCCCCGCGGCCTTCCAGGCTCAGCTCGAAGGGCTGATGGATGCCGGCCTCACCCCCGTCTCCTTCGAGCGGCTGGTCGCGACCATCGAAGGCTGGGCCACGCTGCCCGACGCGCCGTTCGTCGTCTCGTTCGACGACGGCTGGCTGGACCAGATCGACGGGGCGCTGCCGGTGCTTCAAGACCTACGCGTGCCCGCCGTCTTCTTCGTCCTGCCCGGCTTCGATCGCTACGGCCAGGGCCACATGACGCTGGCCGACATTCAGTCCGTGCGCGCGGCGGGCGTCACGGTCGGCTCGCACACCATCAACCACGCCGACCTGCCGCGGCTCTACCGGACCAATCTCGGCGCCGCCCAGGCCGAGGTCGTCGAATCGCGCCAGTGGCTGGAGGCCGACGTGGACGGCGTTGACTACTTCGCCTATCCCCTCGGCCGCTTCGACCCGGACGTCAAAGCGCTCGCCGCCGCCGCCGACTACCGGGCAGCCGTGTCTACCGTGCCCGGCATCGTGCACAACGTGGACCGCCTCTTCGAGCTCCGGCGCGTCGGCGTCGAAGCCTGGTGGCCGCTGGCCGACGTCGTCCAGAAGATCCGGCAGGCTGCCGGTGTGGACGCAGTGCCCTCGCCCGTCTAGGCCCGCGCCAGGAAGGCGAACCCGAACGCCCCGGGTCCCGTGTGCGCCCCCACGACCGGGCTGATGGCCAGGTTGGGGATCGTATCGCCATCGGCGTTCAGACCGTCGGCCAGCTCTCGTTTCAGGCGGTCATGTTCGGCTTGAGCATCCGCGTGCAGGATGGCCCAGCTGGCCACGCCGTTCGGCGCCTGCTCCCTCACCCGGTCCGCAATCGCCGCGTGGGCCTTGCGCATGGTGCGAACCCGCGTCACCGGCGCCACCACGCCGTCGGCCACTTCAAGCACCGGCTTCACGTTCAGCAGCGAACCCAGGAACGCCTGCGCGCCGCCGATGCGTCCGCCCCGTTTCAAATACTCCAGCGTCTGGACCACGAAGATGAGGTGCCCTCGCTCCGCGTGGTCGGCCACGATGCCCTGGATTTCCTCCAGGCTCGCCCCCTCGCGTCCGGCGCGCGCGGCGGCGATCACGCTGAATCCCATCGCCGGACCAACCAGCCGCGAGTCCAGCACCAGGATTTCCCGATCCACCTCGGCCGCGCCCCGCCGGGCCGACTCAACCGTCTTGCTCAGGTCCGTCGACACGTGAATCGACACGATGGGACCGTCGCCGCCAACCTGCCGATAGGTCTGCGCAAACTCGGCCGGGTTCGGCTGCGAGGTCGTCGGGTGATCCGGCGACGTTTCCAGCAGCCGATAGAATTCGTCGACCTCTAGGTCCACGCCGTCGCGGTAGCTCGTGGTCCCGAAACTCACGTGGGTGGGGATGACCGTAATGCCCAGTTCCGCCGCAAGCTCGGGGGGCAGTGAAGCGGTGCTGTCGGTAACGACTTGGATTGACATGACTTGTTACAGCTTTCAAACCGGGCGTCTGACGTGGCGAGAATAATCCCGCGCACTCTCAAGGGCAAAATCCTGGCGGCCCTTCTGGGGCTGGCCGCCCTCGCGATCCTGGCCACGGTGTTGCTGGTCGTGTTCTGGACCTGGCTGTCGTGGGTCCTGGTCGCGGCCTTCCTGCTCTACGGCGCCGTGGTCGTGCTACTTGCGCTTGGTTTGCTGGTCTACCTCGTGTGGAAGCGCCAAAAGCTCGTCGCTCTTCGACTGGACTGGGTCGACCGCGAAGCGTAAGCGCGCCGCTGGTCCGCCGACGCCCGGCCGTTCGAGCCCTCCGTGCACGCCACGGACTCCGACCCTACCGGTGCGACAATGCCGGCAGATCCCCGTGCGCGTCGCTCACCTCCAACTCGCCAACTTCCGCAACTACCGGCGTCTGTCGCTGGAATTGCCGCCGGGGCCCAGCGTCATCGTCGGTGGCAACGGCCAGGGCAAGACCAACCTGCTGGATGCCCTGCACATCCTCGCGTCCGCCCAGAGCCTGAGACCCGGCCCCGAGGCCGCCTGGGTGCGCTTCGACGCCCCGGCCTCCGAAGGCTTTGCACGCCTCCGGGCTGAAGTCCATACGGGACCCGGCACCGCCGAAGTCGAAATGATCGTCGCCCGCACCCGGCCCGACGACGGCGAGTGCTCGGGGGTGCGCCGCCGCGCGCGCGTGGACGGCGTCCTCACCCGCTTGGCCGATCTTCCCGGCCGTCTCCTGGCCGTCAGCTTCGCGCCCTCGGACCTCAACCTCTGGACCGGCGCTCCCTCCGGCCGCCGCCGCTGGCTCGACCTCGCCGTCGCCCAGGTCGACCCGACGTACACGGCCCATCTCACCACCTACGAGAACCTTCTCACCCGCCGCAACGCCCTGCTCCGCCGTCTCCAGGGCGGGCTCGGCCGCCCGACCGAGCTCGAGTTCTGGGACCACCGAATCTCCCAGCCCGCCGTCGAAGTCACCGCCGCCAGGGCTCGCTACCTGGCTCGCGTCCGTGCGCCCGTCAACCTGGGCTTCGAAGCCATGCGGGGCGACGCGCGGCTTGATCTCGCCTACCGCGGCGCGGGAATCGGTCTGGATCCCCACGCGTACCGTGCCGCGCTGCTGAAGCGACGCAACCAGGACATCCAGCGCGGGACCTCCGGCCTCGGCCCGCATCGCGATGACCTCGAGGCCCGGCTCGATGCCCGCCCCCTGGCCCATGTCGGCTCTCGCGGCCAGCTCCGCCTCGCGGCCCTCGCCCTCAAGCTCGGCCAGCATGCCGTCGCTCGCCACCAGCGCGACGAACAGCCCGTCTTGCTGCTCGACGACCTCGCCGCCGAACTCGACCCGACGCACCGCCAGCTGCTGATTGACCAGTTGCCCGGCGACGCCCAGGCACTCGTGACGACCGCTGATCCCGACCAGTTGGATGAGACGGCACTCCGGCATGCTCCTCGATACCAGGTCGTCGCCGGCGAAATCGATCTCATCAGTGGCTGATCGACGCGAAGGCCGCCCCCGCAGCATTCGCGAAGTCGTCGAAGGGTTGTCCAACCGCGCCGATCTTCGCTACGGCGCAAGACGCCTGAACGCCGCCGATGCCCTGCGCGACGTCCTTGGCGACGTGCTCGGCCCTGCGGCCGCGGCGCGCTGCCGCGTCGGCTCCATCATCGGCGCCGAGGCCCGGCTGGAATGCCGGGACAACGCCACCGCCTTCCGCCTGCGCTTCTACGTCCCCGGCATCCTCGAAGCCGTCGCGGCCCGCCTGGAGGCCGACGATGTGCAGGCCATTCGCGTAACGGTCTCGGCGCACGGCTGGCCCGACGAAGGGGGTGAGCCCCGGACCTGATCCAGCCGGAACTCCCGCACGTCGAACACCGGTAGACTCGCGCAGCCCCCGAAACCAAGGTCGCAGCCCGATGCAATTCTTCCGCTCACTCGAAGTCATCGCCAGGCCCGATGTCCTCGTTGTCGGCGCTGGCTGCGCGGGCACGGTGGCGGCCATCTCCGCTGCACGCGCCGGCGCCTCCACCCTGGTCGTCGAACGCGGCGGCTTCGCCGGCGGCTACATCACCGGCGTCGTCGGCGCTTCGCTGGATGGCTTCGTGGACCTGCGTTCCGGCCTACCCGTCGTCGGCGGCGTCGTATTCGACCTGGCCCGCGTCGCGGCCCACACCACCGCCGCGGAAGAACTCGCCTCCTCGCGCTTTCGCTTCAACGCCGAGGTCGGCCAGTCACTCGCCAACCTCGACCGCCACGTCATCCACTTCGACATCGAGCGCTTCAAGCTCGAAGCCGACCGCCTCATGCAGGAATCCGGCGCCCAGCTCCTGTACCACTCCGTCGTCGCCGACGCCATCCGCGAGGGCGACCGGGTCACCGGTGTCGTCGTCGCCAACAAGGGCGGGCTGGGGATCATCCAGCCCCGGGCCATCGTCGACGCCAGCGGCGACGCCGATGTTGCCGCCTTCGCCGGCGCCCCCTACGACCAGGATCTGGACGCCCAGCAGCCCATGAGCCTGCACTTCCGCGTCGGCGGCTTCGACGCCACGCCCGAAGTCCGCGCCCACTGCAGCGACCTGCTTAAGCAGGCCGTCGCCGACGGGCGCCTCAAGCTCTACGGCGGCCCCTGGATGGCCCCCTACGCCGAGCGCGACTACTACTTCAACGCCACCCGCTTTGCCGGCAACGGCACCGATCCCAGCGACCTCTCGGCCGCCGAAATCCAGGGCCGCAAAGACGCCCGCCTCATGTTCGACCTCTTCAAGGAACACATCCCGGCCTTCAAGGACGCCTACTTCGTCACCTCGGGTCCCGTCGTCGGTGTGCGCGAAACTCGTCGGATCCGCGGCGACCGCGTCCTCACCGCCAGCGACATTCAGAACGCTGTCGCCTGCGACGACGCTGTTTCACTGGGCGCCTGGTGGCTGGACCGGCATCCCGTCGACGCCTCCGGCTACCACGAACACGTCATCACCCGTCCCTACGACATCGCCTACGGCACGCTGACGCCGCAGGGCCTCTCCAACGTCTGGGTCGCTGGCCGCTGCCACTCCGCCGAATCGGCCGCGCTCGCCTCCAGCCGTGTCACCGTCACCTGCATGGGCATGGGCCAGGCCGCCGGCACTGCCGCCGCAATCTCCGCCGCCAGCGGCCTCGGCAGCCGAGAGCTTGACATAACCCAGCTCCAACAACGGCTCCTGGCCGACGGCGCCATCATCGGCCACCGTGCCGACGACGTCCGCGCCGTCGGCGACGCCATGCGGCCCGAGGAACTCCCCTCAGCCGCCGCCAGCCACTAGAGCCGCGCCTGCGTCAACCCACAGCGGTTGGCGGACGTGGCAGGCCGGTCGCGTCCAGCATCGCCAATACGACGTCCCGCGCTTCCCGGAACAGCTCCAGGTGATCGCGCCCCGCCCCGTACGCCGAATTGTTCAGGTGTGGCTCCAGCGCCAGGTCCTCGATCACGTCGGGATCGACCGCCTGCAAGATCTGCGGCCACTGCCCGTCGCCCTGGCTGATCGGCACGATCGTGCCCGTCGCCACCACGTAGTCCTTCAGGTGCAGCACCCGCACCCACGGCTCGACCTTGGACCACGCCTCGTCGAAGGGCCGCGTCTCGCTCACCACGTAGGCGTGCGCGTCAAACGCCAGCGCCACCTGCCCGGGGTCGTAGTCCGACAGGATGTCCAGCGTGCGGTCGCCATCCAGCGTGTACATCCGGTAGTTGTTCTCCAGCAGCGCCACCGCACCGTCCCCGTCGGTCTCGATCCGCCGTACCAGCCGCTCGAATGCGCCCTTCACGGCGTCCCGGTCCTCGGCGGCCGTCGAGCCGTCGCGCGGCGCGAACGAGAACACGCGAATCCACCGCGAGCCCAGCACGTTCGCCGCCTCGATCGACCGCGCAAGCTGCCGCTCGACCTTGGCTTCGTCCGTATCCACCGCGTACTTGGCGACTGGCGACGTCACGCAGTAGCAGCCGATCCCGCTGCCATCCAGCCGCCGGCGTAGCTCGGCCAACTGCGCATCGCTGAGTTCGTCGATCGAGAGCGCCGGCCCGTCCGCCGTCAGGCGCAGCTTCGTCAGGTTTGCCCGGGGGACCCCCAGCACCCGTAGGCCGGCGATCTGCTCATCCAGCGGTTCCGCGATCTCCCCGCACATTCCGGACATGCCCCAGCTCATCAACGTTCTCCTGCCTTCCGGCCATCTCGCCGGCGCGCATTCTAGGAGTCGACATGCACTCGTACTGGAATGTCCGCTGCAGCCGCCAGCGCCGCTCGCAAGTCCACCGTGTACATCTGCCGCGTCCCCTCGTGCACGGAATCTACCGACAGCGCGGTTCCATCCCGGTTCCAGCGCGGATGCAAGTCCACTCGCAGCGGGCCTGCCAACTCCGGCGGGGCATGAAACGCCGCCAGGTCCACCCGCAGCCCGTCCGCCGCCCGCACGATCATCAGCCGCCGCAGGTTCTGGCTGTCCGGGTACGTGTCGTTCGCGATCCAGGCCCGGTCCGGCGAGTACGAGCAATGCCCGTCCTCGGTCAGCACGTCGGGCGCAAAGGCCCGCGGCTCGGCCCCAACGTCGCTCACCCGCCAGAAGGCATTGGGCGCCACCGGAGCCCCTCCCCAGGCAAGGATTTCGTCCGTGCTCCGCCAGTCGTAATGCGACACCAGCCGCGCCTCCCAGATCACGCGCGCGTCTGACCCGTCGGGCGCCAGCGTGACCAGTCGTGTCTGCCGGGGGCCGTCGGACGGCTGCCATCGGTGCAGCACTGCGACCCGCGAGCCATCCGTGTTGATCTGCGCATGATTCAGCCAGTGAATCTGCCGCGCCATGCTCGCGTCGGGGTCCATCCCTACGATCTCGCCGAGCGATAGCGCCAGCACTGCGCGACCGTTCTCGAGGTCAATCGTCCAGACGCCATCCCGGGTCGGCGCCTCTTCGTGCGCCCCCGGGTCCGCCACACCCTCGTAGCCGTAGCCGGGTCGATGCGTAGCCAGCCGTGCGAAGTTCAGCCCGATCGCATACCGACCCCGCGGATCCACCGCATACGCGGCCCGTTCGAGACTCCGCTTCTCACCGGTTGAGAGGTCATGCACCACGCCCTCAAACCGACCTGCCCGCCGCCGGTTGTACACCACGCGGTCGGTCGTCCCCGGCACCCACTGCAGCATCGTCCCCTGCTGCCAGCACCACGCATTCGTGGTCGCGAACGGCTCGAACGGCGCCAGACCCTCAGGATCGATCAGCCCCAGCTCGATCTCGTCCTTGGGACCCGGCTGCCGGTCTCTGAACCCAGCCCGCATCCCCAGCAGCCGCGTCCCGCACGGCGACCACGGCGTCTTCTCGTAGTACCCGAAGAAATGATCCCCCGGCGGATGCGTCACCCGCCGTACCGTCACGTCTGGCGCCGCCAGGATCCTGGACATGCAGTGAGTCTAGAACCCGCAAAAGCCCGCGTCTCCGGTATCCTCGCCCGCCTACCTCTACGCGGCCGCAATCGGCCAGGGCCCCCTGTGCATCGCATAGCTGTAATTGCCGGCGACGGAACCGGACCCGAAGTCACCGCCGAAGCTCTCAAGGTCCTCGAGGCCGCCGCCGCCGCCGAAGGCT
The DNA here is from genome assembly GCA_026707585.1 of Chloroflexota bacterium. Classification (GTDB taxonomy): domain Bacteria; phylum Chloroflexota; class UBA11872; order UBA11872; family UBA11872; genus UBA11872. The sequence goes on along the minus strand of JAPOWQ010000053.1, from coordinate 13,333 downwards.
TCACCTACGACCTCACCGAACTGGACTTCGGTGGCGAGCGTTACCTCCGTACCGGCGAGACCTTGCCCGACTCCGCCCTCGAAGACCTGCGCGGCTTCGACGGCATCTTCCTGGGCGCCATCGGCCACCCGGACGTCGCCCCCGGCATCCTCGAAAAGGGCATCCTGCTCAAGGCCCGCTTCGAGCTCGACCAATACATCAACCTGCGTCCCGTCAAGCTCTACCCCAACGTCGAGACCCCGTTGAAGGACAAGGGCCCGGACGAGATCGACTTCGTCGTCGTTCGCGAAAACACCGAGGGCATGTACACCGGCATGGGCGGCGTGCAATACGAGGGCACCGACCACGAGGTCTCCACCCAGATTCACTGCACCACCTGGCGCGGTGCCGCGCGCGCCGTCCGCTACGCCTTCGAGCTCACCCGCCGCCGCAATGAGCGCAAACAGTTGCACCTGGTCGCCAAGACCAACGTGCTCACCAACGTCGGCGGCACCTGGTGGCGCGCTTTCAACGACATCGGCGACGCCGACTACCCCGACGTCACCCGCGAGTACGCCCATGTCGACGCCGCCGCCATGTGGTTCGTCAAGAACCCCGAGTGGTTCGACGTCGTGGTGACCGAAAACCTCTTCGGCGACATCATCACCGACATCGGCGCCATCATCTCCGGCGGCCTCGGCATCGCCGCCGGCGGCAACATCAACCCCGAAGGCGTCTCCATGTTCGAGCCGATCGGCGGCTCCGCGCCCAAGTACACCGGCCAGGGCGTCATCAACCCGCTGGCGGCCATCAACGCCATGCACATGCTCCTGGACCACCTGGGCGAGTCCGCCGGCTCCGCGCGCGTCGAGGCCGCCCTCGTCAGTGCCCTCCAGAGCGGCAAGATCAAGTCCATGAGCGCCGGCCGCATGGGCATGGGCACCGCCGAAGTCGGCGACCTGGTCGCCTCGCTCGTCTAGCTCGCGACCCCAAGCAGACCCTTGCAAAGAGCCCCTCGTTCTCGAAGGAGGAGCGGCTCTTGCCCCCTCTCCCGCGGGAGAGGGTTGGGGTGAGGGTCTTCCGGGCAACCACACCCGGGCAATTCAACGGTCTCCAGAGTCTCCGTGCGAACTTCCTACCGTGAGCCGCTCGGCCTCGACCGAGCGCGCGTCCGGTGGGTCTTCAAATGCCGCAGGGGCGGAGATCTCAGCGCCGGAAACCTGCCAATCGCCAACAGTCCCACTCTCACCGCCAGCGGCTCCGCACTAGCCCCTAACCACTAGGCACTGACCACTAATCCCGCGTATCGGTGCGCCATCTCGTCCAGTGACACCACCGGCACGCTACCGGCCTGGCCCACCATGCCAAAGGCTTCCATCCGCGCCGCGCAGACGTCCGCCATCGCCTCGCGCGCCGGCGTCAGGTACTGCCGCGGGTCGAACTCGCCGCGCTCCTCGGTCAGCACTCGCCGCACTGCGCCGGTCATCGCTAGCCGGTTGTCGGTGTCCACGTTGATCTTGCGCACCCCGTGCCGGATGCCTTCCTGAATCTCCTCCACCGGCACGCCCCAGGTCTGCCGCATTTCTCCGCCGTACGCGTTGAAGATGTCCTGGAGCCGTTGCGGAACGGATGAACTTCCGTGCATGACGATGTGCGTGTTCGGCAAGCGCCGATGAATCTCCCGGATGCAGTCCATCACCAGCACGCCCGCGTCTGGCTTGTGGCTGAACTTGTAGGCGCCGTGGCTCGTACCAATCGCCACCGCTAACGCGTCCACGCCCGTGCGAGCCACGAAGTCCTCGGCCTGCTCCGGATCGGTAATCAGTTGTTCGCGATCCAGCACGCCTTCCGCGCCGTGCCCGTCTTCCTGGTCGCCCATCCCGGTCTCCAGGCTCCCCAGCACCCCCAGCTCGCCCTCCACGCTTACGCCGCGCTCGTGGGCCAGCTCAACCACCTCGCGCGTCACGGCCACGTTGTAGTCGTAGTCGGACGGCGTCGAGCCGTCTTCGAGCAGGGAGCCGTCCATCATCACGCTCGTATATCCCTGGTCCATCGCGCTCAGGCAGGTATCCGGGCTGTTGCCGTGGTCCTGGTGCATAACCACCGGAATCAGGGGATTGAGCTCCAGAGCTGCCAGGATCAAGTGCCGCAGGTACGCCTCGTTCGCATACGCCCGCGCCCCGCGGCTGGCCTGGATGATCACCGGCGAATCCGTCCGGCTCGCTGCCGTCATCACCGCCTGAACCTGCTCCATGTTGTTCACGTTGAACGCTGCCACGCCGTAATCGTTTTCGGCGGCGTGGTCCAGCAACACGCGCAGAGGAATCAACGGCACGCCAGTAAAGCTCCCGGTCCCAAATGGCCGTTCTGATCGAAAGGGGTAACCCTCAGGATACTCCTATCGCGCCGGATGTCGCATGCCGAGAGTTGCGTGTGAACCCCGCGCCACTCACCATCCCTCTATGTCGACGCCCATCCACTTCCGTCATGTGGACGCTGCCAGCGGCGGCCGCATGCATCGCGATCGCCACGTGCTGGTGTCGAACGGCGTTGTCACCAGGGTAAGCCCGACTCCGATCGAAGCAGCGCCCGACGCGCACGTCGTCGATGGCCCCGGCATCCTCGCCCAGGGTTTCGTCGACACGCACACCCACGGCCGGAGCGGCTCCGACGTCATGCGTCCCGGCCATGTCGCGCCGCTGTCACTGGATCTCCTATCCCAGGGCGTAACTGGCTTCCTGCCCACCGTCGTGGCCGCGCAGCCAGGTGACCTGCTGGCGGCCCTGGCGTCGGTTCAGGGCGATCCCGGCGGTGCCCGCATTCTTGGCATACATGCTGAGGGCCCCTTCCTTTCACCCGACCAACCCGGCATGTTCCCGCCGGACGCATTTCGCGACTACGACCCGGCGCTCTGGTGCGACATGCACGCTGCGGCCGCCGCGCCAATCCGCCTCATGACGGTCGCCGCCGAGCGTCTGACACCCGCGCAGATTGACGCACTTCGCAACGACGCCGTCACGCTCAGCCTCGGCCACACCAACGCCACCCACGAGCAGGCGCAGGCGGCTTTCGATGCCGGCGTCACCCGCGTCACCCACGCCTACAACGCCATGCCCGGCTTCCACCATCGCGCGCCCGGAGCAGTCGGCGCCCTGCTCGACCGCGGCGATGTCGATGCCGAGCTGATCCTGGACGGCCTCCACGTTGCCAGGGCGCCCGCTCGCCTCCTGGCCGCCACCCGCACCACCGGACGAATCGTCCTCGTCTCCGATAGCGTCCCCCCGGCCGCTTGCCCGCCCGGCGACTACACCTGGGCCGGCCGGCGCCTCCGCGTGGAAGGCGACTCGATCCGCCTGCCCTCCGGCCGCCTTGCCGGCAGCGCCCTCACCCTCGACGCTGCGGTACGCCGAGCCGTCGCCTGGCTGGGCGTTTCTCCGGCCGCCGCGCTCCACATGGCCTCCGCGGCCCCGCGCGCCTCAATCGGACTTGATTCCGGCCGCCTCCAAACTGGCGCTGCGGCCAATCTTGTCCTGCTCGATCCGCACCTCCACCCCCGCATGACCCTCGTCGGCGGCGTCATTCGCTGGCAGCGGAACAGCGCGTAACGTTGCGCCAACGCCGCATCTGCGGCAGATTGAGCGGAACGGCCACCCTGCCACCGCAACAAGGACTCGCGCTATATGACTCTGGGCCTCTGGGGGCGTATCCGTAGCTCCACGATCAGCTGGCTCGTCATCTCGGCGTTTTTCTTCGCACTGGATGTCGTCGACGGCTTCCCGTTTCCGTCGTGGTCGCTGATTCTGATCGTTGTGTTCATGTTCTGGCCCCTCTACTTCGCGGTCCGCTGGATCGTCCGCGGCTTCTGACCGCCACCTGACCTAAATGACCACCGACGACCAAAACGAGGGAATCCCCCAGCTTCTCGGTCCCGGCGGCGAGCCGCTCGGCCCAATGCCCATGCCGGCCGCCGAGCCGGCGCCTCCACCTGCGGCGCCCGAACCGCCCGCCGCGCCCGAAGCCCCGGCGGCCCCGGACGCCGCCCCGGAATCCGAAGCCGCCCCTGCGCCGGACCCATCCCAGGGTCCGATCTACCGCATCTCCACCCTGCTCGCCGTGGACCCGCGCGCCATTCCGGCCGCGCTCATCACGGTCCTCAACCACGACCCGTTCGAGGCCTACAAGCGCCGCCTTGACGCCGTCCGCCCCCAGTTCGACCAGTCCCGTGACGTCATGATCTCCGCCACCGAGGCCCAGCTCCTCCAGCAGGGCGCGCCCCAGGGCGATCACCGTACGGCTGCCACCCGCATGGTCGAGCAGAACTTCATGCGCACCCTCTGGGACGTCTGCTTCGAAACCGTCTCCGGCGCCCACGTCTCGCTAATCTTCTCCGCCGGCCTGGCTGGGCCGGAGCGACTCGCCGGGGCCCTGCTCGCCTCCAACGCCCCCGTGCCCACCGTCTGGGTCACCACCCGCGCTCTGAGCATCGGCGACCGCTTCGGCGCCTGGGCCGTTCCCGTCACCAAGGACACGGAAATGCCGGCCACCGTGGCCCTCACGGCCGACAACTTCCAGCAGCTCCGCCTCAGCTTCGCCAAAGTCCGCGTCTAGCCCCTGGCCGGCGTCCGCCTGACGCTGGCGGGTCGCGTTGATCGTTCGTTCAACTCCGAAGCGGGCCGTCGTCCTCGAAGCGGGGCGGTTCTTGCTCCCTCTCCCTGTGGGAGAGGGTTGGGGTGAGGGTCTTCCGGGCAACTGTCCCCGAACCACGCAAGGGCCATTCTTGCTAGGGAGGGTTGGGGCGAGGGATCGTCGCCAAACAGATCGCCAATTGAACCTCTACCCGCTTGACAGCCTCAGCTCCCTCCGGTAAAAACCGACTGACCAGTCGGTTTGTTAATCCCATGAGCCTTCGACTCCCCCGCCGTTCGTCAACCGGCCGCAAAGACGCGACCCGCCTCGCCCTCCTGGAGGCCGCCCTCAACGTCTTCGGCGAAAAGGGCTACCACGGCGCCGCCGTCGACGACATCGTCGACCGTGCCGGACGTTCCAAGGGCGCCGCCTACTTCCACTTCCCCAGCAAGGCCGCCATCTTCCGCGCCCTCGTGCGCGAACTGGCCAACCAACTGGTCAACTCCATCCAGCGCAAAATGGACGACGTGAACTCGCCCGCCGAGCGCCTCGATGCCGCCCTCCTGGGTCTCATCGACGTCTTCGTCCGGCACCGTTCCCTCGCCCGCATCGTCCTCATCGAGGTCGCCGGCGCCGGCCGCGCCTTCAGCGACGACCTGATCTTCGTCCGCCGCCAGTTCGCCGACTTGATCGAACGCGAGCTAGACCGCGCCGTCGAGATCGGCGCTATTCCGCCCTGTGACACCCACCTCATCGCCACCGCCTGGTTCGGAGCCCTCAACGAAGTCGCCGTCCACTGGCTGCACGATCCCGACGCCGGATCGCTGCACGCCTCCTACCCCAGCCTGCGCCAGTTGCTCCTCCAGAGCGTGGGCTTCAGCCCCGCCGAGGTAGATCGCGTGCCCCTCCATGCTTGAAGCCCCAGCCGCCCCCGCCATCCGCTTTCGCGACCCGGCCCTCGAACCAATCTGGGACAAGTCTCAGCGCGGCGAACGCCTCTCCGAGGACGACGGCCTCACCTGCCTCTCCACTCGCGACCTCACCGGCCTCGGCCGCATCGCCGACGCCGCGGCCCGTCGCGTCTCCGGCGACCGCGTCTATTTCACCTTCAACGTCCACGTCAATCCCACCAACATCTGCGTCCTCTCCTGCAAGTTCTGCGACTTCGCCGCCAAGGTCGGCGATGACCACGCCTACGAGTACTCCATCGACGAGATCATCGGCCAGATCCACCCCGACGTTCACGAAGTCCACATCGTCGGCGGTCACCACCCCACCATTCCGTTTGAGTGGTACGAGGACCTCCTGCGCGCCATCAAGGCCGAACGCCCGGCCGTCCAGATCAAGGCCTTCACCGCCGCCGAGATCGACTACTTCCACAAGCGCTTCAAGATCCCCGACCGTGAAGTCCTCGAACGCCTCCTTGACGCCGGCCTCGACTCTATGCCCGGCGGCGGCGCCGAGGTCTTCTCCGAGCGCGTCCGCCGCGAGCTATTCCGCGGCAAGGCCGGCGCCGACCGCTGGCTCGAGATCCACCACCTCGCCCATTCCATGGGCATCCACACCAACGCCACCCTGCTCTACGGCCACATCGAGACTCACCGCGAACGCGTCCGCCACCTCATGCGCCTGCGCGAGGCCCAGGACGAATCAGGCGGCTGGCTCTGCTTCATCCCCCTCGAATACCAGCTCGGCACCACCCTCCTCGTCGACCGCCAGGCCTCCCCCATCGACGACCTCCGCACCCTCGCCACCTCCCGCCTCATGCTCGACAACTTCCCCCACATCAAGTCCTACTGGGTCATGAGCGGCGAGCAAACCGCCTCCATCGGCCTCAACTTCGGCGCCGACGACCTCGACGGCACCATCGGCACCGAGCGCATCGCCCACGCCGCCCTCGCTGCCAGCCCGCTCGGCCTCGAGCGCGACCGCATGGTTCGCCTCATCCGCTCCGCCGACAAGGTCCCCGTCGAACGCAACGCCACCTACGACGTCGTGAAGGTGTATGACGCCTAGGCTCGGCCGCATTCCGTACCTCAATACGGAGCCCTTCTTCGCCGACGACGAAGTCCGGGCCAACGCCGTCGTCGAGGTGCCCAGCCGCATGATCGACCTCGCCCGCCTCGGCGCCGTCGACATCGCGCCCCTCCCCGTCGTCGCCGCCTTCGATCACGCCGACGTTTTCCGCCCCGTGGGCGGCCTCGGCATTGCCGCCGCCGGCGCCGCCCGCAGCGTGTTTGTGCGCTCGACGGTTCCCATCGAGGATCTCGCGGACGCATGCATCGGCGTCATCGACGAAACCGCCACCTCCGTCCGCCTCCTCAAGGTCCTCCTGCAATTCCGCTTCGATATCGGCCGGGCCACCTTCGTCGGCCTCGACCAGCCAGCCGATGCCGCCCTTCTCATCGGCGACAAAGCCCTTCTGCAGCGCCGCAACCGGCACACCCACCCCTACCAACTGGATCTCGCCGCCGAATGGCACGCCTGGACCGGCCTCCCCTTCGTCTTCGCCTCCTGGATGACCCGCCGCGACGTGCCGCCCGACGCCTGCGTCGCCACCCTGGACTACTTCAACGCCAACCTCGACACAAATCTCACCGATCCCTCGGCCATCCACCGCCGCCGCCCCGACCTCGGCCTCTCCGCCGACGCCGTCGCCACCTACCTCCGCACCTTTAGCTACCGATTCGACGACACCGCTTGGGCCGGCCTGGAGCACTTCCAGGAACTCGACGCCCGCCTCACCGCCGTGGAGCGCGTAGCGTGATGGACCACATAGTCCAAAAAACCGACGACGGCGACCGCCTCACCGCCGCCGACGCCCGCTATCTCCTGTCCGACGCCCCCCTGCTCGAAGTCGGCGCCCTCGCCGACGAAGTCCGCCGCCGCCGCCACCCCGGCGACGTCGTCACCTACGTCGTCGACACCAACCTCAACTACACCAACCTCTGCGACGCCTACTGCTCCTTCTGCGCCTTCTACCGCCCCCACACCAGCAAGGCCGACGACGCCTACACCCACACCGTCGACCAGATGATGACCCAGGTCGCCGCCGCCGCCGCCATGGGCTGCACCACCGTCCTCATGCAGGGCGGCCTCAACCCCGAGCTACCGCTCGAGTACTACCTCGACATGGTCCGCACCACCCGCGAACGCTTCCCCGGCATGACCCCCCACTACTGGTCCGCCCCCGAGATCTACGAAATGTCCAAGGTCTCCGGCCTCGACTACACGGGGGTCTGCCAGGCCCTCTGGGACGCCGGCCAGCGCACCCTCCCCGGCGGCGGCGCCGAAATCCTCACCAACGAGGACCGCCATCGCATCAGCCCCCTCAAGATGAACGCCGACGAGTGGATCGCCGTCCTCCGCGCCGCACAGCAGGTTGGTTTTCGCGGCACCGCCACCATGATGTACGGCCACGGCGAAACCGTGGACGGTCGCGTCGAACACTTCCAGCGCGTCCGCGACTTGCAGGACGAAACCGGCGGCTTCTACGCCTTCGTCCCCTGGAGCTTCGCCCCCGGCGGCACCCCCCTCGGCCGCAAGCTCGGCGGCCTCCGCGCCCAGGCCAACGACTACCTCCGCATCATCGCCGCCTCGCGTCTCTACTTCGACAACATCGAGCACATTGACGCCTCCTGGTTCAGCGAAGGCAAGAAAACCGGCCAGGTCGCCCTCCACTTCGGCGCCGACGACTTCGGCGGCACCCTCTTCGACGAAAACGTCATGCAGGAAGCCGGCCACTACGTGCGCACCTCCGTCGAAGAAATGCAAACCATGATTCGCGAAGCCGGCTTCACCCCAGCCCAACGCGACACCCACTACCAGGTCCTCCAAACCTTCGCCCCCCACCCCCTCCCCGCCTAAACCTTGCCCGACTTCATCCCACTCTTTTCCCCCTGGGCCCGTCGAAGCATCCCGCCCTGTGCCCGTCGAAGGAACCTGCCCTGAGAGACCGTTGCAAAACGCCCCGCGTCCTTATATGTGCAGCCGCCTCTTAATCCCTCTCCTGGGGGATGTCCAGACCGGACACATGGTTAACAGACGTTCGCAGACATGGTTTACACATTTAGGCGGGTTGTCGGAGATCGATAGTGGCCAGCTGGTCGGTCATGAAGTGCACAGGCCAGGAGGGAGTAACGGGTGGATGATCTGACGTTGGGGCAGCTTCGGCGGGTGAATGTTGCCCGGTGCGAGGAAGTGTTCCACCCCTTGATGAGTTGGACGCCAAATGATTGGGCGACGGCTCTGGCCGGGGAGACTGGGGAGCTTTGCAACCTGCTCAAGAAGCTCCGCCGGGGAGACCAGCCCTCGATGGCAGACATCGAGGATGAGGTTGCGGATGTCTTGATCTACCTGGATTTGTTGGCGGCCCGGTTGGGGATTGATGTTGCCAAGGCGGTGACGCGGAAGTTCAACCGAGTCTCGAATGCGCGCGGGAGTGCATATGTTCTTGGCCGTGACCCTACGGCGGGCATCGACGCCTACGCCGATGTGATCACGCCTCCAGCCCATAGGGGCCTCGAATGATGCCAGGATGGATTCCGGGCCAGATTCGTGGTCTCCGGTGAGGGTGAGGGGTCTTCCGGTCGAGGTTGCCACGCCAGCAAGCACGTCCGGATGCAATCGAATGCCGGCCGCGCCACTCTTCACCCTCTCCAAGGGGAGAGGCAGACTCGGCCGTCTTCGGCCGAATTCGGTGAGGGGTCTTCCGGGCAACCACCCTCGGGTTCCGAAAACGCCTTTCCCGGCGAGAGAGTCAGAGCGAGGGCCTTCCGGGCACCCACCCCTGGGTTACGCAAGCGTCTCCCTGAGTCCGTCAAAGGAACAACCCCCAACTCCATGCGCCGTCTAACCATCGGCCACAGCCCCGACGCCGACGACGCCTTCATGTTCTACGCCCTCACCGCCGGCCTCGTCCCCCTCAACGGTCCTGAACCCGCCCAAATCACCGCCGTCCACGACGACATCCAGTCCCTCAACGAACGCGCCCAATCCGCCGAACTCGACATCTCCCAGATCTCCGCCGCCGCCTACCCCGCCGTCGCCCACCGCTACCGGATTACTGCCTGCGGCTCATCCATGGGCGAGAACTACGGCCCCGTCGTCGTCGCTCCGCAACCCCTGGACCCTGCGGACCTCGCCGGCGCCCGCATCGCCGTCCCCGGCCCCCACACCACCGCCTTCAGCCTCGCCCGCATGTACCTCCCCAACTTCCATCCAGTCCAGGTCCCCTTCGACCAGGCCTTCGACGCCGTAAATGACGGTCGCGCCCAGGCCGCCGTCGTCATCCACGAAGGCCAGCTCACCTACGCCGCGGCCGGCTTTTCGAAGGTCCTCGACCTCGGCGAAGCCTGGTTCGCCGACACCGGCCTGCCGCTCCCCCTCGGCATCAACATCGTCCGCCGCGACCTCGGCGACGACTGGTGCCACGCCATCGCCGCTGCCCTGGCGGCCTCCATCGACTACGCCCGCGCCAACCCCGCCCGCGCCCTCGCCCACGCCCGCGCCATCGGCGTAGACCTCGACGAAGCCATCACCACCCGCTTCACCGACATGTACGTCACGGACCTCACCCGCAACATGGGCCCCCAGGGCCACGCCGCCCTCACCACCCTCTACCAACGCACCACGTCCCACCCCGTCCCCCTCGACATCGTCCCCGCCCCTTAACTCACTCCGCTTAACCGGCCAACCACCCCCCACAACCCGATATCCTGAACCCGCCGCCCATCTGGGCGGTTATTTGTGGAGGGCCCACACGCTCATGGCACCGCTCGACTTCGGGATCCCCGCCGGCAGCCTGCAAGACGCGACGATCGAACTCTTTCGGCGCGCCGGCTGGCATATCGTCATCGCATCCCGGAACTACTTCCCTGAAGTCGACGACGACGACCTGCGCCTCACCCTCATGCGCGCCCAGGAAATGTCCCGCTACGTCGAGCACGGCACCTTCGATGCCGGCATCACCGGCAAGGACTGGACCCTCGAAAACCAGTCCGACGTCGAAGTCATCCAGGTCCTCCCCTACTCCCGCCGCAGCAACCGGCCCACCCGGGCGGTCCTGGCCGTGCGCGAGGACTCCCCGATCCAAACCGTCCAGGACCTTGAAGGCGCCACCATTGCCGCCGAAATGGTCAACTTCACCCGCTGCTACCTCGCCGAGCGCGGAATCACCGCCAACGTCGAGTTCTCCTGGGGCGCAACCGAGGCCAAAGTCGCCGGCCGCCTCGCCGACGCCATCGTCGAAACCACCGAAACCGGCTCCACCCTCCGCGCCCACGGCCTCCGCGAAATCGAAACCATGCTCACCTCCTGCCCCCAGGTCATCGCCAACAAGGCCGCCTACGCCGACCCGGTCAAAAGGGCCAAGATCGACCAGGTCGCCACCATGCTCAAGGCCGCCCTGGACGCCCAATCCCGCGTCGCGCTCAAAATGAACGTCCCCAAGGACAGCCTGGACAGGATCATTGCCCTCGTCCCCAGCGTCACCGCCCCCACTGTCGCCGACCTCTACGGCCAGCCCTGGGCCAGCGTCGAGATCGTCGTCGAGGAGCAACAGGTTCGCGAGCTGATGCCCCGCTTGGTCAACGCCGGCGCCGAAGGCATCATCGAGTTCCCCCTCAACAAGTTCCTCTAATGCCTACCGACCGTCTTCGCTTCGGAATCATCGGCACCGGGGGCCGCGGCCTCGGATCCTTCGCCCGCGGCCTTCGCAACGACTTCCCCGACCAGGCCGATATCGTCGCCCTCAGCGACATGGACCCCGTTCGCCTCGCCCTCGGCGCCAAGCACTTCGAGGTCGATCGCACCGACACCGACCCGTCAGTCGTCCTCGATAACCCGGAAGTCGACGTCGTCGTCATCACCACCCCCGATGCCACCCACGCTACCTACGCGGTAGCCGCCCTCGAGGCCGGCAAGCACGTCATCTGCGAAAAACCCATCGCCACCACCATCGACGACTGCAACCGCATCCGTGACACTGCTCGCCAGTCTCCGGGCGGCTTCATGACCGGCTTCGTCCTCCGCTACGTTCCCTTCTACGACCGCATGCACCACGCCATCGTCAACGGCGAAATCGGCGACCCGCGCCTCGTCCAGATGACCGACAATCGCGACGGTGCCGGCTACTTCCGCCGCTGGCACCGTCTGCGAGCCAACTCCGGCGGCCTTCTTGTCCACAAGAGCTGCCACGCTCTCGACATCGCCGGCTGGATGCTCGGTGCCCGCCCCGTCAGCGTCAGCGCCACCGGCGGCGTCGCCGTCTTCACTCCGACGGACTGGGCCGGCGAGCGCTGCCTCACGTGCGACGCTGCCGACACCTGCCCCGAATACGTCGACATCACCCAGGGCCGTCTCAAAGAGATGTACTACGACGCCGAAGCCACCAGCGGCTACATCTTCGACACCTGCGTCTTCAACTCCGAGAAGGACACCGTCGACCACGCCAGCGCCAGCATTGAGTACGAAGGCGGCAAGCGCGTCTCCTACAGCCTCTGCCTCTTCGCCTCCTATACGACTCGCGAAATCGGCGTCTGGGGCGAAGACGGCAAGGTCGAAGGCCGCGACGGCCAGGACGCATTCCGGCTCACCGGCCGCCGCGACGACCGTGACGAAGAACGCCCCGTCGAGGTAGCCCGCGGCGGCCACGGCGGCGGCGACACCCGCCTCCTGGCCGACGCTCTATCCGTCTTCCGCGGCGAACGCGACCCCGTCGCCGGCCTGGATGCCGCCTACTGGGCCGCCGTCCTCGGCATCGCCGCCGAGGAATCCGTCGCCCGTGGCGGCCGGCGCCTCACCCTGGCCGAACTGGGCGCGACCCAATGACCGGCTGGGCGGCCGTCGTCCCTGAAGCCAACGTCGTCCACCTCGAAGAATTCGAGATACCGGGCCCCGTCGGCCCCCACGAAGTCCTTGTCCAGACCGAATGCACGTTCATCAGCACCGGCACCGAACTCGCCAACTTCACCGGCCTCGACCCCGGCGTCCACGTTCCCGGCAGCTGGAACCAATTCCCCGCCCGCCCCGGCTACGCCAACTGCGGCCGCGTAATTGAGCTGGGATCTGCCGTCGACACCCTGGCCGTCGGCGACCGCGTCTTCACCCAGCGCAAGCACGTCTCCCACCATCTCGTTGCCGTGGACGACCCCGACACCATCGTCGTCCCCGTCCCCGCTGACGTCCCCAGCGACCTCGCCGCCGCCGTCCGCATGGGCATGGTCGCCATCACCGCCCCCCAGGTCGCTGACAACCACGTCAACGACTGGGTCGTCGTCTTTGGCCTCGGCCTCGTCGGCAACCTCGCCGCCCAGCTATTCCAGTTGGACGGCGCACGAGTCATCGGTGTTGATCCTGTACCCGCCCGCCTTGAACTCGCCCGTCGAGTCGGTATCCGGCGAGTCATCGGCGAGGACATGACAGACATCGCAGAGCAAGTCCGCGACCTCACCGGCGGCGGCGCCCAAACCGTCGTCGAAGCCGTCGGCCACGCCGGCGTGGCCGAAACCGCCATCCACGCCGCCGCGCCCTACGGCGAACTCATCCTCCTCGGCTCCCCGCGCGCGCCCGTCACCACCGACCTCAACGAGTTCCTCCAGCCCGTCCACAAGTCCTGGGTCACCATCAAGGGCGCGCTCGAACACCGCCTGCCCGTCAATCCGACCACCCGGGGCGGGATTACAACCTTGACTTGCCAAACCGACCGGAGTCCGGTAGAATGATGCAT
>JAPOWQ010000034.1 GCA_026707585.1 Chloroflexota bacterium | reverse complement strand
GCGCCGCCGAGGGCGCGCTCCAGGCGTTGGTGTAGCCGGCGCCGCTGCCGTAGGCGCGCACCTGGACCTCGTAGGCCGTGGCGCAGGTCAGGTCGGCCAGCGTGTACGAAGCAGTCGTGACATCGTCCGCCGCCGTCGTCCAGGTCTCGGCCTCCGCCACGCGGGAGTCCACCTGGTATTTGGTGGCGCCGGTGACCGCGTCCCAGGTCAGCGCCAGGCTGGTCACCCCCGGGGTGGCCGCCAGGTTGGTCGGCGCCGGCGGCGCGTCCACCACGTCCGTGACCGTGATCGTCACCGTGGTCGCGGCCGCCGGGCCGCCGCCGAGCACCAGGGCCCGCACGGTGAGGGTGTAGGTGGCCGTGGTCTCGTAGTCCAGCGCGCCGTTGAGCGCCAGGGTCCCGGCCAGCGCGTCCACCGCCCACGGGCCGGGCGAGTTCCCGGCCGTGATGTCGTACACGATCGTCGCCCCTTCCGGATCCGTGGCCGTCACCGTCCCCACCGTGGTGGTTACCGTCGCGTCCTCCGCCACGCTGAAGCTGTACGACTCGGCTCCGAACACCGGCGGCTCGTCCACGTTCGTGACGGTGATCGTGACCGTCGCCGTGGCCGTCGCCCCCGCGTCCGCCGTGACGGTCAGGCTGTAGCTGGGGGTGGTCTCGTAATCCAGGGTTCCCGCCACCTTCAACTCGCCGGTCGTGGCGTCGATCGACCAGGCGTCGTCCGTGTTGCCGGCCGTCAGCGAATGCGTGACCGCCGCGCCGCCGGCCACGGTGGCCTGCACGGTGCCCACCTGCACCCCGGCCGCCGCGTCCTCCGCCACCGTGAAGGCGTAGCTGGTCTCGGCGAACGCGGGCGGCGGACAGGCCCCGGTCGTGACCGTCACCGCCGTCGAGGGCTGGCTCCAGGCCGTCCCGTAGGTCGTGCCGCTGCCCTGCGCCTGCACCCGCAGGGCGTAGGCGGTCTGGCAGCGCAGCCCGTCCACCGTGTGGTTCGTCGCCGTGATCGCGTCGTTGTGCGTGGTCCAGGCGCCGGTCGGGCCCTCCCGCACCTCCACCCGGTAGGCCGCGGCGTTGGCCACCGCGTCCCAGCTGAGCGCGACGCTGCTGGCCGTCGGCGTCCCCGCCTGCACGGTCGCCGGCGGCGGCGGGGCGCAGAAGGGCAGGGCCAGCATGCTCAGGTCGTTCGTCGCCACCGCCCGCAGGTTCAGGGGGACGCAGCCGGTCAGGCTGTTGCCCGACAGCCGCAGCTCGGTCAGCTGGTCCAGCCAGCCCAGCTCGGCCGGCACGTCGCCGGTCAGGCTGTTGGCGCTGAGGTTGAGGGTGGTGAGCGCGAACAGGTGGCCGATGGCCGACGGGATGGTGCCGGTGAGGCTCTGGCTGGCCAGGCTGAGCCCCGTGACTCGCGTGGGTGTACCGCCCGTCGTCACGCCGGTCCAGTTACTCAGCGCGGTGTCGGTGCTCCAGTTCAGGGTGGCGGTGCCGCGCAGGCTGTCCCTGGCCGCCAGCAGCGTCTCGCAGTCCTTGACCAGCTCGCGGTTATCCCCCGGGTTGGGGATCACCGTCCCGTTGGTGCAGGTGGGCGCGGCCGGCGGCTGGGCCGGGGTGAAGGTGGTGGTCTGGCCGTCGCCGGGGGTGATGTCGCCGTACGCGCCCAGGTCGCGGTACTCCTGCTGCAGTTGATCCACGCGCGTGGCCCGGTTGGTGGACTGGCCGTCCGCGGCCGCGCCCGCCGTGATGCGGCTGCTCAGGTTGGCCAGGGTCTGGGTGTGCTCCGGGTCGCCGACCGGCGTGTCGTCCCGCACCGCCTGCACCACCCCCGCGTCGTCCGTCACCACCGCCCACGACGCCACCGCCTGCCAGGCCTCGAACCCGATGGCGTTATGCGCCCCCATCGGCGCCAGGAAGACGACCGCCTCGCGCCCCCCAATCTCCGCGCTCAGGGCCTTCTCCGCCGCCACCACCCGCGCCTGCAACCCCGCCTCGTAGACGCCCCGCGTCTGCAGCGGGTCCGACCCATACGTCCCCGCCTCGTGCTCCCGCACGTACAACTCATACGACGCCGCCTCGTCCATCCGGTCGTAGGCCACCGTTACGGTCGTGGGTGTGGTGCCGGTCCCCAGCAGGAAACTCGTCACCGCGTAATCCGCGAAACACGTCAGGAACAGGTACTCCCGGGATTCCCCGCCCCGCGCGATGGCCAGGAAGTTGGCCTTGGCCGTTTCGCGGTAGGACGGATTGAACTCGTCCAGCACCACCGTGAAAAAGGCCTCCAGGTAGGCAACGTCTGGGATCGCATCGGTGGGCGACAGTTGCAGCCACGTTCGAATCGCGTCACTACGCTGCGCGGGCGTTCGCGCGGTCCCGCGCCAGACGCAGCGCACGCTGGTCGCCGCCGGCGTCCCCCGGATCGCCAGATGCGCGGGCGACGTCCCGATCACATGCAATCCGTCCTTGAGCAGTTCCTCCACCGTCGCCGCATCGGTACTGCTGGCGGTCGCTTCGCCGCCCGACGCGGAACCACCCCCCTCGGAAACGACTCCGCGGCTCGGCCCGGTGAGCGCTGCCTTGGCCTGCGCACGACTGCGGGTAGCAGGCTGTGCGCCGCCCATCGACCGGCCGCCGGTCGTCTGCTCCAACTGAGCCGCCGGCGACACGGACGTCGACGACGCCGCCACCGATTCGGGTTCCGGCATCGACGGACGCCCACCGGCCACCCGGTCCGATCCCCCGCAACTCATGCAGATCGCCGCCAGGAGCAGCGCGAAGCCGAACGTCACCCACCGAATGGCCGCTGCCCGTGCAGTGTGGACGCGCGGAACCCCTCGCGGGCTGCCCCTCACGCCGCTGGCTCGCAGACCGGCAGGCCCAAGTCATGCAAGTCGGAGTTAACGGCCGGGACGTTGGCTATCAACGCTGGCGGCACGCAGCCCGTTAGCCGATTGCCGCCGAGGCGAATGCTGAACAGGGATTCGATCTGCCCGAGTTCAGACGGGATGGGCCCGGTCAACTGGCAGTTGAACAGGTCAAGATCACTGAGGTTCCTGAGCTGGCCCAGCTCGGCCGGGATGGTTCCGGTCAGCGGGTTCAGAGGTAGCGACAGCACCCCCAGGTTGGTCAACGCGCCAAGTTCGGGCGGGATCGGCCCCGTCAACTGGTTGCCCCCGAGCGCCAGG
This sequence comes from Chloroflexota bacterium, assembly GCA_026707585.1. Taxonomy (GTDB): domain Bacteria; phylum Chloroflexota; class UBA11872; order UBA11872; family UBA11872; genus UBA11872. Next base: position 3,987 of record JAPOWQ010000034.1, on the reverse strand, counting down.
ACGACAAGGTTGGTCAGCTCGCCCAGCGCCGGTGGGATTGGCCCCGTGAGGTCGTTGCTCCCGAGGTCCAGAAACTCGAGGCTCGTGACCTGCGTCAGCTCGATCGGAATCGGCCCGCGCAACTGGTTGTCGCGCAGCTTGAGGTCGCGCAGGACCGGCCACTGGCCCGGCGCCAGCAGGATCGGCCCGGAGAGCTGGTTGTCCGAGAGGTCCAGCGTCTCCAGGTTGGCCAGCGGCGCGAGCTCCGGCGGGATCGGCCCCGTCAGCTGGTTCTCCGGCAGGTCGAGGTCGCGCAGGGCCGCTAACTGCCCCAACTCCGGCGGGATCGGCCCCGTCAGCTCGTTTTCTGCGAGATCCAGCGTCTCCAGGTTGGCTAACCGGCCCAGCGCGGGCGGAATCGCCTCCGTCAACTGGTTGCCGGACAGGTCCAGTTCGCGCAGGGTCGTCAACTGCCCCAACTCCGGCGGGATCGGCCCCGTGAAGCGATGGCCGCGCAGCTTGAGCGCCTGGAGGTGCGTCAGCTTGCCCAGCGCCGCCGGCAGCGGCCGGTGCAGCGCGCCGAGCGCCGGCGCCGGCGTCAGCGGCCGCTCGCCGAGCGCCAGCGCCTGTACGCGCAGCGGCGTGCCGCCCAGCGTCAGACCGTCCCACGCGGGCATCGGGCGGTCGACGCTCCAGTTCAGCGCGCCGCCGCCGGCCAGGGCCTGCTGGACCTCCAGCAGGGCGGCGCAATCCGCCACCAGACCTGGGTTGGCGGCGGGGTCCGCCACCGCCACACCCGCCGCGCACGCCGTGGCGTCGACGGGCGTGTCCAGCACGCTGGCGTTGAGCGGCTGCCAGTCGAAATCCGAGCCGCTAAGCACGACGAGGTCACGTGTCGGCTGACCCTCCGTGTTGACGGCGATCCCGACGCTCTCCGCGAGCCCGCGGATCGGTCCGCCGTCCGCGGGCACGATCGCCAGCAGGCTCGGCCCGAGCAGCGCGAGCTGCGCGCCGTCCGGCGACCACGCAGCCGCCCGCACGCCGTGAAACCGTCCCGCGGGGTTGCGCAGGATCCCCACCTCCCGCCGATACGGGCGGTCCAGCTCGACGATGAAGGCCGGGTGCCGATCATTCACGCTGACCAGGAGGCGCGTCCCGTCCGGCGACCAGGCCACGGTGTTGATCCACGCGTGGTTCGGGTCTGGATCCCCGGATTGCGGCTGCCAGCCCTCAATAGGTACGAGTTGCTGCTGATCCGAGCCGTCGGCCGCGACGGTGACGAGCATGACCGTGTCGTCCACGGCCTGGGCAAAGGCCAACCGCTGCCCGTCGGGTGACCAGGCCACCGGCGAGCGAACCGCAGGGGCCAGACGCCGAAGCTCTGTCCCAGCCGCCCGCACGGTGTACAAGCCCGGCAGCGACGATACCCCGCCGTCCCCCCGCCGCGAGTACGCGACAAAGGCCAGCCGCTGCCCATCGGGCGCCCATTGCGGCGGATGCTGGATCACCGCCGCGAACTCGGGCGTGAGATCCCGAAGGTCGCTGCCGTCGGGCGCCATCGTCACGAGATGCACCGCGCCCCCATAGAACCTGCTGGACAGGAACGCGATCCGCGACCCGTCCGGCGACCACGACGGGAAGTTGTCGTATGCGCCGTCCGTCGTCAGACGCTCTGGCGCCCCCCCGGCAATCGGCCCGCGCACGATCTCGTACTGATAGTCCGCCGCTTCGTGCCCATAGCCTTCATACGCCACAGCGTCCGGATCCGGAAATTCACAGCTGGAGTACACCACGTGCGTGCCGTCCGGCGACAGGCTGACCGAGGTGGTGGCTGCGTAAAGCAATCTGAGCGCGGAAGGAGGCGCGACATCGCCCGTGAGCTTGCTGTCAACGACCTGGTGCAGGCCTGAACCGTCGACGGAAATGGCAAATACATCGCTCAAGCTCTGCCAGTACAGCGTCGTCCCGTCCGCGCTCCAATGGACCTGGCCCACCTCCTGCCAGTCATGGCGGCGCTGCATACAGTCCGTCACCCGATGCCGGTGGACTTCAACGTGGACTGTGGGGGTCGGCGTCGGCGTTGGCCAGACGATCGGCACGCGACGCCGGTGGACCTCCACCACCTGGACTGTGGGGGACAGCGTCGGCGTTGGCTCGACGATCGTGACCCGCCCGCTGCACGCGGACAGCGCGACGGTTAGCGCGAAGCCGACAGCTACCAGCAAATGTGCCAGTCGCCTTACAATCAGGCCCCTTGAGCCGAAGCTCTTCATGGGGTTGTAAAGCGATTCTGATAGATTGCAAAGATTGACATGACATCGAGCGGATGGGGAGCACAGTCGTCCTCCTCTTCGTAATTCATAACTGAGACTATTGAATGCCCGGGATGGCTCTGATAGTAGGGTGGCAAACTAGTACTACCGCCGCCCAGCCCAAGCACATGACCAATTTCGTGCAGCATGTCAGCGTACGCTCTATCGTTCTCAGAGGGACACATATTGAATCGGGCGTCTGCGCCCGGAACTTCAAGCCCGTCACTCTTATATGTACTACGGCGCACGATGATGTCGTGTGTCACAACTGACCCGTCTGACACCGGCACCGTACACATTTTCGCCGGCTCATACTTCCCTGACGGAAAGAACCAACAGCTTTGCCAGTAGCCAAGATCGTCAGCTATCTCAAAGAACGCGCCGGACAATCTTGCGCTTTCCAACGCTATATCATCATACATAATAATCTCACGTTGCGCTCCACTCTGTTTTCGCAGTTCGCCAACGACTCCGTTACTTCGAAGGCCATTGATATAATTGATGATCTGGGTCTTTATCTGGCTAGAGGTTAAACTAGATCCGCTTAGGGCCACAATGTCATCTGTCATACGCTTGTAATTGTAGGTCTGCGTGGTGCCGGTTCCAGGAGGATATTCGCCTTCTGCCTCCGCGCACGGCAGGAGCGCGCGGCCAACCTTGACCAAACCGTGCGTCGCCGTCGACCACCGCTCGAACGCGTGGCGTATCAGGGCTTCCCACTTGCCGGTTCGCGGGTCGGTCGTGGGCCCGAAGGTCTCCAGGCAAATCCGATAGGTCAGCGTCTGGTCGGATAGCCGCGGCGACAGGTGGTAGGTGGCCAGGCGATACCCAGCGCTGGGCGTCGTTGTCGACGGCCACACGTACACGTTGCGAGCAGCGAAGACATCCGCGTCGGGCGAATCTGCACGATCGGGGTCGTCGCGATAAATGAGCTGCACCGCGTGAATCTTGTCTGGCGTGAGGTTCAACGTGTCGGGATTCGTCGTGGCCGTGAACGGCGTGGCCGCCGGCAAGGCAAATTCCTTCGGCGTCCAACCTAAGGATTTGAGATCTCCTGTGGATTGCCGATGCCTCAACTCATACGAACCTGTCCCAAAACCGGTGTTCTGGAGAACGGTCCCGGTGGTGTCCCATTGAATCTTGGCCGTCCCACCCGCGCCATTGGCCTCGACGATCGGCGAGTCAACGATGATGATCGCTTTGGTGTACGTAATGTTGGAAACGCCGTTCGTGACGGTGCGCATGCCGATCCTGATGCCATAGGCGGCGTGATCGGCTAGGCCGACGACCGAGCCTGACGTCGTGATGAGTTGGTCAAGATCGAGCTGGAGGCGCTGGGCCTTGTCGGCCACGTGGGTTTGGTCCGCTGTGCCATGGATTGCTTGCCAGCCCGGCTTGTCGGGATCGTGGAGATTGCTCAGGTTGTCCGTGGCCTGGACGAAGTAGGAGGTGGCGTACAGGCTGGGCGACCAGCACAGGCTGGCCAGGCGCCGGGGCTGGGGCACCACGTCCACTTGCATGTTCGCGGGAAGCACCGACGTACCGCTGATCGTTGGGCATTCGGGATCGATGGATACCGGCGGTTCCGGCTCAGGGTCCGGATCGACCCGCTCGGGTGGCGGACTGTCGGACGTCTGCACGGTGATCTTGGCGCTGGCGTAGAGTTCGGATTCGTCGGCGTTGACCACCCGCAGCC
>JAPOWQ010000068.1 GCA_026707585.1 Chloroflexota bacterium | reverse complement strand
CCGTAGTTCGGGTGGTCCGGCCCGGTCCACATGAGCAACCCGAACCCGGTCAGCGCCCGCCCGCCGTTGCTGGGCTTGTCCCAGCGCGCCCGGGCCGACGTGGACGTGACGTTGTCGAACCGGACGTTGGGCACGATCCCGGGCGTGCCGGCCTTCGTCGCCCCCGCGTCGCCGCCGAGGCCGGCGACGCCCCCGGCACGCCCGGCGGCGCCCCCTCCGGAATCGCCAGCACCGTCAAGGCCTGGTGAACCGACGGGGCGCGATTCGTCCGCTGGCCGACATTCGCTCTACCCGGTCGGGGCGCAATAGAGAAAAGATAATCACAAAGACTGTGCGTTATGCAACAACCTTCATGCCATCAGCCCCAGCCCATCCGCCGGCCCGGTCCCCGAGGCTCGGGCACCCCGTCGTCGACTTCAGGCCAGCGGGCCGGGCGCCCCCGCCCGCCGCCGCCTTCAGCCCGCGGTCGTGACGGTGATCGTGACCGGGACCATGGTGGGGGCGGTCGTTGCGTCCAGCGTCCACACGCCGCCGGTGTTGGCGGCTGTCAGCGTGCGCGTCATCGGCGCTCCGCCGGCGACCGTGGGTGGGCCGCGGCAGCCGTGAAGCTGAAGGCCGTCAGGCCGGCGGCGGGGAGCGCGGGGTAACTCCAGGACTTGCAGCGTCAGATTGCCAGGAGCAGCAGCGGAGTAGAGCCACACCGTCGAGCGTCGTCCCCGGAACGAACGAGGTCTCCGGTTCAACTCTGGATGTGGGCTCCCATCAGCACTTCCGGGTTTGGGAGACGTCTTAGGGCATCGGGGTCCAGGATGCGGTCCGCGATTAATGTGCTTCGCAGAGAAAGCGGGCGCGCAGGCACGCCGTGTCAGGCCGTCCATGCGTTATGCGGTGACCAGGAGATCGCGTTGGGGAAAAGCAATTCGACTATGAATTCTTCGTTCCCGCATGGTACCTTGGCGCACGGCGTCGAGCGGATGCGGCGCGCTGAGGGAGAGGCATTCGAGATGGGCAAGAACTCGCACATGACGCGGCGCCGACTTCTGCGAATTGCCGGCGGACTGGGCATTAGCGCAGCGGGCGCCGCGGCACTTGCGGCCTGCGGTGAGGCCGAGCCTCAGATCGTTACGAAGGAAGTTCCGGTCGAAAAGATTGTGGTAAAGGAAGTTCCAGTTGAGACCGTGGTAACAAAGACCGAAATCAAGGAAGTCCCGGTCGAGAGGATTGTTACGCAGGAGAAAGTCGTCACAAAGGAAGTTCCGGTTGACCGTGTCGTAACTCGCGAAGTCGTCAAGGAAGTCGTCAAAGAGGTTCCCGCCATGCGGGAGACGGTGAAGGTGCGCTGGCAGGAAGTCTGGGCCGACGCCTTCCAGCCGACGATTGAAGAGAAGATGATTCCCGGCTTCGAAGCGCAGTTTCCCTACATTGAGATCGTGAACGAGCGGATCGAAGAAGCGCAGATGTATGAGATCTACCTCACCCAGATCGCTGGCGGCGATCCGCCCGACGTGATTCAGATTCAGGAATCGCGGGTGCCGCAATTCGCGGCGCGCGGGGGGATCATTCCGCTGGACGCATTCATTGGAAAGGCCGGGCTGAATCTGGCCGATATCTTCTACGCGGGTGAATGGCCGAAGGGAAGCTGGCTGGACGTCCAGTACACGCTACCCCTGGATAACACGGGCGCCTGGTATCTCTTCTGGTGGAACAAGGACACGTTCGAAGAGGTCGGTCTGGACCCGGACACACCGCCGACGACATGGACCGAGCTGGAGGAGATGGCGCTGAAGACCACCGTGCGCGAAGGCGGCGAAATCACCCGCCACGGCATGTTCGTGCCGGAAATGATCAAGGGCGCGCGCACGGATGCCAGTTTCAAGGGCTGGCAGTTCCCGGCCGGCGGCCACATGTTCACGGAGGACGCCAAATCGGTGTTGTTCGATGACGCGATCGGGCAGCGCAACGTCACATGGCAGCTCGACATGGTGCAGAAGCTCAACGACGGCTGGGACAACATCCAGGGATACATGGACGCCGTGGGCGCTTCCCGGACCGCGTTTTACAACGGTCTGCTGACCATGCGCGTGGAAGGCGTGTGGTTCCTGGGCGTGATGCGCCGGGACGCGCCGGACATCAACGCCGGTGTGACGCACATGCCGTACGACGACACCAACCCGAATGCGAGGCCGCGCTCGATTTCCGACGACGGCTGGTCGTACGGGATGCCCAAGGGGGCGCAAAACCTGGAAGAGGGCTGGGAGTGGCTGCGATACCTGACCGCGGGTGAGGGCAACCTGGCGTTCATGGGCAACCTCAAGCGCCCATCGTCGGTTCCCAAGTACAACGACGACCCGCTGTACCAGTCCGAACCGCTCTGGAACGACCTGAAGTCGGTACTTCCGCTGGTCGAGGCATCACCGATCACGCCGGTGAACCCGGACATCGACCAGGTGCTGAAGGACGAGATGGAGCTGATGATGGCTGGCAAGCAGTCGCCTGAAGAAACGCTGGCGTCGATGGCCGGTCAGACGCGTGAGCTCCTGGATGAGTTCTTCGCCAGCCTGTAGACGGGGGCCAGACGTTCCGGTTCGTAAGGGTTTTCGCGGACGAGCAAGCCTGATTGGCCGGTGAGGCTCGCACGGCCAAACCTGGCTGTGCGAGCCCCGCGCTGGACCATCGGCCGACGGGAGGCCGTGTGGGGCTTCGTCTTCATCGCGCCGTGGATCCTGGGGTTCGTGATATTCAGCCTAGGGCCCACGGTGGCCATCATCGCGTGGGGATTCACCGAGTACGACATTCTCCAAGCTCCTACGTTCGCAGGCCTGGAGAACTTTATTGAGATATTTACCGACGACGAGAAATTCCTCAAGTCGTTAGTCAATACGGCGATATACGTCGGCCTGTTAGTACCGTGCCAAGTGGTCATTGGATTTCTGCTGGCCGTGTTGGTGAACACCAAACTCCCGCTCGCATCGCTCTTTCGAGCCTTCTACTTTCTTCCCACGATCATGCCGCTGGTTGTCGCTTCGATTGTCTGGGCATGGGTGCTCCAACCGGAGCTCGGATTACTGAAGTTCCTGCTTGAAGACACGATGGGTATTCCGACGCCACGGTTCATGGTTGACGAGTATTGGTCCAAGCCTGGGATCGTCATTCTCACCGTATGGTCGAGCATTGGCGTGCAGATGATCCTATTCCTGGCCGCCCTGCAGGCCGTTCCGCCGCATCTCTACGAAGCTGCTGAGATTGATGGCGCCGGTCCGCTGCGTAAGTTGCTCCACGTCACGATTCCCCTGGTATCGCCGACGATTTTCCTGGTCATCATTATCGGGATCATCAACTCGTTCCAGGTCTTTACCACGGCCTTCGTGTTGACGCAGGGAGGACCGCTGGATTCGACGCTTTTCTACGTGCTTTACCTGTGGCGAAAGGCATTCGTATCGTTTGAATTCGGTTACGCATCGGCTCTTGCTACCATTCTCTTCTTCATCATCATGCTTCTCACGGCTCTGTCGTTTTGGGTCTCGCGCCGGCTGGTGCACTACGAGCAGCCCGAGTCATGATCGCCACCATTTTGTGGCTGGGGTTCGTGGTCTTCGGCGGACGTTCCATTGGCGATCAGCCGACGCCGATTGGCATGTCGTCGGGCGAACTGCTGTGGACGATTGTGATTGCGGCCAATTGGATTCTGGACCTTTCCGGCGTGGCATGGCTGGTGTCGCCGAGAATTCCGCGGTGGGGTGGGCCGCGTCTGCAACGGCGCCTGGCGTCGGCCATTCGCTATGAGCTGATGATCGGCATCAGCGTGCTGGCTCTTATCCCCATCTTTTGGATGGTGTCCACGTCACTGAAGACGCTGCCCGAGACCTACGAGGTCGAACCCTACCTGCTGCTGCCGCGCGAGCCGCAGTGGGGCAACTATCCCTTCCTGTTCACCTTTGAGCGGTTTAATGTCTTGCAGCTATTCAAAAACACGAGTTTGATGACGGTCTTCAATCTGGTTGCTAATGTTGGAATTGCGTCCTTTGTGGGCTATGGGTTTGCGCGGCTGAGATTCCCAGGCCGAAACCTGCTCTTCTTGCTTGTTCTCAGCAGCCTCATGGTTCCGTTTATCGTGCGAATTATTCCCTTGTTCGTGCTGTTTTCCGGAAACACCTACATTTTGCAGGATCAACTTGGCCAGGTATTCAGTTGGACGATCTTCTTCGAATCGCGAAGCTGGGCCCAGAACACCTATTTGCCGCTGGTGGTGCCCGAGTTCTTTGGCGCGGCGGGAAGCAGCGCGCTGTACATATTCATCATGCGACAGTACTTCCTGACCATTCCGCATGAACTGATCGAGGCCGGGCGCGTGGATGGGGCGTCGGAATTCGCAATCTGGCGTCGGATCGTCTTGCCCCAGGCGACGCCCGCGATGGTCGCCGTGGCGATTCTCAGCCTGCAGGGGTCATGGGGCGCGTTCATCGAGCCGCTGATCTTTCTCCGCAAGGTGGACCTGCATACGCTGTCGATCTGGCTTTCCAGCTTTCGGAGCGTCCAGGGAGAAAGCGTGATCCAGTGGCAATACGGGATGGCCGGCGGGGTCCTGGTGACGCTGCCGGTTTTCATCCTGTTCCTGCTGTTCCAGCGGTACTTCATCGCCGGGATTTCGCTTTCCGGCATCAAGGGATGACGGAGGGGTGGGCATGATTCGCCGCAGCCATATCGCGGTCGTCGAGCGGAATGCGTGGTGGCGCGGAGACTTCGAGGTCGAGCCCTATGAGGCCGGCTGGGCGCTGGAAGCCATCGGATTCCTTCACGTGCTGGAGACCGAAGGCGAAAGTCCCGGGATCGATCTGCGCGTTCAGATTTCGTCGGACGGGATCCACTGGGCCGACCATGGGGCGGCGCTGCGCGGTTCGCTCGATCCAGGCGTGCACTTTGTGAGCGTTGCCCACTTTGGCAGCTGGCTGCGCGTGGTCGGATGTACCACGGGAGGGCTGAAAGTGATCTTCTCGTGGGACCTCAAGTAGCTCGCGACTGGATCCGTACCGGACCTGGCATGCCGATGCGACACGACGCGGTGCGCCGAGCCCCTGTCGACAGGAGGACTGCCTAGATGAACGCGCACGTCGCGAGCCACGGAAACCCCGCGCTTAGCAAATTCAATCCGCTGCCACGGATCATTTCGTATGACGACTTCGACGACGGCGTGTGCGGATGGACACAGCTCGTGGGCAACTATGAGGAGACGCTGGACAACATCAGGAACTCTGACGACACGCGAGCGCCCATGCTCTCGTCGATTCCAATGTTCGACATCGGGTCGCACGGGGCGATGGACGGCACCTATGCCCTCAAGATCGCGACGCGCGGCCAACCCGGGCACTTCGCGTATGCGGTGAAACGCATGACCTGGCAGCGTCTCGGCGTGATTCAGCTCGAGGCGTTCATCACCTATACCGTGGAAGCCTCGCGGCTCACGTTGGGGGATGAAGAATTACGCGCGTTCACCATCCAGATGGACCTCCAGGACGGATATGAGGACCGGGGACGCCGGGCGATTCCCTCCATTCGCTACCACAACTCGCAGGAAGGCGAACTTCGACGGGTCTGGCAGACCAGGTCGAAGTACATGCGCCCAAAGGTTCGCACTGGCCCCAGCGACAAGGCGTCGGCCGGATCGACGCATGCGCTGCGTGCCGACGAGTTCGAGGACATTCCCGACGCCTATCAGCCGCTCTGCTACAACGAGGTGGCCACCAAGATCAACTGGCACTACGTGCGCTGGCTGGTTGACCTCGACGGACTGCACTCCCTGGAATTCCAGTGCAACGACCGGGTATATGACCTGCGCGGCTTTCCGCCGGTGTCGGGGGAGGCCGAGTCGAACCTGTCAAATCTGTTGAACCTGGCCTTCGCGGTGGAGGCCGATGCCGACCGGCGCTGCTTCTTCTACCTGGACTCGGTGTTGCTGTCGGCCGAGGACTAGGCGGCACAGCGATACGTAGCGCAGGTTCCGTACAGTCCGCGCGCACGCCGTGGGCTGCCAGGCGTGAAGGCGTTGTGATCGGCTTCGGAGGCGGCGGGTGAGACGAGCCGAGCTCAGCGTTTCCAGGAACGCCGTCCGTTCGTCCGTCGGGATGATTTGTACCGGCCACCGCCTGTCGGCGGATGTCGGGGCGCAGGTTCTGATGGACGGCGGCAATGCGATCGACGCGGCGGCGGCCGCCGTGTTCGCGTCCTGGGTCGTCGAGCCCGAGATGTGCGGGGTGGGCGGGACTGTGCAGGGCGTGATGCACCTGGCGGCCAGCGGTGAGACAACCGTGCTCTACCCGGTTCGAGGAGTTCCGGCGGCTGCGACCGAAGACATGTTCGAGCTCGAGCCGGGGCTCGACCCATGGGGGCGCTGGCGCAGGGTCAGGGACGACGCCAATATGCACGGCCCGCGTTCCATCGCCACGCCCGGTGCGCTCGCCGGGATGAGCGCTGTGCTGGACGCCTATGGCAGCCTCCCGCTGGCACGGCTGCTGGAACCAGCCATCGCCTATGCGCGGGATGGGTTTCCGGTCGACGGCCATTCGGCCCTGACGATTGGGAGCCACCTGCGCGAGCTTTTGCGCTATCCGTCCACGGCCGAGATCTTCGCTCCTGGCGGCGTGCCGCCGAGCCCGGGCAGCGCGCATCAGGCGGGCTCGATGATCGTCCAAGCCGACCTCGCACAGAGTTTGCAGCAAGTCGCGCGCAATGGTGCCGCCGTCTTTCACGGCGGTGAGCTGGCCAAACGGATTGAGCAACACCTGGCATCCGTCGGTGGAATCCTGACGGCTCAAGATCTTCGCGACCTGCCGGTGCGCATCGATTCGCAGGAGCGACCCTTCACGTATCGGGGATACGAGTTGGTCTGGGCCGACGGCTATTTCGCTCCGCTGATGCTCAACGTCCTCGAGAACTTCGACCTGGCGTCCCTGAGCCCCGATAGCCCGGCGTACCGCCATCTCATGATCGAGACGATGCGATACGCGTTCAGCGCGGTTCTCGAGTACCTGGCCGATCCCGGGATGATGCCCACGCCGATCGATGCGCTGTGGAGCAAGGCGTATGCGGCCGAGATCGCCGACCGCATCGACATGCGGCGGGCGAGCAGCAGGGTGCAACCCATCGACCCATGGCCGCATGAAACGCGCATTACCGGACAGCAACGCCCGGCGAGCAAGCGTGAAGCCTCCCGCGGAATCGACAACCCTGGAACGACCCAGGTCGTCGCCGCCGATTGCGACGGCAACCTGGCGAGCTTCAACGTCACGCACGGAGGCGCGTTCGGGTCGGGCGTCACCGTGCCGGGCACGGGCATCGTCCTGAACAACGCCATGATCTCGTTCGATCCGGAGCCCGGCCGAGCGAACTCGATTCGCCCGAACCGCCGAGTGATGGCGTTCGCGCCCAATGTCGTCCTCCTCCGGAACGGTGCGCCGCGCCTGGTCTTCGGCGCCTCCGGCGGCCGCACAACCATCAGCTGCCAGATCCACGTGATCTGCGGGATTGTCGATTTCGGGATGAGCGCGCAGGAGGTGATCGAGGCGCCGCGTGTGCATTGTGAGACCGGTGACGCCTGGGTGGATGTTCGAGTCGGCAAGAACGTGCTGCGCGAGTTGCGGTCGCTTGGGCACGAGATTCACGTCGTGGAGGAGACCGTCCATTCCCCCTTCTTCGGCCGCCCGGTGACGATTGAAGTCCTGCCGGACGGACGGGGGTTCCGCAGTGGCATCTCGAATCTGCATCGGACGGCAGCCGTAGCTCTGTGAACGATGGTCGAGCGCCTATAGCTGTTGAGTGCCGGTCCATTGAACAAGTTCCCGGACTTGGACCAACCCACCCCTCTCGTTTGCCGGTATGGACGCCAGCGCGGAAGATGGTGTGAGCGATGATTCGAAGACGAATGGTCGCCAGTCGAAAGGTGGGACGCGATGAGTGAACTGGCCGTCCTGGGCGGCGAGCCCGCCGTCACCCTTGAGCGCCCGCTCTGGCCGCACATCGGCGAGCCCGAGATCCGCGACCTGCACGAGGCCATCAGGATCTCGCAGACCGACGTCAGCTACCTCGATTCGATGCCCGCCGGAGGTCCGATCGCCGCGCTCGAAGCCCACATCGGCGAATACCTGGGTCGGCGGCATGCGGTAACCAGTAACTCATGCACGGCCGCGATCCAGATGGCGCTCTACGCTGCCGGGGTGGGCGCGGGCGATGAGGTCGTGGTGTCGCCCTACACGTGGCCGCAAACGGTCTCACCGATCCTGCATCAACTCGGTACGCCCGTGTTCGCCGATATCGACCCGGATTCGTTCACGATGCGTCCCGACGCCGTCGAAGCGGCGATTACCGAGCGCACGAAAGCCATCCTGGTCGTCCACATCTATGGCCATCCGGCGGACATGGATCCCATCGTCGAGATCGGGCGCCGCCATGGGCTTCCGGTGATCGAAGACTGCGCCCAGGCCATGGGCGCGTTCTACCGCGGTCACGAAGTCGGGACCCTGGGCGACCTGGCCTGCTTCAGCTTCGGCAACGGCAAGCAGATCATCGGCGGCGACGGCGGCTGCGTGGTTACGGACGACGCCGCGATGTGGCAGCGCCTGATCGAGATTGGCTCGCATCAACGGCGCCAGGAACGCGACATCTCGGATCCCGAGGTAGCGCGCTACATGAACAACCTGACGTACACGTTCCGCATGCACCCGATGGCGGCCGTGATCGTGAACCGCCAGCTGGACTTCCTGCCGGAGTGGAACCTGGCGCGGCGCGCGAATCATCACCGGCTCTCGGACGGGCTGAGTGACATCCCCTGCATCAGCCCCGTGGTGGAGTTGCCGGGCGCCGAGCACTGCTACCACAAGTACTGCCCGTCATTTGTTCCGGAGGAGGCCGAGGGTCTGACGCGCGAGGCTTTCGTGGAGGCTGTCGCCGCCGAGGGGGTGCAGATCACGCTGGGGTATGTGCGTACGCCAATTCACCTGCGAGCGCGCTTCCAGGAACGGCACTACTTCTACGGCGAAGGCATGCCGTGGGCGCTGAACGACCACTCCTCTGAGCTATACCGCCAGGGCGATTGCCCGGTGGCCGAAGCCCGCTGCGCGACCAGCGAATTGGAGGTGATGGGGGCGGCGGCGCTGCGAGGCGACCAGTCCGCGCTAATCGACCAATACCTAGACGCGTTCCACAAGGTCTGGGACCAGCGGGAGGCGTTGATCGGCGGCTAGCGCCGGTGCGGCTCGCGGACCGAAACCGGTTGCAGTCATTGAGACCGCGCTCTCAGGTTCCTGGATGAGGACCCTAGTGGGCTTGGATCCCAGCGGTCGGCGCGGCTAGGCGCACAGTTCGTGCGTGCCGTCCCAGCGATCGGAGCCCAGCGGCTGGTTGATCGCGAGAATGCGCTGACGAACATCGAGCCAGCTCCGCCGCCATGCGTCCGGGTCACGTAGCTCGGAGTCGGGATTGGCTCGGCTGCGCGCGACGAAGCTGGGGTAGTAGTCCCGGCCGGACGGCTGGCCGGTCGGGTGATAGCGGATATCCAGGCTCCAGCGAATCTCGTCGCTCACGTTGGCCAGCGAGGCGTGCATACAGCGCTGGTGCATGAAGAGGACATCGCCCGGGGACATGGGCAGCGGCCGGATGCGTTCCTTGGGTACCAGTTGGGTCGGGATCTGGCTCTGGCGGGCATCGGAACAGTGGACGCGCAGACCCTCGACGTGGCTGCGCGGGACGACCATGAGGCAACCATTGCGCAGACTTGATTCGGTGAGCGGAAACCAGACGGTCAGCAGGTCGGAGCTATCCGCCTCGGTTTGCACGACCCCGTTGTCCTGATGCCAGCCGGTCTGCGCGTTCAGGCTGGTGCGCTTGTCCGGATGAATCAGATGCTCGGGCACCTTCATGCGTACGTGTTGGATCGGATTCGACGTGACTTCAGGTCCAAGGATTGACTCGACCGCGTCGAGCAGCCTTCGATTGCGGAGCAGGCCAAAGACGGCCGGCCCAAAGTGGAACCCGGTGTCGGGTTTCAGCGCGCTGTGGGCCGGAAAGCTGATATCGAACGCTTGCTGGTCCAGGGCGCCAGCGTCCTTGACGATGGCGATCGCGCGCTGTTCGAACGGCAGGTCGGCGTAGATGGAGCGAATCTCGCCGTCCGCGTGCATGCGCCGGGCCATCCGATCCAGGACTTCGGCGTACTCATCGATAACTGGCTGAAGGTCTTCACCAGGAATCAGAACATTCCTGGCCACCACGTAACCTGCACGCTGGAAGTGATCGAGCTGCTCGGCTGTGAGGCTCATTGTTTCGGTGCCGAAGGGCGTAGGCCTCGTCGCCGGATTCTAGTCGGCTCTGCCGAGCGAGTATAGAGCCGCGCGAGCGATGCCGACAAAGCTCACGTGCCGGCCGCCACACTGGCCCAAGCGTGCGGGGCGGGTTGCGGGCATTCGCCAGCCGCTACAGTGCACCACCGATTTAGACGCGGTGGGATGACATGGCGGTGCTGAGCGGGCGCGAGCTGGCGTTTTGGGATGAGCAGGGATATGTGGTGGTGCCGGATGCGGTGCCGGGGGCGCAGCTGGCGGCGCTGGTGGAGGCCATCTGGGACTTCCTGGAGATGGACCCGGACAGGCCGGACGATTGGTACAAGTGGGCGCCGTATGACCGCAGTGATCCGCAGACGCCGATTTCCGAGGCCGGCATGGTGTCGATGTACCAGCACCAGGCGATGTGGGACAACCGGCAGTACCCGCGGGTGCATCAGGCCTTCGCGCAGATATTTGGGAGCGAGCGGCTGTGGGTCTCGCTGGACCGGGTCAACATGAAGCCACCCGTGCGAGCCGACCGGCCGGATTGGGGCCATACGGGCATGATTCACTGGGACGTGGATACGTCGCGCCGGGAGATTCCGTTTGGGGTGCAGGGGGTGCTGTATCTGACCGATACGGCGGAGGACCAGGGCGGCTTCCAGTGCGTTCCGGGCTTTCATCGCGGCTTTGACGACTGGGTGAAGACCCAGCCCGCCGACCGCGATCCCTGGTCGCCCGACCTGGAAGGACTTGAGGTCAAGCCAATTGCCGGCAAGGCCGGCGACCTGATTATCTGGGACCGCAAGCTGGCGCACGGCAACGGTCACAACAGGTCCGACAAGCCGCGTCTGGCGCAGTACATCACCATGCAACCGGCGGACGACGATGAGGAACTGCGGCGATTGCGCATCGAGTCGTGGCGGGAGCGCCGACCGGCCAAGTCGCCAGGCGGCGGGCCCGGCTGGCCGCGGGATCCTCGTGACCGGGAACATCGAACCCAGTCGCCGGCCGTCCTGACCGCCCTGGGCCGGAAACTGCTGGGCCTGGACAGTTGGGAGTGACCGCTCGGGTGCGATCCTGAATGTCGGGTCCGGTACTTCGAAACGCGCGGTCCGAAGATGTAGGCGCGCGGGCTAGCTGCCGGCAGCCCGCCGGGCGGCATCGAGGGCGGCGAATGACTGTTCGGCCGCCGCCCAAGGATCGTAGTCGGGGCGTCGCCAGATCATGGCGCTGACTTCGGCGGTGACCGGGATAGTGGAGTCGTGTTCCGCCAGGATTCGGAAGTAGTCGCCGAGGTCCAGGCTTCCCTGGCCGGGGAGCAGAAAGACAACCTCGCCGTGGGCGTCGATGTAGCCATCCTTGACGTGGATGTGGGCGGCATACGGCAGGCAGGCCTGGATGGAGTGGCGCAGATCCATCCCCTGCACGTGGAAGTGGCTGATATCGAAGTTGAGCCGTAGCGCGGGATGGTTGGTCTGCTGCATGAGCCAGACGGCCTTTTCGGGGCTGTCCAAGGGGTTTCCGACGTGCGGCTCGACGGCCAGGATCACCCCGTGCTCCTGCGCAATGTCGGCCAGTGCACACAGGCGGTCGGCGATGCGCGCGCGGCCGCTCGCCCACGCTGGACTCTCGTGCCCAATGGGAGAGCTGAGAATCGACGGGTCATCCGAGAAGGAGAGATCGCGGGCGAGCCGGCAGACGGCGCGAAACTCGGCTTCGACGTCGTGCGCGCCGTCGCCTTCCTCGCATAGCGGCAGCAAGGCCATGAGGGCGGGCGAGTCGAAACCCTGAGCGCGAATCGCCCTCGACAGGCGGGCCCGATCGGCTGGGTTCAGGCGCGCCGGCGCGGTGGGCCAGCCCTCGCCGGCCAGGATCTCGATGGCTTCGAACCCGATGCGGCGCAAGCGCGGCAGGGCCTCGAAGACGTCCACGTCGCGAAAGGCGTAGGTTCCCGCGCCCAACTTGATGTGGCTCATGCGTCCCGTGTCCCGAGCATGCGTTGGCGCTCGGCCTTCAACAGCTCGATCCAGTGCTTCATGTACCGGCCGTGGTCGTGCCAGGTTCGTCCGGAGACCAGGTTGCGGTCGATCGCCCAGCTCTCCTCGGAGTAGATCCCGCCGCAGACTTCCAGATCGAACCTGCACTTGGGGACGCAGGCCATCGTGCGCCCCTCCACGACGCCCGCATAGGCCGGGATCTCCACGCCGTGGCAGACGGAGGCGGCGGGCTTGTCGTGCTCAAAGAAGTGGCGCGTGATGCGGACCAGGTCAGGGTCGTAGCGGATGTACTCGGGCGCGCGACCGCCGGAAAAGAAGATGCCCACGTACGCCTCGGGGCGCACATCGGCGAAGGCCACGTCGGCCTGGATGGTGTAGCCCTCATATTCGCGCGTGATTTCCCAGCCGGATTGGGGGATCTCGTGCAGGACCATCTGGTAACGGCGCTTCCTGGGCGCAGCGACGACGGGGCGAAAGCCGTCCTCCTGCAGCCGCAGGATTGGGTAGAGCGTGTCCACTGTCTCGGTGGCGTCGCCCACGACGATCAGAACGCCGTTCGGCTCCGTGTCCATGTCAGCGGCCTCCGGGCATGTGCAAGCGCGCCGGTTGCTCGCAGGGTACATGGCGAGCTTGCGCGCCCCGGGTCGTGGAGTTCAGACAGGGTCTGCGGTCCGTAGGCCCAATAGAATGATCGGTCGCGGGCGGATCGCGGCCAGCTGGCAGGGTGACATGCAGCTCAGGTGCTGGACGCGAATGGTCCTGGTTGGCCTGTGCGCGCTGCTGGCGATTGCGTGCGGCGAGGAGGCCGCGCCAGAACCAGGCCGGGAGGCGGGCGCCGCCAACGCCGAACAGGCCAGTTCGGAAGAGCCGTTTGTGATTGGGGCGTTGGACTCGCTGACGGGGGTTGGGGAGTCGTATGGGGTTCCGCTGTCACGGTCGAAGCTGCTGGCGGTGGAGGAGATTAATGCGGCGGGCGGCGTCAACGGGCGGATGCTGCAGCTGGTGATCGAGGACTCGAAGTGCACGTCCACGGACGCGATTGCCGCGTACCAGCGGCTGACCGACGTGGAGGGCATCAAGATCGTCCTGGGGGCGACCTGCAGCGGGGCGACGCTGGGGGTCGCGCCGCTGGCGGAGAAAGACGGCGTGATCCTGTTTTCGCCTTCGTCGACGAGTCCCGACATCACGCACGCCGGCGACTATGTCTTCCGGACGGCGATCAGCTCGCAGAAGGCCGGCACGGACGTGGGCAACCTGCTTTGGGCCGACGGCGTTCGGACGATTGTCACGATCAGCGAGGCCACGGACTACGCGGAAGGAAGTCGCCGCGCGGCCGTGGCGCAGTTCGAGCAGCTGGGCGGCACGGTGGCTGCGGCGGAGAGCTATCCCTCGGACGCGATCGACTTTCGCAGCCAACTCGCGAAGCTATTGCGTGTGGACGCCGAGGCGATGTTCCTGGCCGCGCAAGGCGAGATCTCGGGGGGCACCATCATCAAGCAGGCGCGCGAGCTGGGT
Source organism: Chloroflexota bacterium (assembly GCA_026707585.1). Classification (GTDB taxonomy): domain Bacteria; phylum Chloroflexota; class UBA11872; order UBA11872; family UBA11872; genus UBA11872. Next base: position 48,707 of record JAPOWQ010000068.1, on the reverse strand, counting down.
TACGACGGTCCCATCTACTCCGAGGTGGTACCGACAGGACCGAACGCCCTGGAGATTGCCGGCGAGCACGCGACCGGGCTGAAAGCGATTGTTCCGGACCCTGAGCTGAATACCAGCACCGGCACGAACTTCCTGGCGCATTTCAACAGCCGTTTCGGCGTCGCCCCGTGGCCGTGGTACCAGGGGTCGGCCTACGACGGCGTCTACATCGCCGCCGAATGCCTGCGGCAGACCAACGACGACCAGGACACCGATGGATTCCGGGATTGCCTGCACGGCCTGACCTGGAGCGGAGCGATCGGTGACGATTACAGCTTTGACGAGAACGGGGATGTGGCCGGCATTTCTCACGTGTTGATTGAAGTGCTGCCGGTGGCCGAGCGGACCGAGGCGAACCTGGGGTATCGGGTGGTGCGGGCGCGGGCGGCTTCCTAGCGATTGCCATTCGTTCCAGTCGAGCGGGCGCAAGCCCCCTGGGAATCGAGAAGGCCGCCAGGGGCGCTACTTCCAGCGTGAGGCAGCCTGCCGCGAGAGAACGCTCTGCCCACGGCCGGCGGAAAGAGACGTGTGCCAGCGAGAATCGAGCACGTTGGCTTGAGCTTGTCACCTGATACGTTACGGGTTACAATCCGGGGATGATTGTGCGGTTCCGGCACAAAGGGCTGCGGCGGCTCTATGAGAGAGGCGACCGGCGGCTTCTCCCGTCACGACGCGTCAGCAAGATCGAGCGGATCCTGGCGCGGCTGGACGTGGCGACGGAGCCGGCCGACATGAATCTGCCAGGCTTCCGGCTGCACCCGCTGCGGGGCAACCTGGCCGGATTCTGGGCCGTCAGCGTGTCGGGGAACTGGCGCATCATCTTCCGCTTCGAGGCGGAAAACGTCCGGGATGTGGACCTGGTGGACTACCACTAGCGTCCGAGACTTGAGGGAGATTGCGATGCCTATGCACAGTCCACCCCATCCGGGGTCGTCGGTCCGCTATGACTGCCTGGAGCCGCTGGGCCTCAGCGTGACGGACGGGGCGCGGGTGCTGGGGGTGAGCCGCAAGCAGCTGTCGGCCCTGGTCAATGGGCGAGCCGGAGTCTCTCCGGAGATGGCGATCCGGCTCGACAAGGCCTTCGGCGGCGGCGCCAGTACCTGGTACCAGTTGCAGGCCGCCTACGACATGGCGCAGGCGATGCGACGGGCCGGGGAGATCCGGCTTGACTTGCCGGAGGCGGTGCTGGCCTTTCGGGAACGGGCGGCCAGGTACGCCGTCGACGAGGGCTAGCGGCTTCGTCGACCCGCAGCGCGAGGCCGAGGATTCAACAATAGACCTTAGCGGGGGGCGGCGGGCGTGAGTTCGGCCTGGAGGGTTTGGACGAGGCGGCGGGTGCCTTCGCGGAGTTGGTCTTCGGGGATGTAGCTGTAGGCCAGGCGGATGCAGCGGCGGTTGAGGTCGTGGGCGAAGCAGTGGTGGCCGGCCAGGTAGGTGACGCCGTTCTCTTCGGCGCGTTCGCGGATGGCCTCGCTGTCGGCGCCTTCGGGTAGCTCCAGCCAGATGAAGAAGCCGCCGACGGGTGTGATCCAGTCGCAGCCGAGGTCACGAAGCAGCGCCAACTCCTCAATCATGGCGTCGCGACGCTTGCGATAGAGGTCCAGCAGGGAGGGCAGTCGCCTGGCGAGCGCGCCGCTTTGCAGGTAGGCGCCGGTGACCCAGGCGGCGAAGGGGCTGGTGGCGCTGTCGGCCTTGAGGCCGCACATGCGCGAGATGTCGTCGGGCTCGGCGATGGCCCAGCCGAGGCGCATGCCGCCGGCGACGAGCTTGGAGAGGGTGCCCAGCTTGATGACGCGCTCGCGGCCGGCGATGGCGTAGAGGGCGGGGGGGCGGTCACCCTCGAAGATGAGGTCGCCGTAGGCGTCGTCCTCCAGGAAGACCAGGTCGAGTTCCTCGCCGACGTCGGCAAGCTGGCGCCGGCGTTCGACGGGCGCGTTGAAGCCGACGGGGTTGTGGACGGTGGGCATGGTGTAGACGAGGGACACGTGGGCGCCGGCCTGGCGCTGGCGAGTGACCGTTTCGCGAAGCGCGGAGGGCACGATACCGAGCTCGTCGGTGTCGACCCCGACGACGTTGATGCCCAGTCCGCGGAAGAACCAGAGGGCGCCGATGAAGGTGGGCGACTCGACGATGACGGTTCCGCCGGACGGCACCAGCAATCGGGCCGCCAGCGCGATGCCCTGGGAGGCGCCGCTGGTGATCATGATGTTGTCGGGCCCGACGTCCAGGCCCTCGGTGGCGCCGACCCAGTCGGCGAGGAAGCTGCGCAGCGGTTCAGGGCCGGAGACGGGACCGTATTGGAGGGCCTCGGCGTTGTGGTCGGCCATGAGGGCGGCGGTTGTCTCGGCCAGCTCGTCGTAGGGGAAGCTCGCCGAGTCGGGGAAGCCGTAGGCCAGACTGATCAAGCCGGGGCGCTGCATGGTCCAACTGGGCCGCAGCGGGTTCTGCTCCATCGCCTGCGCGACGGGGCTGTAGTGGGCTTTCAGGCTCATGGGAGCGAATCGTAGCAATCGCGGACGCCGCAACTCTCCGGGGGTGGAAAGCACTGATGCTCTGCAGTCGTTTGGCCAGCGCGCCGCCTGTTCCATTTCACGATTCAGGCAGCGGGCATGAGGCACCGCGGCATACAATCGGCGTGGGCGGACCGGAAGTCGACGCACTGGCCCGCCGTCGCCTTGACTGCGGGGGAGCCGAATCCCGAACGCAGGGAGGATCTGATGACGGTGGAGCCGCTCACTCGCGCCGAGTTGCGCGAGGAATTGGACCGAAGTCTCCGGCACTACGCGACGAAGGCCGATCTGGCCAATCTGAAGTTCGCACTGGCGGCCTGGATGTTGCTGCTCGTTTCGGCAGCGACGGGGATCCTCATTGCCGTTGATCGGCTGGCGGGCCCGGGGACCGGAGGCTGATCGTGAGCACGCGGATTCTCACTTGGTGAAGCGGAATCGCGGACGAGCCCGCGGCAGAGGCTTCTTTAGACGGCCTCACAGTCCGGCAAGTTCAAACGATCAAGATCTGTCGAATAGGAACCCAAACTGGCCCATGCCGACGGAGTGCAGCCGGTCAACTGGTTCTCGGAGAGATAGACCTTTGATAGCCAGATTAGTTGGCGGAAATCGCGCGGGATCGTCCCCGTCAGTTGATTCGACGAGAGGTTAAGCGTTCTAAGGTTCGTCAACTCGGCCAGTGCGTCGGGGATTCCGCCGGTCAATTGATTGGCACCAAGTTCGAGATCCCGCAAGTCGATCAGGCGTCCGAGTTTGGGGGGAATCTCGCCGGATAAGCGGTTGGATGACAGGTGGAGTGTTCTCAGATTCTTCAATTCGGCGAGCGACTCCGGGATCCGTCCGGTCAATTGGTTCATCCCCAGTGCCAGAGATCGCAATTCGGTCAGCTGGGCAAGTTCGGTTGGGATGGGCCCAGTGAAGGCGTTGTCGAACAGGTGCAGGCGTTGCATTCGCTTGAGCCTGCCGAGTTCCGCCGGAAGAGGCCCAGTGAATTGATTGTCGTAGAGGATGTGCACCTCCAACTCGGAAAGCTCCCCGATCGACGTCGGCAGCGGGCCTGGTTTCCCGGGGAGGCCGAGGGACCTCAATTCCAGGCGGGCGACGCGCGGCGGCGAACCGTCCCAGAAGACACCGATCCACTCCCTCATCGGAGTCTCGCTGTTCCAATTCAGGGCGACGGGGCCAAGCAGCTCACGCCGCAAACCGATGAGCGCCTGGCAGTCGCGAACGAGGCCAGGATGCTGCTGAGGGTCGCGAATCACGAAGCCACGGGCGCAAGAAGCGATGCCTGCGGCGACGTTCTCGTGCTCGGCCTGAGCGGCGTAGTACGCACGGCGATCCCACTCGTACTCTCTAACTAGTGGCTGTAGGTCGGTTCCGTCAGGCGAGATGCTGAACGCCACGATCCCGCTTTCACGGATCTGCTCGGAGGCGGATCTGGCCACCGCGATTCGAGACCCGTCCGGCGACCAAGCCGCGGCCGCGCCGTCAAGCGGCAGTCTGCTCACCGACGTACCGTCCGGCTCGACGACGCAGAGAGCGCTGTCATTGCACGCATACAGGATGTGGTCACCGGTCGGCGACCAGTCGAGATGCCGAATCCAGGCCCGTCGGGCCTCGCTTTCCATGTCCAGAAGCCGCAACTCGTCGTCATCGCCTGCAATAGCCGCAATGGTGTAGAGGGCCAACGTTGAGCCGTCGCGTCGGGCGAATGCCAGCCGTTGACTGTCCGGGGACCAAGCTGGCCAACTCAACGTGTGAGTAAGACGCCGGCTTGCGCTGAGATCCGCGTCCGTGACGTAGAGGCCTGGACCCTCTTCGCCGTCATCGTTGACAAATGCCAACCAGCGACCATCAGGGGACCATTGAGGTGGGCCCAGCAGCGCCTCACCGCCGCGAACGGGGCGCACATCGCTTCCGTCCGAACGCATGACGTGCAGCCCACCGGCAGGTTCTCTGTCACGAACAGTTGCGTTCCGAGCCCCGCGCAGAAAGGCCACGCGCCGGCCGTCCGGCGACCATGCCGGGTAGAAATCCACAACCTCGTTCGTCGTCAGGCGATGGGGTTTCTCTGGTGACCGGTTTAAGTCGGCCAGCATCAGCTCCGGCTCATCAAAGCGATCAGCAGACTCATTGAAGGCTTCGCAACTCGCGTACAAAACGGATGTTCCGTCCGGCGAAATGCTCAGCGCCGGTGCTTGCCCGGCCTGGGCCAGCTTCCGAATCCACTGCCCCCTGTCCCCCACCGCATAGAGATCAGGTCCAACATTGAAGAGAACGGCCGAACCATCCGCCCGCCACGCGACGAATCCCGCCTGCTGTCTCAGATCTTCAGAAGCAAGGTCTGTCTCGCAGTAGGCGATAGACCCTGTGCCGTAATCGGGGTGCGCGGACAAGTCCCTCACCCCGTAGTTCACTTCTGGGGGCACGTCCTTTGGCACGATGACGATGTCGGCCTGCCCCACACTCCCTGCCACCAAGCGCCAGATTCCGACTAGCACCAACACCATGACGAGAACTAGAACCAGAACTGCGACCAGCGCACCGGCGCGACGTGCAAGCGGCCTCACGTTAGGCCTCATCACCCTAGCTGTGAGGCACGGCGCCGCGTGCGCCGTGCCTTCTGCTCGTTGCGGGTACGGCCAGGATCATCTCCGAATCCAATTGGCCAAGACACAGAGTCGAACACACCGCCATCGTCCGCACCGGCCACAGGTGGCCGGGTCGAGACTGACCTGTTCGCGGCCGAGGCAGGAAAGACCAGAAGCTGGCACAGTCTCCGCGGAACAGTCATTGTCCGACTGATTAGTCGCCACGACTCCAGTGTTGCATCGCGCTCGAACCGCGCCACGAAAGCCGCGTCGGTAAGATCACGGCCAGCATTTGCGGCGGTCGTGGAGCCGCCGGTCCGGCCGGAGTGGTTGGTGGCTTGGCAGCGGTTGTGGAGTCCCTGGCGGATGGCGTATGTGCGGGGCGAGAATCGTGACGACGGGGCATGTCCGTTTTGCGTGCCGGTGGCGGAGGCCCTGGAGTTGCCGGAGCTGCTCGTGCACGCGGGGCGGTTGGGGTACGTGACGCTGAATCTGTACCCCTACAACAACGGGCACGTGCTGGTGCTGCCGTACCGGCACGTGGCGGACCTGGACGAACTAGAGCCCGACGAGGCACGCGAACTGATGTCACTGGTGGTGCAGTCACGGGTGGCGTTGCAGGAGGCGTTTTCGCCCGACGGCTATAACGTGGGTATGAACCTGGGATCGGCGGCGGGGGCCGGGATTCCGAGTCACCTGCACTTCCACGTGGTGCCGCGCTGGGCCGGGGACACGAACTTCATGCCGGTCACGGGGGACGTGAAGGTGATGCCTGAGACGCTGGACCAAACGAAGCGACGCCTGGTGGACGCCTGGGCCGACTAGCGGCCGGCGGTCCCGGCGGGCGGGAGGTCGGGCGTGCGCTGGGGGATGGGGACCAGCGCGGGCGTGGCGTCCGGCAGGAATCCGAACTTGCCGGGCGGCCAGTAGACCAGCCAGACCTGCCCGACGATGGAGGCGCGGGGCACCGTGCCGATGTCGCGGGAGTCGCGGCTTTGCAGACGGTTGTCGCCCATAACGAAGTATGAGTCTTCGGGCACACGCCGAGGGAGCGTGTCGCGCCCGATGGGGCCGCTCAAGTAACTCGACTCATTGACGAGGTGGCCGTTGACGAGGACCTGTCCGGCGCGGATTTCGACCTCATCGTTCGGTAGGCCGATTACGCGCTTGACCAGGTCCTCGTCGGGATTGCGGGGGGAGCGAAAGACGATGACGTCGCCGCGCCGTGGATCCTCGGTCAGGTAGGAGAGCTTGTTGACGAGGAGGAACTCGGAGTCGGCCAGGTTGGGGGACATGCTGGGGCCCTCGACCAGGAAGTTCTGCACGAGCAGGCGGGTACCGAAGAAAATGAGGGCGGCCAGGAGGACGGTTTCAGCGATCTCGAGGAGGATGTTGCTGTTGCGGCGGAACATGGGGCCTCAGCGGAGTTCGCCGGCGCGGCGTTCGGTGGGTCCTGGATCGCTCGTAGCTCCGTGCCCGGAAGACCCTCACCCTAACCCTCTCCCACGGGCAGAGGGGAAAGACGGCGGCCGTCATTCCCGGTTCGATGAAGCCTTGGCCGTATCTCACCGTTGGAGATCGACGGAGCGACCAGCGACCGAAGTGTCCGCAGCGGCGGCGAGTTGGTTGACCCGAGTATATTGAGGCAAGGCTGCGCTTTGCGGCGCGCGGGCGACGCGCGCCGCCGGGATGCCGGGTCCTGGACTCCGTCACACGCGCAGAAGAATGGCGGCGGATGGATCCAGCGATGCGGGTTGGCGAGACGGGGAAGCGCCCACCCAGCCGTCGCATATTCGCGGAAAGCGCGCGCGAACTGGCGCTGTACCGCTGCACCGTCTACCCGACGCGAGTCGCGACGCAGCGCTGCGACCACTGTGCGCGGCTGTTCTGCGACGAGGCGCTGAACGACACGGACTGGGGCTACGTGTGCGAGGTCTGCCAGGGGCAGCTGGAACGACGGCTCGAACTGGACCGCACGGCGCTGCGGCGCAACGTGTTTTCGTGGAATTGGCTGCCGGTCGGGATCGTGCTGGGGCTGTCCCTGCTGATGGCCGTCCAACTGTTCATCGTGTCCAACGGCAGCGACCTGCGCGGCGACCTGGCGGTAAAGATGCGCCTGTTGTTCGACGGCGCGGACCGCAGCCGCGGGGCACTGGTTTCGGCTTCGGCGGTGGGCGGGCGCGCCTATGCGCCAGCGGGCGCGCAGGAGGGCCACGGGGCCGAGGCGCTGGTGGACGGGCTGGTGGAAGCGGACTTTCCGGCCTGGCGGTCGGCGAACGCGGTGTTTCCGCAGGATGTGGTACTGAAGATGAACCTGCGGACGCCAATTGCGACGATCGACATCCTCAATCACCCAGGCGAGCCGCCGGCCAGCTACCTGCGGCGGGTGCAGGTGTTCACGTCGCGCGAGGTCGACCCGCGCGAGGACCCGAGCGGCCTGAAGTTCATCCGGCAGGCGGAGCTGGATCCGGCGCCGAGCGTGCGGATCGAGATTCCGACCGAGGTCACGCGGTATGTATTGCTGCGGTTGCTGGCGAACGGCGGACACGAGGGCTACGTGTCGATTGGGGAAGTCGAGGTGCGGTCGCGCGCTGAGAATGATGCGTAGGCCGGTGAAGTCACCGGGTTCCGGCATCAGCACAGACCGAAGACCCTCACTCCAACCCTCTCCTTGCGGGAGAGGGAGACGAACACGCCGCGCCGGGTAGTCGCGCAGCGCGATGTCAGAGCCTGGCGAGCGGTTTGAACTGACGTTTGTGGGCAGGTCGAGGGTGATGCGGCTGGATGCGTTCGTGGCCGAGGCCGTAACGGACCTCTCGCGGTCGCGGGCGGCGCGGTTGATTCGTGACCGCGTGATTACGGTGAACGGGCAGGTGGCGGCGCCGTCGCGACGGCTGCACGCGGGCGACATCGTGCGCGGCGAGTTTCCGACGGTGGCGGCGGAGCTTGCGCCGGAGCCTGGGGCACTGGCGCGGCTGCTGACGACTGATGGATTCGTCGCGGTGGACAAGCCGGCGGGGATCGTGATGCATCCGGGGGCCGGCGCCGGTAGCGGGACGCTGGCGCACCGGCTGGTGGCGCATTACCCGGAGATTGCCGGCATTGGGCATCCGCGGCGTCCTGGGATCGTGCACCGGCTGGACAAGGAGACCTCGGGGGTGGTGCTGATCGCACGCACGCCGGCGATGTACGCGCACCTGGCCAAGGCGTTTGAACGGCGGGAGGTGCGGAAGCGGTACCTGCTGATCGTGCGCGGGATGCCGGATCCGCCGCGAGGGCGTATCGACGCGCCGATCGGGCGACACCCGACGCAGCGGACGCGCATGGCGGTGGTGCGGCGCGGACGGGCGGCGGTAACCGCCTACCGCGTGCTGGACCGTGGCTGCGGCGCGGCGCTGGTGCAAGCCAGCCCTGCGACCGGACGCACGCACCAGATCCGGGTGCACATGGCGGCGATCGGTCATCCGATCCTGGGCGACGCGACCTACGGCGGACCGGCGTCGGCCGAACGGGTGATGCTGCATGCGTGGACGTTGCGCTTTGAGGATGACGCGGGAGAGCGCCGGCTGGCGGCGGCGAGACCGCCCGAGGACTTCCAGCGCAGGGCGGAGGAGCTGGGCGTTACGCTGCCGGACACGCCGGCCTCAGGACCGGAGATGCGCTAGGCGGTGGTGGGAACGGAGCCGTTGTCTTCGGGGTCGGGTTCCAGTTCCGTCTCGTCGTCCGTCCGGTCGGCGGGCGCGGCCACGCGGGCCAGGACAACGCCGACTTCGTAGAGAGCGTAGAGCGGTATACCGACGGATGCCTGGGTGAATGGGTCTGGTGTGGGCGTGATGATGGCCGAAATGACGGCGATGGCGACGATGGCGTAGCGCCGCTGGCGGGCGAGGCTGTCGGCGGTGACGACGCCAATCTTGGCCAGGGCAAAGATGATGAACGGTGTTTCGAAGGCCAGCCCAACGGCCAACAGGATGCGTAGGACGAACGAGACCCAGCCGTCGACCGTGAACTCCGTACTGATGGTGGCGGGCGCGAATCCGGCCAGGAAGCCAACCGTGAAGCGCAGCACGATGAACCAGGCGAAGGCCACGCCGGCCATGAACGCGAGCGCGATGGCCGGAATGCTCATGAAGAGCCAGCGTCGCTCGTGGGGGTAGAGCCCGGGAGCTACGAAGGCCAGCACCTCGTAAACGACGATGGGGCTGGCCAGGCCAAAGCCGACGATGAACGAGATCTTGACGAACGTAAACAGCGTCTCGGTGACCGCGATTTGCTGCAGCACAGCGCCGCGGGGGAGCGGCAACTGCACGAAGTGAAAGACAAAGTCCTTGAACGGCCAGACTACGAAGCTGGCGATAATGACGGAGAGGACAGCGACCGTGAGCCGCTTGCGCAACTCATTCAGGTGCTCGCGCAGCGACATGACGCCGCCGAGTTCTTCCTGAGGTTGCGTCGGGTCGGTCAGGGCCTGGTCGGCTTCGGCCATTCAGTCAGCCTTGATGATCAGGCACGGCAGAGGCCGCGCCTTTTCGCACATACGATCCTAACGCCCCGTTGATCATGGGGGCGGCGCCGGCGGCGCAATAGCGCTTGGCCAGCTCCACGGCCTCGTTGATTGCCACGGCCACCGGCGTTTCGTCCGAGCCGATTTCGGTGAGCGCAATGCGCATGATGGCGACATCAAGACGGGCCATCTGATCGACCGGCCAAGCGGGTGTCAGCAGGCCGATGGCGGCGTCAAGGTCGGCCCGATTGGCGCTTACCGAGGCAACCAGCGCGCGGGTATAGGCGGCCGTTTCGGCGTCCAGGCTCAGCTCGCGTTCGCGGATATCCAGCAGTTCGAGCGGCGGCCGCTGCGCCATGTCGGCCTCGTAGATCAGTCGCATGGCGGTTTCGCGCGCCAATCGGCGGCCACGCCGTCGCCGTCGCGCGGCCATTGGCCTAGCCGGTGGATTCCGCGAGCGGGACAGGCATGCCCGTGACGTATTCCAGGTCGTAGTCGGCCGAGACGAAGCGCCGGTCCTGCAGGATGGCGCGGTGCAGGTCCAGGTTGGTTGCCGGACCTTCGATCCGAGTCTCGGCCAAGGCCCGGCGGGAACGCCGGATGGCCTCGTCACGGGTGTCGCCGTAGACAATGAGCTTGGCGAGCAGCGAGTCGTAGAAGGGGGAGACTTCGCAGCCGGCATAGAGGTGGGTGTCCACGCGCACGCCAGGGCCGCCGGGGAGTCGCAGGTTGGCGACGGTGCCAGCGTCGGGCCGGAAGTCGCGCTCGGGGTCCTCGGCGAGCAGGCGGTATTCGATGGCGTGGCCGGTAAGGCGGACGTCGCGCTGGCGCAGGCCGGTGGGCTCGCCGGCCGCGATCTGAAGTTGGGCGCGAACGATATCGATGCCGGTGACTTCCTCGGTGGCGGGATGTTCGACCTGGATGCGGGTGTTGGTCTCGATGAAGTAGAAGCGGTTCTGGTCATCGAGCAGGAACTCGACCGTCCCGGCACCGCGGTAGTCAATGGACTCGGCCAGGCGCACGGCGGCGCGGGCAACGCGGTCGCCCTGGCGGCCGGCGAGGCTGGGGGCAGGCGCTTCCTCGATCAGCTTTTGAAAGCGGCGCTGGATGGAGCACTCGCGGTGCCCCAGGTGCAAGACGGCGGAGCCGTCCCCCAGCACCTGCACCTCGACGTGACGCGAGCGTTCGATCTGCTTTTCCACGTAGAGATCGGCGTTGCCGAAGGAGCTGCGGGCCTCGGCCTGGGCCAGCGGGAAGAGGGTGACGAGGTCATCGACGTCGCTCACGCGACGAATACCGCGCCCGCCGCCGCCGCCGGCCGCCTTGAGCATGACCGGGAAGCCGATCTCGCGAGCGATCGTCTTGGCCTCGTTAACGTCGGCCACGGGGCCATCGGAGCCGGGGATGACCGGCAGGCCAGCCGCGAGCGCGGCTTCGCGAGCGCGGGTCTTCTCGCCCATCATGCGCATGTTGGCGGGCGTGGGGCCGATGAAGGTGATGCGGTAGCGTTCGCAGGCTTCGGCGAAGTAGGCGTTTTCGGCCAGGAAGCCGGCGCCGGGATGCACAGCGTCGCAGCCGGTGTTGAGCCCGGCCGCGATGATGTGGGGCACGTTGAGGTAGCTGGCGGCCGCGGGCGCCGGTCCGATGCAGACCGATTCGTCGGCCAGCTGGACGGGGAGGCCGTGGGCGTCGGGTTCGGAATAGATGGCCACGGTGCGGACGCCGAGGTCGCGACAGGCGCGAATGATGCGAACGGCCATCTCGCCCCGGTTGGCGACGAGCACCTTTTCGAACATGGCTCAGCCCATGGCGAGGCCGCCGTCCACGGTCAGCACGTGACCGGTGACGTAGGCGCCGTCGTCAGATGCGAGAAACGCCACGGCCCCGGCGATATCGTCCGGGTCGGCGAAGCGACCCAGGGGAATCGCGTTCAGCGCTTGCTCGCGCAGCCGGTTGGGGATGACGTCGGTGAGCGGCGAGATGACGAAGCCCGGCGCCACGGCGTTGACGGTGATGCCGCGGCTGCCGACTTCCTGCGCCAAGGCACGGGTAAAGCCGATCAAGCCGGCCTTGGCGGCGGCGTAGTTGGCCTGGCCGGCGTTGCCGCGAAGTCCGACGACGGATGCGATGTTGATGATGCGGCCGCTGCGCTGGCGGATCATGCCGCGGACCGCGCGGCGCGAGCAGACGAAGGCCGAGCGCAGGTTGGTGTTCATGACCGTGTCCCACTGCTCGTCGGACATACGCATGAGCAGGTTGTCGCGGGTGGTGCCGGCGTTGTTGACGAGGACGTCAAGGCCGCCCAGGGCTTCCTGCGCCTGGTCCACAATCAGCTCCGCCCCCCGAACCGTGGACAAGTCGGCGCCGATGACGACCGCGCTGCCACCGTTGGAATGAATCTCGGAGGCCAGGGCATCGGCCTGCTGCGCGTTCGAGTTGTAGTGCAGGACCAGGTCGGCGCCTTCGGCAGCCAGCCGACGCGCAAAGGCGCGTCCGAGCGCACCCGAGGCGCCAGTAACCAGCGTCCGCGCCCCGACCAGGCGCCCGTGGCTAGCCATTAGTCAGGGCAGCGGCCGTCGCACGGGCCGAGGCCATGTCGCTCACGTTGTGCAGGCCAATATCTTTCACCGTGCGCCGCAGCATGCCGGTAAGGACCGAACCGTGTCCAAACTCCACGATGTGCCGCACGCCCAATGCCTCAATTGTCCGGATGCCATCCAGCCAGCGGACCGGAGCCGCGATGTGGTTCGCCAGCTCGGCCCGAATAGCCGACGGGTCGAAAAGCTGTCCGGCGTCGATGTTACTGATCACAGGCGCCGCCGGCGGATCGATTCCGATCGCCAGCAGACGCTCGCGCATGGCGGCCTGCGCCGGGAGCATGGCGACGGAGTGGAAGGCGCCGCTGACGCTGAGCGGGATCACGCGGCGGGCGCCGGCCTTGCGTCCTTCGGTCACGATGCGATCAATGGCGGCCAGATCACCGGCGACCACCACCTGCTGAGGTGCGTTGACGTTGGCCACCGCCAGATAGCTCCCAGGAGTCTCGGCTCGAATCGCCGCCGCCAGATTCTCGACCGCACGTTCATCCAATCCCAGGACCGCCGCCATGCGGCCCGGTTTTTCGAAAGCCGCCGAGGCCATGAAACGACCGCGGTCTCGCACCAGGGCCACGGCTTCGCCAACGGGGGTGCAGCCGGCGGCGACCGCGGCGGACACCAGGCCAACGCTGTGGCCGGCAAGGGCGGCGACGTGCAGGGGATAGCCGCTGGCCGTGACCGCGGCCCCGTGGACGCTCAGCACTTCGTTGAAGGCCGCGAGGGCGGCGACGGAGGCAGCCACAATGGCCGGCTGCTGCACGTCGGTCGGCTGGAGGTCTTCGGGACTGCCCGCGCCGGTCAGGCCGCTGAGCGAGGCGCCGTAGCTGGCGTCGGCCGCCTGCCAGACCTTGCGCGCGGCAGCCGACGATTCACGCAGGCTGCGACCCATGGCCGGCGCCTGGGAACCCTGGCCCGGAAAGACAAAGGCCACCCGGGCCCGTTCAGGCGCCATGGTGCGTGGTTCCGGATCCCCCGGCTAGCGGTACTTGACGGCTTGTTCGGAAGGCTCGATGACCAGATTGCCGCGGTAGTTGCCGCACAAGGGGCAAACCTGGTGACTGACGACCAGGCGATGGCAGGTTGGACAGCGCCCGAGATTCGGTCGGCGCGCGCGGGCCGAATGGCGACGGGCGCGCGAACGCGAACGGGTGAGCCGACGTTTGGGCAGAGGAGTCATAACGCGCCATTATCCATGAGATTGGTCGCTCTTGTGGAGCATTTGGCGGCGCAGGCGTTCCAGCGGCGCCAGCCGCGGGTCCACCGCCGGCCGGCTGGCGGCCGGACCACTCCCGGGCGCCTCGCACGGCCCGGCGCAGAGCACGCGGGGGGGCAGCGCGCTGATGGCGCCTTCAGCCAGGACCTGGGAGAGATCAAGGTTGTGGCCGGGATCAAGCGGCCAGCGGTCGCCGGGATCGACCACACCGCCGCGCACCGGATCGATGCGCGGCACGAATTGGTCGTCCAACTCGAACGCAAGCTCGATCTCCACGTCATCCATGCAGCGGGCACAGGACACCGACGCCGAGGCCCGCATCTGTCCGGTGACGAGAACGGCGTCGGACAGCCGCGTGATGCGTGCCGTGCCCCGGACAGGCCCGCTGAGTTCCGAAACGCCCAAGACGCGCGCCGGCGCGTGCACGTCAACCGCGCGGCTCGGCCCGGAGGTCTGCGCGAGCACGCGCGCGACGTTGAAGATGTAATCGGCCACCGGCGACCCTCAGGTCAGAGGCGCAAGCGGTTCAACTCGGCTCAGGCAGGCTCTTCGTCGAACTCGACGGGTTCGGCATCGCTATGGTCAAGCGCGGCGACACCGCGGCGGATGCTGGTGAGGTGGGACTCCAACCGGCTTTCCAGGTCGCGGAGCATGCTCAAGGCATAGAGGTCCATTTCCTCGCGGGTGGCGTCGGTGCGCTCCTCCGCTTCCTGGACCAACTGCAGGGCGTGCGCCTCGGCCTGTTTCACGATTTCTTCATCGCGAATCATCTGTTCAGCCTGCTCCTGCGCCTGCTGAACAATGCGCTCGGCCTCCATCTGGGCCGACTGCGGAATCTGGTCGCGCTGGCGCATGACGCGACGCGCCTCGCGGATTTCCTCGGGAATGCGAATACGCATTTCATCCACGATGGTCAGCAGGGTGCGCTCGTCAATGACAAGCTTGTGCGTCATGGGCACGCGCTGGGCATGACGCAGCAGCGTCTCAAGTCGCTCAATCAGGTTTATGAGATCGATGGCGATCTACCTCCGCTCAGGATGTGCGGCGAACTTAGCGCCGACCGCGGCCGCGACGTTTGGCGGGACGAACGGCTCGACCGAACGGCCGAGCGCCCCGATCTCACGAATGAGCGATGAGCTGACGAATGCGTGCTCCGGCGCCGAGAGAAAGAACATGGTGTCGATATCCGGATGCAAGCGCCGATTCATGGCCGAGAGCGCGAACTCGTACTCGAAGTCTGACACGGCGCGCAAACCTCGAACCAACACTCCGGCCCCAATCTTGCGCGCATAGTCCACGGTCAGCCCCGAGTAGATGCGCGGCTCGACGTTGGGCAGGTGAGCGACGGCCGTCGCAAGCAACGCCAGACGCTCGTCCGCGGTGAACAGCGTGTCGCCACGTTCGTTGTCGAACACGCCGGCCACGACCGTGTCGCAGACGCCAGCCGTCCGGCTGAGGATGTCCATGTGCCCGTTGGTGACCGGGTCGAAGGTCGCGGGAAACAGCGCGCGCACGGCCTGCCCTTCCAACACACCCCGCGCATTATAACGAGGGCGGCTCCCGGCGAAGCTGCATGCGCTGGGGCGCCACGCGGACGAAGATCGCGAACGTGGTGTCGCCGTGACGCCGCTCTTTCACGCGGTGCCAGCCGAACGGAGCGCGCGGAGCGCCGATCCGGCTGCTGGTCTCGGTCACGACCAGGGCGTCGTTCGTCAGCACGCCGGGCGTCTCCAGCGCGTCGAACAGCGCCACCCACGGATCGTCGGCGTAGGGCGGATCGGCGAAGACCAGGCCGAACGGCGCGCCGCGGGCCAGCGCGAGCCGGCGAGCGTCTCCCAGCACAACCTCGCCCTGCTCGCGGAAATCCAAGAGGTCCAGGTTCTGCCTGATGACGGCAGCGGCGCGGCGGCTGCGCTCGATAAAGCAAGCGTACGCGGCACCGCGGCTCAACGCCTCGAGGCCAAACGCGCCGGACCCGGCATAGAGATCCAGCACGCGCGCGGGCGGCGGGCCCTGTAATGCGTCGAACGCGGCCGCCCGGATGCGGTCCGTGGTCGGGCGAATGCCAGGCGGGACGCGCAGCCGCCGACCCCGATGGATTCCGGCCGTGATGGTCAGACCGCGGCCGCGCGCCGCCACGTCGTTCTCAGTTCCACTCGTTGCGCTGGAGCAGGCGCTCCACGGCGGCGGCCAGCCCGGCATGCTCGGACCGGGCCAGTTTGGGATCCGCGCGAATCACGGCTTCGGCGTCGGAGCGGGCCGACTGGATGGTGGGGAGATCGGTGACCGACGCGAAGCGGAATCCGAGCGCCCCGCTCTGGCGCGTCCCGATAACGTCGCCCGGTCCGCGCAGTTCGAGATCGCGCTCAGCCAGGGCAAAGCCGTCGTTCACCGACTGGAGCGTGCGCAGCCGCGCGTTTTCCCGGGGGTCTGTAGTCTCGCTCGTCAACAGGCAGAAGGAGTCCTGGCCGCTGCGGCCAACGCGCCCGCGCAGCTGATGTAGCTGCGCCAGCCCGAAGCGTTCCGCGCCTTCGATCAGGATCACCGAAGCGTTGGGCACGTCGATGCCCACCTCGATTACCGCGGTGCTGACCAGGATTTTGAGTTCACCATCGCGAAAGGCCCGCATGACACGCTCCTTGGATGCGGCGCTCATGCGTCCGTGCAGCAGCCCCACATGGTCGGCCAGGTCGGCGAAAGTGCCGCGCGTCAGGCGCTTGTGCTCCTCGGTCGCGGCGCGGGCGTTGAGGGTTTCCGACTCCTCGATGATCGGAAACACAACGAAGGCCTGGTGGCCAGCCGCCACCTCGCGCCGAATGAACGCGTAGGCGTCGCCGCGCTTGTGGTTGGGAACGAAGGATGTCTTGACGGGCCGGCGTCCCCTGGGCAGTTCGCGCAGAAGGCTGACATCCAGATCCCCATACACGGTCAGCGCCAGCGTGCGGGGGATTGGCGTGGCCGACATGGCCAGCAGGTGCGGGTTGTAGCCCTTGGAGCGGATTTCCCCGCGCTGCTGGACGCCGAACCGGTGCTGCTCGTCCACGACCGCCAGGTTCAGACGGGCGAACCTGGCGCTGCGCTGGATGATGGCCTGCGTGCCGACGACCACGTGGACGCCGCCACGCTCGATGTCACGCCAGATCCGCCGTTTCTCACCGGCCGGGACGTTGCCCGTGACCAACTCGACTCGGACACCCAGTGGGGTCAGCAACTCGCGTAGGGTGGCGGCGTGCTGCTCGGCCAGGACTTCGGTGGGGGCCATGATCGCGCCCTGCCAGCCGTCACCGACGATCGCGTGCAGCGCGCCGGCAGCCACGACGGTCTTTCCGGAGCCGACGTCGCCTTGCAGCAGCCGGCTCATGGGCCGGTCGCGCCGCAGGTCGTTCAGGACGTCGGCCACGGCCGCCCGCTGTCCCTCGGTCAATGTGAACGGCAGCCGCCCGCCGAACGCCGCCAGCGCGTCCTGATGGATACGCACCGGACGCCCGGGCTGGCTCTGACGCCAGGCCTGACGGCGGCGCATGATCGCCAGCTGGTAGACCAGCAGTTCGGCGAACGCGAAGCGCCGCGCGGCGGCGTCTTTGGCGGCAGCGTCGACCGGAAAGTGGAGATTGCGGATAGCTGTCGCCATGTCCGGCAGGCCGTGCATCCGACGTTGCGCGGCGCCCAGCGTTTCGGGAACGGCGGCGGCGTAGGCGTCAACGGCCAGCGCCATCCAGCGGCGCAGCTGGCGCTGCGAGAGCCCGCGGGTGAGCGGATAGACCGGTACCAGCCGGCCGGCATGCACCATGCGGTGTACATCCAACTCGTACTCAGGGCTGGTGAGCTGGCGGTCGTAGGCGGCCGACTCGACCCGGCCAGCGAAGGCAACGTTGCGCCGACCCCGCAAGGTCTTGACCAGGTAGACCTGGTTGAACCAGACCGCGAGGATCTGTCCCGTTTCGTCTGCGATGGCCGCCTCGATCACGCGCACTCGGCCTGAGCGAGCGGGCCTGGCGCGGATCTCGACGACCTCCCCAATCACGGTGACTTCGCGGCCCGGTTCCGCCTCGGCGATCGGAACGACGGACGAGTGATCGATGTAGCGGCGCGGCCGGTGATGGAGCAGATCGCTTACCGTCTGAATCCCCAGCGCGGCCAGCCGCTTCTCGGCCGTGGCGCCTACTCCCGGCAGCACGGTGACCGGAGCATCAGCGTCCTGGCCGACTGCGGGTGACGCTCTGCTCGTTCCCAGGTCCGACAGAACGGCGCGCGCCAGATCCTGGCGCGTGCGCGGCCGTAGCCGCGAGTACTGCGACAGGCGGGCAAGCGAGCCCACGTTCGCGCGCTGACCGGCGAGCCAGCCTGACAGCCCTTCGGGCGTGGCCGAGTCGTCGAAACCGGCCGCCGCCTCGGCCTCCAGCAGCCGCCGCGCTTCTCGTGCCAGCGCCGGCTCCGGGTCGGCGGTCATCAGCGCCGCTGGCCGCTACTCAACCGCAATGATGTAGTCGTAGTGGTCCTGGCCGCCCGCCACTGTCTGTACGTCCATGTCGGGGTAGCGCTCGCTGATTGCGGAGGCGAGTTCGCTGGCCTGCGCGGCGGGCGAGGCCTGGCCCACGTATATCGTGAGGGCTTCCGGCTCGTCGTCCGCGACTCGTTCCAGCATTTGCATGATGACGGGGTGGGGCGTCTGGCCGCGCTCCACAAACTTGTCGTCCAGCAGCCCCATGTACTCGCCCTCGGCGACCGGGTTGCCGTCCAGCACGGCGTCGCGCACCGCCTGGGTGACTTCCAGGGTGGTGACGTCGCCGGCGGCCTCGCTCATGGCCTCGGCGTTGTTCTCGGAGGAATCGGCCGGGTTGAACGCCAGGGCGGCCGAAAAACCCTGCGGGAGGGTGCGCGTAGCGATCACATGTACATTTTTCTCGGATTGTTCGGCCGCCTGCCGCGCCGTCAGATAGATGTTGGAGTTGTTGGGCAGCACGACCGCCCAGTCATCGGGGGTGCGGCCGATGGCGTCCAGCAGTTCGCCGGCGCTGGGATTCATGCTCTGGCCGCCGCGCACGACGTCCACCCCGAGGCTGCGAAAGACCTCTTCCAGGCCGTCGCCGCTGGCCACCGCGATCACGCCGTTGGCTGGCGGTGGCGGCTCGGTCGCCTCGGCCAGCGCTCCCTCGAAGTTTCGTGCCTGCTGCAGGTCCATGTTGTCGGCCTTGAGTTGGTCGATCTCGCCGTAGGACATGGCCGCGTTAAAGACGTCGCCGGGCCTCTCGATGTGAATATGCACGCGCACAAGGCTGTTGTCGCCCACCACCAGCAGCGACTCGCCGATCTTGGCGAATTCGTTTCGCATGGCATCGGCGTCCAGGTCGGTGCCGTGCACCACGAATTCGGTGCAGAAGCCATGCTCATCTGCCTGGTGCGTCTCGGCGAAGGCGGCGAACACGTCGGTCGCCCGGTCCAGGTCCGCCGATTCGGGCAGCGGCTCGCCACGGAGCGCGCGCAGCAGACCTTCATAGATAACGTGCAGACCCTGGCCGCCCGCATCCACCACGCCGGCCTCGGCCAGGACGTCCAGGAGATTGGGCGTGTTGGCGACGGACTCGCGGGTGGCATCCACGACCTGCGCGATGAGATCTTCCACCGACTCGACCTGTGCCTGCGCGGCCTGCGCGGCTTCGCCAGCGTCGCGGGCCACGGTGAGGATGGTGCCTTCGACGGGATTGGTGACGGCCTTGTATCCAACCTGGTAGGCGCGTTCGAGGGCCATGCTGAACTCGGGGATGCCGAACTCGCGATGGCCGTCGAGGCCCTCGGCAAGGCCGCGGATGATCTGAGACAGAATGACGCCAGAGTTCCCGCGTGCGCCGAGCAGGGCACCGCGCGCCAGATGCGCCGCCACCACGTCCACGTTGTTTGAGGGGTTGTCGGTGGCCTCACGGATCGCAGCGCGCAATGTCAGAACCATGTTGGTCCCGGTGTCGCCGTCCGGTACCGGGTAGACGTTCAGGCGGTCGATCGCCTCGGCGTTGATCTCCAGCCAGCGTAGGCTGTACTCGATCGCGTGCATGAAGCGACGACCGTCGCGCACGTCCGAAGCCTCGGTTTGGGAATCTGCCAGCGTCATACCGAGCGGCCTTTTCGCGGTGCTAGCATGGCGAAGCTTGATCTTATGAACGCGTTCAGGTTTGCGTCAACGAAGTAGGTGCGCCCTTGGCTCGGTGTGAGGTTTGCGACGCGGGTCCGCAGTTCGGCCGGCACATTCGCCATTCGGCGTCCGGTCGCTGGGAGCGGAAGGCGCCTCGCAAGCAGAAGAGATGGTCCGTCAACGTCCAGCGGAAGCGGCTGGTGATCGACGGCCGCTACCAGCGCGTGAAGATTTGTACGCGCTGCATTCGCACGGTCGACCGCCTGGGCTAACCGGCGGCCGCACGCAGGCCGTCAATCGCGGCCGCGACCCCTCCCGCACTCCCGAATACCGCCGACCCGGCAACGATGACGTGTGCTCCGGCGGCGACGACTGGGCCTGTGGTCATGACGTTCAGCCCGCCGTCGACCTGAAGCCAGCGGTGGCCGTCCAGCGCATCTAGCCGCTCGGCTACCTGCCCGATGCGCGGCAGCATGTCGGGCATGAACGCCTGCCCGCCGCGTCCTGGTTCGACCGTCATGACCAGCACGAGGTCGGCGAGCTCCAAGTAGGGCCACAGCGTCCAGGCGGGCGTGCCGGGCCGCAGGGTCAGACCCGGTCGAACGCCCAGGTCCCGAATCGTCCGCAGCGTGCGAGCCGGATCCGGCGTGGCCTCAACGTGGACGGTGATGGAGTCGGCACCCGCCGCCGCAAAGGCTTGCAGTTGCGGGTCCACCGGCTCAATCATGAGATGGACGTCGAGCGGCAGCGCGGTGACGGGCCGGAGGGCTCGCACGATCGGCTCGCCGAAGCTGATCTGGGGGACGAAGTGCCCATCCATGACGTCCACATGGATCCAGTCGGCGCCGCCGGCCTCGGCCTCACGGACCTGGTCCCCAAGGGACGCGAAGTCGGCGGAAAGGATGGAGGGAGCGATCAGCACCTGGCTCACGCGACTAACGCCCTCCTACCGTTCGGCATCGGCGGCACCCGTGTTCGAATCTGGGTGCCGGCATCGGCACCACGCCCGGGGTTGCCCTGCGAAGACTAAGTCGAAACGGTCAGCCGCGCACACCGCCGTCCGGGGCCAGAGCTCCGGCGTGCAACTGACCGCACGCGCCCGAGATGTCGCGTCCGCGGGTTCGACGAACGGTGGCCCGCAGCCCATGCTCCCGCAGGGTGTCGCGAAAAGCCCGGACCGCGGCGCGCGGCGTGGGGCGATAGCGAGCCCCCGGATAGGCGTTGAACGGAATCAGATTCACGTGGCACCGCTGGCCGCGGAGTAGTCGCGCCAGGCCCAGGGCCTGCGCCGGGGCATCGTTCACACCGTCCAGCAGGGTGTATTCATACGTCACGCGACGCCGGGCCCGGCGCTGGTAGCGGCGGCTGGCCTCCATTAGCGAGTCGAGCGGAAAGCGGCGGGCGACGGGGACCAGGTGCGTTCGCAGGTCGTTGTCAGCGGCGTGCAGGGAAATGGCCAGGCTCACGGGCAGTCCCCAGCCGGCCATGGCGTGAATGCCTCGCGGCAAGCCAACGGTCGAGACGGTAACCCGGCGCGGGCTAAGCCCAACGGCGGCGGGATCGACGAGGGTTCGCACGGCCGCCTCCACCGCCTGAAGATTGGCCAGCGGTTCGCCCATTCCCATGAATACCGCCCGGTCCGGGGTTCGGTCGGCGTCCGAGCGCCGTCGGAAGTGCAGAAACTGGTCGACGATCTCGCTGCCGGTGAGATTGCGGGTCAGCCCCATCGCGCCGGTGGCGCAAAACGTGCAGCCCATGCCGCAGCCCGCCTGCGAGCTGAGGCAGATGGTCGTGGCGCCAGCGCGCTCGGTCGGCATCTGCACCGTTTCCACCGGCGCGCCGTCGGCGGTGCGAAACAGCGTCTTACGCGTTCCATCGGACGAGCGTTCCGTGTGGACCGCGTCCAGCGACTCGTAGCGGAATCGTTGCGCGAGAGCCGAGCGCAACGGAGTCGGCAGGGTCAGAATCTGCTCGAACTCCGTGGCCGACTCCCGATAGAGCGCGCGCTGGAGCTGGTCGATTCGGTACGGCGGTTGAGTTGAAAGGACTTGACACAGGGTCGGCGCGGGGACGCCGGTGATCGGCGGACGGCCCGGCGCAGCGTCCGGAGGACCGCTCATGCGAGCGCTGGAGCGCTAGTCGCGGCTGCCGGACAGCGCCAACAGGCGCAGCGCGAAGTAGAGCACCTGCATCAGCGCGATGAACATCGCGGCGATGTAGGTGAGAGCCGCCGCGTCCAGCACTTTCTTGGCGTGGAGCCGCTCGGCGCCGCTGATGACGTAGACGCTCTCCATCATCTGGATGGCCCGCCGGCTGGCGTCAAACTCGACCGGCAGCGTGATCAGGGCGAACACGAAGGCGGTGGCGAAGAGCGCCAAACCGATCCAGGCCACCGCGAGGCCCAATGGACTCCCACCCGTGAACAGGGCCAGCAGGAATCCGCCGATCAGCATGAAGTAGCCGAAGCGAGAACCGAAGGTCGTGATGGGAACCATGGCCGTTCGCAGCACCAGGAAGGGATAGCGGATCTTGTCCTGCATGGCATGGCCGGCTTCATGCGCCGCAATCGCCACGGCCGCCAGCGAGTTGCTGTCAAATACGCCGTCGGACAGGCGCAGCACCTTCTTGGTTGGGTCGTAGTGGTCCGTCAGCTCGCCCGGCACCCGCTTGACCTCCACGTTGTACAGGCCCACCGCGTCCAGCAGGCGCCGGGCCGCCAGGTGGGCCGGGATGCCCGAACTGGACATGACCTGGGAGTACTTGTTGTAGGTGCCCTTGACGCGGTTCTGCGCCCACATGGCCAGGATGAACGCCGGGGCGATCAGGAGCAGATACAAGGGGTCGAAGAAGGGGAAGAACACGATGATCAAGCCTCTTCGCGCAGTCGCTGCGGTACGCGACGCGTCTTGGAACAAAGGGTAGCACCGGGTCGATTCGGCACCGTAGCGGAGCTTCCACTTACTCGATGAGCGGCGGCCTCGCGTCGGGATAGGGATGACCCCAGGGCATCTGCAACAGGCGTTGATAGCCGCGAGCGAACGCCGCCGCCTGCATGCGCGTGCGCCCCGCCGGCTGGAGGGTGCGAATCGACAGCGATCCGTTGCCGCACCCGAGCAGCAGCGCGTTCTCGTCGAGGCGCACCTGCCCGGGTTCCAGCTGCTCGTTGCCGGGGCGCACGTCCGTCAGCGCGCAGATCGTGTCTCCCGCACGCACCCGCACCCCCGGCCAGGGTTGAAACGCCCGCCAGCGGTTGTAGATCTCGAGAGCCGGTCGGCGCAGATCCAGATCGGCGTCTTTGCGCTCGAGCGGACGCGTAAGGCTGGCCTTCGCTTCGTCCTGCGGCTCTTCGGACAGGTCGCCGGCGGCCCAGGCGGGCAGGACGCCGGTCAGCATATCGGCCGTCACGTCGGCCAGCCGCGCGTGCAGGTCCGCCGCGGTCTCGTCGGGGTCGATCCGTGCTCGCTCGACCGCCACGATCGGTCCGGCGTCGAGAGCGCGGACGAGGCGAATCAACGTGACGCCGGATTCGCGGGCGCCATCCAGCAACGCACCCTGGATTGGCGACGCTCCGCGGTAGGCGGGCAGCAAGGAGGGATGCGCGTTGAGGATCCCGGGTGGCGCCAGGCGGCGGAGCAGCGTGCCCAGCAGCCGGCCGTAGGCCACGCACACCACGGCGTGGGGCTCGTACGAGCCTATGGCCTCCACGGCCTCCGGCACATTGGGGTTTGGCGGCTGGAAAAGATCCAAGTGCAGTTCGCGGGCCGCGTAGGCGACCGGCGGGGCCGTTAGCCTTCCGCCTCGACCCACGGGACGGTCGGGGCGCGTTACCACCAGCGCCACGTCGAAATCCGTAGCCAATCTGTGCAGCGATGGGAGCGCGAATTCAGGCGTGCCGAAGAAGACCATCCGCATGGCGCTAGGAGGCCTGCAACTCTTGCGCTTCGGGCGAGCGAGGGTCGACGAAGCGCAGTTTCTCGGGATCCACCAGACGGTCGGTGAAGATCACGCCGTCCAGGTGGTCAATCTCGTGCAGCACCACGCGGGCGGCCAGGTCGTGCAGGCGGCGGCGTATGGGCTTGCCGCCGAGGCCCAGGCCTTTCACGGTGACGTCGGTGGCGCGCTCTACCGGGCCGTACCAGTTGGGCAGACTGAGGCAGCCTTCGTCCGCGATGGCGGCGCCGCTGGCGCGGACGATTTCGGGATTGATCAGGGCGAAGCGCTCGGCGCCGGTGTCCGCCACAATGACGCGCCAGGGCCGCCCAAGCTGGGTTGCCGCCAAGCCGGCGCCGCGGTGCGCCTGCATGGTGTCAAACATGTCGTCCACGAACGTCCGCAGGCCGGCCGACACACCCCGAATCCGGCTGGCCTTGCGGCGCAGCATGGGGTGGTCGACGGGGAGGACGGTCAAGACGGCCATCCTGGTTATGTCAAGTCCAGCGGGTCGGCGTCCAGCGTCCAGCCGCCGTGGAATAGGGGGAGCGCCTTCTCCGCGTCGGCGCCCTGCAACAGCAACTGCCATTGGTACTGGCCGCGCTGCCGGTACACAAAGGCCGGAGCCGGCCCCAGCACGTCCAGGTCCAGCGGCTGGCCGGCGGCGAGGACCGTGGTGAGTTCGCGCCGTGCGCGGCGGGCCTCTTCTTCGGCGCGGGTCTCGTTGGCGTGGCCGAAGGAGGCCTTGATGAGTGGACGCAGCGGTGGCAAGCCTTCACCGCGGCGTTGTTCCATCTCGGCTTGGAAGAAGCGGAGGTAGCTGCCGGTTTGCAGGGCCTGGATGACGTGGTGGTGGGGCATCATCGTTTGCACCACTGTACGCGCCGTTGCCCCGTTGGCGGCCGTGAGATGCCGAAGCCGCGACAACGTGAGGAAGACTCGCTCGGGCGCCAGGAAGTCGGGAAACTGGAGCCCGATGTCGGCCTGCACGATGCCCAGCAGACCCGCCTGCAGTCGCTTGCCATAGCCCAGCAGTCGCTGCGTGCCGACGAGGACCTGCACCGCGCCGCGCTCGAAGGCCGAAACATCGGCATCCATTGCATTGAGCGGCCGGTCGCTGTCGATCCGGGCCACGACGGCGCGCGGCAGCAGATGGGTTACCGCCTCGGCCACGGCCTCGCTGCCGTAGCCCCAGAGGCGCAGGCGGTCGCCCTCGCAGACCGGACACCAACGCGGCGCCGAGTCTCGCCAATTGCAAATGTGACAGACCATCTGCCGCGTCTGGCGATGCTGGACCAGGCCGGTGCTGCAGCGCGGGCACTCGAAGACGTGGGCACAGGTGCGGCAAATGGTGAGCGCCGCCATGCCCCGCCGATTCACATACAGGACGGCGCGTTCGTCCAGCGCCAGCGTCTCCCGCAGCGCCTCCAGTAGCACGCGCGAGACCGACCCGTAGCGTCCCACGACGGCAGCCCGGCGCGTGTCCACAATCTCCGCGTCGAGCGAGGAGCGCCGCGCGCCCGACAAGCGCTCGGGCTCGTCCTGCAACCTGGCCAGTCGTCCCGGGGCCCCGGCCTGGACCAGCCGGGCCTGGCCTGTTTCCACGGCGTGAAAGGTAGCCACGCGCGGCGTTTCCGTACCCAGCAGCAGGGGGCAGGCGACGAGTTGCGCCAGCCTGGCGGCGCAGACCGGCACGTGGTACCTGGGCGCCACGCGGTGCTTGTGACCCGCGTCTTCCTCGCGATCCACGATCACGAGACCCAGGCGCGTCAGCGGCGCAAAGGTCGCGTCACGCGTGCCCACCAGCAGATCGATTTCTCCGGCCCGCAGCGCGCGCCACAACGCGACGCGCTGCGCCGGCGTGCGCGCCCGGGTGGCGTCAGCCACGGACACACCGAGCCGGGCGGCCAGCCAATCGGCCAGTGCGGCGGCCGTCGACGCTTCAGGCGCGATCACCAGAGCCTGCCGTCCCTCGGCCGTTACCCTGTCGATCGCGCCGGCGTACATCGACCAGCGGTCGGACTCGCAGCCCTGCATGACCGCCGCGCCCGGCGGCCGGCGTGTCAGAGCCTCAACCAGTTGCGGCCCGGCCGGCGGATCGGACACTTCAGCGCCGAGTGCCGCGTCGCGCGATCCGGTGACGACGTACGAAGCCGACCAGCGGACCTGGATCCGCGCCAGGCCCCGAGCCACCAGCCCCTGCAACGATGACCTCGACGCCGAAACCAGCCTGAGCACCTGGGCGACGGGCATCGGTCCGTCGAGGCGTCGCAGGTGCTCCCAGAGGGCACGTTGCCTGGGCGCGCGCCGCAACAACGCGGCCGGCGACTGGCCATCGGGCGGCGGCAGGGCCTCGACAAGACGCTCCGCGGGCGGCTCGGGAAAGCGAAGACTGACGTGACGCGTTACGAGGCCGCGGCGAACCAGCCGGGCCACGCCGCGTGTCGCGGCAGTCTTGCCAAGTTCGCTCCGCAGCGCGGCCTCGGATAGCCCGCCGCGTTCGCGAAGGAGTGTGAGCACGCGTCGCTCGGTGCCCGGGAGCTTCGGTCCCGGCTCGTCCGCACTTGCCACCGTGTAGACGGCGTGTAGATGGTGAGCCAGGCGCGGCGGCCCGACCAGGTCCAGGGCAGACCGCAAGGGGGCCCCGTAGCGAGCGGCCACCCAGCGGGCCAGCGCAAGCTGCCGAGGTCCGATCAAGGGCGGCTCCCAGACCAGTTGCAGGAGATCGCGCGTCTCGGCCACCGGCGAGGTGTCGGCCAGCGCGGTGACCACCCCGGGGAGTTGCCGCGCCCCGAAGGGCGCCATCACCAGTTGGCCGGGCCGCAGCTTGCCCTGCAAGTCGTCCGGCACGCTGTAGTGAAACGTCTGGTCCCCGCGCACGTCGCCGGCCGCCACGATGACCTCGGCATACGCGGGCGCCTTTGCGTTCACGTGATTAGTCGAGGGATCGGACCGGAGTCAGATCAGCCGCCACCGCCGTTCGCTCGGGGGTTCGGCGGACCGAGGTGACGATCTCCCATACGCGGTCGGCTGCACGCCCCAGGTCGCCGGTTGTATTGACGACGCGAAAGTCGGCCTCCTCGGCAAACGACAGTTCGTAGTCGCGCATGGCGGTAATCCGGCGTTCGATTTCCCGTGGCGACTCGGTGGCCCGGGACCGCATGCGCCGCTCGGCCTCTTCCGGCGAGGGGGGCTGCACGAAGATTGCAATAGCGCCCGGATAGCGCCGCTTCAGTTCGCGTGCGCCCTGCACGTCCAGGCGCAGCATCACGTCTCGACCGTCCAGCAGCGGTGCGCGCACCTGGTGGATGGGCGTGCCGTAGCGCCGTCCGTAGACGCTGGCCGTTTCGAGAAACCAGCCGATGCTCAGCCGTCGCTCGAACTCCGCGTCGGTGAGAAAGAAGTGGTCGATGCCGTCCCGCTCGCCCCTGCGAGGCTCGCGCGTCAGAGCCGTGATCGCGAAGGTCACGTCAGCACCGCGGTCGCGCAGCACCCCGATCACCGAGTCCTTGCCGGCGCCGGAGGGAGCGGTGACGAGGAACAGCAGCCCGCTGCGCGGCGAATCAGTCGCAGGTGACACGCGTCGCGGCATCCTCCCGAGCAAACGGCCGCAAGCCGCCGCCTGTGCTCAGCTTACGCGGGTACCCGTTACGACGCGCGGCAGTCCGGCGAGATCTCGATGGACGGCCGTTCGCGCGAATCCCGCCCGCCGCAGCAGCGTCTTGACGGTGTCGGCTTGCCCGGGTCCGATCTCGAAAGCGGCGGCGCGCGCCTGCCCTCGACCAACCTGCGCAATGGCCCTGCGAATGACGGCCAGGCCATCCGTCCCCCCATCCAGCGCCAATCCGGGCTCCCACCGCGAGATTTCCGGCGCGAGCGCAGCCAACGCCGCCGATGGGATGTAGGGCAGGTTGGCCACGACGACCGCACCATTCAGGTCCACGCCGGACGCGCCGTCCGCAAGGCGAAACTTTGCCCGCCGCGCGAGTCGCAATCGCCGGGCGTTGCCCCGCGCCACCCGCAGCGCCGCGCGCGAACAGTCCGTGCCAACCACGCGCCGCCCGGGCCGCTCGTCAGCGAGGGCCAGCGCTATCGCCCCGCTGCCGGTTCCGACGTCGACCGCCGTGGCGTCCCGGCTCGCGTCCCACAGGTCCAGGCCAAGCTCAACCAGTAACTCGCTTTCAGGCCGTGGGATCAGCACATCCTGATTCACCGAGATTTCCAGCCGGCGGAACGCCTTGCGTCCGGTGATGTAGGCCACCGGCTCGCGCCGCTCGCGACGGCACGTCGCGGATTCCAGTCCTCGCAGGGCTCCGGGCCCGAGTTCGACGTCAGGCCTCAGGGCAACCTGTTCGGGAGCCAATCCAAGCAGGTGTCCGAACAGGACGTTCGCGTCCAGCACCGGGGTATCAACACCAGCCATGCGCAGGCGCGCAATGACCGAGCGGCGCCGCTCCGCGAGCGTGTCAGGCGGCGCCGACGTCGGCAAAGCCCGCCAGTTCCCGGTCCCGCTCCGCCTGTCGCAGTGAATCGACCACCCGGTCGAGGTTTCCGTCCAGAATTGCCGGCAGATTGTGCACCGTCAGACCCACACGGTGATCGGTGATCCGATCCTGCGGGAAGTTGTATGTGCGAATCTTCTCGCTGCGGTCGCCGCTGCCGATCTGGTCGCGGCGCGCCTGCCCGCGCTCCGCCGCCTGGCGTTCCCGCTCCCGTTCCAGCAGCCGTGCGCGCAGCACCTGCATGGCCTTTGCTCGATTCTGCAATTGGGACTTCTCATCCTGGATGCTCACCACGGTGTTCGTGGGCAGGTGCGTGATCCGGACGGCGGAGTCCGTGGTATTGACGCTTTGCCCTCCATGTCCGCTTGAGCGGAATACGTCCACCCGCACGTCGGACTCCGGAATCTCAATGTCAATCGCTTCGGCTTCCGGCAGCACCGCCACGCTGGCCGCCGAGGTATGGATTCGGCCGCCAGCCTCCGTGACCGGCACGCGTTGCACGCGGTGCACACCGCTCTCAAACCGGAAGGCCCCGAATGCTCGGGCGCCGACGACGCGCAGGATGCCTTCCTTGACGCCGCCGCGGTCCGTGCCGTTCACGGTCAACGGCTCCGCCTTGAGGCGCAGGCGCTCGGCATAGCGCGTATACATCCGGAGCAGATCACCCGCGAACAACGCCGCCTCTTCGCCGCCCGTGCCGGCGCGGACTTCCACGATGGCGTTTCGCGCGTCGTCCGGATCGTCACTCACCAGCACGTTGATGGCGCGGGCCTGGATCTCCTCGATCTCGGCCTGCACGTCACCAAGTTCGTCGCGCGCCAGTTCCACCAGCTCAGGATCGGACGACTTCAGCAGGCCGCGCGCTTCGGCCAGACGTTCCCGGGCGTCCGACAGCTCGTCATGCAGCCGCGCCGCCGTTTCCAGCTGCGCCATTTCGCGTCCCACGCTCGCCAGGCGCCGCGAGTCCAGGGCGCCGCCCGCGCCGGCAAGCTCCGCCGTCAGCTCGTCGTAGCGGCGGCGCGCTTCGGCCAGGCGGTCAATCATCAACGACCACCGCATGCACCTCGGCAGGCCGGAGCTCGGCCAAAGCGTCCTCGCGGGCCAGCACGTGATCCATGGCCGTGATCGCCACTTCGAGCTGGTCGTCGTCCGGCTCGCGCGTCGTCATTTTCTGGAACCACATGCCGGGCTTCGCAGCCCAGCGCGCCAGCGCATAACCCTGGTAGCGGGCCGTCAGCATGATGTACTCATAGCCAACCCCCGCGATCAGCGGCAGCAACACAATGCGGGACACCACGCGAATCGCCATGGGCGGACGCCCCAGCAACGCAAACACAATGATCGAGATGGCCACCAGCGTTACGATGAACGATGTGCCACAGCGCGGGTGCGCCAGCCCAAAGCGCCGCACGTTCGGCACGGTCAGTCGCTCGCCGGCCTCCAGCGTGTTGATCGTTTTGTGCTCGGCGCCGTGATACATCCACACCCGCCGGATGTCGGGCATCAAGCCGATCAGCGCGATGTAGGTCACGAAGACGGCCATTCGAACCGCGCCTTCGATGACGTTGCTGACGAAGTCGGACTCGACGAGGCCGTCGGTAAACGATGTCAAGACGAGCGGCAGCACAAAGAACAGCGCAATGCCGACCACCAGGCCGATTACCAGGCTGCCGGTCATCATCCCTCCGGCGGCGCCGCCTGGTCCCTCGTCCTGGTCTTCCTCTTCGGCCAGTTGCACGTTGGCGGAGAAGTTCAACGCCCGCAGCCCGATGGCCAGCATTTCCCACAGCGCCACGACCCCGCGCACGAACGGTACGCGGCGCAGCCGCTGCGAAAGCCGGTGGGGATCCAGGTCCTCGGTCTTGAGCACGATGTGCCCGGCCGGGTGCCGCACCGCGGTCGCGGCCGACCGGCGACCCCGCATCATCACGCCTTCCAGCACGGCCTGCCCGCCGTAGTTGATCCGCAGTTCGTTGCTACCGCCAGACGATGCGGACATTGGGGTCGGGGTGCTCATCCGGGAACGGCGACGGCGCACGGCCGCCGTGCCAACGAGCTAGGCGCGTGACCTGCGCCGGCGCCGCTCGAACCGCTCTACCTGGCCGGTCGAGTCCACCAGCCGCTGCTGGCCCGTGTAGAACGGGTGGCAATTGGAGCATACGTCCACGTGGATCGAAGACGTCGTGGCGCGCGTTTCAAACATGTTGCCGCAGGAACAGGTCACGCGGCAGTCCATATACGCGGGATGGATTTCAGGGTTCAACGTTCGGAGCCTCCGTCGGTCACGGCCCTAGTATAGAGGCGGTTGACGCGACCTCCTACAGACGTGACCCGCCCTAGCGCCGGGGGATACCCCGGCGCCGCGGCGCCCGGCTCAGAATAGCCAGGAGCACTCCCAGGAACGCCGCCAGGCCCAGAAACGCGAAGATCTTGTCCAGCCGTTCGACCAGGAGGGCGATGACACCCAGGACACCCGCCAGCGTGTAGTACATCAGCGCAATGGCCGGCTGCGGCACGCCGGCCTCCCAGAGTCGATGATGCAGGTGCTCGGCGTCGCGATCGGCGAAGCGCCGGCCGCTGGCCAACCGCCGCCCGATGGACCAGGCGATGTCGAGGATCGGCACGCCCAGCACCAGGATTGCCGTGGCCAGCTTGGCCGGACCCATGATGGCGATGACCGCCAGCGCAAAGCCCAGGAAGTTCGAGCCGGCGTCGCCCATGATGATGCTGGAGCGGTAGACGTTGAACGGCAGAAACCCGAGAACCACCGCCACCAGCACCAGGGCCAGCGTGGCCGTTTCGGGCAGGCCCAGCCGGAGTGACAGGGCTATGAGCACGATCGCGGCAATGGTGACGACACCGCCGGCCAGCCCATCGAGACCGTCAACGAAGTTGATGGCATTCATCATTCCCGTGATCCAGAACAACGTGAAGGGAATCACGATCGCCGCGTGCAGCAGCACCACGCCGGCCTCGAACGGGTTGCTGATTGCATCGATACGGACACCGAACAGCAGCGGCACCGCCGCGGCGGCGAGTTGGGCCAGGAACTTGTCGCGCGGGCGCATCCCGCGCAGGTCGTCCACCACGATGAAGACGACGAGCAGTGTCGCTCCCAGCAAGAGCCCCAGGGTCGGTCCGTCCAACGGCCAAGCCACTACCAGCACGGTGATGACGAACGCCGCATACATGGCCACCCCGCCCAGCCGGGGCACCGGCACGGCGTGAATGCGGGCCGCCCCGGGCCTGTCCATCCAGCCCCGCCGGGCAGCCAGCGTGCGCACACCCAGGGTGAATACCAGCGCCAGCGGCGCACCAATGGCCAGCGCCAGCCAGTTAAGCTCAGCCACGCCAGCCGCCGGCCGCGAAGCCGGCCCATGTTGACCGGGTATTTCGGCGCCGCATATACTCTCTCCCGTTAGCGGGGTGGCGGGTCATCATCAGGAGGCGCCTGACCGAAGTCGCGCAGCCCGGTTGACCAACCCGCCAGCACCCGCCGGAACGGCGGGTTTCTTGTTTTCCGTCCGAATTGGGGGGTTCATTGGTTCATATCACGATCGGCGCCAACGAGAGTTTTGATGCGGCCCTGCGCCGTTTCAACAAGAAGGTGCAGCAAGAGGGCATTATCACGGAGACCCGGCGCCGGAAGGCATACGACAAGCCCAGCGTGCTGCGCAAGAAGAAGGAAGCCACCAAGCGCCGCAAGGCCCGGCGGGCGGCCATGAAGGCGGCCGAAGCCGAGGCCCGCGCCCTTTAGCCAACGCATTCCCAGCCCCGCATGGCGCTAATCGACCGCCTCACCGGGGATCTGCGAACGGCGCAACGGAGCGGCGACGCCGATCGTCTGCGTGTGCTGCGCACGCTCATCTCCCAGATCAAGTACGAGGCCAAGGAGTCCGGCGCGTCCGCGGATGACGCCCTGGTCGTGCGTGTCATTCAGCGCGACATCCGTCGGCGCGACGAAGCCATCCAACTTTATGTCAACGGCGACCGTCCCGCCCAAGCAGACGCCGAGCGCGCCGAGCGCGCCGTCATCAGCGCTTATCAGCCCGATGAGATCGACAGCGATGCCATGGAAGCCATCGCACGCGAGGTTATCGACGAAGTCGGGGCTACCACCCGCCGAGACATGGGCAAAGTCATGCGTCCCCTGATGGCACGACTGCGCGAACAAGGAACGGTTGACGGACGCGCCGTGAATGCCCTCGTTGGCAAACTCCTCGGCGGCGGCTGACCCGCCCGCCCCTGCGGACGGGGCGACCTGTTTGCGAATCCATGTCGGCGAGGGCATTCCGCTGCCCCGCGGCCTGGCCCGGCTGATTGACCCCATTGCCGCCGCCGTGCATGACAGCACCGGCCTGACCGGCGTGGTGGCACTGCGCCTTACCGACGATGCCGAGATGTCCCGGCTGAACGGCGCCTTCGCCGGCCAACCCAGCGCCACCGATGTCCTTGCCTTCTCCAGCGGGGACCCCGAGCATCCGGGCGACATAGCCATGTCGCTGGAACGCGTGCGCTCGCAGGCTCTCGCCCTTGGACACGGGATCGAACGCGAATTCGGCTACCTGCTCACGCACGGCCTGCTGCATCTGGCCGGCTTTGGCCACGACGACGACGCGGCGCAGCGCCAAATGCGCCGTGTGGAAGAGACCGTCATGGCCGCTGTCGGACTCTTGCGCGACCACAAGCCCGTCCGCTGACCGTGAGCGGGCTCACGATTGCCGCGCCGGCCAAGATCAACCTGGGCCTCGAAGTCCGCGGACGGCGTGCTGACGGGTATCACGAGATCGTGACCATCTTCCAGGCGCTCGAATTCGGCGACACGGTGCACTTGACGCCGGCGCCGACGATCCGGGGCGAAAGCGCAGTGGACGGCCTGGATGCCGGTTCCGACCTTGCCTTCCGTGCGGCGTACGAACTGCAGGAGCGAATAGGAACGACCGGTGGCGTGCACATCAGCATTGACAAGCGCATCCCCGTCGCGGCCGGACTCGCCGGCGGCAGCACCGATGCGGCCGCCGTTCTGCTTGGCCTGCGACGCCTGTGGAATGCGGATGCTTCCACCACCGCCGAGTCCGCACGGGCACTAGGCGCGGATATTCCATTCTTTCTTCATCCGGGGACCGCGCTCGGTCTGGCCCGCGGCGACGACCTGCGGCCAATGCCGCCGGCTCCGATGCGCTGGGTCTTGCTTGTCCGGCCCCATGCCGAGATATCTGCCCGCGACGCCTACGCCGAGTTGCGCCCGCCCGAGTGGTCAGGCGGGAGCGCCACTCTGCAGCAGGTGGACGGGCTTCGAGACGGTGACTTTATGCCGCAACTGCTGATCAATGACCTGCAGCCTGCCGCGATCCGCCTGGTGCCGGAAGTCGCCCAGGTCCTGCGCGCCCTGGAGTCCGCCGGAGCGGAGCCGGCGCTGCTGGCCGGCAGCGGACCAACCTGCTTCGGACTGTTCCCAACCAGGGCAGCCGCGAGGAACGCGGAATCTCGGGTGGGATCGCACGGCTGGTGGACCCAGACCACGCGCTTCATGACCCCGCCCGACGACGCCGCCAGTCAGCTTTGACCGGCCTACAGCGCCTGCCTACGCTTTCCCTGTGGGGAGTGGCCAAGTGGTAAGGCAACGGATTTTGGATCCGTGATCGAAGGTTCGAACCCTTCCTCCCCAGCCAATGAACGCCGGTGACCCCGAAGCGGAGGTGATTGGCGCCGCCGGCATTGTCATGGCGGCCGGCCAGGGCACGCGCTTCGCGTCGGATGTGCCCAAGGTCATGCATCACGTGGCGGGGCGTCCCATGCTGGCGCACGTGGTCGCGACGGGCCGTGCCGCCGGTCTCGACCCACTGGTGGTCGTCATCCAGCCTGGCATGGAGGTTGGTTCGGCGGCCGACGGAGCCGTTTCCGTGGACCAGCCGCCCACCGGCCGGGGCACCGCCTTCGCGGTGGAAGTCGGCCTCGGCGCCGTGCCGGCTGGCATTGATGTTGTCGTCGCGCTCTATGGCGACTCGCCCCTCGTTCGCCCGGCGACTGTGCGCGGCGTCGTGAACGCATTGGCAGTCAGCAATGCCGTGGCGGCCATCACGTGGGCCGATGTTCCGCAGCCCGCCGCCTTTGGCCGCGTCCGCCTGGCGGCAGACGGCCTGGTGCTCGGGATCGTGGAGGCAGCAGACGCCACGGCGGACGATCTGGCGCTGACCACCGTGAATGCCGGCCCGGCGGCCTTTCGCGCCGCCTGGGTGCGGCGCGCGCTGTCGCGCGTGGCACCCAGTCCCACCTCCGGCGAGCGCTACCTGACCCAACTTGTCGACCTGGCCATCGATGATGGCCGGGCAGTGGCCGGGTATCAGCTGATCGATCTTGACGAAACGATTGGTTGCGACGACCTCGATCGACTCGCCGCCGCCAACGCCGCGTTTCGCCGCCGGGAACACAAGCCGCAGCGCCGCTAGCCGTCAACTGCCACGGGCCCTCGCCGAGGCCGGATATCATGGGCGAGTCAGGGTGCCTGCGGGGTCGGCAGTCCCGCGCGGCAGGCCGTACAAGGCAACGACACTGGACGGCGAACTCAAGGTGTTTGCCGGCTCGAGCAACCGGGCTCTAGCCGAGCGCATCGCCGCGCGTCTCGATCAGCCGCTGGGGTCCGTCAGGCTCGAACAGTTCCCCGACGGCGAAGCCCGCGTGCAGATCAACGAGAACGTCCGCGGGACGGACGTCTTCGTGATTCAGTCCACCTCCGCGCCGGTGGATGAGAACCTGATGCAGCTGCTGATCATGATTGACGCGCTGCGACGCGCATCAGCCGGGCGCATCACGGCCGTGATTCCCTACTTCGGATACGCCCGCCAGGAAAAGAAGTCGACCGGCCGGGAGCCTATTACCGCCAAGCTGGTCGCCAACCTGCTGGAAGCCGCCGGCGCCAATCGGGTTATAACCCTGGATCTGCACGCGCCCGCCGTGCAGGGGTTTTTCGACATCCCGGTCGATCACCTGCAGGCCTCACCGCTGCTCGCGGAGTCCCTCCGGCGCGTTGCCTCGGACGACCTGGTGGTGGTGTCGCCCGACGCCGGCGGCGTGGCACGCGCGTACGACTTCAGCCAGCGCCTGGAGAATTCGTCGCTCGCCGTCATTTTCAAGGACCGGATGGCGCCCGACGAAATCCAAACGCTCTCCGTGGTTGGCGAGGTGGGCGGTCGCACGGCGGTCATCGTCGACGATCTCATCTCAACCGGCGGCACCCTGGCGGAGGGTGCCCGTGCCCTGCTGGAACGAGGCGCGAAGGCGGTCTACGCTTGCGCCACGCACGGCATCTTTGCCGGACAGGCCCTGGAAATCCTGCGGCGTTCGGGTCTTTCGCAAGCCTTCGTCACCGACAGCGTTCCTGTGCACTCCGACTCCAAGGCATGCACAATCACCCAGGTTGGCACCGCCACGCTTTTCGCGGAAGCGGTCCGCCGAGTCCACAATGATGAGTCCATCACCGCGATGTTCAAGTGATCGCGATGCGGTCCCGCATGCGAGCGAGGACCGGCATCTGGGCGTGAGCACCCGTCTGTGCCGCGCGATAGGGGAGTGGATCCTTCTTGGATCCGGTTAGTTGGGTAGGACTTGCCCTCATTCTCGTGCTGACAGTGGTCAGCACATTGCTGGTGCTGGCCGAAAACGCCGCGCTGGAGCTTTCCCAGACGGCGCTCGACTCCCTCGATCGCACCGAACCGCACGCCGCGCGGCGTCTCCGCATTCTGCTCGATAATCGATTTCGCTTTTGGGCCAGCGCTCGTATTGGCGCGGCCGTGCTGATCTTCGCTTCGGCGGCGCTCGCGGCCACCACCGTGGGCGAGCGGCTGGGCGAGTTGATGGGGGCGCGAGCCGCCGGCGTCGTCCTGGCCCTGGCCGTCTTGAGCGTGCTGCATGCCGGTGGCGCACGTGTGACCCCGCGCATCCTTGCCCAGCGTCGGCCCCTGCGAATCGCCCGCCGCTTCTCGTGGCTGATCTACGGTCAGTACCTCCTGTTTCTGCCCGCCAGCCTCCCGTTCGAGCGACTGCTGTCGCCCAGGGAGCAGGAAGCCTGGCGCGGACCAGATCCGCAGGACGCCGCGGTCATCGAGGCGGTGGAAGGCGCGCCTGAGGGAGCTATCGACGCCACCGACATCGAGATGATCACCAACGTCATCCAGCTCGGCGACCGGGTCGTACGCCAGGTCATGACGCCGCGCCCCGACATTGTGGCCGTCAGCGTTGACACGCCGCTGCGAACCGCGCTCCGCACGGCGCACGCGGACGGGCTGTCCCGTTTGCCGGTGTTCGAGGGCGACCT
Organism: Chloroflexota bacterium; assembly: GCA_026707585.1. Taxonomy (GTDB): domain Bacteria; phylum Chloroflexota; class UBA11872; order UBA11872; family UBA11872; genus UBA11872. Next base: position 12,383 of record JAPOWQ010000068.1, on the reverse strand, counting down.
GGACAACGTCATCGGGATCATCCACGTCCGCGACGGACTGGCCGAATTGCTGGAGCCCAACCAGACCTCCGACCTGCGATCGCTCGTCCGCGAACCCCTTTTCGTCCCGGATTCCAAGTTCGTGGACCGGCTGCTGCGCGAGATGCAAGCCGACAATCTGCACATGGCGATCGTCGTCAACGAATATGGCGACACCGCCGGCCTGGTCACGATCGAGGATCTGCTCGAAGAGATCGTTGGCGAAATCGAGGATGAGTACGACGTTCCCGATGTCCCAATCGTGCCGCTCGGCCCCGGACGCCTGATCGTGGACGCGAGCCTGCCGATCGCGGATCTGAACAATGAACTCGGCCTCAGGCTCACCGCTGACGGTGTAGACACCGTGGGCGGTCTGGCCTTCAGCGCCTTTGGTCGCGTTCCGGCGGTCGGCGAATCGGTGAATGTCAACGGCGCGGTGCTGCGCGTGCACGCCGTCAAGGAAACTCGCATAACCCGCCTGGAGATCACCCGCGTCGACGAAGACGGCAATGCCGCCTGACGGTCCCACCGCCGGTCCCCGCGGTCTGACCGCCGCGAGCTAGTTCCGGAGACAGGCCATCGACATCCTGGTGGGCCTCCTGGTCTTTTTTGGCCTGATCGCCATCAACGGCCTCTTCGCGGGCGCGCAGTTCGCGCTCGTGGCGGTCGACCGTTACGAGGTTGAGTCCGCCGCCGACCGCGGCACGCGGCGCGACCGTGCGGTGCAACGGGGTCTCGAAACCCTGTCCTTTCAACTTTCGGGCGCGCAGCTGGGCATCACGGTCAGTTCGCTGGTCCTCGGTTTCGTGGTGGACGGCGCGATCGGCCCCTTGCTGCGGCCAATGCTCGCCTGGATTCCGGGAATCGAGGACGGCACGCTGGTTGCATTGACCGCGGCGTTGGCGCTGGTTCTCGCCACGGTTATTCAGATGGTTCTTGGCGAACTAGCGCCAAAGAACCTGGCCATTTCGCGCCCGATGGCCACGGCACGCCTCTTCGTGCCGCCGGCCATGTTCGTCAACACGGTTGTCTCACCCGTAATCCGCCTGCTCAACGCCATGGCCAACGCGTCGATGCGCCTGGTCGGCCTGGCGCCGCGGGAAGAGCTCGAGGGATTCCAGTCCCTCGAGGAAATGCGGGAGGCGCTGCGCTGGGCTGCGCGCGAGAACACCATCGAGGGAATCGAGTACGAGGTGCTCGACCGCGCCCTCGGGCTGGGTCGTACCACTGCCGGCGACGTGATGGTGCCGCGCTCCCAGGTCGCGGCAATCAACGCCACCAACTCCCTGGCCGACCTGGCCCAACTGTCGATCCAGTCCGGCTATTCGCGTTTTCCGATTCGGGCTGCGGATGGGCGCGGCTACATGGGAATCGCCCACGTCAAGGATGTCCTGGCGCTACCCGCCACGGCTCGATCCGATACGCCGGTCGCGGCCAAGTCGCAGGACGCCCTGGTCGTCCCGGCCGCGCGCGACCTGCGATCGCTGCTACTCGAAATGCAGGCCGAGCACCACGCCATGGCAATCGTCGACGACGAATTTGGACAGCCGGCCGGCATTGTCACCCTGGAGGACATCGTGGAGGAGCTGCTCGGCGACATCGAGGACGAGCACGACAAGCCCGAGGCCCTGCTCGTTTCGCCGTTGGACGACGGCGCATTCGACGTGGCGGCGCGCATTCGTCGCGACGAACTCCGCGAGGCCGTTGGCTTCACCATGCCGGCAGGCCGGTTCGAGACCCTGGCGGGTCTGCTGATGGCCGTTCTGCAGCGTATCCCGCGCGAAGGGGATGTTGTGTCGCTGGGGGGCTGGACGATCCGCGTGACGGCCGTGCGGAGACAGCGCATCGAACGTGTCCGTCTGGAAGCTCCGAGCGATCGGCCGAGTAGCGCCGCATGACTGTTCCCTTGCTCATCGTCGCGCTCGTCTTGCTGCTGATAAACGGCTTCTTTGTCGGCGCCGAGGTCGCAATCACCGCCGCCGCGGCCAGTCGCCGTGGTGAGCTTGAGCGACGCGCCGCTGATGGCGGCCGGGCCGCGCGACTGGCGGTGGCCTCGATGCGCGAACTCTCCTTCATGCTCACCGGCGCGCAACTGGGGATCACCATGGCGTCGCTGGGCCTTGGCTTCGTGGCCGAGCCGGCCATCGCCGACGTGCTGGAAACCACTATCGCCGAACGCCTCGGCCTTCACGGAGCGGCGGTTCACGCGATCGCCGGCGTCATCGCGCTGTTCATCGTCGTCCTCTTACACATGGTTCTGGGTGAAATGGCCCCCAAGAACATCGCTATAGCCGAGCCCGTCCGAACGCTGCTGTGGGTCGCCCTGCCCTATCGCGGGTATGCCAACGCCGTGCGCGGGCTGCTGTGGGTGCTCAACGAGTTGGCCAACCTGACCATCCGAGTCTTTGGAGTGCCCCCGCGCGACGAGTTGACCACGGCATACACACCGGCGCAGATCGGTTCCATGCTCGGAGAACTACGCCGGCTTGGAGCGATCAGCGCGCCCCAGCAGCAACTGGCCAACCGCGCGCTGCGATTCGCGACGCGTCGCGTGGGGGACGTCATGGCGCCTCGCTCCGCCGTACACATCGTGCCCGCCGGCTCCTCGGTGCGCGAGATCGAGCGCCAGGCCGTTGCCACTGGCTACTCCCGATTCCCGCTCTATCGCAACTCGCCAGACGCCATAGTCGGATTCGTTCACGTCAAGGATCTGCTGACGATCGATCCCGACGCCATCGACCAGCCCTTGCCGGACGACGCGATTCGATCGCTACACCTCTCACCAGACTCGGCGCTAGTTGGCGAGTTGCTCTTGGCCATGCGCCGCGACCGCGCGCATCTGGCCCTGGTGGTGGACGAGCACGGCTCGCCGGCTGGAATCGTCACGTTGGAAGATCTGGTCGAGGAAGTCGTGGGCGAGATTCGCGACGAACACGACGCCCCGCCTCGAGACGTTCAGCACTTCGGACCCGACCGCTTTGTGGTCGCCGGCACGCTGCGGGCCGACCGGCTGGTCGAGTCCACAGGGTGCCGACTGCCGTCGGGCGACTTTGTCACCGTTGCCGGATTTGTCATGCAGCGCCTCGACGCCGTCCCCAGGCCCGGCGATGCCGTCGAACACGAGGGTTGGCTGCTGCGCGTGCGCCGCATGCGCGGCCCGCGCGTTGAGGCCGTCGACGTGATCCGCCGCCAGGCGGACGCCGCGGCCTCCGACGCCTGAATCTCACGCTAGGCTTGCCCATGGCCGTGCTCCAGCGCTCCAGCACCTACAAGGCCGAGGGCGTCGTGCTCAGTCGCCGCGACCTGGGCGACGCCGACCGGATCGTCACGCTCTTCACGCGCGAGTTCGGCCGCCGCCGCCTGGTGGCCCGCGGTTCGCGCCGGCCCACCAGTCAGCTCGCCCCCCACATCGAGCTCTTTAGCCGCGTCCGGCTTGTTGGCGTAGTGGGCGCAAACCTCGACGTGCTGACACAGGCGCAGAGCCTGGAGACCTACCAGCGCTTCAGCGAAGACCTGGCAGCTTTTGCCGCCGCCGGCTGGGCCGTGGAGCTGCTGGACGGCCTCAGCGAGGACGGCGAGGCCGCACCGGATGCCTACGCTGCCCTGGTCGCGTTCCTTGGCGCCCTCAACCAACAGGCCGCCGACCCGGAACCGCTCCTGTCCGCCCTGGCCATCAACTTGCTGGATGTGCACGGCTACGCGCCGGAACTGTGGCAGTGCACCGTCTGCGGCCGAACCATTGAACCCGGAGCCCACGCCTTCGCCCCGCGAACCGGTGGCGTGATCTGCTCGACGTGTTCGCACAACAACGCCAGCCATAACCTTAGTGTCGACACACTGAAGTCGTTGCGGTTCATCGCCCACAGCGGTCTCGCCGGAGCATCCCGCCTGCGCGCCGACCCGCGCACCCGCGCTGAGTTGCGCACCGCCCTGCGCGCCTATGCGGCCGCCGTCGTCGAACGCGACATCTCGTCCGCCCACATCCTGGAACGGGCCGGCGCGGGTTCCGCACCCCGGCCGGCGCCCGGGGCGTAACACCGACGACGTGGCGTCACCCCGCACGCCATCCCCATGACCCCGGATACAGACGAGGACACCCATGCCGGCTCCCGACCTTGACACCCTGACCTCCCTGGCCAAGCGCCGCGGGTTCGTATTTCCCAGTTCCGAGATTTACGGCGGCTTCGCCAGCACCTGGGACTACGGTCCGCTCGGCGCCGAGCTGATCCGCAACATCAAGGACGCCTGGTGGCGCCGCGTGGTGCACGTGCGTCCGGAGGTCGTCGGCCTCAACGCCTCCATCCTCATGCACCCGCGCATCTGGGAAGTGTCCGGCCACATCGAACACTTCGCCGACCCGCTGGTGGAGTGCCCCACCTGCCGCCGTCGCTTCCGCGAGGACGACGTGGCCGACGGCCTATGCCCCCACGACGGCGGCGAACTTACCGATCCCCGCATGTTCAACACCATGTTCCGTACCTTTGTCGGCCCCGTGGAGGACGACGCCTCCGTCGCCTACCTGCGGCCCGAAACCGCCCAGTCCACCTACGTCAACTTCAAGAACGTGCGCGACACTGCGCGCGTGCACATGCCCTTCGGCATCGCCCAGATCGGCAAGGCCTTCCGCAACGAGATCACCACCGGCAACTTCATCTTCCGCAGCCGCGAGTTCGAGCAGATGGAACTGCAGTATTTCGTTGAGCCCGGCCAGGACGACGAATCCCACGAGGACTGGGTCGACGCCCGCTTTGCCTGGTGGAAGGACCTGGGGCTGGAACCGCGCCGCCTGCGGCTGCGCCCCCACAGTCCCGAGGAACTGGCCCATTACGCCAAGGCCACCACCGACATCGAGTACCAGTTCCCCTTCGGCTGGGGCGAGCTGGAAGGCATCGCCAATCGCACCGACTTTGACCTGCAGCGCCACGCCGAGGCCAGCGGCACCGACCTCTCCTACTTCGACGACGCGGCCAAACAGCACGTCACCCCTTACGTTATCGAGCCCGCCGCCGGTGTCGACCGCGCGGCCCTCGCCTTCCTGTCCGACGCCTACACCGTCCAGGAGGTCGCCGGGAAACCGCGCACGTTCCTGAACCTCGACCCGCGGCTCGCCCCGTTCAAGGTCGCCGTCTTCCCCCTGGCCCGCAACCGACCGCCTTTGGTCGAACTGGCCACCCGCATTGCCGACGACCTGCGCGCCGCCTGGCCCGTCTTCTACGATGCCAGCGGCTCCATCGGCCGCCGCTACGCCCGCCAGGATGAGGCCGGCACGCCCTTCGCGGTGACCGTCGACTTCGACTCGCTCGACGACCAGACCGTCACCGTGCGCGAACGTGACTCCATGCGGCAGGAGCGCGTTGCCGCCGACGGCCTGCGCCCCTACTTCGCCGACCAGCTCGCCTGGTAACTCGCGCCAATGCCGGCCCCTTCTCCACCCTCTCCCACCGGGAGAGGGCCGGGTGAGGATCCGCTACCCGAGCCCCCGCCTCCCGGCTCTTACTCCACCCTCGAACGCCTGCTGCTAGCCCCGCTGCGTCGGCTCGGCGGCTACCTCGTTCGCCCGGCTATCACGACACTTGCCGCCGCCCGCGTCCACCCCAACGCGCTATCCCTCAGCCAGATCCCACTTGGGTTCGTCGTCGCCATCCTTATCGTTCCCTTTCCCCGCCTGGCCCTCGCGTTGTTCATCGGCACCCTGGTCCTGGACTTTCTTGACGGCGAACTGGCCCGCGCCCGCGGCCTGGCCTCCAACTTCGGCGGTCTGCTGGACCAGGTCTGCGACCACGTGCGCGAGCTCACCGTGGTGGGCGGCCTCGTAGCGGTGGGCGCCCTGCGCGGCGAAATCGGCGTGGCCTACGCCGCGGCCTACCCCCTTGCCAACGTCTTGCTGTACCTGGCCGACCGTTTCCGCACGCCGCTGCCATTCAGTGTCAAGACCTGGATGGTCTACTACCCCTTCCTGATCGCTTACCTTGGCTGGAGCCTCAACCTCCTCGACTACGCGGCCGCCGCCGCCGCCGCCTTCCTCACCCTCGCCAGCGCCCAAGCTCTCTGGCGTATCCGAACCAAGGTGGCCGGGCCTGGCCTTTGATAGGCCACCGTTCCGGAGTTGATCTGCTCCCACCGACCAACGGACCGAAACACGGGTCAGATCAACGACACACGTTCGCGGCGGGCCGCCCTGGCAAGCGCGTTGTCAATCGTCGCAAGCGCCGAGTTTCGGCGCAGCGCCAGGCTCAGGTAGACGGCGTCGTAACAGGAGACTTGGTGCTTCCTCGCAAGTGGAATCAGCGAATCCAGGTCAGGCTCGTCGGCGGTGTAAATCGGAAGTTCGTATAGGACAAGCAAGCCGTCGTCGACCTCGGCCGAAGAGAGCCGCCCTCGCCGTTCGGCGCGCACCAACGCGTTGCGTAATTCCATATGCCAGAGGGGCGGAACCAGCGCTTCGTCAACTTCCAATCGTGACAAGGCCTTGTCGGCCCTGACGGACGTCTCGTCGTGGCAAATCCACGCTACCGCCACACACGAATCAAGCACGAAGTCAGTCACATCCGGTGTCCCGCTCGCCGGTCCGCCACGATTTCCTCCACAGACATCTTGAGGCGCTTCATGCCAGCGCGACGGCGACGGAACCGGGCAACGGCTGCAGCGCGCGCTGCGACGTCGCCCGTGTGCGCGGGTACCAGCTTCGCAACTGGCGTTCCGTTGCGCGTGATCGTGATGCTCTCGCCAAACTCGACGCTCCGCAGCAGTTCCGAGAGACGGGCTTTAGCCTCCGTGGCCCTGACTTCGCGCATGTCTAAATCTCCAACCGGTCATTCAGACTGGTCAATTATAGTTGCTTCTCTCTCCGCCGGCACGGGCGTTGGTATCCACACCACGAATCGAAAAGCAGTCAGCCTCGTGCCGCCTTGACGCGATGCCTCGACTTCAATATGTCAGCCCCCGCACACAACGCCCGCAACTTCAAGTACGCCTCGTCCAAATCCATCGGGTTGATACTCGACGGCGCGAATCCGCAGTCCGGATTCAGCGTCAGCCGCTCGGCCGGCACGTACTGCATCGCTGCCTCGGCCCTGTCGACCACGACTTCCGGCGTTTCGACGTTGCCGTCCGTGTGGTCGATTACCCCCAGGCCCAGCAGCTTGTCGTCCGGAAACTGCCTCAGCACCTCGATCCCGCCGGCGTCGGGCGTGGCGAACTCCATGGCGAAACGCTGCACGTGCATCCGGCCCAGCGCCTCCACGATCAGGTCATACGGCCCGCGCGTGCTGTGCCGGCGGTTGGCGTGCGCGTGGCACAGGTGCACCGAGATCAGCGAGTGGTCCACGCCCTCCACCGCGCCGTTGACGCCCTGCACCGCCATCTCGATCTCGTGCTTGATGTCCTGGATTCCAACCCGCGCCCGGTAATCCTGGTCCACCAGCAACGCCAGCCACGGATCGTCCAGTTGGACCGCGTCCACACCCAACGACGTCAGCCGCTGCAACTCCCCGTTGATGATCGGAATGCACGCCTCCATGAAATCCTCACGCGTCGCGTATGCCCCCGTGGAGTGCTCCGGACTCCACATGCGGCGCGCAATGGTGTACGGCGACGGCACCGCCGCCAGCGTTCGCCGCGTCGTCGACCGCTGCACGAGCCGCGCCTCGTCCAGCGCAATCGGCCGCTCCTGCCGCAGCGGCTGGGTAACCGCCGGATACGCCGCCCCCCGGCCGCCCGCGATCAGGTCCGGCTCGAACCCCGCCACCGCGTCGGCAAACACCTTCACGTAGCTCTCGCGCCGCCACTCGCCGTCCGAGACGTAGTCCAGCCCGGCCGCTTCCTGCATCCGGATCGCCGCCGGCACCGCGTCGTCCAGCACCCGTTCGGCCGCGGCCGTGCTCACTTCGCCCCGCTTCCGCCGCTCGATCAGCTCCCGCACCCACACCGGCCGCGGCAGGCTCCCCACCACGAACGTCGGAAACGGCGCCTCGCTCAATGCAGCACCATCCCGCCGTCCACGCTCAGCGAAATCCCGGTGATGTACGAGGCGTCGTCACTGGCCAGCATGTAGGCCGCGTTCGCCACGTCTTCCGTAACCTGGTGGCGGCCCATCGGGATCCCGGCCACCCGCACGTCCCAGGCCGACTCGTTCTCCCGACCCTCAAGCTCAGTCAGGTCCGGGTTCAGATCCTCCCGCCAGAGCCGCGTGTCCACGATGCCGGGGCAGAGGGCAACCACGCGCACACCGGACGGCGCAAGCTCCATGGCGGTGGAACGGGTGATCCCGATTACTGCGTGCTTGGTCGCGCAATAGCAGGCCATATACGGCCGCGCGATCTTTCCGGCGGCCGATGCAATGTTGATGATGATGCCGGAACCGCGCGGCTCCATCCGCCGGGCCGCTTCCTGCACACCCAGGAAGACTCCGCGCACGTTGATGGCAAACATGTTGTCCCACGCGTCCATCGACTGTTCGGCGATGGACGAGGCCCCGCCGATCCCCGCGTTGTTCACCACGATGTCCACCGGACCGAGTGCCGCCTCGGCGGCATCGAACATGGCGGTGATGTCCGCGGGATTTCGCACGTCGGCGGCCTGCGCCCGAGCCGAGCCGCCGGACGCAGCGATGCCCGCCACAACACCCTCGGCAGCCTCCGTATCAACGTCCGCTACCAGCACCGCCGCGCCCTCGGCCGCGAAGCGTTCGGCAATGGCCTGCCCAATGCCCCGCCCCGCGCCGGTAATCACGGCCACCTTGCCGTCCAGTCCCTTCGCCACGTTCAGACCTCGCCAGTCGCAGATCGGTTCCGGCCCGATAGTGGCACAGGCAACCCTCGGCCTCCTGACCCTACGGGCACGACGCCAGGTAGCAGATCAGCCGCTTGGGAATCCGGAACTCGCCGTTGGCCGCGATCCGTTGCTTGACCAACTCACGCACTCGCGCCACCAAATCGCGGCGCGTCTCCGCGGTCGGCTCACGGACTGCGTCCACCGGCCCCGAGGCGTAGAACGCCACCACGGGCTCCGTCATCGGAAAAACCAGCGCATTCAACTGTTCAACAGCCTCCGCGCTCGGAAACACAGACCTCACCTGCTCCAGGTTGTGCCCGCCAAAGCGGTCTGACGCGATCTCGACCTCCGCGTCGATGCCCAACTCGCGCGCGGCTCGCTCGTGCAGCTGCTGCAGCGGCGATTCGCGCCAGTTGCCGTTTGTGGTCAGGGCCACGCGGCCTCCGGATCGTGTGACTCGTGCAAGCTCCGCGAGCGCCCTGGGAATGTCGGGGACGTAGTACAGCATGTGGTTTGCCATGCTGTGATCGACGGCGTCGGTCTGCAGCGGCAACGCCGCAACGTCACCCGCCACAAACGCTGCCGACGAATCCGACGCCGACCGGATCATCCCCATCTCGCGCTCGACCGCCACGATCCTGACCTCGCGGCTCTGCAGCGGCGGGTGGTAGCCGCCATTCCCGGCGCCTGCATCCAGCACCAGATCGCCCGCTCTTGGCCCAAGCAGACCCAGCACCCACTCGGGAATATTCTCGGGACGCTCGCTATACCTGCGGTGCGTCGCCTGCCGCACAGCCAGCCGGGTGTCGTCCGCATATTGCTCGCCCAGGCGCTCTCGGTCGGTCAGACGCGTGGTTCTAGATTCCATGGCGATTCAGAAAGTCTGATCGTCGGGGCAGTCTGGCTCAACAGCTACCGAAACGCCGCATTGTCCGCACCGTGACGCTCAAGAACTCACTCGATGGCGGCTTCCGTATTCTCTGGTGCAAGGCGAAGCGCGATACGCGACCCTGAGGCCCTTCCCAGTTGCCCCCCGGCCCCGCAGAACGTACGTTCACGCCGCCGGGGTCGGCGCCTTCCCGCGCCTCTGCATCGTGAGGTTGTCCTGTGGCCGTCTTTCGCTGTTCCTGCCACCAGATCACCTGGGGCGACAATCTCGCCGAGGCCATCGACGACATCGGCAGCTTCGGCTACGCCGGCACCGAGACCTTCGGCACCGTCGTCACCCAATTCGCCGGCCGTGCCCACGACTTCCAGGCCATGTTGCAGGCCCGCGGCCTGCGCCTCTCGGCCCTCTACGGCGGCGGTCCGCTGCACGATCCCGCCCAGCAGGCCGACGCCATTGCCAACAACCTCGCCATCATCGATTTCCTGCACGAGATGGGCTCCGACCGCATAGTTCTCGGCCCCGGCCGGCGCGACGGCACGCCCACCGCCGAGGACATGGCCAGGTTCGCCAGCGGAGCGACCGAAGTCGCGGCCGCCGCTCGCGACAAGGGCATCGTGGCCGGCATGCACCCGCACTGGAACACGGTCATCGAGCAGCGCGACGAAATCACTCGCTTCTTCGACGCCGTCGACACCGACCTCGTCAAGCTGGCGCTCGACCCCGCCCACATCGCCAAGGCCGGCGACGACCCCGTCGAGGTCGCCTCCAGCTACCGCGACATCCTCACCTACATGCACATCAAGGACTACGTACCCGAGCTGGACGTCGAGACGCCGGACGTGGCCAGCGCCCAGGCCCATGCCCCTCGCATCGCCTTCTTCGGCGAACTGGGCACTGGCGTCGTCGATCTGCCGGCTCTGCTAGACGTGGCCCGCGAAGCCGACTACGACGGCTGGCTCACCGTCGAACTCGACCGCTCGCAGACCACCCCGCGCCAGAGCCTCGAAGTCAACTCCCGCTACCTCACCGAACGCCTGGGGTTTGACCTCGCCGGAGAGAACGCTTGATGGCCGAGCCCTTGCGTATCGGCCTCATCGGTTGCGGCCGCATCCAGGAAGAGGGCCACGCCCCCGTCCTTCAGCGCATGCCGGACGTCTGGCAGGTCACCGCCGTGGCCGACCCCACGCCCGAGCGCCTCAATTTCATCAGCGACCGTTTCGGCGTCCCGACCGAAGCCCGTTTCCCGGACTATCGCGATCTCCTGCGCTCCGGCCTCGTCGACGCCGTGGACATCGCCGTGCCCCATCGCTTCCACGCCCCCGTCTGCCTGGGCGCCGCCCGCACCCGCACGCCATTCCTCAGCGAAAAGCCCCTGGCCACCTCCTTGAAACAGGCCGACGAGATCATCGCCGAGGTCGAACGCCACGACATCCCCGCCGGCATCATGCACAACTACCTCAACCGCCCCAGCACCGCCCCCACGCTGGCCGCCATTGAAGCCGGGCGCATCGGCCGCCCCTTCATGTTCCGCATGGAGCACATGGGCAGCGGCTGGTACGTGGGCGCGGCCGCCTACGACCCGACCTGGCGCAGCCGGCGCGCGGATGCCGGCGGCGGCGCCCTGCTCGACAACGGCTATCACAACCTCTACACCGCCGAGGCCATGCTCCAGTCCCCTATCACCCAGGTCAGTGCCCGCGTCGGCACCCACGTGCGGCAGCAGGACGTCGACGACACCGCCGCCCTCATGCTCGGCCACGCGAGCGGCGCCACGTCGATCGTGCTGGCGGCCTGGAGCGCCACCAGCGCCACCGGCCTCACCGAGGTGCACGGCGATCTCGGCTCCATCCGCCTCGACCGCGGCGAAGCCGTTCTGCACACCGGCGACCGAACCGAAGTGCTGGAAAACACCGACGCCGACGAACTCGGCTTCACGCCCATCTTCCGCCGCTTCGCCGACGCCGTTCGCGGCGACGCCCCGCCGCTCCACACCCTGGCCGAGGCGCGTCGCAACCTCCGGCTCGTCTTCGCCGGCTACGACTCCGCCATCGAGAACCAGGTCGTGGAGGTCAAGAACTGACGTGGCCTCGCCAGGTACCGGAGGCGCCGTACGGGCCAGGTGACACGAACGCCTGACCGGCCCTGAATGCCTCCCAGACGCCGCCTCCCCTGGCTCGCGGTCCTGGACCTGCCGCGCGATGTGCTGGCGTCCATGGCCATCACCGTGGCCGTGGCCTTCGGCAACGGCTCCATCGCCTCGGTCTTGGCGCCCATCAGCCGAGACTTCAATCTCGAGGAAACCGCCGGAACGGCCCTCGCCGCCCTCATCGCCAGCTTTGCCCTCGCCCGCCTGATCATCAACCTGCCCATCGGGGCCTTGGTCGACCGGGTTCGGCTCCACCCGCTCTTTTACGGCGGCGGCGCGCTGGCCATTGTCGGCGTCATCGTCACGGTTTCCGCGCCGTTCTACTGGCTGCTCCTGATCGGCCGCATCGTCGAGGGCGCCGGATCCATCACCGCCAGCGCCGCCGCCCAGGCCTACGTCGCCCGCCAGGCGCCCGAACGCGAACGCGGCCGCATGCTGGGCGCGGTCAGCTCCGCCACCATGATGGGCGGATTCCTTTCCCCCGTTGTCGTTGGCGCCGTCGCCACCGTGGCCCATTGGCGCATTGGGATGCTCCTGACCGTCCTGGCCATCCTGACC